>JAFXAU010000020.1 GCA_017516865.1 Bacteroidales bacterium
CCACATAATGCTACAAATTACATTCCCCAAAAGGAAAATTCTCACGAGAAAAAAAATTATGTTGGTTTTTAGATTTTTTGAAAAAAGTATCGATAGAAATAAATTGAGAGGTGAAGAATAGCTTAGAAAAATTGGAATGATTTCTTCACGAAAAGACTAATTTTAGAAAGTATATTTCTCAAATCATGCTCAGCGGTTACAATCGTAAACGGTCAAATCCTTGTAAACGGCGAAGCTCCGGCATTCGTGGTAACTGTTTCTGATCAGAGAATCTCTATTTGCAAACGCATTCGGTATAGGAGAATTTGTATTTTATTCGACCAAGTATGGTGAATCCGAAAAAAAATTTCTATATTCGCATAGATAAAATGCAGAGACTATGGGTTTATTGGAAAATAAAGTCGCTCTTATTACGGGAGCAAATCGTGGAATTGGAAAGGCGATAGCAATGATGTTCGCTTCGGAAGGATGCGATGTAGCTTTTACCGATCTGGAGCGGAACGACGTAATGGAAGCGACAGAAAAAGAAATCTCACAATTCGGCAAAAAGGTTAAGGGCTACGCTTCGAATGCAGCCGATTTTGCTGATGCACAATCACTTGTAAATCAAGTTGTAACTGATTTTGGTAAGATTGATATATTGGTCAATAATGCTGGAATTACTAAAGATTCGGCGTTGAAACGTATGACCGAAGAACAATGGGATGCCGTTATCAATGTCAATTTGAAGTCGGTGTTCAGCATGACGAAAGCTGTTCAGCCTATAATGTGGAAACAAGGCGAAGGAAGCATCATCAGTCTCAGTTCGGTTGTGGGAATTGCCGGCAATGCAAATCAGGCAAACTATTCAGCATCGAAAGCGGGAATAATTGGTTTTACAAAGTCGATAGCAAAGGAACTTGGCGTTCGCAACATTCGTTGTAATGCAGTCGCTCCTGGTTTTATCATGACGGATATGACGGCCCAGTTGCCAGACTATGTTTTGGAAGAATGGAAAAAACGTATTCCTATGCGTAGGGCAGGTTCGGTAGACGAAGTTGCAAAGGTTTGTACGTTCCTGGCTTCCGATTTGGCAAGTTATGTGACAGGTCAGGTTATTCCTATTTGTGGTGGATTACAAATTTAAAAAGATACATTATGAGAGAACAGACGGAAGAAATCGCAGAAAGAATTGTCGCAGCTCGCGAGGCTTGTGGCTATTCTATGGAAGATGCTGCTAAAAAAATGGGCATCAATAAATATGAGTATCAGGATTATGAATCAGGACATATTGATATTCCTGTTAGTTCAATCTTGAAAATTGCGTCATTATATAATGTAGACGTAAAAATGCTTCTTACTGGCGAAGACCCGACGGAACATAACTTCTCCGTTACGCGAAAAGGCGAGGGCGTAAGTGTTGAACGTCATAAACGTTACAAATATCAAGCATTGGCGTCGGATTTTGTCGGGAAAAAGGCTAACTTCTTTATTGTGACAGTTGATGCGAGCGACGAAAATGTACAATTCAGTTCGCACGAAGGACAAGAATTCTTGTATGTTCTTGATGGCACGATGGAAGTTCATTTTAAAGATGAAAAAGTTGTGCTACGAGAAGGTGATAGTGTTTTTTTCAATTCCTCGATTTCGCATGCGGTAAGAACCGTTGACGGCGCTCGTGCACGATTCCTTTCGGTTTTGGTATAACATTTATTTTCATGGTGTTTGTGGAAAGAGGATGCAAGAGGATTCTGCATCTTCTTTTTTTATTTCCTAAATATATCAATTGATTATTTTGTAGAGACGCGATTAATCGCGTCTCTACGTTATTAATTTCCAATCGTTACCGATGCATCGGAATTCATTTTGATGTAATATCCCTTGCCTGGTTTCAATGTTGTTTGTGACGATGACAAATCCTTCAATTCGGTGTATTTACCGGCTATGCCCGACAAAACGTTCGAAGCGTTTGCTTCCGTTGTCTTTGGATAACCCAGCAAATTCCAGCCGGCTTTCAACGAAATTGTAGTCGATGTAGGAGCAACGCCTTCAACCGAGATTGAGAACGCTGAATTTGCCTTTACAAGGTATGCCTGACCATATTCAAATTCAGTTAAACTTTGCAATTTGTCGGCTTTGCTCGGTTTGTAAAACCCGTCGTTGTTCTTCACAATAGAAACCTTACTTATGTTGCTTCCGAATACATTAGTTATACTTGCATCTTCAGGCAAAACGTAGAACGAAATCAAGTTCCAGCCTGCCGAAAGCGAAATGCTTTGCGTAACTGTAGATTTAAGTGTCGTAAATGATTTTTCGGTATTGAATTCCGACAGATTTCCTGCTTCGTCGTATGCACGAACTTTGATTGTGTATTCTGTATTGTCGCTCAAATCAGACAAATTGATAGAATTTGTCGTAACCGACTGCAATTTTGTTCCGTTTACGTACACGTCGTAGCCCGTAACCGCAGTATTGTCGGTTGAAGCGCCCCACGAAACAGAAGCCGAATTTGTAGTTATGTTGCTTACGGTGATTGTGCCAGGAACCGACGGTGCCTCGGTATCGCCCGCACAATTTGGATTGTCTGGGTCAAGTACAGCAAATACAGGAGTTCTTGCACAGGTTGAACCCGCTACGATTTTCCAATCGTATGTGCCAGGGAATCCATAATCATTATTATTATTGTTATTAAAAAGAATTATGTCAGAATGTTGAAATCCTGAATAATTAAGATTCGTATAATATGTGAAACCTGCATTGTCTGGCTTTAGTTCCATTGTATAAGAACCCGCAGAAAGAATGATAGGATTACTTTCAAATGAGAACGTATATTTTCCAGCATTTTGAACATTTTGTTTAGCTGAAGTGTATGTTTTTCCTCCTACGGTTACTGATAACGCTTGCTGACTTCCATAATAAATAGACCCATACACTACTGACATTTGTGTTATCTGAACAGCACTTGAAAGTTTAAAATACACCGATGCGGTACCATACGTTCGACTATTGGTAAGATTTGATTGAGAAGGTCCTGCTGTCGTGTTCAACGAACTAGCATCTTGTACATAATATGTAGTTGTTTTCGTAATATTCGGAGAATAGGTAGAGCCGGAAGCCAATGCATTGCCTTCCTCTGCAACTGAATACCATGAATATTCGCCAGACGTAGTCACAGAAAGAGTAGCCGTGCCTGCCGAACAAATCGTGTCGCCCACGACTATAGGAAGTTGCGAAGTTACAACCGCTTCGTCAGATTTGCTTGCACAACCCGAAGCACTAATAGTAAGTTTATATGTTCCACCGGAATATGCAGTATAAGAATTTGTGGTTGCACCTGAAATTACTTTATTATCTTTATACCAAGTATAGGTAATTCCATCGCCAGCAACATCGGTAGAGAATGTAGCCGAAGTAACCTTACACAATTCCGCATCGTCGCCAATGGCAACATCTGGCAATGTAGCCGAAACCACGACTTTGCCACTTGTTGTCCAGTCACTACCGGTCGTTTCAACCAATTCGCAAGTATATGTTCCTGCTTCGGTAACGGTAATGCTTGTCTTGCCGTTATGTTGAGAAAGCAGTGTGCTACCCTTATACCATTTATAGGTAACTTGCTCTCCTTGTTCAAGATTCGATAAATCAACCGTTGCCGTAATCGTAGCACTACCCGTACCGCACAATGTCAACTCTGGTCCAAGGTCTGGAGTCGGATGACCGAATTTGTTTGGATCTATAGGACTTAAAAATGAATTTATATATCCAAACGCACCAACTAAAGCAGCTTGGTAGTCAACACCACCTTCGGTAATTGTATATTCATCTGCTTTCGCATTTTTTAGTGTATTGACATTGTATCCCGAGCCTCCGCCCAAAAATCCGAATTGGGTATTTCTACTTGGAATAGATAAATTGCTATTGTTATTACCATCGCTTAGATACACATTTCTATGGTGAGGCTGACTAAAGTAGGTGTAAGAACCGCTACTTGGCTTGAACCCAACGATACAAGACATGTTGGCAGCATTTTTCCCCATGATAAAATCAACTTGGTCGGTAACAAAAGTGTCAATACTCGTATTTCCCTTATATTTGTTGTATAGTGCGACAACAAAAGCTGCATTTCCAAGGTATCGGAATGTTCCCCAATTGTCGCTTATTTGAAAAATGCCATTAGATGTTTTCCCTTTGTAATAGTTTGTCACGTAGAATTCCAGCCATTCAGCACCATTGCTGTCGCCAAGCATAGCAAGGTTGTATGCGGCAACATCATAGTTGTTGTTGTATCCAAATGCCCAGTTGTAGTCTTTTAATTGTCCGCTGTTTGATAGTGCGGTCTGTTTGTAGCTGTTGTCATTGGTCGCCCAATACAATTCAGCAGCGGCACAAATATATGCGGTGTACATATTAGTGTTTGCAGGATAAAAGCTACCTGCATCCGCACATGCACCTTTTTTCCCGCTTGCATAAGAATAAGCATATTTAGCATGTTGTAAACAAGTTTCCGCAAAATCAGGATCGAATTGAGCATAAAGGCGGCTCATAAGAGCTAACGTTGCCGCACAGAAAGATGGCATTGAACCGTCGTTAGGATTTTTAACGACACTGCGAGGTCCGTCCGATTGTCCGCCATCGTTTCGTGATAATGTAGCCATCTTTACTGACGTTACCCAGTTCTTATGGTCGGCATTACCGTCGCCTTTTTGGCTGTAGAACGTGTTTCCATTTGGTGTTGCTTTAATCATAAATTCGCAGGCCGCCTTAACCTCGTCAAGCACGTCTGGAATTCCGTTTGGCTGTCCTTTTTTCCCTTCCCAAGAAAAATCTCCCGCAGCCTGGTATCCGCTATAGTTGTATGAATAGTAGTCGTCATAACCTTCTGGAAAAGCATCATAACCCTTTAGTACAACGTATGCTGAATAAAAAAAGGTTTGTCCAAACAATACGTGGTCACCACAGTCGAACCAGCCACCTGTTAAATCGGTATTGCCATCGGCATCTTTATCGAAGTCGTAGCCGGCGCCGTGGTCCATAATCAACCAGTTTGGAGCAGAGTGGTCTTTCAAGCTAATGCGCTGTCCTCCATAAAAACGAAGTGTCATCCATCCCGCTTTTTTATAATCGTCACTGGTAAATGTCTGTGCAACAACTTCCAACGAAGCTGCAATAACAAGGAGTGAAATAATTATCTTTTTCATACAATTGTAGTTTCTTATTAGACAATCGTTTTTGCAAAAACCCTATAATATGTAGACTGCAAAAAACGTCATAAAGTTACATGATTTTTCCAAAAATTCGAGAATTGTCTTTGTTTTTCTTTGAATATTTTCATCAAAATTTTCAATATCCTCGAAATGATGTGGAAATCAAGGTGTAAGAAACTTTTTACAAAATAATTCAATACAAAATTTCAATATGTGTATTTTTGCAGCAGCATGAAGAGACGATTGGCATATAGTTTGGCTTACGCAATATTCTGGTTGCTGTTTTTCGAGGCAAGCAGGGCTTTTTTCTTGATATATAATTATGCCTTGACCACTACAGTATCTTTCCCAACTACACTGCACACGTTTGTTTCGGGATTCAGCCATGATGTTTCCATGCTTGGGTATCTTGTGGAAATGAGTCTGTTGGTTATGTGTATTTCTGTATTCCCGCAAAACCCTGAAAATTTTGTAAAAAAAACCATGAAAACGGTCACTTTGATTGTGTTGATACCGTTTTCGTATTTAACCGTGGTTGATGCGGAATTGTATCGAAATTGGGGATATAGGACAGATTGTTCAGTTCTGCAATATCTATCAATGCCGAAAGAAGCTTTTTCTTCTATTCCTTTGTGGCACTCGGCGTTATTGTTGGTTTTGTTTGCCGTTTTGGCATATTTATTTTATCGTTTATACAAAAAATTGGTAGAACCAATTCTGACAGGAATCGATAAAATCTCTATTCCTAATAGTTTGATTTTTATCGTTTTAATGGGACTGACGGTGATTCCAATTCGCGGCGGTTTTGGCGTGGCTGCACTACGAACTGGTTCTGTCTATTTCAGCACGGTTCCGTTTGCCAATCATGCGGCAATAAACGACCATTGGCATTTTTTGTATTCGTTTGGATATAGTAGAAAAGAAAAGGCAGACATTTTTATGGAACAAAGTGAATGTGATTCAATTTGTTCGGACCTGTTGCATTCCGCTCATCGACAGCCTATTTCTTTGCTAAATACAAAGAGACCTAACGTGCTGCTATTTATTTTGGAAAGTTTTACTGCACCGGAATTGTCTGTCTTAGGAGGAGAAAGCGTTGCGACAAATTTGGATTCTATCGCTCGTTCTGGTGTTTTATTCTCAAATTGTTACAGCAGTGGCACGAAGAGCGAAATGGGTATCGTGTCCATTCTGAGTGGATACCCGGCTCAACCGACAACGGCAATTATAAAATATACCGAAAAGGCAGAAAAATTACCGTATCTGAGTAAGATTTTCGATTCGTTAGGATATAATCTTTCGTTGTATCATGGTGGAGATATTCGTTTTGGAAACATGAACTCGTATTTCCGAAACGGCGGATTTGAAAATTGTGTTACTCGATATGATTTTGACTCAAAAGAAGGTACGGCAAAATGGGGCATTTACGACCATGTCGTATTTAATCGGATGTTCGAAGAAATGAAAGATGCTAAGGACCCCTTTTTTACGGTTTGCTACACTCTGAGCAGTCACGAGCCATACGATGTTCCGATGAAGAGTAAATTTTATGGCGTTGACGACTATTCAAAATTCCAAAATTCAGTACATTATACTGACAGCTGTATCGGCGATTTCATGCGAAAGGCACGTAACGAAAAATGGTGGAATAATACGCTTGTGGTCTTTATTTCCGACCACGGTTCACGTATTTCTAAAGATCCAAAACCTGTATCCGCTCTTGAAAAATATCATATCCCAATGATTTGGACGGGCGGAGCCGTGACGCACGACACTATTGTGACAGAAATTCTTTCGCAATGTGATTTTCCTATGATGTTGTGCAACCAACTTGAATTACCGTCTGAAGAATTTACTTTCAGTAAAGATATTTTGAGAGGCGACAAACCGTTTGTGTTTTATGCATTTAAAACAGGGTTTGGATATATGCGAAATGATCAGGCTATTTCGTGGGACAATACAAATTCACAAATTATTTCCGCGACAGATAATCTGCAAGACACAACCATAAGGCAAGGGAAGGCATTTCTGCAAAAAGTGACGACGGATTTTTGTGAGAAATAACGTCGTTGTCTTAAATAATGTTCATAAAATAGGCGGGTGCGAATGTCTAAAAGTTGTATATTTGCCCTCAATAAAAAAAACAATTTGATATGTCATACAAAATGGATAGGATTATAGGAGAAGGACTTACCTTCGATGACGTGCTGATAGTTCCTCGTTATTCGGAAGTGTTGCCGTCGCAAGTGGACATTACAACTCGCTTGACTAGAAATATTACAATGAACTGCCCGATAGTTTCGGCTGCAATGGACACGATTACAGATTCTCGTCTTGCTATCGCTCTTGCCCGTGAAGGTGGAATCGGCATTATCCATAAAAATATGACGATTGAGCAACAAGCATTGGAAGTAAAACGTGTAAAACGTTGCGAGAATGGTATGATTTACGATCCTGTAACCATTACCCCCGAAGCAAAAGTTGCCGATGCTCTCGATTTGATGCAGGAATTCAAAATTGGCGGTATTCCAGTTGTTGACAATGCACGCAAATTGGTCGGAATTGTGACAAACCGCGATTTACGCTTCGTTTCGGATAGATCGAAAAATATTTCCGAAGTGATGACAAAGGATAATTTGGTGACCATAACTCAAAACGAAGTTTCGAAAGCTGCTGAAATTTTACAACAATATAGAATAGAAAAACTTCCTGTTGTCGATGAAAAAGGTACTTTGGTGGGGTTGTTGACATACAAAGATATTTTTAAGGCAATTGATAATCCTCATGCTTGTAAAGATGAAAAAGGTCGTTTGCGCGTCGGCGCATCAATTGGTACGGCTGCAAACACTTTCGATCGTCTTGACGCGTTGGTACAGGCTGGCGTTGATGTTGTTGTCGTTGATACTGCACACGGACATTCAAAAGGCGTTATAGACACTGTTCGTAAGGCAAAACAGATGTATCCACAGATCGATTTTATTGCAGGAAATATTGCAACTGGCGAAGCAGCAAAGGCTTTAGTTGAAGCAGGAGCCGATGCGGTAAAAGTGGGAATCGGTCCAGGTTCTATCTGTACAACTCGTATCATTGCCGGTATCGGTGTTCCTCAACTTTCTGCCGTATTCGATGTGGCGGAAGCGTTGAAAGGTACTAACGTTCCTCTTATTGCCGACGGTGGTATTCGTTATTCTGGTGATATTGTCAAAGCTTTGGCGGCAGGTGCAAGTTGCGTAATGCTTGGTTCGTTGCTGGCAGGTTTGGAAGAATCTCCGGGTGACACTATCATTTACGAAGGACGTAAATTCAAATCATACCGTGGAATGGGTTCTTTGGAAGCAATGCAGCAAGGCTCAAAAGACAGATATTTTCAATCAAACGTTGCCGATGCCAAGAAATTGGTTCCCGAAGGTATTGTAGCCCGTGTTCCGTATAGAGGTACATTGGCAGAAGAAATATATCAATTACTTGGTGGTCTTCGTTCTGGTATGGGATATTGCGGTGCACCGTCAATTGCAGATTTGCGCGATGTGAAATTCGTTAAAATCACAAGTGCCGGATATGCAGAAAGTCATCCACACGATGTGACAATAACGCGCGAAGCTCCTAACTATAGCAGATAGAGTTTTTCATAGATAGTGTGTTTTTAAGGGGGAGGGACAACGATGTTAATCGTTGTCCCTTTTTTTGAAAGGACTAATACGCTTTAAATCCAATTATTTCGCGAACGTCGCGGATGGTTTTTTGTGCACTTTCGCGGGCTTTGTCGGCACCGAGTTTTGCAACCTTGTCCAAATAATCCTTGTCGGAAACGTAAGCCTTGATTTTCTCGCTGAACGGAGCCACAAACTGAATCATATCTTCAGCCAATTGCTTTTTCATATCGCCGTAGCGAATTTGGCAAGAATTATACAAGTCGTCGAAATATTGCACTGTTTCAGGTTTCGACACAGCGCGCATCAAGTGGAATAAGTTCTCGATTTCTTCGGGTTTCTTTTGGTTTGGTTCGGTTGGTCCCGAATCGGTTTTTGCCTTCATTACTTTTTTGCGGATTGCTTCTGGCGAATCAGCCAAATAAATTGCATTGCCTTCGCCTTCGGATTTTCCCATTTTTCCGTTTCCGTTCAGTCCCGGAATTTTTACCAAATTTTTACCGAAATTAAATGCTTGTGGTTCAGGGAAATAATCAACTTTATACATTCTGTTGAATCGCAAGGCAAATGTTCTCGTCATTTCCAAATGTTGTTCTTGGTCTTTCCCTACAGGAACTTTTGCGGCACGGTGAATAAGAATGTCGGCGGCCATCAATGTCGGGTACGTCAATAAGCCTGCGTTCACGTTTTGTGGCTGTTGGCGGATTTTATCCTTGAACGACGTGCATCGTTCCAATTCGCCGAGGTAGGCGTTCATATTCAAATATAAATACAACTCAATAACCTCTTTCACGTCACTTTGAACATAGATTGTGGCCTTTTCGGGGTCAAGTCCTGCCGCTAAATATTCAGCAAGAATCTGACGCACGTTGCCTTGAAGGTTTTCTGGCGTAGGATGTGTTGTAAGTGAATGTAAGTCAGCTATAAAGAAGTAGCAATTATATTCGTTCTGCATGGTGATGAAATTCTTCAGCGCACCAAAATAATTTCCTAAATGTAGATTTCCTGTCGGGCGAATGCCGCTTAAAACTGT
Source organism: Bacteroidales bacterium (assembly GCA_017516865.1). Classification (GTDB taxonomy): domain Bacteria; phylum Bacteroidota; class Bacteroidia; order Bacteroidales; family UBA1715; genus UBA1715. Next base: position 9,867 of record JAFXAU010000020.1, read on the forward strand.
TTCCATATATTATACTAAAGATGATGTGTTCAAATTTCCAAGACTTACGGTAATCGTTCGTTCCGTGTCGCTTCGTTTCCATCGGCTCACAATTTGGAGGTGGATGTTATATACGCTGAGGCTGGTTTCCTTTGAATGGATTTCGCCAATTTTCAGCACATCGGAATTGATGATTCCCGTGGTTCGCGAAACGTTGTGCCCGAAAATTGCGTCTTCGTGTTCGTCAAGAACTTGAGTGTCGTAACTACCTTGGATTTCGTAGATATTTGCAATGTCGTCTATGGTGATAAGCTGAAGATTTTCCATACCGTCGATATTCAGCGTGAACCAATCGTACACGTTTTGGTCAATAATGCAACGGTTGAGCGTGTCTTTGCTTAAAATACGGGCATTGTTGATGATTGCCCGTCCGTAGTGACTTTTGTCGAAATAATACAACTTATCGTATGTGATTGCGTAACGGATGCTTGCGCCGCCCACGATTTTTCGCAGTTTCGGATACAAGTGGAACGAGTTGTACGTACGCAGCACAATTGCAAAATTGCAGGCAAACAAGAGCGCGTGCAACGGATTGTCGAACATTACATATCCGCCATCGCCGGTACTGATAAAATTTTCCTCAAATTCCGCCTTGGTGTATTTCTGAAATAAAAATGCGTGGTTTTTGAAACACATGTCTATTGTTTCGCGGAACAACAGTTTGAACATGCACGGAACCAGCGTCTGGGCAAATTCCTCATACGAAGAATATTTATAGATGTCGATTCCCAAAACGGCTTTGCGATTGACCTGTCCGTAGTTTACGTAGCGTTGCAGTTTGTCGAGCAAATCATCCTCCTTCGGAATCAGATTGACTTTTTCAAACACATATTTATCTTCGGTATCTTTCAGAATGCGAAGAATTTTTTCGAAGTCAAGAGTGTGAACCGTTTTATTCATAATTCCACTTGTTTTCGGCAAAGATAGAAATTAAGAATGAAGAATAAAGGTTTAGGAATTAAAAAAATGGATTTATCTGCTTTCGTAATGAAAAAATTCTGTTCATCTAACAGAAGAAATCAACAACGCTACGAGCAATATTCCCGATGCATCTGAAATAATGTCGGGTTTAGGATTGTAAGACTTATTTTGTCAGAAAAAGAAAAAGGCAACCCGTTTGGATTGCCTTTTTCTTTGTGATAAGGAATTCTTAGAGAATAACCACTGAGTTAGTTCCGCCGAATTCGTTGCCTACGTATTTGTCAGCTTCGGGATCGTCAACCCATGTTTCGCCGTTGATAACGAATTTATATTGGTATTCACGACCTTTTTCTACTACAACTTTTACACTGCCGACACCTTTAGTTATACGGAAGGGGTTTGCGTTTACGTCCCAGTTGTTGAATTCACCAACAACGCTGGCTTTTTTCGCACCATTAAGCATTTCTGCTGAAATTGAGAAAGTTACTGATGCTTCGTTTTTAGTTTTTGAAATCTGTTTTTTCATATTTGTATAATTTTAGGTTAATAAAAATATGAGTTATTAGATCAAACCCCATTGTCCGATAGGGCAATGGGGTGGATTATTCGTCAAAAATTATTTCGCATCGCGGATTGCTGCAACGCCAGGAAGTGTTTTTCCTTCGATAGCTTCGAGCAATGCACCGCCACCAGTCGAAATGTACGAAACTTGGTCAGCCAAGCCGAATTTGTTGATGCAAGCAACAGAGTCGCCACCGCCAATCAACGAGAATGCACCTTCTTTTGTGGCAGCTGCGATTGCGTTTGCAATTGCTTTTGAACCAGCAGTGAAGTCATCGCATTCGAATACGCCGGCAGGACCGTTCCAAAGGATAGTTTTCGCGCCTTTGATTGCGTCAGCGAATTTTTTCTGGCTTTCTGGTCCGGCATCCAAACCTTCGAAACCGTCTTCGATTGCACCCGAAGCACAAACTTTTACTTGTGCACCTGGTTTCAACGACATAGAACCGAAATCGAATGCATTTGTAACAACTGAATCAGAACCAAGTACCAATTCTACGTTGTTTTTCTTTGCCAATTCCTGAATGTTAAGAGCCAAGTCAAGTTTATCTTCTTCGCAGATTGACGAACCAACTGTTCCGCCGTTTGCTTTAGCGAATGTGTATGTCATACCACCGCAAAGAATCAATTTGTCAACTTTCGTCATCAAATTTTCGATGATACCGATTTTTGTTGAAACTTTTGAACCACCCATGATTGCAACGAACGGACGGTTGATGTTGTTCAATACATTGTCAACAGCCTTAACTTCTTTTTCCATCAAGTAGCCCAACATTTTGCTGTCAACGTCGAAGTAGTCGGCGATAACTGCTGTTGAAGCGTGTGAACGGTGAGCTGTACCGAATGCGTCCATAATGTAGCAGTCAGCGTAAGAAGCCAATTTTTTAGCAAATTCTTTTTGTTTTGCTTTCATTTCTTTCTTAGCAGCGTCGTAGTTTGGATCGTCTTTTTCGATGCCTACAGGTTTACCTTCTTCTTCTGGATAGAAACGAAGGTTTTCCAACATAAGAACTTCGCCAGCTTTCAATGCTGCTGCTTCAGCTGAAGCGTTTGCACAATCAGGAGCGAATTTTACTGGAGCGCCAAGTGCTTTAGAAACTGCGTCAACGATTTGTTTCAACGACATTTTAGGGTTTACTTTACCTTTTGGTTTACCCATGTGCGACATAATAATTAATGCGCCGCCGTCAGCTAAAACTTTCTTTAATGTAGGAAGAGCACCACGAATACGAGTATCGTCAGTGATTTTACCATTTTCGTCAAGTGGAACGTTGAAGTCCACGCGAACGATTGCTTTTTTGCCTGCAAATTTGTAGTTGTCAATTGTTTGCATTGTATAAAATGTTAAATGTTAGTACTTTGTTTTTTTCAGTGCCCAAAGATATAAAAATTATCAAATTATTCTTTCTTGATATTGGTAAAAAGAGCGACTTGCATTAAATCTATTTTTATTTTTAAGCGTGCTGTTATTTGTATTGGAATAATTCATAAATTTGTGAACTTTTTAATAACAAGTAAAACTAAATTTTTCTATGCAGTACGGATATTTTGATGACGAAAGGAAAGAGTACGTTGTTACTCGTCCCGACACTCCTCGCTCGTGGAGTAACTATTTAGGAGACGTAACCTATGGTGCGTTGATTACAAACAATGCAGGTGGATACAGTTTCTACAAATCGGCAGCTCAAGGTCGTTTTATGCGTTTCCGTCCAAACACAATCCCTATGGACCAACCAGGACGCTACGTATATGTTCGCGACAACGACAGCAAGGATTATTGGAGCACCGCTTGGCAACCTGTAAGCAAGTCGCTGAAAGAATACAAGACAACCTGCCGTCACGGTAGCGCGTATTCAATCATCGAGTCAGAATATTCCGACATTCTTATGAAATCAACGTATTTCGTGCCACTTGGCAAACAATACGAATGTTGGATGGTGAAACTTACCAACAATAGCAAAAAAACTCGTAAGTTGAGCTTGTTCACCTACGTTGAGTACGCAAGCCACTGGCAATTATGGATGGACCTTATCAATCTTCAATATACACAATATATTATGAAGATGACTTACAAGGACGGTATCATCAACCATTGTATCAATCCTCATTTGGAAATAGAGGAAAAAATCGACGCTGGTCAGAAAAATACGTTCATCACAATGGTTGGCACCGAAGTTACAGGCTTCGACACCGACCGTGAGAAATTCATCGGCCCTTACCGTTCATACAACAATCCGCTTGTAGTTGAACAAGGAAAATGCAACGGCTCGTTGGCCGAAGGCGACAACGGTTGTGGTACGTTGCAGACCGACATCACTTTGAAAGCAGGCGAATCAAAGGAATTCGTCGTAATTATGGGTATTGGTCAGGGTTCAAAACAAGGCAAGAAAGCCCAAAAGGAAATTCCTTCGTATGCAGTTGCAGAAAAGGAATTCAATAAATTGGTTGACTACTGGCACAACCGTATTCAAGGTATGACAGTGAACACTCCTGATGCTGAATTCAACAGCCAAATAAATATGTGGAGTCCGTTCAACTGTTTGATGACATACTCTTGGAGCCGTGCCGCAAGTCTTGTATATAGCGGCGAACGCGACGGTCTTGGCTACCGCGATACGGTACAAGATATGCTTGGCGTACTTCCTGTTATCAACGGCGAAGTAAAAGAACGTCTTGAATTGATGATTACCGGTCAGGAATCAAACGGTGGTGCTATGCCAGTTGTGAAACCATTCGACCACACTCCGGGCAAAATGCCAAAAACTGCCGACGAAGATTATCGTTCCGACGACTGTATGTGGTTGTTCAACACAATTCCTGCATACATTAAAGAAACAGGCGATTTGAAATTCTACGACAAAGTACTTCCATATTCCGACAAAGGCGAGGCAACAGTGCTTGGTCACTTGCGTCGTGCAATTGAGTTCAACCTTGAACGCGAAGGCGCTCACGGACTTCCTTGCGGTTTGAAAGCCGACTGGAACGACTGCTTGGTACTTGGTCAGAAAGGTGAAACGACTTTCGTGGCATTCCAGTTGCGTTACGCGTTGAAGACATACGCCGAAATCTGCGAAATGAAGAAATTGCCGAAAGAAGTAGAATGGGCAAACAAAGAGTTGAAAAAACTTGACGCTACGATTCAAAAACACGCATGGGATGGCAAATGGTTCGTTCGTGCTTATAACGAAGCTGGCGAGGTTTATGGTTCACACACAAGCAAGGAAGGACAGATTTGGTTGAACCCACAATCATGGTCGGTATATAGCGGTTTTGCAACAGGAAAAATGGCAGACACGGTTTTGAATTCTGTTAAAAAGAACCTTGCTACTGAACATGGTGTTATGTTGGTAACAAAACCATACATCAAGACAGACTTGTCGGCTATCAAGGCACCATTGTTCTTGCCGGGTATGAAGGAAAACGGTGCTATTTTCCAACATCCACAAGGTTGGATTGTAATTGCAGAGACATTGCGTGGCAACGGAGAAAATGCTTATGAATATTTCCGTGCATATATGCCGGCGGCATACAACACGAAAGCCGAAATCCGTGAAATTGAGCCATACGTTTACGCTCAGTCAACGAACAGTAAGTTCAACACCCGTTTCGGTGCGTCCCGTCTTCCTTGGTTGACAGGTGCCGCAACGTGGTCGTATTACGCTGCCACTAACCACATTATGGGGGTTCAGCCAGACTACGATGGCTTGGTAATTGACCCATGCGTTCCAAAAGATTGGAAGAATTTCGGTATGACACGTCGTTTCCGTGGCAAAATGCTTGACATTCAAGTAAAGAACCCGAAAGGCGTACAAAAAGGTGTTAAATCAATCACTATCAACGGTGTTGCAATCAAAGGTAACAAGATTCCTTTGAGCAAAATCAAAGCACAAAATACTGTTGAAGTTGTGATGGGATAAGAATAATCTGAATTCTATGTAAAAAAAATCCGTTGGAGTTGCTCTGACGGATTTTTTCTTTTTAGAGATACTGTATTTGTGGTGAAAAGCGTACATTTGCAATGCTGCGACATGAAATAAAAAGAAGGCTTAAATTAGATGTAGATATGAAAGATAAATTGCTGATTTCCATTGATAATTGCCGAATAGAATCCAATGAAAAGACCATTGTCCCAAATCTTTCGTGGACTATGAAGTCTGGCGAAGTTTGGCTTGTGATTGGTCCAAACGGAGGAGGAAAGGCTGATTTTGTGAATGCGCTTGCAGGAAAAATGTCGTTTGTGGCAAATTCGTCGGCTGAGGTTTCTGGCTCGTACTCGTCGGTTTTCGGAGATTCTGTAGAACTGGTTTCGTTGGAGCGGGCGGCAAAATTGATAGAAGAGGAACGCAACAACGACGAAAGCGATTATATGGAAGGCGGCGTTGATATTGGTCGAACGGGACGAAGATTCATTGCCGAAGGCGTTCTCGGCCCATTAGAGAAAAGCGACGAACTACCGTCGTGGGCAAACGAACTTGATACGCATCAGGCAGTGCAACTCTGTGGTATTCAACGTATTCTTGACCGTGGACTCAAATATATGTCAACTGGCGAAATTCGTCGGACATTGCTTGCTCGGGCGTTGATTTCGGGAAAGAAATTGTTGGTTTTGAGCGACCCGTTTGCCGGACTTGATGCTGACAGCCGAAAAATTCTGTTTGATTTCTTTGCGACTATTGCCGCCGAACAGCAAAACGGACAATCCGAACGTCCAAGTGTGATTCTGTGTATGGAGCGCTGGCACGAAATTCCCGATTCCATCACCAACGTGCTGGAATTTGCCGAAAAACGCGTCGTTTTTTGTGGCCCGAAACAAGAATACGAAACGAAACTTGCTGAAAAACAACAAAATAGAGAAAAAGAATATTCTGCCCAAAAAGAACAACTTTCGTCGAGTCTCGCGCAGACAATAGCAACCACGTCACCGTTGCTTCAGGAACAAGCTGCCGAAGACGAGATTTTGGTTGAAATGAACAACGTGAACGTCGGTTGGGGCGATAATCATGTACTTATTGACTTGAATTGGAAACTCAAAAAAGGAGAACATTGGCTGGTGCGAGGCCCGAACGGTTCGGGAAAGACAACGTTTTTGGAACTCATTACGGGCGACAATATGCAGGTGTATTGTAACGATGTCCGTCTGTTTGGGCAAAAACGTGGCTCTGGCGAATCCATTTGGGATATAAAAAAGAAGTTGGGCATTGTGTCCTATCGTCTGCATGTGGAATACAGAATGGTGGGCGGCACAAATCTGCGAAACCTTATCATTTCAGGATTCCGCGATTCTATTGGGTTGTACGGAGCACCAACTGGTGTTGAAACCGCTATAGCCGACAAATGGCTTGCGTTGGGTGGTTTTGCCGGTCGCGAGCGGGAATTGTTCCGCGATTTGAGTTACGGCGAGCAGCGTGCCATGCTGATTTTGCGTTCCGTAGTTAAATGTCCGCCGATTTTGATTTTGGACGAACCTTGTCACGGTCTTGATGAAGAATATCGTAGCAAAATACTTCATTTATTGGAACTTATCGCCGAAAAGCAGACGACTACGATGATTCACGTCACCCATGACCCAAGCGAACGCCTCAGTTGCGAACATCACGTGCTGGAACTTTGTCCGGGGCAAACTCCTATGTATAAGACGATGGTTGACAAATTTGACTGACACATATCAAAAAAGCGAGTTCCCGTTCGAATTAATTCCCAACGTATGTAAAAACAATTATTTTTGTACCTAATTGAAAATAAATAGTGAACGACAGTAATTCCTATATTTCATCATCGGGAATAATTCCTTCGTCTGTAAATTTGTCGGACAGACATTTTACGGATTTTGAGGAGTTGTCGTCTTCTGGGCATAATTTGCTGGTTAAGGCAAAACGATTTGGTATGTGGTTTCTGTTGAAAAGCGTGAAGCCCGAATTTTCCGACAACGATTTTTATTCCGCCTTACTGACCAAGGAATTTGAACTTGGTGTTGGAATGCAACATCCTAATATTGTGCGGTATTACGATTTCGACGAGGTGCGTCCGTATGGCAAATGTATTGTTATGGAGTTCGTTGAGGGCATTTCGTTGGATGAGTTTCTAAAAAACAATCCTGACCTGCACTGGCGTGAGCAGATTGTAGAAGAATTGTTGTCGGCGTTGGAGTATATCCATGCTTCGGGTGTGGTGCACAAAGATCTGAAACCTCAAAATCTGTTGGTTACTCGTAATGGTAACCATCTAAAAATCATAGATTTCGGCTTATCTGATAGTGACACCTCGGCAATACTGAAACAACCGGCGGGAACGAGGCATTATTCCGCGCCAGAACAGTTCCAGAGCGGAATGATTGTCGATGAACGAGCCGATGTGTTTGCCGTTGGTCAATTGCTGAAGGACTTGTTTCCCAATCCGAATCTCCGTATTCGTAGAGTTATCGCTCAATGTACAAGACAGGACAGGGAACAGCGTTTGGCTAATGTTGCGGCTGTGCGAAAAGCACTGAAAAGGAACGCAGTTTCTCCTGTGATTTATGGCTGTGCAGTGCTGTTGTGTCTGGCGGTAGGATTGCTGGTTTTGTTAATGAAAACCCAGTCGGACAATACGCTCACGTCGCCAGTAGTTATACATGATACTTTGGTGTATAAAGACACGGTTGTAAAGAATGTTCCTATGCAAGAAACTCAAATTGTTGCTACACCAAAGCAGGTGGTTGAAATACAATTGACACTTGCCGATACGACTTTGACTGAGGAAGAACGTGAGTTGTTGTCGCAGTACAAGATACAGGCAAAAACGGCCTGGGACAACCATATTGACAGTCTGAACAAGCATTGTTTTACGTGGCGTGAGGAAGCGCAGAAGGGATTTGTTTATTGCCAGTCAAAGACTGAATCTCTTGCCAACTCGTTTAGAGTACATTTTAACAACAGCGAGCGTGCCTTCGAACTTTCAAAAGGAATCTATTGTGCTAATGAAACTACACTTGCCAACCAAAAACAGATGACCTTGCCTTCGCTCTATCATGAGTTGGAAAAGTTGGGGCAACAAAAAAGAGATAATGTCATTTCCGACGAGGAGTATCAAAAACAATCAGATTCAATCAATATGCTACTGAAAACCATTAACTAATTTAAAAACTATGAATAAATCCCCCGAACTGATAGAGTTATGTACAGCCATAGAACAATGGGCTGGCAAGACGATGAGCGGTCCAACTGATTTTGATGCGTTATCAATGAAAATTTGGGACAAAACGCATGTTCAGTTGAGCTCATCAACATTGAAACGTATTTGGGGCTACTATAAGGATACAGGGAAAGCGCATCGTTCATCCTTGGACATTCTGGCTCAATGTTTAGAATATGCGGGATATGCGGATTTTACAAAACAATTGTCTCAATGCCAGAAACCTACGTCTGAATACATAACCAATAGTACCATCAGGGCAGAAGATTTGACTATGGGTACCACAATTCGTTTGGCTTGGCTGCCCAATCGTGTTGTTATTATAAAATTCCTCGGAAATCTACAGTTTGAAGTGGTAGAGTCGCATAATTCCAAATTAAAAGTTGGAGATACGTTTCAGTGTGCGTATTTTATTGAAAACCAGCCTCTTTATCTTGATAAATTGTGCCGGAACGACGCACCGTCTGTCTCGTACGTGCTTGGGAAATCGGGAGGTCTCACCGAAGTGACGTTACTTGCCGATTAGGAAGCATTTTCTACAATTTGAGGCGAAATAAGCAAACTTCTTCTTTTTTTCTCTATATTTGGACAAATAAATAGAAGCATTTTGGCTTTATTTCTTTCTTTTACGAAAGCTTGGTCGCTTGATTGATATGGAAAGAGATATTGTCTGATGCCACGCATGTGCGTGGGCTCAGTGTATTCTGTCCATATCAGGGTTTTGACCAAGCACCTCGTAGAAGCGGAATTGTTGGGTTCGCGCTTTTTTATTGCCCTTCCGTACAAGAAAATGAGTCAAAATGAGTCATTGCTGGTACAAAATATATATGCTACTTTGTATGGATGAATTGAAAGACATGGCAGTAGAAGTTCATATAGGGAAACTTATAAAGCAACAGATGGACGAACAGGGCAGACGGGCAGTTTGGCTTGCGAAGCAATTAAACTGTGACCGCTCCAATATCTATAAAATCTATCGTTGCAAAACCATTGACGCGAACCGACTCTTGAAAATCTCCCAGATTTTGCAGTACGATTTCTTCCAACACTATTCTCAGCAGATTTAGATCTTTACACAATAGGGTTGCATTGACGGCGTAATGAACACTCGCCATGAGCCCTCTGTTTGTCCTTTCTCAACGTACTTCTTTTCTAACAAAAATCCGATAAGTTTTTCTAAAAAAACGGAATTATATACTTCCGTCGTGTAAATATCCGCATTTGTTAGAATACACCATCATTTCTGTTACTTTCTGTCTACAGCAACAGAAAGTAACCAAAGAATGCCGGCGACGCTGCATTCTCGCTAAAAATCATTTCTCTACGCTAAACTCTCGGGGATGGCTCCCCCCACAAGCTAACGCCGCCAAGCCGAGAGTTTTTAACGCTTCGTTCAAAGATTTTCTTCACGCTCGCCTGCAAAGTCGCCATGCTATCGTTTGGTGGAGAACACCTTCTTTGTTGCGCCAAACGAGAACATTTGTCGGCACGACTGTCCGACTGAGCCGAGCGGGTCCGTCGGCGGCCTTTCTTTGGGTTCCGTTTCTTTCGCCGCCGAAAGAATTTTGCGAGTAAGTGAGAGCAAAGAAAATGAATTTTCTTTGCCGAACGTGAGCAAAATGCCCAAGGGAAATGGAACAGATTCTTGAAAGATTAAAGTAAATAAATCCTAAAATTATTAATACACAACGGGTTCTTAAATAGTTTTTATAGATTTAATTTATTGAATCACAAATAAATAAGTGCTACTGTTCGTAATTACTAACAAAATTGTTACTAACAAGTTTGTTGGCAAAATAAAAAGTAATATATTTGTTCAACTAAAATTTTGAGAGTATGGAAAACCCGTTTGTTTATGGCATTGCTACTGATTGCAATCACTTTACTGACCGAGAGGAAGAAACGCAAAGACTTTCCTTGAATTTTACGTATGGAGTAAATACCATTCTGATTTCGCCTCGTCGTCTGGGAAAAACCTCTTTAGTTAATAAGGTTTCCACACTGATGGCAGACAACAAGGATGTGAAAGTTATCCGTATGGATGCTTTTGCCTGTAGAAACGAAGATGATTTTTACAGATTATTTGCAACGGAAATCATCCGTCAAGTCAGTTCAAAAGCTGAAAATCTGATAGAAAACGCCAAACGCTTTTTGTCGAATTTAGTTCCCAAAATAAGCATAGGGCAAGACAGCGAAGTATCGTTTTCGCTGGAAACTACTGAAGACCATTATAGTTCCGATGTTTTGTCGTTGCCCGAAAAAATCGCCAAGGACAAAGGGGTTCGCATAGTGGTTTGTATTGACGAGTTTCAACAAATCGGCGAATTCACTGATTCGCTCACGTTTCAACGGAAACTGCGCTCGGCATGGCAGCTACAGTCCAACACCTCGTACTGCCTATATGGTAGCAAACGTCATGTGCTTATGAACATGTTCGGAAAGGCAAGTTACCCATTCTATAAGTTTGGCGATATTGTTTTGCTTGGCAAAATCGCCACCTCGTACTGGATTGAATACATTCAAAAACAATTTGAAAAAACGGGGAAAGCAATTTCAGCGGGACTGTGTGAGGCAATATGTGAATATGTGGAAAGCAATTCTTCGTACGTGCAGCATCTGGCGTGGCTGCTATGGGCAAGGACGGAAAAAACGGCTACGGAAAAGGAATTTTTGTTGGCGAAACAAGATTTGCTTAATCAAAATCATGTTTTGTTTTTGAAATACATCAATGAACTGTCTGGTTATCAGGTAAATATGATTCGGGCGATTTCCGATGGGCATACCACGGACTTGTCGACAGGAAAAATTATTTCTGAATACAATTTAGGTTCTACCGCCAATGTGAACCGAGTCCGTAAAGCTTTGGAATCAAAAGAATTTGTTGAAGTTACGGGGAAAGCTGTCGAGCTTTCGGATCCAGTTTTTGGCCAATGGGCGAAAAAGAATCTTAAACAGTTTTTATAGATTTAATTTACTGAAACACAAATAAATAAGTTCTATTATTGGTGCTTGCTAACAAATTTGTTACTAACAAGTTTATTAGTAAATATTATGTTTCTCCAATATGTTCCAATTGTCTGTTTTTTCGTGTCTTTGATACAATTACATATATGTAACTTTTTTGAAATGATGTGTAAAATTCTCTTTTGAAAAAAGAAAAGCCCGTCTCTTATTCCATCATGTTTCCTTCTTCTCTTTACTCTAAAAATTCTTAGGCGGATTTTTCTCCAATCTGTTTCCTAATATTCTACAATTCGTAGAATATTTTTCTCTTTGTCTTTTGCAATTCTTTGATTCTTAATGGATTGCAAAATCTATTTTGTGTCGCAACTCATTTTGACTCACTTTTTTGAAATGAAAAAAGATTGTTTTTCCTTTACGAAAAATTAAGAATTAATAAAGTGTTATGAAAAAGATTTACCTATTGTTAATTACATTATGTGTGGCACTGAATTCTATAGCCGACACATGGGATGGAACTTCTGTAAAAGCATGGGCGAAAGGTTCTGGAACAAGTAGCGACCCTTATTTAATTGAGTCGGCTGCAAATATGGCATATTTCAGAGATATGATTATCAGTGGGCTAACTTATTCAGGAACCTATTTTAAATTAACAACTTCAATAGATTTTAATGAGGAAAAATTTTGTATTTCAGAAACTTTTTCTGGTGTTTTCGATGGAAATGGGAAAGAGATTACCAATATTAATAATCTAAACCAGTATGAATCCTTATTTCTGAAAATAAAAAATGCTACTATAAAAAATCTTGTGGTATCAATAAGAGATTATGTGATTGGCACAATGTCGGGTGGTAGCATATTAAATGTTACGAAAAAACAACCTGCTTCATATAATAGTACTATAAGAGGTATAGTTCAGAACGCTACTAACGTAACAATAGATGGTTGTACAAATAATGCCTATATTTCTGGAGCAGGCATCTGTTGGAAAGGTGTTAATGTAAAAATATCAAATTGTGTAAATTATGGTTCTATTGTATCGGGAGTCTACGAAGCCTATTATTCATCTATGGGCGGATACAAGAAGATAACTATAGCAGCTGGAATTATAGGATTATGTAGTGGTAATTCGACCATCAAAAACTGTATTAATCATGGAGATGTTAAAAATTCAGCGAGTTCGGCTACACATCAATTTTCTTCAGGTATAGTTGGATATTCTTGTTACGATGATAAAAAGGCAGAATCAGTTACTGTAAGAAATTGCTATAATACCGGATATATCCTATCCCAATCCACTGCTGGCGCAAGACCAGTTAGTGCAGGGATTGTTGCAATATCCCATTATAGAGAAGAAAGAGATAGTCTTAAAATCTTCACATGTTATAACAGAGGCGAAGTAGACGCTACTACTACTTACAATGACGCTACTAAAGGCAGCATTGTTACAGCAAATCAAACCTATCTCAATATAATGCTAATTATGAGTAATTGTTATTGTACTAACCAATTAGATTTTTGTGGCTGTGTAAACTGTTCTGTCGGAGATTATAACTTTCAAGCGAAAAATTGTTATTTTCGTTCATTTAACTCTAGTAATAATCCAGCTTTACTATACAAAACAGAAGCATACATGAAAACGACTGATTTTCTCGTTGAGTTAAATGGTTCAACCAATGAGTATCAAATGGATGTTGACAATGAAAACGATGGATTCCCTATTTTTAGGAAAAGCTATACAATTACGGCGAAAACAAATAACTCTTCTATGGGGACCGTATCTGGAGGAGGAACTTATAAATATGAAGCAACAGCAACAATTACCGCAACGCCAAAAACTGGCTATCAATTTGTTAAATGGGACGATGGAAATACGAACGCAACAAGAACGGTAACAGTCACTAAAGACGCAACATATACAGCCACTTTTTCAGTAGAAACCTACACATTGACAGTTACGTCCGCAAATACAACTATGGGAACTGTTACAGGGGGGGGGGCGTATGAATACAATAAATCAGTCACTATTACTGCAACTCCCAAAGAACATTACCACTTTGTAAAATGGAGCGACGGAAATACTACTGCAAGTCGAACTATAACAGTTACCAAAGCGGCAACCTATACAGCTACCTTTGCGGCAGATACCTATGTATTGACCGTTTCATCTGCAAATACGAATATGGGAACCGTTACAGGTGGCGGAACATACGATTACAACAAATCAGTAACAATTACGGCAACGCCAAAAACTGGCTATCATTTTGTAAAATGGAGTGATGGGAATACCAGTGCCAGTAGAACAGTAACAGTTACCCAGGCGGCTACTTATACGGCTTCATTTGCTATTGATACATATGCACTGACGGTTATGTCTGGCAATACAACTATGGGAACTGTTACAGGTGGCGGGACGTATGAATATAATAAATCAGTCACTATTACCGCAACTCCCAAAGAAAAATATCACTTTGAAAAATGGAATGACGGAAATACAACGGCGAGTCGCTCTGTTACCGTTACGGCAGATGCAACTTATACAGCCACGTTTGCGATAGACACGTATGTTCTAACCGTTACGTCTGCAGATACGAATATGGGCACCGTTTCTGGAGGCGGAACATACGATTATAACAAGTCGGTTACTATTACAGCTACACCCAAAACTGGCTATCATTTTGTAAAATGGAACGATGACAACACGAATGCAAGCCGTTCGGTTACCGTTACAGCTGACGCCACATATACAGCAACATTTGAAGTTAATTCGTATGACATAACGGTTCTTTCTGCAGATGAAAGCGTGGGAAACGTTTCTGGAAGTGGCTCATATAACTATGCTACAATGCAAACGATTAGTGCAACGGCCAAAGAACATTACCATTTCCAAAAATGGAACGATGGGAATACCGACAATCCCCGTACAATAACCATTTCGGAAACTGCAACTTATACCGCTTTGTTTGCAATAGATACGTTCGCTATTTCAGTAGTTGCAAATAATGCAGAGATGGGAACAGTCAATGGTTCTGGCAATTATATTTATGGTAGCGAACAAGACATTGAGGCAACTGCCAATTATGGCTATGTGTTCAAGAACTGGAAAGATGGGGAAACTGACGCACAAAGAACAGTCACAGTAACCCAAAATGCCACCTATACTGCAATATTTGAGAAAGAGAAGTTCTCAGTTTCCATATCATCGTCAGATGACTCAAAAGGGACGGTGTCGGCAGGTGGAGAAATTGAATATCTATCTGAAATTCAGTTAGTTGCAACCCCGAAAGAACATTATCATTTTGTAAAATGGAGCGACGGAAATACCGAGGCAACAAGAACGGTCACGGTAACAAAAGATTTAAGTCTTTCAGCAGACTTTGCAATTGACACTTTTGAACTAACTATGACAAACAGCGAAGGCGGGACTGTAACAGGTGCTGGAGAATATGCATATGATGAAACGGTTACGCTTACTGCTACACCAAATGAACATTATAGTTTTGTTCAATGGTCAGATGGCGACAAGACAAATCCTCGACAACTTGTCATTACAAAGAATCTTTCCCTGACAGCAGAATTTATAATGGATGAATTTACGCTGTCATGTGGTTCCATAGCAAATGGTGTCATTTCTGGAGAAGGAACCTATGCCTATGGAACAAATGTAAATGTTCTCGCCACGCCTAATGCTCACTATCATTTTGTAAGCTGGAATGACGGAATAACTGATAATCCTCGAAAAGTCACCGTTACTGGCAATATATCATTCTCCCCTATTTTTGAAATTGACGTTTTGACCGTAACATTTATTGATTATGACGGAACACCTCTTAAAACAGAAGCAGTAGAATATGGGAAAGACGCTACTGCTCCACAGGTGCAAAATCGTACAGGATTCATATTTACAGGATGGGACAAGGCATTCACGAACGTAACAGAAAATCTTACTGTCACTGCTTTATATACAGAAAAAACAAAAGCATCTTATGTTGCTTTGGATAACGCCATTACTACCGCTCAATTCATGAACGAAGATGAATTTACAACTGCTTCGTGGACAACCCTGACAACTGCTCTCAATAATGCAATTGCCGTTGACCGAAACTTGTATGAGGAAAATCAATCGGTTATTGATAATGCAACGGCAGTGTTACAAAATGCCATGAAAAATGTTGTTCAAAAAACATTTAGTGTGACGTTTATGGCAAATGAAAAAACAATATCAAGACAAACGGTCAAATATGCACAAGCGGCTACAACTCCGCAAGAACCGACAAAATTAGGACATACATTCGTTGGCTGGGATTCGGATTATTCATCAGTTACAAGTGATATGACTATTACCGCGATTTTTGAGATTAATACATATACAGTCATGTTTTTAGATTATGATGGCTCCAATTTAAAAACAGAAGAAGTTGATTATAACCAATCTGCAACTGAGCCAGAACAAAAACCGACACGTGTTGGATATAATTTCACTGGCTGGGATAAAACATTCAAGAACATACGTGAAGACTTGATTGTAACAGCAGTTTATAGCGAAAAGGCAAAAGCGTCATACATAATGTTAGACAGGACTATTACTTCTGCTGAAGCATTAAATGAAAGCGACTATGAAGATACGACTTGGACGGCCATGCTTACAAAATTATTAGAAGCAAAAACAATAGACAGAAATCTCTATTCCGAAGACCAGTCTATTGTGAATCAGGCAAACAACTCGTTGCAACAAGCAATCAACGGCTTAAAATTGTTGAATAAATCTAATTTAGTTATCGCCATCAATAACGCACAAAACGCCTTAAGCAAAGCAGAGGGGAAAATTGGGGATGAAATTGGGCAATATCCACAATCTTCAGTAGATATGCTTACTAATATTATTCAAACAGCTAACACAATTTATAGTAATTCAAAAAAACAGGCTGAGATTGACGAGCAGATAAGACTCATTGAAATAGCTATTCAAGAATTTTCAGCTTCAATCAACAAAAAAATTGTAACTATTTCGGACTTGATGAATTTGATAGAACAGGCAGATCTGTTGTTGAGTAGTGCAGACGAACATCCAGGAACTTTCTCATTGATTGACTACATGAACTTGTTTGATGCTCGTAATTCTGCTGAAAATATTTTAGACAAGGGAAATCCATCAGAAAGTAGTCTTTTGCTGCAAGCAGGTAAATTAGAGAAAGTAATTGCGGCATTTCAGGATTCTTTTGTACTTGCAATAGATGATGTTGATACAAGCATTAAGGTATATGCAAGAGATAATGTGATTTATGTTGAACAATCTCGAAATGATGCTATTTATGTTTATACTGTGGCAGGAAAACTAATTTACTCTGTTGTATCACCACTTGAGAATACGATGATACCAGTTTCTATGAAAGGGGTGTATTTTGTTAAGATTGGAGAGAAAACATTTAAAACTATTGTAAAATAGGTCTGAATAGTATTTCCTCCTTCTGTAAGGTTGTTTTTTGCATACAGTACATACATTCTTTAGGTAAATTTTATATAAGAAGCAATATGATTAAACAAATAAAAGACTATAGATTTCGTCTTGGTGGAAGTGGCAAGAAAGGATTTGATCAAGTGGAACCAAAAAGTTTTCGTCTTGGCGGAAGTGCCAAGAAAGGATATAATCAAGTGAATTTAATAAATACAAATCAAAATATGGAGAAACAAAATTTCGTAGAAAAGGTTTTTGCTGTTTCGTATATGATTAAAGGTGCTTTGGCAGCAGGTGAGGACTTGGATTATGTTAAAGAAAACTCAATCTTTTGTGATGCTAAAGTTTTTCGTGAAGCCGTTTGCAAAGGAACAGATATGAAAAATGTTCGTTATATAACAGAGGATGCATTACAGAAGTACAATAATTACATAGTTAACGGTGGTTCAATAAAAGGCTTATTGGTCATGGGGCGTCATAAAAAGGTAGGAATTCTTGGTGGCATTGAACATATTATTCCTGTTTGTTACCTTTTAGATATATTTTGGAATATTATAGAAATTAACTATAAACAAAGTAACTTAAAAAATATAATTGAGCAGGAATATGATAACTGGGTTCAGGAGGCGTTTATAACTAAAACCGAAAATGATAAGTTAACAAGTTTAGGTTTAGGAAATAAAATGCCAATCAAAAAACCACCTCTACCGAATATGGGAGAAAGATTTTCAAGATACCAAACGGCAGGAATACATCTTTATGAAATTGATTGGCAGAAATCATCTGCATCAAATCAACTTGTACTTGGAAATAATGGGATGCCTATCATATAGTAAAAGAATAATCCCTTTTATTTTAAAACTTGTACACTGTTGTTTTTGGTAAAAACTAAAAGGTATGATAAAAAACGTTGAAAGAATTATTGCTTCGTTGCAAGAGAACAAAAAGACGAAAAATTTTGTTCTTGGGATAAAGTGTTTGACGGCATGAGAAGATTGCCCGTCTCGTATATCGATCTCAAGAAACTGCATTATAATAAATGTAAACACAATTCCGACGGAACGCCACGCATCCCTTTTGAAGATGCAGTAACCCGCTTACACCAATTGGCTGAATTCGCTTGTCTTCACGACAAAATATGGGCGCCTGTAGTGGGAGGTGTGGAAGGTGTGAATCTTTTCGCTAAGAAGAAAATTCTGATATGTCCTACTTGTGGTACGCAATTGGCCGAAAATACGAGAACAGTTGTTTGGCATAGCTGTAATTATTCGCGTGTAATAGTGTATGTGGTGTCGTTTGGTATTCCTGAAAACCTCACGACATTCCTAAACTCTGAAAAATGGGGATTGTCTCAGATAAGAGTGTCGCAAGATGGTAAATCGGCGCTAATTGACTGTACTCCGTTTCAACCTCTCGATTTGTTTTTTGACGGGCTGTGCGAGCAATATCCAGACATTACAATAGAAAGTCGTTCTAATGAGGGAGTATACGGTTATGGCGATTGCAACGGATACACGCTGAAAAAGGCCCAATGTTCGAGTGAAGTCTTTCAAAAAAAGATGGAGAAGAAGTATGGACCATTCAACGAACCACTGGAATTATAAGGAATATTTCTTGTAGGTCCCCTTGGTGCATTACGTGTTAAAAATAATCCGTAAAAAAACTATGCGATACGTGAATTACGTAAACTACTTTTTCTTACATTTGCGATGCTTTTGAGTGAAAAGTGTTTTAAATCAAAAGCAAGAATAAAATAGTAACAATATAATTATTGTATGGATACAAAAAAAATCGTTGGTTTGTTGGTGACATTGGTTATCACAATTTTTTTATGGGCAGTTCCCACTGATTTTTATGGAATTGAGGCATTGACGGTTGTTCAGCAACGTGTAATCGCAATGTTCGTGATGGCTGCGTTGCTGTGGATTTTCGAACCGATTCCTAACTGGACAACCTCTGTGCTGGTGATTGTGCTCTCGTTGCTGACGGTTTCAAATAAAGGTATTGGATTTTTATGTACGCCCGAAGCTGGCGAACTTGTGGTTTACACAAAAATAATGTCTGCATTTGCCGACCCAGTTGTAATGCTTTTCTTGGGTGGATTCGTGCTGGCAATTATGGCTTCGAAATACGGCCTTGACGTGACGCTTGCGAAAATAATGCTGAAACCGTTCGGCAAAAATCCTCGTATGGTGTTGCTTGGCTTCTTGATTGTGATTGCAGTATTCTCAATGTTTATGAGCAACACGGCTACGGCTGCTATGATGCTTGCCTTCCTCGCTCCTGTGCTTGCGGTGCTTCCAAGCGACGATAAAGGAAAAATCGGACTTTCGTTGGCAATTCCTATTGCCGCAAACCTTGGCGGTATCGGAACACCTATCGGAACGCCTCCAAACGCCACAGCTGTGAAATTCTTGGCTGAAGCTGGTTGCGAAGTGACTTTTGGCGAATGGGCAATAAGAATGATTCCATTTGTGATTATAATGATTTTGATTGCGTGGGTGCTTCTGCAATTGTTGTTCCCATTCAAATCGAAAGAGGTTGTGCTCGATATTAAGGACAGCGGCCGCAAGACAGATTGGAAGACTTACGTGGTATGGATTACATTTATCGGCACAATTTTGTTGTGGGCTACCGAAAAACTGACGGGCATCAACTCCAACGTGGTTGCACTTATTCCACTTGCGGTGCTTACCTGCTGCGGCATTTTTACAAAAGACGACATAAAAGAAATCAACTGGACGGTTCTTTGGTTGGTTGCCGGCGGTTTCGCTTTGGGTACCGACTTGCAGGGAACTGGTCTTGCTAAGGTGCTAATTGAGGCAATCCCATTTGGAACTATGGGCGTTGTGGCAGTGTTCATCATTGCAGGCGTTGTATGTTATTTCTTGTCGAACTTCATCAGCAACTCGGCTACGGCTGCGTTGTTGATACCTATATTGATTGTGGTGGCACAGGCAATGGGCGACCCTGCAGCCGCAAGCCACGATTCGTTTGTGGCTCTTGGCGGAACACATGCAATGATTTCGTTCATTGCAGTTTGTGCATCAATCGCAATGTTGTTCCCTATTTCCACACCGCCGAACGCAATCGCGTCATCTACGGGTTTGGTGGAAACAAAGGATATGGCGAAAATCGGTCTTATACTTGGAGCGATAGCGTTCGTCCTCGGTTATTTCTGGCTGACAACGATTTTCCCATTCGAAAGCGTGCAACAGGTGGCTGAAACAGTAACAGCAACATTATAATGAATTACTAACAAAAAGAGGGCGAAAGTCCTCTTTTTTTATTTCTCAATATGAAACGATATTTACTCTTTGCATCATTTTTTTGTGTAACGTGCGGAAACGCCTTATTGGCTCAAACAGAAACGCAAATTGCAGAAACTCCCCAACCCAAGGCAACATTGAAATGGTACGGCTTCGTCCGTAACTATTTTACCTTCGACACTCGCGAAAGCAAGGCGGGAACCGACGAGTTGTATTATTACGTTCCACTTGATGAATCCGTGCAAGCCGACGGAACTGATATAAACCAACACCCTACAATGAAATGGAGTGCCATTACATCGCGTCTTGGGTTAGATGTAAACGAATACAAAATCGGGAAAGTTAACGTAGGCGCAAAAATCGAAGCTGATTTTTATAGTGGTTTGCCTGGCGTCACGGGAACAGCACAATTCCGTCTGCGTCAAGCATATACTACATTGAATTGGCAATCGGGAAATAATAATAAATATTCTTTAAAGGTTGGTCAGGCGTGGCACCCTATGGCTGCCGACATGGTTCACAGCACCAACCTTGAAATAGGCGTGCCGTTCGCACCGTTCAGCAGAACGCCGCAAATCACGTTTGACTATGCTCCGGGAAAAGTTTCGCTGACGGCTTCTGCTATCTGGCAAATGCAATACACGTCGGGCGGTCCCGAAGGTGCTTCGGCTAATTACATAAAATACAGCAACATACCAGAATTCTACTTTGGTGTGAACTTTAAAGGTGACAATGGTCTGCTTGCCCGTGTCGGTGTGGATTTGTTGAGCATAAAGCCACGTTACAAGGGAGAAGCATCAATGTTGCAAAATGGTGATACAGTGAAATATACCGCATTGGTTGACGATAGAATCACGACAGTTTCACCGTTTGTGTATATGCAGTATAAAGGCGACAAGTTCCAATTCCGTGCAAAGAGTATTCTTGCCCAAGCAGGCGAACACATGAACTTGAACGGCGGTTATGGCGTTACTGCTAAGGCAAACGGACTTGACGAAGACGGTCATTGGGAATACACGCCGGTGCGCTATTCTTCGTCGTGGGTGAGTATGATGTACGGTAAAAAATGGCAAGGAATCTTATTTGCCGGCTATGCCAAGAATCTTGGCACTGCCGATGCTTTGTTGGTTGACTACACCGATACCGAAGGAAGCGAATATGCGAACATTGCAAACAATTATCTGTCGAAAAACACATACGCAAACATCAATTCTATGTGGCGATTGGCTCCTGGCGTTGTCCGCAATTGGGGAAAACTTGCATTGTCGCTTGAATGGCACATTACATCGGTGCAATATGGCGAGTTTGTGAAACAAGGCGGTGTGTCGTATGTAAGTGCAAAGAACGGTATGGCGGAGAACAATCTCCATTGGATTACCAACCACCGCTTGCAGATGATGCTGAAATATAGTTTCTAAAAAATTTTTCGATTGGAATGTAGGACTGCCACACAGTGACAGTCCCTATGTGTGTTCATTATAAAAAACACTATCTTTGCATAGAAACTGCTGTGTTCCGAAAAATTCCTCTTTGGGCATTTGGGTGTTTGTATTAAATGCTAACTTTGCCACGTTACAAATAATGCGGATATGCCAAAGGCAAAACGAAAAACGACAACGAAAAAGAAAAAATCTGGAGCAAAGAAAGTCAAACGTAGTGCAAAAAGTTTGATAATCTTTTTGTGTGGCGTATCGCTTACTTGCATTGCGTTTTTCTTGGGATGGAAAGCTTTACAAAATAATGAGGAGGAAGAAGTTACCCCTGTGGGTGAAACACCGAAAGTCTGCATTCGCGTCGAAGAAAACTATGGACACGTAATTGATTCGTGTGCAAGAATCTTTAACATAAATTCCCGTTACTTAAAATCGTTGGCGTGTTTGGAATGTTCGGGCAGAACCGACAGACCGAATCGCTTTGAGCGTCACGTATATAAACGGCTGAAAAACGTGCGAGACGGAAAACTTACCGATTACGAAGGCGTGACTCAAAAAATGTTGCACGACGCGTCCGACGAGGCACTGAAAAATCTTGCAACATCGTGGGGACCTTTTCAGATAATGGGTTACAAATGTCTGCACTTAAACATAAATGTCGCCGATTTGCGTGGCAGCGATGCTGTTTACTGGGGCGTGAAGTGGATAAATATGGAATATGGTCATTTGCTCAAAAAAGGTCGTTATCGTGACGCATTCCACTACCACAACACGGGGCGTGTGTATCCAAGCAACGGAAAACCAACGACATACGATAAAAATTATGTACCGAATGGTCTTGAATATATGAGACACTTTCAATGACCTTTTGCAAATAGAGATTTTTCGTTATTTTTGCACAATATCAAATAAGCGAAATGGAGTTTAGAGACGATGTTGAAGCGGTAGATTCTCTCAAAGAGACGTATGAATCTTTAAAACAGGAGATTCATAAGAAAATTATTGGTCAGGATGCGATAATTGACGATGTGTTGATTTCGATTTTCAGTAAGGGACATTGTCTTCTGGTGGGTGTTCCTGGACTTGCTAAAACATTGTTAGTCACTTCGATGGCTCAAATTTTGGGATTGAAGAACAACCGTATTCAATTTACTCCCGATTTAATGCCAAGCGACATTACTGGTTCCGAAATTTTGAACGGTGACAGACAATTTCAATTCATTAAAGGTCCGTTGTTTACCAATTTCTTGCTTGCCGATGAAATTAACAGAACACCGCCAAAAACGCAGGCAGCTTTGCTCGAAGCCATGCAGGAACATGCGGTGACGGTTTCGGGTGTCCGATATACATTGGAAGAACCTTTTTTTGTTCTTGCAACGCAGAATCCAATAGAGCAGGAAGGAACCTATCCGTTGCCAGAAGCTCAACTTGACAGATTTATGTTCAATGTTGTTCTGGATTATCCTTCTGTCGAGGAGGAAATTGCAATCGTGAAAGCCACGACTGGTGATACCGAACAACCGATACAATCGTTGTTGACTGCAGAACAGATTGTTGCATATCAGAATGTGATTCGGAAAATTCCTGTGAACGACAGTGTGGTCCGTTATGCAGTTGAATTGGTTTCAAAGACAAGAAACGGTCAGTCGAAATATGCCGAAGAATATCTTTCTTGGGGTGCCGGACCTCGTGCTTCGCAGTATTTGATTGTTGGCGCAAAAGCCCATGCCGCCGTGCATGGAAAGTATTCTCCCGATATTGATGATGTTCGTGCCGTGGCTTTGCCGATTCTTCGTCATCGTGTTGTTAAAAATTATAAGGCGGAGGCCGAAGGCATTGGCGTGGATGATATAATTGTAAAGTTGATGGAGTAATGAAGAAAGGTCTCTTTTTAATTTTGATTTCGGTATTTATTTCTTTTTTCTCTTTCGGTCAGAAAAAGACGAAGGTAGAAATAAAACATACCGACGTCATGAAAGGAGACCGCGAAATTCGTCGGTTGCAGGGGAATGTCGTCTTTAAGCATGACGATGCCTATATGTATTGCGACAGTGCAATTTCGTATGCAAAGGATAATCGTTTCGAGGCCTACGGACATGTGCGGATTGTAAATAAAGAGGTTACGGTCTATGGCGACACGCTGTTCTATTCCAGTTCTTCGAGCATGGCAAGTTTGCGTGGCAACATTAGAATGATTCATGAAAAAATGACGCTGACTACTCATTTTCTTGATTATGACCTGAAGAAAAATATGGGTTTTTATCGGAATGGAGGAAAAATCGTTGATGCAACAAATATTTTGCAAAGCCAAATCGGGTGCTATTATGTAAACGACAGAATGCTGTTTTTTAAAAACGATGTGGAGTTGAAAAATCCTAATTACGTTATGCAGACCGATACACTGAAATACAAAACAACGACAAATGTCGCGTATTTTGTTGGTCCGACGACTGTTGTAAGCAACAAAGACGAAATATACACTCGTAACGGATGGTACAACACCAATACCGACTTGGCACAATTATATCAAGACTCGTATTTGCACAGTGGAGCAAAATATGTGTACGGCGACGATATGTTTTACGACAGAAATAAGGATGAAGGAATTATTCGGAAAAATGCTGTCATAAAAGATACGGTTGAAAAATTAACTTTGTCCTCACAGTATGCATTGTACGAAGGAAAGAAGCAGGCCGCCTTTTTGACAAAAAAAGTTCTTGTTGTAAAAGAATTTGATGGCGATTCTTTGTTTCTTCATGCCGATAGTATTTTGTTTAATCAGTATACAATTGCTCCGTTAGATTCGACTCGTTCTGATTCAATTACATACGAAGTAATTAAGGCGTTCCACAAAGTCCGTTTCTATAAAAGCGACGTTCAAGGAGTGTGCGATTCGTTGGTGTATCATGCCCTCGATTCTATGATTTATTTATGTACCGAGCCTATTGTGTGGTCGGAAGAAAATCAGATGACTGGACTTGACATTCGTTTAAAATTGGGCGAGAACAACACTAAAATGGAAAAAATAATCATCGAATCTGATGCGTTTCTCGTTGCACAAAGCGACGAAGACCAGTTCAACCAAATGAAAAGTAAGTCGCTGGTTGGCTACATAAAAAATAATGAACTCGTAAGAGTTGATATGTTCCAAAATGGCGAGACTATATATTATATGAAAGACGATGACGAGGTTGTCGGTGTAAACAAGGCGGTGTGTAGCGATATTTCTGCTTATTTGAAGAAAGGGAAAATCGACCATATAGTTTTTAAAAATAAACCAGAGGGTACCTTTAGTCCGCTTTCACAATTTCCTAAGAATCAGCTGAAATTGGATCAATTCAATTGGTTTGATGCCGTTCGCCCTGTTGATTCGCAGGATGTATTTAATTGGAGAAAACGGTAAAAGTTTCAAAATCCCCATATTTTTGTATCTTTGCCGCAAATTGAAAATATGAGACTAATAGAATTTCAACAGGTAAAAGAAATTCCCGAATATTTGAGACAAAAATCGGGACTTGCAAGCCAGGTGATTTTTGTCGCATTGTTCGCAATAGTTTTTATAAATGTCTATCAGCCGTTCAATTCATATAATTGGGCCGATGTTCATGGTATTGGATATTTTCTTTGGTCGTGCGCTATTGTTGCAGTTGGATTTTTCGCACTTGTGATAAGTAGGATAATCCTCTATTTTTATGCAAAGAAACATAGGATGTTTTACTGGGTTTTTGCCTTGTGGATTTTTATAGAAATCTCTGCCATTGCAGTCATTTACACGACAATAGCTGCTATTTTTATGCCTAACATGGCGAATTTTTCTGCGGCAGATAATAATATGTCTGATTTTTATTGGAATGCATTTTTCTATGTCTTTTTCGTCATGGCAATTCCAACTGTTTTGTGTTGGTTGTACCTTGCTTTTGTTCAGAAAAAGAACGAGTTAAAGATATTACAGAAACAGGTTGACGAAAATACCGTGCCAGGCATACAGGTTTCGTCTCCGTCGGTTTTGCAGTTTAATGACGAAAAAGGAGAGACTCGTTTTTCCGTAAAGGCTGAAAATGTCATTTGGATAGAATCGGCTGATAACTATGTGATTATCAAGTATCAAAATCAAGGGAAAATTTCCGATTTCTTGTTGAGAAATTCATTGAAACGACTTTCCGAAGATTTTAAAGATACCACGTTGTTCCGTTGCCATCGTTCGTTCATGGTGAACTTCGACCATGCAATTGCATTACGGAGAGGGGCGGAAGGACTGATTATTGAACTTGATACCCAGCCAACGAAAGTGATTCCAGTCTCAAAAACCTATAAGGACGAGACTTCGCAGGCATTTACGCGATACAATTGTTTGCGATAGATTATTTCTGAAGTTCCTGTTTGATTGTTTCGAAAACTTGTGCCGATATTTTTGCGGCATCGCGTTCCTCAACACCTTGTACGGATATTGGCTTGTCGAAATGCACGGTAACAATAGTTGGACTAAACCGTATGTTGTTTCGCGACCAAGCTTTTGCTGATTTCTTTATTGTGACAGGAACAATGTCGGTTTGAGAATTGATAGCCAATTTAAAACCACCTTTTCTAAAAACGCCTAATTCACCTGTTTTTGTGCGGGTCCCTTCAGGATAAATGGCAATGTCCATTCCTTCGGAAATGAGTTCTATGGCTTTGCGCATGCTTGACGTGGTTTTTTGAGCGTTACTTCTGTCGATAAAAATCATGTGCATTTTTTTACAGACAAAGCCAGTAAAAATATTATGCTTCAATTCTTCTTTCACCATAAAATGCAGTTCTCGGCGTGAACCCCAGAAAATGGCTGGAATGTCGAAAAACGAAGAATGGTTTGCCATGAAGATGTAATGTTTCTTTGGATCGAGATTTTCTAATCCTTCAACTTTCAAACGGCTCATCGTTAGAAAAATAGTGACGGGGGCCCAAAGACGGACCGCCAGCCACAATGTGGCTTTAGGCGGTAAAAGTAAAGTGATTACGTAACAAAACAATAAGGTCCAAATGGCAATGAGAACGACTTGTATGAGATTTAGTAGTATCATGTCTATAAAATTAACACTTTCTCGTATTTTTGCAATGCAAATTATTTTTCTACAAAGAAAGTGAATTTTTATTAAAATGACAGGAAAAATATACCTAATTCCCTCTCCAATGGGAGAACAAGATGAAAAACGATTGTTCCCGGCATACAATATCGCTGTGATACAAGAAGTTAATCATTATATTGTGGAGAATGTCAGGACGGCTCGACGTTTCATTAAGAAAGTTTTTCCTGAAAAGGACATAGAAAACACTTGTTTTTATGAATTGAACAAACACAATCCTGCCGAAAATATTGAACAAATGATTCAGCCTGTGTTCGACGGTTTCGACGTCGGCATAATTAGCGAAGCGGGAATGCCATGTATTGCCGACCCGGGAAGTTTGGTTGTTGACTATGCGCATAAAAAGAACGTTCAGGTGATACCGCTCGTTGGTCCGAATTCAATAATAATGGCTCTTATATCTTCGGGATTCAACGGACAAAGTTTTGTATTCCATGGCTATTTGCCTATAAAAGACGGGCGGAAACCTTTTGTTTTACAGATGGAACAAAATGCACAACGACTAAAACAAACGCAGATTTTTATGGAAACGCCTTATCGTAACCAACAGTTGTTTTCGGAACTTCTGACTTGGCTTCGACCTGCGACAAAACTGTGTATTGCGACTGATGTGACGTTGCCGACCGAGGAAATTCGAACGTATTCGATTTCGGAATGGAAAAAGAAAACGGTGGAAATACAAAAACGTCCTTCTATTTTTTTGATAATGTAAGCCCGTGTTTAAATAAAAAGATGTATCTTGCAGGTGCGAGAATTTATTATGGCAAAACAGAAGATAAATTTGGAATATGAAATGAATACGATGCCTGGCATTCTGTATAAGCGTGTTGCTACGCCCGAAGGTCTTGCCAGTTGGTTCGCCGAAGATGCTGCAAGCGAAGACGGTATTGTGTTTTCGTTCTTGTGGCATAAAGATGTGAGTCGTGCCATTGTTATTGACTCGATTCCGAATGAAATGATACGTTTTAGATGGGAGGACGAAGACACGGACGATTATTTTGAATTCCGAATCGTTCAGCCAGAAATGTCTCGCTCAATTATTTTATGTGTAACTGATTTTTCCGAAGAGGAAGAATTAGAGGATGTAATTCAACTGTGGAATTTTCAGATAGCCAATCTGAAGCGTATTTTAGCTGCGTAATTGTATGTTGGGCATAAAGAAATTAGACATCTTCATTTTAAAATCATATATCTTACCGCTGGTTTTAGTGTTCTTTGTCTCAACATTCCTATTGTTGATGCAGTTCTTGTGGCGGTATATAGACGATTTGGTGGGCAAGGGGCTTGAATTAAGCGTGATTATAGAATTGTTTGTCTTTGCGGCAGTTGGACTGCTCCAAATGTCGTTGCCGCTTTCTGTGCTTTGTGCTTCGATATTCGCATATGGAAGCATGGGCGACACTAACGAATTGATTGCCATCAAGTCGGCAGGTGTTTCGTTGGGACGAATGATGAAGCCGCTCATTATTTTTAATGTCTTTTTGATGTTTGGCTCGTTTATTTATGCGAATAATGTGTTGCCATATTCCAATCTCCGGCTCTGGTCGTTGATGTTCGATGTCCGAAACCAGCGGCCGGAAATGAATATAAAGGAAGGAGTATTCTTCGACGGTATAGACCAAGTTAGATTGAAGATTTCTTCGAAGAATACAGAAACGAACATGATGTACGACATGATGATTTATGACCATCGGCAAAATGCAGGAAATGTTTCGGTAATTATTGCTGACTCGGCATCGATGAAAGTTACTGACGATAAGCAATATCTCGTGTTGACATTATACAATGGTGAATCATACGAGGATGTCATCGACCGTTCGCATCCCGACGAAAATCGACAAAAACGTCCGTTCCGTAGGTATTCGTTTGATAAACAGCAGGTTTTGTTTGAATTGGAAGATTATGCATTCAGTCGTACAAACGTTGACTTGTTTAAGCATAACTCTCAGATGCAGAACGTGGCACAGCTTGATTATATGATAGATTCGCTTGCTTTTGAGTACAAGGTTCGAAATGAAAAGTCATTTAGACAATTCTTTATTAATAATGTATATAAGTCGCGAAGCACGAAAGATTCGGGCTATGTGGTTTCAATGGATACACTCACTGCAGGTTTCTCGTCAACTGAGGCCTTGACGGTGATCTCAAAGGCTCTTAACGTTGCAAGAACATCGGAGTCGTTCCTTCTGGCCGCCGTAGACAATAATAAGGAGCAGGAGAAGGGACTGAATAAGTTGCGTATAGAATGGCATAGAAAGTTTACACTCGGCTTTGCCTGTCTGATAATGTTTTTTGTCGGTGCTCCATTTGGGGCATTGGTAAGAAAAGGTGGGTTTGGGGTTCCCGTTATTGCATCCTTTGTCTTTTACCTATTATATTATATAATGACAATGATAGGGGAAAAGAGTGTAAAGGCAGCATCTATAAACGCATGGCTCGGAATGTGGATCCCTGTCGTAATTATAATGTTGGTAAGCGTTTATTTGACTAAGTTGGCGGTAAACGATAAAGGGTTGCCGTCGCTAAAGCCGTTTTTCCAGGAAAAGTTCTCGAAAATATTAGCATTACAGAAAAAAATAAAAAATAAAAAACATGAAACTAACGAAACAAGTGGCAGTTGATTTAATGGCTGCAATGAAAAATCAAGACAAAGGTAAGTTGGACGCATTGCGCTCGTTGAAGACTGCATTTATTCTTGCAAAAACCGAAACGGGAGCGACGGACTTGGCTGACGAAGATGAGTTGAAAATTGTCCAGAAGTTGATTAAACAAAGAAAAGATTCTGCGGCAGAGTATAAGGCAAACAACAGAGCCGACTTGGCGGAAAAAGAACTTTCAGAAGCAGAAGTCTTGTCTGCATACTTGCCGAAACAAATGTCTGTGGAAGAATTGGAGGCTGCATTGAAGACAATCATGGCAGAAGTCGGTGCAACATCAATGAAAGATATGGGAAAGGTCATGGGAGTTGCAAGCAAGAAATTTGCCGGTGCCGCCGACGGTAAGACTATATCTGAAATCGTGAAGAAATTATTGGCGTAGGAAAAAATCTATACATTATTATTATGTATAGTATATGTTTTGATACCTTCCAAATGAAGAATTTTGCGAAAAAACTTTGCAATCGGCAAAAAAAGTACTTTCTTTACGCACTATTTCTATGATAGAGGTTTCTATATGAATAGTTCTATACAAAAAGTAATTAGAATAATTCCATTGGCTGTCATTGCGATGACGTTGGATTTTCAGGTTCTTGCACAATTGAATCCGAGAAGTACGTTGTATGCATTCCATCAGTCATCATACAATCCTGCTATATGTGGTGCGTCCGAATATGGTAATGCATCTGCCGTTATCCGTAAACAATATATGGGTTTTGTTGACAATGCAGGTCCGGCAACTACGTGGATAGATTTCTCAATGCCAATAAAAAGTATCAATAGTGGAGCAGGTTTGTCGATAGCACAGACAAAAGAAGGATTCGAAAAAAGATTGTCTGCAAAATTGAATTATGCGTATCAGCTTGACTTACGGACTGGTCGTTTGGGGTTTGGATTGAGCGCAGGCCTGAATTCTGCACAGTGGGATATGAGTGATGCCCGTTATCCTGATGGCTCATCCGATAATTTCGTAGAAACGACCATTGCATCGCAGGAGAAGTTCTCGAATTTGCTATTGGGCTTTGGAATGTTTTATCAAGTTGGCTCGCTGTATGCTGGTTTTGCTGTGACGGAACTTAATGAACCCGCCCTCAAGTTTGATGCAGGAAAAATGGATTATTTAAAACGTCATTATTGGTTGTCAATGGGCTATGATTATAAGACGGCGAGTCCTAAATGGACCTTATGCCCGGCTTTGACTCTAAAAACTACGTTTTCAGAATGGCAACTTAATGGAGACATAAGAGCCATATATAATAATTTTGTAATTACGGGGTTGTCATACAATAGTTCACACGATTTATCGTTAAATATCGGTGTTCAATTCAAAGATGGCTCAAAATTAGATGGATTAAAAGCAATTTTTTCTTATGATATTGTAAGTTCGAAAATTGGCGGCGAAAGTGCTGGTAGTGTGGAAGTTATGGTGTCGTACGACTTCAATATTTTTATGGAGAAAGAAAATAAAACGTATAAAAGTGTAAGATTTTTGTAGGATATTAAGAAAAAGTTATTAACTTGCGAATTATTTTAATATGAATGCATATGAAAAAGTTATTGTTCTTTAGTTCGATTATCGCTTTGCTGGCGAGTTGCTCTTCAAATTATCAGAGTGGAGAGTTGTCTGGTACTCAATCGAGACCAATTTGGAGTAACGAAGTTCCGTTCGGAATGTTGTTCATTCCTCAAGGAAGTTTGAATGTTGGACCAAGTGACCAAGATGTTGCCTGGGCTCAAACGGCACAAAACCGTACTGTGTCTGTTCAAGCGTTTTGGATGGATGAAACGGAAATCACTAACAATGAATATCGTCAATTCGTGGACTGGGTTCGCGACTCTTTGGCATATGTTACATTGAAGGAAGATGCCGGTAAAGATGATTTGTATGTTCTTGTCAATGAATTTGGCGAAGACTTGGAAGATGACGAGCAGTACATCGACTGGTCAAAACCAATTGATTGGAACGAGGCAGAGAACAGAGAAGCTTTGTTGTCATTCTTCTTGCAAGGAGACGAACGTTTCTATAAAAGACACGAATTGGATGTTCGTCGTTTGAATTTCACATATTATTGGATGGATTTCAAGCAAGCAGCAGAGAAGAAAAAAGTTAACGGAAAAGAGAACAGAGCATATAATTATAAGACTGGTAAGTACGAAGGAACAGTACTTCGTGCCGATGGTTCAAGACAAGAAATTAAAGACAGATCTTCATATATAGTAAAAGAAGAAATCAATGTATATCCAGATACATTGTGTTGGGTCAGCGATTATACGTATTCATATAATGACCCGATGGCAGCAATGTATTTCTGGCATCCGGCATATGACCATTATCCAGTAGTTGGTGTTTCTTGGAAACAGGCTGTTGCATTCTCTATTTGGAGAACCCAATTGAAAAATGGTTATTTAAGAAGTGTTAAGAAGGTAATTGTAAACGATTATCGTCTGCCTTCCGAAACAGAATGGGAATATGCAGCTCGTGGTGGTTTGGAATCATCTCCATATCCTTGGGGTGGTAACTATACAAGAAACTACTTAGGATGTTTTATCGCTAACTTCAAACCGTTACGTGGTAACTATACTGACGATGGTGGTATCCAAACTGTAATTGTCGCTCACTACGAACCAAACGAATGGGGCTTGTATGATATGGCTGGAAACGTTGCTGAATGGACACAGACAGCATTTGATGAAAGTGCATACAGTTTTACTGGTGATGTGAACACAGACAATTATTATAGTGCATTGGATGACGATCCAATCGTTATGAAGAGAAAAGTTGTTCGTGGTGGTTCTTGGAAAGATATAGCATATTATATGCAATGTAGTTCAAGAACTTATGAATACCAAGATTCAGCTAAGAGTTACATTGGTTTCAGATGTGTTCAAACATATTTGGGACGTGCATACGGATCTGATGGTGTTCAAGGAGAATCTCAAGTTTATTAATCAAGAAAATAATATTTACACACACATTAAAATTTTTAAAAGTTATGATGAGTATTTCAGAATTGGTTGAAACAGATGGCTGGAAAAAGTTTATGGCGAAAGTCTATGGTTGGGGAGCGTCTGTCGTAATGGTCGGTGCATTGTTCAAAATCCAACACTATCCGGGTGCAGGACCTATGCTTGTGGTTGGTTTGTTGACAGAAGCTGTAATCTTCTTCTTCTCGGCATTTGAACCGGTACATGCTGAAATTGACTGGACTCTTGTTTATCCAGAGTTGATACCAACACCAGAAGGTGAAGAAATAGAAGGTATTCAAGATACGACTCCGTTGACGACATTCTTGAAAGAGAAATTAGCTGGAAAAATCGAAGGTGGTGGCTTCGGCGGTGGAAACGGTAAAGAAGAAAGTGCTCTTGAAAAATTCGATTCTTTGTTGGAACAAGGAAAACTTGGCCCAGAATTGTTCGAGAAATTAGGAAACAATTTGGAGGCATTGAATTCAAATGTTTCAAGCATGTCGGATATTTCAAATGCGGCTGTTGCTACTAATACGTATGTAGACAGTTTGAATACTGCAACTAGTTCCGTATCTAACTTGTCAAGTGCATTCTCTGCTTCTGCTGACAAATTGGCTCAATCTGTTGATGGCATTTCTGCATCGGCACAAAAAACTGCTGATTCAATTGCTGCTGAAGGTAGTAAGACTGTTAATATGATTGCAACAGCAGGCACTGGCTATCAACAAATGTTACAAAGTTTGAATGCAAACTTCTCTATTATTGGAGATACAACAAAGGCTCAAGCAGAACAGCAGGAAGCATTGTCAAAGAACTTGTCAGCATTGAATGCTGTATACGAAATGCAATTGAAGAATTCAAGCAGCAATTTGACTGCAACAGAACAAATTACTTCTGGAATTAATTCAATCATGGCTGATTTGCAGTCAACTGCAAACGATGTAGCTCAATATAAGGCAGAAATCTCTAAATTGAGTCAAAACCTTGCTGCATTGAATACTGTATATGGTAACATGTTGAATGCAATGAGTATTAAATAATAAGATTTTTTAGACAATTTATTCTAAAATACTAACGAATGGGACACGGAAAAGAAACGCCGAGACAGAAGATGATAGGTATGATGTATCTATTCTATACGGCATTGATGGCTTTGAATGTTTCGAAGGACGTACTTGATTCGTTCATTAAAATTAACAATTCAATGAACGAAACAAATCAGAACTTTGTGAGCAAAAACAATATTGCCTATGCATCAATAGACAAGGCTTATGCTCAGAATCCAACGAAAGCACAAGCTATCTATGACGCATCATTGGAATTGAAAAAACGTACCGAGGCGTTGATTGAAAATTTGCAATATTGTAAGGATACTGTTATATTCTATGCTGATAAGTTGGGTGAACGTTTGAGTTCTACAGAAGGTGTATTCCAATTAAAAGAAAGAGATGGAAGCTCACGTTATTATGTAAAACTCGAGGATATTGATGGCGATGGTGTTGATGATACGTTGTCGTTGGAGTCTGCTTGTCAGTCAAAGGATAATTTGGATATTGCGACACAAATTATTATTGGTACGGATCCTTCGACACCAGGTTATGGTTTGCAATTGCGCGATAGTATCGCAAGTTATCGTGAATGGTTGATTGCCACAGCTGCAAAGTTCGGAAGTGATTCTACATCGGCATTCGCCAAGAATGTTAAATCATCTTTGAATACTGCCGATCAAATACCTCATGCTCATGAATCAGGTCAACCTATTCCTTGGGCAGAATCACAGTTCTCGCATTTGCCTTTGATGGGTGCAATTACAATCTTGACACAGTGGCAATCGGCTGTAAGAAATGCTGAAGGTGACTTGTTGAATCTTGTTTATGGTCAGTTGGATGCTTCTTCATTCAAGTTTAATAAGTTGATTCCAATTGTTTTGCCTCAAAGTACATATATTATGCAAGGTAACGAATATTCAGCACAGATTTTCTTGGCTGCATTCGATACTACCCAAGCATTGGATGTATATGTGAACGGTAGAAAATTACCAATTGACAAAGAAACTGGTCTGCCTATCTATAAGGTGAACGGTGGCGGTATTGGTGATCAAAAATATAATGCAATCATTAAGTTGCCGAAACCAAATTCAAACGATACTGTTGAGTATAAAATCTCAGGTGAATATCAGGTTGCTAAACCAGGTTTGGTTGTATCGCCAACTAAGATGAACGTATTCTATATCGGTCCTGAAAATCCTGTGGAAATTTCAGTTCCTGGTGTGCCTGCTGATAAGATTTCTGCATCGTTGACACCTTCAACGCATGGCTCAATTTCTAAGAAAGCTGGTGGAGGTTATATCGTTAAAGTGTCAAGAGCGGGAAAATGTTCTATCTCTGTTGTTGCAGACATCAATGGTAAGAAACAGAATATGGGTAGTGTTGAATTCCGTATTAAGACTGTGCCTGACCCTGTTGCTCAAGTGTTGGGTATGAATGGCGGCGATATAGATAAAGCACGTTTGCAAGCTGCTCAAACTGTTGATGCTAAGATGAAGGATTTTGACTTTGACTTGTCATTTAAGGTGACATCGTTTACTGTAAGTGCTCAAGTTGGTGCATACTTCTTGTCAGAAACAGTTAAGAGCAATAGAATTAATCAACAAGTAAAACAAAACATATTTACGAAAGTATCTAAAGGTTCGAAAGTATACTTCGAAGATATCAAGGCTGTTGGACCAGACGGAAGACCTCGTAACTTGGGTGTATTAAAATTTGTTGTAAAATAATTAGAAACTATAAATTTGATAGATATGAAAAAACTTGGTTTATTTATTGTTGCTGTCGCTTTTTCTTCAGCATTATTTGCTCAAACGAGCGAATATCCGGACAGTCCATATGACAAGCCTCATATGAATGATAGAAAACCTATTGCAATGCAGCAGATTCGTTATGCGGATGTGATGTGGTCAAAACAGATAGAGAGAACATTGCCTTTGCGTGAAAAAATGAATCATCCGTTGTATTTCCCAAACAATGAGACTGGACGTATAGGTTCACGTTTTAGTTTGTCTGCATTGACAGTAGACGCAGTTGAAAAAGGTATGTTGTTTGCATACGACCCAATGAGTGATGGCGCAGTTCCTATCACATTTGAAGACTTCAAAACAAAGTTGGGGGCAAGTATAGATACCATTTATATAGAACAGGAAGATGGTACTGAAATTGCAAAAGCAATTGAAAACCAGATGAATCCTAGTTCTATAAAATTCTTGATTTTGAGAGAAGAATGGGTGTTCGACAAACAACGTTCTGTAATGGATCCTCGTATTATGTGGATTACTGCATTGCGTGAATTTGAAAAAGATGGTGAAATTCGTAAGTCGTTGCCTTACAAAATTTACTATCCTGCAGCACAACCAATTTTGGCAAGAAACGAAGTTTTCAATCCAAATAGCGATGGTGATCAAAAATCATTCTATGATACGTTCCAAAAACGTCATTTCAGCAGTTTCATTTCTCGCGAAACAAACGTGTACAACGACCGTGAAGTTAGTTCATACAAGTTTGGTATAGAACAACTTTATGAAGCTGAGAGAATTAAAACGTTCATCTTCAACTTCGAGCACGATTTGTGGGAATATTAAACAATATTTGTTGATAAGTATAGAGGTCTCTTCTTCGTTGAGGAGACCTCTTTTTTTATATTTGCCAAAAAGATTGTCATGAGATACGTAAAACTATTATCATTTTTGTTTATAGTATTTTTGTTTAATTCCTGCGGAGACAACAAATCTGCCGAATCTGTCGAGACCGAGCAGAAAGAAGAGGATGTTGTTCTTTATAATATTAGGACAAACGATTTTGATGTAATTGTTGACACAGTGAAAAAAGGTGAATTGTTGTCGCAAATCCTGCTATCTTCTGGATTGGATTCAAGAACAATTCATACGTTGATAACAAAGTGTGATACGGTTTTCAATGTTCGTAAATTCAAAAGCGGGAATACATATACAAGAATGTACTCCGATACGGTATTGGCATATTTTATTTATGATATAGACATAGTAAATTATCTTGTTTTTGACTTGACTGATTCGCTTCCAAAGGTGTATAGAGATGCGAAGGAAGTTACGTATCAGGAACGACACGCAACGGGTGTGATTGAATCTTCGTTGTGGAATTCTATGGTTGTTAATAATTTGGATCCCAATATTGCAATATCGTTGTCGGAAATTTATGCGTGGTCTATCGATTTCTTTGGCTTACAGAAAGGAGATTTTTTCAAAATAGTGTACGTTGAGAAATTTGTAGATAGTGTCTCGGTCGGGTTGGAGGAAATCAAGTATGCCTTGTTTAATCACATGGGACAGGATTGTTACGCAATTCCTTTTGAACAGGACGGCATAAAGCAATTTTTTGATGAAAATGGTAAATCGACAAGAAAGGCTTTCTTGAAGGCACCATTGAAATATTCTCGAATAAGTTCTTATTTTTCTCATGGTCGTAAACATCCTGTGCTGAAAATTGTTAGACCGCATCATGGTGTTGATTATGCGGCTCCTGTTGGGACACCTGTTCATACGATTGGCGACGGTGTTGTTGTGAAAAAAGGTTATTCGGGCGGTGCGGGAAATATGGTGACGATAAAACACAACGCTACGTATACGACGTCATATATGCATTTGTCAAAATATGGGAAAGGCATACATCAAGGCGCGCGTGTACACCAGGGGCAGGTTATCGGATATGTCGGCAGTACTGGACTTTCTACGGGGCCACATCTTGATTTTCGAGTTTATAAGAATGGAACGCCAATTAATCCGCTTAAAATGATTTCTCCCCCGTCGAATCCTGTTAAGGAATCTGATATGCCTGCGTTTCAAGTGGTTAGAGATAGTGTACTGAAAGTGTTATCTTCTTTTTAGCATCAAAAATGGATTCTCTATTACAAGGATTGAACGAAGGGCAGCAGGTTGCTGTAAAAAATGTTGACGGACCATGTTTGGTCATAGCTGGAGCCGGTTCGGGAAAAACTCGCGTGCTTACCTATAGAATTGCGTATTTGCTGTCGTTGGGTGTTCCTGCTCATAATATTTTGGCTTTGACGTTTACGAATAAGGCGGCTGCGGAGATGAAAGACCGTATTGGGAAAATCGTCGGTGAAGAAGTCGCTCGCAATTTAAACATGGGAACGTTCCACTCCGTTTTTGCCAGAATACTTCGTAGAGAATCGGAACATATTCCCGGATATGATTCAAATTATTCGATTATTGATACGGATGATGTGAAAAAATTATTGGGACAGGTTATTTCATCGTTAAATCTTGACAAAGATGTGTACAAGGCAACGAAGGTGGCAAGCTTGATTTCGAAAGCAAAAAACGACCTTATCACGGCCGACATGTATGAAATGTCTGATATGTATAAACTCGACAGAATGTCGGGAATGCCAGGTATGGCCGCGATTTATCGGGAATATACGTCAATGTGCCGTAAGTCAAATTCAATGGATTTTGATGACTTGTTGTTAATGACAAACATCATGTTTCGCGATTGTCCAACGATTTTGGAGAAATATCAAAAACTGTTCAAATACATTTTAGTTGACGAGTATCAAGATACAAACAGTTGTCAGTATTTTATAATAAAAAAACTGGCTATGCCTGAAAACAACCTGTGCGTAGTCGGTGATGATGCTCAAAGTATTTACTCGTTCCGTGGTGCTAAGATTGAAAATATATTAGGTTTTAGCAGGGATTATCCGAATTATCATCTGTACAAACTTGAACAAAATTATCGCTCAACGCAGACAATCGTAAATGCGGCAAACAGTCTTATTGCGAAAAATTCCAAACAAATACCAAAGACAATTTTTTCTGAAAGTGAACAAGGTGATCTGATAAAATTGGTCGAATCGTCGACTGATGCGGAAGAAGGCATAAAAATTGCCTCGATGATTGCAGATTTAGCGAAGTCTGGCGAAGATTATAGCGATTG
Organism: Bacteroidales bacterium; assembly: GCA_017516865.1. Classification (GTDB taxonomy): domain Bacteria; phylum Bacteroidota; class Bacteroidia; order Bacteroidales; family UBA1715; genus UBA1715. The sequence continues at coordinate 48,407 of JAFXAU010000020.1, forward strand.
TGCAATTTTGTATCGTACAAATTCACAATCTCGTATTTTGGAAGAGGCACTTAACAAAAAACGAATTCCGTGCAAAATTGTAAAGGGTACCTCATTCTTCCAACGAAAAGAAGTGAAGGACGTGTTGTCGTATGTGCGCGTTGTCATAAATCCTCAAGATGAAATTGCCCTTGAACGTATTGTCAATTATCCTGCGCGTGGTATTGGCGATACAACGATGGCGAAAATTGTCGGCCTTTCGCGGGCGCATTCAATTTCCGTTTGGAGTGTGATGTCGCAAATAGAAAGGACAGGCGATATGTTCCCTAATGCTACCAAGACGAAAATTAAAAATTTTGTCTCGTTGATGCAGGAATTTATGAATGATAAAGACGAGTCGGACGCATATTCGTTGATGAATAGAATTGTTGAGAAAATTGATTTTAAAAGTTCGTTGATTAAGGAATATACGAACGAAGAAGCACATGAGCGATACGATAATATTGAAGAATTGCTGAATGGTGCGAAAGAATTCGTCGAGAATGAGATGGACCCCGATGCGATAGCTCTTCATAATTATATTGAGAAAATTGCGTTGATGACTGACATTGACGAGGATTCGGTTGAAAATCCGAACAAAGTGTTGTTGATGACGGTTCATGCGGCAAAAGGACTGGAATTCAAACATTGTTTTATTGTCGGTATGGAAGAAGATGTCTTCCCGTCATCGATGAGCAAGGAAACACCTTCACAGGTGGAAGAGGAGCGACGGTTGTTTTATGTCGCAATCACGCGTGCGATGAAGACCGCTACTATTTCGTACGCTTTGGCAAGAAGACGGTATGGCTCACTGAATGTGTCAAATCCGAGTCGATTCATATCCGAAATTGCTTCAGAATATGTTGATGGGAAAATTCCTAATAGAGGAGGATTGTCATCTTCGAGTTCTTTGTTCTCTCATTATTCCAATAATTCGAAAAATTCATTTTCGTCTTTTAAAAAGACACAACCGTCAGGTGGCTCTTTCGGTGGAAATCATTGGAATAATGCTAATCGAGCGACATTCGAAAAAAAGTCTTCGTCGAATGCCTCTCGTCCGACGGCGTTTTCAAACTATCAAAAACCGACGTCCCAACCTTTTGCACATTTCAACGAAAAACCAGCTCAGCCAAATTTAGTGACACCGAGCAATCCAATGGATATAAAAGATGGACAGCGGGTATTTCATGCGAAATTCGGTTTCGGAATGGTGAAAGAACGGAGCGGCGATGACGCAAGTGCTTCTGCCATAATATCATTCGATAATTGGGGTGATAAAAAATTATTGTTGAAATTTGCGAAACTGCAAATAGTTGAAAATTAAAGGGTTTTTGTTACTTTTGTCAAGTAAAATTTATTTTATGGAATATAATACAACGAAAGAGAAACTGATATTGCCGGAATATGGCAGAAATGTTCAAATGATGGCTCAATATCTCATGACGATAGAAGACAGAAACAGACGTACAGAAGCGGCGAAGGAACTGGTTTCTATTATGGTCAATATGAATGTGGCTGTGCGCGATACGAAGGATTATAGGATGAAAATTTGGGATTATCTTGCTCAGTTATGCGATTATAAGTTAGATGTGGATTTTCCATTCCCGATAACAAAACCGACCGATATCGGATCTCCAGAAAAGCTGCAATACAATATGAATGAAATTCGTTTTCGTCATTATGGTTATACGGTGGAACGTTTGATTGAGTCTGCTGCAAAATTGCCAGAAGGGGAGGAACGAGAAGCTTTGTCGATGATGATTGCAAATAATATGAAACGCAATTATATTGTTTGGAATCAGAAGTCGGTGACAGATGAAATTATTATCAATGATTTATTTCGTTTGTCCAAAGGTAAATTGCGACTTGCCGATGGTACCCGTTTGGCGTCGGTAAATGCACAGCCGATGACGCAGATGAATCAACGTCGGAATAACAATAACTTTAAACGCAACCAGCAAGGGAAAAAGAATAACAACAACAAGTCCAACAAAAGATAAATAATTGTTATGGCTGTTTTTCGTATTACAGGAGGAAGAAAGTTACACGGTGATTTGTACCCACAAGGGGCAAAAAACGAGGCTTTACAAATATTGTCGGCGGTACTTTTGACAAAAGAAGCCGTTGTCGTGAAAAATGTTCCAAAAATTCGCGACGTGATGAATTTGATAGAATTGCTTATGAGTCTTGGAGTTAAAGTAACGCAGCTTAAAAGCAATGATTATAAGTTTCAGGCCGATGATGTGAATTTGGATTATCTAACCTCCAAGGAATTTCAGGAAAAATCGAAGACTTTGCGTGGTTCTATTATGTTGGTTGGACCGTTGTTGGCGCGATTTGGAAAAGGTTTTATTTCAAGTCCGGGCGGAGACAAGATTGGCCGTCGACGACTTGATACGCATTTTATTGGTTTTCAAAAACTTGGAGCACAGTTCGCTTTCGACAAGGAAACAAGTACGTTTACTGTATCGGCTGACCATCTGAAAGGTACGTATATGTTGCTTGACGAAGCTTCTGTGACGGGAACGGCTAATATTGTGATGGCTGCTGTTTTAGCAGAAGGAACAACTACAATATATAATGCTGCCTGTGAACCCTATGTTCAACAATTATGTAAAATGTTGAATAAAATGGGAGCAAAGATTTCGGGAATAGCTTCGAATTTGCTGACAATCGAGGGTGTTGAGACGCTTGGCGGTTGTGAGCATACAATTTTGCCCGACATGATTGAAGTCGGCAGCTTCATGGGATTGGCGGCAATGACAGGGTCGGAAATAACAATTAAAAATGTATCATATCCAGATTTGGGGATAATTCCGTCTGCGTTTTCGCGTTTGGGTGTTCAGTTTGAACGTCGTGGCGACGATATTTATATCCCTGCTCAAGAAACGTATACAATTCCATCGTTTATAGATGGTTCGATTATGAATATTTCCGATGCACCGTGGCCAGGATTGACGCCAGATTTGTTGAGTGTTTTCTTGGTGGTTGCCACACAGGCTGTCGGAAGCGTGTTGATTCATCAAAAAATGTTCGAAAGTCGTCTGTTCTTCGTGGACAAGCTGATAGATATGGGTTGTAAGATTATTTTATGTGATCCGCACCGTGCAACCGTAATTGGTTTGGGCAACAAGCAGAAACTTCGTGCTACGAACATGGCTTCTCCAGATATTCGTGCCGGTGTTGCATTGTTGATTGCAGCCATGTCGGCTCAAGGCGTAAGCACTATTAGTAATATAGAACAAATTGACCGTGGCTATCAGGATATTGATAAACGATTGAATGCTATTGGTGCTGAAATAATTAGAATGAATTAATTAAAATTTACAGATATGAAAAAATTAGTGTTATTAGTTGTAAGTTGCATTTCTTTATGTGGTTTGGTAAATGCACAAGCTGTCGTGGAAACCAAAACATCGCTCAACAAAGTTGATGTGCCTGCTCTGGCAATGACGATGGACTATTCGAAAAAAATAATGGAAGAGGCTGTCAACAAGCATTTTAAGGATAATAAACTAAAAGGTAAATCTTCGAGTGGCGTGATGTTGTATTCTAAAATTACGTATTCGGAAATGTGCGTGAAAAATACTGACGTGTACACCAAAGTTGACGGTTCAAGCAAAACGTCGACAATATATATAATGGTACAAAGAGAAAATGGAAATTTTGTGGTTCCGGGAGATGAGGAAGTAGCCTGCATAAAAGATTTTTTGAATAAATTGTCAGAAGAGGTTGTTGCTCTGGATTTGAAATATCAGATAGAGGAACAGAAAAAAGTATACGAAAAGTCTGTAAAGGACTACGATAAGCTTGTCAGCAAGAAAGAAGATCTTCAAAAGCAATTGAAAGATACGGAGAAGGCAATCTCCGAAGCCGATGCCAATATGAAAAAGCAAAAGTCAATATTGAACGAATTGGAAGCAAAATCGAGAAAATAAAACGAGGATTTTATTGTTTTTACAAAAAAATATCTACTTTTGTGGCTCCTAAGCGGATATGGTGAAATTGGTAGACACGCCAGACTTAGGATCTGGTGCCGCGAGGCTTGTGGGTTCGAGTCCCCCTATCCGCACAAATTAACCGCTCTCACAGCGGTTTTTTTATAAATTTAATAGTAATAGAATGAAAGTATCAAAAAAAGGAGAGGGATTGGTTTCTGTATTGACTGTACAGATTTCGCAATCTGACTATGCTGACAAGGTTGAGTCTGCTTTGAAGGATTATCGTAAAAAAGCAAACGTAAAAGGTTTTAGACCAGGTACCGTGCCAATGGGAATGGTAAAACAGATGTACGGTAAGTATGTGACGGTTGACGAAGTGAATAAACTTGTTTCTGATTCATTGCAGAATTATTTTAGAGAAAATAAACTTCATATTCTTGGTGAACCGCTTCCTAATGCAGAACAAAAAGAAGTAAACTGGGACAAGGATACCGATTTTGAATTTTTGTTCGACGTTGCTGTTGCTCCCGAAATCAATATTGAATTATCAAAGAAAAATAAAGCTGACTATTATAAGATAACTGTCGACGACAAAATGATTGACGAACAGATTGAAATGTATTGCAATCGTTTTGGAAAACAGGAAGATGTAGACACTATTGAAGGTACCGAATTTGTTGCTGGTCCGTTGAAATGCGTTGGTGCAGAAACTTGTACGGAAACAGGCTCGTTGTTATTGACTCGTTTCAAGAACGACAAAGAATTGGCGAAATTCAAGGCGGCTAAAAAAGGTGACAAGGTTGTGTTCAATCCGAAAAAAGCATTCGACGACGAGGAAGAGACAAAATTGTTCACAGGTGCGAAAATTGAGAACAAGGAAGCCATGGAGGCTGACTACGAATTCGAATTGAAATCAATAAAACGCTATACTAAGGCTGAGGTTAATCAAGACTTGTTTGACAAAGTATATGGCAAAAATGCAATTAAGAGCGAAGATGATTTCAAGGCTCGCATCAAGTCTGACATGGAAGCAAATTTCTCTGTGAGCAGCGATTATAAATTTCTTGCAGATTTTAGAAAAAAATTGATGGATGCCAATAAAATAGAACTTCCTGAAGAATTTTTGAAACGTTGGTTGATAGAGGCAAACAAGGAAAATGAAAAAATTACGCCAGACCAGATAGAAAAAGAATTCCCGTTGTTCATGGACGATTTGCGTTGGCAGTTGATTAGCGGCAAATTTATAAAAGACAACAACATACAAGTAACTCCAGACGAAGTTACTGCTGCAGCAAAAGAATACACTCGCATGCAGTTGGCTCAATATGGTATGGTAAATGCCGATGACAAATTGGTTGACCAATGGAGTCAGGAAATGTTGAAGAATAAAGACCAAATCAATCGTCTTTACGAAATGGAAGAAAACAAAAAATTGATAGAATATTTCAAAAATACAGTAAAATTGAACGAATCGGAGGTTTCTCTCGAAAAGTTCAACGAAATGTCGGAGAAATAACTTTTAATTAAAAACGATAGAAAGGCGGATTTAAATGTCCGCCTTTTTTATTTAAATACATTCAAAAAAGACAGATTTGCAATAAGTTATTAACATTAAAATAAAAATTCGTTTAATAAACCTTGACGATTGCTTGTCTTTCAATATATTTGTAAAGAATTCAATAAAAAATGCATGGAAAACGATTTTAGAAAATTTGCTACAAAGCATTTAGGAATCAATAGTTTGGTTCTTGACCAATATGTATCGGCAATGGATGGCAGTTATATTTCGCCGACGATTATCGAAGAACGTCAGTTGAACGTTGCTTCTATGGATATTTTCTCACGATTGATGATGGACAGAATCATTTTTTTAGGTTCTCCGATTGATGATTATGTCGCAAACATTGTACAAGGACAGTTACTATATTTGGAATCGGCTGATTCGTCAAAAGACATTCAAATATATTTGAATTCCCCTGGTGGTTCTGTGTATGCAGGTTTGGGAATTTATGACACAATGCAATACATTCAGGCTGACGTGGCAACTATTTGTACTGGCATGGCTGCTTCTATGGCTGCAGTTCTGTTGGCAGGAGGAGCAAAAGGTAAGCGTATGGCTTTGACTCACTCCCGTGTGATGATTCATCAGCCACTTGGCGGAGCTCAGGGACAGGCTTCTGATATGGAAATCACCGTTAAAGAAATAAAAAAGTTGAAAAAAGAATTGTACGATATTCTGGCACTTCACACTGGGCATCCGTATGAAAAAATAGAGCAGGATTCCGATCGTGACTACTGGATGACGTCGGAAGAAGCAAAAGAATATGGTATGATTGATACTGTGATGATTAAGAATAAGTAAATTAAAAAAAGAGGATTTATGAAAAAAGTATTCCCCTTTTTATTCTTTCTTGCCATAAGTTTGGGTTCTTCTGCTCAATTGGCTCGTGTGGTGACGCTCTCTGGCGGATTTAGTTTTTTGACGGATGGAGCTGTGTCGTGTTCTAATCTAAAAGAAAATCCCGATGGCATTTCGTACGAGTCATATCAGTATTATCAGTGGAATTTCGTGACAGGAATTTTTTCTGCCCGTGTTTTGTTGATTCCCATGACGCAAAATACGTCTTTTTCGGCATCGGCGGCAACAAATGTCAGCATAGGTGCAATTTATCCTGTTCATGATTTAGGTTCGCGTTATGGGTTGAATGTTACGGTTCCAATGTATTTAGAATTTAATTACGGTGCAGCAGCTCGGTACATTTCAAAAAGTAATTGGGGCTTTGTACTCGGTGCAGGGGTGGAATATATTGCTTCGCCTCTTTGTTCATACGCTGTTGCGGTTACCGAATGTGATAATTCCGATTTCCTAAAAACAAGTTTTTTACCCTCTTGTAAAGTGGGTTTCAGGTACTGGTCGAAAAAAAATCATGTGAATGAAGTGATTTTACGTCTCGGAATTGGCGAAAAATTAGATAAATTTTATACCTTTGACGCTAAATTATCAGAACAGTATAGACCAATGCATATTGGGCTATCTTTTATGAGAGTTTTAAATTATTAGAAAATAAATTAAATGTGTAATATGAAACGATTATTTCAAGTAGCATTGTTTATCGGATTATTTTCCGTTTCATCTTTTGCAAAAGGTGGATTTGGTGACAGATTGTTCTTCCAAGTTGGTGGTACAATTGGTGCTGATGTGATGAATATGACAGGTGTTATTGCAAAGGGAACACCATTGGAAACTGAGTACTCAAGTTTGAATGTGAACTATGCAACATTGGCTTTGTCTGGTCGAGTTAACTTGTTGGAAATCTCAAACAACTCGTCTTTGGGTTTGACGTTGAGACCTTCTGGAAGTTTCGGACGTGCATATAACGATGCAGGTGGCGGAAGTTCTACAATGTTACGATTGCCTTTCACATTTGATTTTCACTCAGGTGCTGCAGCAACTGTTGCAACGCGTGCAAAAACGGGTTTCACAATCGGTGTTGGTGCTGAATATGTAATGTATCCGCTTGGTAATCCTGTTGCTGTTGCCCCAGACCCTAACGGTTTGGATAGAGACCGTGATATAAAAGCCAAATGGTTTCAACCTGTTGTTGTTGCAGGTATTAAATTTACAGGAAAACACTACTATTGTAGAGAAATAAACTTCAAGGCTTCGTTCTCTACGGCTTCTTCGATGACGACTCAATATTATGGCAAAATCGACAGTTGGCAGACGGTAGGATTCATGGTTTCTTTCATGCAATTCTTGAATTATTAGTAGTAAAATTAATAATGAGAAATGCCGAGTTTTTCTCGGCATTTTTTTTATATACGTATGAACAATATTTGTTTTTCGAATTTTGGAAAGGCTTCGCTGGTGCCGTCTCCCATAAATCAGATGACGGCTGCGTTCTCTAAGGATTTTCGTCAAGGAATAGATATAAATCTCGGGGTTGGGTATGTAAATGACGAAACGATACCTCATAAGGAATTGCAGGAATGTTTTCAGTTTGTTTTGCAACACCCCGAAACCTATAAAAATGCTTTGAATTACGGTTCGGCAGACGGCTCGGAGAATTTACGCCGTGCAATAAAAGAATATTATAGTAGAAATCGCATTGGTGGATTGACGGCAGATGTTCTTTCAAAGAAGAAAATTTGCATTGGAGCTAATGGTGCTACAAGTCTGTTGGATTCCATTGCCGAAATCATGCCCAAGGGAATTGTTATTACAACAGACCCGAATTACTATATTTATATTGAAACGCTTCAACGTAAGGGTTTTACAATTTGTGCCATTCCCGAAGATTCCGATGGAATGCGGGTTGATGTGTTGGAAGAACAATTAAAAACCATTGATACAGAAAGTATCAGTTTCTTTTATATTGTCACGATCAATAATCCGTCGTCGGTGGTGATGGCGAATCACCGGAAAAAGCAAATTGTGCAGATTGCGACAAATTTATCTCGTAAGTTGAATAAAAAAATTCCGCTTATTTTCGATAAGGCTTACGAGGATATTTTGTTCGATACTTCGGTTGACTCACCAATTTCTGCAATGCAGTACGACGAAGATGGATTGGTTGTTGAATTGGGAACACTTTCAAAGATAATAGCACCGGCACTACGAATTGGATATGCCATTTCTGATAATTCGGACATTATGAATGTCCTGATTCAAAAAACAAGCGACATTGGGTTTAGTGCCCCGTTGATAAACGAAGAAATGGCGTCGAGATTTCTTGATGTCTATATCGACGAACATGCACGTAGAGTACGATTAGGCTATAAGCAAAAAGCCGATTTTCTTCGCGAAAGTCTGAATAAAGAACTTGGACAATATTTGCAGGCATATTCGGGTGGACAAGCGGGATTTTATTTTTATCTTACGTTCAAGAATGTGGAGACGCATTCTCAGTCGGCATTTTTCAAATATTTGTCGCGTACGACGGGAGATGCACAGATTGATGGAACTCCGAAAAATCCACGCTTGGTATATGTACCAGGGGAATTTTGTGTCGTACGTAATGGATTGTCATACAGATTAGGACTTCGACAATTACGAATTTCATACGGTTTCGAAGACTTGAGTATCTTGGAAAAATCCATAAAATTGATGCGTGAAGCAACAGAATACTCCCTTTCGCTACAATAATTTGGAAAACTCGTTCTGAATTTCGTCTTGTAGCTCGCCGAGTTTTGCAACAGTCTCTTCTTTTGTCATTAATGCCGCATTGTACGCAAGTCCCTGCATAGTTCGTTTGAATAGGCGAGGGTAGTCGATGAATACTGGCCATAGCAGGAATATTCCAATCCAGAAAAGGAACACAGTCCACCAAGGAAGCGGTACAAAAATCAGCCAAAGCACGATGAAGATAAGGTTGAATATAATGCAAGTTACTCGGCCTCCGACAAACATGATGGAATTTTTGAATAATGGATCGTCGGCAAGTTTTGCCATTTTTTTCATGCACAAATAATTTCCGCTCCATAATATGCAACTGCATAAGAACAGAGGCAATCCGGCAACTAATAACATGCAGTTCCATATTAGTTGGAATGCAGAATAGCCTTTTTCTTTAATTATTTCGTATGAAAAATTTTTCTTTGTGCGGAGAGATTCAAATTCTTTGAGTTTTTCTTTTATGGAAGGTAAAAAAGAATTAGCGGACGAAATTTCGTTTTCGACAATTTCAATAGTTTTTTTGTCTGTCAGGAATTGTCGAGTCTGGCGATTCCCTTTGACTGGAAATTTGCTTTCGGTGGTTTCCCGACAGATTTCTCTAACTTGTTCAATGAGGTAATAATCGTCGTCCATCTGTGGAATGTCCAACATGCACTCTCTCATTCCTGCGTCAATGGCGTCTTTTATGTCGTTTTCGGCCTGTTTGGGATTTTCCTGCATCAACGAAATGTATTTTTTTACAGGAATAGGTTCGCCAATCTTTACAAATAAATCGGTACGGATTTTTTTGTAGTCATCGTAGTAAACCCCGACAGGATTGATGTTTATGTCAAGATTGTAGTTGTTTCGTTGTTCGGCAACTTCAACCAAACGTGAGATTGCTTTCCTTGTTTGTCGCAGACGGCGGAAGCCCCAGTGAGTTCCTTCGGGAAATATTCCAACGGTTTTGTGTGCCGTTAGAACGTCGGCTATTTTTTCGAAAACTATGTCGTTGTTTTCCAGATTTTTAAGTCCGTCTCTTTGGCGAAATATCGGTAAGATTTTGAAACAGTGGAGAATAGGAATCAAAGCTTTCTTTTTGTACAAATCGGCACGGGCAAGCCATGTGATTTGATGTGAAAGTGTGCCGACCAAAGCCAGTGGATCCATGGCTGTGTTTTGGTGATTTATGGCAAAAATTGTTGCCGTATTTTTCTGAATATTTTTTTTGCCGACAACGGTAATGTTCTTGTACCATAAAAGAAACCAAGGTAAAAGCCATGCATTTCGAATAAAGAAATGTCCAAAATCAAATTTCTCGGGAGTTCCTAAATCTAGTTTCTGCGACATGATTATTCCTTTTTGTTGTTTCCTAATTGGGCTTGTAACTCTGCGACTTGTTTCTTTAAATCGTTCATTTCTTTTACAATTTTATTCAAGTTGCGGAAGTGAACATAGGTACGTTTAAACTCATGTCCTTCGAATGCAGGAGCGCCCATCAGTCGTGCGTTGTCGGGAACGTCTGCAAAAATTCCTGATTTTCCACCACATTGAACACCGTTACCAATGTGAAGATGACCAGCAATACCTGTCTGTCCGCCAATCATACAGTTGTTACCCATTTTGGTTGAACCTGCAACACCCGATTGTCCTGCAATAACGCAGTCGGAACCGATAACACAGTTGTGACCGATTTGAATGAGATTGTCGATTTTTGTTCCGTGTTCAATGACTGTGGAACCCATTGTGGCTCTGTCGATTGTGGCATTTGCACCGATTTCTACGTTGTCTTTCAAAATGACGTTACCTGTTTGCGGAATTTTCATATATGTACCATCTTCCAACGGTGCAAAACCAAATCCGTCGGATCCCACGATGGAGCCTGGCTGCAAAATACAGTTGTCGCCGATTTCGCATTCGTTCAAAATAATGGAGCCTGCATGGATTAGACAGTTTTTTCCAATTTTTGCGTAAGGATAAATAGTCACGTTCGGGTAGATTTTACATCCGTCGCCGATTTCGGCATGTGCTCCTATAGAAACATAGTCGCCCACGTAGACGTTTTTGCCAATTTTTGCCTTGCGGTGAATGTGCGATCTCAAAGAGATACCTTTCAGTTTTTTGTTTTCCTTTTCTTTCTGGTAAAACACCAATAACTTCGTGAATGAAGAATATGGGTCGTCAACGCGGATAAGAGTTGACGAAATTGGTTTGTCGGGTACGAAACTTTTGCTACACACTATCGCTGTTGCATTTGTCGTGTAGATGTACGGGGTGTATTTAGGATTTGCAAGAAAGGTAATAGAACCTTCGCGTCCTTCTTCGATTTTTGAAACTCGAACAATTTTTGCATTTTCGTCGCCCTCAACTACACCGTCAAGAGCTTGGGCAATACGTGCTGCCGTAAATTCAAACTTCATAATTTTTTATTTTTTACAAAGTTAATAGATTTTGTTTCTTCTTTGGTCGTGAATTTAGAAAACTTTGGCTCACATGCTGAATTTTATACTATTTTTGTGTTTGTTTTAAAATGAGACAGTTTCTTTTTATATTAATACCATTCTTTTTAGCGGCGTGTGCATCGCACGAAGGAGTTGTGTCGTATTGCGAAAGAGACGGTTATTCTATGGATGGAATACAACTGCGTGGGGCGGCATATTCCACTCCGATAAAAACGCCAGACAATACTATTGTGTTGGGTACGCATAAGAAATCAATTTATTTTCTGACAACCAACGATACCATACAGACGGAGCATCGCAAAAATCTTCCCATGCATTCCAAATCGACAATAGTTAATTCGTATCGGGCAAAATTGTGGATTCATGCGACCCCGGAGATTGTTTTTGATTCGTTGGTTGCGATTGGCTCGTATGATGGCAATATGTATTTTTTTAGATTCAATGGTGAATTGTATAAAAAAATCAAGATGGGTGGACGCATTTATACGAATCCAGTTCAGCTGGGCGACGATTGTATAGCATTTGGTTTGGGGTTTAAAGGGTTGAAACTGTATAATATATTGAACGACAGTCTTTTGATTGTGAATTTGAAACGCCTCACTCATGGTAGTCCTACTGTTATGAACGAAAATTTAGTCTGCATAGGTGGAAATGATAAAACCATGCATTTTATTGATAAACAGGGTAATGAACTATCGCAATTCAAGGCCGAAGGTTGGATAATGCATTCAAAAGCTTTGTTGTTGTCGGATTCGGTGGTTGTGTTTGGTTCGTATGATAATAATTTGTATTCGGTTTCTTCTTCGGGAAATCTAGAATGGAAATATACCACTAACGGCAAAATACATGCATCTCCCCAGCAATTTGCAAACGGAAATATTATTTGTGGTTCCTTTGATAAAAACATATATGTTTTGTCGCCACAGGGCAATTTAATTTCGAAAATACCGACGGGTAAACGAGTTGTTTCATCGGCTGCGATTATTGGCGATTATGCTATTGTTGGTTCGTACGACAAAAACCTGTATGTGATAAATTCCAAGGGCGAGGTGGTAAAAAGAATGTTTGTCGGTGGAAAAATCTTTTCCTCGCCGATAATATTAGACGATGGTACGTTTTTTTGTGCTACGACCAAAGGGAAGGCCTTTTTTGTAAATTACAAGATTGCCGAGTAGGGTAAAATGTATTTTATACTCTATTCGGAGCAACAAACAACGTTCCGATGTCTTTCCCGTCGAAAATGTCGAATAATATTTCTGGAGAGTCACCGTTGGCGATAATTGTGTCGATATTGTCTTTGTGACAGATTTTAACGGCGGAAATTTTCGTGGACATACCTCCTGTGCCAAAACTTGTTCCAGCAGAACCGGCGGCGTTCGAAACTTTTTCATTCACTTCGGTGATGATGGAAATTCGTTTTGCATCGGGATTTTTACGAGGATCTTTATCGAAAAATCCGTCAATATCCGAAAGAATAATGAGTAAATCTGCCTTGCATATCGAAGCCACCATTGCCGACAATGTGTCGTTGTCGCCGATTTCAATTTCGTCTGTCGAAACGGTGTCGTTCTCGTTCACAATAGGTACGGCACCCATTTCTAGAAGCTTAGCAAACGTGTTTTCTGCATTTTTGTGCTTTTCCACGTTTGTAATCACATCTGACGTCAGTAGAATTTGTCCGACTTTTATAGTATGTTGGTCGAAAAATTTTCGATAGATTTTGGCAAGAATAGCCTGTCCAATAGCAGCCATGGCTTGTTTCCCAGGTATAGTGCTCGGACGTTTTTTGTATCCCATTTTCCCGACGCCGACAGCAATTGCTCCAGACGAAACCAAAACTACTTGTCTACCTTGTTGTTGTAAGGTAGAAATAACATTGGTAATATGTTCGAAACGGCGTAGATTTAGTCTGCCGTTCGGGAACGTGAGTGATGACGTTCCAATTTTTATTACAATTCGTTTTTTATCTGCCAGAGCTTTTCTATAATCCATTTCCATCAAAATTGTGGGCAAAGATAATAATATTCTGTTCCGTTTTATTTTTGAAGTGATTTAATCATGTCGGAAATTATCTGATATGCTTCGTATAACGTCACATCTTCTTTTATAGATTTATTCCAATCTTCTATTCGTTTGCATGCAACGGAATCAAGTGTTGAATTTTCATTCTCCTTGTTTTGGTCAATACCTGCGGCATTCGACAATACTTCCAGTGGTACACTAGCTTTTCCTGCATTTTTGTATTTCTTCGACAAAGTCAAATCTTCGTCGCTTTTCTTTCGGAATGTGTTGATTTCAAGCGAGATGGATTCTTGATCTTTTGTGTCGGAAAGCCATTTTGCCGCTTCTTTTATCAGTAGAAACGAAGAATCTTTTTGCGTACGTGCTGCACTTTTCTTTGCTAAATCTTTAATATTCGGTGCTTTGGGCCAAATCATGTGCTGACTGCTCTTGACTTCCGACCATTGCAAAGGATAGTCGAGTTCTTTTTCTCCAATGTCGATTTTGTCGTATAAGTCAGGTAGGATAATATCTGGTTTTACGCCTTGGAACTGCGTTGTTCCTCCATCAATTCTATAGAATTTCTGAATTGTGATTTTTATTGCTCCGAGCGGTTTTTGAGACTGATATTCACTCGATACAAGTCTGTCAATATCAACAATTCGTTGCACAGTTCCTTTGCCGTAGGTCGATTCTGTTCCTATGATTATTGCACGTTTGTAATCCTGCATTGCTGCTGCCAAAATTTCCGAGGCCGAAGCACTGAACGTGTTCACCATTATGGCAAGCGGACCGTCATACAATGTTTTTCCGTCGCGGTCAAGATAAAGTTTCGGCGAAGAATCCATTGATTTTACTTGGACAATTGGACCTTCTGGAATAAAAAGACCTCCAATTTCAACCACGTCGTTCAGAGAACCACCACCGTTGTTTCGCAAGTCAATTATAATACCGTCGACATTTGCATTTTTTAGCTTAATTACTTCTTTTTCAATATCTTTCGAGCATTTTCGTCCTCGAGGGTCGTTCATGTCGGTGTAGAATTGAGGAAGATAAATGTAGCCGATTTTGTAGGCTTTTTTATCTGCTGTCGTAATGACCGTTGACTTTGCATATTTTTCTTCAAGTACAATCACGTCGCGGATGATTGGAATCTGTACAACCGTTCCGTCAATTTTTTTGACAGTCAAAACCACTTTTGTTCCCTTTGGTCCGCGAATTAGTCTCACGGCCTCGTCAAGTCTCATGTCTATGATTTCGACAGGTTCGTTGTCGCCTTGTGCAACTTTCAAAATAATATCTTCAGCCTTAAGTTCGCCTTGCTTCCATGAGGGGCTTCCAGGAACTATTTCCACAACTTTTATGTAGCCGTCTTTTTCCGACAATGTTGCTCCAATTCCTTCGAGTTTTCCCGACATAGAAATGTCGAAATCTTCTTTTTCTGTCGGCGGAAAATAATTCGTGTGCGGGTCGAATGCGCCTGCCATGGCGTTGACGTACGAAGAAAATCTGTCGTTACGCGAGATTTTTTTCATACGTTTGAATCGTGTCTCGTATCGCTTGATGATTTTTTCGCGAGCTTCTTTTTCTATTTTCGATTCAGTTTTCAAGGTTGCGGTGTCAGATTCTTCGCGAAGTTTCTTTTGCTCGTTTTCTATACTTACGATTTCTGTAAGGACCTGATATTTAAGGTATTTTGTCCAATACTCTGTCAATTCGCTTTGATTAGCACAATATTCTCGCTTGTCGGTATTGAGATTTATTGATTCTTTTACATTGTAATCGAACGGTTTTTCCAAAACGCTTTGGTAGAGATTTTGGATTTTATCTATTTGTTTGTCAAGCAATTCAATAGAAAGATTGAAAAAATCAAGAGAACTGCTTTTGATTTCGTCGTCTATTTTTGTTTTGTACGATGAAAGAATGTCAATCTGGTCTTTCGTAAAAAACATTTTGTTGTAATCAAGACTTTTCATGTACAAGTTGAATACGCGTTCCGAATATGTGTCGTCGAGATTTTGGGGACTGTAATGGAATGATTTGAGAATCTCGTAACTTGTTGCTATAATGAGCTTTTCTTTTGGCTCATTGTTCTCGTATACAAAAAAAGCACCGAGAAAAATTGCCGATATAAGGACTACCGAAACAGGTATTATTTTCTTTAGATTCATTATTCAAAAAATTTCCACGAATGTAGAAATTATTATTGAAAGAAAGGTGTTTTGAGGTCTTTTTTTCGATAGATACGATAAAATTGTCTGTATTACGCAAAAACTATATTGTAATCATAGCTTTTGAAGTTTCAAATTTAATACTTGATTCTTAACTTTTTTGTATTTTTGAAACCGAAATACTAAGGTTTGGTTGAAATGAATAGAATTTTTCGAAACATTTTCGGTGTGGTGAGCATATTGTTTGTTGTTGTTTCGTGTAGCGACGAGGGTAGACAATTCTCTGTCTCGTCGTCTCTGCAAGGAATGTTGTACAGCGGCGATTCTGTCGTTTTTGATGTTGTTTCGAAACGGAGTAAGACACCCGATTCTGTCGTGGTGGAAGTCGACGGGAAACGATTGGTATATGAACATTCCAATCGTTGTGTGTTGTCTACCGAATGTTTGACATTAGGCGATAAAACGGTTGCGTTTTTGGTATATTATAAAGGGAAAAAGGAGAAAAACCTTCGTTCTTTGCGTATTCTGTCGGATATTGTTCCTGCTCAATTGCAATATGAAGTGGTAGCATCGTATCCGCATGATAACAAGGCTTATACGCAAGGACTTCAGTACGAAAATGGAAAATTTTATGAAAGTGACGGTCTTTACGGCGAATCGACGTTGCGTTTTGTAGATGTTAAAACAGGTAAGACGGAACGTAAATCGGACGTCGAGGAACGCTATTTTGCAGAGGGACTGACGTTGGTTGGAGATACGCTCTATCAGCTTACGTGGCGGGAACAAACCGTTTTTCTGTACGACAAACACACCTTCCAACGATTAGGAATGAAGCCAATAGCAACCGAAGGTTGGGGAATGTGTTTTGACGGAACATACATTATAGTAAGTGACGGTACCGAATATTTGTATTTTTATGAACCGCAGGATTTTACACTACATCACAAGGTCTCGGTGTTCGATAATCTTGGTGCTGTTTCTCGTTTGAATGAACTTGAATTTGTACAGGGTTTTGTGTATGCAAATATTTATACAACCGATAAAATTGTAAAAATAAATCCGAAAAATGGGAAGGTCGCAGCTGAAATTGATTTTACAAATCTGTTATCAGACCAATATCGGACGGAAAATATTGACGTGCTGAATGGCATTGCGTGGAATCAAGATTCCGACCATTTTTATGTGACAGGAAAACTGTGGCCTCGATTGTTCGAAGTACGTTTGTTTTATAAAGAAAAATGAAAATGAAAATGAAAAAGGTTTTGTTTATCGACCGTGACGGGACAATTCTGCAGGAACCCGCCGACGAACAAGTTGATTCGTTCGAGAAATTTGAATTTGTTCCTAATGTGATTTCAGCATTGAAATCAATTTGTACATATACTGATTATGAGTTGGTTATGGTAACAAATCAAGACGGACTTGGAACTGATTCTTTCCCCGAAAATACGTTTTGGCCTGTACATAATAAAATGTTGTCGATTTTGAAGTCCGAAGGTGTTGAGTTTTCAGGAATGCATATTGACGAATCGTTTGAATATGAAAATAAGCCGACAAGAAAACCCGGCATAGGAATGCTGCAAGAATATTTGAACGGCGACTATGACTTGTCTCATTCATACGTTATTGGAGACAGAAATACCGATGCGATAATGGCAGAAAACCTTGGTTGCAAGTCACTGATTATTAAAGGGAATCATCTTGACGAATCAAAATTGCCCTCTTCGTGTGAATTAGTTTCTGGTTCGTGGAACGAGATAGCCCATTTTCTTACATTTCCACCTCGTCGCGCTCATGTTGTAAGAAATACAAATGAGACAAAAATAGAGATTGAGTTGTTGCTCGACGGTCAAGGAAAGTCGGAAATATCAACAGGAATAGGATTTTTCGACCACATGTTGGAGCAATTGGCACGTCATTCAAATTGTGATGTAAAAATCAAGGTTAAAGGCGATTTACACGTTGATGAACATCATACGATTGAAGATACTGGACTTGCGTTGGGTGAGGCGTTTTTGCAGGCGTTGGGAAAAAAGGAACGCATTGAACGATATGGATTCCTTCTTCCGATGGACGATTCGCTTGCACAAGTTGCCATTGATTTTTCTGGACGTCCGTGGTTGGTATGGAATGTTGAATTTAAACGGGAAATGGTTGGAGAAATGCCGACAGAAATGGTATTTCATTTCTTCAAATCGTTCAGCGATGCGGCAAAATGCAATTTGAATATTCAGGTTGCTGGCGACAATGAACATCATAAGATAGAGGCAATTTTCAAAGCTTGGGCAAAATCTATAAAAATGGCGGTTTCACGGAACGTAAATAATCAGCTTTTGCCTTCTACAAAAGGAACGTTATAATATACAGCATTAAATATGAAATTGATTTCGTACAACGTGAACGGCATTCGTGCCGCAATTTCTAAAGGGTTCATGGAATGGCTCGAAGCCGAGATGCCTGATGTGATTCATATTCAAGAGACTAAGGCCATGCAGGAGCAAGTCAATGTAGATATGTTGCGTATGTTTGGATATGAAATTCATTGGTTCGCGGCCGAACGCAAGGGCTACAGCGGCGTGGCAACGTTTACCAAGCTGAAACCGAAGAACGTGGTGAAAGGCATTGGAAACGATTTCTTCGACAGCGAAGGCCGTTTTCTTCGTCTTGATTTTGAAGAATTTACGCTGATAAATTCCTATTTTCCTTCGGGAACTTCGGGCGACGTCCGTCAGGAGAAGAAGGAGGAGTATCTTGAATTGGTACTGAACTACACGAACGAGTTGCGGAAGACGCGTCCAAACATCATAGTTTCAGGCGATTACAATATTTGCCATAAGCCAATCGACATCAATCACCCCGAAAAGCACGAAGACGTGTCTGGTTTTTTGCCGAACGAACGCGAATGGATGGACAGATTTGTGGCGAGTGGTTTTGTTGACAGCTTCCGTGAGTTCAACACACAACCCGAACAATATTCGTGGTGGAGCTACCGTGGCGGTTGCAAGCCGAAAAATCTTGGCTGGCGCATTGACTACAATATGGTCAGCACCGATTTGGCAAAAAAAATGAAAAATGCCTGGATTCAGCCAGAACTGAATTTTTCGGATCATTGTCCAGTATTTGTGGAATTTTAAGATTTCGAGAACTACAATATTTAAGAAATGATAAAAGATTATATTAATAAAATAATTTGTGGAGATTGTCTTAAAACAATGAAACAAATGCCAGACAAAAGTATTGACTTGATTGTAACCTCACCTCCATACAATCTAAAAAATTCTACAGGGAATGGTATGAAACCCTGTACAACAAGTGGTAAGTGGGCAGGAGCAGCATTACAAAATGGTTATGCAAATTATGATGACAATATGCCAACGGACAAATATAATGAGTGGCAACATGATTGTTTGGCTGAAATGTGGCGATTGTTAACGGATGACGGTGCAATATTTTATAATCATAAATGGAGAGTTCAAGCAGGATTACTTCAAGATAGAAGCGAAATAGTTAAAGATTTTCCTGTACGTCAAATAATTATATGGCGAAGAAAAGGAGGAATAAATTTTAATCCCGGATACTTTTTACCTACGTATGAAGTGATATATTTGATAGCAAAACCAGATTTTAAACTTGTGCCAAAGGCAAATGCAGTTGGAGATGTATGGGAATTTACCCAAGAGTTAAAAAATGGTCACCCTGCTCCATTCCCTGTTGCTTTGATTGATAGGATTATTTCTTCTACTTCTGCAAAAATTGTATTAGATCCATTTATGGGAAGTGGTACTACTGCTGTTGCTGCTATTGCAAACAAACGACAATATATTGGCATAGAACTATCTCCTGAATATTGTAAAATGGCTGAAGAAAGAATTTTAATAAATTCATATAAAAAAGAATTATTTAAACCAGAACAACAAACGCTTTTTGCTTTATGAAAAAAATATGGACAAAACCAAAATTAATAGCTGAATTTAAACGAATTGAAGCTATGGGATGGATTGAAAATTATCGAGGAAAGAATGATGGTGCGGTAGGAAATATATTAGAAGATTTATTAGGGATAGAGGAAAATAATCTACCTATTCCTAATGCTGCCGAATGGGAATTGAAAGCACAGCGAGGTAATTCTGGCTCTCTTACGACAATGTTTCACTGTGAACCTTCTCCTCGTGCTTTAAGCCTTGTTCCTCAATTGTTGTTGCCTTTTTATGGCTGGAAGCACCAACAAGCGGGAAAGAAATATCCAATGTCAGAAATGAGTTTTCGTCAAACTATTCATGCTGGCGATTATAGTGATAGAGGTTTTATTGTAAAAATAGATAGAAAAGAACGTAAAATAAAAATATCGTTTAATTATCGAAAGGTAGCAGAGAAACATAAAGCATGGTATAATAAGATTCAAAAAAATGTAGGTCTAAAAGATTTGAATCCACAACCATATTGGGGATTTGATGATTTAGCTAGTCAAGCGGGGACAAAATTGTTGAATTGTTTTTATGTTCAAGCAGAAGTAAAAAAGGTGAATGGTAAAGAATATTTTCACTATAACAAAGTACTTATGCTACAGAAATTTAGTTTTGATGGTTTTCTAAAGGAATTGGAAAATGGCAATGTTCTTGTTGATTTTGATGCGCGGACAGGACATAATCACGGAACAAAGTTTCGTATGAGAAAGAATTGTTTACCATTGCTTTATGAGAAAGTGACGAGAATAGTTTAATATTATACACCCATTATTAGTTTTTCCAAAAGAATTTGCAGTTGAAGAAAACCACTATATTATGAAAAAACTCTTTCTAACCTTTTCAATTTTCATTGCCGTTGCTGCTTCTGCACAGTCGGTTAAAGACGAAGTGTATGCCGACAAAAACAAAATGTGCAGTAATTATCTGAAGTATCAGACACCAAAGGAAAAATACACTCCGGCACCGAAGGGATATAAGCCGTTCTATATCAGTCATTACGGACGACATGGTTCTCGGTATCATTATTCGGCAAGTGACTATGCCTTTTTTGATAAACTTTTTCTTAGCGCAGATTCTGCACAGGCATTGACCGAATTGGGAAAATCTGTCGGCAAACGGGTTCATCAATTATATGTAGATGCACATCAACGTGCAGGAGATTTGACACAAACGGGTGCTAAACAACACATAGAAATTGCAAAACGGATGGTTCAATCATATCCAGATGTTTTCAAAGGTAATGCTAAAATAGACGTGAAAGCCTCTACGTCAGGACGTTGCATTATGAGTATGGATGCCTTTTGTAGACAATTACAAGCAATGAATCCTCAATTGTCGATTACCGCTGAATCGAGTAAACGACTTATGACATATATCTGTAACGATTCGTGGGATACAATTTCTGTTTATATGAGTGACACACTCTGGACAAACCGCTTTAATGCGTTGCACGAAAAATATGTAAAGCCAGAACGAATGATGCGTGCTTTGTTTTCTGATTCGTTATACGTTGAAAAATATATTGACAAGGTTCAGTTCATGCGGAAATTCTATGAAATATATGGAAGCATGCAAGGAATTGATGATGTGAATTTTGACTTTGCAGATGTATTTACCGATGATGAATTGTACGGAAACTGGATTGTGCAAAATGCGTGGTGGTATGGCGCATACGGGCGTTGTCCGCTTACGCATGCCCGTGGGACGAAATTCGCAAAAAATCTACTTCGGAATATTCTCGACGAAGCCGACAAGGCACTGGCGGGAAACGGAACAAGTGCGACGCTTCGCTTCGGTCACGATACAGGTCTATTGCCGCTTTGCTGCTTAATGGAACTGGAAGGCTGCAATGCACGTACAGCTGATTTGGAAAATTTGTCAAACAAATGGGGATGGTGCGATTTCAAAATAATACCAATGGCTGGAAACTTGCAAATGATTTTTTATAAATCGAAAAAATCTTATGATGTGCTCGTGAAAGTGCTTTTGAACGAACGTGAAGTTGATTTGCCCGTATATAGCGATATGGCTCCATATTATAAATGGAACGATGTTGAACAATATTATCGAAATATTCTAAACGAATAGTAGTGAGAAAGTTACGTATAATATACGAAGACAAATGGCTTGTTGTGATTGAAAAACCGTCGGGGTTGCTTTCGGTCGGACATCCTACGGCAAACGAGGAAAATGCGTGGCATTTGGTTGGCGAATACTTGAAATCTAAAAACTACCGTGACAACGCTTATGTCTGTCACCGTCTTGATAAATTCACGTCGGGAATTTTGATGTTTTCAAAAAGCGAGGAAATACAGCATCAGCTTCGCGACAATTGGAACGATTATGTGTTGGATAGACGATATGTTGCTGTTACAGAGGTGGTTCCCAATCCTAAAAAAGCCGAAATCCGTTCGTATTTGACCGAAAATTCTGCAATGTTTGTCCACTCTACGCAAAATACCGAAATTGGAAAACTTGCAATCACACGTTTCAAGGTTATTGCCGAGAATAAGAATATGGCATTGCTTGATGTTCAAATACTTACTGGACGAAAGAATCAAATTCGCGTTCATCTTTCGGAACATGGTTGGCCGATTGCCGGCGATAAAAAATATGGTGCAAAAACTTCGCCTGAAAATCGTCTGATGTTACACAACAATCGTCTTGCCGTGATACATCCTGTGACACGTCAGCAAATGGTTTTTGAGTCTCCAGTGCCGAAATCGTTTTTGAAATATTTTCCTCAATCATTCGAATAAGTGTAAAATAAACCCAACTCGAAATCGTTATTGAATTTTATGAACGTCGGCAAACATAGTGCGTTAATTTTTGTATACATATTATTATGTATGCAAATTTCGTATGCACAGATTGTCGATTTTTCTCAGGTGTTTACGAATTATGTGTATTTGAATCCGTCGTTTGTCGGTTCCACTTCGTGTCCGAATGTGTATTCGTCGTTTCGGACGAGAAATTTGTCAGAAAAAAGTTATAATTCCGCTTATGTTTCATTCGATGTGGAACTGAATGAAAAGTTTGGAAGTGTCGGTGCGTCGTTGTTGCAGGATTTCCAGTCTGATGTGTTTAAAGAGACAGAATTTATGGCGATTTATGCCAAAACATTCCAAATTCGTCGCTATTTATATATGAATGCGTCGTTGGCTGCGGGTTATGTGTATGGAGCGACCGACTATTCAAACTTGATTTATTCCGATATGTTGAACGTGTTCAGCGAAGGTTTTTTGGCAACGGGGGAGGATATGGAACGGATAGTTCGGCATAATTTTAATACAGAAATGGGCATATTATTATATAATGACAACTTTTTTGCGGGTGTTTCAATAAAGAATTTGCAGGGAAATATTACCGAAGAGAACAAAAAATGTAATTTTTTTCCAAGAATTTTTTCTTTCCATAGTTTGGGTCGTTTCTCGACTACAAAAGCATATACACAGCAATATAGAATTTGGTTCTATCCGCATGTAAATCTTGTAGTTAGCAATGTATCTTCGTATGCGCAATTAGGTTTGGTTTTACAAAAATGGATGGTTCAGGCAGGGGGGGGGTACAGACAAAATTTCTCTAAAAATGCAAATTCTTTCACTTTTTTTGTTGGTGTTGTTCAAAAAAAGTTTAGATTTGCCTATTCTTGTGATGTGACAAGAAACACGACAAGAAAATTTGATACCCATGAAGTTTCTTTAGGATATCAGTTTGATTGTCGAGAGAAAAAGAAAAAATTCGAGGCTGTCAAGGCTCCGACAATATAAATATGAAAGTTGAAATTATTAAAAAGAGTGATTATGAATATTAAGAATCTTTTGATGTATTCAGCAATTGCAGGACTTTTCTTTATGAGTTCTTGTGCTGACGAAGTTTCAAACACTACTGGTTGGAACTACAATGATTCAAAGAATGGAGGTTTCCAAAAGTATGATGATTTCTACGAACAGGAAACAGGTCCAGGTCTTGTATTGGTTGAAGGCGGTTCATTCACGATGGGCGGTGTTCAACAAGATGTAATGTATGATTGGAATAATGTGGCACGAAAAGTCAGTGTTTCTTCATTCTACATGGATGAAACAGAAGTAAAAAATATTGACTATCGTGAATATTTGTATTGGACGACTCGTGTGTTCGCCGATAATCCATACGTATATTGGGCTGCATTGCCAGATACATTGGTTTGGAGAAGCAAGATGAGTTACAACGAACCATATGTACAGCACTATTTGCGTCACCCTGCATTCCAAAACTATCCAGTTGTTGGAGTTAGCTGGTTGCAAGCAAACGACTATTGCGTTTGGCGTACAGACCGTGTAAACGAAAGAATTTTGATTCGTGAAGGTATTCTTAACGAAAATCCTGACCAAGTGGGCGAAGATAACTTCAACGTAGAATCTTACATGACGCACTTGTATGAAGGTTCGGTAAACCAAAATTTGCATGACTACAATCCGTCTAACGGTGACGGAACTCGTATAGTTCGTGAGGAAGATGGTATTATTCTTCCTAAATATCGTCTCCCGACTGAAGCTGAATGGGAATTTGCTGCTTTGGCAATCATCGGTAACTCGGTTGACGAACGTATTTATGAAAGAAGAATATTCCCTTGGAACGGTCATCAAATGCGTAATGCAGGTGTAAACGACCGTGGTCAGATGATGGCGAACTACACTCGTGCTCGTGGTGACCAAATGGGTGTTGCAGGTCGTTTGAACGATATGGCCGACATTACAGCTCCTGTATTGTCATACTGGCCAAATGATTACGGATTGTACTGTATGGCAGGTAATGTTAATGAATGGGTACTTGATGTATATCGTGCTAATTCTTCTGGCGATGTAGATGAATTCAGACCATTCCGTGGTAACGTTTTCCAAAAATATTCTGAAGAAGAACAAGGTATCTTCGTTGACCGTGACTCTTTAGGTCGTATGGTTAAAGAAGATGTGACAGTAGAAGATGCATACGGAAGAATGAACTATCGTCAATCTGACAATATCAACTATCTTGATGGTGATCAAATGTCAAGTATTGATTATAACGAAGAAATTGACGATACAACAAGAACATACGGTTCTAACTTGATGTACCAACAAAAGAACTTGTCTGATGAAGATTTGTATTCAGAAACTGGATGGTATACATTGGTAAATGACCACTCTCGTGTATACAAAGGCGGTAGCTGGAGAGATAGAGCTTACTATTTGGCTCCTGGCTCACGTCGTTTCTTGGATGAATCTAAATCAACAGATGATATAGGTTTCCGTTGTGCAATGACACGTGTTGGTAGCCCAGTTGCTTATTAAATCACTTATTTTAATATGGAAAGCCCCCGTTTGTGGGGCTTTTTTTTTGAATATTTCTTATGACTGTTCAAGAATTTTACGAAACGTATTATTTGAAACATCCTGTTGTTTCAACTGATACGAGAACCATCTCGCAGGGTTCTATTTTCGTCGCTTTGCGTGGAGAAAATTTCGATGGTAATCAGTATGCGGCAAAGGCAATAGAGGCTGGTGCCGTATGTGCCGTTGTCGATGATAAATCTGTCGTTTCGGACCGTTGTGTGTATGTTGAGAATACGTTACAATTCCTACAGGATTTAGCCCGTTATCACAGAATGCAATTGAATATTCCTGTGATTGGTGTTACTGGAACGAATGGCAAAACAACAACTAAAGAGTTGATTTCTGCTGTTTTGGCGAAAAAATACAAAGTGGAATACACTCGTGGCAATCTTAATAACCATATTGGTGTCCCATTGACGTTGCTATCAATTACAAAAGACATTGAAATTGCCGTTGTTGAAATGGGTGCAAATCATCCTGGCGAAATAAAAACCTTAGTAAACATTGCTTGTCCGACTTATGGAATTATCACGAATGTCGGAAAGGCTCATTTGCTTGGCTTTGGTTCGTTCGAAAATATTGTAAAGACAAAGACTGAATTGTATGAATATATTGCTTCGCATGATGGCACAATTTTTATAGATGCTGATAATGAGGTTCTGAATGCCAACTTACGAGGTGTAAAAAATCTTGTTAAATATTCATTTTCTGATTCTTCGTGCAGTTATGGACAAATGATTGATAATGCGGTGTATGCGGCATTTTCGTTTAAAAGCACTAAAGGACAGACTGCCGATATATATTCGTCATTGTATGGGGAATATAATGCAAAAAATATGTTGGCGGCTGCAACGATAGGAACGTTTTTCGACGTTGAAGTTCAAAAGATAAAAGAAGCCATTGAAGGCTATGTTCCTTCGAATAACCGTTCGCAATTGAGAAAAACCGACAAAAATATGTTGATTCTCGATGCGTACAATGCCAATCCAACAAGTATGCGTGCATCGTTGGAGACGTTCATTGCTATGAATGTGGAAAATGAAAAATGTGCAATTTTAGGTGAGATGTTCGAATTGGGAGAATCTTCGGAGAAAGAGCATATTGCAATTCTTGAATTGCTGAAAAAATCTTCGGTACAACGAATCGTACTAGTCGGTAATTGGCCGCACATCGAAGGTTTGAATGCCTCGTATTATAAAACATCGCAGGATTTGAAAGAACAACTTATAAAAATGCCTATTTCTAACTCAACCATTCTAATAAAAGGTTCGAGAGGTGTGAAATTGGAAACCGTAGTGGATAATTTGTAAAATAATAATCATGAAAATTGTAGTCGCAGGAACAGGATATGTCGGTTTGAGTATTGCAACGTTGATGGCGCAACATCATTCGGTTGTAGCGGTCGATGTGATTCCCGAAAAAGTAGAGAAAATCAATAATAAAATATCGCCGATTCAGGACGAATACATTGAAAAATATTTGTCGGAAAGGAAACTTGATTTAGTTGCTACGCTTGACGGCGATTCGGCATATAAAAATGCTGATCTTGTTGTAATTGCAACTCCGACGAATTATGACCATATCAAAAACTACTTTGACACCAGTCACGTTGAAGAAGTGATAGAGAAAGTCCTTTCTGTTAATCCTACGGTGACAATGGTTATAAAATCGACAATTCCAGTGGGTTACACTGAACATCTTTACAAAAAATATGGAAAAGATGTCCGAATATTGTTTTCTCCTGAATTTCTTCGCGAAAGCAAGGCTTTGTACGATAATTTATATCCATCTCGTATAATTGTGGGCGTTCCCAAGAAAGAAATTTCTTCGCATGCCGATGAATTGGCTGAATCTGCACGTACATTTGCAGGTCTGTTGCAGGAAGGCGCTTTAAAGGATTCCATCGAAACTATTTTTATGGGATTAACCGAAGCCGAGGCAGTAAAATTGTTTGCAAATACGTATCTCGCACTTCGGGTAAGTTATTTTAACGAACTCGACACGTATGCTGAAATGAAAGGGCTTGATTCTAAGGCAATTATCAAGGGCGTAAGTTTAGATCCTCGTATCGGTGACCACTATAATAATCCAAGTTTCGGATACGGTGGTTATTGTCTCCCCAAAGATACCAAGCAGTTGCTCGCAAATTATGCCGATGTGCCTGAAAATCTGATTCAAGCAATTGTTGAAAGTAATCGCACTCGAAAGGATTTTATTGCAGACCGAGTTTTGAATATGGCGGGGTATTATGACTATTACAACTGTGGCGATTTTGATGCTTCGCATGAAAAAGAATGTGTGATTGGCGTGTATCGTCTGACAATGAAAAGTAATTCCGACAATTTCCGTCAAAGCTCCATTCAAGGTGTTATGAAGCGTATAAAGGCTAAAGGTGCGCAGATAATTGTGTACGAGCCGACGTTGGAAAATGGAAGTACATTTTTTGGCAGCAAGGTTGTGAATAACCTTGATGAATTTAAATCAAAAGCCCAGGCGATAATTGCAAATCGTTACGATGCTTGTCTTGACGATGTTGCCGAAAAAGTATACACGCGCGATATTTTCCGAAGAGATTAGAGTGGTTACGCTTCTTTTGGCTTGTCTTCCAAGTAAATATTCAAGTCAAATCCCATGACAAGAATGTCGTCGACTTGTTCCCAATTGCCTTGCCATTGTTGGAGCATATTCTTGAGCGTGACACCTTGTTTGGGAAGATTAAATTGTTGACACTCCTCAATATACGACATGAATCGTTTGAATTTTAATTTTTTGCCGTTTTCTCCGCCAAATTGGTCTGAATATCCGTCGCTGAACATATAGAATCTATCGTTCGGTTGTACGTTTATTATTATGTTTGTGTACGGATTGTCTTGGTCGTTGCTGAGTCCTACGGGATATTTGTCGCCTTTGACTGTAATAAATTGATTGTCTCTATAAATGAGCATTCGCGACAGTGCACCGGCAAATTCCAGAACGCAAGTACTTTTGTCAAAAACGCAGATAGAGATGTCCATTCCGTCTTGTACAACGGTATTGTCTTCTAAATCACCTTTGTAAAGTAGTTCAATGAGCGATTTGTTCAAGTAGTCAAGAATTTCCGATGCTTTGTGAATGTGTCTGTCTTTTGTGATGTTGCGGAGCAAATTGTAGCCGATAATCGACATGAACGCTCCAGGAACTCCGTGGCCAGTGCAGTCGGCGCAGACAATGAAAATTTTTGTGTCAATCTCCGTAATCCAATAAAAATCGCCACTAACAATATCTTTGGGAATATACAAAATAAATGACGAAGGCAAAATTTGTTTGAATCTTGCTCTGGCGGGCATGATTGCCATTTGAATTCTTTTTGCATATGTGATACTGTCAAGAATATTACGGTTTTTGTTTTCGAGTTCAGTTTGCTGTTCTTCCAATTTTTCTGTCCATGCCTGTCGTTCCGTCAAACGATGATTTTCTTCTATAAGTTTTTTACGGCTTCGTTGAATGGCTAATAAAACAATGATGGTAAGAGTCAGTATTTCAATTATATAGGCGGCGGTAGTTCTCCAAAAAGGAGGTTTTACGCGTATTTGGATTGATTTTTCTTCGGACCATATCCCGTCGCTGTTCGATGCAAGTATTTTCAATGTGTAGCTGCCTTTGGGAAGTTTTATAATGTTGATGTAATTTTGATTCTTTAGGTCTATCCATTGGTCTGTCTGACCGCTGATGAAGTATTTGTATTGATTCTTTTCTGGTCGCGTGAATTCTAATGCGGCAAATGAAATTTTTATGTTCGAGTTGTTCCACGGAATGACAATAGCGTCGCCGTCGAAAATTTGTCGTTCGAATTTCTTGTCGTTTACCGTGTATTCAAGTTGAAGAAACTCGAGATTAGGGGCATTGGTAGTTGCCGTAATGGAGTCGGGGTGAAAGATGTTGATTCCCGTTGTTCCGCCGAATAGCATGTAGCCGTTCATCATTTTCCACGCTGAATGAGGCGAAAACTCGTAGTCTTGAATGCCATCGTTCAATGAATATGATTTACAGATGATAGAGTCGGCGTAAAATGCAGCAAGTCCGTTATCGGTTCCAATCCAAATTTGAGAATTGTTTGTCTGTACGGAAAAAATTTCGTTCGAGACAAGACCGTTGTGTGTGGTGTAAAGTGTCGATTCGTCAAGAACGGGATTATATTTGATTAAGCCGAGATTTGTTCCAATCCAAATGTATCCTTCATAGTCTTCGGAAATGTCGTACACATGTTTCTGCATATCCGTCGAGAATTGAGCAAAAATGTCTAATTCTTTGAATGTGTTTGTTTTATAGTCATACAGACTGACGCCGTTTTCGCATCCAATGAAAATTTTGTTTTTGTAATTTTCGTAAAAGCAACTGATTTGATTTGACGGAAGTTGCTTTTTATCAATCTGTTTTATCTCTTTAGTTTGTGTATTGAAAATGGTTACTCCAAAGTTTGTTCCAATCCAGAGATTTTTTCGAGAATCAAGCAAAAGTCCCTTAATTCGTTTTTTTGCAAGGCAGAAAGAATCGAGTTCGGGAAATTCCTTGTCAATTGATTCAAATTTCTTGGAATTTTTATCGTATAGCAGAAGTATTCCGTCGCCCCCGATGAGAATTTGAGATTTTGAAAACTCAATAATTGACGTTACGTAATTAGTCGGAAAGTTGCCTTTGTCGGCAGAGAACGTCTGTTTTGTGTGTTTGTTCATGTCGTAAATCTGTAATCCGCCGAATTTCGTTCCGAAAAATACAAGTTCGTCGTCTATGCAGATTGACGTAGTGTATGTGTAATTTCCTTCCTTTTTGCTATCGCTGTTGGAGAGAAGGAGGAATCGTTTCTTTTTTATGTCGAGTTTGTAAAGACCGTTTTGCGAACCAATCCAAATAAGATTATCGCGTGTCTTTATTATTGTATTTACTTGATTGGCAAATGTCCCGCTTGGTATGGTCGTCTGCTGTTGGCGGGTAAATGTTTTTTTTCTTGTGTCGAAAGTAAAAATGCCGTTACGTTCCGTTGCAATCCATAGAATGTCGGCGTTGAGACCTCCGCTTATTCCTATTATGTCGGATTGTGCGGCATAGAAATACGCAGTTGTTTTTTTCGTCTTTTTGTCGAACAAGTTCAGACCGTTTTCTGTTCCAATCCACAGATAGTCTTGGTCTTCGTAAATGGCATGTATTCGGTTGTTACTAAAATTCTTGAAGAAAATAAATTCGTCTTTGTCTTGTTCATAGCATCCCAGACCGTTCTCCGTGCCAATCCAGAGTGTTCCTTGTGAATCTTGAAAAATAGGGCAGGTGTATTGTTCAATTTCTTCATCGAAAATACTATTGTTCAATTCGTATGAATGAATATTTCCATCTTCAGGGTTGATTTTACTGATGTTTTTCCCCGTTTTTATCCAAATGGCACCTTCGTTATCGCAAAAAACATTTTGAATAAGTTCGTTTTCAAACGTGTATTCGTTTGATTTTGATGAGAATCGCCTGCATTCGTATGATTCGCGGAGAATTTGATTGAGACCGTATTCTGTCGCTATCCAGATGTTTTGATTTTTGTCTTCGCAGATACCGAAAATGTTGTTCGACGAAAGTGTTGTTTTGTTTAGTGGGTCGTTTTTGTACACTAAAAAATCTTTTCCGTCGTATCGGTTCAATCCTGAATTTGTTCCAATCCAGAGAAACCCTTTGGAATCTTGAAATAAACATCTTACGGCATTGTTCGAAAGGCCATTTTGGTTTGTAAATGATTCAATATAGTATTCTTCATCAAGAGGGGAGTTGCTCGCGTGGCTATGAAATATCACGAAAAACGCACACAAGAATACTATGGAAATAATACGTCGAATCATTTCGCTAAAGTACAAAAATTGTCATTGTCTTGGTATCTCCAAGCGGAATCTTTATCAAGCAGTTTTCTGTATCTAAGCGATGGTGACGGCAGAAAATCGCCTAATGAGAGTTTTTCCCATTTTTCATTGATCTTTCGTATTGTTTCTTCGTCGGCTGTTACGGGTGACGGCCAATCGCGAAGTTGCTCGTTTTCTATTTTTGTTCCTCCGTCGATAATCAGGCACGTCCGTCCGTTTTGTTCTATAACAGAGCAGTCTTTACTTGGATTGTAATTGTTGAGAATATTCCAAATGATTGATTTTGTGTCGTTTGCATCGATATTTGCATCGTATAGAATGATGCACGAAATATTTGTGTCGTTTTCGAAAATTTGTGACGCAGTAAGAATTTGGTTTTGATGAGAGCTTGTTTTATTCGGCACGAATTTGATTTTCCCTGAGTAGTTAGTGTCTTTTCTTGTCGCGTCAATTGCCATTTTGCTTCCGAAGCCGATTTTTGGTCCCGAATGGTCGAGTACATCAAGGCCGCCGTTCATGATTATGCAGTCTTCGTCGGGTTTAAAGTTCTTTTCAATTGCGGAAACAACGGACTCGAAGTTTGTTATGTCGCAAGACTCGTCAACCACAACAAGAGTCTTGTTATTTGCCATTTGCCCCGCCCCCCATAGGGCATTGATTGTTTTCTGAACGTCGCCGTCGCACGTTTTCTTGATTTTTGCTATCACTAAATTGTGCGAAACACCCTCAAACGGCATGATGTAGTCAATCAATTCGGGGCAGAAAAGCATTTTTATCGGGGCAAGGAATATTCTTTCGCTTGCTTTCCCAATCCACGCATCTTCCATTGGCGGAATACCGACGATGGTAGCAGGATACACGGCATTTTTCCTGTGCGTGATGCACGTGATGTGAAATTTAGGATAATAGTCGGGTAGGGAATAGAAACCTGTATGGTCGCCAAAGGGACCTTCTAAAAATTTTTCTTCTTGTGGATCTACATAACCTTCTAGTACAAAATCGGCGTCGGCAGGTACTTCGAGGTCATTGGTGATGCATTTTACTAAATCGACGGATTTTTTGCGAAGAAAACCTGTAAGCATTTGTTCGTCAATGTTTTCTGGCAAAGGAGCTGTGGCGGAAAATATATTTGCCGGATCGCCGCCAAGGGCAACGCTTACTGGCATTTTTTGTCCTAATCGTTTGTATGCTTCGTAGTGATGTTCTCCAGTTTTATTCTTATGCCAATGCATTCCAGTCGTTTGTTTATCAATTACTTGCATACGATACATTCCCATGTTTCGGCAGTGCGTTTCGGGATGTTCGGTGATGACCATGGGAAATGTGATGAATTTTCCTGCATCGTGTTTCCAACATTGAAGAATCGGGATTTTATTCAAATCAACGTCTTTCTCAATCACCTCCTGACATTCTCCTCGACCATTTTTGTGCTTGGGCATCCACGATTTCAGTTCAGCAAGAAGTGGAAGCAAAGAAAGTTTTTCTTTCAGCGTGTTTTTGGGCGATGTAGTTTGGGTAAAAATGGTTTCGATGCGTTGTTTGAGGTCGTCCAACTTGTTGCAGTTCAATGCCGTGCAAATACGTTTTTGGCTTCCTAACGCATTGATTAACAAAGGATAATCCGTTCCGTTATTTGTAAAAAGTAGCGCTTTGTTTCGATTCTCTGGAGCTTTGGAAATTCTGTCGGTGATTTCGCTTATTTCCAAATGGGTGTTGACATATTCGGAAACGATGATAAGTTCGTCTTGTTTTTTTAATTCTTCAATAAAATCGTTCAAATTCCTATATGCCATAATGTATTATTTACAATTAGTGCAAACATACGAATTTATTTGACATTATAGTGTTCGCATATAAGGTTATCGGCATTGGAATAAACATTTTTCAAAAAAAGGTATTTTACTGTTCAAAAGTAATTTTTCAAAACTCGTTACCTTCGTGTTTTTTCAGTATCTTTGCACATCTAAAAATTGCGTATGGGATTCATATCTTCTCTATACAATCCACCGAAACCGAGGGGTTTCAACATGAAGACACGGTATTACGATAAACAAAAAGAAGACCGTGAACATCGTCGTGCGGTTGTGTTACAACAAGTGAAATTAGAAAATGGCGAAGAACTTCCCAAAGGTGTTTTTGTTTCGGACCTGCACAGAAAATTTGAGCAAAACAAAATTTCGAACAAGCGTTCGAAAGATGGTAGTTTCAAGACATTGCTCATGCTCGGATTTTTAATATTTCTCGGTGTTTATTTCATAATGCACATGTAATTATGTCTGACATTATTCATTTATTACCCGATTCTGTTGCGAACCAAATTGCCGCTGGCGAAGTGGTTCAACGTCCTGCGTCGGTAGTAAAGGAACTTGTAGAAAATGCCATCGATGCACAAGCAACGGAAATTACTATTTCTATTGTCGATGCTGGAAGAACTTCAATACAAATTTCGGACAACGGAATAGGCATGTCCGAAACCGATGCCAGAATGGCATTTGAACGGCATGCCACGTCGAAAATTAGTGACGCGTCAGATATTTTCAAAATACGTTCCATGGGATTCCGCGGAGAAGCGTTAGCATCAATCGCGGCAGTTTCGCAGACAGAACTAAAAACTCGTCAGGAAAATTCCGAATTAGGAACAAAAATCGTCATTGTTGGTAGCAAGGTCGAATCACAGGAACCCGAAGCCTGTCCGAAAGGAACGACATTCACTGTAAAAAATCTTTTCTTCAACACTCCTGCCCGACGGAAATTCTTAAAGGCAAATCAGACGGAATTCAACTATATTCTTGCCGAAATTTATCAGACGGCTCTGTCACATCCCGAAATTGTATTTACAATTATGAAAGACGGCGTTTTATACGCAAAATATCCTAAAGGGAACCAAAAACAGCGAATTGTAAGTATTTTCGGAAAACAGATGGAGAAAGGTCTTTTGCCCATCAGCGATGAATCGAGTATTGCAAAAATATATGGCTACGTCGGTGTACCCGAGATGGCAAAAAAAACAGGGGCAAACGAATTCTTCTTTGTAAACAATAGATTTTTCCGCCAAAAAAGTTTTTTGGCTTCGGTTTTGCGGGCATACGGTAACTTGCTTCCGCAAAAGGAATATCCGCCGTTTTTTATTTTCATAGACATTGATCCAAGCGAAATTGATGTCAACATTCATCCGACAAAAACGGAGATAAAATTCTCGGAGGAATTCAACATTTGCCAATTATTGGAAGCTTCTATAAAATGTACACTTGGGAAAAACAATATTGTCCCTTCGCTTGATTTTAGCGATTCAGCGGACTACTCCGACATGTTTTCGTTTAAAAATGCCGACCCGATAAAGGCTCCGACGATTAAGTACAATCCCGATTACAATCCGTTCAAAAAAGACGAAGCTGCATATCCGAACGCACAGACAAATGTGCGAAATTGGGAAAAACTGTTCGAAGATTTCCAGACATCGAAACAGGCTAAAAATCAAGATTTTGCGCTTCCGTCAAAAATGAACGAAATCAAATTTGAAGAAGCAAAAGACGATGTTTCAGTTTCGTTTTGCACGCAATTTCAGAAAAAATACATTTTGGCGTATGCAGACGAAAAAATCTATGTAATAGACATTAAACGAGCTCATTACAGATTGTTGTACGATGAATTTTCTACTTCGTTAAAAGAGAAGAAGACACCATCACAACAGACGTTGCTTCCTGTCAAAATAGATGTTACAGCCGACCAGTCTGAAACATTGAAGGAAATTCTTCCTCAGCTGAAAGAATTGGGCTTCGACATAGAACAATTTGGTCAAAATTCTTTCGTTGTCAATGGTGCACCAACTGACATCTGTATGTCTGATGTCCAGACAATCATCACCGAATTTGTAGCAAAATACGAGGATTCCCACGACATAAAATGTTCTGTTCAGGAAACTGTAGCGAGAACATTGGCAAAATCGGCGTCGCTGTTTAGAAACCCAGAAATGACTTCAGAAGAAATGAAACGATTTGTATCAAAACTACTTGCAAACAAATCTTTTACCATTACACCTGAAGGACAAATAATAACTGTGATTGTGGAACCCGAAGATTTACTTAAAAAATTTAACTGACCATGAATTATTATCAGCCATCGGGATTTTCGCGACTTACGCCTGTTGTAAAGAATCTGATAATTGTGAACATTATCTGTTTCTTAATCAGCTCGTTTGGTGAATATATGCATTGGTACGACGTGACAAATGAATTTGGTTTGCATTATCCACTTTCGCCGAGTTTCCGCCCAGTGCAGTTGATAACCTATATGTTCCTTCATGCCAATTTAGAGCATATCTTTTTTAATATGTTTGCTCTGTGGATGTTTGGAAATGTGTTGGAAAATGTATGGGGAAGTAAAAAATTTTTGGTCTATTACTTTGCAACGGGCATTGGTGCAGGTTTAGTTCAAATTCTCGTTGCCTATATTCGTCTCAGTACATATTCCATCAGCGACGACATGTGGAATTTAATTATTTCGGAAGGCGACATGTTAATCAGAACATCTCGAAACTACGTGGATTCTACACTCGGCACGGTGAATGCAATTGTCAACGGCTCAACGGTCGGTGCGTCCGGGGCGGTGTTCGGTTTGTTGATGGCTTTCGGAATGCTTTTCCCAAATACGGAAATTTATTTATACTTTGCGCTGCCAATAAAAGCAAAATGGTTCGTACTTGGATATGGTTTAATTGAATTATTCAGTGGAATCCGTAATAGCGTTGGCGACAACACGGCACATTTTGCTCATTTAGGCGGTATGATTTTTGGTTTTATCCTCATTAAATATTGGCAAAAACATGGATCCAATCTATAATATGAAACCCAAAGATTTCTTTTTTCAGCTGTTTAAACAAAGTGACTGGCTGACAAAGTTAATCTTTATCAATGTCGGAGCTTTTGTCTTGTTGTGGCTTGTAGAAATCATCAGTGCCGTAACGTCCACACAATTATATGGTTTTACATTAGAAAACATCTCGGTTTCAACAAATTGGCACGTTCTCATTCGTAAACCATGGACAATTCTTTCGTACATGTTTTTTGAAACTTCGTTTATCAATTTATTTTGTAATTTACTGATACTTTCATGTTTCGGTCGTATTTTCATTGAATTGATGAACGATAAGCGGCTTCTTGCTACATACGTGCTGGGGGGAGTTGCTGGTGTGCTGTTCGCAATAATCATTTCTGTGCCTTTATCTACATTGGGAATGATTGTATTAGGCCCGACAACCGCCATTCTCGCTGTTATGGTTGCCATTGCGACATATTTCCCAAATTACAAAGTGTATTTGGCATTTTTCGGTGAAGTATCATTAAAAGTACTCGCAATCATTATTGCCATCATCGAACTTATGCCGATTCTTTCGCTTACCCGTCAAGGCGTTCCCCTGACCTTCCTTGCTCCAATTTTTTGCAAAATCGGCGGAATGCTTTACGGATTCTTCTGGGCAACGCTTTTGAAAAACGGAACCGATATTTCCGCTTGGTTCATTCAACTTATTGACAGAACCCCGCCGAAAAAAACGCCTCAATTTACTGTAAACAAAGGTTCAAGACGAAAACGAGACGAATCATACGTTGATTTTGAAGAAGTAACCGAAGATGTTTCACAGGAAGAAATCGACAGAATTTTAGAAAAAATTTCTCAAACTGGTTACGATAGTCTTACCAAAGAGGAAAAAGAAACATTATTTAAGCAAAGTAAAAAATGAGATTGTTTGTACGAATACTATATGCGATTCTCAATGGCGTTGCCGTCATTGCTTTGCTGAGCTGCATTGCGGCACGTTACGTAAATCCGAGTTCGTTCCCGTATTTCGAAATCATAGGACTGACGTTTCCTCTTATTTTTATTGCAAACGTCATCGCCGCCATCTGTTGGCTTGCGGCAAAGGAACACAAAAAATATTTCCTCGCTTCGTTCATTCCTCTCGTTCTGAGTTTGCCAATCTTGTTTGACTATTTTTCGTACAAAAATCCAGAAGAGAATGTAAGACAAGAAAATGCTAAAGGTCTTAAAGTCTTGTCATACAATGTAATGGCATGTAACTATTTGGGCTGGAAACGAAATTCCGAAGTGAAACAGCAGATTTTCAGTTACATTTTCCACGAAAATCCCGACATCATCTGTTTTCAAGAATTTCATCACGATACGCACGAATCGTTCTTGTTGTTGGACAGCATTCGCCAACAGTTGAATTTGTCATACGTTTTCTACAATAAATCGTATAGTCTTGGAAATCACTATTTTCAGGGGAATCTTATTTGTAGCCGTTACCCAATTATCAATACAGGTGAAATGAAATACCAGAAGTCTGGCAATTCGACGATTTGGGCTGACATTGTTTGTGGAAAAGACACCGTTCGCGTCTACAATAGTCATTTGGAATCATACCGACTTTCGCAGACCGACAAACACACAATTAACGACATGGGGAAAATACAAAACGTTGAGCCCGAAAAAGTTGAAAGTATAGTCCAAAAACTTGCAAGGGCAATCCAAAAACGAGGAGTACAAACCGACGAGCTTACGCTTTCTATGACGGAATGTCCGTATTCAGTGATTTCATGTGGCGATTTTAATGCTCCTCCATGTTCGTACACATATCACAAAGTTAAAAGCGAAAATAACTTAAAAGACGCATTTTTAGAATCGGGATTTGGCATTGGTGCAACGTTCAACTGGTGGCCGCAACTTCGTCTTGACTATATTTTGGTAAGTCACAATATTGTTTGCAATGATTTTAAAAGAACTGGCTTAAAAGTCTCCGACCACTTCCCAATTTGCTGTACACTAACCCTGAACAATGAGTAGTTATTTTCTCAGCAATACAATCATTTTCAAGAACAAGTCAAAGAAAATGATTTTCGAGGTTCCGTTACGGACAACGTGATAATACGCTAAATTCAATTCCTTAGTAAATCCAGCCACATTTCGTTCGTTTATAAATGTGTGGAATTTTTCAGAAAATGCATTTTCCTGATTGTCCATGTACAAAATTTGCGGAATGTTCTGATTTCTAATGAAATTTTCCCTTACTTCACGTAGACAATATTGAAGGAACGATTTCTGTTTCTCGCGACCCAGACTGTCGAGTTCTTCGGAAAGCCTATTCAATGCTAACAAATCTTTCTGCCAAGCCCAGCGCATAAGTTGTGTGAACATGGTGAAAAACTGAGAAGGAGTGTCATCTGACGACGCCATTTTGAAAGCCTGGATGTAATTTCCGTTGGCATTCTTTATGAGCGACTGCAATTCGTCTCCTTCTATCATGAAATCGTCGTGAATCCTTTGTCTGAGGCTTTCGTCGTCGATTTTCGGGATTCTCACAATCTGCGTGCGCGACAAAATTGTCGGCAACATATTTCGCGTATCTTCCGAAATCATCAAAAATTTGGTGTCGGGCGAAGGCTCTTCCAATATTTTTAATATCTTATTCGCACACGTTTCATTCATTTTCTCCGCCATCCAAATAATCATTACTTTGTATTTTGCGGAGTAATTTGTCATAGACAATTTTTGTATGATGCCCTTTTGTTTCTTGTCGCCTTCGCCTATGCCGGTAGCCTCCGATTCGTAAATAATCGGTTGCTTGTTTTCCACGCCGATATGGTTTTGCCACATTTCGAGACTGATGTACGGATTCTGTGCGAAGAGCTCTCTCCATTCTGGAAGATAGTCGTCGCAGCATTCTTTTGACTTTGGTAATTTTACAATGGGAAAGACAAAATGCAAATCAGGATGCTGTAATTTTGCATACGCCTTGCATGACGGGCATTCGCCACATGAATCCGTCTCCGTAGGATGTTCACAGTTCAAATATTGAGCATAGGCAAGAGCTAACGGCAATTTGCCAGAACCTTCGGGACCAGTAAATAAATACGCATGAGCCACACGATTGAGTGCGACAGTTTCACGCAAATCCCTTTTTATAGTCTCTTGTCCTATGACTTCTCGAAACAGCATGTGTAAAATTTATTTGTACAAATATACGAAAATCATCGGAATATTTTTTCCCGGTAGTGTCATAAAACAGAAAACGGCCGAACTTTTGTTCGACCGTTTTTGTTTATAATTCTGAAATCTTATTTTTAACCAATTGCAATGCGGCTGGAATTCCTTGAGGATTTTTACCTCCCGCTGTTGCAAAGAACGGTTGACCGCCGCCGCCGCCGGCAATTTCTTTTGCCATCAGTTTTATCAATTCCTGTGCTGTGAGTTTGTAATCGTCAATCACATCTTGCGAAACAGCAACGCACACATTTGCTTTGCCGTCAACGTTTGCTGCCAAAACAACAATGAACGAAGAAAGGCTGTTTTTAACGCCAAACACGATGTCTTTCAACGCATTGGCATTCGCTGCGGAGATTTCTTTTACAATAAGCGAAATATTGTTTTTCGTCTCGGTTTCTTTCAGCAATTCTTTTGCGACTTGTTGTGTCTGTTGTTTTTCGAATGCCTCAAGCTGTTTCTGCAATTTTGCATTGTCGGCAACGAGTTGTTCTACTTGTTTTGTGAGATTTACTGGATTTTTCAGTAATTCTTTTATGGTTGCGATTGTGTCAACTTGCTCGAAGATGAATTTCTCAGCATTGTCGGACGTAACGGCTTCAATACGACGGATTCCAGCTGCAATGGCACTTTCGGAAACGATTTTGAAGAAACCGATTTTTCCCGTTGATGAAATGTGCGTACCACCACACAATTCCATTGAATCGCCAAATTTAATCACACGAACTTTGTCGCCATATTTTTCGCCGAACAATGCTTTGGCACCCATCGCCTTTGCTTCGTTGATTGGCATATCGCGATATTCCTGCAAAGCATAATCCGAACGAATCAATTGATTTACAATCTGTTCCGTCTTACGAATTTCTTCGTCGGTCATTTTTTGGAAATGCGAGAAGTCGAAACGCAAGTGTTCCGGTGTAACCAACGAACCTTTTTGTTCAACGTGTGAGCCAAGTACCTGTTGAAGAGCGTATTGCAACAAGTGCGTTGCCGAGTGGTTACATTCCGTCAATTCGCGTGATTTGGTATTTACCACTGCATTGAACTCCGTATCAAGCGTTTCGGGAAGTTTTTCGCATAAATGAACAATAAGACCATTTTCGCGAACAGTGTCAACTATGGTAGTTTTTACACCATTTGCCTCAATATAACCTTTATCGCCGACCTGACCACCCATTTCGCCATAGAACGGAGTCTTATCGAACACCAATTGGTACAGCGTCTTTCCTTTTGCCGTTACCTGACGATATTTCACTATCGAAACCATACATTCCTTGGTGTCGTAGCCCACGAATGCGTTTCCTTGTTCGTTTGAAAGCACAACCCAGTCGCCAGTAGAAATGTTTGTTGCCTGACGGGCACGTTCTTTCTGTTTTTCAAGTTCTTTCTGGAATTCGTCAATGTCAACTTCGAGATTTTGCTCGCGGGCAATCAATGTCGTCAAATCAAGCGGGAATCCGTATGTGTCGTACAACGTGAACGCATCGACACCCGAAATCGTTTTCTGACCGGCCTGTTTCACTTTTTCAATCTTCGAGTTCAACAAATTGATACCAGTTTCCAATGTCTTCAAGAAAGATTTTTCCTCCTCGAAAATAACCTTTGTTATCAATTTTTCCTGAGCAATAATTTCGGGATATGCTTTTCCCATTGTTTGAATCAGGCAAGGAAGCAATCGGTACATGAACGGTTCGTGAAGGTTCAAGAACGTGTATCCATAACGCACAGCACGGCGAAGAATACGACGAATCACGTAACCTGCCTTTATGTTCGACGGCAACTGACCATCGGCTATTGCGAACGAAATGGTGCGAATGTGGTCGGCAATCACGCGCATAGCCACATCTTGTTTTGCGTCGTCGCCATATTTTGTGTTTGAAATTGCACCAATTTCCGTAATCAGCGGCTGGAACACGTCGGTGTCGTAGTTCGACTGTTTGCCTTGCGTAACCATTGCAAGACGTTCGAATCCCATACCCGTGTCGATGTGTTTTTTTGGCAAAAGTTCCAATTCGCCGTTTGCCTTACGGTTATATTGCATGAACACAAGGTTCCAAATCTCAATCACTTGCGGATGGTCGTGGTTCACGAGTTCGTGTCCCGGTTTCTTTGCCTTTTCCTCGGCTGAACGAATATCCACGTGGATTTCGGAGCAAGGACCACAAGGACCAACTTCGCCCATTTCCCAGAAATTGTCGTGCTTGTTTCCTTTCAAAATTCGTTCTTCGGGAAGATATTGTTTCCAAATGTCGAACGCTTCCTGGTCAAACGACGTTCCGTCGGTTTTGTCACCCTCGAAAACAGTGGCATACAGACAATTTTTGTCGATTTTCAACACTTCGGTCAAATATTCCCATGCCCATGAAATTGCTTCTTTCTTGAAATAGTCGCCGAACGACCAGTTTCCAAGCATTTCGAACATGGTATGGTGGTAGGTGTCGTGACCAACTTCCTCCAAATCGTTGTGTTTGCCCGAAACACGCAGACACTTCTGCGAATCGGCCACACGAGGACGAGTAATCGGAGAAATTCCGAGGAAAATATCTTTGAACTGGTTCATACCTGCGTTGGTGAACATCAAAGTTGGGTCACCTTTCACCACCATCGGAGCCGACGGCACTATTGTATGCTGTTTTGAAGCAAAGAAGTCTAAAAACGACTGACGTAATTCTTGAGCGTTCATTATTACTATGTTTGTTATAACCGATGCAAAAGTATGTTTTTTTTATTTATATTTGCCGACCTAAGCAAATATTATATGACAAAAGGAAAATTTAGATTCAATCCCGAAACACTATCTTACGAAAAGATAGAGCGTTCCCCTCGGAGAATTCTAATCTTGTTATTTTCCTATTTAATTACTGTGATTGTCGTTGGATTTGCTTTTATGCTCACCTGGCTGCATTTTTTCCCATCCTCGCGAGAAAAACAATTGATGGACGAAAATAAAACGTTGCGAAATCAATATAAAAGTCTCAATAGTCGCATTGGAAGTTTGGAAAAAGTTGTGGAAGACCTTTCTGATAGAGATAATAATATTTATCGAATGGTGTTC
This sequence comes from Bacteroidales bacterium, assembly GCA_017516865.1. Classification (GTDB taxonomy): domain Bacteria; phylum Bacteroidota; class Bacteroidia; order Bacteroidales; family UBA1715; genus UBA1715. The sequence goes on from JAFXAU010000020.1 coordinate 90,439, forward strand.
GAGTCGGAGCCAATTCCAAATTCCGTCAGAAACGGTGGCTTCGGTGGCGTGAACCGTTATGCGGAGATTGAATCTATTCCTAACATGGAACTTGTGGTTAAAACGAACAAGCGTATGGATGTTTTGATGAAAAAAATCTACATTCAGTCGCTTTCATTCGACACGATTGTAGACAAGGCAAAAAACAAACAGGAAATGTTGCAACACATTCCTGGTATTCAACCGCTAAAGACATATAAATATGTATCTGGTTTCGGAACGCGTATGCACCCTATATATAAAACATTGAGAACACATACGGGTATTGACTTGGTTGCTCCGACAGGCACGAAAATCTATGCTACAGGCGACGGCGTCGTCACTTCTGCAAAGTTCGAACGTGGTTACGGGAAAGCAATTGTCATAAATCATGGTTACCAGTATCAGTCAATGTACGCTCACTGTTCCGAAATTCTTGTACATCAAGGGCAAAAAGTTAAACGAGGTGAAGTTATCGGATTGGTCGGAAATACAGGTGTTTCAACAGGTTCGCATTTGCACTATGAAATTATAAAAGGCGGTCAGAAAGTCAATCCAATAAACTATTTCTTGAACGATCTTTCGCCAAGCGAATTCGAAGAAATTCGTCAGATTTCTATTCAGCCGAATCAGTCTTTTGACTAATCAAAATCTTTCAAAAATTATTTGTATTTAATCGAAAAATATTTCGTACTTTTGCGCGTTTATTGTAGCGTATGAAGAAGTACTTGTCAATATTGGTCCTGTTTGCCTGTGTGGGCTGTCAGAGCGAGTATCAGAAGCTGATCAAGTCTAATGACTATGATGCTGTGTACGAAGGTGCCGTAAAGTACTTCGAGGCGAAAGATTACTATAAGAGTTACGAATTGTTGGAAAAAGCGTTGCCTGCATTCCGACTTACGGAAAAAGGAGAAAACATTGTCATGATGTTGGCTAAAAGTTATTATGAAGAAGGCGACAACCTTATGGCGGCATATTATTTTGAACGCTTTGCTCTTTCGTATCCTACAAGTCAGCAAGTGGAATATGCATATTATTATTCTGCTTTGTGCTACTACAATATTTCGCCCGTCGCAACATTGGACCAAACATACACCGACAAGGCAATTCAGGCATTCCAACTGTATATCAATAAATTTCCGCAAGGTTCTTACGTAAAAGAAAGTAACGAACATATAGGAAAATTGCGGGAGAAACTTGAGGAAAAGGCATTTAAAAACAGTAAAATCTTCTACAATCTTGAAGATTACAAGGCTGCCGTCACTGCTCTGAAAAATTGTCTGAAACAGTATCCCGACAGCAAATATCGGGAAGAACTGCTATATTTGACGTTACGTTCCTCGTTTCTTTTGGCTGAAAACAGCGTTGAATCAAAAAAAGAAGAACGATACGAAATGGCGACCGACGATTATCATGCTTACATTGACGAATATCCAAACGGCCAATGGGCAAAAGATGCCGAAAATATTTTTCTAAAAATTCAAAAACGTACAACTAATTAAATATTCTACATATGGATTACAAAAAAACAAAAGCTCCATCTTCGACGATTACGAGAGACATTCAAACTTTGGAAAAAGGTACGAACAACATCTACGAATCAATTGCTATTATTGCTAAAAGAGCAGATCAGATTGAAACTGATTTGAAAAAAGAACTTGACTCGAAGTTGGAAGAATTCGCTTCTGTAAATGACACGCTCGAAGAAACGTTCGAGAACCGTGAACAAATCGAAATCTCAAAATTCTACGAAAAATTGCCGAACCCTGTTCTTATCGCAATCGAAGAATTTCTTGACGACAAGATTTATTACAGAATGCCCGAAGAGGAAGAAACTGAAGCGTAATGTTACAAGGAAAGCACATATTATTAGGTATAACGGGAAGCATAGCGGCATACAAGGCTGCTATGCTTACACGTTTGCTTATTAAACAAGGTGCGACCGTTAAAATTGTAATGACGCCTCTTGCCAAGGAATTTATCACCCCCGTCACCTTGGCTACGCTCAGTAAAAACACTGTTCTGTCGGATTTTTTTCATCACGACGACGGAAGTTGGAATAGCCATGTGGAATTAGGCTTGTGGGCCGATGTGTTTGTTGTAGCTCCTTGTACAGCCAACACCCTTGCAAAAATGGCAAATGGAATAGCCGACAATCTATTGCTGACAAGTTATCTGTCGGTTCGTTGCCCCGTTGTTCTTGCTCCTGCAATGGACATGGATATGTTTGCCCACAAAGCGACACAACGAAACATTTCCACACTCAAAAAAGACGGCGTTTCGTTCATTGAACCTACAAGTGGTGAACTTGCCAGTGGTCTTGACGGAAAAGGCCGAATGGCAGAACCCGAAGCCATAGTTGAATGGCTGTCAGATTTCTTTGAAAAAGAGAAATCACTAAAAAAAAAATTCTAATCACAGCCGGTCCGACTTATGAGTCGATAGATCCTGTTCGCTTTATTGGTAATTATTCCAGCGGAAAAATGGGCTTTTCTATTGCCGAAGAAGCCGCACGGCGAGGTGCCGACGTAATTTTAATTACAGGTCCCGTACATTTACAGACGAGTCATCCAAATATTACAAGAATCGACGTCACTTCGGCGCAAGAAATGTACGAATCTGCTCTTCGCTATTTCCCTGGAACAGATGGTGCTATACTTAGTGCCGCTGTAGCAGATTTTAGACCAGCGACAAAATCCAATACTAAAATCAAGGAAAAACAACATCTTACTATAGAACTCGAACCAAATCCCGACATTGCACAAGAATTAGGGAAAGTGAAAAAAGAAAATCAAATTCTCGCCGGATTTGCATTGGAAACCAACGACGAAATGCAGCATGCAAAAGGGAAACTCGAACGTAAGAATTTTGATTTCATTGTTCTTAATTCTTTGGCAGACGAAGGTGCGGGATTCGGATACGATACAAACAAAGTTACCGTTATAAAACGAAACGGCGACATAACCAATTTTGCACTTAAAAGTAAAAAAGAGGTTGCTTCGGATATTATTTCTATCTTTGCATCAATGGTAAACGAAAAATGAAAAGATTTTTGTTCATAGTATTTTCTATTGTTTTGCTTGCGTTTCAAGCTGAAGCACAAGAACTTCGCTGTCGTGTGAATATACAATATAATGATATTGCAAATGCCGACAAAGATATGTTCAACACGCTTCGCTCTTCAATAGAAGACTTTATGAACTCGCAGGCTTGGACACACCATTCGTACGAAGAACAGGAGAAAATAGAGGTGAAATTAACGTTGCGTATCACGTCGCAGTCGTCAAAAAATTTCTCTGGAACCTTACAAATAAATTCATCGCGTCCTGTTTACAATTCAACGTACACTACTTCGTTGCTGAATCACGTTGATGACAAAATAAGCTTTCAATACGAAGAAAACGAGCCGATTGAATTTTCGGAAAATGCATTCGTTTCGAATCTTTCTTCAATACTCGCTTATTACGCATACATTGTACTTGGCTTAGACTACGACACATTTAGTCCTAACGGAGGAATCGAATTTTACCAAAAAGCACAAAATGTGGTCTCTGCGGCACAAGCCAATGACGAATCGGGTTGGAGTGCATCTTCGCGTGACGACAAGACACGTTACTGGTTCGTCGAGAATCTTTTGAACTCAAGTTACGCTCCGTTCCATTCGGCGCTGTATCGATACCACAGACTTGGTCTCGATATTATGTACGACAAGCCCGATGAAGGACGAAAAGAAATTTATACCGCAATATCGGAACTCGAAAAAGTCTACAGACAAAAACCGGGTTCGTACCTGCTCACAGCTTTCTTTTACGCTAAGAAAGACGAGATTGTGCAAATCTTTTCCGAAGGCAACGCCGACGAGAAAAATAGGATTGTCACTCTTGCCAAGAAACTCAATCCTGCCAACGTAAACGACTACGACAAAATAACATCCACAAAATAACCTACCATGTTGCATAAATTAACAATTTCGAACTATGCGCTGATTGACAATCTTGATATTTCGTTCACCGATGGAATGACTACTATCACAGGTGAGACGGGGGCGGGGAAATCAATCATCTTGGGTGCATTGTCGCTTCTTTTAGGGAAAAGAGCCGACACGACTGTGCTGAAAGACAAAGACAAAAAAAGTGTTGTCGAAGCGACGTTTTCTTTGCCAAATGATTCGCTTTCGGCTTTTTTCGAATCTCTCGACATTGATTTCGATAACGAAACCATTATCAGACGCGAAATTACTCCGCAAGGCAAATCACGCTCGTTTGTGAACGATACGCCTGTCGGTCTGCAAACACTTAAAGAACTCGGCACAGTTTTGATTGACATTCATTCTCAACATCAAAATTTGTTTCTCAAGGAATCTTCGTTCCAATGTCAAGTTGTTGATGCCGAGGCAAATAATAGTGATTTGCTTAATGAATATGCAAAAGAATTGCATGTACTTAATAAGAGAAAAAAAGAGTTGGAAGATTTTCTTTCCGAAATTCAAAAAAAGAAAGATGACCTTGCATATTACAAATACCGTCTTGACGAACTTGTAAAAGCAAATCTGCAAGGAGGTGAACTTGCCGACCTTGAACAGGAGTCCACATTGATGGAACACAGCGAGGAAATCAAAACCATGCTTGCCCAGGCTGACGAAGCATTTTCGGGTGAAAACGCACTGCTCAGTCAACTTAAAACCATACAACACAGTTTTGAGAAAAACGCGCAATTGTCGTCTCAATTTCAGGCGATTTCAGAAAGACTTGCACAGTCATACATTGAACTTTCCGACATTTCGGACGAAATTTCTAAAAACAATGCAAATTTAGATTTCGACCCGCAGCAAAAGGAATCAATTGACGAACGAATTGATTTGCTCAATACCTTGTTGCACAAATATTCTGCTCTTGACGAAAATGAGCTTATTGCAAAGAGAGACGAATTGCAGACGCTTGTCAATTCACTTGAAAATGCTGATTTTCAGAGCGAGGAACTACAGAAAAATTACGACCAACAGATTTTAGTGGTTCAGAAAATCGCCGATGAAATTCATTTGCGTAGGGCAGAGGCGGTTCAACGATTGGAACCGCAAATTGTATCGTTACTGCAAAAATTAGGCATGCCGAATGTGAAATTTGCAATAGACATGATACCGTTAAATGAATTTCGAAGCAATGGGAAAGACGAAATTCGTATGAAATTTTCGGCAAACAAAAACATTGCTCCGCAGTGGCTGGGCGAAATAAGTTCGGGCGGTGAATTATCGCGCGTGATGCTGTGTCTCAAATACATTCTGACGAAAAACAAATCGGTTCACACAATTATTTTCGACGAAATTGATACAGGTGTTTCTGGCGAAATTGCAGACCAAATGGGTTCTATGATGCTTGATATGTCTAAGGATTTGCAAATCATTACAATAACGCATTTGCCTCAGATTGCGGTAAAAGCACAGAATCAATTCAAAGTATTCAAGACGGAAACAACCGAAACAACAACTTCGAGCATTGAAAAACTGACAGAGGAACAAAGAGTCAATGAGATTGCAAAAATGTTGAGCGGAAAAACAATCACCGAAGCCGCGTTGAACAATGCTCGGCTACTGTTGAATGCACGGTAAGGACACGATTTGTCGCGTACTTGCAAATAATACCGCTTAATTTTTCATTCTTAATTTTAAAAAGTATATTTGCAAGGATATTATTCTTAAATAAAAAATGAGAATTACGACAGATTATTTGGTGATTGGTTCAGGTTTGGCAGGACTGAGTTTTGCCCTGAAAGTGGCGGAAACAGGGACTGTGACAATCATCTCGAAAACAAAACTTGACGAAACAAACACTTCGTATGCCCAAGGCGGAATAGCAGCGGTGCTAAATACTTCAAAATCAGATAGTTTCGATAAACATATCGAAGATACGCTGATTGCCGGTGCAGGCATTTGCGACAGAAAAGCGGTTGAAAAAGTTATAGAATATGCTCCTCACGCCATTACCGACTTGATTTCGTGGGGCACGCAGTTCGACAAAAACGAGGAGAACGAAAAAACATTCGACCTTCACCGCGAAGGTGGCCATAGTATGCACCGAATCCTCCACCATCAAGACAATACAGGGTTTGAAGTGCAACGTGCGCTGTGCGAAAAAGTCCGCGGACATAAAAATATTACCATTTATGAGAATTATTTTGCCGTTGATTTAATCACTCAGCACCACTCGGGAATGCTCGTTAAACGTCATCTGACGGAAATTAAATGTTATGGTGCATATGCTCTTGACTTAAAAACACACAAAGTCGTGACCATTTTGGCAAAAGCCACTATGCTTGCTACGGGCGGTGCAGGACAATTGTTCTCGACCACGACGAATCCTGTTGTGGCGACTGGCGACGGTTTTGCCATGGTGTATCGGGCAAAAGGAATTGTCGATAACATGGAATTTGTGCAATTCCATCCTACGGCACTCTACAATCCGAGTGAATCGCCTAACTTCTTGATTACCGAAGCAATGCGGGGATTTGGAGCAATCTTGCGCGACAAAGAAGGCGTTGCGTTTATGACCAAATATGACGAACGTGGAAACCTTGCTCCGCGTGACATAGTGGCACGAGCCATAGATAACGAGATGAAGAAGAGCGGCGAGGATCACGTGTATTTGGACTGTACGCATTTGGATTCTGAAGCGCTCAAGGAACATTTCCCACATATTTACAACAAATGTCTGAGCATAGGAATTGACATCACCAAAGAAATGATTCCTGTAACCCCTGCGGCGCATTATTTTTGCGGAGGCGTAAAAGTTGACTTGGAAGGACGTACCTCGATAAAATATTTGTATGCGGCTGGCGAAACAACGTGTACGGGGCTTCACGGCGGAAACCGACTTGCCTCGAACAGTCTGCTGGAAGCAATTGCGTATGCCGATTTTGCATCGAAGGCGGCAATGAAAGAAATACAAGAAAACGATTGTCCGCAAGACATTCCCGACTGGAATGACGAAGGAACGTCGCATCCCGAGGAAATGGTGCTTATTACCCAAAGTTTGAAGGAAGTGAAACAAATAATGAGCAACTATGTGGGAATCGTGCGGAGCCAAGTTCGTTTGAAACGTGCTTTTAATCGTTTGTGGACGATTTATTCCGAAACGGAGGAACTCTACCAGCAGACAAAACTTTCGCGCAAATTGTGCGAATTACGTAACCTTGTTCAAGTCGGTTATTTAGTCATAAAAGCTGCTCGTGCACGCAAAGAAAGCGTTGGTGCACATTATATGGCTGATTTTCAGAATAATACGAAGAAATAATATAAAAGTAGAGACGTAGCGCGCTACGTCTCTACCACAGAGAACATCGTGATACATTGTCAATTCTCAATTACAAATTGAGCGAACGCATTTTTATTGTTTTTTCTTTACGCAGTAGGATTGCAAAAAAAGAAATTTTCCTATTTTTACCAACTTAATTATACAAAATGAATAACAAATCAACTATGTCACATATTTCTTATTTACCCAAATTTGCCCAAAGAGTAGTTTCCTTACTCATTGCGTATGTATTAGTTTGCAGCAGTTCATTTGCTGCCGAGCGAAGTTTTGAAACCTGCCGCCAAATTGCACGCGAGGCAATTGGCACCACAACGGTAACCTTGCTTCCGCAGGGCGATGTAAGTTCCTTGTTCTACGTATTTGTGGGCAGTGACGGCGGTTATGCCATTGTTTCGTCCGACGACAGAACGCCAGCGTTGCTGGGGTATGATAAAAAAGGAACATTACAATCTACGGACGACTTGCCAGCACCTGTTTTGTCTTTGTTGGCGAACTATTCCAAAAGAGTGGAAAACTTGGCAGAAGGCGAGAAAATTAAAACTTTGGACGATGCTAAGTCTTCTTCAATGCTGAAAGCGTCAAGAATTACTGGCTATTCAATTGGTCCATTGTTGGGTGATATAGAATGGAATCAGAGTGCTCCATACAATAACGCATGTCCTGTTGCTTCTAATGGGCAACATTGTGTTACGGGTTGCGTTGCAACAGCTATTGCACAAGTGATGAAGTACTATAATTATCCTTCTGCTACGATAGAGGAAATACCTTCTTACACAACAGGCAGTCTTAAAATTTTGGTTGATGGATTTGAAAAAGGGACAGAAATAAATTGGCAGGATATTCGTACTTCTTATAAGAAAAATTCGTATACAGCGACTGAAGCCGATGCTGTTGCACATTTATTTGCTATGCTTGGAGCAGCATTAAAAATGGACTACAGTCCTTCTGGGTCCGGGAGTCTTTTATCCTTTGTTACAACAGACATTCCTAAATATTTTGGCTACGATCCCGATATAAAAGAAGCTTTTCAATACGAATATTCGTTAGAAGAATGGAACGAACTATTGCTGAATGAACTTTTGGAAGAAAGACCTATATTATTTAGTGCACAACCTTCATATGGAGGAGGGGGAAGCCATGCATTTATATGCGACGGAATTGACGAAAGTGGAATGTTTCATATAAATCCTGGCTGGGGAAGCGGTAGTAGCGGTTATTTTGATATTACACTAATGTTAGATTTTGGGATTAGTGGAGGCTATGAAAAGATTACCGCGTATATAGGCTTTCAGCCTGATGATGGAATAGATAATAGACCGACCAACACTATTACATACGTGGATTGGGATGGAACCGAACTTGCTTCCGAGCAAGTGAAAATTGGCTCAAGTGCAGTTGGTGCAAGTGATATACCTCTGCGCGAAGGTTATATGTTCAAAGGATGGCGACCTTTGCGAAAATCAACACCTTTAGGATATAATTTATATACATATATAGGAGACGCACAAATTTTTTCTTACGATGGCATTGGCACCATTGGATGGAAATGGAGAAATAGTGGGGAATTTGAAAATGGTTTGTATCAATTGGAAGGTGGAGCTAATAATACGGGGTATTCTGAAGGTTTAAAATTTCGAGAGGTTAAAGATTATGCGGGAATTGGTTGCTTTGTAGATGTTTTGGATTATGGTACTATTGATTTGAGTGGCTCGGAAGGATTTTCCTTTTATCATTATGGCAGTCCTATTACGGTGGGTGTTGTAACAGAACGTATAACAGATAATAGTTACCATAGAATTCATGTTGATAGTCATGAATATTTTACGAAAGTTACCGTAAAATGGGAAGACTTGAAAGGTCCAGGTTGGGGTATGGGAGATGAGATTGATTTTATGGATGAAGAATTATACAAGGAAGTTATAAATATTCAGTGGGATGTTGATACCGAATCAGGAGAATTTTTTATAAGCGAAATTTATGTAGATGGAATAGATTTATTGGAAAAAGCAAAACCAGTGTCTTTGGACTCTGTTACATGTGATGTAATTGTTATTGCCCAATATAGAAACAACAGCACACCACTTTATACTGTTTCGTACATAGATTGGGATGGTACACCGCTTGGTTCGGAACAAGTTTGGGAGAATGAAGATGCCGTAAATGTCCCCAATCTGGAAAGAGATGGTTATAAATTTGTAGGATGGGACAAGCCATTGACGAATATTACAGAAGATGTAGTAGTTACTGCGCAATACAAAAAATACTTCACGGTGACTTATCTTGAACTTGACGGTACGTTAATACGTACAGAACAGGTTGCAGAAGGGGATTGTGTAAGAAATGCCCCTTATTACGAAGAGGAAACCGGAGGCTCTTGGGCTCTATTACTAGATTGTGCTTCAACTTTCCCTTTGACGAATAATGATTGCCTTGAAAAATATTATACTGATGCAACGGTTTGGAAAGATATAACACTTATTCATGTCCCTTATTATAGAGTTACTTATGTGGATTGGGATGGAACATTTATTAAGAGAGAAAATGTGGTAGAAGGAGGAACTGCCACAGGGGAAGTTCCTTCTTGGTATAAATTTTCTCGTTCTGGCTATTTATTCATAGGTTGGGACAAACCTTTAACAAATATTACCGAATCAACCGTTTTCACGGCACAATATGGTTTACCCATTGTTGTAACATATTACAATTGGGACGGAACAAAACTTGGTATCAGAAAGGTTGGTGAAGGTGGCGATGCAACTAATTTGATGACTGTTCCTAAACGTAAAGGATACAGATTTGTAGGTTGGGACAAACCATTAACCAATGTTACCGAAGAAATTTCGGTAACGGCACAATATGAGGTAAATACCACGTATCACACTGTAACCTTCATTGATCAGATTGGTCAAATACTTGCTACGGAGCAGGTCTTGGATGGTGAAGATGCAGAGGCAGATTTTCCAAAACGACAGGGATGTAGTTACTTCTATCAGGATGGGTTTATGAATATTACCTCCGATTTTGTGGTTCATGTTACGGTGACTGGCAATCATATCGTAACCTATTATGACTGGGACGGAACAAAACTTGATACTAAAAAGGTTGGATATGGTAACGATGCGACTAATTTAATTACTGCTCCTAAACGTAAAGGATATAGATTTGTAGGTTGGGACAAACCATTAACCAATGTTACTGAAGATATTTCTGTTACAGCACAATACGAGATAAATAGTTCATATCACACAGTAACCTATTTGGATTGGGACGGTATGGAACTTGGGACAGAACAAGTGGAAGATAGCTGGGACGCCGTTGGTTTATCTCCGAATCCACAACGTGATGGATATACGTTTGTTGGTTGGGACAAATCGTTGACAAATATTACGTCGGATATGTCGGTTACAGCACAATACGAAGAAAAACCATTGATATTTTATACCGTTACGTACATGGATTGGGACGGGAAAATACTTGGAACGGAGCAGGTTCCCGAAGGTGGCGATGCTGTTGGTTTAGCAGAAAATCCCAAACGTGCGAAATATTCGTTTATAGGCTGGTCAAAACCATTGACTAATATAACGTCAAAGACAACACTTATAGCCTTGTATCAACCAAGCACAAACATCCCATCGCTCGACAATGTTGAAGAACTTACAAAACCGCAGAAAGTATTCAAGGATGGAGAAATTTACATTCTTCTTCCTGACGGACGCAAAATCAACATAAACGGGGCTGAGATTCAAGAATAATTTATAGGGCTGTCACATTGTGGCAGCCCTACATTTTTATAAACGAATTCTCGAACGTAATTAATGAATACAGTAGGGACGCGGCGTGCCACGTCCCTACAATAAAAAAATATCTGGTTATTTACATATATATTGTTCCACAACCTGTGGAAAATACTTGTATTCCAATTCGTGAACGCGTGCGGCCAGCATGTCGGGCGTATCGGTCGGAAGAACGGGGCATTTTGCCTGAAACAGCGGTTCGCCTTTGTCGTATTCTTCATTCACCAGATGAATCGTTATTCCGCTTTCTTTTTCTTTGGCGGCAATAACAGCCTCGTGTACACGAGAGCCGTACATTCCTTTCCCTCCATATTTGGGCAACAACGACGGGTGAATGTTTATAATTTTATTATTGTATTCCTTTATAATAGTAGTCGGCAACAACAACAAAAATCCCGCAAGAATTATGTATTCCACGCCTTCGGCACGCAATTGGTCGCACACTACGCTGTCCCAATCTTCTTTCGAGAACACCGTACACGGCACTGCCAGACGTTTTGCACGGTCAATAACACCGGCTTTAGGGTTGTTACAATAAATTCTTACTATCTGTATCTCGGAATTGGCGAAATTTTTCACCAAATTTTCTGCGTTAGTCCCTGAACCTGAGGCAAAAATTGCAATTTTCGACATAAAAACTGTTAATAAAACCTTAATAACTTTTACGCCGCAAAAATATAAATATTTGAGTTTCAACGCAAAAAGTTTCGTCAATATAAAAGATTATTGCATTTTTCTTTTTTGTATAAAAAAAAAGGTCTTTATTTGCAGGCGAAAACGGAATTAATAACTAAACTTTTAAGACTATGTCAGAAATTGAATCAAAAGTAAAGGCTATTATCGTAGACAAATTAGGTGTCGACGCAGCTGAAGTAACAAACGAGGCTAATTTCACTAACGATTTAGGAGCTGATTCTTTGGATACTGTAGAATTAATTATGGAATTCGAAAAAGAATTCGGCATTTCTATTCCAGACGAACAAGCTGATACTATTTCTACTGTAGGTGATGCAATTGCCTTCATCGAAAAAAATCAGAAATAATTAACGAAAATTTCATTGTCTATGGAATTAAAGCGAGTTGTCGTTACTGGTATCGGTGGTTTTACCCCTATTGGTAATTCCTTAGAAGAAATTTTCCACAATTTAACAGCTGGAACGAGTGGTAGCGGACCTATCACTCGTTTCAATGCTGAAATGTGCAAAACTCGTTTTGCATGCGAGGTCAAGGATTTCGACCCTTCTTTATATTTAGATAAAAAAGAAATCCGCAAGATGGATTTATACGAACAGTATGCCATTGCCGCATCTGTGGAATGTATAAAAGATTCATTCATTGATATTGAAAACATCAACAAAGACAAATTCGGCGTCATTTGGGGTACGGGAATCGGTGGAATTGGTTCATACGAGCCCGAAATTCGTGAATACTACGAAGCAGGCGGCGGCGCTCCTCATTTCAGTCCCTACACAATTCCGAAACTTTTGCCAAATATGTCGGCCGGACTTATTTCCATACGTTTCGGGTTACGAGGAATCAGCTATGTCGTTTCTTCGGCATGCTCGTCTTCGTCACATGCAATAATCGACGCTGTTAACTATATTCGTCTCGGCAAAGCCGAAATGATGATTTCCGGAGGTTCCGAAGCTCCAATAAACCTAAGTGGAATTGGCGGTTTCAATGCAATGAAGGCACTTTCGGAAAACAACGAAGAAATGTACACGGCATCAAGACCGTTCGACAGTTCACGAGACGGATTTGTAATAGCCGAAGGCGGTGTGGCTCTTCTTCTTGAAGAAAAAGAACATGCAATCCAACGCGGTGCAAAAATCTATGCAGAAATTGCAGGTTGCGGTCTCAGTTCCGACGCATATCACTTTACTGCTCCTCATCCAGAAGGAATCGGCACGATTAACGTCATGAAATATGCTTTGGAAGATGCTGGTATCAAACCGTCGGACATTGATTATATCAACGTTCACGGAACGTCAACCCCGATGGGCGATGTGGTTGAACTGACTTCTATACAAAAATTGTTCGGCGAAGCTGCATATAAAGTAAACATGAGTTCTACAAAATCGATGACGGGACACATGTTGGGAGCTGCCGGAGCTGTAGAGGCCTTGGCTTCGATATTCGCCATTCAAACAGGTACAATTCCTCCAACAATCAATTTCAAGGAATTAGACCCGAATATTGATCCGAAACTAAATCTTACTGTTAACAAAGCACAGCACAGAGATGTAACATACGTCATGAGCAACAACTTTGGCTTCGGAGGTCACAACAGCACGTTAATTTTCAAGAAATTTAGTGAATAAGTTGCTCTTTACCATAAAGACATTCTTTATTGCCAAAGAAGACAAGGATTTTTTCCTATATCTTTATAAAACAATAGGATTTTGTCCTAAAAATCTATCAATATATAAAACGTGCTTCGTTCATCGTTCCGCGTCGCCGCATACGAAAAGAAACGGTTGCAACGAACGATTGGAATTTTTAGGTGACTCCATTCTTGGCAGCATCACGGCAGACTATCTCTACACCCAATTTCCCGATGAGAAAGAGGGCTTGCTGACCAAACGGAGAGCACTCATCGTCAACAGAAAAAATCTTAACCAGATAGGGAATAACCTCCGTCTTCAAAAATACCTTGCGGCAAGAATTCCCCATCTTAAACAAAACGATGCGATAGGAAATTGCTTGGAAGCGCTCATCGGCGCTATATATAAAGATTTAGGTTACAAAAAAACAAGAATTTTTGTCGTTGACAAAATCATAAAACCATTTGCCGACTTTTCAACTTTACCTTCGGAAGACACGAACTACAAAAGTTTGATAATTCAGCGTTGCCAACAGGAAAAGAAACGTTGGTATTTCAGTACGGAGCTAATCTCGCCAGATGGAAAAATACCTTCATTTAGAGCTGAATTCTTTGTCGATGATGAAAAAATTGCCGAGGCAACAGGCAAATCAAAGAAGGAGGCAGAACAATTTGCCTCGAAGATAGCCCTTAAGTCGGTGGAAGACATTGAAGTATATCGATAAAAATATACGGTGAAAATATCGTGTTCTTCTTCTCGTATATAAAAAAAATATGTATCTTTGTGAATGTCAATAAAACTTTAAAGATATAATTTTAAATAAATTTTAATTATGAAAGTAACTGTAGTTGGAGCAGGAAATGTTGGTGCTACATGCGCAAATGTTCTTGCATTTAAAGAAATCGCAGACGAAGTGGTAATGCTTGACATCAAGGAAGGCGTTTCGGAAGGTAAAGCAATGGATATGATGCAGACTGTCCAACTTTTGGGCATAGACACTCGCATCATCGGTTGTACGAACGACTATTCGAAAACTGCAAATTCCGATGTGGTTGTCATCACTTCTGGTATTCCTCGTAAACCTGGAATGACACGTGAAGAGCTTCTTGGCGTAAATGCCGGCATTGTAAAAGGTGTTGCAGAAAATATTTTGAAATATTCTCCAAACACAATCATCGTTTGTATTTCTAACCCAATGGACACAATGACATACCTTACTTTGAAAGCTCTTGGCTTGCCAAAGAACAGAGTAATCGGTATGGGTGGGGCTCTTGACAGTTCACGTTTCAAATATTTCTTGGCACAGGCAATCGGTTGCAACGCTGGTGAGGTTGAAGGATTCGTAATCGGTGGTCACGGCGACACAACTATGATTCCTATGGCTCGTTTCGCTACATATAAAGGCATGCCAGTTTCAAACTTCCTTTCTGCAGAAAAAATCGAAGAAGTTGTGAAATCTACAATGGTCGGCGGTGCTACATTGACTGGTTTGCTTGGAACATCGGCTTGGTACGCTCCAGGTGCGGCAGGCGCATACGTTGTTGAAGCAATCCTTCACGACCAAAAGAAAATGATTCCTTGTTCAGTTCTTCTTGAAGGCGAATATGGAGAATCTGACCTCTGCATTGGTGTTCCTGTAATTCTTGGCAAGAACGGTATCGAAAAAATCGTTGAACTTGACCTTAATGCGGAAGAAAAAGAAAAATTCGCTGCAAGTGCAAAATCAGTAAAAGGCAACGTTGCTGCACTTAAAGATTTGAAGCTTGTTTAATAGAGATTTAAATTTTACAAAAAAAGGCTATCCGTTTGGGTAGCCTTTTTTATTGCAAAGAACAATTTGTTCCCCTCTAATAATGGATTGTTATTTTTTTTGATTCGACGCCCACATCAGATATTCTTTGATAAAGGCGTTGATGTCGCCGTCGAGGACAGCCTGCGTATTGGACGTTTCGTAGCCTGTACGCACGTCTTTCACCAATTTATATGGGTGCAGCACGTAGTTGCGAATCTGCGAGCCCCATTCAATTTTGAGCTTTTCGCCATTGCGGGCGGCTTGTTCCTCTTCGCGTTTCCGCAATTCCATTTGGTACAACTGCGATTTCAGCAATGCGAGAGCTTTTTCCCTGTTCTGTAATTGCGAACGGGTTTCCATATTCTCAATTACAATGCCTGTTGGTTTGTGACGTAAACGAACGGCAGTTTCCACTTTGTTTACGTTTTGTCCGCCCGCACCGCTTGAGCGGTATGTGTCCCATTCCAAATCGGCTGGATTTATCACAATTTCTATTGTGTCGTCAATCATCGGAACCACATCGACCGAGGCAAACGACGTGTGACGGCGCGCCCCAGCGTCGAACGGAGAAATCCGCACCAAACGGTGAACGCCAGCTTCGCCTTTCAAATATCCATACGCATAATCGCCTTCAAATTCAATCGTAGCCGAACTAATTCCAGCAATGTCGCCATCTTGAATGTCGATGGTATTCACCTTGTAGCCGTTTTCCTCGCCCCAGCGCATATACATACGGAGCAACATCGAAGCCCAATCGTGGCTTTCTGTTCCTCCTGCACCCGGATTGATTTTTAGAATTGCGCCAAACTGGTCTTCCTCCTTTTGGAGCATATTTTTAAACTCCAGAGCCTCAACCAATTTTAAAAGTTCATTATATTGATTATCAATATCTTCAGCAGACGCTTCGCCTTCTTTGAAAAAATCACAAAGTACCTGTAAATCTTCTGAAGCCTTTTCGACTTCGGCGTAGGCTTCGGTCCATTTTTTTATAGAATTGACTTTCCGCATTTGCTGTTCAGCTGCCTTGGGATCGTCCCAAAATGCGGGGTCGTGGGTTTTCTGTTCTTCTTCTTCAAGACGAATCAAACGATTGTCTATGTCAAAGATGCCTCCTTAACGTCTGCTGACGATTCACTAAATCTTTAATTTGTTCTGTAGTGACCATGCTTATTTCTTCTTGGTTTCCACAATTTTATCGACGCAGGCAAGAGAAATTTCTGTCTCGTAGCCACGTGTCTGTCCGAAATGAATGAGTTTGCATTTCCGCTGATATTCGTCACCTATGTGCAACGATTGGTTTTTGCGTTTCAGTTGGTCGAAAATCATTTGTTCATAGTCAACCGTTGAGAAAAACGAGTCAAATGCTTCGTCAATCTCGTTTTCCTTAAAGCCACGGAGCGTAAGGTTGTAGCGGATTTTTACCCGTCCCCACTTGTTGTAGTAGAATTTTCCACGAATAAAAGAATAGATATATCGCTGTCCGTCAAGGAATTTGTCTTTATTCAACTTGTCTACGATTTTTTGAGCGGCATCGCCTGTGATTCCCCACATTAGCATTTTTTGACGGACGTCAAACTCGCTTCTTTCCATTTTTGAGCAGTACGACATTAGTTTGTCCAATGCCTGCTCAGGTGTTAATTTTCTAACATTCATGTTAATCTAAATCTATAATAAAGTCATCGGTTTGCAACATCTGATTGAGTTCAATTTCCTTTTTTTCCGTTGAATGTTCAACTACAATGGATTTTTGAACTCGCAAATATGATGGGCAAACAAATTCAACTGTGTAATTTCCTTCGTCGACTTTACATTCATAATTACCTTCTTCGTCAGGGCGAACTTCTTTAAGCACTTCGTTGGAAACGGCTTTGCGAATCTGTATTCTTGCTTTGCTGAAATCGCTTTTTCCATCTTCAAACGAAATTTTTCCTTTCAAAACTGCAGGCACGGCAGTATTTGTAACATATTCAACTTCAAAAATATCGTATCCTCCGAAAGTGAAATAACCTTCGTTGAATGCAACTGAATAAAAGCCGATGAGACCGTCTTTTGCTGGTTTGTAGAATTCGTTGTCGTTAGGCGTGTTGATTGGGTGTCCCAAGTTCTGTGGCTCCGACCATGCACCGTTTTCGTAAACAGACTTGAATACGTCGTAACCGCCCATGTTGTAATGTCCTATAGATGTGAAATACAATGTTTTACCATCTTTTAACAAATATGGAGACGATTCATTATATTCTGTATTGATGGTCGACCCCAAGTTTTGTAATTTCGACCATCCTTCGGTTTTGTCGTCGCTCTTTTTAAGTTCGCTTTTCCAAATGTCGTAGCCGCCGAAACCGCCTTCTTGATTAGAAACGACGTACAACGTTTTTCCATCATTTGAAATTGCCGCTTGCGAAATCAATGCTTTTGGAACATTGATGTTTTTCCCGAATTTTTTCATTGGCATCCATGGCGATTTTGTGTTTTCGCGGGTGCTGTAATACAAAATTCCACCGCGTTGAATATCGCTCATGTCGGACTTTGAGGTATGGCGGCACAAAAGCATAAATGTACCTTCGTCGTTGATACTCAAAACGCTGCAATGTCCATAGGTACGCAATTCGTCGGAAATGTCAACAGGTGCCGACCAATGTTCGCCACCAAGGAAATGTGTCGTGTAGATTCTCAATTTTGTTTCGACGGCACCGAGCGAGCCGTCTTTATATACAACTTGCAATTGTTCCAAACGGGTGAAGAACAAATCGTTTGCATCGCTTGTCGGACAAGGATTGAAGTCATTGTATTCCGTATTCAGCACATTACCGATATTATATATTTCTACAGGAACAGGTTTACGGATAATTTCCGCAGCCGTGCGACACGAAATCATTTCGCGCATGGCAAGTTTACGAGCCTGCAAATCGTTGGGCGACAAACGGTCGATGTACTGCTGGTAAGCCTCGGTACCTTCATCGTAAAATTTATTTGTATGATAACCGCGAGCCAAATAATACCAAGCAACTATCGGAGCTTTGTCTTCCGAAACGGAGCCTTCGATGTAGTCTGCGGTAACTTCCTTCACCGCTTTTTTCAAATAATTGATGGAACGACCTGCTTCGAACGGCAAACGTTGGTAGCAGACACCAATTTTATAATTCACATTGCAGTTGTCTGGCACCAATTGAAGAACTTCCTTGTATCGTTTAAGAGCTTCTTCGTAATTTCCGTTGAAGAAATAATATTCCGCGTCCATTCTCATGGATTTAATTTTATCTTCCTGAGTTTGCGAGAATGAAACCTCAGCGATAAAGAGCAAAGCCAATAAAATTTTTATCGTTCTCATATCACAAAAATTTTCCGTGTCAAATATAATAAAACTTACGTTACAGAAACAGCATTTTGATTTTTATTAAAAAAGTAAGCGTTTCACTTCAATAATTGCAAAAAATTCCGTTGCTTTGTATGGCAAAATCGAAAAAACGTAAAGTATTCGATTACAAATGTTTAACTAAATAAAAATTGTATGGCTAATTATTTTAATGAAATTCCATTCCGCATTAAATTGGCAGAACTTGGAAAATGCGACTTTATGGACCGTTCGGAATTCGTAAACGGTTGCAACTATCTTAAAGGTAAAAAAGTTGTGATTTTAGGTTGTGGCGCTCAAGGTTTCAACCAAGGTTTGAATATGAGAGACAGCGGTTTGGACGTTTCGTATGCATTGCGTCAGGAAGCTATCGACCAAAAACGTCAGTCGTGGAAAAACGCTACTGAAGCTGGTTTCAAAGTTGGCACATTCGAGGAATTGATTCCTACAGCCGACTTAGTTTTGAACCTGACTCCTGACAAACAACATACTCCAGTTCTTAAAAAAGCGCTTCCTTTGATGAAGAAAGGTGCTTGTCTTTCATACTCTCACGGTTTCAACATCGTTGAGGAAGGTACTCAAATTAGAAAAGACATCACGGTAATCATGGTTGCTCCTAAATGTCCCGGAACTGAAGTTCGTGCTGAATATGTTCGTGGTTTCGGTGTTCCTTGCTTGATAGCTGTTCACCGCGAAAACGATCCTAACGGTGACGGTATGGAAATCGCTAAGGCATACGTTTCTGCCATAGGCGGCGACCGTGCAGGCGTTCTTTCATCATCGTTCGTTGCAGAAGTGAAGTCAGACCTTATGGGTGAGCAAACTATTCTTTGTGGTATGTTGCAAACCGGTTCACTTCTTTGCTTCGACAAAATGGTTGAAAAAGGCATCAACCCGGGTTGGGCTGCAAAATTCATCCAATATGGTTGGGAAACAATCACCGAAGCACTTAAAATCGGTGGTATCACCAATATGATGGACCGCCTTTCAAATCCTGCAAAATTGAAAGCATTCTATCTTGCTGAGGAAATGAAGGAAATTATGCGTCCTTTGTACCGCAAACACATGGCTGACATCATTTCTGGCGAATTTTCAAAGACAATGATGGAAGACTGGGCTAACAACGACGTGAAATTGTTGACTTGGAGAAAAGCAACTGGCGAAACTGCTTTCGAGCAAACTCCTATTTCAAACGACGAAATCAAAGAACAAGAATATTTCGACAAAGGCACGTTGATGGTTGCTATGGTGAAAGCCGGCGTTGAATTGGCATTCGAATCAATGACTGAATCGGGCATCAAACCTGAATCGGCATACTATGAATCACTTCACGAAGTGCCTCTAATCGCCAACACAATCGCACGCAAGAAATTGTACGAAATGAACAAGGTGATTTCCGACACTGCTGAATACGGCTGCTACTTGTTCGACAATGCTTGTCGTCCATTGTTGAAGGATTTCATGAGCAAAATCGACACTGACGTAATCGGTAAGAACTACAACGACGGCAAAGACGCTCATGTTGACAATATGGAATTGGTTCGCGTAAACGCAGAAATCCGTTACCACGGTATCGAAATCGTTGGTGAAGACCTTCGTGCTGAAATGACGGCAATGAAAGAAATCATCAAATAATTTGTCTATATACCCAAGGGCATAAACGCTTTTCTATGTAAAGTCCAATCAGAAATGGTTGGACTTTCTTTTTTAGAAAGAATTGCATCGAAGACGTGTGGGTGTAAAAACACGAAGATTCGAGTTTTTTTGAATCTTCTTTTTTCGTATTATTGCAACCGTTATGCAATTCACGCTTTCGTCAAAATATAAACCCACGGGCGATCAGCCCGAAGCCATCCGCCAACTTTCGGAAGGTGTTCTTGACGGCACAAAACATCAAGTGTTGCTGGGCGTGACGGGCTCTGGAAAGACATTCACCATAGCAAACGTGATAGAAAAAGTGCAGATGCCGACGCTCATTCTAAGTCACAATAAAACGTTGGCCGCACAGTTGTATTCGGAATTTAAACAGTTTTTTCCGAACAATGCAGTGGAATATTTCGTTTCATACTACGATTATTACCAGCCCGAAGCATACATTCCGCAGACAAATACTTATATAGAAAAGGATTTGTCTATAAACGACGAATTGGAGAAAATGCGTCTGAGTACCACAAGTACGCTGCTTTCGGGACGGAAAGACATCATCATCGTTTCTTCTGTTTCGTGCATTTACGGTATGGGAAATCCTGCAAACTTCGAGGAGCGGGCACTTTGTTTGCGCGTGGGACAGAAAATTGCACAAGATGTGCTTCTCCGTGAATTGGTCGATGACCTCTATTCACGCAACGAGTTGGAATTCCGACGGGGAACGTTTCGCGTGAAAGGCGACACGATTGATGTGTTTGAAGCTTCGCACGACTACGGCATTCGCATTGAAATGTGGGACAACGAAATTGACCGTTTGGCGACCATAGACCCCGAAACGGGGAAAACAATCGATGAGTTGGAAGAAACCGTCATCTATCCTGCAAATCTATTCATTTCGAGCAAAGGTGGCTTTGAAAAAGCAATTCGCGACATTCAAGACGACCTTGTGAAACAATATGATTTCTTAATCAGTATTGACAAAAAATTGGAGGCACAACGGCTTAAGGAACGTGTGGAGTATGATTTGGAGATGATTAAGGAAATAGGCTATTGCTCTGGCATTGAAAATTATTCCCGCTACTTCGACGGACGTGCCGAAGGTGTCCGTCCGTATTGTCTTTTCGACTATTTGCCGAAAGATTTTTTGTTGGTGATTGACGAAAGTCACGTTACTGTGCCGCAGATACGGGGAATGTATGGCGGAGATCACTCTCGAAAAGTCAACCTGGTCGACAATGGCTTCCGTCTTCCTGCTGCAATGGACAACAGACCTTTGAATTTTGAAGAATTTGAATCACTCTGTAATCAGGTGATATACGTCAGTGCTACGCCTGCTGATTTTGAACTGCAAAAGTCCGAAGGGATAATCGTTGATCAGGTAATTCGTCCGACAGGCCTACTTGACCCCGAAATTGAAATTCGTCCGACTGAAAATCAAATTGATGATTTGATTGAAGAAATTAACAAACGTGCGGAACACAATGAACGTGTATTGGTAACGACGTTAACCAAACGTATGGCGGAAGAACTGCAAAAATATCTGACTCGTTTGGGCATTCGCAGTGCTTACATCCATAGCGACGTTGACACGTTGGAACGTGTGGAGATTTTGGAAAATTTGCGTGCAGGCAGTTTCGACGTGTTAGTTGGCGTAAATTTGCTCCGAGAAGGATTGGACTTGCCCGAAGTTTCGCTTGTGGCAATTCTCGACGCCGACAAGGAAGGCTTTCTCCGCAATGAGCGCTCTCTGACCCAAACAGCTGGTCGTGCCGCCCGCAACGTGAACGGACATGTGATAATGTATGCCGACAAGATAACCGAAAGCATGCAGAAAACGATAGACGAAACCAACCGCCGACGCGAAAAACAAATAAAATACAATACGGAACATCACATTACGCCAAAACAAATCGTGAAAGCGATAGACAACTCTTTGAAACGTAAGGAAGAGGAAATTAAGGCGAATGTTGCCGCCGACCCGGTTGTAAAATATATGAGCAAGGACAACATCAAGAAATTGATTGAAAAGATCAAGAAAGATATGGAAGCCGCCGCAAAAGAAATGGATTTCGTTACAGCGGCTAAACTTCGAGATGAAATGTTTGAATTACAAAAGATGTTGTAAATGAGTGTTTTACGAAAGATATTGGTCGTGTTCTTGTTCTGCATGACAATGTTCAACTTGCAGGCGCAAGAGTCCGACACGTCTTCCCTCGTTATTGCACAAGATAGTCTTGTTGTTTCTGCCGATACAACCCAGATCGACACTATTCCCGAAAAATGTTTCGTTGTCGATACCGTCGGTGTTTATTCCGTTCCGTTTATTGACGAACTTATCTGCTATGCAGAAACTCATTTAGGTAAACCATATCATTATGGTTCAAGAGGGCCGAATTCATTTGACTGTTCAGGTTTTATGATTTTCATTTTTTCAAAATTTGGTATTTCGTTAAGTTCAAGTTCTACAGCTCAATATCATGCCGCTCCAATTCGTTTCGAAGAAATTGACAGTGCACGACAATGCGATTTGATTTTTTTCATGGGCAGAAATGGGCGAAAATCGGTTGGGCATGTGGGCATGGTAGTCGATGTTGATACTGCGACACATTCCTGTCGTTTTATTCATGCAGCCACGCATGGCGGAATTATAGAAACGAAATTTCCATCGTCTGCTTATTACAATACAAGATTTATGGGGTTTGGGCGTTATGATATTCCTGAATTTACGCCGTTTTACGATACTGTTGTCAGAGAATGCGAAGAAACGCCTTACAAAGAAGAAACAATTGAAAATACTTCTGACGGAGACTGAGCGAATCGTGTCGCTCCCTTTGCTTGTAGAAATTCTCGTTTCCTGAATCCCCATAGCACAGAAATACATTCAACACCAGCGTTTTGTGCCGTTGCAATGTCAACATCGGAATCGCCCACGTAGACGCATTCATTTTTCTCCACTCCAAGATGTTCAAGAGCCTTTAGAACCATGTCGGGTGCGGGTTTTCTTCGGATACCTGCCAATTCGTTTTCGCCCAATGCAATGTCAATGCAATCGGAGAAAAACTCTTTGTGTAAAATAAGCACTTCGCGATGAGGTTTATTCGATACAATTGCGGTTTTAAAACCTGCTTGTTTCAAATCCTTCAATAGATTTAGTATACCGTCATATGGTTTGGATTTGTCTTTACAATGAACGCAATAATGACTGCGAAAAGCCGACAATGTTTTTGCAAGTAGTTCGTCGTCAAATAGTTCTGAATGATTGATTTCGTGTAAAGCCGCTTTGAGAGACAAAACCAACAAAACCCTGATTCCATTTCCGACAAAATCATTTATTTCATCCATGGAACGAGGCGGTAAATTCAACGTCGACAAAGCATGATTGACGCTTGCGGCAATATCGGGCAACGTGTTCATGAGCGTTCCGTCCAAATCGAATATGACAGTATTACATTTATTCATTGGTAACAGAAGCTGGTTCAAAATTCAGTTCTTGTAATTCTTCTTCGGTATAATCGGGAACTTCTTCTTCTGGCGAAGTCATCCAATGGGAGTTTCGTTGCAGGAATGCGTAATATTCATAGTAGTGCCAGATGGTGTGCATGAAAATTTCGGCGATACGTTTTGCTCCTTGCGGAGTAAAATGAATGTAATCGGGCGCAGCCCACGCTGGTTGGTGCGAAACCCATTGAATCATAGAATTTCGTCCTCCCATCACTTCGAACATATTCCAAAACGCCGCACCGTTTTCGACCGCCGCCTCTTTCATTGCTCTCACAACCTCTTCGACAAACGGATAAGTCTGCAATTCGCCATCAACCTTAGTAGACATGTCGGCTGGACCAATAACCAAAATTACTGCATCGGGATAAATTCGTTGTAAATATTGAATTTGACGGGCAAAATCTTTCTTATAATTTTGAACAGACTGCTCCGAAGTTATTGCCGGAACTGCATTTCCGCCGAATTCCATTATGATTAGCGGAACTTTTAGCCGCGACATGGATTCTTTCAACAGCGATGACGAAATTCCTGTGAAAAACGTTCCCGCACTTCCTCGTAATGGAATATTGTCGACAACCACGCCCGAAGAACTTTCGAGCGATACGGCATACAATTCGGCAGTCCCTTGCAAACGCAACGTACAAGAGTTGACGAAACTTTTCAGCGACCACGAAAGTTCCGTCAGACCAAATGTTTCGTCTTCAATCACAAGCGTGGAATCTTTCCCGTTTGCCGAAAGTGTTGCTTTGAAGCCAGCCTTGTTGTTCCCGAGGAACAGACGGATTCGTGAGAATTTTTTCGTTCTTTCAAACACCTGCGACCAATCTCGAGAAGTATATGTAAGTGTCACCGAGCCGTTCAGTTCCGCCATTTGAGCCAAAACGCCGTAACGGCTGTGAGGTAGTTTTTGCCGCAATGTTCCCGAGGCGACATAGCGTGGTAGGCTGTCGGAAAATACTTGGCTGACTGCCGTAGTTTGGAACAACGGCATGATAGGCAAAAGTCCCGTTCCGTTTCCTCCGAACCGTTCTTGTAATTCCTGACGGATATATCCCGAAATTCTGTCTAGCTCAATTTGCGAATCGCCATAGTGAAGAACGTGCAGCGTCCCTTTTGTGTTTTCTTCAAAAGCTTGAAAGACTTTGTCTAACAAATGCGGATCGTTATTGGGAAAACTGAGTCTGGCAACGCTTGCCGTGTCAAACGAAGTGTAGAAACGGAGAGAATCGACAAAAGCAAGCGAGTCGGCATTTGCCAAATCGTCGGAAATACTGTCCATAGTTGCAACAAAGTCACTTTCGACTCCACGAAGAGATTCCTCAAGATTTCCTTGATGCGATTTTACGGCAAATACTTCTTCAAGCGAAGGGAAATGCAGTGTCAAGTCAATTCCCTTTTTCGGGAACACAAGACACAACAAAGCCAACAAGCAAAAAACGCCAGCAATGAAAAGTATTATATGAAAATTCTTCATACGCCGATTTTAGGCAAAAGTACAAAACAAACTATACGAACGAAAACATTTTGACGGAGAAAAAACTTATGAACAACTTATTTGTATTCTTTTAATAAGTTTAAACCTTCCAAAGCAGTATTAGTAAAATAATAAAGTATATTTGCCGCCATAAAAATTGGTTTTTACGATTATGGGGGAAAAGTTTAAGGAATATTCTGAATTAAACCTTTCAAAGGTTGGAAAAGATGTCTTGCAAAAATGGCTTGACGACGATACATTTTCCAAAAGCGTATCAACACGCGAAGGACATAAATCATTTGTGTTTTTCGAAGGACCTCCTTCGGCTAACGGTCTTCCAGGAATTCACCACGTGATGGCGCGAACCATTAAGGATTCTGTGTGCCGTTATAAAACCATGCAAGGTTACCAAGTTCACCGTAAGGCTGGCTGGGATACGCATGGACTCCCTGTGGAACTCGGTGTTGAAAAAGAATTAGGCATCACGAAAGAAGATATTGGCTCAAAAATCAGTGTTGAAGAATACAACAATGCGTGTCGCAGCAATGTGATGAAATACACAAGCCAGTGGGAAAACCTTACGCAACGCATGGGGTACTGGGTTGATATGAAGAATCCGTATATCACATACGATAACAAGTACATTGAAACATTGTGGTATCTGCTCAAGGAATTGTACAAGAAAGGTTTATTGTACAAAGGCTACACAATTCAGCCATATTCTCCAGCGGCAGGAACGGGATTGAGTTCGCACGAGTTGAACCAGCCGGGCTGTTACCGTGATGTAAAAGATACGACTTGTGTCGGACAATTCAAGGCAATCCGCAACGAGGCGAGCGAATGGCTTTACAAAGACGTTACGACAGATTTGTATTTCCTCGCATGGACGACAACGCCGTGGACACTTTCGTCGAACACCGCTTTGTGCGTCGGCGAAAAAATCAATTATTTGAAAGTTCGTACATTTAATCCATACACGGGAATTCCTGTGACTGTCATACTTGCCAAAGACAGACTATCGGCTTATTTCAATGAGAAAGGGCAAGATGCCGATTTCAACGCATACAATGTTGGCGACAAAGTTGTTCCGTATCAAATTCTTGATGAATTCAACGGGAAACAACTCATCGGAATCAAATACGAACAATTACTTCCGTGGATTAAGATTGACGGCAAATCGTTCGAGGTGATTTCTGGCGATTACGTAACTACCGAAGACGGTACGGGTATTGTACATATTGCTCCGACATTCGGTGCCGACGATGCTTTCGTGGCAAAAAAATACGGAATTGCGGGCTGTATGGTTATCGATAAGAACGGAAAGGAATCTCCGCTTGTTGACAAGCAAGGCCGTATGTTCCCGATAGAAAACATGTCGCCTGAATTTGTTGCAAATAATGTGAATGTTGACTTGTACAAAATCTATTCGGGACGATATGTCAAGAATGCGTTTGACGACACGCTTACCGAAAACGATGCGACGTTGGACATTGACTTGTGCGTTGAATTGAAAAAAGATAACAAGACATTCAAAGTTGAAAAACACGTCCACAATTATCCGCACTGCTGGAGAACTGACAAACCAATCATCTACTATCCACTTGACTCATGGTTCATTAAAACACCTGAATTGAAGGAGCGGATGATGGAACTGAACAACACAATCAATTGGAAACCAGCGTCGACGGGTTCGGGACGATTTGGCAAATGGCTGGAAAACTTGAACGATTGGAACCTTTCTCGTTCTCGTTTCTGGGGAACGCCGCTTCCAATTTGGATGACAGAAGACAAAACCGAAGAAAAGTGCATCGGCTCGTTGGAAGAATTGAAAAACGAAATTGATTTGTCTATCAAGACTGGATTTATGAAGGAAAATCCGTTGAAAGATTTCGTCGTTGGTGATTTTTCAAAGGAAAACTACAATAAATTCGACATTCACCGCCCATACGTTGACAATATTATTCTTGTTTCGCCGAAAGGTCAGAAGATGTACCGCGAAACGGATATTATCGATGTTTGGTTTGATTCTGGTTCGATGCCGTACGCGCAAATTCACTATCCTTTTGAAAACAAAGAAACGTTCAAGACTGTGTTTCCTGCGGATTTCATTGCCGAAGGTGTTGACCAAACACGTGGTTGGTTCTTCACACTTCATGCAATTGCAACGATGTTGTTTGACAGTGTCGCTTTCAAAAATGTGATTTCCAATGGATTAGTCCTCGATAAAAACGGCAATAAAATGTCGAAACGTCTTGGCAACGCAATAGACCCGTTCAAGGAAATTGAAGAACAAGGCGCCGACCCAGTTCGTTGGTATATGATTACAAATTCGTCTCCATGGGACAATTTGAAATACGATACCGATGGAATTGAAGAAATCAAACGTAAATTTTTCGGTACGTTGTACAACACGTATTCGTTCTTCTCGCTCTATGCAAATCTCGACAATTTTGCAATGCAGGAAGCTCCTGTTCCGAACGACCAACGTCCCGAAATTGACCGTTGGATTCTGTCATTATTAAATACATTGATTAAAAATGTGACAGAACAATACGACAATTTTGAGCCGACAAAGGCGGGCCGAATGATTCAAGATTTCGTAATCGACAATTTGAGCAACTGGTACGTCCGTCTGTCGAGAAAACGTTTCTGGAAAGGCGAAAAGAACACCGACAAGATTTCTGCTTATCAGACATTATATACTTGTTTGGAGACGGTCTCAATGCTCATGGCGCCAATTGCTCCGTTCTTTGCCGACCAGTTATTCTGCGACCTTAACAAAGTGACGAAACGCTTCAACGTCAGTTCAGTTCACTTGGCTACGTTCCCAAAAGCCGACGAGTCGCAAATAGACACGACTTTGGAAACAAGAATGGAACTTGCACAAAATATTTCGTCGATGATTCTTGCTCTGCGAAGAAAAGTTGCAATAAAAGTGAGACAACCGCTTCAAAGAATCATCATTCCTATCTTGAACGATGAATTTGAACAAAACATCAAGGCTGTTGAAAATATTATCAAGGCAGAAGTAAATATCAAAGAGATTGATTTGCTGAAAGATGCTTCGCAAGTACTTGTAAAAACTATCAAGCCGAATTTCAAGGCCTTAGGTCCGAAATGCGGAAAATCGATGAAGGAAGTGGCTGCACAAATCACGGCATTCAGCAACGAGGAGATTTATGAATTTGAACAGACTGGTTCAAAAACAATTGTTGTGAATGGTCAAACCATCGATTTGACACTCGACGATGTGACAATCATTTCCAAGGATATTCCAGGTTGGGAAGTCGCAAACGAAGGTCATTTGACAGTTGCTTTGGATACGACGTTGACAGAAGAATTGAAATTTGAAGGAATCGCACGCGAGTTTGTCAACAGAATTCAAAATCTGCGTAAAGACAGTGGTTTCGACGTGACCGACAAAATCATTCTTACAATCCAGAAACACGACGCAATCAATCAGGCTATTGAAAAACACAAGAGCTACATTGCTTCGGAAACACTTTGTAATGATATTCAGTTAGTCGATGCGATTAACTGCGACGACAAAAAGTTAGTCGACATTGATGCTGATATTCAAACATATATGACAATTCAAAAAGTTTAACCCTGTAATTCGAAATCATTATGAGCACAGAAAAGAACGGACAAAATGAACCTGCAGTAAGATACTCCGATGCAGAATTAGAAGAGTTCAAACAAATAATCTTGGAAAAGCTTGAAAAGGCAAACCGCGATTATGAGCAATTGAAAAAATCTATCCAATACCTTGACGGAAACGACATTCAAGACACGTCGCCTACATTCAAAATGTTCGAAGAAGGTGCGTCTAATCTGTCGAAAGAGGAAACAGGCAAATTGGCTGAACGTCAGGAAAAGTTCATCAAACACTTGAAAGAAGCCCTTATTCGTATTGAAAACAAGACTTATGGTATTTGTCGCGAAACGGGAAAACTAATTCCGAAAGAAAGACTTCGTGCCGTTCCTCATGCAACATTAAGTATTGACGCGAAACAGTCTGAAAAGAAAAAGAGTCCGTTGCTATGAAAAAACAACATTGGGCAATTTTTTTAGTGGTGCTAATCTTGGTTATTGATCAGATAACCAAGATTTTAGTGAAAACCACTATGCATTTAGATGAAATGATACCTGTCATTGGTGACAGAATTTTCATCTATTTTGTAGAAAATCCCGGATTCGCCTTTGGAATGAGTTTTGGAGGCGTATGGGGAAAAATTGCCCTTACCATGTTTCGACTTGTAGCATCAATAATCATAGGCGTTTACATACACAAACTCGTCAAACGCGATGCTCCGCTCGGAGTTATTCTCGGCATGAGTGCAATATTGGCTGGAGCGGCGGGAAACATCGTCGACAGTGCTTTTTATGGATTGATTTTCAACGAAAGTACATACGGGACAGTTGCAGAAATGTTTTCAGAATCAGGCGGTTATGCGCCATTCCTTCAAGGTCGCGTTGTCGATATGATTTACTGTCCTGTCCTACGGGGAACATTCCCAGAATGGTTTCCGATATGGAGTGGGGAACCATTCACGTTCTTTAAACCAATATTCAATATTGCCGACTGTGCAATTACAATAGGTGTGTTTTATCTTCTTATTTTTGAACATAAGTTTTTTAAGGACGCATAACTAAATGTATTTCATTACTCTATAAAAAAAGGAACTCAGAATTTTTAAAATAAACAGAGATTCCATAACTTTGGTACAAATTTTTGAATTATGCAAGAAAGACCAAACGGGGAAAAATCCCATAAAAAATGGTACATTATATTATGGTGCTGCATTCTTGTCCCAATGCTTTTTGCCATAATACTATTTTCACTCATTTCTGCCGGGAAATTAGGATTTATGCCGACGATTGAGGAACTCGAAAACCCACAGACAAAGTTGGCGACAAACATCATCAGTGCCGACGGTGTGCAAATGGGAACGTTTTTCAAAGAAAATCGTATCGAGTGTGCATACGAAGACCTTCCTCCATACTTGGTTGATGCACTTATTTCAACAGAAGACGCTCGCTTTTTGAATCATTCTGGTGTAGATTACAGAGGCTTGTTCCGTGTGGCTTTCAAGACAGTTTTAGGCGGAAATAAGAATTCTGGAGGTGGTAGTACCATTTCTCAGCAATTGGCAAAACTTTTGTTCCCGCGCGAGAAATTCGACAACACTGTAGACATAGTTCTTCGTAAATTGCGTGAATGGGTAATTGCAATAAAGTTGGAAAAAGCCTATACAAAGGAAGAAATCATTACGCTCTATCTTAACAAATTTGATTTTCTTCATAATGCGAACGGCATTAAAATGGCTTCGGAAGTCTATTTCAGCAAAGAACCAAGCCAACTTAAAATAGAGGAAGCGGCAATGTTGATTGGTCAGTTGAAAAATCCTGCGTTGTTTAATCCAAGAAGAAATCCCGATACGGTTAAAGTTCGTCGTAATGTGGTTCTCAGTCAAATGGTTCGCTACGATAAACTGAGCAAAGCCGAATACGATTCATTGAAAGAATTGCCTTTGGAGCTGAAATTTAAAATAATAGACCACACAAACGGTATTGCTCCATATTTTAGAGAATGGCTTCGTACAACGATGACGGCCAAAAAACCAGAACGGAAAAATTATTGGAGTGGAGAAATGTATACTCGCGATTCCATTCTATGGGAAACAAGTTCGCTCTATGGCTGGTGCAATAAAAACGAAAAATCGCCAGGTGTGTATTACAATCTTTATAGTGATGGCCTACGCATTTATACGACCTTGGATTCCCGTATGCAGGAATATGCCGAGAATGCTGTAAGAAAGCACATGTCGGAAAATGTTCAACCCGCATTTTTCAACGAAAATAAGAAAAATCCTAAAGCTCCGTTTGCATCAAACCTTACAACGGACGAATACAACGCGCGTGTAAAAGCATCTATCAAACAATGCGAACGCTATCAAACAATGGGTGGAAAATCCATGAGTTGGGACGAAGTAATGGAAGTTTTCAACAAGCCTGTTCCGACTACCTTATTCTCGTGGAACGGAGCTATCGACACTGTTATTTCGCCTCTGGACTCAATAAAATGGATGAAGAGTTTCTTACAGTGCGGAATGATGTCAATGGAAGCAAAGACTGGTCATGTGAAGGCTTTTGTCGGCGGTATTGACTATGAGTTTTTCCAATATGACCACATTATGCAACAAAAACGACAAGTCGGTTCTACGTTCAAACCGTTCTTGTACACGCTTGCAATGCAGGAAGGAATCTCGCCGTGCAAACAGTTCGCAAATGTTCCGACATCGTTCTATATAAACGATCAAATGTGGACACCGAGCAACTCCGACAAGGCTCGTAATGGAGAAATGGTTTCACTCGCATGGGGATTGGCGACGTCAAATAACTGGATTTCGGCAAAACTTATGCAGTTGCTTAAACCAGAACCAGTTGTGGCTCTTGCTCACGAAATGGGATTATATAGCCACATAGACCCTGTTCCGTCTATCTGTCTTGGTGTTGCCGACCTTACGCTACACGAAATGGTCGGTGCATATAGCACATTCCCGAACAAGGGTATTCACACCGACCCAATTTTTGTCACAAAAATTGAAGACAAGTATGGAAACGTGTTGGCTACGTTCTCTCCTGTGCAAAACGAGGCTATCAGCGAAGAAGTCGCTTACCAGATGGTTGGCTTGCTTCAGAATGTTGTAAATATGGTTGATAGAGAAGCAAAAGCATACGGAACGGCAATTTCGTTACGTACACGCTACGGAATAAAAGTCCCACTTGCTGGTAAAACAGGTACGACCAACGACCATGCAGATGGTTGGTTCATGGGATTCACACCTGAACTTGTGACGGGTATTTGGGTCGGTGGAGACGAACGAAGCATCAGATTCCGTAGTTTCGCTCACGGACAAGGCGCGAGAATGGCTATGCCGGTATTTGCATATTACATCACTGACTGTATTGAACACAAAAAAGAATTAGGTTATACATTCGGCGATTTCGAAAAACCAGCAAACTGGGTCTCTCCATGCTATGGAAATAGTCCTGCGCCAAAGAGAAGCGACGTCAATAGCAACGACTTCGACGATTTCCTCTAATGAATTCATTTCGATTTCAGCAGTTTTCCATCAGTCAGGAACATTCTGCCCTGAAATTAGGAACAGATGCAGTCATTCTTGGTGCTTCGGCGACATTCGAACATCCAAAATCAATTCTCGACATTGGAACAGGAACGGGTATTCTCGCCTTGATGATGGCACAAAAGTATCCTTGCCCAATAACTGCAATTGACATTGATGAAGGAGCATTTGCCGATGCGACGTTAAACGTCCGCAATAGTCCTTGGAAAGAACGAATCACTGTAAAAACACAAAGTTTACAAGATTTTTCATCCACAAATGTTCAATTCGACGGCATAATTTGTAATCCGCCGTTCTTTTCTAATGGTCTCACAAACAAAGATTTACGTAAAACACTTGCGCGACATACCATAAATCTTAGTCCCGACATATTATTTTCGTGTGTCGAAAAAATATTGTCTCCAATGGGTCAAGTTGCGATAATTGTGCCGTTTCAAGAAAAGGAGAACTTTATTTCCGCTGCCTTACAGCATTCCATAATGCTCGCACAAGACATTTCCGTCTTTCCTTTTACAAGTGACTGTAAACCAAACAGAAGCATTCTTAGTTTTTCGCGAAAATGGCAACCGTTACAAACAAGAACACTCCACGTTCGGGAAAATAAAAATATTTATTCGACAGAATATAAGGAACTTACAAGAGATTTTTATCTTGGGTAGGATAGCAACATTGGTCGATGGAGACAAATATTACGTGATTTTCTTATCGCATTGTTCTTATCTGTTAATAACTTGATTGTCGTAATGTTGTCAAGTGTGAGCGAAAACATCTAATTTCGTAGCAGAAAAATTTCAGGACATGGGTGGTTTTTTTGGTACTATTTCAAAGGAAAATTGCGTAACGGATTTATTTTACGGAACAGATTACAATTCGCATCTTGGAACAAAGCGTGCTGGTATGGCAACGTTTAACAAGGAAACGGGCTTTCGTAGAACAATTCATAATATTGAAAATACGTATTTCCGTACAAAATTCGAAGAAAGTTTGCCGAAATTGAGTGGAGAATCTGGCATTGGAGTCATCAGCGATACTGATGCTCAGCCTATTGCTATCAATTCTCATCTTGGACGTTTTGCAGTGGTTACAGTTGCTCGTCTTGACAATATGAAAGAACTTGAAAGCGAATTGTTGGCGAAAAATCTTCATTTTGCAGAGTTAAGTTCTGGCGACACCAATCCAACCGAAGTGGTGGCAATGCTAATCTGCGAAAAAGATAATTTTGTCGCTGGTATCGAAAATGTGTATGAGAAGGTAAAAGGCTCATGTTCCATGTTGATTTTGACAGAGGACGGCATTATCGTCGCTCGTGACAAACTTGGAAGAACACCTGTGACAATTGCTAAGAAAGAAAATTCTTATGCTGTTTCGAGCGAACCGACGGCCTTTCATAATTTAGGATTTAGAATCGACAAATTCGTCGGACCGGGTGAGATTGTGAAAATGACTGCCGATGGTTGCGAAGTGCTCCGCAAGCCGAACGACAAGATGCAAGTTTGCTCGTTTATGTGGGTTTACTACGGTTTCCCGTCTTCGGATTATGAAGGTATCAATGTTGATAAAGTTCGTTGTTCGCTTGGACAAAAAGCGGCACAAAACGACCCGACCGATGCCGATTTTGTGTGCGGAATTCCTGATTCTGGTATAGGACATGCAATTGGTTATGCAATTGAAAAAGGTATTCCATACAAACGTGGTATTGTAAAATACACACCTACATGGCCTCGTAGCTTTACGCCGGCAAATCAGGAAACAAGAAATCTTGTAGCAAAGATGAAATTGATTCCGAACCGTCAAATGCTTGATGGTCAAAAAGTTGTATTTTGCGACGATTCAATCGTACGCGGAACGCAGTTGCGTGGCAACGTTGCCGAAATGTATGATTGCGGAGCAAAAGAAGTCCACATGCGTATCGCTTGTCCGCCACTTATTTACTCTTGTCGTTTCTTGAACTTTTCTGCGTCAAAAAGAGATACAGAATTGATAACTCGTTCAATCATAGAAAAATACGAAGGAAGGGATGATAAAAATCTGGAAGAATATGTCGA
Organism: Bacteroidales bacterium; assembly: GCA_017516865.1. Lineage (GTDB taxonomy): Bacteria > Bacteroidota > Bacteroidia > Bacteroidales > UBA1715 > UBA1715. The sequence goes on from JAFXAU010000020.1 coordinate 124,844, forward strand.
CGACACTTCGGAAAAGCACAAGAAAATGGTTGACGAGATTAGAGATAGATTTGGTTTGTCGTCGTTGAGATTTAATACTGTACAAGAACTTGTTGATGCAATAGGACTGCCGAAAGAAAGATTGTGTACACATTGTTTTGATGGTTCAAGCTGGTTTTAAAGCATGAAAAGACTTCTTTGGGGAATAATACTGGCAAGTGTGATATTTATGTTTTCATGTGAAAGCAGTGATGTCGCATTTGAACAGACGTATTCCGTGGAAGATTCTGTTATGTGTGCGTCGAAACCGTATGTCTTTGATTTTGTTAACACCAAGGATTCTTTTCAATTGTACAATGTCGTACTTGAAATCAAACATTTACCTAATTTCCCATATACGATGTTGCCCATATTGTTAGGCTATATGTCGCCTAAAGGCGAAACAGCAACAATTCCCATCGCATTTCCCGTATATGAAAAAAAGGATTATAAGGGAGAAAAACAGTCAGATGGTTCTATTTTGCTGAAAAACACCATCTTATATTCAAATCGAATGCAAGAAGGGAAAAATTTATTCACCATAGAACCTGCAACGTTCAATGATAGTTTGTACGGTGTTACATCGGTAACTTTGCGAATAGAAAAGGCAAATTGAACCGTGTATTCATGCTTTAATTATTACACCAATCGTTTTTTTCTTATTTTTGTGCCCGAATCGAAAGTCTGTTCATAAGTGCGGAACGCAAAGGTAGACACGGAGTTAGAACAAAAGAATCTTGCTAAATTGCTATGGCAGTATTCTATGCCGGCGATTATTGCTACGGTCGCAACATCGGTATATAATATTGTAGACCGAATTTTCATCGGTCAAATTGTTGGACCATTGGCAATTTCTGGCTTGACTGTTACTCTCCCGCTTATGAGCGTGGCAACGGCCTTTGGCACGCTTGTCGGGTCGGGGGCTGCTTCTATAACATCTATACGAATGGGGGAGAAACGTCACGACGATGCTCTGCGAACATTGGCAAACGCATTGATGCTAAATGTGTTAATCGGTATGGCGATTTCGGCGATTGGGTTGCTTTTCTTGGACGAAATATTGATGTTGTTCGGCGCAAGCGAATTAACATTGCCGTATGCCCGCACGTTTATGCGGATAATTTTTATAGGAAATCCACTATCGCAATTGTTTTTTAGTTTGAATACGATCATGCGTGCTTCTGGGTATCCTGCAAAAGCAATGTGGACGGTGCTTCTCACTATGTCGGTGAATCTTGTTCTTGTCGTTTTATTGGTTTATTACATGCACATTGGCATAGCTGGTGCGGCTTGGGCTACTGTTATTGGTCAGGTTGTCGGACTGGTTGTCGTGTTGGTACATTTTTGTAATAGAAACTCGCATCTTCATTTCAAATTATTTGCATTTCGACCGCAATGGAATATTGTTGAACGGATTCTTGCCATAGGTATGTCACCATTTATTTTACATGCATGTTCTTGTATCGTGGTCGCTCTATTCAATTGGCAATTAAAAGATTACGGTGGTGATTATGCGATAGGAGCGTATGGGGTGATAAATACTGTCGTTAATTTTGTCACGGTTGTGGTTTTAGGCTTGTCGCAGGGCATGCAGCCGATTGTCGGCTACAATTTTGGCGCAGGCAATTTGAATAGAGTGATGAGGACTTTGTGGATGACAATTCTTGTCGGCACGTTCATTACGTTTATCGGTTTTTTGTGTATGACGTTCATGCCACGTTTAATAGCACGTTGTTTCACGACAGACGAAGTGTTGAGCAGTCTGATTGTGTCGGGAATGCGCTTGTATACAATTATGTTCTCGTTTATTGGATTTCAGGTGGTTGTGTCAAATTTCTTCCAATCAATCGGAATGCCAAGGATTTCTATATTTTTATCTCTGTCGCGGCAAATTGTGTTTTTAATGCCGTTGTTGCTTGTTTTACCTCAAAAATATGGATTGACGGGAATCTGGTGCTCAATGCCCGTTGCCGATTTCTTGGCGACAGTTGTAGCGATGGTTGTGTTGCGGTATTATTATAATAAATTACCGTTAGAAAATAAATTAAAAGAAGTTCCGTATGAAGACATTACAGCGTATTAGTCAATTATTATCGAATCATGCATCGTTGTTCATTATTCTGATTTCGATAGTAACATTTTATGTTCCGAATCTTTTTGTGTGGGTTAAGGGTGATGTTCAGGCACTTACGTTGGGGATTATCATGCTGTCGATGGGAATGACATTGACGGTGGAAGATTTTAAGATTCTGATTGCGAGACCGTTGGATATATTGATTGGTGCTTTGGCGCAGTACACGCTCATGCCGACGATTGCGTTCACGCTGACAAAAGTTTTCGGTCTTGACCCAGCTATTGGCGTGGGCTTGATTTTAGTGGGTTGTTGTCCTGGCGGCGTTTCGTCGAATATCATGTCTTTTTTGTGTCGTGGCGACGTTGCGTTTTCGGTAGGAATGACAACAGTCACCACTTTATGTTCGCCGATAATTACACCATTGCTTGTACTTGCTCTCGCTGGCGAATCAATCGATGTTGACGGATGGGGAATGTTCAAGTCGATATTGCTGGTTACGTTAATGCCTGTGACAGTCGGTTTTTTATTGAATTACTTTTTCGGAAAAAAAGAATCGTTTGGCGACATTAGAAAAATCATGCCGGGCGTGTCGGTTATTGGACTCGCGTGTATTGTAGGTGGAGTGGTCGCCGTAAATGGAAGTAAATTCTTTACATCGGGTGTGATAATTTTTATTGCAATATTTTGTCACAATGCACTTGGATATGTCTGCGGATTCCTTGTTGGACGCTTGCTCAAGATGGGTACGGCGAAAAACAGAACGATAGCGATAGAAGTCGGTATGCAGAATGCAGGTTTGGCGACTAATTTGGCTACAAAACATTTCGCTGCGTTGCCCGAGGCGGCAATGGTTTCGGCTGTTTCGTGCGTGTGGCATTCAATATCGGGTACGATTTTGGCGAATTTGTTCGTGAAATGGGATAATTATTGTCAAAAAAAGGTACAAAATATTTCGGCAAGAGATTAGTGTACCTATTCTGGGGTGAAAAAAAGAGAGAAACAAAAATCTTTTTGTATTTTTGCAATGATTAAAATGATGAATTAGTGTGAATTAGAAAAATACTGCGTATGAGAAAATATGTTTATCTTTTTGTTGGTATTTTAATAGCGGGAATAGCTTCGGCACAAAATTTAGCAAAAGATTACGGAGCTCAGCTTCCGAATGGAGACTTTGAAAGTGATTGGAAAAAATATACTGGAGGTAATAAGAAATTAATTGGTACGGAAAATATCTCAGGAAACGAACCGTATTGCTGGCATTCTTTTATGTCGGCAAAAGGTAGTGTGCTATGTTTAAAGGCAATGAGTACTCAGATAGATAAGCGTACTGACAAACGTCCTGGCTCGAAAGGAACTTATTCTGTAAGGTTGACGGCGAGTTCTACATTGGGAATTGTCGCAAATGGTTCGCTGACTAACGGTCGAATGTATTGCGGAAGTACGTCTGCAACGAGCGACGACAATCATTTGTACACAGATAGAGGTACTGATGAATTCAACATGCCGATTTCTGTAGTCCCTGATTCAATAACGGTGTGGCTTTGCTTTTATGCGCAAAGCGATGGTAGTTATGCGGCATTCCATGCAGCAGTTCATGGTGATTCTAATTTTATTTTATATAGTGGCAAGGATGGTGATGCTTCTCAACAGGTTGCTGATGCGAACTTTGAATATACCCGCACGACAACTTCGGGCGACAATCTTCAATGGATTCGTGCATCTGTTCCTTTTTTGGCAAAAGGCACGTGTACAACGCCGAAATATCTGTTAGTGTCAATGTCGACAAACAAAAAAGCTGGTGGTGGTTCTGAAAAGGATTGGGTGATTGTCGATGACATTGTGTTAATTTATAATCCGACTCTAACAACAGGAACATTAGCAACGACAGAATATGAGGCCGATGCTTCTGAAACAATAGCAATCGACGTACCGTTTACATTGACGGGTTCGATGAGCGTAAGTAACTTGAATGCAGCACCAAATCAGGTTATTGCACAACTTTCCGATGCAAATGGCAGTTTCGACAATCCAACCGAAATCGGTCGTGTGACGACAAATACGAGTGGTACAGTTTCGGCTATTATACCGGCATCAGTAAAGGACGGGAAGTATAAGGTCCGTGTGGTTTCTACAAACTATCCAATGACCGCTGAACCAAGTCAGTCGGAGATTACAATCCGCAGATATTGTACAATTTCTTTTACTGAATTGGAAGAATCAATCGCCACATTGACAGGAAACGGAAAATATTATTTTTCTGAAAACTCCGACATTACGGTAAGTGCAACTTCAAATTCCGATGAATATGTGTTCCAATATTGGTTCGAAAACGGAAGTGCTTTGTCGCTTGAACCGACGTATACGTTTCCTCTTGACGTTTCTCACGAATTGACGGCTGTGTTTAAAAAACAGTTTCAAGTTTCTATAGAAGCAAATGGCCACGGAACTGTTTCGACCGAAGGCGGGCTTTTGGCGGAAGGTAGCGGTGTAAGTGTCACGGCTGTCCCAGACGAAGGCTATTCGTTTATCAATTGGACTGTTGATGGCGAAGTGGTATCGACAAATGCAACGTATACTTTTGTAGTTTCCGAATCGGTGAATCTTGTTGCAAATTTTGCAAAAGCCGTTTCTATTTCGGCTACTGTCAATATCGATGGTGCCGGAGCAATTTCGGGGGCGGGAGTTTATACCCTCGAAAATGCTGAAGAAGTCTCGGTTACGCTTTATGCCGTATCGAATGACGAAAATATATACAAGTTTGTAAGTTGGACGGAAAATGGCGAAATTGTTTCAACATCGTCGTCTTATGAATTTATGGCTTCGGAAAACAGAACTCTAGTCGCAAATTTTGAGAAGGTTGTGCAGATAACGGTGTTGTCGTCTGACGAAACTTGCGTGGCGACAGGTTCGGGTGCCTATGCAATGGGTTCGACTGTGACGTTGTTCGCAATGGCAGAGGGAAATACGTCGTTCGTCGGTTGGTTCGAGGCCGATACGTTGTTTTCATCTTTGACTTCGGTAACACTTTTGGCCGATGCCGATAGAACATTTATAGCAGTATTCGGACAAGTGTACACTGTTACGGTTCTGATGAATATTGACGGAGCAGCTCAAATAATAGGTGCTGGAACGTATCCAAGTGGTGCATTTGTTGGCGCTTCTGTAGTTCCCAACGAAGGTTTTGATTTTGTAAACTGGACGATACAAGGCGAAGAAGTTTCAGCAGAACCGACCTACTCGTTTACTGCAGATTCTTCGGTAACTCTTGTCGCTAATTTTGCAGAAAAACAGAAATATACTATAAATGCAGTGGCTGATGTGATTTCGGCGGGAACGGTCGTTGGCTCGGGAACGTATTACGAAGGTACGGAAATTACTATTGAAGCCATACCAAATAATGGTTACGACTTTATAAACTGGATTGAAAATGACAAAGTGATTTCAACGGATCTCGCAATCACTTTTAATGCACTAGAAGATAGAAATTTGGTTGCTCATTTCGAGGCAAATTTCGAAGGGTTTACGGTTTCGTTGAATGTTGAAGAAGGTGGTGTTGTGTTCGGTGCTGGTTTGTATGAGGCGGAGTCCGCTGTGACGGTGACGGCAGAGCCTCGTGGAAAATACTCATTTATCTCGTGGATTGATTCCGAAGGGAATGAATTGTCGGCAGAACCATCGTACACGTTTACCATTTCTGCCGATGTGGAATTGACGGCTGTTTTTGAAAGATACTATAGTAAATATGTAATAGAGGTTGTTTCGGCAAACGAAGATGCTGGAACGGTTGAAGGAAGTGGAAAATATACAGAAGACGATGAAGTGACGGTAACTGCTGTTCCAAATGAAGGTTATCGATTCTTGCGATGGTCTGAAAATGGCGAGGAAATAAGCACTTCGGCAGAATATACATTTGTATGTGCTAAGAAACTGTCGCTTCTCGCAGAATTTAAGAAAATCTATTCGGTTCAAGTTGATGAATTTGAAGGAGGTAGTGTAAAAGGACTTTCTACTGGTGTTTTCGATGAAAATGAACAAGTTACATTGGTCGTTTCGGTTGACGAAAATTACAATTTTGTAGCATGGAAGGATGCCACAACGGGTGAAGTTCTTTCCGAAAATGTGATTTATTCGTTTGTGGCAAGTGCCGACAGACATTTGGCAGTCGAAGTGAAAGAGAAAGGTAAACTTTGTACGGTATCTGTACAGACAGGCGGAACGGTTTCGGGCTTGCGAAACGGACAATATGAAGCTGGTGAGACAGTTACGTTAATAGCAACCCCGTCGGAAGGATATTTGTTCAAAGGCTGGATTTCCAATGGAGAAATTATTAGTACAGAAACGCGATTGTCGTTTGTGGCATCGGACGATATGAATATTTACGCAAGTTTTCTTCCTAAACCGAAAGAAATTACTGTTGAGGTAAATATAAATGATGAAACATTTGGCTCTGTCATCGGTGCGGGAACGTATACCGAGGGCGATGAAATCATGTTGATTGCAACGCCTGCGGCAGGATATGAGTTCGTTGGTTGGACAAAAGATTCAAAGCAATTGTCAAATCTTACTACATTATATTATGTAATCAACGAATCGTGTACGATAGAGGCTGTGTTCCGTTACATAGAGAAAGAGGAGACTGCAATAGACTTGGTGGAACATTCTATTTCAATCTATCCAAATCCTGTATCGACGGTTTTGCACGTCGCAATGGAAGAACAAATTGAACGCATTCGGATTATTTCGTTGAACGGAACAGTTGTGTGCGACGAATCAAGCGTAGGATACGAATTCGACTACTATGTACAAGGCTTGAGGAAAGGTTTGTATGTGGTAGAAACGACAGTTTCCGACACCGTGATACGTAAGCAAATTGTCGTAAAATAATATTTTGACCATAAAATGATGCAAAAAAAGTATCAATAGCCAATATTTTTATTTTATTTGCAAAAAACATTTCAATTTATGCTTGACAGAAAACGATGAAGAATACGTATTTTGATTTGATAGAACAAAGTTTCTATTTCCCTCAGGAGGGATTTGACCTCCGCGACGGATATTTGACCTTTCAAGGAGTTTCTCTCAAATATTTAATTGATAAATACGGTACGCCGTTTCGGTTTATTTATCTTCCGAAGATTGGCGAACAGATTCGTAAAGCCCGAAATTTGTTTAACAAAGCAATAAAGTACTACAACTACAAAGGTTCGTATGAATATTGCTATTGCACCAAGTGTAATCACTTTTATCATGTGATAAACGAGGCATTAAAGCATAATGTTAATTTGGAAACATCGTCATCGTTCGATATAGATTTGATTATCAAATTGTACCAGGCGAAGAAAGTTGACAAACATTTGACGGTGGTTCACAATGGTTACAAAACCGACGAATATCTCCGGAAAATTATTTTGCTGCGTGATTTGGGTTTTCACAATACCATAACAATTCTCGACAGCACCGAGGAACTCGACCGTCTTGAAAAAGTCATGGGACGTAAAAAATTGAAAGTTGGCATTCGCATGGCAATCAACGAGGAATCGCAGTCGGCATATTATACATCGCGTTTGGGAATACGTCCGAATGAGATAATCCACTTTTACAAACGTCTCAAAACGAAAAAGAACTTGGAGTTGAAAATGCTTCACTTCTTTGTTGATTCGGGCATAAAGGACAGTTTGTATTATTGGGGCGAGTTCCAAAAAGCGTTGAAGGTGTATATTGAGTTGAAAAAACAATGTGATAGCCTTGATTGTCTTGACTTGGGTGGTGGTTTGCCGATTCGGAATCATTTGGGATTTGAATATGATTACGATTACATTATTGGCGAAATTATCAAGAATATAAAGGAATCGTGCGCTAAAGAAAAAATCGAGGAACCGAATATTTACACTGAATTCGGGAAATATACGGTGGGAGAGAGCGGCGCGATAATCTTCCAGGTTCTTGAGCAGAAACAACAGAACGATACTGAATGTTGGTACATTATAAACAATAGTCTTATGAATACTATTCCCGATGCGTGGAGTATTCATGAAAAATTTATTTTGTTGCCTATTAACAAATGGAAAAACGAATACCAACGTGTGAACATAGGCGGTATCAGTTGCGACCATTCTGATTATTACAATTCCGAGGATTTGAATCAGGAAGTTATGTTGCCGTCGTATTCGAGCAAGGAAAAAGAACCGTTGTACATTGGATTTTTCCATACTGGAGCATATCAGGATTCAATAAGTGGCTATGGAGGAATTAAGCACTGTCTGATTCCGTCTCCGAAATATATTGTAATTGACCGCGACGAAACAGGTAATTTTGTCGATTATGTCTATCGCGAAGAACAAACCGCCGAGGATATGTTCAATATTTTAGGATACAACCAGGCGGATAAAAAATAAAAATTCCGTTACAATTCCTAAAAAACGTACTTTGTCAGTCACAGATGAAGTGCGTTTTTTGTTTTTGAGTGGGAAAATTGGCAGATTTTGCAGTTTTTTCTGAAAAAAGTGCATTTTTTTTGTAAAAAGCATTGATTTTATTGGATTTGTTGTGCACAATCAAAAAAAAATTGTACATTTGAACTGATGTTAAACGTAATAATAAAATTTTAAGTAAAATGAACAAACAAGAATTAGTAGCAGAAGTAGCAAAAGTTTCTGGCTTGACAAAAGTTGATTCAGAAAAAGCAGTTAATGCATTTGTAAAAGCAGTTTCAGGTGCATTGAAAAAAGGTAACTCAGTTCAGTTGATTGGTTTCGGTACTTTCAGCGTAGGTAAAAGAGCTGCAAGAAAAGGTCGTAACCCTCAAACTGGAAAAGAAATCAAGATTGCAGCTAAGAAAACTGCTAAATTCAAAGCAGGAAAAGCTCTTTCTGAAGCAGTTAACAAGTAATCAAAACCTACTTCGAGAGAAAAAAGGACTTCTTCGGAAGTCCTTTTTTGTTTTGCTGTCGAATTCGAAACAATGGAGATTTGATGTGTCACTTCATCTCTACGTCCTATTCTAAAAATTTGATTATTTGCGGAAGTAGCTGTTCGGCTTTCTGGCGCCCTAATTCGTAGACGTGGCGCATTTTTTCGGCATTTTGCTCAATACGTCCAATGTTGAGTGTTTCATCGGGGTATACCACAAAAGTATTACCTTTTTTGGCTTCAGATTCAATGTATTCCATCTCGGAATTATACATGTTGTGACGGTTTATCATGACTTCCGCAATTTTAGGGTATTTGCGGTTCGTAAGTCTGAAAATGTTGTTCAGCAGCGATGCTTTTTTTCTATAACCATGTGGTTGCGTAAGAATTACAATGTTTTTTTCGTAGCCGATTGATTGAAAATATCTGAGAGGAACGCTGTCGGTCATGCCGCCGTCCAATAATTTTTTCCCGTCTAATTCTATTGGCGTTGAGACTAATGGCATGGAAGCCGTCGCACGAATCCATTCAAGTCCTTCGTAATCGCATTTGGTGATTTTTTTGTATACTGGAATGCCTTTTTCAATATCGGTGCAGACGACATAAAATTCCATAAAGTCTTTCTCGAATGTTTCTGTGTCAATTGGCTCAAGTTCGGTCGGAACGGTGTGGTATGCATATTCAGGAGAAGATAGATTTCCTGTTTTTAGAAGAGAGCGGAAACTCATATATTCCTTGTCGCCGATAAAGCGGATGTTGCATTTTAGTCCTCGTTGTGGCTGATGGCTTTTGTATCCGCAGCCGAACAACGCACCTGCCGAAACGCCTATCATGCCGTCGAATACAAGTCCGTGCTCCATAAGCACGTTAAGAAAACCTTCCGTAAAAAGTCCTCGCATTCCGCCACCTTCGAGTACAAGTCCGTGTTTCATAAAAAGCAATCTTCTTACAAAAATACAAAAATGTGAGTCAAGTAGAGGAAATCGTACAAAAAACTGGTTGTAAATTTTTTGATTCTCGGTAAAACTGTATATTTGCCCTCGAATTAGAGCTTTCAGTTTTTCCTCTATAAAACTAAAAACAATATGAGTAGAACGACAGAAGAATTAAAAGGCATAAGTCACTTAGGTAGTAAAGTGACTGATTATCAAAAAGATTATTCGCCTGAAATCCTTGAGGCATTTGTGAACAAACATCCCGAAGATGATTATTTGGTGACATTGAATTGTCCCGAATTTACGTGTCTGTGTCCGATGACGGGCCAGCCCGATTTTGCCAAAATTGTCATCAATTACATTCCCAATGAGTTGATGGTGGAGAGCAAGTCGCTCAAGTTGTACTTGTTCAGTTTCCGAAATCACGGCGATTTTCACGAAGACAGCATCAATATAATAATGAAGGATTTGATTGCCTTGATGCACCCTCGTTACATAGAAGTATATGGAATTTTTTCGCCTCGTGGCGGAATTTCAATTTATCCGTTTGCGAATTTTGCCGACGAAAATCATCAGGAAATAAAGCGCCAGCGGTTGTTGATGCACATGAACACACAGAAATAGTCATGGAAAAAGATTCTATTCTCATCCTTTCTGGCGGTGTTGATAGCACGACGCTGCTCTACGAATATAAAGACAGAATTGCGTTGGCAGTTTCCTTTCATTATGGAAGCAATCATAATGACAAGGAAATTCCGTTCGCGAAATATCATTGTAAAAAACTGGGTATCAATCATATTACGATTCCACTTGCTTTTATGAAAGAGTATTTCAAAAGTTCGTTGTTGAGTGGCTCCGAGGCAATACCCGAAGGTTCATACGATGATGAAAATATGAAATCGACCGTGGTGCCGTTCCGTAATGGAATAATGCTTTCCATTGCTGCGGGACTAGCCGAAACAAACGGTCTGAAGCACGTGATGATGGCAAACCACAGCGGTGACCATGCGATTTATCCCGATTGTCGTCCGCAGTTCGCTTTGGCAATGAGCAAGGCAATAGAGGCGGGGACGTACGATGGAATCACTTTGGAAACACCCTATACTCACCTCACAAAAGGTGAAATAGTCCGCCGTGGGGGAGAAATGGGAGTGGATTACTCGCAAACGTGGAGTTGTTACAAGGGAGGCAGTGTTCATTGTGGAAAATGTGGCACGTGTCAGGAACGAAAAGAAGCTTTTGCATATGCAGGAATACCCGACAAGACAGAATATGAAGAATAGTGCTAGAAAAATAAACGAAATATTCGTCAGCCTTCAGGGAGAAGGGTTTCATACGGGAAGATCGGCCATTTTTGTCCGTTTTTCCGGTTGTAATTTATCGTGCAGTTTTTGCGACACTCAACATCAAGATTATGTAGAACTGACTGACGACCAGATTGCCGAAAAAGTTTCTACGTCACCTATCGATTGGGTTGTTCTAACTGGCGGAGAACCAAGTTTACAGACATCGGAGTATTTAGTCGATTTGCTTCACAAACAAGGGAAAAAAGTCGCAATAGAAACAAATGGAACTTGTGAAATTCCTCAGAATATAGATTGGATAACGCTTTCACCTAAAGATGTCGAAAAGACCATTCTTACCAAAGCCGATGAATTGAAGGTCGTTTATGTCGGCAAGTCGGTGGAATCGTGGTTAGAAAAGATTTCTGCGCCTCATTTGTTTCTGCAACCGTGTTCGTGTAAAAATACCGACGAAACAGTACGTTATGTACTTGCCCATCCACATTGGCGATTGTCGTTGCAGACGCATAAATATATTGGCATAGATTAACCTGGTAAAATTAGAGTCTATTTTGCCATCAATTTTTTTTTTGATTGGCATTCAACGTCGTGTATATTTTGTTAGATTTGCCACTTGAAAAATAAAAAGCAACAAAGATTTATGGAAGAACAAACATTACAAAGAACGGCGGTGGAGAAGGCAAATGCTTTGTCTCACTTGTTTGGCGCGTTATTGGCGATACCCGCAGGTTGGTATGTGATTTCAAATGGATTCGACAAGGGATTCAATGTGGGGATTTCAATGGTAATATTCACATTCGGATTTTTTTTCTTGTATTTTGCATCTTTTTTGTACCACTGGATTGTATCACCAAAGGCAAAATTAATATTCCGTCATTTTGACCATGCAAATATTTATGTGCTGATTGCCGCTTCGTATACACCTGTGTGGCTCGCTGTGGTCGGCGGAACGCTCGGAACCGTGTTCTTTATTGTGATATGGTCGGTTGCGTTGATAGGCATCATCTATAAAATTGTTGCACTTGGAAAATTTCCCAAATTGTCGCTAGCCATATATTTAATAATGGGCTGGTCTGTGGTTTTTGCCGCGAAACCAGTTTACGAGAAATTGTCAGCGCTACAAATTGGATTTATTTTAGCCGAAGGAGTGTTGTATTCCGTAGGAACATATTTTTATTCTCGGAAAGATAGACCGTGGTTTCACGTGATTTGGCACTTTTTTGTTCTTGGAGGAACGGCATGTCATTATGTTGCCATGATTCCGATTGTTCGATAATTATAATTGTATTTATATATTAAGGTATGAAAGTTAAATTTTTAATTCTTGGCATTATGGCGTCGTTTGCAATGTCTTGTTCTTCATCGTCGGAACAAAAATCTATCGTTCCTGAACAGTATCAATCAGAAAATCAACAGAATATGCAGAGTGTGTGCGATTTTGTCAAATCATGTGGTCATTATTTTATTGCTACAGAAGATGGCGACCAACCCCGTGTGAGACCATTCGGTACGATAAATATCTTTGAAGGGAAATTGTATATTCAGACTGGACACAAAAAACGAATAGCAAGTCAGATTCAGAAAAACCCAAAAATTGAAATCTGTGCGTTTAATGGGACAACCGATTGGATGCGGGTTGAAGCGACGCTTGTTGAAGATGAACGTGTAGACGCAAAGGCATCCATGCTCGATGCGTATCCTGAACTTAAAGGTATGTACAATGCCGAAGATGCCAATACGGCGGTGTATTTTATGACAAATGCAACAGCCTACAAACATTCTTTCACGACAGATTCGGTGGAAGTTCTGAAGTTTTAGTTTAGTTTCAAATTTGTGCAATTTTTTTTAGAAAATGACAAATAAAAATAGAATTGAAGTATGCCCCCATTCTATGATCGTTGAAAAAATCAACTTCCTAAAAAAGATTTTTTCAAAAGTGTGGGTTTTCTAAAAAAATAATTATATTTGCCGACCCAAAATTATAAACGAGATGAATCTATTAGACGAAGTAAAGAACGAGGTTATTACAAAGAGAGAATGGCCGGAATTTAAGAGTGGTGACACTATAACAGTACATTATAAGATTAAAGAAGGTGATAAGGAACGTATCCAACAGTTCCGTGGAATTGTTCTTCAAAGAAGAAACGAAGGTTCCGTAGAAACATTTACGATTCGTAAAATGTCTGGAAATGTCGGCGTTGAAAGAATTATCCCTGTAAACTCTCCGATGATTGACAAAATCGAAATCAATAAAAAAGGTAGAGTGAGAAGAGCACGTATCTTCTACTTGCGTGAATTGACAGGTAAGAAAGCTCGTATTAAAGAAAAACGTATTTAATACAATCTTTTTTCGATAAAAAAAGGGCTGATTCGTAAGAACCAGCCCTTTTTGTGTATAATACGTTGAAAACTTGCGGTTTTATGGCATTACCCTCCGTTATTTCTTTACTAATTTTGAAAAGCGAAATGGAGGAATATACGTATAAGACAATAAAGAATCCGTCGGAGGGCTTGTTTAAGGATAAAGGTAGCAAGTTCATGGCTTTTGCCTATCCTGTCATATCGGAAGATGAGGCAAAAATGCATTTGAACGAGTTACGTAAAGAACATCATTCGGCTCGACATCATTGTTGGGCTTATAAAATAGATGGATTGAGTCGTTCTTCGGATGACGGTGAACCAACCAATTCGGCAGGAAAACCTATTCTGGGACAAATTGAGGCGTTTAGCGTGACAAATGTTGCAATTATAGTGGTCCGTTATTTTGGCGGTGTTTTACTGGGAGTTGGAGGTTTGATGCAGGCATATAAGGAGGCGGCTAAAAGTGCGTTGCAAAATGCGGAAATTGTCGAGAAAGAGTATATGTGCGGTTTTTCCATATCGTTTTCGTACGAACAAAATAGTGCGGTTATGAATGTTTTGAAACGGAACAAGGCTGAGATAATCTCTCAGGATTTTTCGGAAGCATGCTCGTTCCGTTGTAGAGTTTCACTAGAAAAAAGTCAGCAGTGCATATCTGCGTTGAAAAATATTTGTAAAGTAGTTATTGAAAATGAATAGCGAGTACGAATTATTAAAAACATTGTGTTCTGTTCATGCTCCGTCAAGCGACGAAAGCAGAATGACGAAATTTCTTGTCGAGTATATTGAAAAAAATAGCTTTTCGTGGCGACACAAGCCTCATTTGATATTTGGCGAAGATTTTCAGGACTGTGTGATGATGGTGTGGGGAACTCCGCGGACAGCTATGATTGCTCATATCGACAGCGTGGGATATATGGTTGGATATGACAAACAATTGGTTCCTGTTGGTTCGCCCCGCTGTGATGATGGTACGGATTTGGTTGGCTATCAAGATGGTGAAGCGGTCTCTTGCACGTTGAAAATCGAAAAAGACGGCGATGACGAAAAAATTGTTTATGAATCGAACGTTGAATTGGAACGGGGAACGTTGTTGACGTATAAACCAAATTGGAACGAAGACGAAGATTATATCGTATCTCCATTTCTGGATGATAGAGTTGGTGTATATGTTGCTTTGCAACTTGCTCGAACACTGAAGAGCGGTGCGATTATTTTTACGACAGGGGAGGAAACACGAAGCGGAAATGTGAAATTCTGTTGGCGGTATCTGTACAAACAGTATCATATTCACAATGCCTTGATTGCCGACATCACCTGGATAACCGAGGGAATAGAATATGGCAAAGGATGTGTTGTTTCCCTAAAAGATTCTAATTTGCCTCGGAGAACATACGTGGAAAAAATTCTGAACGTCGCACGACGTGAAAAAATAGAGATTCAACGCGAGGTTGAGGTTTCGGGAGGAAGCGATGGTGGAAATCTGCAAAGTATTCCGTATGCCGTAAATTGGTGTTTTGTCGGTGCTCCGCAGGAATTCCCGCATTCACCCAAAGAAAAAATTTGTAAAAAGGATATAGATTCTATGTTTCTGTTATACAAACAGTTAATGGAATATTTGTAAAAAGGATAATTGAAGATAAAAGACATAAATGAAAAAATTGTGTAGAAATACAATGTTGATTTTGGGAATTGTGATGTTGAATTGCAGTTTCCTCAATTCTTCTGAATATACTAAAGAGGCGTCGTATCCGTTTATTGGTGCTGATATGCAATGGGTTGATTCCGTGCTCAATACGATGACGCTTGACGAGAAAATTGGGCAGTTGTTCATGGTAGCTGCATATTCCGACCCGAAGCAGGATAACGAAGAGGCTGTAAAAAAATTGATTACGGAAAGTCATATCGGCGGTGTGATATTTTTTAAAGGTTCCCCAATTCGACAGGCACAGATGACAAATACGTTTCAGTCGTTGGCGAAAATTCCGCTTTCTGTGGCAATTGACGGCGAGTGGGGCTTGGCAATGCGTTTAGATAGTACGATTGCATTTCCGAGACAGTTGCAGTTGGGGGCGATAGACCAAAAGAACGAATATTTGATAGAAGAAATGGGAAGGGAAGTCGGTCGCGAATGCGAGAGAATCGGCATTCATATCAATTTTGCTCCTGTGGTCGACATAAATAATAATCCTCAAAATCCTGTTATCAATACTCGCTCGTTTGGTGAAGAAAAAGAAAATGTCACTCGAAAATCTCTGTTGTACATGAAAGGTATGCAGTCGCACTATATTTTAACAACGGCAAAACACTTCCCCGGACATGGAAATACGGCGAGTGATTCTCACTACACTTTGCCTCTGATAAAAGGAACAAAAGATGAAATTGATAAGTTTGAATTGTATCCTTTTAAACAATTGATAAAGAATGATTTGACTGGCGTAATGATCGCACATTTGAACGTGCCTTCTATGGAAAAAACTAAAAATCTGCCTTCAACGCTTTCTCGGAAAATTGTCACGGAAAAATTGCGTGACGAAATGAATTTTCAAGGCTTGATTTTTACCGATGCTCTGAATATGAAGGCTGTCGTGAATGCGTTTCCGGCTGGCGAGGTTGAGGTTCGTGCACTTATGGCGGGTAATGATGTGCTGGAATTTACGCTGGATGTTCCCAAAGCAATTTCGGCAATAAAACAGGCAATCGTTGACGGACGTATAACGGAAGCGGAAGTTGATGAACATTGTCGTAGAGTTTTGATTGCAAAGTCGTGGATGAAGGTTCCCGAACGGAATCATGTTGAAATTGCAAATTTGTATAAAGACTTGAATACTCCCGAAGCTCGGAATTTGAACAGAAAGTTGATTCAACGTTCAATAACGGTTGTGAAAGATTCACAATCGCAGCTGCCGTTCAAAAAATTGGATACAAAGAAATTTGCCGTAGTTTCTTTGAAAAACGGAACGTCGTATTTTGTGAATAAATTACAGAAGCAAACTGCTGTAAAACAGTTTGTTGTGCCTGCAACGAATGATTATAAAACTTTCGAGGTGGTTTTGCCAAAAACTATACAGGAGTTAAAATCATACGATGTCGTGATTCTTGACGTACAGGGAACAAGTTCGTATCCAAGTAAGAAATATGGAATCACGCAATCGATGGTTGACATTGTTGGTCGTATTGCAAAAGAAAATAATGTGGTGATGGTTCTGCATGCAAATCCGTATGCTTTGGATTATTTTACCACTGTTCTGCCCGATGTAGAAAGTATTGTCGTTTCGTATGATTTTAAAAGAATTGTTCAGGAAATAACGCCAGAAGTATTGTTTGGCGCGTTGCCTGCAAGCGGTCACCTGCCAGTTTCTGTCGGTGGATTTTCTGAAGGTGACGGAATTAGCACGGCTGCTATAAACAGACTGCGTAGTGGCGAACCGATTGAAGTTGGAATGAATGAAGACTGTCTACAAAAAATTGACAGCGTTGTTCAGCAATTTATTGACTATGGCGCGTTTCCCGGCTGTGAAGTATTGGTCGCGAAAGATGGCGTAGTGGTCTACGATAAGCCTTTCGGATTCTATACGTACGAAAATAAAGATACTGTCACCGACAATACCATATACGATTTGGCTTCGGTTACAAAGGTCGTTGCCACGACAGTTTCGTTGATGAAGTTGTATGACGAAGGACGTTTTTCCTTGGAAAAAACTTTGGGCGATTATCTCCCGTATTTAAAGGAAACAAATAAGGACACTCTTTTGTTGAAAGATGTATTGACGCATCAGGCTCAACTTCGCTCGGGTGTTGGACTCACACAGTCTTTGTTTAAAAATTATTATGAAAAAGGAATGAAATCGCGGACTCGTTCGGCGGAATATCCATATATGATGGAATCGGGACTGTATATATCTTCGAAAATGCAATATGCCGACAATGCCATTTCGTCGAAGCGTGATTTTGAACATCAGATTGAAGTGGGCGAGGGAGTTTATTTGAACAATGCCTATAGAGACACGGTTATGAACTTGATTGTTTCATCGCCTTTGCTGCCAAAAAAGGAGACTGTGTATAGCGATTTGGGTTTTTATTTGTTGTCGGACGTTGTAAAACAAATTTCTGGCGAGTCTCTTGATGAATACACCATGGAAAACTTTTATTCAAAACTTGGTGCTACAAGATTGGGTTACAAACCTTTAGAACGATTTTCGAAAACAGACATCGCTCCTACGGAAACTGAAGAATTCTTTCGCTGTCAGTTGTTGCAGGGCTATGTACACGATAGAGGAGCGGCAATGTTGGGCGGTGTGAGCGGTCATGCAGGCGTATTTTCTAATGCCGAAGATTTGGCAAAATTGCTTCAAATGCTTTTGAATGAAGGAAATTATGGCGGTGAGCAATATATAAAACCTCGTACGGTTGAATTGTTTACATCGTGTCCATATTGCGATTTGGGAAATAGAAAAGGATTTGGTTTCGACAAACCCGAACCCGATACAAAAAAAATCGACCCGACATGTCGTTGCACGTCACCGAAAAGCTTTGGTCATACGGGTTTTACGGGAACAATGGTCTGGGTTGACCCCGAACAGTCTCTCGTGTACATTTTTTTGTCGAATCGGGTAAATCGCAAAACTCCTGATGCAAAAAATACTATGCTCGGTGATTCCGCCGTCCGTTCAAGAATACAACGAATTATTTATCAAGCAATAATTTAACTTATGGAACTACCAAAAAACATATTAGATAAGATTCAGAAAATATATAGCGATAATCCTCAGGGACTTAACATCATCGAAGAACAAATCGACTTGGATATTCAGATGAATTATTTCAAGCGGTCGGGAATGTTGAAGAAACATGTTTTTTCGTTTGACGAAATCCTTGAAAAACTTCCAATTTTGTACGATCCCGATGCACGTCTGGAGGAAAAAAGAGACGAACTGATTTGTCTTGCTTCGTTTGACAATGTTGAAGCATTTCGAATTCTTGAAAAATTCAAAGAAGAATCAGAAGGAGAGATAAAGCTTTGGGCTGCAATGGCTTATAGGGAAAGTAAAATGCTGTTGGAAAGTTCTTTGCTTGACGAGGATCAGATTCTAATTTCTACAGGCCTCGGTGGTAAAGGAACACGATTGAGATATTTTGTCTGTTTAGTTCATAGAAACGAGGAACCTTATACCGATGTTCAGGAAAAACTCATCCGTGAAGAATTCGAATCGTCGGCGGAACGGTCGGAGTCGGAGATAGAATCGCTTGTTTTTGAAAATCAGTACGTGAAAGTTTCTATTCTTATTCCAATAAATGCGTCGGTCAAAAGTGTTGTCGATCCTGTCATTGAAGTGGGAGAGGAGTTTGGCGATTTTATTGACGAACATGTGATTATAACAAATGTTCGGACGTTTACGAATGATGAAATTAACGACATTGTACACGATGTGATGAGCGAAGACGACATAATTGACATTGATGAATTAGACGCTTTCCCGATAGACGATTACACTGCCGATTTGGACGATGACGACGAAGATGGTGATGTAGACGACGATGACACTGACGACGAAGATTTGTAGTGTTTTGTTTGAGGAATATTGTATATTTGCGACGTGCAAGCATGAAGGGAATGTTAATTTAGAAAAATAAAATCAAGGAATATGTCAAACTTGAGATTTCAGATTGTTGGCGACGCCTTTCGGAAAAAGGCCGTAGAGGTTGAAGCACCAAAAGAATTAACGTCGGAGTATTTCGGCAAATATGTATTTGGCCGCAAGGAAATGGAAAAATACTTGTCGAAGGAGACGGTTAAGAAAATCAGTGACGTAATACATAACGGAGCAACATTGGAACGCGACATTGCCGACCATGTTGCAGCTGGAATGAAGCAGTGGGCAATGGAAATGGGCGCAACGCACTATACTCACTGGTTTCAGCCATTGACCGACGGAACTGCCGAAAAGCACGATTCATTTATTGAATATGATGGTGCTCCGGGCGAAGGTGTGATAGAGGAATTTTCAGGAAAATTGCTTGCCCAACAGGAGCCAGATGCATCGAGTTTTCCGAGTGGAGGCTTGCGGAATACGTTCGAAGCTCGCGGCTATTCGGCTTGGGACCCGTCGTCGCCAGCATTTATCGTTGACGATACGCTTTGTATTCCAACTGTTTTTATCTCATATACAGGCGAGGCTCTTGACTATAAAGCTCCTCTGCTGAAGGCTTTGAACGCTGTCAATAATGCGGCGGTTGAGGTTTGTCACTATTTCGATGCAAATGTGAAAAAAGTGATTTCGTACCTCGGTTGGGAACAGGAATACTTTTTGGTTGATGAAGGTTTGTATGCAATTCGTCCTGATTTGTTACTGACAGGAAGAACTTTGGTCGGACACGAATCGGCAAAAAACCAACAATTGGAGGACCATTATTTCGGTGCAATTCCTGAACGTGTTCAGGCTTGTATGAAAGAGATTGAGTATGAGGCATATAAGTATGGTATTCCGTGTAAAACACGTCATAACGAAGTCGCTCCGAATCAGTTCGAGCTTGCTCCGATTTTTGGGGAGACAAATTTGGCAAACGACCAGAATTTGCTGATAATGTCAATTATGAAACGTATTGCGCGTAAACATGGATTCCGTGTGCTGTTGCACGAAAAACCGTTCGCAGGGATAAACGGTTCGGGAAAACATAATAACTGGTCGTTGGGAACTGATACTGGCGTGGGATTGTTTACACCGGGAAAAACGCCGACGGAAAATTTGCAGTTTGTGACATTTGTAGTAAATACGCTGATGGCGGTTTATAAAAACGATGCTTTGTTGAAGGCTTCTATCATGACGGCGCAAAATTCTCACCGTCTTGGAGCTAACGAGGCGCCTCCAGCTATTATTTCAGTCTTCTTGGGCTCTCAGTTGTCCGATATTCTTGACAAAATAGAAAAAAGTACTACCGAAGAGGCTATCACCGTCGATGGAAAACGGAAATTTAGTCTTGGCGTTTCGCAACTTCCCGAAGTTTTGTTGGATAATACGGATAGAAATAGAACATCGCCGTTTGCTTTTACGGGAAATCGTTTTGAATTCCGTGCTGTTGGTTCGTCGGCAAACTGCGGGTCTGCCATGATAGCTCTGAATACGGTTGTTGCAGCTCAATTAAAAGAATTCAAGGTTGAGGTTGACGCACATATTGCCGACGGAATGGGCAAGGAGGAAGCGATTTTCACAGTTTTGAAAAAATACATAAAAGAGTCTAAACCAATTCGTTTCGATGGAAACGGTTACAGTGATGAATGGAAAAAAGAGGCCGCTTCGCGTGGATTGGACTGTGAATCGAGCGTTCCGTTGATTTACGATGCCTACACTCGTCCTGAATCGGTTAAGATGTTCGAAAATTGCGGTGTTTTCACAGCCAAGGAACTCGAGGCCCGAAACGAAGTAAAATGGGAAATCTTCACTAAAAAGATTCAAATCGAGGCACGTGTGTTGGGCGATTTAGTGATGAATCATATTATCCCTGTTGCAACACGTTATCAATCAATGCTTTTGGATAATGTGTATAAAATGACGCAAGTTTACGAACGTTCGAAGGCGGAACGTTTGTCGGCTCACGATAATTCTACGATAGAAGCGTTGTCGGAACATATTTCTGCAATGAAAGACTTTGTGGAACAAATGGTTGATGCCCGAAAAGTTGCAAACAAAATTACCAACGAACGTCAAAAGGCGATTGCGTACCAAGAGACGGTTTTGCCATTTCTTGAAAAAATTCGTTTCCACGCCGACAGTCTGGAACTGATTGTCGATGACGAAATGTGGACACTTCCTAAGTATAGGGAATTGTTGTTTATTCGATAAAAGTGTGAAAGACGGTTTCGACCGTCTTTTTTTATTGTGCTTCGCGATGTTTGACGTTTTTGTCGTCCATAAATGCCAAATAGTTCTTGTATCGCGAAACTGCGATTTTCCCGTCTTCCACAGCCTTAATCACATTGCACTTTGGCTCGTGAGAGTGGGTGCAGTTATAATACTGACACTCAGACGAATATTTGAAAATCTCGGGAAAATATTGGCTGATTTCTTCGCTTTCCATATTGAGCAGGCCGAATGCTTTCACTCCGGGCGTGTCAATTATGTTGCCGCCGTTTGTCGTTTCGTACATTTCGGCAAACGTGGTGGTGTGCTGACCTTTGTGGAATGATTTTGATATTTCGCTTGTTTTGAGTTCGCTGTTGTTTGTAAGTTCCTTGATGATGGATGTTTTGCCCACGCCCGAATTTCCCGACAAAAGCGACACTTTTCCTGCCAGTCGTTTTTTGAGTTCGTCGATGTTGTAACCAGTCTTGGTTGAAATGCAAAGGACTTCGTAACCGGCAAGTTTATATATTTCTTTCCATTCTTTAATAACGGTCTGGTCTTCGGCTGATTGAAATAAATCGTATTTGTTGATGAGAATCGTACATGGAATGTCGTATGCCTCGGCGGTTACCAAAAATCTATCGACAAACTGTAGCAACGTCTGCGGCGAGTGAATGGTAACCACAATGTATGCCATATCAATGTTTGCCGCAATTATTTGTGATTCTTTTGAAAGATTCGACGCTTTACGGATTATGTAATTTTTTCGATCGGCGATATCGGTGATGATTCCCGCAGATTCATTTTCGAGGTCGAAAAAAACGTAATCGCCAACTGCAATGGGATTTGTGCTTCTAATTCCGTTCAGACGAAGTTTCCCTTTAATTCGGCAGTCAAAAATAGTATCGTCGTCTGTTTTGACTTTGTAGTTGTTCCCCGTTGATTTAAGGACGAGACCTTTCATGCTATTTCTTGAGTATCAGATTGTTAATACCGTTCTTTCCGAACTCTTTTTCGTATTTTTGAATCAGTTCGTTCTGTTTTTTCTCAAATTCCTTTGGCGGTAGTTTGTCGCCACCGTTTTGTTGGAGGTCACGGTTAGCCATACGGAGAATCAGTTCTTCCCAAAAGGTTTGTTCGTCGTAGTGTTCCACAGAAGCATCGCAGTCGTCTTCAAATTCCTGACATGGGACGTATCCGCCCATTTTCTTGTCGAATTCAATGTCGTCGTTTCCTTGACGGTAGGCACTTTCGTACAATTTTTGCATTAGTTCGTCAATTTCGCCGGCATTGTCTGCTTGTTCGTATGCTTGCAACATCCATTCTCCCATATACGCAAGTTGGAGAAGGTTCTGAAACTGTTTGTCCGTTAATTCAATTTTTGCCATAGCTTTTAAAAATGAGAAACTATAAAAAGTAGAGACGTGCTATGGCGCGTCTCTACACTATTTATTATGTTTTAGAATTTTAGTGTTGCCACTTCTTGAAGAAGTCGTTACCCTTGTCGTCAACCAAGATGAAGGCAGGGAAGTCTTCCACTTCGATTTTCCAGATTGCTTCCATTCCAAGTTCAGGGTATTCAACACATTCAATTGATTTAATGTTGTTTTGTGCCAAAATTGCAGCAGGGCCACCGATAGAACCAAGATAGAATCCACCGTGTTTCTTGCAGGCGTCGGTAACTGCCTGACTACGGTTACCCTTTGCCAACATAATCATGCTGCCGCCGTGGTCTTGGAATTCGTCAACATACGGATCCATACGGCCGGCAGTTGTCGGACCCATTGAACCGCACGCCATTCCCGAAGGTGTTTTTGCTGGACCGGCATAGTAAATTGGGTGGTCTTTAATATATTGTGGCAAATCTTCGCCGGCATCCAAGCGGGCTTTCAGTTTAGCGTGAGCAATATCGCGACCAACTATGATTGTTCCGTTCAAACTCAAACGCGTTGAAACAGGATATTTCGACAATTCTTTCAGAATGTCTTTCATTGGCTGGTTCAAGTTGATTTTTACCACGTCGCCTTCGCCAGCGTTACGAAGTTCTTTTGGTATCAATTCACCTGGATTGTCGTCCATTTTTTCAATCCAGATACCTTGTTCGTTGATTTTACATTTAATGTTACGGTCGGCAGAACAGCTTACGCCCAAACCGATTGGACAGCTTGCTCCGTGGCGTGGCAGACGGATAATGCGAACGTCGTGAGCCATATATTTACCGCCGAATTGAGCACCAAGACCGATTTTGTGAGCTTCTTCCAGCACTTGTTTTTCCAACTCAACATCGCGGAACGCACGTCCGTATTCGTTTCCTGTGGTTGGCAACGTGTCGTAGTAGTGAGTCGAAGCCAATTTCACCGTCAAAAGGTTCTTTTCTGCCGAAGTACCGCCAATTACAAATGCAATGTGGTATGGCGGACAAGCAGCCGTTCCCAACGTCTTCATTTTTTCAACAAGGAACGGAACCAATGTTCCCGGATTTTGAATGCGGGCTTTGGTTTCCTGATACAGATAAGTCTTGTTGGCAGAACCGCCACCTTTGGTCACGCACAAAAATTTGTATTCCATACCTTCGGTTGCCTCAATGTCGATTTGAGCGGGAAGGTTACATTTTGTGTTCACTTCTTCGTACATTGAAAGAGGAGCGTTTTGCGAGTAACGCAGGTTTTCTTCCGTGTAAGTTTTGTACACGCCGAGCGAAAGAGCTTCCTCGTCGCAGAATCCAGTCCATACTTGCTGACCTTTTTCACCGTGGATGATAGCCGTTCCCGTATCCTGACACAAAGGCAGTTTGCCTTTCGAAGCCACGTCGGCGTTGCGAAGGAATGTAAGGGCGACATATTTGTCGTTGTCGCTTGCCTCGGGGTCAGAGAGGATTTTTGCCACTTGTTCGTTGTGAGAACGACGCAACAAAAACGATACGTCGCGGAAAGCGGCGTTTGCCATAGCCGTCAGACCTTCTTTTTCGATTTTAAGGATTTTGTGACCTTCGAATTCGCTAACCGAAACGTAATCCTTTGTCAGTAAATAATATTCCGTCTTGTCTTCACCAAGAGGGAACATAGGTTGATAATGAAATTCTGCCATATTTTATAAGTAAATTATTTTGTTTTTGTATTGAAGATGAGACAAGCACCAATAGAGAAGTGCATTAGTGTTGATTTTGTGTACATAGAGTTTGGAATCTCGTCGCTCAAGTCTTGGAGCGATTTTGATTCAAACGGGAATGAGCAACCTGCTTTTGCCGTGATTTTGAAATGGTCGTAACCTGCACGGAGGAACAGCAGCGGTTCGATGTGGAACATTGTAAAATTGCTTTCACCCTCTGCATTGTTTGTCGGATCGGCAGCGTCGATGGTTTCCCAGTTGAATTTGTGGAATGTAGGTGCCAGACGGAGAGCCAGACCGAAATCGCAGAATTTCGATGAAAATCCTGTGTTCAACTGACCAAAGACCATTGCATATTTTGTATCGTATTTTTCGAGAACGTTCGTGTGATAATCATTTTCGTCGTTGGCATGGCAAAAGCCGAAACCGCCGAATGCTTCCATCTTAAAATGATCTTTGTTGAACATATTGTAATAGCCGACTCCAAGTTCATAATGACGATTGTTGAATTTGCCCCAGTTTGTGAGGTCGAGTACGGTTGAATCCTCTTCCTTGCTGGTGTAGATATCGTATGCGTTGGTGAAATTCCCGTACGAAAAATTTGTCTGTGCCATTGCTGCCAAATGGTCGGTGAAAGCATAATCAACGCCTAATTGCAGCGCATTTGTTGTAAGCGACAGTTCACCTTGAATTTCTCCCTGCTCCGAAAGAAGCGGTGTGTTTACCATGCTCGGAATGTACATTGACGAACAACTTGAAAAAATGTATGCTGTGATACATCCTAATAAAATTGTGAAAATGTTTTTTCTCATGACACAATATTTTTGATGAAAAACTTTGTTTAACGTCAAACAGACCTAAACTTTTTTGTAAAAGTACATAAAAAAACAAAATCATGCACTTGAACTTTGTAAAAACTTCGAGATTGTTCTCATTGGTTGTAAAGCGTTGGTAGAAATTTTCAAAATAGAAAATGCACTACATGCACTTTTTGTGTGCTGTCGGCGTGAAAAAAACGTGTGATAATGAATTGTTAGGATAAATCTTTCTATCTTTGAACTCCAAACAATTTTGATTTTGAAACTTTTCCGTTACATAGTGCCGATTGTTTTTTTGTTCTGCTCGGTTGCGGGAACAGCGCAGGTTGACACAAGCAAAATTCTCAAGATAGGATACGAATCTTGTGCAGTAATAAAATGTGCTGAAGATTCATTATATTCAATAACTGATTTGTTTTATACGTACTACGACACTGTGGAAAACAAATGCTTGCGCGTTAGAAGTCAGGATGCCGTGAATAGAATTGTAGGAATTCAATGGTACGATGAAAACAACATAAAACCTGTAACGGGCAAAATACGTTGTAAGCTATTGCCGAATGGAGTAATCACACCGTTGGGGTATTATGAAATGGTGGAAAAAGATTCCGTTCAATGGACATACAATTATGTTTGGAATACAAATGACTCGTCATTTGTGAAAACTGATTCTGTCGGACGAAAATATGTTAAATATTTTGACAGACAATATGGTGAGTACAGAGGTGGAAATTATGTTTTGTTGTCGGAGTACGAGAAAGTATATAAAAGAGAGGAAGATGCCCGCAAACAATATGAGGAGGCAAAAAAAAATTGGACGAAATGTCGTGCAGTGATAGAGGTTGATGAGAATTTTTACAGACAAGCAATTGGTTATTATTTTGAGGGACTTAAAGTTGACAAATGTTGGGTTACACCTGAATTCTACGAAAGAGTGACGCATGTACGGTTGCCCCACCAGTTCACTCGTCCCAAAACAGATGAGAATATCTATGCATTGGGGCTTCCAAAACAGCAGAATTGGTTCGATTCCTCCGATGAACGACAAGGAATTTCATACAACTACGAAGCCGATGGTTTCAACACATTGAAAGAGTGGTGATTCTTCGATGAAAAATGGTGACACAGGTCGCGATTGTCCTGCCCTGTCATGTCGAACGGAGCGAAGCGGAGAGAGACATCTCATCACAAAAGAATACAAAACTTTAGATTTATACTATACAAAACTTTAGATTTTCACCATATAAAACTTTAGATTTTTGCTATATTTGCATCAAAATGGTAAAAAACGAATTGATATGTTGATACAGAGAACTGCACGCGAAGCTTTGTTGAGACTTGCATCTCAATTTCCTGTTGTTGGGCTGACTGGACCTCGCCAAAGCGGAAAGTCAACGTTGGCAAAGATGACGTTTCCCGAAAAGAAATATTTCACGTTCGATGACAAAAGTCTTCGTGAACTTGCGGCGTCGAACCCAAAGGATTTCTTGTTGTCGTTTCCCGACGGGGCGATTATAGACGAGGCACAGAAAGTCCCCGAAATTTTTGATGCGGTGAAATACTATGTTGACAATAGGAATACCGCTCCTGGGACATTTATTCTCACAGGTTCCAGCCAGTTTAAGTTGAAGGAAAATATGACAGATTCCTTGGCGGGACGTGTGGCGTTTCTTAAACTGTTGCCGCTTTCCATTGCGGAACTGAACACTACGGCAGAACAGTTTGAAACACCATACGACATGATTGTCAAAGGATTTTATCCGCCGTTGCACGATACGCAGAAACATTTTTTCAAGGAAGATTGGTTCGAAAGTTATATCGACACCTATTTGGACTACGATGTGAAGGATTTGATAAACGCAAGCAATCTTTCCCTGTTCAGACGGTTTATTCAGATTTGTGCCACTTATAGCGGACAAATGGTCTCGATGGATAGCATTTCAAAAAATCTGGGAATTTCGGCACCGACGGTAAAAAAATGGCTTTCAATCTTGGAGTCGTCATATATAATTCACTTTTTGGAACCCGACACGAACAATCTTGGGAAGGCGGTTGTAAAAACTCCGAAACTGTATTTTGTTGATACTGGCTTGTTGTGTCATTTGTTGCGGATAGAAACAATCGCCGATTTGAATTTAAATCTCAATAAGGGCGCCATTGTTGAAACATTTGCCGTTTCGGAATTGTTGAAGACCAGATTGAACAAGGCGAAAAAGGCAAACTTGACCTATTTCCGTGACAACAAAGGATTTGAGGTTGACATTATTGCCGACTGGAAACATACATTTGCCGTTGAGATAAAGAGTTCGAGCGATGCGGAGAAGAAGCTGTCAGCAAACGTCAGAAAATACATAGATTTGCGTTCCGACGTGCAATGCGACGGTACTGTATTGTATTTAGGCGATTTTACATGTAGAATCAACAATGTTAATTATGTGAGTTGGAAAGACTGGGGAAATTTTTTTGAGAACGTGTAATTTTTCTATCTTTGAACTCTAAAAAGAATTTTATGATACAGAGATGAAATGGTTCCATACCATAGTGTTAAATCTTTTGTTATTGGTGACTTTTTTTCAAGGCTACGCCTATGCCCCATATTATCTGAAACATTATCAAGATATAGATCCTGAATATGCAGATTCAGTATTGGTTGTTGATTTTATCGAGTTGAAGCACTTGGGGGCGAAAGAGTATTTCCAAAAATACGAGTGGGATATGTCAATACTGAAAGAGCAAAAGGTTTTAAGCGTTGAATTTTATTATGGCGATTCTTTAGAGGGACTTCCCGAAATATTTCCAAATCTCAATGCTCTTATTATTACAAATGGAATCTGGTTTAATGGCATTGAGAAATTTCGTGAATTGAAATATATACTAATCGACGATTTTCATAATTGTTGGCAGAAATATCTGCCTATAGATTTAACTTCGGTATGTCAATGTAAAAATCTTGAAGTACTATATGTTCGTTCTAAAGCGCATAAGATTATCCCGTCAGAGATTGTTAAACTAAAAAAATTAAAACGTCTTTTGATTCCTGCAACTTTTTATAAGATGTCGGGATGGGAATATTTGTTGCAACGAAAAGACTGGGAAGACATACTCGATAATGGGCTTTATCAATATGCTGATCTTCGTGATGTTTTTGAGGTGTTTATGTTATACAAGTTAGGCGGTTTTCCCTATGACTATTACAAGTCTCACTTAGGCAAAAACTATTATGGTGATTATTTTGATTATGATTTTAAGTTTGGCGAAGATTCAAGTTTTATTTGCAAAGCAAATGTAAACTCTAAATACGTAAAAGATTTTCCGAAAAGCGCAGAAGGTTCTGTAAGTGGAAAATATAAAAACGGGAAACGGTGTGGAATATGGGAATATAAGATTGAAGGAAAAGACCGCTATATGACAATTGATTATGATAAAATGATTGTTCATGGTAAGCACTGGGGCTTTATAGATGAGAAGACTGGAGAATTATATGATATATACCAGGGGGCGAAAACTCGGATTGCGTATGTTATAACGCGTGGGGAAAGTTTAACCATTGATTTGTTTTATTTTGATAAAGCGGTAAAGGCTCAGATTACTGTTAATGGCAGTTATACAGATGTAACGGTAACTGATGCTGACGAGCATTATGAGACATATTATACTATGGAGAATGGACACATTTATCGAAGAAAATGCAGTCTTGCAGATTATAGACACGTGAATTCATGGGGTGAGGAGGAAAAGATAGAAAAGGATACATTCTTGGATACGATATTAATTAGTGTAAATAAAATAATTGAGAGTTATGGCCACAATGACAGATAACAATTGTAATATAGATGTAGGAATTATTCAGAAAAATTTCAATCTTTGAACTCTAAACATTTTTGATTTTGAAACTTTGTCGTTCCATAGTGCCGATTCTCTTTCTGTTCTGCTCGGTTGCGGGCAAGGCAACCACGAAGCCGACGGTTTCAAAACGTTGAAAGAGTGCTAACGCCGTAACTCAGTAGTCAATGTCCGTTTCGAAATATTCCCTTAAGGGTGGGTATATCTTATATTTGTTGGTCGGCTCAAGCACGTATTTCCCCGTCAAGTCCATTATGCCATAATAAAACATGCTATCTTCGACAATAATGTAGTTCCCCACAATAGTGGGAAGGGACAAAATTTGAGGTTTCAATACCCAGTTTCCTGTTCGATCTATGATTCCCCATTTGCCGTCAATTTTTGCACAAGCAAGATTATTTTTTGTAAAATTAGTTATTTCATCGAATTGAGGTTCAATGACCATGTCCTCAATCGTGTTGATAGCTCCATATTTATTGTCAATCCGTACCCATGCAAGACCGTTGTCGGCAAAATCAATAGCATCGTCAAATTGTGGTTGTATCACTATTTTTCCTGTTTTGTCTATATATCCGTATTTGTCATTTTCTAAGACTTTAGCCCTTCCGTTTGAAAAGTTTCCAACCCAATCATAATCAGGTTTTATGACAAGTTTCCCTTTTTTGTTTATATACCCATATTTATGTTTTATTCTAACGGCAGCTAAACCTTCTGAAAAATCACCCAAGTGTTGATATTTTGAGTTAGGTTTTATTACGATAGTTCCTGTTGAATCCGCATAACCATATTTCAATTTTTGACTAATTACGGTCAAACCTTCCGAAAAAAATGTCATCACGGTAAATGATGTTATCGTTGTGATTTTTCCTGTGCGTTCATCAACAAATACCGTTGTGTCGGAGTTCCAGTCCTTGTTTAGTACGTGTATGCCATCAAACTTTTGCAACGGTACAGACATGAGGTTAACATATTGTGGTTCGATGACCATTTTCCCCGTTTTGTCTATAAAACCATATTTGCCATTTATTTCGATGGCTGCCAGTCCGTTTTCGAAATGAAAATCTTCAGCCCAATCAAATTGTGGTTCAAAGACTCTTTTTCCCGTTTTGTCAATATAACCATATTTGTCTTTGATTCTAACCACAGCAAGGCCGTTTGCCGAGAATGGTTTTGCGTAATCGAATTGTGGTTCAATAAGATATTCACCATTAGTTTTTATATATCCATAATAGCCGTAACAATTCTCCACCTGAAAAATCACGCTGTCGCTTGGCGAAGCCCATGCGGCAAGGTTGGCAAGGAGGCAGACGAAGAAAATGAAATGTTTCGAAGTCATAATTACCCAAAGAAATGTTTTGGTAAAGATAGGGATTTAACTATGAATTATGGATTTTAGAATGAGATTTCTCGCTTCGCTCGAAATGACGTGCTTTCTCCTTTTGTCCCCCACCAATGCACCGTCATGTCGAGCGAAGTGAAGCGGAGAGAGACATCACAACACAGAAAATTATACAATCTTCAAATTTTTCCTATCTTTGAACTCTAAAACATTCATTTTGAAACTCTTTCGTTACATAGTGCCGATTGTGTTTTTGTTGCTATCGTTTGTAGGAACTGCACAGACGGAATATACCCGTTATTATGATGCGAATTGGAAACCGACCAAAAAAGAAGTTGCACGATATGTACGAAAAATAACGTATGATGATGACGGAAAACCCAAAGGAGTTGTCCGTGATTATTATTATGACAGTAGGAACGATTCGATACAAGGTATCCAATGGGAAGGCTATATTATTTCCGAAAATCTTGAAACAGGTAAGGATGTTTGTGACGGAAAATGTGTCTGGTATAACTGGGAAGGAAAAATAGAGCAAGTCGCAACGTATAAAAACGGTGTGTTGAACGGACCATATTGGCATAGAAGAGATTTTGATGGAGAAATAAAATTGGGAAATTATAAAGACGGGAAAATTGACGGTTGGTTTTTTAAATACAACGCAGACTATGTTTATGTTTACAAAGATGGTTCTGATTATCCATATCAATACGTTTACGGACGTACACCAAAAGTTCTAAGTAAAGATAATGATGAAGATGGAGTGATAACAATTCCTTCGGAACGGAAAAAGATTTTTTACAATCGTAGCACGCCCAATGTTATTCAATCATATAGGATATATTGGGATACGTCTTATAAAGTGCCTCAATTTGAGTACCTAAATTTAATATATAGCGACAGATATCTTTATTTAAACAAAGATGGTTGGGATGAAGGTGCTGAATACAAGTTTCACGATGGCATTCACAATAGCAGATATGCATATTCGAAGTTTAGGTATTATAAAAGAGGTAGGGAGGTGTTGACAAAAAGTCTGGAAATGCAACAAGACGTATATAAGCGATGGGAAAGGTCTAAAGTGTATGATTCGGTTGCATTTACTGATAAAAATCTGTTGTGGGTGCAAAAAGACGGGAAAGTAGGTGCAGTTTCACAGTCCACGGGAAAAATAGTCATAAAACCAATATATTCGGTTCCTCGTTTAGATGGAGGCTACTGTTGTCCGGTGTTTACAAATTTGGATGTCGGGGTTGTTTCGTCAAACAATAAATTCGGTTTGGTTACTCCTCAAGGCGACGCATACACCAAATGTGTGTTTGATGAATTGACATTGCTCGACACGTACGATAAAAAAATGGTCAAATCTCCTATAGTTGCAGCAGCTCGGATAGATAGCTTGTGGGGTGCAGTCGATCGGTATGGAACGTTTGTCATTGCTCCGCAATACAGCGAAATGCAACCGTTTGTACAGCAAGTTACACAAAATGGCGTTGAAAAATGCCGGTTTTATTTTGCGGTAAAACGAAATGGGAAGTGGGGTGTTGTTTCAGCCCAAAACAACGTCGTTGTTCCTTTTGTGTTCGACCAAATAAGTGTACTATGCTGTTATGACGTATTCCCTTCGTATATATTTTCTGTAGTGTATCTTGTAAAGGATTTGAAAGCATACGCAGTTGACGCACTTGAACTGGAAAACAAAAATCTCCTCGCGAATCTCGAAACATATAGAATGGGGAAAAATACCCCAGAGAATTATCTTCTTTTTTATCCGTCACGATATGTGTATAGCCGTCATAGTGATTTTAGCAATCACAGGTATCATCTTTCTTTTGAGTTTGATAAAAATGATAATTTACTCTATCCGCCAAACTATTGTATGGGAGGGGGAATAACCAATGACGACGTGCGGAAAAGAATTGACGCATACGGTAATTCTATCTATCTTGATCAGAAAGATTCGGTGCTTTGTAGTCTTCCCGCAGGATTTGAACTTATAACCTGGCAGGGAGACCAAGGTGTTGTGCTGACCAATAAAAACAAACGCAAGGGTGATTTTGGATATTCGGTCAAGGATAATGAATATCAGAAAGTTGGCGTCTATAATATGAAAAAGAAACAATTATTGATAGATACTCTGTACGATATGATTTATGAGCCGAACGCAACCGATTCGTTGTTTTGGGTGAGAATCCACCCTGACAAGGAACACTTTGCAGACTATAAAAACTCGCATTTAGGTGTGGAGGGGGAATTTTATTACCAAGGTTGGCTGGAAAATGGCTGGCAACTGATGTCATATACGGGTAAAAAGGTAACGGAACAAACATTCCAATTCCCTCATCAGGTAAACGGTAGTCTTGCGAAAATTGGTGTTTCGGGCAGTTATGGCGTGATGAATCAGGAAGGGAAAATAATTTTGCCTCAAATATATGAGAAGATATTTTTTCAAAAACATGGGATGATTTTGTTTGGCTCACAAAAGTTTGGATTGGCAAACAGAAACGGCGAAATTTTGGTTGAAAACCGTTGGACTTCTGTTTCCCGTTTTTTAGGAGATTATTTCGTCGGTTTTTCCGAAAATGCAATTGATGTGGTTGACACAACGGGAAAAATCGTTAATACAATAAATATCCAAATGTTGAAAAATCCTAAAATAGATTTGTCGAAGTATCTGGAATGTCCCGAGTCGTTATGTGATTTGTCGCCACTTTCGCCAGAAATACGGAATGTTGTGTTGCTGAATTTTGCCCGACAGAATTTAAGCACTTTTAATTACTTTCTTGGCCATGAATGGTATAGCGAAGATAAAATGGAACTTTTGGCGTATGTGCAATGTGACAAGTATTTTCGTCCAAGCCATCCTGGGAGATTTAAGACGGTACCGAACTATCCTCAAATTGATATTATTCGTCAGTCTCCAACAGTTTTCCAAATGAAGATTGACGATATTTCCGACAATTCGAAGGTAACGCACAAAACGTACAATTATGTCTTAGAGGACAATTCCCCTCGTCTTGTTGAATTGAAGGATCTGTTTAAAAAGGGTAGCGGTTATGAAAATGTTCTAAACGCCATAATACAAAAAAGACTGGAGGAGTTTTCAATTATTCAGCGCGATGCGCAAGGTTTGTATCGGGGTTACTATGTTTCTAATGACAATTATGTCCTAACTCGAATTTCCAGTTTTCATATTCCGGATTTTGTCTCTGAATATGTGATATACCCTTATGGAATAAAATTTTACGCAAAAAGCGACAAATCTGTTGTTATTGTTCCATATTTTGAGATAGAGAATTATTTGGACTATTCTGGTCCGTTGAAATATTTTCTTGAAGAATGAAACTCTTTCGTTACATAGTGCCGATTTTCTTTCTGTTTTGTTCGCTTGCGGCAGTGGCGCAGAAGGGAGAATATATCCGTTATTATGATACGAGCTGGAAACCGACCACAATGGATAGTGCGATTTATATACGGAAAATCACCTACGGCAGGAACGGAAAACCCAAGGGACTTGTCCGCGATTATTATTATGACAGCAAAAATGATTCAATCGTAGCTCTCCAGTGGGAAGGCCACATTGTTTTCGAAGACCTGGAAACAGGCAGGGACGTTCTTGACGGAAAATGTGTGTGGTACGATAAAAACGGTCGAATAGTAAATGCGGTATATTATAAAGATGGTCAAAAAACGACACCAAGAGAACTTATGACTCCCGGTCATCCAGATTCACGATTGATTGTGGTTTCCGGAATGAAGAATATTGACTATATAATAGTATTGTTTGACAACGTGAAACCTTTTGCAAGAAAAGAAAACAGCTCTGCTTTTAGATGTTATTTTCATTCTCTATATTCCCCAGATGGCATATTAATCGAAAGGACATACCCCATAGAAATAATACAGGAAACAGACACAATGTGTCTTTGGGGTATTCCAAGTAGTTTTCTCAATTATCATTTGAAGAACCTTGAATTTAGAAAAGGTGACTGGTTTATAAAGACAAGGCCTTGGTTTCAGCAACAGGTCGTGAAAGGAGAAAGTGTTCCTATAAAAAGGACTTTTCGTGCAAGGCAGAGAATAAGTCATTGGCTTTTGAAACAGAGACATTTTTGTATCATAGAAAGGAAATGTTTCAAAGAAAAAGGGATATATAGTTACATTCCATTCAAAGAACTTGATTTTTTTGAAATAGATTTTTCGAATATCGACGACGTGGAATTGATATCCGCCGATAGCAGTTTTCTAAAGAATTATCTAAATCCTTCAAATTATGATGTAGAAAAGATGAATGATTACTTGATTTTTGACGAAGAGGCAAAACAATATGTTGATAAAATAAAAAATGAACTTGATTACTACGGTCGGGAAAGACATGTTCCGTATTATGCACCCTGTTATACCCGAACGGAGTTTGACAATAAAGAAAAAAAAGAAAGTCTAAGCGTATACGAAAGAAAGGAGTTCAGAAAACTACAACGAATGCATAAAAAAAATAAATTCTAATAATTTTGAAACTTTTCCGTTACATAGTGCCAGTTTTTTTTCTGTTCTGCTCGGTTGCGGGCAAGGGACAAGGGAACGACCCTGTCAAACCTTTATCTCCGAAGGATAGCGCCTTTGCCGCAAAAGAAATTGAATTGAGGCAACAATATGGCGAAGTTGTAAGGCACGAAACTGTGTTTGAAATAAAGGATAATCAGGTTAAATATTATCGGTATTATCGG
>JAFXAU010000021.1 GCA_017516865.1 Bacteroidales bacterium
AAAAATCAACGTCGTTCCGCTAAAAGAATAAAATTGCCGCTCCGCACAATCCAAACGCAGGGCAATGCTATTCTTTTTTAACGCTACACTATGTTGATTTTCTATACGCCAACCAGCTAAGTCGGAAGATATTCTGCTCACAAAACGATAGCGTTGCGACTTTGCAGGCGAGCGTGAAGAAAATCTTTGAACGAAGCGTTAAGAACTCTCGGCTTGGCGGCGTTAGCTTGTGTGGGGGGGGGGAGCCAGAGCAACGGCTATATAACAAAAAAGGCTTGTAAAACCACAAGCCTTTTTTCTTTGTCGGGGTAACAGGATTCGAACCTGTGACCTCTTGGTCCCAAACCAAGCATACTAACCGGACTGTACTATACCCCGAAAAAGTGTTGCAAAAATAAAGGTATTTTTTGTATTTGCAACTTTCTAATGAAATATTTTCATTTAAAATTGTATTTTTGGAAAAGTTATTGAATTTGAGTTGGGAAATTTTTGGAAGACATATAGATTTCTATTTTTGGCGGCCGTGGCGTTCGTCGTGGCTGTCGTGCCACATTTGACAAGTTCTACACGGAACGTTCCGAACCGCGACTATGCACAGTTTCAGTCTGTCATACAAAAGAAGCAGCACGACATTGAACTGTTGCAAGAGAAACTTGTCGCCTTGCCCGATTCTGCAGATTTCGGCGATTTTGAGGCGTTTCGGGAAAAATATATCCGTCAGATAAACAACAATGCTGTTTCGTTCCTCGTTTTCGAAAATCAAAAAATCCTCTACTGGTCCGACAACACGGTTCCTCCTTATTATCAACTGCTAAAACAAGACACGAAAGTAATTTTCAGCGGGAATGCCTGGTACTTGATTGATTCGGAGCAAAAAGGAGATAAGGAATTTTTTATCCTGTCGCTTATAAAAACGCAGTATCCGTTCGAAAACGAGAATATCAAAAACGAGTTTCAGCGGGATTTTTCTATAGACAATAGCGTGGAAATCTACAGTGAGCCCTGCGACAACACGCACGAGATTTACGACTCCGACGGCAACTTCCTGCTCGCTCTTTCGAATGCAACTATCTCGGAAACAAGCAAATGGAAGCTTGTGGCACCGGTACTTTTGTTTGTGCTGAGTTTTGCGTTCTTTGTTTTGTTCCTGGGAATGTTCCCTAAGAAAAATTGGATATACTCTGTCGTAGCGTATCTGTTGCTATTTGGTGCGGCATTCGTCATGACGAAACAAGTGCCGAAGCATATCATGCTCTATCACGAATGCATAGTCATTCTTGTGCTTGCGTATATCGTATTTACACTGAAAAAAGTATGGAAGTCCGAAATACTATCGTACGTCATTTTTAGTATAGTATCATTTATATTGTGCGGAACGGCTACAGGGTTTATTAAATCTTTGGCACTTCATTCAGGAATTGAGATGGAACTATTCAATTTGCTGAGTACAAACGCATTCAGTTTTATTGCATATTTCGAAATTGCCTCGCTGTTGTTTTTGTATTTTGCCTTTTGTTTCCGTTTTTCAAGAGCATTTGAATTTGACAAGAAATATTCGTTGCCACTGTTGGTTGGCATTTGTTTACTGACGCCATCGCTTACATTTTTTCTGACAAAGTCGCCTTCGGAATTCTTTCCGTATTTGTTTGGTTTCTATTGCATTACGGTAATCTCAATCGTATTGTTTGCATATTTCCGCCGACACGAAAGTCCTACGTTTGCGTTGAAGTTAGTGTTCCTTGTGGCTACAGTTATCTATACCGAGACCGCCATCAGCATTTATCTTGACAAGCATAAGGCCGAAAATCGTTACGAACTTGCGAAGGAATGGGCAAACGAGCAAGATCCTGTGGCAGAGCAGTTTTTGGCTTCGGTTTATCGTTCCACCCGGTCGGACATGTTCTTAGATTCCATGATGAAAAAATCCGAGAATCAGGATGTGACAATCAAAGATTATCTACAAAAGACATATTTCAATGGCTGGCTCGGGCAATACGACTTGGAATGTACGGTTTGCGGAACCGACAGTGCATTTGCCGAGTCGAACCGTCTGCCAAACTGCGAGGCATATTTCCAGCAGATGGTTTCGACCAGCGGCAAGCATATTTCCGACACAAACTACTATTACATTAATAATCAGGACGGCAACATAACCTATTTTGACGCAATTGAATATAAACTTGCGAACGGCACTATTACGAAATTATACATAGAATTACACTCGAAAATAACCTCGCAAGTGTTCGGCTACCCGACAATTCTGCTTGACAACACCGAGAGCAACCAGTTCCCTGCCAATTATTCTTTGGCAAAATATAAAAACGGGCTTCTTGTTTCAAAGCGGGGGAAATGTCCGTATCCGCAGAAACTTACGTTCCAAAGCGACACGAATTTTGCCACCATTGTCGATTCTCAACATCATGTCGCCCACCTGATGTATAAAATCAGCGACCAATATACTGTTGTTGTAAGTAATAGAACATATCAGTTAAAGAACTACTTTATGTGGTTCCCATATATCTTCCTGTTTTTCTTTTTGTTAATGCTTATTTTCTTAAAGTGTTGCGAACGCACGCCAATAACAATAAAACATTCATTATCCGTACAAATAGAACGTTCACTTATAGGATTACTTATAGGCACGTTTGCCATTGTGATGATTGGAGGTTTATACTTTATGAAGTCATACAATTCTCGCCAGCAAAGAAAATTTTTGGAAGAAAAGATAGCTTCGGTTGCAAAGGAATTTTCGCAACAATACAAGGACTTTGGGTATTTGCCGCCAGAAGAAAAACACTTCATTCAAAATAAGCTCGTGGAACTTGCAAACATCTATTCTTCCGACATAAATCTATTTGACACTCAAGGAGATATGATTGCCTCGTCGCGGCCTGAAATTTTCCAGTTCCGTTTGGTGAACGAAAAAATAT
Organism: Bacteroidales bacterium; assembly: GCA_017516865.1. GTDB lineage: Bacteria > Bacteroidota > Bacteroidia > Bacteroidales > UBA1715 > UBA1715. The sequence goes on from JAFXAU010000021.1 coordinate 2,931, forward strand.
CGACACAGGCATATTATCAGTTGATTGAACAAGGGCGGTCGTCGTTTTCGCAAGAGGAATCTATTGGAAATCTGAAGTTTACGTCTTCGTATGTGTCAATCATAAATAACCAAAACACCATTCTGGGTTATTTGAATCTTCCGAATTTCTCGAACGAGGAGGAATTTAAACAGCAGTTTGCCGGATTGATAGTCGGATTACTGAATTTATTGGTTGTTCTGTTATTGATTAGCACCATCTTCTCGATGTTTATTGCGAAACGCATTTCGGAGCCGTTGGTTGTTTTGCAGAACAAAATGACGAATGTCGCCCTTGGTGGCGAAAACGAGAAAATTGCGATTCAGGTTCCCGACGAACTGAACGGAGTTATTCAGAACTACAACGAAATGATTGACAAGCTGAGCGTGAGCGCCGGCAAGCTTGCAAAGGCCGAACGTGAAATGGCATGGCGCGAGATGGCCCGCCAAATTGCCCATGAGATTAAAAATCCGCTCACGCCAATGAAATTGAGCCTTCAACTGCTTAACCGCTCATGGGACGAAAAAGACGAACGATTCGAGTCACGCTTAAAGTCTATCTCTAAAACAATGATAGAACAAATTGATACTCTTGCAGATACGGCAACTTCGTTCTCGGACTTTGCAAAGTTGTCTAAAGTAAATATTGAAGATGTTGACATTAACAATCTGATACAGAATTGCGTAGTTATATTCAACAACGAAGAAAATGTGGAGGTGACGGCAGAATTTTATCAAGAGAATGTACTTGTCCGTGCCGACAAAGACAAAACGACCCGTATGCTCAATAATTTGGTGAAAAATGCGATTCAAGCCATTCCGAAAGAACGGCAGGGATTTGTGAAAGTTACCACACAACCGACAGCCGACGGCTTTGTGAAAATAGCTGTTGCCGACAACGGGAAAGGTATTCCAGAAGATGCACAAAAACATATTTTTGAGCTGCACTTTACCACGAAATCATCGGGTAGCGGATTCGGACTTGCAATCTGCAAAAGCATTGTAGACGCGTCGCAGGGCAAGATTTATTTTGAAACAGAAATCGACGTAGGGACTACTTTTTTTGTAGAACTCCCGCTTGTTTCGAACGAAAATGAGTAAAGTTTTATATCTTTGGACGATTCTCAAGTAGGAAATGATACCGATATTTATAACATTTGAATTCGTTGATTTTGTCGACATTTTTCTAGTCGCACTGCTTATGTACGAGGTGTACAAACTGATACGCGGCACTGCCGGTATGAACGTATTTCTCGGTATAATTGCGTTTTACATTGTATGGCTGATTGTACGTGCACTGCACATGGAAATGCTCACAAGAATTTTGGGACAGTTCATCAGCATTGGCGGTCTTGCCCTCGTTATTTTGTTCCAAACAGAAATCCGAAGATTCTTGACAATGGTGGGCAACCGCTACTTGCATTCGCAAGGACGGAAACGGTTCTCAAAATTGCTGAATCTAAGTCAGGAACGTATTCCAGACGAGGCAATTACAGAAATTGCCGATGCAGTTTTCACCATGGCTTCGTCTAAAACGGGAGCATTGATAGTGCTTTCGCCAATGAAAGAGACCATTTTGCCATATTTACAGTCGGGAGAATTGATTGAATCACGAATTTCGTCGGCGTTGCTGCAAAATATTTTTTACAAAAACACACCTCTGCACGACGGAGCAGTAATAATTGTGGGACGGAAAATTTTGGCGGCAAAAAGTGTGCTCCCGATTTCAAAAGCAGCGAATCTGCCTATGGAGTTTGGTATGCGTCACCGTTCGGCTCTGGGCATGAGCGAAGAAACCAACACACTCATCATTGTTGTGTCGGAACAGACGGGCGGCGTTTCGTACTTTATGCAGGGACGATACGAAAAAGTCGAAAATCGCGAAGAATTGGAAAACATAATTAAACAACGTCAACAGTAATGGGAATACAGCAACCGTTAGCGGAAAGAATGCGTCCGAAGTCGTTGGACGACTATTTAGGGCAGAAGCATTTAGTTGCAAAAGGGGCTGTGCTTCGCAATACGATTGAATCGGGACGGATTTCGTCAATGATATTGTGGGGACCGCCGGGAGTGGGAAAAACGACGCTGGCTCAAATTATTTCCAAAAGCCTTGAACGGCCGTTTTTTACGTTAAGTGCGGTAAATTCCGGAGTGAAAGACGTTCGCGACGTGTTGGACAAGGCAAAACATTCCCAGTTTTTTGATTCCCCCAATCCGCTGCTGTTCATCGACGAGATTCATCGTTTCAACAAGTCACAGCAAGACTCTTTGCTGGCTGCGGTCGAAAACGGAACAGTCACACTTATTGGTGCCACTACCGAAAATCCTTCGTTCGAGGTTATTTCCCCTCTTTTATCACGTTGTCAGGTTTACGTATTGAAGTCGTTGGAAAAATCTGATTTACAACAACTTTTAAACAAAGCACTGAAAGAGGACGTTGTGTTAAAAGAATTGAACATCACGGTCAAAGAAGACGAGGCTCTTATGCGTTTTTCCGGCGGCGATGCTCGTAAGCTGCTAAATGTGCTCGAAATTGTGGTGAACGCACAGGCAGGGACAAAAAAGATTGTCATTACCAACGATGTGGTGACGAAAACGTTGCAGGAAAACATTGCCTTGTACGACAAGGGAGGCGAACAGCACTACGACATTATTTCCGCCTTTATAAAATCCATTCGTGGCAGCGACCCCAATGCCGCCGTGTATTGGCTTGCCCGAATGTTGGAAGGCGGCGAGGATATTAAATTCATTGCCCGTCGGTTGCTTATTTCCGCCTCGGAAGACATTGGCCTGGCAAATCCCAATGCGCTGTTGTTGGCTCAAAGTTGCTTCAACGCCGTTTCGGTCATAGGCATGCCCGAAGCACGCATAATTCTTTCAGAAACAACAATTTACCTTGCCACGTCACAAAAAAGCAATTCTGCATATTTGGCCATCGACGCCGCTTTAGCAAAAGTAAAACAATCGGGCATGTTGCCTGTTCCGTTACATCTTCGGAATGCTCCAACAAAATTGATGGAAGAATTGAAATACGGCGACGGTTACAAATATTCTCACGACTATCCGGGACACTTTGTTAAACAAGAATTTTTGCCTACCGAGCTTTCACACGAAACATTCTGGAAGCCAGCCGAAAACAAACGCGAGGATGACACCAAGAAATACATGCAGTCGCTTTGGAAAGATAAATATTCGTTTTAAAGAATACATCAATGTCCGAATCGTGGAGCATATATGCCGACTGGAATCCGTGGCATGGTTGCACAAAAATCAGTGCAGGTTGCAAATATTGCTACGTATATAGACAAGACGAAATGTACGGCTGCGAGATTGGCAGTAACATGGCTCGAAAGACGGCCGCCTTCGATTTGCCAATAAAACGAAAACGCGACAAATCCTACAAAATTCCTTCGGGGAAGGTCGTTTTTACTTGTTTTACGTCGGATTTTTTTCTGAAAGACGCCGATGAATGGCGACCAGAATGCTGGCGAATGATAAAGGAACGGTCGGATTGTATGTTTTTCTTTTTCACCAAACGAATCGACCGTTTTGCCGAATGCATACCTTCCGACTGGGGCGACGGATACGACAACGTTCTCATAGGTTGCACCATTGAAAATCAGGAAATGACAGATTATCGTCTGCCGTTGTTCATGGCCGCTCCCATCAAACATAAAATTCTTGCCGTTGCACCATTGCTTGGGCCAATCAATCTTTCGTCCTATCTTGATTCTTCGATAGAAGAAGTTTCCGTCGGTGGAGAATCGGGAGTGAACGCCCGTCCATGCAATTACAACTGGATTCTTGACATTCGTCGTCAGTGCGTGGAAAAGAACGTGCCGTTCCGTTTCCACCAAACTGGCGCTTATTTCATAAAAGACGGCAAAACGTACCGCATTTTACGGAAATATCAACTTAGTCAGGCACACAAAGCAAATATCAATTTCGGCATAAAAGATTATTACGTGCCCTCAAAAGCCAACACAGACGGCTGGGAATAACAGATTATTCCCGCAACGACACTTTCGCCGTATCGTCCAACTACTTTTTTGTCTTAGAATTCTTGTTCTTTGTTGATTTAGTAAGCATGGCAAATTCTTTCTTGGCTTTTTCCATTTGTGCCAAGAATTCTGGACTTGTGTGCATTTTAGCAACTGCCGCCGAAGCCGCAAGCCGACCTGCATCCACGTCGCTTTGCCAATGGGCACCGACAATCACACGACTTTCGCTGAACATAAATCCGCGAGCCAGCAACGTGTCGGCATTGGCAGGATTTATTTCCGTAAGAATCAAGGCTGCCGTCCAGCCCCGAAGAGTATGTCCCGACGGATAAGAACCATTGTGCGACAGCGTCTCGTCGTCCCACGGAGCAAGCGACGGCTCGTGGAAACGGGCGAACGGACGCTTACGCATATAATGTCTTTTGGGATATGTGCCGATAAAATCAGCTGTGCGAAGCGACTTGGCAAAGAGTTTATAGATTTCGGGAGTCGTTTCTTTTGAAATGGTAAGTCCGAACGGCACGCTGAATTCCTTGCACATATTGTCGGTTGTACAATCGGCATCGCGAATGGCAATTGCCGCACGTGCGGAGTCATTCCGCATTTCCTTGCCCCAAAAATAACGCATTATATCGTGCGAAAACGCTTCGCTGAGCGTATCGGGAGGCGGTGGAAGAAATTTGAGCATATCGGGCATCTCTTCCCGAGTGAAATACGCTTCGGATTCTTGAGCAACAGCAGACAAAGAGCCGAGAATCGTGCAAAAACCGATGATGAAAATAAGTCGTAATTGTTTCATTGTTAATTTAATAATTGATACATCACAAAGATAGGAAGAATTTTGGGGAAAGTATATGAAATTAATGTATTGAAATAAGTTCGTTTACGAATTGTAACTTGTGATAGTTCTTATTATTTTTCCAAGAAAATCGCTATTTTTGCATAACGAAAATTCTATGGCACAGACAGAACAAGCGTGGGGTTCCCGATTGGGACTGATTTTGGCGATGGCGGGAAGCGCCGTCGGCTTGGGAAACTTTCTCCGTTTCCCCGTGCAGGCCGTTCAGAATGGCGGCGGTGCGTTCATCATTCCCTATTTGGTGTCGTTTCTCCTGCTTGGCTTGCCTCTGGCTATGATTGAATGGTCAACGGGAAAATTCGGCGGACAGTTCGGAAGACACTCGCCTCCAACAATTATGCAGTCGCTGAACAAAAACCATTTTTGGCGATATTCTGGCGCGTTATGCCTCTTTTCAAGTTTCGTGATTTGTGCATATTATTGTTACATAGAAAGTTGGATTCTGTCATATACCATCCACTCTGTAATTGGCACATTCGACGGAATGACCGAATACGAGGTTTCCGCCTTTTTTGACAAATACATCGACCTGACAACCTCAACGCTCGGATTTCCGTCCGACACGCTGATAATGTTCATCTGCTGTTTGCTCATCAACATATTCATTTTGGCAAACGGCATTTCAAAAGGAATTGAACGGGCATCGAAAATCAGTATGCCGCTTCTGCTTATTTTCGGGTTTTTCTTGGCATACAAGGCCTACACAATGAAGGCGGGCGTTGCGGGGGCAAAATTCGACAGCGTTGTGGCTCTCGATTTCTTATGGACAATCGACGTTGATTCGTTGGCAAATCCAAAAGTGTGGCTGTCGGCGGCAGGGCAGGTATTCTTTACTATGTCGTTGGGAATGGGCGCCATACAAACCTACGCTTCGTATATGAAAAAGAACGACGACATTGCCTTGAACTCAATGACGTCGGCATTCACCAACGAATTTGCGGAAATAGTGCTTGGAAGTGCCATCATCATTCCTATTTCCATCGGTTATCTTGGCGTTGACAAGGTTGTGGAACTGACGGGAATGGGCGGTTTCGGTCTTGGTTTCCGTACAATGCCATTCTTGTTCGAGCAGTGGGGCGACGTGCTTTCGTGCCTTGCAGGACTTGCATTTTTCGGGATATTGTTCATTGCTTCAATCACGTCGTCAATTTCCATCAGCCAGCCGTTCATCGCATTTTTGGCACGAAACTACAACTGGACGCAACGGAAAAGTTCGTTCCGTTTCGGTATCTTGTTGTTTTTCTTGGCATTACCTTGTATCTTGTTTTTCGACAAAGGCGTGTTCGACCAGTATGACTTCTGGGGCGGAACGGTATCGCTGTTCTTGTTTGCCTTGCTGGAAACGGTTGCTTTTTCGTGGGTTCTGGGCGTGAACAAAGGTTGGAAACTAATAACCGACAATGCCGAACTACGTCTGCCTCGAGTATATAAATTCATACTGAAATTCATTACGCCTACAATGCTGATTATAATATTTGTAGCAGCCATCATAAAGCCAAAGAACGACGATTGGTCTTTGCTGAGTTTCAAAGGTTGGGAACTCGACGATTCAAGTATCATTGGAGAATTGCGTCATCAAAACGTGGGGCCAAACAAAACGTGGTTTGCCGATGAATTTTATGCCGAAAACGAAGGCGAGGTGAAAAAGATTTCAGAAACGGAAGTAGTAATTGGCGATAAAACGTATAAACTTCCAGCTGACGCCGAAGTGCTTGTTTCCATTGATGATTTTGTCACACTTGGCTCGCCGATTTACAAGGGCGACGTTGTGAACAACGTTTTCTACGTGGATATATGTCGAATCGGATTACTGATGTTTTTGATTTTACTGTGCGTATTCATACGATTCGCACGTCAACATAATTTCGAAGAAATAAAGATAGAATAATGTCAACATCGGCTCTCATATTAATGCTTACAGTGCAATTGTCGGTAACGGCAGTTATGATTTATTTGTTTTACAAGGTTTTACACAAGAAATAATATGGAAACATTTTTTGACTTAGCACAAAAACGAAGAAGTACGAGAACGTTTCTCGACAAGCCTGTTCCACAGGAAATACAAGAAAAGCTGAAACAGATTGTTTTGATGAGCCCGTCGGGACATCGTGCCAATCCGTGGGAATTTATCTTTGTGGAAGACAAGCAATCGTTGGGAACAATTTCCACGTGCAAGCAAGCCGGAGCAGCATTTGTAAAAGATGCCGCCCTTGCCGTAATCGTAATTGCCGACACAACGAAAACCGACGTGTGGGTCGAAGATTGTTCCATTGCCTCGGCATATCTGCATCTTGCCGCCGAAGATTTGGGCTTGGGAAGCTGCTGGGTACAAATCCGCAAACGTGCGCAGGAATCAGGCGAAAGTGCTTCGGAAGTGCTGAAAAAAGCGTTCAACATACCCGAAAACTACGAGGTTTTGTCGGTGATAGCAATGGGTTACAAACAAGAGGATCGTAAACCGTTCGACCTCAACCGCTTGCAGTTAGATAAAATTCACACGGAAAAATTCTAAAAGCGAAAACTTTCCGCAATCTGTGTTTCCGAAAGATTGAATGCTTTCGCTATCTCCCCATTTTCCATCATCTGACGGGGTGTTCCGCTCAATAACGGCTGTCCCTTTTTCATTATCCAGACAGAATCCGACACGTTCAGAGCCAGATGGAGTTCGTGGGTGGAAAGCAGAATGGCTTTGTTCGACGAGACTGTTAGTTTTTTCAAGAGATTCATCACCTCGATTCTGTTTTGCACATCAAGATGAGCAGTTGGTTCGTCAAGCAAAATGAACGGAGTGTCTTGTGCCAAAGCTTTGGCAATCATAACCCGCTGACGTTCACCATCGCTGAGAGTGTTGATATTTCTATATGCAAAATCCTGCAAACCAACAGTTTGTATTGACTGTAGAATAATTTCTTCGTCGTGTTCCGAAAGTGTTCCGTACCAGTTTGTGTAAGGGAACCGCCCAAGAGCCACAATGTCGTGAACTGTGGTGTTCGGCACAGAAATATTGTCGGTGAGGACGACACTTATTTTTTGAGCACGCATTTTTCTGTCCATCGAGGCGAGGTTGCAGCCGTCAATCTGTATTGAGCCACCGAGGGCTGGCTGTAAACCCGCAAGCGTACGGATAAGCGTTGATTTTCCGCATCCGTTTGCCCCGATAAGGCTGACAAGTTCGCCAGAACGAATTTCCATCTCTATATCCGAAGCAATCACAGTAGTCTGAGAACCAGCACGATACCCTATTGAACAATCTGAAATTTTAAAATTCATATCGCGTTCCTCCTACCCCTAAAAAGCACAACAATAACTATCGGTGCCCCAAAGATTGCCGTAACCGTGTTGATTGGCAATATTGCCTGCATTCCCGGCAACTGGGCTATCATGTCGCAGATAAGCATTAAATTTACGCCTATCAATATAGAATTGATTATGAGTACTTTATGACTGTTCGTCTTAAATAAAAAACGAGCTACGTGCGGAATTGTCATTCCCACAAAACCAATCGGTCCTGCGAAAGCGGTAACTATTCCAGCCAAAATTGCCGACAACACAATAATTGCAATTCTCAGCATCTTTGTATTTACACCCAAAGAAAACGCATAATTCTCGCCCAATAAAATTGCATCTAACTGTTTGTTAATGAGCAAACTGCCTATCACTGTCGGAAAAACGAAGCATGCCATTATCGCAAGTTCGTTGTTACTGATATTTGCAAGACTGCCCATTGTCCAAAGCAAAAAAGAATGAACCTCGTCGGGATGGGCAAAATACTGCAACACGTTTACTATTGCCGACGTTATGCTTCCAAACATGATACCGATAATCAAAAGCGTGACCGTGTCGTGAATATGCGGAGCCATCACGAGAATGACCGTCATTATGAGCGCCGCTCCAATCAATGCGGCTCCAGCAGTGCCCAAACTTCCCCACAATGTAGGAAACAAGCCGAGTGAAAAACCTCCCGCAAGCGAGAATACTGCCACACCAAGACTTGCTCCCGTGCTGATTCCAAGAATGTATGGGTCGGCAAGCGGATTGCGGAACAATGTCTGCATCAACAAACCAGAAACTGGCAACGCTGTTCCCACCAATATAGCCGCCACGGCACGAGGCAAACGGAGACGGGTTATTATATTATACCACAATTCATTTTCGCCCTCCCCCGACAACACATCGACAAACGCATCGAACGGAATATGCACGCTGCCAAACAATATGTCGCACACGAAACATATTGGAATCATCAAAAAAAGTAAGATGGTAAAAAATCTTTTATTCACGTTATTTATCACACAAATATTCTTCTATATAGGTTCTTATTTTCTTTAAATCATCCGATGTAAAATTATTAATTTTCCCTATCAAAGTATAAGGAATTCTTATTGTTGGTTTACATCCATTTATTATTGGTAAATAATCTTTCAAAAAATCTCTAAATGCACGTTGCCTTACTCTGTTGTCCTGTTTGGCTCCTTGATACATCGGAGGAAATAATTTATCTACAGATTTTAATTTTGTAAATCCACTCTCTCCTGGTTTTATAACCTTGGCGCACAATGATTTATATGATTGAACTGAAAATCCAACTGTAAAATCTTTATAAAATTCAAATGTTTGACTTCTGAATGAATTCAGATGTTGCTTTTCGTCAAATTCGACAGCAAAATTATATGGTTCGCCAATCCAGACATCAAATTTTTGTTTTTTAATATTCGCATTATTGTCTACCACGTAGTTAACCTTATTTTCTGTCAATTTTGAATAAACTTTTTTTATAATAGGATGCTTTTCTATTTCCTTTATTGAAGGTGAACAAACTAACCATTCTGGAGAGTATTCATACTGACATATACTACTATCTTTTTCGTGTAATAATTCTAATATTAATTTCCCAATAGGTTCTAGTTTTGATTTAGGGTTTATGTTATCTATCGACTCTATTCCTCCATTGTTTTTTTCAATACCATTTTTATTAATTAATTTAGCAGAACATCCACTCCATCGAACACCATTTTCAGTTGGATAAAAATGAACCGAATTTTTATCAGCAACATCTTTACCTTCTATTTGATAAACCAAACAAAATTTGTCATCATCATCTTTTTTTATTGTTACAAACAGGACATCTTCAATTGAAACATTTTCTGTTGTTACTTTGTAACTATTAGAACTTCTTCCACCACGAATTACACGATTTTTATCTATTCTCATACCTTTTAATTTTTTGTTTTGCACAAAATTATATGCTTAAAAAAGCTTCTCCAAGAAAAAAAAGAGAAAACAGGGGTGCACACAAAGGTGCATACGTAGTGTATATATGGTGTATAGTATCTACATAGGTACATACATATCTATATGCATATATACTATCATTATTCTTTTACTTTTTCGAGAAAAACCGTTTCGTATTCGGGAAGCAGTTCAGGATGTATGATTTTCATATAATCGGCAAGGACAATGTCGGGACGGACGTAGCCATATTCCCAATAATCGTTTCCGCCGTTTGCATTGCACCGTTTGGAACGGTTGTAAATCGCTCCTTTCTGATACACTGTGAGTAATTTATAATTTTTGTTTGCCGCATCTAATTCGGCAACGGTTTTCTCGTCGCATCCTATCCACAAATCTGCATTCTGCGACTGTTGCAGAATCTGTTCAAAATTAACAACCACACTGCCTGTATTGTCGTTATCCTTTCCTATAAAATCCCCTCCTGCATCGTCAATAAGCGCCGCCACGTAACTTTTTCCCCCTGGCAGGTACCAAATATCGTTACTTGCCGCACCTGCAAGTACAACAGGCTTTTCTGCCACATCGGCTGCCAACGATTTTGTGTTGAGATAATTCCGCTCTATAACCGAAAAAACACTGTCGGCTTTTTCGCTTTCGCCAAGAATCCTGCCTATGAATTTTATCCACTCCACACGTGCCAACGGCGTATTTTCCTGCCAGTCGGTTGTAAAAATCACAGGACACGCCGAACGTTGAAATTTTTGAATATCGGAACTGCTGAACGCGGAAGTAATAACAATGTCGGGATTTAACGCGACTAATGCCTCTACATTTACATCCATTGCCGTTCCAACATTTTGTATAAGTCCTTGTGAGTAACGCATTTGGACCTGTTCATTCGATATACGAAAATAATCGCTTACACCAGTAATTTTATCCACGGCGTCCAATTCTGCCAACATGGCAATGTCCGTAGTCGAAAGTGCAGCTATACTGTTGATTTCCGAAGGCTTTTTGATTTCGGAAAGTACATAGACTATGCTGTCACGTGAAGTGTTCCAATTACAATACACGACAACCGTATCACTCCCTGGACGAGCAAATACGTTTTGCGCATATTTAAACACATTTTCGTCGGCAGCAACCTTTGACTGCCGAGAGTGGTTGCAACTGCACAGACATAAAACTACTGATAAAACACAAAAGAATTGTTTCATCTATTTCATATACTGCGCCATTAGATCGGCCATCTGAACCCGTAACTCCTTGGATTTTTCAGCAGCGACTTCTGCAAAGCGTTCCGTCGCGTCGGCATAGATTATTCCACGCGAAGAATTTACCAACAAGCCGCAGTCCTTGTTCATTCCATATTGAGCAACCGCTTCAAGGCTTCCGCCTTGGGCTCCTACGCCAGGAACGAGCAAGAAATGATTTGGAACAATCGCACGCACGTTGCCAAGCATTTCAGCTTTTGTCGCTCCAACCACATACATCATGTTTTCGTCGTTTCCCCATTGTTGCGAAGTTGCAAGAACATGTTCATACAAACATTTTCCGTCGCTTTCTTTAAATTGGAAATCAAACGCCCCCTTGTTCGACGTAAGTGCAAGTAAGATTGCCCATTTGCCTTCGTATGTCAGGAACGGTGTCACTGAATCTTCGCCCATATAAGGCGCAATTGTCACCGCATCGAACGGAAGATTTTCGAGAAACGCTTTGGCGTACATTTTCGATGTATTTCCAATGTCTCCACGTTTTGCGTCGGCAATTAGAAATATTTCGGGAAATTTATTTTTTATGTAATTCACCGTTTTTTCCAAACTTTTCCAGCCCGAAATGCCGTAGCATTCATAAAATGCAATATTCGGTTTATATGCCACTGCATATTGAGCCGTAGCGTCGACAATCGCCTTATTGAAAGCGAAAATCGGATCGTCGGCAGATTTGAGATGTTCTGGAATTTTGTTGATGTCGGTATCAAGTCCGACACACAAGAAACTTTGTTTTTTCTTGATTTCTGAAATTAACTCGTTCTTATTCATTATGTTACTATTCTTTTATAAGTGCATCTTGATTTTTAACACCCGCTCTGATAGAAGAACTGATGGTCTGTTTCAGGTGCATGACAGTTTCATCGACTTTGCCCTGTTTTTGAGGTTTAAATGTTTTTTTGTACTCACATCGTCCTACCTTGTATTTTAGGTCGTCAAGCGTGCCAAAGAGATTCAATCCGAGTTTTATCGGTAACGGACTCTTTGTCAGAGAGATATGGTATCTGCACGACATATCAAGATTGTGGTAGCCCGAAAGCACCGCCTGATACTTATCCATAGAAACTACAAACGGATACAAGTCCACTTGATTTCGGAACACGCCCATCTCCACGTCTATGCTGTCGACAACATTTTTCGTTTTCTTTTTGTTGAACAGCAACAATTTGGAAATTTTCTGATATGTTTCGTTGTCCATTAAGACCAAATCACGGCCTTTGATTGCCGCCGCTCCACGAAGCGTAGAGAATTTCGGGTCGTAGTTCGATTTTAGGTATGTTTCAGCAGCTAAATGAAACTCTGCTTTTCCCGAGAATGATTTCAACATAGGAACAATCGTGTCGATGTCGGGAATCATGTCAATCAAATCGGCTATGCTTATGTCAATCAAGTGAAAATCGAAACCCGCAAAGAGGTGATTTTTACGAGCAGAACGATACATTGCCGTGAGTTGCATCTGCGCGGCATCGCAAGTAAAGCCCATTTCTTCGAGCACAAGCACACCGTCGCGGATTGTAAGAGAACCGCCCACGTGTTCTATAATCTTCTTCCCTGCCAAAGCCTTTTTAATGTCGGTGTTCATCACAATGTCGACACCGAGAGGCACCATGAACGGATTATCTTCTTCCACCGCAGCACTTGAATCAGCCGATGCAGCTACAGTTGTCGCCTGCGCCTCATCTGTAGCAACTTCGGTCGTATCTCCCATTCCACTCACCATTTCCATCAATTCCATTACATCGGTGTAATCCGACGTAAACTGCAAATCGCCTTTAAGAATGTCCTCGCCGTTCAAATAATCCACAATATTGTTGATGATACCCGTCAGTTGGAAGTCGGAGTTACCCACAATCACTTTGCTTTGGTCTATTTTGAATCGGTTTTTGTTCATATCACACTTGATTTTCGCAATCTTGATTGGAAAATCTATAGCCGACAGGGCAATTTGTCCTTGGTTGAAATTAAGTTTTACATCGGGATTCCATTGCTGCAACACGTCTTCGTATGTCGAATCGTATTCCGCTTTTGCATCGACAAAAATTGTCCCCGTGCGTGCGGCAACATCCGACGCAACATTAGCATACACGCTGTCGCAGTTCATCAGACACGTATAACCAGTCTTTTTGCCCTTCGGCACCATTGAAACAGAGCCATGAGGATTTCGAATCTGTGCGTTGATGGTATCGGCAACCAAATCAACTGCAAGATTTTTCATCTTAAAATCACAGGCAACCGACAAATCCTTGGTCGTATCCATCACATCGGGAAGACCAACTCGTATTACAGGATTTTCGACCGTCGTGTTCATGAAATCCGTCATGGAAAGTTTCAGCAATTCCGACGAAACACCCACGTCGATAACTTCTTTGAAATTTTGTGCCGTATGCGTGCTCGGCAACGTAAAGTTTATTGCAATTTTATCGGTATTGACAAATGTTGAGTCCTCGTAAATTGCCTCAAAATCAGTCAGCACCACATCGCCGTTTGCCTTGATTTTATTAAGATTGACATCTGTCAAATCGTCAAGTTTACATTTTGCAAAAACTACCGCATCGGCCCAACCCGTAGCAAAAACCTCGCTCGGAATGTCGTTTTTCAGGTCGAGAAGCCACACGCGTGCGTTTGCTTTAATATCGACAGCAATGTCGTTCAGCAAGTCAGAGATTTTTCCCGAAGCCGAAACCGATGATTTACCCGTTTTTGCCGAAAGCGAAGTTATTGTTGCATACGAATTTTTCTCTTCGTTCAAATCAACATTTGCATGAACTGTCGTCGACACGTCGTATAAATCATGACCTAAACCGTCAACCACAATGCTTCCGTTAGAATATGTGGCATCGGCAGTAATTAACGGCATAAGAGAATCGTTCATAATACCTTGAGCCGCACCCGACAACTGAATGACACCATTGATGTCGATTCCGTCAAGGTAATCTTTTATAATATCCTTCGGGACAAGCGGCAACAACGAACTGAGTGCGATGTTGTTCGTCGAAAAATGCATATCCATGCGAATGTCGTCGTCTATTTCCGCATCGCCTGACAAAGAAATCTGGTGTTCGTTAATCCCGACAAGAGCGTCTTTCAGTGCCACCTTCAACGTATCGAGCGTGACTTCGAGAGGCACATGCGTTTGTATTTTCAACGAATCTGCATATTTCGAGCCAGCCATATCGGCGGAAACATTGTCTAAAAAGAGGTTGAGCGTCCCTTTCACAAAATTGTAATCATCAATTTCGCCTTCGAATTTTGTATCGAGAGCACCAACCGAAACATTCAACTGGGTAGAGTCAGTCAATGCGAAAGCAATGGCATCGGAAGTCATTTTTAGGTCGGCATCAATGTCGTCGCCTTCCATTTCGACATTTGCGTTCAGATTTATGTTTGAAACAGATGCATTCATGTTTCCTGGCACGTCAATGTATGTAGCCGAAAGATTTTCGACCTTCACATCTTTTATAGCCAATTTGTTGAATGCCGAAGTCGACGACGTATCCTCAGCAGTCGTATCGGAAACAAACACATCATAATTCGCAACGCTATCGGCATTTACATAAATATTAGCCTTAACATTCGACAAATAGCAACCATTTATGACCACATTTGCATTCGACAAATATTCGTCAACATCGACCGTGGCAACCAATTCTTCAACATAAGCGACCGTGTCGGACGGAGCGCCTTCCATCGGGTTAATCAAAGCTACATTGTGAAGACGCAGACCGAAGTGCGGGAATGTGCTGAAAAACGTCAAATCGACCGTATCGAGTTCGGTTTGGCACGTCACGAAAGCAGGAATATAACTTTTCACAATTGGTGTAAGTTTTGCCGGCGTAAATACAAACCAAATCACAATGCACACGGCAGCCACGGATAATCCGAGGACAGAGCCGAGCGAAATACCGATAATTTTGAGTGCTTTCTTCATAACAGAGTGTTATTGCTTGGTAAATGTGTATGTTTTTCCATTGGAAGTGTATGACAAAGTTGTTTCTGTCAACGTAGTGACGGTATATTGCTTCGGCACTACTGCGGAACTTGCTTCCATTTGGTGGTATTGCGTCAGTTTTTCACCATCGAGCTCCCATGTGAACGACTGTGCCTCTGACTCGTCAACATCGTCTGCAGTGTCCCATGTATAACCAGTTCCTGATGAAACATATTTTTCATACAACGTACCGCATTTCCATTTCCCATATAACAGAGTCTCGTCAAATTCTTTTTTGCCACAGCCAGCAAAAAGGATGAACGAAAGGAATAAAAGGGATATTATTTTTTTCATATTTCTATTGTTGTTCAGTTGAATTTTCCGCTTGTTCACTATCAAATTCCGTTCCAGAATGTTGCAACTCAGATTTTCGCCATACGTAGGACACGCCGTATTCTGTACAGATTTTTCGACGTTCTTCGGCAGGGAGATTTTTATAAAAATCCTCCACGGCGTTCCATATTTCAATAATGAGTTCGTCGCCACGTTTCCGTAAATCTTCAATATAGTCGGCAGAGCGTTTGTCGCTCATCAGTCGGAATTCGTTATTTCTGGAAGCAGCCACAAATTTGTCGTATTCAATTTTCAGAAGCGAAATACGTGGATTCGACATAGGCGTTCCGCCCTCGCTAATACGGAGATTTTCGCCTTCGATGAGTTTTTTACCCCATTCAATGATTTCCTCTGTCGTTTCGAGTGACGGGAGTTTCTTTTTTGTCAAGCCGTAATAATCTCGTGCCGAGCTTTTAAACTCGTCACGTGCAATTGCCATGTTCAAAACTTGAATGAAATGCGAGATATACATTTTCGTCCGTTTCTGAAGATGATAAAAGTTAGCACCTTTTTCAACCGATTGACTGTAGAACGACCGTCGCTGACGGATTCCGCTTTGAAGCGAAGGGAGGAAAAATTTCGCTTTAAGAATTATCTCATAAGTCAAAGCACATTCGTTACTTGGCATGTTTTTACACTTGTCAATCGCCGTCTGAAGAGCCTTTACTCTCGCCGCATCGGTATTTGGAAGACGTCTGTATGGCATAATCTCTAAATATTTTAAAATATTGTAGTCAGCAAAACTAACAAAATTATTTTGTTCTATGTCAAAGAAATTGAGAAAAATACAAGAGATTTTACCAAAATACGAATATCTCTCTAAAACTCTCAAATCGGGACTTCGTAAAAATGCGAAAGTACAGTTTTCACGATTTTTTCTTTTTTTTTAACCGAAATTGTATAGGTTTGCCCCGAACTAACAAAATAAAAAATGGAAGTTACACGAATTTTTGACCTTTTGGGTCAAGACAAAGAACAACAAGCAAACAGCGAATACTGCGATAAAGGAGTAGCTCTGGCTCACAAAGTAAATGGCGAATGGATTAAATATTCAATCGAGGAATATATTGAAAATGTTAATAATGTAAGTTACGCTCTGCTTTCGCTCGGCATAGAGCCAGGCGACAAAGTGGGAATCGTAAGTGGCAACCGCCCCGAATGGAACTTTCTCGACATGGGCGTTATGCAGATTGGTGCTGTTCCCGTGCCAATTTACCCGACAATCAGTCAGGAAGATTATCGGTATATTTTGAACCACGCCGAAGTAAAATTGCTTTTCATTGAAGGAAAGGAACTTCGGAAAAAAATCGAGCCGATTCTGCCCGAATGCACGTCAATCAAGGAAATCTTCACATTTGTGAACCAAAACAGCGGATACCGCTATTTCCAACAATTGGTTGACCTCGGAAAAGAAAACCCGCAGCCCGAAAAGGTTGAAGCACTGAAAGCAACAGTTAAGCCAAACGATTTGGCAACAATCATTTATACATCGGGAACAACAGGAAATCCGAAAGGTGTGATGCTTTCGCACAACAACATTTTAATGAATGTAAAGAACGTTGTGGAACTGCTACATAAAGAAAACCGCGTTGTGATGAGCTGCCTGCCGTTGTGCCACGCATACGAACGTATGTTGATGTACGCATATCATTACGTAGGCGCGTCGATTTACTATTCGGATTTGGCTCTCATTGCTGACAATCTGAAAGAAGTTCATCCAACGATTATGTGCGCCGTGCCACGTCTGTTGGAAAAAATCTACGACAAACTCTATATGGCTGGAAAAAAACAGCCGTTCATTACAAAGAAAATCTACTACTGGGCGGTTGATTTGGCTACGAAATACAAATTAGACCCATCGAAACGTTCATGGTGGTACAATCTTCGCCACAAATTCGCCGACAAAATGGTATATTCAAAATGGCGCGACGCACTTGGTGCCGTACGATTGACGCAGGTCGTTTCGGGTGGTTCGGCTCTGCAACCTCGATTGGCGTCGTTCTTCCAAGCAATTGGAATGGTGATTTACGAAGGATACGGATTGTCGGAAACGTCGCCGGTGATTGCCGTTGCCCGCGATGAGGCATACACTCACGAACCAGGAACGGTTGGATTGCCGTTGCCGGGCATTGAAGTAAAAATTGCCGAAAACGACGAACTTGTATGCCGTGGCCACAATGTAATGCTTGGCTACTACAAAGACGAGGCAAAAACTAAAGAAGTAATCGACGCCGACGGTTGGTTCCACACTGGCGACACGGCTATCATCACGAAAAATGGTTTGGTGAAAATCACTGGTCGTATCAAGAGTTTGTTCAAGACATCGTTCGGAAAATACGTCAATCCAGAATTGATTGAAGAAAAATTCATGACTTCGCCGTTTATCAATGCAATTGTTGTTTGCGGCGAAAACCGTCAATATCCTGTGGCACTGATAGTTCCAGAATTTTCATGTTTGCGTACGTGGTGCGATTCCCACCATGTTCCATTCAATTCTGAACAAGAAGTGGTGAAAAATCCGCAAGTAATTGCCCGTATTCAGAAAGAGGTGAAAAAATTCAACTCAAACTTTGCCGACTACGAGCAAGTTAAACGATTTACGTTGATTCCAGAAGAATGGACACCGCAAAACGGTTTGCTTTCGCCAACATTGAAAGTAAAACGAAAAGTTGTTCAGGCAACATACGCTGAAGAGTTAGAGAAATTGTTTAGTTAATCAAATGTCTCGATTTCCTTGAGGGATAACATATATTAGACTTCATCCAATGAATGAAACCGCAGAAAACCTGTATGGAGTTGGTGTTGAAGTAACAATGTAGAAAAGGGATTTTGCAATCCCTTTTTTTATGAATTTCCTTGCCGAAGTCGAAAACTCGCACAAACTAAATTGGCGGTTGCCCAAAGTACGTTTTCATCAAGGGCGATACCAATATACGACAACCGATTTCGTTTGTCAAGAATTATCTGATTCCTTGTTTATACTTACCGAATTTCTATTGTTTCCCCATTCTACAACTTTCAAGGTGTTCCTAACGTCGTGCAGTTCAATCTCTTTCTTACAATGAGGGCAGACGAAGGGAGTCCAACGTTGTGTTTTTTCAAAATAACCGCCACACTCGCATTGCTTGTAGAATGGTTCGTGGGCTTCTGGTTCGTCGGAAGCCAACAGTTCCTTTCCACAACTGTCACAGTGCAGAATTATTGAATCTTGCACTTTCCCCTCACGCCATTCAAACGTTTTGTTGCAATAGGGGCAAGGGATTATAAAGGTTAGACCGCTCATCAGTTTTATTTTTTTACAAAACTATGGGTAGGATATGCCAAAACAAGGCAGAGGCTTGGAGAAATTTCGAAAAATTATTCAATTATTTGTTTTACCCATTCTAAAATTTTCGGAGTTGCTTCAAATACAAATTCCTGACCTTTTGCCGCAGACTGGAAATAATTGTCTTTCCACGGATGAGGGTGGTAACTAATTTCCACTTCTTTGAAAAAATCGGGTAAATCCCATTTGCTTTTTGTCATTCCTTCTTTTGTAAGGATTCTGTCTTTTTGATAATTTAGAAGACCGCATCCGTTGACATTTGGCATAAATGAAAGATTGTCAGTAGGTAAGAAAATCGCATTGTTTTCATCTTTTCTTTCTTTTTTATCTCCAATGTGAGGATGGTCTTTCAGCCATTCGGGAGCGTCATCTTTTCGTTTGATAATACTGCCAACTTGCATATAACCATAAATGACATGCTTTTCTTTAGCGCCCTTTTTATATTGAAGTTTCCCTTGATACATTTCCGTTTCCTTGAATAAACCAAAGAAAAGAAACAAATCTCCTTCTGCCACACCCATATTTCGCAAATGGCTCAATGCGGTATCAGCTTGCCCAAAAGCTGGTTTCCAGCCTGACTTACGTTTACGAACATCTTTTCGTAAGTCTGGGTCTAGGTGACACATATCATTTCCTGTAATTGTTGTCCTCGGATTAAGCGAATGAATAATTTCATAATAATTCATTCCTAGTTCTTTGCAAAACAATGAAGAAAACGCATTATTCCCATCTATGGTTGGAATTGGCAATGAAAGTAATGTACCATTGGGTAAAATGGGACTTTGAGTTCCTCCGTTTTCGGAATCAAATCCTTTTCTGCTTAAAATGATTTTCATTTTTTCTTTTGATTAATACCTGATGAATAATTTTTAGTGACAAAATCTATTATTTGTTTTGCAATAGGATCATCTAATTGGATTTTTTTGCAACGAGGGACAACAAAGTTTTTATCATTAACTATATCGCTCTTTGGAATAGCATGTTCCACTCCAAAGTAATAGAATTCCTTACATACAAGGACTCTTTCGCCGCTCAAATCACGTTTTTTGTTCTCTTCGCCGTGATGAGCATTTTCATGTCGCTTAAAGCCCAATGGTTCGCTATCATCTGGCTCATAAATATTGTCACCAAAGTATTCAATATCACTGGCTTGGGGTATTATGTTATTGCCACAACTTTTACATCCTTCTTTTTCGTCTTTATCAAATTGGTCTGGTTGCCTTTTCTTTTTATATTCTTTCCAATAGTCCTTTATTTTGGGGTTGTCAGAAACTTTTGCCAAATAGATTAATGCTTGAGTTGCATCAGTAAAACGAAATTCATCATTTTTTCCTTGAACTTTGTTAGAAGTCCACCCTGAAATCCAATATTCTTTTTGGGCATTTTTACGAATTTTAGGTTTACAAGTTGCCAAAGTCAACACTCCATGATATGGATTTGGAGCAAATCCAGTGTCATGTGTCATTTTGTAACAATAAAGAGATTCTGTCATAATAGTAAAATGTTAATTATTCCAAATATACAATTTTATTTTCTCCAATTATATTCCACCTCCAATACTTTCGAAACAGCATATTTCCAGTCATCTTGGTTGAAACTCGGTGTGAATTGGATTTTTGTCATTGCCAAATCATAGTTTCCCGATGTACGATAACCACCATACGCTTCATCTCGGAAATTTACATTTCGTACATTTACTTTTATTGGTTTTTCGGTCTTGTCAAGTTGATAAAATACTGTTCCAAGCCGTTCAAATTGTTTGCATTCTTGTAGGGCAACATAATGATTATCAAGCATAAAGGCATATAACTCACAAACTGTATTTACACTAACGGGAAATACTTGAAGTCCGCCACCATTATTTTTTGTCGCTTTTACTACATCGCCTGTGTATATCCAATCGCCCAAAGTGTCTTTGAATGGCGTTTTAACTCCTGCAAATATCACTTTTCGAGCGAAGCCCCAGTTCCAACATTCATCGTTAAAAACCTCCATTACTACGTTAGCGGATTCTCTTCGTTCCTCATCGGTTATTTTGTCGTTTTTCTCGTCGGGGAGAAAAACATACATGTCATCGTTGTGAAAGAAAAATCTTCCAAACATTACATAGCCAAACTTTCCTTCCTCAAGCACGTATCGCACACGAATACTCGGAACACACGTTTTCATTCCAGCCCCAATTTCATAGCGATATTGTTTACATAGATTTTTTAGTACATCTTCATCAATCGCTTCGGGACATTCATACTCTTTTTTAGGTGGAACAAGCGTCTTTTCTATCATAACACTTAACCACTCAATAGGCATTGCAACGTTGGTCAACCCTGCTATTTCTGAGAACAATTGAGCCATTGTTTCATCTTTCCTGTTAATGCTTTTTTTATTGCTATCGGTTTTTTCATAACTCATACGGGTTATAAGAAACCGATTGTCGGGATGACTTTTTACATATTCGAAAAATTCTTCAAAATATGGCAACATTGCATTAATGTTGTTAAAATCAACGGGAAGTGCATAGCATTGCCCTTGCCGACCAAGCTTTCCTTGAGCGGCTCCAAATTTTTTACACGCAAATCGTGCGGCACTCCGTGTATGACTTCCTTGAAAATCAGTGGCAAACACAAAAATCTCACACTTTGACAACTCTGTAACTTTGCTTGTTAAAACAATGCCTTGATAATGTTTTTCCATAATAACTCCTTTTTTTGACAAAGAAAAACCAAAGGTGTGCCAAATCAAGGCAGAGGTTTTGTTTTTTTTTCTGAATTATTTAGACTAAATGGGTAATTCCGAAATAAAATAGTAGTTTTGAGAAACTCGTATAAAGAATATGTAACAAATGCTCTATCAATTCAAATATCAAACTCCTGATGGTTTCAACGACCTGCTGATGCGCTCGGATGGCGAGAGTCTTGTCGGTTTGTGGTTTGAGAATTCTGTTGACGCAAAGAAAAATATCTTACACTGTGCGGAAAAAGATTTGCCTATTTTC
This sequence comes from Bacteroidales bacterium, assembly GCA_017516865.1. Taxonomy (GTDB): domain Bacteria; phylum Bacteroidota; class Bacteroidia; order Bacteroidales; family UBA1715; genus UBA1715. Next base: position 24,952 of record JAFXAU010000021.1, read on the forward strand.
TGTGAAACTTGTCGTTGGCTCGACGAATATTTTTCGGGCAGGCAGCCCGATTTTACGCCACAATACAAAATTGAAAATCCAACTTCTTTTCGGTGCGAAGTTCTTGATATTGTGAGCGATATTCCCTTCGGCAAAACAATTACATACGGCGAAATTGCCGCACAAATCGCGAAAAGGCACGGAATCGGGAAAATGTCGGCTCAGGCCGTCGGTGGCGCGGTCGGGTGGAATCCGATTTGTCTTATTGTTCCGTGTCACCGTGTGGTTGGTGCGAATGGAAAACTCACCGGCTACGGAGGTGGTATCAACAACAAGATTGCCTTGCTGAAACTTGAGGGTTCGCTTTTCCCATAATTTATTTCAACTCGTTGATTTCTTTTTGCAGATTTTCAAGAAATGTGCCTGCGTGCATACCGTCCATCTGTGTGTGATGAAACTGAAACGAGATGGGTAAATAGTACCTGAAGAAACGTTTTCTGTACCGACCCCAAATCAAAAACGGATTGTTAAAAATGCCCGAATTCATACCGACGGCACCGTCAATTTCGGTAGTGACGATTGCCGACGTGCCAATAACCATAAACTCTTCGGACAAATCCTTGTCGATTCCGCTTTCTGCAACGTGCGCCGTACGTGTAAGGTAATTCCGATTAAATTGCTCCACATTCTCGTCGAAAGGAATGTCGCAGGAATGAATTTCGCCATTTTTGCTTTTCACAATTGTATTGACCGCAAGAACGTCGTATTGCATCAGCTTGTTGCCAATGGGCAGAAGGTAAAACTCCTGTATGTCCGCCGCCGCCTTGCCTATGCAGTAATCCAAAAGCATATTGAATTTCAGGTTCCGTTTCTTGCTGATTCTCACTATATTCGTGACGTTCAATGTTTTGAAAAACGTCACCATTGGATTCGGTGCCTTCATCCAAAGGGAAAACGCCGTTGCTCTTGTCGTTTCATCGGGGTTGATTTCGTGTTTCATTTTGCAATATCTGAATTCAATTTTCTTTGATTAATGATTAGACTGCAAGAAGCTAGAAGCTATTTGGTTCACAAAAAAATTCCTTCCGCTCTTAATGAACGGAAGGAACCACCAACGGAAAATGTTAATTACATTTTCACTATATGCTTTGTAGTAATTATACCGTCTTTAGTAACAATCTGCAAGAAATAAATTCCTGTCGGAAGAGCAGAAACATCAAGACGGACATTTGAACCATTTACGACATACGTTTTTACAATTCCGAATGTTCCAGAAATTGAGATTTTATGCAATGTGGCGGGAGATATTATCTCTATTTCGTCCACACATGGATTTGGATAAACTTTTGTTTCGATTGCAACAGAAGGGATGTCTGTCTTTATCACTGACTTTTCGAAAGCAGCGATGGCTGCATTAAGGTCATCGACAGCTTGTTTCACTTCGGAAACCGTCAAACCAAATGTTTCATACGAAGTCTGAGCAACCTCAACGGCGGCTGTCAAAGCATCTTTTGCATTTTGCGGATAATTACCTTTTTCGTTGCCTATAACAGCTTCATCAAGCATTTTTTCAGCTTTCTTTATAAGTTTTGACAAAGCTGTCTTGTCGCCGTACGCAGTATTTTGGAATGCAGATATTGCTTCAACCAAAGCAGTATTAGCTTCGTCAATTTCATCGCGTGTCGCTTCGCTATTCGAATTCACGTCGGCTGCACTATTAATTGCCTCCACAAAAGCGTCAATAGCAGTCTGAGGATATTTTTCCGTAGTTGCCTTGGTATATAATACATTCGATGTCACCAGCGATGCTTCCAAATATGTTCTGTCCGAAGCCGACACCGAAATGCTTCTGCCAATTAGTGTAAATTCATCTATCCAGAATTCTCCCACTCCCGACACTTCTTTCCATTGAAAACCTGTAACCTCGGTAACATACCCACTTGTTACAAAATCATCGGCAACGTCTTCCCACGTTAATTCAATCAACGTCCAATCTTCGTGAGATTCAATGTTGTAAGTTTGATAAGAATAGTTTGCATTCTTTTTCGTTACTGTTTTTGTTTCGAGAATACATGCATCGCCTTTGTGATAGAATGAAAATCCCGTAGAACCGGTACAATTCAAAGGAGTTTCTGCCGCAAGATTGTTAAATCCGACTCCAACCCAGCCAGTTTTGTCCTCGGCAAAAGAGAAGGTGAAATTAACAGCCGTATCGGTGTCGTTTGCTCCGCCAGGAAGCATTTTATACGATTGAGTGGTTCCGTCGCTGTACGAGTACCAATTTCCACCGAGAAGCGTAGCATTTCCCTCTTCACAATCAGCCAAAATTGTATTTCCACCAATTTCAAACACCTGATTTTCGACAGGATACTTAACAATTTTTCCAAGTACTCCACCTTGAACGCTTTTTATAGATTCACCATTATATGAAACCGAAACAATCTCTCCTTGAGTAATTTCAACACCTGACAAATCCAACGAAATTGTTGACCCAGAAACCGTCATACCCGAAATGGCATTTTCCTGCAATTTTCCACCAACATATATTGAAAAACCGCTATAATCTGTTATAGTTTCATCCAAGCTCTTAGAACACGATAATTCCAAAGTTTCTCCATCAGTTGAAGCAGAAGAAACAATCGGATTTACAATGATTTGCTGTGCACCGCCTTCCATATCGAAGAAATTAGCCGCATTCCCCGATGCAACCAACAAATACAACACTTGCAGTGTTGGAGAATAATACGGACTTTCGGTATTTTTTTTAAGACGGTCATAATAAATGTCAAGATTACCAAGCAATGTTGCATCGCCCATCAATGCACAGGCATAACCACCGACAAAAGCAGACTGGCCACCACTATTTTTATATTCAAGTGCTTCGTAGTCATCGGCGGCAAGATTTGAATAATATCCTGCTTTCATCGGATTTTCCATAATATCCTGTGCCTTCATCATGGCAACAGTTTTGTCCATCATAGATTTGCTACTTTCGTTTCCGTACCACAAATAATCCCAAGCCACACGCCACGGAGTACGACAAGCGTCCCAGCCATAGTCGGGGGACGATTTATCATTTCCACGCACTGCTGGTGATCCATCCCAATTGCTCCAATTAGGCCACAATCCCGCACGTTGAGATTTCTCCAAAAATGTGTGACTGTCATCGTATACTTTTTTCCAATCACGTTTCTCTGAAAAATCGAATTCGCTCTGAGCCTGGTCAAATACACCAACCGATGCGACAGTAAAGTAACATGCGTTAGCAATGCTGTTCCAACTGTCTCCAGGATTGAATACTTTTAAATCTTTTCCATCAACTGTATGAGTACCAACCTCTTTTTCATAAATTGCCTTTAAAAGTTTTTCGGCCTCTTCGGCATATACATATTCTGAAGAATTTCCCCATTGTTTTGCAGCCAAACACAACGCTAACGCAACGTCCAAATCAGCATCGGTTGCGGCATTATAAGAATTTATTGATTCAAACCCTTGTATTTTCCAATTCATCAGACCATTACCATTGCTCCATTTTTTGTAATACGCATATAATTTATCGAAATGGTCCTGACAAAAATCATTGGTTTCGTTTGCCATATACACATAAATAAGCATACCATATCCAATTCCCTCGGAAACTGTGTATGTCTCGTCATCGAAGCGGATTCTGCCGTATTTTCCGTCAGAACTTTCTCTATACATTGTTTTATTCCATGACACAAATTTTGACTGAATCTTTGCGACATCAGGATTTGAGGCGGTAATTCCATGGGGATACTCATAACCTTTTGTCTCTGCCACTGGGAACGGGAAACATTGTCCGAAACAAATAAATGTTGAAACAACTGCAATTCCCATTAAAATAAGTTTTTTCATTACACAAATTTTATATATTGGACACATTTTTTCTTGCTACAAAAAAACGATATTTAGTTTAATTCAACAAAGAAAAATTCGGTTATTTTTCATAGTGTAACCTATACACTAACACTTCTCTACACCTATATTTATCAACAAAATGCGAAAAAAATTTTTAAAAACTTTATTTCTCTCCATAACAAGAAAAATAAACATTTTGCGAAAAAGAAATGCCGACAAACTTCAATATTCATCGGCATTTCAAAATGTGTACTCTATACAATATGTCTATTTTTTCACGAAGGACATCACTTTTACCGTTCCATTTTCGAAGAAAATTTGAAGAGAATAAACTCCATTCGCAAGACGAGAAACTTCAATTTGGCTGGAAGTATTATCAATTTCCGAACTGTATTTCACGCCGTTCATGCCAACAATGTTCACTTTTGCAATCGTATTCGAAGATTCTATAGAAAGAACGTCCGTACAAGGATTTGGATAAATTGCCAAAGCAAATTCAACATCGTCGACAGCAGTTGAAGTAACCTTCGACAACATATACACATTGTAAGCAGCTTTAAGAGAACTTAGTCGTATATCCACAAGCGATTGCGAAGCCGATTCGTTTTCGTAAGCTGTTTTTGCTGTTTTCAGAGTATTCTCCAATGAAGTTCTTTTTGATGGCGAATATTGACCAACTTGGGTTCCTGCTTCGGTTGTGTTCAAAATCTGAGTTGCAACGTCAATCATCTCTTTCAATTCAGATTTATCTACAATAACAAGTACCGATGCTTTAAATGTACTAATTGCCGTATTCAACGCATCAATAGCCGAATTCATTTCTGTTTCTGTCAAACCAACTTTGTTGTATACCGTTTGGGCACTTGCAATGGCAGCGTCCAAATCGTCTTTTGCCGACTGAGGATAATCACCGTTGGCAGTACCAATAGGAGCATTGTTGCTCAACACAGTAGCAGTTGCGATTGCTTTCGACAGCGGACTCTTGTCGGCGTATGCAGTAGCCTTGAATGTAGCTATCGCTTGAATCAATGTTGAATTTGCACTACTAACTTGATCTTCAGTTGCCGAAGAATTCATGTTTACAGTTCCAGCAGCTACAATCGCATTATATAAAGCTGTGATTGCAGATTCCGGATATTGATCAGTCGTAGCACCACCATACAATGTGTTTGCAGTGGCGATAGTCGCCTCCAATGCAGATTTGTCAACCCCGCCAGCATCGATAGTTTTACCCATCAATACCACTTCGTCAATATAGAATTCTCCAGTTCCCGAAGTTACTTTCCACTGGAATTTGGTGATTTTTGAACAAAGATTTTGAGAGACAAAATCAATGTTACCTCCTTCGCCCCAACCTGGACCACTAACATTTTCCCACTCAACCGTCACAGGTGTCCACGATGCATGAGATTCTACATTAACAACATGATAACTATAATCTGAAATCACAGATGTGCCAATCTCCAAAGTTGCAGCACTACCTTTATGATAGAATGTTATACCTGTTGAACCGCTGAAATCGTATGCAGTTCCTTCTTCTAATATATTGAATCCCATACCAGCATAATCAGTCACAGTGTTGTATGTAAAATGTGCCGAGTGAGCTGTGGAGTTTGCTCCGCCTGAAACAATTTCGTACGATTGCGTTCCATTTCCGACATATGAAAACCACGTTCCACCAAGCAAGGTAACATCTTCATTTTCACAATCGGCAAGCAACGTACTTCCGCCAGAGACTTTATTTTTAACTGGGAATAAAGCTGTTTTGCCAAGTACGCCATCTTCTTCGCTCAATAAATAATCACCCTCGTATGAAATAGAAATTCCGTCAGTCGATTCAATCGTAATATTTTTCAAATTAAGCGTAATTGTTTTTCCCGAAACCGACATGCCTGAAATCACATTCGATTTTTTAGTTCCGTTTTGGTACAATGAAAATCCATTGTAATTAGACGAAGATTTCAACGCTTTTGAACTTGTGAGTACAACCGAATTTCCATCTGTAGTAGCAGCTGTAATTACAGGATTCACAACTGCACCTCCATTGTCGCAATCGAAGAAGTTTGCCGCATTTCCCGACAATGTGAGCATATACAACACTTGAAGTGTTTGAGCATAATATGCCTGACCTGTTTTTGAATTTATACTGCTATTGTATGTATCCAGACTACTTTGATGTTCAGAATCTATCATCAACGCACAGGCAATGCTACCAGTCCATGCTACATTACCTGAAGTATAACGCTGGTCTGTAGGAGTAGTAGGAATATTTAAAGAAGAATAATCACTCCCGTCAAGACCTGCTAAATATCCTATACTTGCATTATTGTACCAATTTTTTGCTTTTAACATTTCGATGGTCTTGTTCAACATTTTCTTGCTACTTTCGTTGCCATACCAAATATAATCCCAGGCAACTCTCCACGGCACACGGCAGGCATCCCAGCCAAATGTAACCTCATCGAAAGCTTCTTTTGTCCCTGCCGTAATCCATGGGCGCTTTTGTGGATCGAAATTAGTGCCCCAGTTTGTCCAGTTTGGCCAAACGCCTAAACGCTGCGATTTTTCCAAATAAACATGACCGTCTTCATAAACTTTCTGCCAGTCTTTTGTCGTTGTAAAGCCTAAATCTTCCTGAGCCTGTGCAAATACGCCGACCGATGCCTGCGTAAAATAACATGGATTTCCGTTGTCGTTCCATGAATCACCTGGTTTGAAAAATCTATAACCGTTTGTCGACCAAGTTTCGTAATTGTAAATGTTCTTCAATATAGTTTCAGCTTCGTTTGCATATACATATTTCGACGAAGACTCCCATTGCTTTGCCGCAAGACAAAGTGCAAGTCCAACATCCAAATCAGCATCGGTTGCACCGCCACTTCCATCACTTGCTATAGAGCTGAACCCTGTAATCTTCCAGTTCATCAATCCTTTATTATCGCTCCATCTTTTATAATATGAATATAATTTATCAAAATGGTCTTGGCATTGTGTATTTGTTTCGTTTGCCATATACACGTATATCAACATTCCGTAAGCAATACCTTCGCTTACAGTTTTGTCATCGTTTCCTGGGTCATATTTGATACGAGCCAAATCACCACTTTCCTCATACATCGCAGATTCCCATGCCTTAAATTTTTGTTGAATTTTGTCATTTGAGGCATTAGTCGGAACAATTCCATACGGATATTTATATCCGCTTTCGTTCATTGGGAACGGGAAATTCTGCGAGAATGCCAACAAGCTCAGCATCACACCCACTACTGATACAAGAAATTTTTTCATTACGTTTTATTTAAATTAGACTTACTTTACTTATGACAATCAAAAAACCAAAACCCGACACAAAAATCAGTTTATCTCTGTAAATTTTTCGAAATAAAGTATTCTATTTTCGTACGGAGAGCTTCATCTGAAATTTTTTGTAACACATCGCCCGCAAATCCTGTCACCAAAAGATGCATAGCCGTAACTTTGTCGATTCCGCGAGCCTGCATGTACCACAATGCTTCTTCGTCGATTTGTCCTGTGCTACTACCATGGTTGCAGACCACGTCGTCGGCATAAATTTCCAACTGTGGTTCGCTATGGATTCGGGCATTGGCAGACAAAAGAATATTTCTATTCTGCTGTCGCGCCGTGGTTTTCTGGGCACCTTTCGCCACATACACTAAACCAGAAAATGCTCCAGACGCAGAATCATCGGCTATGCCACGGAACAGTTCTTCGGTTTCGCACAGCGGACTATTGTGGTTCACACGGGTATTGATTGAATATTCGTTGTTTTCGACCGGGAAAAACACGCCGAACAAATCGGTGTTGGCATTCTCGCCGTCTTTGTCTATAAACAACTGTATTCCATTTTGTTTCCCCGAAAGTTGAAAATATCCTCCCCTATACGTTGAATTTCGTGCCTGACAAACAATAATGTTCTGTTTTGAAGTTGTCATTTGCAAAACCATTTGTTCGCAAAAGGAATTTTCGTCACAAGAAATATGCACATCGCTTGCCGACTCGGTTTCGTAGCAAGTATAAAGCGATATTTCCGCATTTTTTGCTATATGTACGACATACGAAAACGCACGCACGTCAAGAAAACAAAGGCACACACGTTTCTTCCCTTCCAACACTATGCTGTTTGCCGAACCGTTAATTTTTCCGTCAGAAAACACATAGAGCGCATCAAAGGAAAGTTTTTCGGGAAAACATTCCGCAATTATTTCTTGTACGCGTGGATTTACAAAGTCTCCCATTCCGAACTGTTTTTCGTAATCCATTCGTAGCCTTTTTCCTCCAATTCGAGGGCAAGGTTTTTATCGCCAGTTTTTATAATTCGTCCGTCATACAACACATGTACGACATCGGGGACAATATAATCAAGCAGACGCTGATAGTGGGTAATCACAATATACGCATTATCAGGGGTTTTGAGTTTATTCACACCATCGGAAACAATACGGAGTGCGTCGATATCAAGACCGCTGTCGGTTTCGTCGAGAATGGCGAGTTTCGGTTCCAACATTGCCATTTGGAAAATGTCGTTTTTCTTTTTCTCTCCGCCAGAATAGCCTTCGTTCACCGAACGACCCGAAAGTTTGCTCGGCAAACCGACAAGTTCGCTGTTCTTTTTCATTTTCTGCAAAAATTCCGTCGGCGACGGAGGTTCAGTACCAAGATACGCACATTTTGCCTCGATGGCGGCTTTCATAAAATTCGTCATCGAAATACCTGGAATTTCAACTGGATACTGAAAAGCAAGAAACAAACCTTCACACGCACGTTGATCGGCAGAAAGTTTCAACAAATCTTTCCCGTTGAAAAGCACCTCGCCTTCGGTAACTTCGTATATATCGCGGCCGGCAAGCACACTCGACAGCGTACTTTTTCCCGAACCGTTCGGACCCATTATCGCATGAATCTCGCCTGGTTTCACCGTCAAATTGATTCCCTTCAGAATCTCCTTGCCGTCGACGGACGCATGTAAATTTTTAATCGTCAGCATTCTTATTCCTTTTGCTTGCAAAAATACGATAAAATAAAATGAATTTGTCGAAATTACCACGATTTGATTTGTCGCTATCGAATTTATTTATATCTTCACGAAAATTTCTAGATTGAATTTCTATGAAAAACTTTTCTTTGATTGCTCTTTTTGCAATGTTTTCCCTGATGATGGCCAGTTGTGGCAAAGATAAAGAAGATGTCAAACCTCAATATGCCATAGCATTTGACTTACAAGGTAAAGGTTCAGCAATCGACACCCTGTATGTCGAAGACGGGGCGCTCATTGTTGCTCCAGCAGAACCGACTGATGAATTCTATATTTTCGAAGGTTGGTATAAAGATGCCGCAGCAACAATTCCTTGGGATTTCGAAAACGATATTGTAACGGACAATACTACTCTGTATGCTAAATGGGTAACCGTTGGCGTTCGGTCTGTATTTTTTAACACAAATGGATTAGTTACTGTACCTAAAATTACTGTTGAAAGTGGATCCTTAATTACCGCACCAGACGAACCAACCAGCGAAGACTATTATTTTGACGGCTGGTATAAAGAACAAAAATGTTTAAACAAATGGGATTTTGCAACAGACATAGTCACAAAAAACACAACTCTTTTCGCGAAATGGAATCCTAAATACAAATACTACGGAGCTGAGTTGTATTCTACAGGAACATTCAAATATGGTCGCTTCGAGGCACGAATGAAAATGGCGTATGCACCTGGCTGCATCAGTTCAATGTTCTTATACTACAATGAATCCGACAATACAAGCAGTCCGCTTTGGAACGAGATTGACATTGAAGTCATCGGGAAAGATTCACAAAGATTCCAATCGAACATCATTACAGGAAAGAAAGGTGCTCAAATCACAAGCGAGCAGATGCTTTCGCCTGGATTTGTCTTAGACAGCGACTATCACGTATACACAATAGAATGGACTCCTGAATATGTTGCATGGTTAGTTGACGGTGTAGAATTGAGAAAAACAGAGCTTGGTGCAGGTAAAGAACAAGTGGAAGACCTCATCAAAGAACAAAGCCTCAGATTCAATTTGTGGGCAAATTCGTCTACCGGCTGGGTGGGAAAAATGACGCACGTCAACATTCCAATCACGCAATACATTGACTACATCACTGTATATAATTATGACACTGAGACAAAGGAATTTTCAGAGCTTTGGAAAGATGACTTTGACTCATTTAATTCCAACCGTTGGAAAAAAGGAAACTGGAAAATGGATTTGGTAACAGAAAATCCGAGCAATGTTGTCATTGAAGACGGCAAGCTACTTTTGAAACTCACGAAAGAAGAGATTTCGTATTAGTCAACGGCATATTTCTTTAAGATTTTCCCGGCTCTGTTCTTCCCTCCGGTTGACAGATACGGGAAAATTTCTTTTATAACCAACACTACTTCCTCGCGAATCTCGGGTTCAGTTTCGGCAATTTTGTCAATAATTGACATAGCATGAGTCTTTACGCCTACGGGTATTGTCATATCGGTCAAGACATTGATGCAGAAATCCAACAAAAGACCAAGTTTTTCAATCTGCCAACTGGGAGTAATGACGATTAGACGAAGGACTAAACGGAGCAAACCGCTTCGTTTTATATAAGGCAGAATTTCAACGAGTTCGTCCAATCGATTTTCCAATGTATGTTTATGACTGTCAACATAATGATTAAGAATCCAACACGTATAAAATGCCTCGGGCTCGTTATTTGATACAACAATCCGAAAAACATCGTCAACCGAAATTTCGCCAGATTCAATCAAGGCAACTTTTTCGGTCATATTTAAATATATGCCTTCTTCGTTGATTTGGGAAATGAATTCAGCAGGAGTCATACTTTTGGCTTTGGTCTACCCTACGCTTCCTTCCATCGAGATTGCAATCAATTTATTTGCTTCAATTGCAAATTCCATTGGCAAATGAGTCAATACATCTTTTGCAAATCCGTTCACAATCAGACTCATAGCGTTTTCGGTGGAAATTCCCCGCTGATTACAGTAAAATATCTGTTCATCGGCAATTTTCGACGTCGTTGCCTCGTGTTCGACCGTTGCCGAATTGTTTTGAATGTCGATTACCGGAAACGTGTGAGCACCGCAATTCGAACCTATCAAAAGTGAATCGCATTGTGAGAAATTATGGGCATTTTCGGCCGTTTTTCCCATTTTCACCAAGCCACGATAGGAATTATTGCTTTGTCCCAACGAAATACCTTTAGAAATAATTGTGCTTTTTGTGTTCTTCCCGATATGAATCATTTTCGTACCTGTGTCGGCCTGCTGATGATTTCGCGTAACTGCCACGGAATAGAAATCCGAAACGGAATTGTCGCCTTTCAAAATGGTACTTGGATATTTCCACGTGATTGCTGAACCGGTTTCGACCTGCGTCCACGAAATTTTTGAATTGTCGCCTTTGCAAAGTCCTCGTTTTGTGACGAAATTATAGATTCCACCTTTACCATCTTTGTCGCCGGCATACCAGTTCTGCACCGTAGAATATTTTATTTCGGCATTTTCCAAAGCAATAAGTTCCACCACTGCAGCGTGAAGTTGATTTTCGTCACGCATCGGTGCAGTACAGCCCTCCAAATAACTTACGTAGGCACCTTCGTCGGCAATAATCAGCGTTCTTTCGAACTGTCCGGTATTCATGGCATTTATGCGGAAATACGTCGACAAATCAACTGGGCAGCGAACACCTTTAGGAATATAAACGAACGAACCGTCGCTAAAAACAGCCGCATTCAATGCTGCATAATAGTTATCGGTTGACGGCACCACCGAACCAAGATATTGTTTTACCAATTCGGGATGTTCTTTTGCCGCGTCGCTGAACGAGCAAAAAATAATGCCCTTTTCCTTCAACTGTTCACGGAACTGCGTATGCACCGAAACACTGTCGAACACCGCATCAACGGCAACGCCCGAAAGAACTTTCTGTTCTTCAAGAGGAATACCTAACTTATTGAATGTTTCCACAATTTCGGGGTCAACCTCGTCAAGCGATTCATACTTCGCCTTATTTTTCGGTTGAGCAAAATAACTTATTGCCTGAAAATCAGGAATATCGAATTTAAGATGTCCCCACTGTGGATGTTTAAGTGTTTTCCAATGACGATATGCCTTGAGGCGAAAATCCAGAAGCCAGTCAGGCTCGCCTTTTATTGCAGAAATACGACGGACAACATTTTCGTCCAAGCCAGGAGGGAACGCCTCGGTCTGCACATTCGACGTAAATCCGTATTTGTATTTTTCGGAATCAAGATTGTCTATGACATTATTTTCTGCCATCTCTACTGCATCAAATCTTCAAAATCAATAGGAGTTTCGCTCTGTTGTGCGAAACTAACAATAGTTCCATTTTCGCATTTCAGCGTACGGCTTGGATAACGACGAACCATTTGAGTATTGTGCGTTACCAAAAACACCGTACAACCCGATTTCGCAATTGAATGAAACAATTTAAAAATTTCATCGGAACTTTCTTCGTCAAGATTTCCTGTCGGTTCGTCGGCAAGCATCACTTCGGGGTCGTTCAGCAAAGCTCGTGCTATTGCCACGCGTTGCTGTTCGCCACCCGACAATTGATACGGCATATTAAATTCCTTATCCACAAGTCCGACCTGCGAAAGAACTTCGGTTATCCGCGCTTTTATCTGTGCCGTTTTCGTCCAACCTGTCGCTTTAAGTACGAACAAAAGATTTTCGTGAACATTTCTATCGTCAAGGAGACGAAAATCCTGGAAGACAAGAGAAACCTTTCGACGCAAATATGGAACATTTTTGGGGCGAATATTCGACAAATCAAAATCAGCAATTACCGCATCACCGTCCAACAGAGGAATTTCGGCATACATTGTTTTAAGCATGCTCGACTTCCCAGCCGCAGTCTTTCCAACTAAATAGACAACTTCGCCTTCGTCTACAGAAAATGTAACGTTTGTCAGCACGGGCTCCTTGGTCGAATAACCAATATTTGCGTTGTTAAAATAGATTTTGTTTGCCATCGCTATTTTTTTTACAAAGATAAAATTTTGTAGAAGATTTAGAATTTGTTTTGAAATAAATCACGCATTTTCGACCGTCGTATGCATTTTTTCTTACCTTTGGTTAGTCATATTTTCTTATGATGGTCAAATTGTCTTATTAAATTAAATGTATTATGAAAAAGATTTTACTATTGGGAGCAGCAATAATCGCTGCACTGACAATGTTCACCGCCTGTGGTGACGACGAGGAAGTTGAAAACGCATTAGTTGGCACATGGTTTTATAAATCGGAGCCAGCAGAAGATTCTGGTTGGATGTCCGAAACAACAGTTGTCTTCAAAAAAGACGGCAGTTATGAATTTCAAGACGCAGCGTATAGCAGCGAGGATGCCGACAAAGCACACGACACTATGTTCTTTACTGGCACATACAGCATAAAAGACGATGTTGTTACAATCAGTTACAAATCGCACGGTTGGATTTACGATGGCAAACGCGAAACAGTACCTGAATTTGAAACGTATGACGAGAAAATTAAATTCTCCGTTCAAGGGAAAACATTAACATTAGTTCGCGAATACGGCACTGAGTACGAATACACAACTGAATATACAAAACAATAATTTACCCAATAAAGAACTATACAAAAAAAGCAACGACAGGAATGCCGTTGCTTTTTTGTATACAGAAACTTCTTGAATCTATTCTTTATGACGAGCACGTAATTCGCGTGCCAAGTCTTCTATTCGCAGGCCTTTTTCTGTCAGAAGCACAATCAAATGATATATTAAATCGGAACATTCGTACAATAGTTGTTCCTTCGTTCCCCCTGTTGCCTCAATGATTGTTTCCACCGCTTCTTCACCAACTTTTTGAGAGATTTTGTTTATGCCTTTTGTGAACAATTTGGTTGTGTACGAACCTTCGGGCATTTCGCGTTTACGTTTTTCTATAAAGTCCTGCAAATACGACAAAAACGCCAAATCTTCAATATTTTTCTCGCCAAGAAACGCATCGGCGCCTGTGGTGGAGCCTTCGGGCAACGCACGTATCACAACAGCAGAACCGTCTTCGTTGCCAATTATTGCGTCAACCGCAACGGGCTTATTGTATTCGCCTCCCGTAAGCAATTCTTCCTGTCCATTTTTACATAGATAAACGACTTTTTCATCTTGCATTTTTTTATAAGCAGTTTCGTTGATTGTGCTTATACGAAGTATTTTATTCGTGCGCTTATCCTGCACAACTGCCTGAACAAACGTATTTTGTACAAAATTTGGTTCCATATTGTAATTTTTGGCAAAGATATGAAAATAGTGATTTTACAGTAGAACCTCTGCAATTTTCAAATCGTAAGGAGTGGTAATTTTTATGTTTTGCTCGGAACCTTTGTAAAAATAAAGTTTCTTCCCTGCCAATTCCCACACTGACGCTTCGTCGGTAAATTCCAGTCGATATTCAACGTCCATGACATCTTTCAACTGACTGACATCGAAAATCTGCGGTGTCTGTATGCGCTTTATTTTCGTTCTGTCAAGAGTTTTCGAGGTCTCTCCGTCAATCATACGCAAAGAATCAACTGAATCAACATACGGAATGGCAGAGCCAAATTTTTCGGCGGTTTCAAAACCATCACGCAACATTTCCATTGTCACCAACGGACGAACGCCGTCGTGCACGGCAACAAATCCCTCTGCAGAGATTGCTTTGAGACCATTTTTCACAGAATCGAAACGTTCTTTCCCTCCTGAAACTACAAGGTGAGGAACGTTGCATGAATATTTTTCACACAAATCTTTCCAGTAAGAAATTTGTGTTTCTGGCAAAACAACAATACACGTCATTGTCGGGTCAAAAGCGGCAAAAGCCTCCAAGCTTCGTTGAAGTACAGGTTTGCCATTCAGCAACAAAAATTGCTTTGGAACGGCATTTCCCATTCTCACGCCTTTACCACCCGCCACTATGACTACAAATCGTTTCAAAATCCTCTAAAAAAGAAAAAGAGTACCAATTTCTTGATACTCTTTTTGAAAGTCAACTTTACCAATTATTCTTCTTCGCCTTTGTTCTTCTTCATGAATGCGTATGCAATCGGAGAAGCCACGAACAATGAAGAATACGTACCAATTATAATACCGATAGCCATTGAGAATACGAATCCCTTAATTGCATCGGCACCGAAGATAAACATAATCAACAACGTCAGGAATGTTGTCATTGACGTATTGATTGTACGGCTAATCGTACTGTTGATACCTTGGTTGAACAATATCATCGTGTTACGTTTCGGATATTCTCTTGTAAACTCACGGATACGGTCGAATACAACCACGGTATCGTTGATTGAATAACCGATAATCGTCAAGATTGCTGCAACGAATGTCTGACCGATTTCCATTGAGAACGGAACAATTCCGTATAGCAATGAGTAAACACCGATTACGATAATTGTATCGTGGAACAATGCAGCAACTGCACCAAGACCATATTGCCATTTAGAGAATCGTACGAAGATGTACAAGAACATACATATCAAAGCGATGATGATTGCCACAATTGCACCGAAAATAATATCGTTTGCAATTGTAGGACCAACCATGTCGGATTGCTTCAAGTTTTCTTGCTTGAACGTTTCCAACGTAGTTCCTTTTGGCAAGAAGTTTTTCATGCCGTTGAAAATTTTCTCTTCGATTTCTGCTGTAATGTCGTGATTTTCGTCAGACAATTCGTTAATCTTATAGTTTGTAGTGATTTTTACATCGCTTGCGCCATACGTCTTTACTTCAGGCATAGCACCTTCGAATTCAGGAGCCAATGATTCTGCAATTGCTTCTACATTACGTTCTCCTTGAAGTTCAACAACGAACGAACGACCACCGGCGAAATCAACACCCACGTCGAAACCACGGATTCCGATAGAAGCCAACGAAACGACAAGCATAATACAAGAAATTACGGCTGTAACCTTTCCTGATTTAATAAAGTCGATGTTTACATTCTTGAATGCGCCACGAGTCAAGTTGCTGTCGAAAGAAATTTCTTTCTTCTTATCCAAGAATCTTTCGAAAATCAAACGAGTGATGAAAATTCCGCAGAACAACGATGTCAAAATACCAATCAACAACGTAGTTGCGAAACCTTGAATAGGTCCTGTACCGAAGATGAACAAAATCAAACCTGTCAAGAATGTTGTCACCTGACCATCGATGATTGCCGAATATGCGTTTTTGAAACCGTCGGCAATAGCAAGTTTTGTTCCCTTGCCGGCAGCAAGTTCCTCACGAATACGTTCGTAGATAATCACATTGGCATCGACCGCCATACCAAGAGTAAGCACAATACCAGCGATACCCGACAATGTAAGAACTGCACCAAGTGAAGCAAGAACACCGAAAATCAAGAACAAGTTCAACAACAATGCAATACTTGCAACGGCACCTGCCTTACGATAATAGAATATCATGTAAACAAGTACTAACAAGAATGCGAACACGAACGACAGAATACCTGTACGAACCGATTCCTTACCAAGTGAAGGACCAACGAATTCAGCATTCATAATGTTTGCACGAGCCGACAATTTACCAGATTTCAAGATGTTTGCCATGTCGGTTGCCTGTGCAATTGTAAAGTCACCGGTAATTGAAGAAATACCATCGCCGATTTCTCCTTGAACAGTCGGGTAAGAATATACATAACCGTCGAGTACGATTGCAACCGAACGGCCTATGTTTTCTTTCGTCAATCGTTTCCATTCTTTTGCACCTTCGCTATTCATAACCATACGAACGCTTGCGCCTCCACCTTTGTCGGAGAATTCAGGACGAGAATCTACAACTACCTCGCCTTCCAACGAAGCATGACCGTCCAAATCAGCATCTTTCAATGCAATCAACGAATAATATCCATTGTCTGATTTCTTAGACCAAGTCAATCGTAACTCAGGAGCATTTTCTACTATGATAGCTTTTATTTCTGGCAAAGCAAGAATAGAATCAACTTCCTCGATTGCATATTTGTTTGCATAACCCACAACTGGTCCGTATCCTATACGACCTTCACGGTCAACATTCGGAGTAAGAACAGCGAACAACGGATTTGCCTTTTTAAATTCTTCTGCATTTTGAGCCATCAACTGTGCTGAATCAACAGCAGCAGAATCACCTTGTTGAATTTGTTCCTTCAACGACAATTCTTTCGAAGCTGCAGTATCCGTTTCTGCTTTTGCTACCGTAGCAACAGAATCTGTTTTGGCAGGTTCTGCAACTTTGTTCATTGCAGCAAGCGTATTGTTGATAGAGAACAAAATCTGATAAACTTCGGAATTGTTATATGTTTCCCAGAACTCCAACTGAGCAGAACTTTCCAACAACTCTCGTACACGTTCACGGTCTTCAACACCTGGAAGTTCCACCAAAATTCTACCTCCACCAATATTTTGAATATTTGGTTGTGTCACACCAAAACGGTCGATACGAGTTCTAATTACATTGAAAGTGTTGTCGATTGCAGCAGCTTCTTCAGCTTCCAACACGTCAAGAACTTCTTTATTTGTTGAGTTATAGTTGATTTTACCCAACATATCTTCGTTTGCAACAAACATCGTACGCAAGAAATTGTTCGGATACAATTCTTCGAATGCACGACCGAATGCAGAAATGTAAGTTTCACCAGCTTCATGCTCATATTTGTCGGCAAGATTCAATGTTTTTACCAACATTGTGTCGTTTTCGCCGTCAGAAGACAAGTTTTTAATCAAGTCGCGAGTTGAAATTTGAAGCGTTACGTTCATACCACCCTTCAAGTCCAAACCAAGGTTCAATTCATGTTGGTGACATTCGTTCAACGTAAATTTACGCAACCAGAAGAAGTTGTAGTAATCATCCAACTGAGCCAACGAATCAAGATATTGCTTTTGGTAAGTGGCGTACGCAATATTGTCACCGCCAGCCATTTCTTTCGCATACTTATCGGCATCGCGGTTCGCCTTTGAAGTAAAATACGTAAATGATAATGAATACAATGCTGCTAACACCAAGCAGACTGTGAAGACACGGATAAATCCTTTATTTTGCATCTTTGTACTAATTAAGTTAACCTACTATTTCAATTTTTTAGACGGCAAATATATACTTTAATTCCGAATTAGAGAATTAAGCCGTCAATTATTTCGCAAATTTAATTGTTTACATTAAATATTTTGACCTTCCTAAAAAAAAATGTAATTCGCAGGTCATTGTAAAATCTTTACAACAAGCCATGTAAAACTTCCACAAATGGTTTTGAAAACTTGAGCGTACGTATTTTAATTACTTGCAACAAACAGTGCTCGTTGCACAAATAAATTTACGTTCACAAAAACTCATAAAAAACGGCATCCTTGTTGAATGTTTTTTACAAAACGATTGCATTTAGGTGCGATTTGATATATATTTGCAACCAAATATTATATAATCATGGCACAAACAGCTTTTACCGTAAGAATGGATAGCGAGGTTAAAAAAAACTTCGACTATCTCTGTTCTGAATTTGGAATGTCAACCACCACAGCCATCAACATTTTCGCAAAAATGGTAATTCGGAAACGAAAAATACCATTTGAAATTGAATTAGACAACGAACAAGAGGTCCTGCGACAAGGGAGAAAGGCATTTTTAGCACTCCGAGAAGAAGCACAAAAAAGTGGAATGCAAATGACACTTGACGAAATAAATGAAGAAATAAAACTTGCAAGAGAAGGCAAATGACAAAAATATATGCTGTGATAGACACAAACGTAATAGTGTCTGCACTTTATTCCCACAAAACCAATGCCGCAACAATTCTGGTTTTGAATTATCTGACACAAGGCGTTCTGCAACCGTTAGTGAACAACGAAATTCTTGCCGAATATAAAGAAGTGTTGTTCCGAAAGAAATTCAATTTCTCACCGAAAATTGTAATGGAATGGTTGCAATTTTTTGAAACGTATGGTATTTCGACAGAACGAACAACGACGGCAGAAAAATTTATTGACGAAAAAGACATCGTCTTTTACGAAGTAACTTTGTCTGTTGAAGATTCTTTTTTAATTACAGGTAACAAAAAACATTTTCCTCAAACGCCCCATGTAGTTTCT
The DNA here is from genome assembly GCA_017516865.1 of Bacteroidales bacterium. Classification (GTDB taxonomy): domain Bacteria; phylum Bacteroidota; class Bacteroidia; order Bacteroidales; family UBA1715; genus UBA1715. The sequence goes on from JAFXAU010000021.1 coordinate 43,944, forward strand.
CCTGCCGAAATGATTGCTATTTTGACATTGCTCAAGAAAGACAGATAAAAAAACGGCAACCTTGTGGGATGCCGTTGAAAGCTATTCAATTTTTATTCCATACTTGCGTAATTTAGGAGGAAGAACATCGTCGAGCCTTTCAATGTCTTTGTCTGTTAATTCAATTAAATTGAACTGATTTTGGGCATATATTTCAAGTTTTTCCTTTTTACGTTTGTCATAATCACTATTACCCTCCATCCCCCAGTATTCTATAAATACTTTACCATTCGGAATATAAAAATCAGAAAAAACTTCTTCTTCAATAGGTAGCCTTCTTTCATATGCATGTACCAATCTATTTTCATACAAATAATTATCAATCATTGCTTCGGCACGGCTACGAACATAATGTCCATCTTGAGTTCGGACATTTGCGTCATATTTTTTTCTAAAATCATCTGTCTCGTTTTGTTTTTGTTCGTTGTACGTTTTTCCTGTGACAATGTTAACAGAGTTTAAGAAATGTTTGTTCTCTTGTAGCGTTTTTTCCCAGACGACATACGGATTCCCTTGTGTGGATTCAAGTTGATAACCTCCATTCCTTTTCCCTTGTGGCGTGATTTTCCAGCCTCCAAGCGTGTCTTTCTCAATCCATCCTAATTCTGATAATATGGAATTTACACGTTGTGCTGATATTCCAAATTGTTCACCAATTTGAGTGGAACTCATAGTTTCATTAGCGCTAATCTTTTGATTAACATCAATGTTATATGGCCATACTATATATTCTCCATATTTAGGGTTATATTTTACTTCTCCACCAACCATTTGACCTTCTTTTGTCAAATGCCATTGACCATCTTTTTTGTAAATCCAACCATTTGTGTTAAATTGTTGAAATAAGTCTTTTGCATCAAGTCCTCGTTGTTGAGCTAAAGCACTGGTTGATACTAACTGAATTTTCATATTTTACATTTTTGACTTCAAATATAGAAAAATAATTGTAATGCTAATAAAAAAATGTATTCTCTCCGTTTGTAACTGCCGACGAAAAGCCACAAGCAAAGAAATTTGTACTCCAACTTGAAGTTGACGAGAACAAAATCCCCGAGATTCTCCGCATCATAGGCAATTCCAATCTAACTAAGCTGGTGAGGTAAGCAAGTCTGCTATTCCCCGTTGCTTTTATTTCAACAAACAGAAATACTTCAAATTGGCGTAACTATGTATGACTTTTGATATGGGAATTACCAAGTTGAAGAAAAACTTGGTTGTGATTCCTCAATAGTATTAATCATTCAATTTCAGCACAGCAAGGAATGCTTTTTGCGGAATTTCAACGCTACCGATTTGTTTCATACGTTTCTTTCCTTCCTTTTGTTTTTCAAGAAGTTTACGTTTACGGGAAATATCGCCGCCATAACATTTTGCCGTCACATCTTTGCGGACCGCCTTCACCGTTTCGCGGGCAATAACCTTTGTTCCGATTGCCGCCTGAATTGCAACATCGAATTGTTGTCTCGGGATAAGGTCTTTTAATTTCTCGCAAATTCGCTTGCCAAACTCGTATGCGTTACTTTGATGAATCAACGCCGAAAGGGCATCAACGCTGTCACCGTTCAGCAAAATGTCGAGTTTCGCCAGTTTTGACTCACGGTATCCGATAATGTGATAATCGAACGAAGCATAACCCTTCGAGATACTTTTCAGTTTATCATAGAAATCAAACACAATCTCGCCAAGTGGCATTTCAAAGTTTATTTCCACACGGTTTCCCGTCATATAGGTCTGATTTTTCAGAATACCTCGCTTGTCGATGCACAATTTCATAATTGGCCCGATAAATTCGGCATTGGTAATGATTTGTGCGGCAATGTACGGTTCTTCAATATAATCGATGGAACTCGGGTCTGGCAAGTCGGTCGGATTGTTCACCGTGAGCTTTTCTCCCTTTTTGGTGTAACAATAGTACGACACGTTGGGCGTGGTTGTAATCACGCTCATGTTGAACTCTCTGTCCAAGCGTTCCTGCACGATTTCCATGTGAAGCAATCCCAAGAAACCGCAGCGGAAGCCGAATCCAAGTGCCGCCGACGATTCTGGCTGATACGTCAGCGAGGCATCGTTCAGCTGCAACTTTTCCATCGAAGCACGAAGCGGTTCATAATCTTCGGTATCGATAGGATAAATGCCGGCAAACACCATCGGTTTCACTTCTTCAAAACCTTCGATTGCTTTTTCGCACGGTTTGTCGCGGTGAGTAATCGTATCGCCGACTTTTACTTCGCGGGCTGTTTTAATACCCGAAATAATATATCCTACATCACCCGTCTTCACCACTTGGCGTGGCTCCATATCAAGACGAAGCACACCGACTTCGAGTGCCTCATATTCTTTTTTGGTATTGATGAACTTCACCAAATCGTTGGTGTGAATTTCACCATTTACAATTTTAAAATAGGCAATAATGCCACGGAACGAATTGAAAACCGAGTCGAATATCAACGCCTGCAACGGAGCATTGGGGTCGCCCTTGGGAGCAGGAATTTTCTCGACAATCGTCTGCAAAATCGTCTCAACGCCCAAGCCCGTTTTTCCACTTGCTTCAAGAATATCTTCGCGTTTGCAGCCAATGAGTTCAACAATTTGGTCTTTCACCTCCTCGGGCATGGCACTCGGCAAATCCATTTTATTGAGAACGGGAATAATTTCGAGGTCGTTCTCTATTGCCAAATACAGATTGGAAATTGTCTGTGCCTGAATGCCTTGCGTTGCGTCAACAATCAGCAACGCACCTTCGCACGCGGCGATGGAACGCGAAACTTCGTACGAAAAATCAACGTGTCCCGGAGTGTCAATAAGATTCAAAACGTATTTCTGCCCATTGTACGTGTAATCCATCTGAATGGCGTGACTTTTTATGGTAATGCCACGTTCACGTTCCAAATCCATATCGTCCAAAATCTGGTCTTGTGCCTCACGGGCAGAAACTGTGTGGGTATATTCCAACAATCTGTCCGCCAAGGTACTTTTCCCGTGGTCGATATGTGCTATTATGCAGAAATTACGAATGTTTTCCATCTACTACCACTTAGTGTTACGCATGTCGCCCGAACTCAAAAATTCGAGGTGCATTTTGAACGCTTTGTCCAATGTCTGCATTGTGTGAGCTGGTTTTGTCGAAAGTTTCAAATAATCCCACAACAATTCTCTGTAATCAGGATGGGCAACTTTTTCGATGATTTCTTTTGCTCTGTCGATTGGTGCCTTTGCACGCAAATCGGCAACACCGTATTCCGAAACTATTACTTTAAGAGAGTGTTCCGAATGGTCTAAGTGTGTTACCATTGGCACAATCGAACTAATCATTCCGCCTTTTGCAGTTGATGGAGTCGTACAAATCGACAAGTACGAGTTTCTCAAGAAATCGCCCGAGCCGCCAATACCGTTCATCACCTTCGTTCCATAGAAATGCGTTGAGTTCATATTTCCGAAAATGTCGCATTCGATTGCCGTGTTGATGGCAATCAAACCGATTCGGCGGACAACTTCGGGGCTGTTTGAAATTTCCTGCGGACGAAGAATAATCTTATTACGGAAGAAATTCAAGTCGCCCATCACCTTGTCCATAGCTTCCTTGCTACACGTGAGCGAACTACCGCTGGCAAACTTGATGTTTCCGTCCTGAATCAAACCGATAACCGAATCCTGAATCACTTCGGTGTACATTTCAAATGCAGGTATGTCCTTGCTTTCGCCAATGCCGTGAAGCACTGCGTTTGCAATATTTCCCACACCAGACTGAATCGGAAGGAATGTTTTTGGAATTCTGCCAACTTTAATTTCGTTTGCAAGGAAATTAGCCACATTTTCGCCGATTTTCATCGTGGTTTCGTCCAATTCAGAGAAACCTTTGATTTCGTCGTCGAAGAATGTTTCAATCACACCGACGATTTTACTTGGATCAACCTTCAGAATCGGGTCGCCAATACGGTCGCTCGGTTTATATACAGGTATTTCGCGACGATAAGGAGGGTCGGCCGGCATATAAATATCGTGAACGCCACGAAGTTCCTTAGGACGGTTCGTGTTGTGTTCCAAAATGATTTTGTCAGCCAATTTCACGTATGTAGGAGCATTTCCCACAGCTGTGGTCAACACTAAATTACCTTGTTCGTCGTAATCGCAAACCTCAATTACCGCCACGTTGATTTTGCCGAAATAGCCGTAGCGAACATCTTGCGCCAACTGTGACAAGTGATAATCGCAATAATGAATGCGTTGTTCGTTGATTGCCGCACGCGAATCCTTGTTGGTCTGGTACGGAGCGCGGATGTTGATTGCATCAGCTCTTGCAAGCACGCCGTCAAGCGATTCACCTGTTGATGCACCAGTGAAAAGGTTGATTTTGAACTCACGACCTGCTGCGTGTTCCGCTTCTGCTTTCTTTGCAATTGCGGTTCCTATCGCTTTAGGAACGCCCACAGCCGTAAAACCACTCACGCCAATACTAAATCCATTCTGAATGTACGATGCCGCCTCGTCGGCAGTGATTACTGGAATGCTCATCTCTACTATTTTATTTAAAATTGCGTGCAAATTTATTCTTTTTGCGAGAATAATTGAGAGTTACGAATTAAAAGTTAAAAAATTAAGAGTAAAGAATTTAATATGCAGGGGTGTGGCACGCCACATCTCTACATTCTGACTCGGAAAAAGGTTTAAAATGCTATTTCCCCATCCATTCTTTGAAAGCCGAATTTTTCAGCCGGCTGATGGTGACGGTTTCTTTCATCGGAATAGTAAAATGAACTATCAATTTTCCGCCGAAAAAGTCCTCAAAAGAGTCAATTGCCTTAATGTTTGCTATATATTTTCTGTTTAAGCGGAAAAAATCATCTTTTGAAAGTTCGTCTTCCAATTGTTCCAAAGAGAAATTTATTATGTGTTCTTTTTGTGCGAATGTCACGGCAAAAGTAATTTTGCTTTCGCTGTAAAAATAGGCTATATCCGAAACGTCGAGACTTGTATATGTTGAGTGTCCTTGAATAAGAAAACGAGTGCGATATTTTTTCTCACCCGTACGAATCACATCGAGTAATTCTTTGTAAACCTCGTTGGATTGAAGTGTATGTTCTAGGGTTTCGAACTTAACAATTGCCCGCTCCAGGTCGGAATCTTTCAATGGTTTCAACAAATAGTCCACACTCACTACTTTAAAGGCTTGAATGGCGTATTCATCGTATGCAGTCGTAAAAATAATTGGACAAGTTATTTCAACTTGGTCGAAAATGGAAAAACTAATGCCGTCGGCAAGTTGAATGTCCATAAAGATTAAATTGGGCTGAGCGTTGTTTTTGAAATATTCAACAGTAGATTTCACACTGTCGAACACCTGAACAACATTCCACTCCGGTCTAATTTTCTGGAGCATACCTTCCAACAATTTCACATTGTAATCTTCGTCTTCAATAATTATTACATCCATATCGCTTTAGATTAATGGCAACGAGACTATGAACTCCGTTTCCGTTTGTTGTACTCTAACTGCTTGTTCAGAAAGCATTTTATATCTGTCGATAATATTTCTTAGCCCTTTTCGCGTAGAAAAAACAGCTTCTTTTCTATTCAGATTGTTTTTTACAGTCACCCGCTCGGCATCTGCAATAATTTCAATCGTCAAAGGCTCCGACTTAGTTGCAATATTATGTTTCAAAGCATTTTCCACCAAAATTTGCAGTCCGATTGGCACAATCGATTTTGACAAAGCACCTTCCTGCACGTCAAACTTTGCTGAAAAACCATCACCCAGACGCTCTTTATGAAGGGCTATATAAGATTTGACAAATGTCAATTCTTCGGAAAACGGAACCAATATCCTATTTTTAACTTGCAAAACATAACGATAAATATCGGTAAAATTTTGTACAAACTGCACAGCCTTGTCTTTATCGTACATTATAAGAGACTTTAAGACCGACAAATTATTAAACAAATAATGAGGATTGACTTGATCAACCAACGCCTGATATTCAATTTCGGCTTTTGCTCTATAAAGTTTTTCAACTTCGCGTTGCGACTCGTAGGCCGCTTGCACAACACGTATCAATGAAATTGTCAACACAATGAAAACGATAAAAATACAAGTGAAAATTACCGATAAATGAATTATTGTGTTTTCTTCGTATTCTTGGTGAAAAAAAGGATTGATAGCGAATGCACAAACCAATATTAGAATAATATTCGCAAGTATCTGCAACAAAATTCTATAATATTTTATTCTTTCTGTGCCGTATTTTGATATTAGAAAATTAAGAAACACATTCAGTTCTGTAATTACAATAAAACCAATGGTGAAAGTTATATAAGGTATTTTGAGAGACACCGAATCTTCGGCGGCCACACGTTCTGTCATAAACAGACATAAAAACCCGATAAATCCGATAAGGGCAACACGGATAACACAACTTTTGGGTTTATACGAGATTAAACTTGATATGAATAATATCGCGCGTTCTGTCATAGACGACAATATTTAATTGTTTTGCAAAATAACGAAACCCGATTATTTGACGTGCTTTCGTATTACCGAACTGCATAATTATGCGGACAAGATGACAAAAATCGCCTCCGAACGGTGACAAAAAACCTGCACCACTTACCGCAAACGCGGATAAAATGCGTTTTCGATATGTTCTATTGTCACATTCCCATTTACCGCCACTATCGAAACGATGTCGAAACGTACGTCTGCATCGAGTTTTTTCATCTGTACATATCGGTTTGCCGCCGAGATGAGGAATTTCTGTTTCTGCTTGTCAACAGCCACAGTCGGATTTTGAAAGGTCGTAGTTCTTGTTTTTACTTCCACAATGACAATTACGCCGTCTTTTTGTGCAATAATGTCAATTTCTCTGTGAGAACAGTGCCAATTCGTTTCCAAAATTTCGTAAGACTTGCTCTCCAAATATTCGCGGGCTTTGGTTTCGCCCCACGAGCCAACCTGATTTGTTCCAACAAATTCCATATTTTTATGTAATGTGGAACAAAAATACAAAATTCTACGAAAGAAATCAATAAATATTCAAAGCGTGTAGCACACTACGACTCTACTGTTATTTTTTCTTTATCGGTTCGCTGGTGAAATCAACGCCGAGTTTTTGGAAAATTTTTCGGTCAACTTCGCTCAACATTACGGTGGTATGTACCTGACAGCCTTTTAGTTTTGGCAGTTGTGAAATTGCTTTCCTGCAATTTTCGTCATTAAGGCTGAGCATTGCAAGCGCCACCAAAACTTCGTCGGTGTGCAGACGAGGATTGTTTCCATGAAGGTACGAAAGTTTCAAATCCTGTATCGGCTCAATCATTTCCGACGGAATCAGTTTCACTTGATGGTCGATGTGTGCCAAATGTTTTATGGCATTCAGTATCAATGCGGCACAAGCGCCCAACAACGACGAAGTTTCCGCTGTGATGATGGTTCCGTCCTCAAGTTCGATTGCCGCCGACGGCACTTTCGATTTTTCCGCACGTTCTTTGGCAGCAATGGTTGTTTTTCGGTCGTTTGTGGTGATTTTTGCCTGTTGGAGCAACAATGCAATCTTGTTCACTTCGCTTTCGTCGCACGTGCCTTCCACCAATTTATTTGTGGCAGAATAGTAGCGACGGATTATTTCTTGTTTCGAGGCAAGACAGCACGCTTCGTCGTCGATTATGCAATTTCCTGCCATATTTACGCCCATGTCGGTTGGCGATTTATACGGATTTTCACCGTAAATGCCTTCGAAAATGGCGTTCAACACAGGGAAAATTTCAATATCGCGGTTATAGTTCACCGTGGTTTTTCCGTATGCGTCAAGGTGGAACGGATCAATCATGTTCACATCGTTCAAATCGGCTGTGGCAGCCTCATAGGCAATGTTCACAGGGTGTTTCAACGGAATATTCCAAATCGGGAATGTTTCAAATTTTGCATAGCCCGCTTTTATTCCGCGTTTGTTTTCCTGATACAGCTGGCTCAAACACACCGCCATCTTACCACTGCCCGGACCCGGCGCGGTAACAACAACCAACGGACGAGATGTTTCCACATAATCATTTTTACCAAAACCCTCGTCTGAGTCAATCAGCGCGACATTTGATGGATATCCGTCAATGATATAATGATAATATGTCTTGATATTCAATCGTTTAAGACGGTTTCTAAATGCTTTTGCACTTTCTTGTCCTTTATAATGGGTAATGACAACCGAACCGACCATCAAACCACGACTTTCAAATTCACCACGCAAACGGAGCACATCGGCATCGTATGTGATGCCCAAATCCTCGCGCATCTTGTTTTTTTCAATATCAACCGCGCTAATCACAATCACGATTTCGGCATAGTCGCTCAACTGCATCAACATTCGCAACTTGCTGTCGGGCTGAAAACCAGGAAGTACGCGGCTTGCATGGTAATCGTCGAATAATTTTCCACCAAATTCCAGATACAATTTATTACCAAACTGCGAAACACGTTCTTTAATGTGTTCAGACTGGATTTTCAGATATTTTTCGTTGTCAAAACCTATTCTCATAGCTGTTCGTTATCTTGTTGTGGCTGTTCAGGTTCCGTTTGCTCTGTCGGAATTGTTTCTACTGGCGCTTCAGGTTGTTGCTGCTCAACGTCGTAATTTACCGCCATCGCTATTTTTGTCTTCGACGGGAACATTAGAACTTGCCAAATGATGGAAAATACAAAATATATAAAGAAATAAATATCTTTCCAGATTAATGCAAACACCAATGCTGTCGTTGCTATCACTGTCATAGTGACATAGCGGACCAATGTTGACGATTTAAAAATCTGTTCTTTCGCATCTACGCTTTCCGATTTTTTTAACTGACTGTTCCGTTTTAGTAACGAGATTATGTTCCACGCGCAAAAGATGATTGTCACAGCCAACATAATCCACCCGAATACGCCTGTGATTGTGGCTAATTCAAAATGAAAATCTCTGCGGAGATACAAAACCATGAATAAGAAAAACAATTGAAGTAGCAGAATCACAGCCACTAACGCTTGCAAAGGCAGAGAAAATGATTTCCGTACACCGTTCAAATTGACAAGATTCGACATCGTTATAGATTTTACAAAGCAAAAATAATTTTTTTCGGTTAATCACACGGATTATAAAACAAAAAGGTTGCAAAAAATTGCAACCTTTTTTAAACCACTCAATAAATGGACTAAACTTTATTTCTTCCAATACTTGATAGAGCCTTCTTGTGTTTGAATGAAATAAGCTCCAGGTTGTAGAACATTCATATTAAAAGATTTTGTTGCTTCTGCAACTTTCTTTCCTGCAACGTCGAACACCGAAATTTGACCTTCGGAATAAACAACGCCGTTTTCTACTTGTACGTCAGATTTTACAGAAGAAATTGCCGTTTCTTCACCTTTATACGTAAAATATGCTTTTGTAATTTTCAGACTACCAGCCTCGCCTAACTGAACCCACATTCCACGAATATCGGGAACTATGCCGCCGACAAATTCTTCGTCATCAAACAAAAGAGTAGCCGAAGTTGCACCAGCGTCAGCAACACTTTGATGGTTTTCTCCATTTTCTGTGCCGTCATCAGTTTGAACAACAACTTGAACTTGGAAATCAACAGGTTCAAATTCAATTGTAAAACTTGCAAAGTCGCTTGCAGACAAGTAAGTGTTACCTGCAGTCAAAGACCAAGTCCAAAATGCCCAACCGCCGGCTGCACTCCATGCACATTCTGTAATTGTATGAGTCTCTTTATCGTATTCGTAAGTACCGCAGTCGTCCCAAATATTAGATATTTCATTCAAGTCAAGTTCCAAAATATCGCCTGGTTCTGGAGCTTTTGGTGTTTCTGCCGTACAAGTAACGGTGATATTTAATTCCACGTCAACATACGTTGCAAAATCGTCTCCGCTGAGGAAGAAACAAATTACAGGTTTTTTCACATCGTTTGCAGCCGTAAACGAAAGCGAGCCCGAAACTTTTCCACCCGAAACTGCAGCTTGATTGCTCCAACCCGTAAGATTTTCCCATTGTGCCTCACCAAAATCGTCTTCGGCAGTTTCAACTATCAATACACCTAACTGCGTATCGCTACCGGCAGTTGTTCCTTCGAACGAAACACTTACTTTATCACCCTTTAAAATACTTTTATTCGGCGTGATCTCGGTGAAACCTTGAGCATTTTCGCCACCATCCCACTTATTGTCAATCAATTTCACCGTAATTTCTTGTGCATTTACACTCAATGCGAAGAACAATGCACCTACAAAAGAATAAATAATTTTCTTCATACTATTGAATTTTAAAATTAACAGACAAATATAGGCAACAAAAAAGGGAAATCAAACTTTTGACTTCCCTTTTTTAAAAAACAAAGTGTAAAATTTACACTAACGCTCTAATTAATTGTTCTTTATCTCCAGGGAGTAAATCCATCATAGGAACCTCTGGCATTGTGTATGCACCTGGTTGCTGCTTGAACGTGGCACGAATTGAACCGACCAAAATCTGAGCCGTAAGAGCTGGGTTGTTGATTGTCATTTCGAACTTAAACCGTTGATTTTGCGTTTTTCCCGAAACGCCTTTTCTTTCCAACAAAACGCCATGTCCCATATCGCGGCAGTTGTCAACGCTGTCGACAGGAATCACGTGAAGTTCGTCGTGAGCAAAATAATCATCGGCTTTCAATTCGTCATACACTTGTTGAGCGGTGAACCCGTCTTCCAATTCCACATAAACTAAACGACTGTGGATTCCCGCACCTTGCGGCATTGTCATTGAAAGAGCATTTTTCACTCCTTTTTTCGAGCGGGCAACAACCGAGTGACCCATACTCATGCCAGGACCAAAGTTTGTCCACGTGAGACCTTTTGGAGCTGCAGCCTGCAATAAAGTACGAATCACAGAATCGCTTCCTGGATCCCAACCAGCAGAAATAATTGCGACTGAGTTGTTTGCCTTTGCAACTGCGCCCAACGACTCGTGCAAATCCCAGATGTTTCCATGAATGTCGAAACTGTCAGCCGTATTGATGCCCATCGCAAGATATTTTTTTGCATTCTCTTCAACACTACGGCTTGGAGTAGCGAGAATTACACCATCAACTTTGCCAAGTTCCTTCACGTCGGTTACAACTTTGTAAGGTGTCAATTCCAATGGCATTTCACCCGAAACCGAACGGCGGACAATGCCCGCAATTTCCATGTCTGGAGCCACTTCTAACGCTTCCAATACGTATTTCCCAATGTTTCCGTATCCTATAATTGCTATTCTTTTCATAACACTTAATTTTTGATTAACAAAAGTAAAAATATCTGTCAATTCAAATTTATAGGCACTAATTTTTTTGTCACAAAGCAAGTGAATTTTAGTATTTTACTCATTCAAAATAAGTGATTTACGTATAAATGTTATCTCTCGGTTGGATCCAACAATGCAGTACATTTCTTCATGCACGGGAAGCGTTTAAAATAAAATCATCGTGGCACAAAAAAGGCAGGTTTCTGTCGCCTGCCTTAACTCGTTTTCTGTCGTAAACTTTTTTCGACTTGTAAATCCGCTTATGACAAAGCGGATGTCCATAACGGGAAATCTCCTCCTCGCGGCTTGCCTTTCTGTTGGCACGGAGATAATCCTCCTGCGTAATTTTGTCTTTACGTTTCATGTCAATCTGCTTTTATTTTAACGATGAATATTGATTTTGCCAGTCCGGGTCTTGAGAATCTTTCACCAAGCGCCACATATCTTCGCCATAAAGAAATTGGCTCAATTCGCTATAGTGATAGTTCCGTTTCAAAAAACTCCATTGCGAATCACTCGGAACAAAGTCTTTGCCCGCCCAACCTTTTTCTGTGTTTCCGTCGTATGGATATTCAGAATAGCGCAGTTTCCATAAATTTTCGAACGACTGCCACATTATTTCCTTGTCTTCCAAGAAATTACGCTTTTCAGGATTTGCTTTCGACACCGTTTGACCCGTAACTTGCTGTAAAAATTGCTCTCTCGAAAGCCAAGTAATTTGTTCCTCGCCAGTTGATTTAATTTGAATGAAACCATAGCGTACAAATCCCGAATAACTTGTCATAAGACTTATTCCAAAATATCCTTTGACAGTTACTTTCAGTTCCGGATTTTCGTCTCGAGGAATAAAAATATTGTTTCCAACCCTGTTCCCAGGCTGGGCAAATGCCTGTCCTGCGAACAGCACGAACAAAACTAATATAAGACGAAACCGTTTCATACCGAAATTTTTCACTAAAATAACTAAATTTTCATGTAAACCAAAAAATGATCCAAAAAATTGTTTTTACAACTCTATCTGCAACAACAAGTTGACTTGGATTTTCCCAGTTCCTGTATACAAGTCGTAGGAATCGGGGAGGTTGTATTTGTCGGTGTACTTTGTATAAGCGATTTTTGACTGAGCAATGAATCGCTTTGCGATTTTCCATTTTAAGACGGCGTATGTTTTTGTTCCTGCATAAAACATCTGGGAATTTGCAAAAATGTATTGCACATCGTCTTCCCATGCATAAAGACGATTGTCGAACGGTGCGTCGAATTGGGCTGTTCTACAACTTATGGTCAATTGTGAATTCGGTTTCCATACAATGTCTTCGTAAATCATAATTCCAACAGCATCGTTCCCGTAAACCGCCTGTGCCATTGCTTTTAGCTGCAATGTCCGGGTGAGTGGACGTGAAAAATAAAATTTATGGGAATATTTTTGCATCATATTATAGCCGTTTTCTACCGATTTGGTTTGTCGGAGATACGACAATTGGTAATACGCGGACATTCCCGAGAATGTTTTGTAGGATAATTTTACTTTCAAGGCGTTGCCCTGTGTCGGGATTTTTACGGTTGACTGTTCGGCAGGAAAGTAGAAAACGTCGTTTCCCACAATCAACGTAGTTTTAGGAGAAACTACGACACGTAAATTCATGTCGAAACCAGTTTCGTTTGCAATGGAACTTTTTCGTCCAACGGCGGAACTCATAAAACTTTGATACGATTTTCCATAATAGCGAAATACACCTGTCGCCGTCAATTCTTCGCATATTGCATGCTGAATACCGTTGACGGTGGCAATATTAAAATCGTGGTCGGTGGCAAATTCGCCAAACAGCCGTGTGTGTCGTCTAAAGTAGTTATAAAACAAGCTCGCATTTGCTATTGTAGCTGATACCGTGTCTTTTTCGAAAGAATGTCGAAGGACTGCACAGCCAACTTTCCAGCGATTCAAGTCGGTTACTAGATGTAAGCCTGTCAAAGTATACGAAATCTGTTCTCTCGAAGCCTGTTCCGACAAGGTTCTGTGATATCCAGTTTTGGAAATGACGAATGGAAAATCTGGTTTGTCGGAAATGTGCCCGTCGAGGTTACGAAACGAAGCAAATGGAGTTACTTGGAATTTGCCAAGTTTTACGGTCATTCCACATCCTCGCGAAAAAATGTATTCCGACGTAGAACTATGTTTTGTCAGCACATACGACTGATTTCCTCCCGGTTGCTCCAAACTTGAGCCAAATCCGCCTCCTTGCGACAAAGTCAGCCCCTGTGCTATCGAAATCTTATAATCTCCCAAAATCAAATTCGACAATACTTTCCTGTTTTTTATCTGAACGTACATAGAACGGGAATCAAAACCTTCTTTCGAAAATGTTTCGCCCATGTCTTTTTTCATCGTTATACCCCAAAACAAATCGTTGTAGGAACTAAAACGATAACGAAAATTTTCTTTATTCGGTCCACCATCGTAATGATTGAAATCTTTGTATTCCCCTTTGGGAATGTTCACGGCAGACACATTCAAGGCAAACGTGTGGCGCCCCTCTTCAATCAGGTCAGACAGTGGTTTTCGCACTGTCGTCGGCGAAGCATACAAAAATTGCGATAATATTTTCATTTTTTCGGTTGGAAGGCCAAGCACAAATTGCAGTTCATAAATACTGAACAACGGTTTGTTGTGCGAAACGTAGTAAAGCAGGCTTTGTTTCTCGAAATCAGAAAGGAATACAAATTTCGAGCAATCCTCCTCCGATAGCTCGTTCACATTGAATTTTGCGTAATATAAGTCCTCGAGAGCGGAATAGGAATCCTCGTCATAATCTTCGGGAAATTCGTCATTCAGCAGAGACAAAACATCGTCCCATTCTTGTGAATAACAAGAACTTACAATACAGAGACATAAAAACACAATGCCAATGTATACCAATGGAGAACGCGGCATTTCCATACCGCAAATATAAGAATTTTTCCTTGATTATTGCATTCTCAGCGATAAATCCGCCAAAACAATTGCAGTTGCACATTCAACCACAACAGGAGCTCTCACGGCAATGCATGCATCGTGGCGACCTGCAATTTCCAAAGGTTCCACTTGACCGCTGGCAAAATTGTATGTCTCCTGAGCAAGAGAAATGCTCGCAGTCGGTTTCACGGCGAGTCGAAATGTGATTTCGTTTCCATTGGAAATTCCTCCATTGATTCCTCCGGCATAATTCGTCTTGGTCGTACCGTCGGCATCGATTATCATATCATTATGCTGACTGCCGTACATTTTTGCCGCAGCGATTCCACTTCCAAATTCTATGCTTTTAACCGCTGGTATTGAAAAGATAATATGTGCAATTTCTGATTCCAAAGAGTCAAAAAACGGCTCACCTAAGCCCACGGGAACATTTTTGCAAGAACACGTCACCAACCCGCCTACTGAATCGTGGCGTTGCATAGTTTCGCGGATACATTCGTCAATGTCGGTGCGACCACCAACTTCCACTAGTTCGGAACATATTTCGACGGGGGCAATTATTTTTTTCGCAATTACGCCTGCGGCGACGAGTCCCAATGTAATTCTTCCCGAAAAATGTCCTCCACCGCGCGGGTCATTGTAACCGCCATATTTCACCATACCTGTGTAGTCGGCATGGCCAGGACGCGGATGGTCTTGCAAATTGGAATAATCCGCCGATTTCGTATTTGTATTTTCGAAAAGAATTGTAATCGGTGTTCCGCAAGTTTTTCCGTTGAAAACACCGCTCACAATATGAGGAATATCTGCTTCGATGCGTGGTGTAGTGCCGAGTTTCCCTGAACGACGGCGTTGCAAATCTGCCGTAAAATCATCTTCGGACAGCGCAATTCCCGACGGGCATCCGTCAACAATAACACCCACGTTTTTACCGTGGCTTTCGCCAAAAATCTCTACACGGAATATTTTACCAAAACTGTTCATCTATAAAGTTTTTGAGTTATTTTGTTTTGACTATGTGTTCATACACTCCGTCAAGGTAGTTCCATTCTTTTGCGTTAAAACTGCTGTTGTGCCACAGACAGACAAAATTTCCGTGATATTTCTTCACCATTTTTATCAACGAATCCACCCAGGCGATTGCTTCGTCATAGTTCCGAGCATGCTGCAAGGTTACGTCCATCAGTGTCAACGGAAGTTCTTTTATTTTCATCTGGCACCGTTTTTCGCAGTCAAAAAGCGAATGTTCTATACACATTCCCGTGCGGAAACCAATGTGATGGGAAAAATACAAACTGCTGTCCTGCAGAATGTTGTTTTGTTCCAAAGCACGCATTGTCTGTGGCATGCGAACTTTGAGGTAATGCTGACGATTTCGTGTCAGTTTTTGTCCGAGAGTTGCTTCGTAGAACTGAATGTCAGTCGCAATTTTATCTGTATCTTTTTCTAAAAAGTAATTGTTGTGGATTCCAACCTCGTGCTTACGGGCGAGAATATTCGATACAATTTGTTTTCCTCTGTCTGTAGAAAGACACCACGCATTCATTTTTGTGTTCAGGAAATAGAACGTTGACTTTTCGCCCGCCTGTTCACTTAGGCTCATAAGCATATCGTAGACATCATACGGATCTTGATTGCGTTTGTGTAATTCAATCGTATTTTTTAAACTTTTTAACGAAAATCTTCGGAACAAATCTCCTAAACACGATTTAACAAAATCCGACGTTTTGAACCACTTTAATAAATAGTCCACATCGTGTGTCAACGTTTTCTTGTATGAATGTAGCACTGGTATTTCCAGTCCATACTCGGCGGCAATTCTTCGGATAAATTCGGCATAAACATGCACTATAGGCTGTTTAATCAAGCCAAATTTGACAGCACAGGAATCTTCTTCCGGGAATCGTCCCCAGCGGTCGTAAGACTCGGCGACATATTCTTCCCATCGACTTAGCATGAAAAATGCTGTGCCAAACAAATCGCCTCCGCAATACAGCGAATTCTGATGTTTCGTGAACACATTGTTTCCATAGAGAAACGGCATTGTTTCGCCCTCTTCGTCAGTTTTTAGTTGGATTAGACGCTGCGGAAGAAACCGTCTGTCACAATAACTGATTGACTCAGGAATGTTGCAGAAAAAGTCGTCTTTTATTTCTATGAAATTCCCCATCGGAAAAACTATTTTGTACACTTGGCTTACCGAAGTGTCAAATAATTCATAATCAATTCCAAGTATTTCGTGGAAAATCACATGAAACGTATATTGTTTCTCTGGCAGGAACTTTGATTCTGTGTAAATGGTTATTTTTTCTTTCATAGAAATTTTGTTCCCGAATCCTTATTTAAAATTTGACCGAATTTTTTCTGCTGTTGCCGCCAATTCTTCTTGCGAAGGAGAAAGTTTCGGACCTCCGAAGTTCATTTCTCCTACAGAATTTTGCAATGGAATTAAGTGAATGTGGCAGTGCGGGACTTCCAATCCAACAACTCCAACACCGATGCGAGCGCATGGAACAGCTTTTTCGACAGCTTTGGCAACGCGTTTTGCGAACACCATCATTCTGCCGAGAAGAGCATCGTCGACATCGAAAATATACGGAATTTCCTGTTTCGGAATCACCAACGTGTGACCGACAGCCATAGGATTTATATCAAGAAATGCCAAAAACTCATCGTTTTCGGCAACTTTGTGAGCTGGTATTTCGCCAGCAATGATTTTTGAAAATATTGAAGCCATAATTAACGTGATATTTCAATGATTTCGAAAGGAATTACACCAGCTGGAACCTGTACTTCTACAATGTCGCCAACTTTTTTGCCAAGAAGACCTTTTGCAATAGGAGTGTTGACAGCGATTTTCCCTTGTTTTAGGTTCGCCTCTTGTTCCGCAACCAACGTGTATTGCATTTTTGCGTTGTTCTTCGTGTTACGGATAGTGACTTTCGACAAAATCTGTACAACCGAATTGTCTAATTTTGACTCATCGATAACGCGTGCGTTTGCCATTGTTTCCTTCAACTGGGCAATTCTCAATTCCAACAATCCTTGAGCTTCTCTTGCAGCATCGTACTCAGCATTTTCGGAAAGGTCGCCTTTGTCGCGAGCCTCTGCGATTTGTTGTGAAATTTTCGGACGCTCCACTGTAGTGAGTTGTTCCAATTCTTGTTGCATTTTACGCATGCCTTCAGCAGTTACATAAGATACCATATCAATTATTTTTACAAATTACACAAAACAAAAGGAATCCCCGCTGAAGGGATTCCCATGTATTTTTATTTCTTGCAAATATACTAAAAAATTATTGCAAACCAACAGACGATTTACCGATTTCTTTTCCGTCACAGAAAATTGAAACCTGATACGTTCCGACTGCGAGTGCCTCGTTCTCGGCATTGTAGAAGATTTCGAACTTAAAATCTTCGTTATTATAATGAATCTCTTTCTTTTCGGTGTACATGATAGTTTTGCCTTCGAAATCGAATTGATTTGCGTTTGTCGCAGTCAAAACTGTTCCGTTAGGGGCAAGTATTCTGACAAATAATGTTTTTGAACCCGATTCTGCCAAATTGTTCTTCAACAATGTTCCTGCCACGCCGAATTTTGCAGTACGACGAGCTTTAGTGGCAACTTTTCCGTTTTTGTTATATCCCTTGACGGAAATGTCGCTAATTCGCAGTTGAGAACCTATTTCGACTTTTTCGCTCAATTGTTCAATTTGTTGAGTCTTTTGGTAATCCAAAATCGTCATCGTGTCGATTTTCTGTTGTTTTGTGTTATTTTCAAAATTCAGAGAATCAACTTTATGCTTCAGCATATCGTTTTCGCGGATGAATTTTTCGGCAGTCTGACGAAGTACTGCGATTTGCTTCTTATATGTTTCAACCAAAGCGGCATCAGCTTGTGCAGCTTGCAATTCAGCACGAGTCTGTTCTATTTCGGCAAGACGTTCTGTCAACACTGAATCCATTTCTTCGTTAGCCGCAACCTGTTTTTTAATTTCAACTTCGAGAGAATCCAAACTATTCAACAACTGCGATTTTTCCTGTTGTACCACAGCGATAGTATCGGACATTGTTTCTATTTCAGCCTTCAACTGAGTGTTCTGCCAAGCAAAGAAGCCCATTCCTAAAGCCAAAAGCAAAGCAACTACGCCAACTATAAATACACCTGATTTTGAGTTCATGTCTTTAAATTTTAATTTTCGCAAAGGTACACTTTTTATTATTCATACAGATTTTTCAAAAAATTTTTTTAAACACGTTGCTCACCGAGGAATGACAATGATGGATTTTTATTGGAACGAAAGTTCTTCTGTTTCGAATAATTCGTTATTTTTGTATGACGAATCAAAAATTTTGAAAAATGAAAAAGATATTTGTCGGTCTCATTGTAGCCATTGCCGTAGTAATTGCAATAGTTTTCATTTTTGGCGAAGAACAAAGTATTCGGTATTCCACAATTCCCGAAATAGTTGAAAATGCGGTTACTCTTGACAAAAAAGATGTTGTCATTACGTTGACAGGGAAAGTTACTTCGCAAATTTCAAAAAAACGTTTCTGGTTTCAAACTGCCGATGGTGAGTCAATTGTGATGGACGTAAAGAATGAAATGGTTCCGCTTGTGCCGGCAACCGACCAAATTACCATAAAAATCATAGGGAAAGTTGACTGCGAAACAACTTCAGGCGAAGGGGTAAAAATTGATGTTGACGAAATTAGTTTCGACCAAGAACAAGAACCTGAAGAAGAGCAGTTTATGTAATCTCCACATTTACAGCATATAACGTATCTGGAAAGATTGGAGTCAACGGCAGATAGCCGCGTTGGATTTTCCACTGTTTCACATCAAGTGGTTTTTCGTTTTTTCTGCGTTCGCAGTCTTGAAGCAACATATTCGTGGTCTTCGCAAAATCTACAGTAAACATTCCCGTCCGTCCTTTTTCGACAAAATTGTCGTAAAATCTTCGAGCAACCAACCCCATGGTCATTCGCAGATTAAATTCCACGCATGGATGAAGAAAAATTTCATCATGCCATCGAAAAACAAACATATCCACACCGACGAACCCCTCGTATATTGGAGCAATATTTTCGCTGATAAATTCAAGCATTGATGCACGGACAGCTTGTAAATTTTGTTTATTAATCCATTGCGACAGCCTTGTTTCTATTTGTTCATCAGAAGCGAGCAAATTTCCCGTATAAGCGCCATGTTCGTTTGTAAAAAACCATGAATAGCCTGCGAAATCAACTTTTTTCTGCGAGCAGACAAATTCCATGGCAAAATTTTGAATCACATCGTATAGCGGTTCTGCAAGTACACCGCCCTGTTTTTCTGCAATATTTCGGACACGGCGCAACAAATTTTCCGACAATCCATTTAAGCTCCTAACAATGCCTTTGCCACTTCCCGACCACGGTGCTTTGAAAATTGCATACGGCTGTTTGGCAACAAAATCGGGAATTTCATCTTTTGTGAGCAAAAGAGCGGGTTTTACAATTCGTAATTTGTCGCTTGCCAGAACAGACATTTTTTTTGTCGCTTCTATTGACAACTGGCGATGCTGCAGCATACGAAGTTCATTCAAAATTTCGATGCTTGGAAGATTTTTCACTCCTTGTATTTCTGCCTGCCGACGAATGGTTTTATTCCAGCCCCATGGCTCGATTCGGTCTGTCCCGTTGAACGAAGTTGAGCAAGAGCGACATTTTAACTGAGGAAATAAATTTGCCATCTCGTCGAGCCATGCGGCAGAAGTCGGTTCCGACACAACAATGCCTGCGTTTTGTGCGTACCAAATCGGCAGAACGGAACAATCATGAGCGAACGTGCGTGCAGATGCCGGTGCGTCAAAATGATCGGAATCCGAGGCAAGTGCCAAATCGTGATCTGGATTGAAAACATACGCAGTTGTCATTGTTGAACGAAAATTTTTCAAAGATAGAATTATTCTCTCAACACCGAGCAGGAGAATTTTTCTCTGGCGATTTTTTTGCCGTTGTAGTACATCTCAACTTGAATGATGTAAATTCCTGCTGATACAAGTTCTCCATTGCCGTCGGTCGCGTTCCATTGAAGTGCATCGGATTTTCCAAGCAATTGATTTTCTGCAATTTGACGAACAAGTCTTCCCGAAGGTGTAAAAATACGTACCGAACACATTGTACCCAATTCAACTTCGCCACAAAATAAAATCATTTCGTCATTTTCACCATCGCCATTCGGCGTCACAACATCCGACAATAGTGACAAAGACTGCCTTGTTTCGTTGATTTTTTGCTGAGAATTCGGACAACCCGGTGTCGAGAATCCCGCAGACTCTGCAGCCGAGAACCAGAAATGAAACGCGTTAAACGTTCTTTCTAACGAAACACCTTCTTTATCACGAATGTACGAAGAATGAAATTTTTCGTCATAGTAAACGGAGTCGATAATTTCCTCCCAGCGGTTTAGAAGCATGACTAATCCTTCTTTGTCGGGAAGTGTGGGAAGATTTGCAGAGATAAAAATTCCGTCGTTGCATCGGCAATTTGCTTCGTAAAATTCTGCATCGGGAGAAATGACAACATAGGCTTTGGGCGGAAACAACCGATAATTCTCTGTAATTCTTACGTATGAATCGCCGTTGGAAATGAATAAATCCGCCAAATCGAAATACGAATCACTATTATTATAAATTTCCACAAAGTCGGAAAATCCAGATTTTGGATTGAAAAGAATTTCTGAAACAATAATCGATTCTGGCATTAAAACGGAATCAGTTTTGGCAAAAACATGTCGCGAATCTTCAATTTCGTTTCCTGCAAAATCGGTAAAGTTTTCAGTAATAAAATTATATTCTGTATTGGTAGACAATGGAGTTTTCGTAAAAATATGATACTTTGAAAGAAGATTTTCTGTAGGACAAATTTTTCCTATTTCCACATCTGGCTCAATTATAATTGAACGAAGATATTCTCCATCAATATTTTCAGAAAAAATTACAATAACTATCGTATCGTTCTCAATTTGAATAGTTTGAATGCAAGGAGGTTCAACATCAAGATTTTTTTCGGAAACGGAATTTTCATAGCCCGGAGTGCCGCCCAATCTATTTTGTGCAACTTTCCAATTTTCTTTTGTTTCGGAAAAATTTTCCACATCGATTTTTTCGAGACTCCAACCGCCGTCTTTCTTAAACGCATCGCAATACCATGAATCCGAAAACGAAAGCGACGTGATTATCTGACTGTCATACATCAAGGCAATTGATTGTCCAGAATTGGCGATTGACGGAAACGAATTCAAAAACAACACGTGCGATGTATCTTTTATGCTTTGTTTTGCCTTCGACGAAATCAAACAAACATATTCCTGCGGTTCCATTATTCTTGAAGGTATCTTGTAACTCGTCGAGCCAACAACAAACTGTAAATCAGAACATTGCACGGCACAATCTCCGAGATTGCAAAATTCCACATATTCAAATTCTGGCAAACCGACAACAGGAGAAGGGTCGGCCATGATTTCGGTAAAGACTATGCTGTTAAGACGTGGTTTCCCATAAAAAGCCAACTCGACAGTTGTGTCCGGCAACATAGATAAGGCTGTGTCTTTCAGCCCCGAAAAAGTAATACGTTGTTTTCCACATAAACTACCGAATAAACTGACAGTTACAACATTTCTCTCAATTTCTACTTTGCGAACAACATTCTCCTTGTCTGCCACGACATTTGCGTGCAACAAATTATGCGAAAATGTGGCACGAAGCACAGTGTCAAACCATTCAATTTTATTACACTCAAAAGGAGTCTGAGCTAATTCTATATAAATATCGTCAATTGTAATTTGTCCCGATGTTTTTGAATTTTGTTGAATTTTTACAACGGCATTTTCTAGAAAATCCGTCAACGTAACAGAAAAAAATTTCGTCACATCAACTTCTTGGTCGGTCGTTAAGTCTCCGACGCACACATCGTTAACAAACACGCTTGCATCGCAATTTGCAGTCAATTCTTGTTCATATTGAAAACTCAAAAATCGTATTCCGGCAGCTATTGTATCGGAAAAAATACAAGCATCGGCGGCTTTGTTCAAACTGACCGCCTTGTCGCCATTTTCCGTAGTCTGCTGATTTCCACGCGCTTGGACATAATTCCAACGAACATTTCCGTCTCCGACAAAACTTCCATTTGTGTATGAACTTGCAATTCCAGAATCTGTAAAACGCTCAAAAATTTGGGCATACGTAAGGTTTACGTAAAAAAATAGTAAAGAGACAAAAATCTTTTTCATAATACGTTATATTTGTGGCGTTAAAATTTAACGGTCAAAAATAATATTAAAATATGAAAGTTGCAATAGTTGGTGCGAGTGGTGCCGTAGGTCAGGAGTTTCTTCGCGTATTGGACGAAAGAAATTTTCCGATGGATGAATTAGTTTTGTTTGGTTCGGAACGAAGCGCAGGTAAAAAATATACCTTCAAAGGTAAGGAATATACAGTTCAGTTATTGAAACACGGCGACGACTTCAAAGGCGTTGACATTGCGTTTACGTCGGCTGGCGCAGGAGTTTCGAAAGAATATGCCGAAGACATCACAAAACACGGAGCTATTATGATTGACAACTCGAGCGCATTTCGTATGGACGACCAAGTTCCTCTTGTTGTGCCAGAGTGCAACGCAAAAGATGCGTTGGTTCGCCCGAAAGGAATCATTGCAAATCCAAACTGTACGACGATTATGATGGTTGTGGTTTTGCAACCACTTGAAAAACTTTCTCACATTAAGAGGATCCACATTGCAAGCTATCAGGCAGCAAGCGGTGCTGGTGCGGCAGCTATGGCGGAATTGGAACAACAATACCGCGAAGTACTTGACGGCAAACCAGTTACGGTAAACAAATTCGCTTATCAGTTGGCATACAACGTAATTCCTCAAATCGACGTATTCACCGACAATGGTTACACGAAAGAAGAAATGAAAATGTTCAACGAAACACGCAAGATTATGCATAGCGACGTAAAATGTTCGGCAATGTGCGTGCGCGTTCCTTCGTTGCGTTCACACTCCGAGGCAGTTTGGATTGAAACAGAACGTCCAATTTCGGTTGAAGAGGCTCAAAACGCCATAGCAAATGGTGAAGGAATCCAATTGATGGACGACCCTGCAAACAAAAAATACCCAATGCCGTTGTTCTTGGCTGGCAAAGACGACGTATATGTTGGTCGTGTCCGTAAGGATTTGGCTAACGAAAACGGACTGACATTATGGTTGGTCGGCGACCAAATCAAGAAAGGCGCTGCTTTGAACGCTGTTCAAATTGGTGAATACCTAATTAAAGAAGGGGTAGTAAAATAATTTTTCATTAAAAAGTAGAGACGCGATTAATCACGTCTCTACAAATCATTCAATAAAGAGAGACAATGTGTAACACATTGTCTCTTCTATTTAAAAGCAATTTATTTCTCGATATCTTTTACTTCCAAGAACAATTCATCCAACTGTTTTTGGTCGATTACCGAAGGCGCGTCAAGCATAACATCGCGACCAGAATTGTTTTTCGGGAATGCAATGCAGTCACGGATGCTGTCCAAGCCTGCGAACAAGCTCACCCAACGGTCGAGACCGTAAGCCAGACCTCCGTGAGGCGGTGCACCGTATTTGAATGCGTTCATCAAGAAACCGAACTGTTCCTGCGCCTTCTCGGGCGTGAAACCTAAAATTTTGAAAATCTTTGCCTGCAACTGGCTGTCGTGGATACGAATTGAACCTCCGCCGACTTCTACGCCGTTGATTACCATATCGTAGGCATTGGCACGAACCGAAGCCGGGTCGGTGTCGAGCAACGGAACATCTTCGGGTTTCGGGCTGGTGAACGGGTGGTGCATAGCCATCAAGCGACCTTCTTCCTCGCTCCATTCGTACATTGGAAAATCTACAACCCACAAGCACGCAAATTTGTCCTTGTCGCGAAGACCAAGCTGGTTGGCAACTTCAAGACGAAGTTCACACAATTGTTTGCGCGTCTTCATAGTGTCGTCGCCACTCAAAATCAATATCAAATCACCTGCCTCGGCACCGAAAGCCGCTTTCATTTTTTGCAGAACGTCTTGCGAATAGAATTTATCCACACTTGACTTTACATTTCCGTCGGCTTCCACACGGGCGTACACCATTCCTTTGGCACCAATCTGCGGACGTTTTACAAACTCCGTAAGCTGGTCGAGTTGCTTGCGAGTGTACGTTGCCGCTCCTTTGGCACAAATACCGCCAATATATTCGGCATTGTCGAACACGCCGAAGCCGTAGCCCTTGAGAACGTCCATCAGTTCCACAAACTTCATGTCGAAACGAAGGTCAGGTTTGTCGCTGCCGTAATATTTCATTGCATCGTGCCACGTCATACGTGGAAATGCTTCTTTAATGTCGATGTTGCGAATTGTTTTGAACAAATGTTTTGCCATTCCTTCGAACAAGGTGATGATGTCCTCCTGTTCCACGAAACTCATCTCGCAGTCGATTTGAGTGAACTCTGGCTGACGGTCGGCACGAAGGTCTTCGTCACGGAAACATTTCACAATCTGGAAATAGCGGTCGAAACCGGCAACCATAAGCAATTGTTTCAACGTTTGCGGACTTTGCGGCAAAGCATAGAACTGTCCCGGATTCATACGCGACGGCACCACGAAATCGCGGGCGCCTTCGGGCGTAGAGCCAATCAGCACGGGAGTCTCCACTTCGAGAAATCCGTGTTCGTCAAGATAACGACGAACCTCGAACGCCATTTTGTGGCGAAGTTCCAAATTCTTACGCACGCACTGACGACGCAAGTCAAGGTAGCGGTATTTCATACGAAGGTCGTCGCCGCCGTCGGTGTCGTCCTGAATGGTGAATGGCGGAATTTCCGAGGTATTGAGCACCGTAAGTTTGGAAACGATGATTTCAATGTCGCCCGTGTCCATTTTCGGGTTTTTGCTGGAACGTTCCACAACCTTGCCTTCAATTTGAATGACAAATTCACGGCCCAATTTCTTTGCTTCCTCGCACAATGCGGCATTTTGGTTTTCGTCGAACACCAGCTGCGTGATGCCGTAGCGGTCGCGCAAGTCAACGAATGTCATACCACCAAGTTCACGGGATTTTTGTACCCAACCGCTCAAAACGACGGTTTCTCCTATGTTTGCGGCACGTAGTTCGCCGCAGGTTTTTGTTCTATACATAAATTATTGTTTTTCATGCAGATAGACGATTCATTCCGCAAATCCACATAGTTGTGCAAATATATTGTTTTTTACAGACAGACTGAATTTAAACCAAAATAAAATCATTGTGCGTAAAAAAGGCATGATAGAAAACCCATCATGCCTTCACAAAACCATATTATGAAAACTTATGCTTTTTCAATATAAGAAACTATCCATGCACCAACTTCTTTCGTGCCATATTTTGCTCCGCCTTCAACCTGAATTTCAGGAGTGCGTACGTTTGCGTCCAACGAAGCGTTTACCGCCTTGCGAATCAATGTTCCTTCTTCTTTCAAGTCGAAATATTCAAACAACATTGCTACGGAAAGAATTTGTGCCAACGGGTTGGCAATATTCAAACCTTTTGCCTGTGGCCAGCTACCGTGGATTGGCTCAAACACTGGTGTATGTTCGCCTGTAGAAGCCGATGGCAACAATCCCATAGAACCTGTAATACAAGAACCTTCGTCGGTCAAAATGTCGCCAAACGTGTTTTCGGTAACCATCACGTCAAAGAATTTCGGCTCTTGAATCATACGCATTGCAGCGTTGTCAACATACATAAAATCTGTTGTCACGTCGGGATATTGCGGAGCCATTTCCTGAGCGATTTTTCTCCACAAACGGCTCGAAGCCAACACGTTTGCCTTGTCAACCACCGTCAAGTGTTTACGACGTTTGCGAGCGTAATCGTATGCAACTTTCAAAATTCGTTCAACCTCTTTGCGAGTGTAATAGTTTGTATCGTAAGCCACATCGTCGCCTTCTTTCTTTTCGCCGAAGTACATTCCGCCAGTCAACTCACGGATGCAGATAAAATCGGCACCTTTCACCAATTCTACTTTCAGTGGAGATTTGTGAACCAAGCAATCGAATGTTTCCACAGGACGGATGTTTGCGAACAAGCCAAGTTTCTTGCGCATAGCCAACAAACCTTGTTCTGGACGAACTTTTGCATTAGGGTTATTGTCGAATTTCGGGTCGCCTACCGATGCGAATAATACTGCGTCGGCTTCCATACACGTCTGAAACGTTTCTTCAGGGAACGGATCGCCTACTTTGTCAATTGCGTCGGCACCGCAAATTGCATATTTATATGAAAATTCATGTCCGAATTTTTTACAGATGGCCTGCATAACGGCTACACCTTGTTCCATGATTTCTGGTCCGATACCATCACCTGGAAGAACTGCTATTTTTGCTTTCATTGTTTTTTATTTTAAGTCACGGCAAAGATAGTATTTTTTGAAAATTAAGAATTAAAAATGAGGAATTAAGAAAACAGGTACGCCATTTATTCCCTGCTTGCAGGCAAATGTAATGGACTGACGATAGTAAAAATTGTAATTTTCTAACTAAAAATTTTGTAAATCGAAAATTATTACTACTTTTGCCTCACCAAATCGGAGTGGTAGCTCAGTTGGTAGAGCACAGGACTGAAAATCCTGGCGTCGGCGGTTCGATCCCGCCCCTCTCCACGAAAGAGGATGATTTTTTAGTCATCCTCTTTTTTTATGCAATAAATCCACAAAAATTCGTTTACTTTGTGTCAAGACTTTTTTAGATGAAACGGATTCTTTCAGTTTTGATATTTCTCCCGTTCTCCCTTTTCGCACAAATAGGAGGTGGCTCGACGTATGAGTTTGTCACACTTCCGTTTTCGGCTGCGGAAAATGCGTTCGGAGGAACGGTCGTAAGCAGAACCACCAAAGATTTGTCGTTTGCACTAAAAAATCCGTCTCTTCTCGATTCTACATACTCCAACGAAATAGTTGGAAATTGGGGATTGCTGCACATGAAGGAGACTGGCATCGGACTCGGAACTATCGGATACGCATATTATTTGCCCATTGGACTGGCATTACAAAGCGGAATACATTTTATCAATTACGGAAAATTTGCCGGCTACGATGAATATGGCAATAGCATTGAAAGTTTCGTGCCGGCGGAATATGAGTTGATTTTTGGAACAGCATATTCTGTTCGAGAAAATTTGACTGTCGGCGTAAATCTTAAACCAATACTCTCGTACATGGAAACGTACTCATCATACGGATTGTTATTCGACGCCGCGATTTCGTACCGTCCCGAACGTTCATGTCTTTCCTTTGAAATCCGCAATGTCGGCTGGCAACTGAAGCCATACGTGGAAGGCAATCGCGAGGAAATTCCGTACAGCATCGACCTCAGCTTTTCGCAGGAACTTGCCCATGCTCCGATACGTTTCAATGTGGCTTATAATGACATTCAGAAATTTGACCTGTCATATACAGAAAACAAAAAGAAAAATATTTTAGTTGACGGCGATGATGAAGAACGGAAATTCGTCACGTTCGGAAAAAATTTTCTAAAACACATAAATCTTTCGGCTGAATTGCTAATTGGCAAACACATTGTGCTGATGGGCGGATATAACTATCGCAAATCCGAGGAACTCTCGTTCGGGAGCTCAAAGCACGGAGCTGGACTTGGTGTGGGTTTCGCACTGAATTTTTCAAGATTCAATCTTTCGTACGGCTGGGCGAAGCAACAAGCCGCCGGCGGTCGTAACTTCTTCACTCTCAATTTTAACGCCGAAACAATCTATTCAATTTGTAAAACCTCTATACAAAAAAGAAAAACTTCTGAATTATGATAATTGCAATCGACGGACATTCATCGTGCGGGAAGAGCACAATTGCAAAGGCATTGGCAAAAAAACTTGGTTTCACCTACGTTGACACAGGCGCCATGTACCGTGCGGTAACGCTTTTCTGCCAGCAAAACAATTTGATTCAAAACGGCGTGGTTGACGAAGAAAATCTTGCAAAACGCATTGGCGAAATCAATATAAGTTTTGCTTTAAATAACGACACGCAACAACAAGATACATACTTAAATGATATCAACGTCGAGAAGAAAATTCGTAGTATGGAAGTTGCCCACGATGTTAGCAACGTGAGTAAAATTGGATTTGTGCGGAAAGCAATGGTTGAGAAACAGCAAAAATACGGTGAATCGGCTGATGTAGTAATGGACGGCCGCGATATTGGCACGGTTGTTTTCCCCAATGCCGACTATAAATTTTTTATCACCGCATCGCCCGAAGTCCGCGCACAGCGTCGCTATGACGAACTTATGGCAAAGGAAGGGCATGCGAATTTCAACGAAATTTTAGAGAATTTGAAACAACGCGATTTTCTTGATTCTACTCGTGCAGAAAGTCCGTTGCGACAAGCCGACGATGCTATTTTGGTTGACACAAGCAATATGACACGTGAAGGACAATTAGAATGGATTCTAAACAAGATACAAAAATAGAAATTGATTCAAAATCAGGGTTTTGCTTCGGGGTAATTAATGCAATACATCAAGCAGAAAACGCACTCGAAGAAAAAGGATCTTTGTATTGTCTCGGCGACATTGTCCACAACGGTGCCGAGGTTTCGCGACTGACAAAAAAGGGGTTGGTAACTATTTCTCACGAACAATTCAAGAATCTGAAAAACTGCTCCGTTCTGCTTCGTGCCCACGGCGAACCGCCTGAAACATACGAAATTGCACAACAGAACAATATAACAATTATAGATGCTACTTGTCCAGTGGTGCTTGCATTACAAAAAAAAATAAAGACTGCATATAAGGAAGCGCAGAAGAAAAACGGACAAGTGCTTATTTTTGGTAAACCCGGACATGCCGAAGTGGTTGGCTTGCTCGGACAAACAGACAATTCCGCCATTGTCATCAACAAAATTGACGATTTGCAAACTGTTGATTTTTCGAGACCTATAGTTTTGTTCTCGCAGACAACACAAAATATTCATGACTTGAAAATTATTCAGGAAGAAATCGCCCGTCGTGCAAGTGCAGTCGGGAATAGCGATTTTATATGCCACGATACAATTTGCAGACGCGTGGCAAACCGCGAGGCTGATTTAATACAGTTTGCACAGAAATTCGATACCATTATTTTTGTGAGCGGCAAAAAAAGTTCTAATGGCAAGGTTTTGTTCGACATTTGCAAGAAAATCAACGAAAACACTCATTTTGTGTCGAATCTTGCCGATTTGGCGGAAATCGAATTTGCTACCGATAAGTCGGTGGGAATCTGCGGAGCAACATCGACCCCTAAATGGTTAATGGAAGACATCGCAAATAAAATTCAGGAAATCATTACTTTACAATATGGATTTAGGAACAATACGACAACGGAATAAAAGAAGAAACAACAGAAATTTCTACATTATTACAATAGGCTTTATTTGTTCGCTTATTGTTGTGATTTTTGGAGCACAAAGCATGTTGATGAAGATGGGGCAAAAGAAGATTCACCTTCTTCATTGCGAAATCGAAAATAACACATCTGCAACAATTTTGGGCAAAATGAACATAGGCGACGTCATTCTATTTGAAGACACTTTGCCACAAGGAAAAACAAATTTTGAATATAAATGGCATTTCGACACAACTAAAACTATCACTTCAAATTTCAACAGTCAATCAACTGAAATTCAAGGAATCTCCGTTCCCGATAGTATTAGTTATCTTATGATTATTCTTTCTCCGAAAGACACTTCTTTCAAAGTGGATTATTCGTTTTGTAGAGGCAAATAATTATCTGCCTCTACAAATCTTTTACAGCACAATATTCACAATCTTTCCTGGAACGACTATCACCTTCTTGGTTGGTTTGCCGTCGAGCCACTTGATTGTACGTTCGTCGGCAAGTACGGTAGATTGAACCTCATCGGGAGTGGCCGATTTTGGAAATTCCATCTCGAAACGTCGTTTGCCGTTGAATGAAACTGGATAAATCACTGTGTCATCAACCAATTTCGACTCGTCGCATTCTGGCCATGGTTCGTAAGCAAGCGATTCGGCACCACCATACATACTCCACAATTCTTCTGCCAAATGCGGAGCGAACGGGGCAAGCACCTTGGCAAAATCCTTTGCCGTTGCTTCCGAAACTTTCCCTGCTTTGTAACACGTATTTGTGAACACCATCATTTGTGAAATGGCGGTGTTGAAACGAAGATTTTCAACATCGTCGGCAACCTTCTTGATTGTTTTGTGAAGTTCCTTCACAACTGCGTTGTCATCCTGCAAACCGGCAACCACGTTTTCTTTCTCGCTGAAGAAACGGAACACACGTGCAAGGAAGTTGAACACACCCTTCACACCACTTTCAGCCCATGGCTTAACTGCATCGAGCGGTCCCATGAACATTTCGTACAAGCGAAGACTGTCGGCACCGTAGTGAGCAATCACATCATCGGGATTCACCACGTTTTTCAGCGATTTCGACATTTTTGCCACAATCTGGCGAAGTTCCTCGCCCGTTTCCTTATGGAAGAATTTGCCGTCGCGTTCTTCAACTTTATCAGAAGTGACTTTCGCTCCTGCCTGTGTTTCGTAGGCAAACGCCAAAATCATACCTTGGTTGAACAATTTTTTATACGGTTCATCGGTGTGGACTATGCCCAAATCGAACAAAACCTTATGCCAGAAACGACTGTAGAGCAAGTGAAGCACAGCATGTTCGGCACCACCCACATACAAATCGACAGGCATCCAATAATTTTCCGCCTCAACCGAGAAAGGAGCTGAATCATTTGTCGGGTCGGTGTAACGAAGGTAATACCAGCACGAGCCAGCCCACTGCGGCATCGTATTGGTTTCGTAGCGACCTTTGCGGCCATTTTTATCAACCACATTGAGCCAATCAGTGGCATTTGCTAATGGCGATTCACCCGTGTCGCTCGGTTCGTATTTCGTCAACTCCGGCAATCTGTGAGGAAGGTCTTTTTCGTCAACCATCGTAACTTCGCCGTCTTCCCAGTGAATGATAGGGAACGGCTCGCCCCAGTAACGTTGGCGGCTGAACAACCAATCACGGATTTTATAGTTTACGGTTGCTTTACCTAACTTTCGTTCGGCAAGCCACGCAATCATTTTTTCAATAGCGTCTTTCTTGTTCAAACCATCAAGGAAACCGGAATTTACGTGGATTCCGTCTTCCGTCCATGCTTGTTGTTGCACATCAACTTCGGATTTCAAGACTTCGATAATCGGCAAATTGAATTTCTTTGCAAACTCCCAGTCACGCGTATCGTGGGCTGGCACAGCCATAATCGCACCTGTTCCGTAACCCATCAGCACGTAGTCGGCAACCCAGATAGGAATCAATGTCCCGTTTACAGGATTTTTCGCATAACGGCCAGAGAACACGCCAGTTTTTTCTTTCGCCAACTCCGTTCTGTCCAAATCAGATTTCATCGATGCCTGTTTGCGGTATTCGTCAACGGCAGCTTTTTGGTCGGCGGTGGTAATTTGCTCAATCATAGGATGTTCGGGCGAAATAACCATATACGTTGCACCAAACAATGTGTCACAACGAGTAGTATAAACAGTCAATTTCGCGTCAAGACCGTCAATTTCAAAATCAACTTCGGCACCAGTAGAACGGCCAATCCAGTTGCGTTGCATATCCTTAACGCCGGCAGGCCAATCAAGTCCTTCAAGCCCCTGCAACAAACGTTCAGCATACAATGGAATACGTAACATCCATTGTTTCAAATTCTTACGATTGACCTGACAACCACATTTCTCGTGCGAGCCATCGTTCAAAACTTCCTCGTTGGCACACACAGTCTTACAGTTCGGACACCACCACACTTGAGCATTGTCGTAATATGCAAGACGCTGGGAGTCAACATATTTCCGTACTTCTTCCTTGCCTTTTGCCTCAATCTCGGCAGGAATTGGCAATTCAGAAATCGGGCGACCTTTTTGTTGTTCCTTGTCGAACCACGTGTTGTACAATTTAATGAAAATCCACTGAGTCCATTTGTAATATTTCGGGTCGGTGGTGTTTATTTCGCGGTCCCAGTCGTAACTCAAGCCGAGCGACTTGATTTGGCGGCGGAATGTGTCGCAGTTTTTCTTTGTCGTAATGGCAGGATGCGTGCCTGTTTGAATGGCATATTGTTCAGCAGGCAGACCGAATGCGTCCCAACCCATAGGATGAAGCACGTTGAAGCCCTTCATACGTTTGTAGCGGCTCACAATATCGGTAGCCGTATATCCTTCTGGGTGACCGACGTGCAATCCCGCTCCCGATGGATACGGGAACATATCAAGTGCATAAAATTTCGGTTTTGACTTGTCCAAAACAGTTTTGAAAGTCTTATTTTTTTCCCAATAAGCCTGCCATTTCTGTTCAATTTCGGTAAAATTGTATTCCATAACTATTTCATTTGAAAAACGATGCGAAGATACGACTTTTCAATTGAAAAGAAGCAGAACAATAGGATATGTTTTTATAATTGTATAGAGAATTTCTCAAACACAAAAATCCAAAGAGCAAACCGCAGTGCTCTACCCACAAGCATCCAAAATGCGCAAAGCCGCCAGTCAATCTTATAAAATCCGAGAGCGATGGCAAACACGTCGCCCACAATCGGCAGCCACGTAACGAACGCCAACAGACTGCCCCATCGTGCAACTTTGTCACGCTGGCTTTCCAACTTCTCGGGACTGACTTTGAACCATTTTTCTATGCGTTCCATATTACCGATTCTGCCAATTCCGTATGACGTAAGTCCACCGAGCCAATTTCCCGCCGTCGCCAATGCAAAACATACAATCACATTCAAGCCAACGGCAAGACACCCGACCAGCAATGCATCGGCACTAAACGGCACAACGGTCGAAGCCAAAAACGAACCGACAAACAAACCGAAATAACCTAAGTTTTCGAGCATGAAATCTTTTCTAATAAGAGAACATTTGCTACTTTAATGACAAATTGAACCGTTTTCTTTCTGAAGAAGTCAGAAGTCCAATATGCTCTGAAATGTAACTCTGCTTTACGCTTGCCAAAAAACTCGAGTAAGTCTGACCTGTTTTGCTCAAAAGAAATTTAAACAAACTATCATCTTGTCGTGTTTTTTTGCTTTCTATTTTAGCATCTTCTGACTTAAGTCTCTGTAAATCACATTCATACTGTGATTGCAAGTTCATCCAGAATGAAGCTTTTATCCCGAGTGCATTTTCAAGTTTAAGAGCAATTGCTGGTGTTATGTTCCGCTTTCCTTTTAGAATTTCGTTTAAGTGAGTGGCTTGCATTTCTATAGTTTTTGCGAATTCCCTCTGCGAAATCTGGCGTGACTTCAGTTCCTGTGCAAGTGTGAAACCTGCTGGCACAGCCATACAAACCTGAATGTTTTCATTTTTTGTTTCCATAATGCGTTACATTTAATTCCAATACCACAATTTCTATTCCATCGTTCAACTCATTGAAAATGAGTCGCTCTACACGTCCATTCATAACACGAACCGAACTTACATCGCATCCTTTTAATTTTTCATAATGCAAAAAACTGAACTGCTTTAAATCGTCAGTTCGTTCGGTTGCTTTTAAAGTATTAATAACAGAAATCAGATTTTGCATGAACAATCCGTCCCTGCTATATTTCTTATACTTGTTATTTTTCCCAGAAGAAACTAATTCTTCCAAGTCTTTATCCACAATATTGACCTTCATTTGATTAAATTATGTTGATGCAAAAATAGCAAAAGTTACCAGAATATGGTAACTTTTATAAAAATTATTTTATTGTTTTTTACTCTAGCGCTGAAACAAAAACTATCAACCCTGTTTTCTTTCAAACACCAAATGTTTCCTCATAAAGAAATTGAAGAAAAACACGATGATTTGGGCTATTGTGTTGCTAATCAGATAATTCACATCCATCTGCCGTGTGAGAAACGTGGTAATTACCACATTTATTCCCAAGCCTACGGCTCCAATTGCCGTGAACAATGCGAATTGCAGAAGATTCTTTTCTGCTTTTTTCTCCACCTTGTGGAATACCCACAATGAACTCAGCGCATAGTTCACCAATCCTGCGAGCAACGATGCGATAGCGGTGGAAACACCCAAATATTCCTTTCCCAACACAAATTCGGTCAACGTCCAGAGAATGAGCATATTGGTAGCGTACCGCACGCCTTCCACCACGGCGTTACGAGCAATCTGCACTTTCGTGTCGTCTGTTTTTCCGAAAAGTATTGTTTTTATTGATTCCATCGCATTCTTTGCAGCTTCGACAAGCTCAGCCGCCAACATCTAAGTCTTAATTTTCTACCTCAATCGCTATAATCAATGTCGAAGTTTATCTCCACCGTATAGCCATTGTACTGTGTCGTCACCGCATCAATTATT
The DNA here is from genome assembly GCA_017516865.1 of Bacteroidales bacterium. GTDB lineage: Bacteria > Bacteroidota > Bacteroidia > Bacteroidales > UBA1715 > UBA1715. The sequence continues at coordinate 78,650 of JAFXAU010000021.1, forward strand.
TGCTGACGCAGAGCTGCCTTGTCGGCAATTTTGAAATCAACAACGGCATCGAACGAGATAAGTCTTGCCTCTGTTTCTACCAATATGCCATGCACCTGCAAGATTCCATCGAACTGCATTACAATACTGCGGATGTCGTTCTGCACTTTTCCGTATGTATCGTTGTGACAATCAACGGCATACACGCCAATGGTCAGGAACACGCCGTATTTCGTCACAATCATTCGCTGAATTTGTTTCGACAGCACGTGAATGTCGTGTGCGGTTAAATTGGCATCGACTTCAATATGCACCGAACCGATGGCACTATTTGGCCCATAATTATGCAGCACCAAGTCATACGCACCAATCACGCCTTCGGTGCCACGAATGTCGGCCTTGATGTTTTGCGTGGTTTCGCTGTTGGAGCGAACGCCCAGAATCTGGCTCATCGGCTGCATAAACAATTCTATTCCCGACTTGAGGATGAAAATTGAAATAATCGCACCAATATACCCGTCAACCACAATGCCGAACAACATTGTAACAGCAATACCGACAAGCGTCGAAGCTGAAATAATCGCATCAAACATGGCATCGGCACCCGAAGCCACAAGAGCGTCGGAGCTGAGTTGCTCGCCTTTCCGTTTCACATACCTCCCCAATACGATTTTTGTAACAATGGCGACGGAAATAATCACCACAGCCACAAGCGAATAGTCGGGTTCCACAGGATTGATGATTTTCTTGACCGACTCAATCAGCGACGTGGCACCTGCGGCAAACACCAGCCCGGCAATCAGAATGGCACTGAAATACTCTATTCGACCATACCCGAACGGGTGATTCTTGTCGGGTTTGCGGTGCGCCAACCGAATGCCAATAATAGTTATTACCGACGACAAAGCATCGCTTAAATTATTTACGGCATCAAGAAGAATGGCGATGGAGTTCGCCATCAAACCGACAAACGCCTTGAACGAAGCCAAGAAGATGTTTGCCACTATACCTATCACGCTTGTCTGCGTGATTTGTTTCTCGCGCGAAGTTATTTTTCCCATTGTATTTTTTTTGCAAATGTAGTTTTTTAGGGAGACTTACAAACGAATTCTGAAAAAATCCAAAATAATTGCAAGATTTTTGGAATAGATTCCAAAATTATTATAATATTTTTGGAAAATAGTGGAACGGTTAAAACAAAATGAATATAACGCCAGCAGCTTTTTCGACAAGTTATCCTTCTGTTCCATATAAAGTGATAACTCCCAACAATATAGAAGATTTTCTTACCATTGTTTAAGTTTTTCCATATTCATTTTTTTTCAATTAATTTTTTTCCTACTTTTACCCCAAGTTCACGCCGAAGCATTTCCTATAATGCGGTTGGGTGGGCTTGGACATATAAGAAGGCGTTTATCTGACGCTTTGTTTTGACAACCTAGAATCTCGCAAATTCTTGGAGGTATTGTTCCTCTAATCAACACAAAGCAACGGTGGATGCCCATTGGGTATGTAGTATATGGTACGCCAGTACCATTTGCATATCGGCGTGGGTTCTGCGTTGCTCGTTCTGATTAGAGGGGCAATGCGAGAGCCTTAGGTTGTGGA
>JAFXAU010000022.1 GCA_017516865.1 Bacteroidales bacterium
ACCCGTAGCGTACCAAGGCACCAACGCCTTTTTAACGTTCTCTCCATTGATTTTTTTCACGCCTCTCGGCTCAGTCGGACTGTCGTGCTGACAAATGTTTTTGATTAGTGGAACAAAGGCGTCTGGATTGCAAATCCAGACGAACAAGAAAAAATATTCTTCACGTAACGATAGCGTGGCGACTTTGCAGGCGAGCGTTAAGAAAATCTTTGAACGAAGCGTTAAGAACTCTCGGCTTGGCGGCGCGGGTTTGTGGGGGGCGCCATCCCCGAGAGTTTAGCGGAGAGAGAAGATTTTTAGCGAGAATGCAGCGTCGCCGGCGTTCTTTGGTTACTTTCTGTCGCTGTAGACAGAAAGTAACAGAACAAAATGATATTCGTTGCGGTCGGATTACAAATCCGACCAAACAGGAGACCAAACAGGAAAATCTATGAATTTCGTAGCGTCCGCATGGCATTGAGCACAGCCAGCACCGTAACGCCCACGTCGGCGAACACGGCCATCCACAAGGTTGCGAATCCCGTAGCGGCAAGTATCAGCACAAGCAGTTTCACGCCTATGGCGAACCACACATTCTGTCGGGCTATGCGTATTGTCCGACGGGCTATGCGTATTGCCACGGCAATTTTCGACGGCTTGTCGTCCATCAAAACCACATCGGCAGCTTCTATGGCGGCATCGCTGCCAAGCCCGCCCATTGCTATGCCAAGGTCGGCACGGGCAAGCACGGGGGCGTCGTTTATGCCGTCGCCCACAAAGGCGAGAAACATGTCTTTCTCTTTTTCCGCCAACAAGCGTTCTACGTGATGAACTTTGTCGGCTGGCAACAATTCCGTGTAAAACTCGTTGACGGCAAGCTTCTTAGCCACGTGTTCGCCCACGTCGTTGCTGTCGCCGGTGAGCATCACCGTTTTAGAAATGCCCATCTCGGAAAGTTTTGAAATGGCATCGGAGCTGTCGTCTTTTATCTTGTCGTTTATCACAATATGACCCGCATATTCGCCATTGATAGCAACGTGAATGATAGTGCCGACCTGCGGACAATCGTGCCATTTCGCACCAATTCGATCCATCATTTTTCCGTTGCCCACGCATACGATGTCGTTCCCCACTTTTGCCTGAATGCCGTGGCCGGCAATTTCTTCCACGTCGATCACCGAACAGCCGTCGGTTGCTTCGTCGGGAAACGCATCGCGGAGAGCGGCGGCAATGGGATGTGTGGAAAAATGTTCCACGTGCGCGGCAAGATGCAACAAATGATGTTCGTCGCACGTTTCGGGATGAACCGCATCGACTGCGAATTGACCGTGGGTGAGCGTTCCCGTCTTGTCGAACACCACCGTGCCGATGTTCGCCAATGTTTCCATATAATTCGCACCTTTTATGAGAATGCCGTTTCGCGACGCTCCGCCAATTCCGCCGAAAAACGACAGCGGAACGCTAATGACCAACGCACACGGACAGGAAACAATCAAAAACGTCAGTGCACGATACAGCCACGTGGCAAATTCAGCAGAGAAATTGCCCGAAAGTATCGGCGGCACAAAGGCAAGCGCCAATGCGGCAAACACCACCACAGGCGTGTAAATCCGAGCAAATTTCGAAATGAACGTCTCGCTTTTCGATTTGCGTTCGCCTGCATTCTCAACCAATTCAATAATTTTTGAAACGGTGCTTTCGCCAAACGATTTTGTGGTACGTACACGAATCACACCCGTCAAATTCACACAGCCAGAAATCACCTCGTCTTCCACGGCAATTTCGCGAGGAACACTTTCGCCCGTAAGAGCAACCGTGTTGAGCGACGAAGCACCCTCGACCACAACGCCGTCCAACGGAACTTTCTCGCCCGGCCTAACAACAATAATTTCGCCTACGGCAACGTGCTCGGGTTCAACGACTTCGACCGTTCCGTTCCGTTCCACATTTGCCGAATCGGGACGGATGTTCATAAGGTGAGCGATGCTTTCGCGGCTTTTTCCTTCGGCATAGCCCTCGAACAATTCGCCAATTTGGAAAAACAGCATAACAAACACCGCTTCGGGAAATTCCGTCTCCGCACCGGGCAGAAAGCCAATGCACAACGCCCCGATGGTGGCAATCGCCATAAGAAAATGTTCGTTGAACGCCTCGCCTTCCATAAGATCTTCGGCAGCCTCTTTGAGCGTGTCGTAGCCAATGAGCAAATACGGGACCAGATAAACCAAAAGCAACTGCCACGTGGCAAGATTGCAGTTTCGTTCAATAACAACCGCCGCCGCAAGCAAGACTACCGTGCAGGCAATCAGAATGATTTTTCCTTTCAGTCCACCTTCTTCGTGATGATGATGTTCGTGACAATGACAATGTTCCTCGTGATTGTGCGAGCAACAATCGTGTCCGTGATGATGTTCTTCGTGTGCCATATCCTGTATATTTTAATTTTCTGGTACAAAGATGCGGCAATAGTTTTGCAACTGAGTTGCAAAGTGATTGTCTGTTAGGGCGGATTTTCTTTCTGTTACTTTCTGTCTGCAGCAACAGAAAGTAACCAAAGAATGCCGGCGACGCTGCATTCTCGCTAAAAATCATTTCACTACGCTAAACTCTCGAGAATGGCGCTCCCCACAAACCCGCGCCGCCAAGCCGAGAGTTCTTAACGCTTCGTTCAAAGATTTTCTTAACGCTCGCCTGCAAAGTCGCCACGCTATCGTTTGGTGGTGAATAGCACTTCTTTGTTACACTAATCGAAAACATTGGTCAGCACGACACTCCGACTGAGCCGAGAGGCGTGAAAAAAATCAATGGAGAGAACGTTAAAAAGGCGTTGGTGCCTTGGTACGCTACGGGTTGTCTAACGATGGCGTGGCACTTCAACGCCTTTAGTGAACGACATTGATTTTTAGCCGAGCGGGTCCGTCGGTGGCTTTTCTTTGGGTTCCGTTTCTTTTTCCACAAAAAGAAATGGAACAGAATAAATATACTATATCTGTCGCTGTAGACAGAAAGTAACAGAACTAAATGATATTCGTTTCGGTCGGATTACAAATCCGACCGAACAGAAATGGAACAAATTCTTGAAAGACTAAAGTAAATAAAACCTAAAGATACTAACGCACAACGGGTAGATTTTCCTATTTTTGTAAAAACAAACAAATATGAATATCGAAGTATTTCGGGAATATTGCCTTTCGTTGCCCAACGTGACCGAAGACATGCCGTTTGACGAGAACGTGCTGGTGTTTCGGCTTCACGGGAAAATCTTTGCCTGCGTGGCGATGGACAATCCCGACCTTGCCACCATGAAATGCGACCCCGAGAAAGCCGTTGAACTCCGCGAGCAATACAGCAGCATTGAAGGCGCCTTTCATTGGAACAAAAAGTTTTGGAATCAAATCTGGTTCAACCAAGATGCCGACGACAAACTTATCCGTTCCTTAGTCGACCACGCATACGACGAGGTGTACAAAAAACTTCCGAAACGATTAAAATAAATTCTTATGGACGAAATCATAATGACACCCGACGCGTGTATGCAGTTTCTTGTGTGGTCGTACTACTACCACGGCATTCTGCCCGAAAAAACCGTCAGCTACAAACACTACGGCAAGTTCTCCGACGCCGACGTTCCGCATCTTGACAACGTGAAAGACACTGTTTTCAGATGTTTTGAAGAAACTTCGGTACGGAATGCCTGCAAGCAATTCCAACTCGCAAAGGAACGCCACGAACCGTGTCCGTTTCCGCAAGACGCTCTTGACAAACTTTTCGCAAAAGAAATCTCATTATGAATACCGATCTTAAAATAATTCTTCTCTATCTGTTCGCCATCAACATTGTGGCATTTTTTGCCTTCGGCATAGACAAACTCAAGGCTAAACGCGACAAATGGCGCATTCCAGAGTCGACATTGCTCTCAATGGCGGTACTTGGCGGCAGTATTGGCGCATTGGCAGGAATGAAAGTGTGGCGGCACAAAACCTTACACGACAAATTCCGCATAGGAATCCCAGTAATTATTGCGCTACAAATTGCAGCAGTCGTTTGGTGGATATTTGCATAAAAAACAACGTATATTTGCCGACGAAAAAAGAAAAAATATGAGCGAATTTAAGGCTGCGTTGTTCGACCTCGACGGTACGTTAATCGATACCGAAGACCAATATACCGAATTTTGGGAACGTATCGGTTCTATTTATTGTCCCAACAGCGACGTGGCGGAGAAAATAAAAGGGACGACGCTCAAACAGACGCTGGAACTATTTTTTCCCGATGCGAAAATTCAAGAAAAAGTTGTGACAGAATTGAACGCATGGGAAGCACAAATGCGGTACGAGTTTTATCCCGACGCGTTGAAGTTCATACAAAACCTTAAATCACACAATGTTACGTGTGCCATTGTAACGAGTTCCAACAAACTCAAAATGGCAAATGTTGAAAAGCAGATTCCCGATTTCAACAAAATTTTCGACAAAGTGCTTACATCCGAAGACTTTGCCGCCTCGAAACCAAATCCCGACTGCTATATAAAAGCCGCCAAAGCGTGCGGATGCGAACGGTCGGAATGCGTAGTGTTTGAAGACGCTTTTACGGGACTTCAGGCGGGACGCGATTCGGGGATTTTCACCATAGGACTTTCTATGAGCAACGGCCGCGAAGCCATTGCCGACAAGTGCGACTTTGTACTCGACGGCTATCAGAATGTCACCTACGAGACAATTTTACAGGCAAAACAATCGGTATAGAACCCGTTGTGCTGACAAATGTTTTCGATTAGTGCAACAAAAAGAAAATGTTGGTATTCGTGTTGGGCGGATTTGTAATCCGCCCAACAGAGGCGAAAAAATGTTCTTTCTGTTACTTTCTGTCTGCATCGACAGAATATTTGTTCCATTTCTTTCGGCGGCGAAAGAAACGGAACCCAAAGAAAGGCCGCCGACGGACCCGCTCGGCTAAAAATCAATGTCGTTCACTAAAGGCGTTGAAGTGCCACGCAATCGTTAGACAACCCGTAGCGTACCAAGGCACCAACGCCTTTTTAACGTTCTCTCCATTGATTTTTTTCACGCCTCTCGGCTCAGTCGGACTATCGTGCTGACAAATGTTTTCGTTCGGTGTAACAAAGAAAAAATATTCTTCACGTAACGAGGATTGCAAATCCGACTGAACAAAAAAATGGATTTTTTTCCGTCACTGCAAGACGATGTCCGAGTAAGACTTGAGTCGGACCTTGTCCGACTCTCCTCCGAGACAAGTCCGAGACAAGTCTTACTCAAGTCCTCAAAATTACGGAGCAGACTAGGACGAATTACGGCTTTGGTACGGAGAAAATAGCCCTTTGTCATATATCGCACTACTGATTATGAGCACGTTACAGCCGTAATTGGACAAAGTGGACATATTGGACAAAATGGACAAAATGGACAAAGTGGACTTTTTGGACAAACACATTGGCAGGATGAAAAAAAGGCATAGATTTACCGCCGAAACACAAAAGCGAATGCGTAGAACGAGGCATTGTTTCTTCACATCTTCCTCCTGCCGAAGATGTGAAGAAAGAGGAACGACGGTTGGCAAAAGAGACAAAGAAAATGTTGAAGAATGAAGGGAAATAAGAGAGACAGATATTCCTCAGAACAGTTTGTTTCAACTTATGCAGGACCATTTTATTGACGTCAATAAAATGGTTACTTCCTTTAGAAAACAATGAAAAAAACAAAGATCTATGGTAGACAAAGAGTTGATTAAAAATATAGATGAGATAATCAGATTGGAGCAAGAAAATGTTGACTTGAACTCCAAATTGTTGCAAAACATGATGGATAGAGGGGTGCAAAACATTGACCAATTGGATGAAGTAGCTGACCGATTGCGTGATTCAATGTTGGGACTGACAGGAAAGGGCGAAGATGAGTATCGCCGTTATTTGGACTATCTGACCACATTAATCCAGTAGAGGCAAAGGAACGACGAGAGCGGCTTGAATACGATATGGGATACAAAACACATGTACTTTATGCAGCAGCTATGCTTTGTAAAAAAGAACTAGAAGGTCACAATTCCCCAGATGGTCGTAGTTCTTTTATTGTTGTTATGGAAGATTTTGTTCCCAAGGTGTGTACGATAGAAAAGAAAGTTGCGTCATTTCTGTTTTTCGCTCATTATGCCAACGGCAGCTCTGTGTCTGAATTAATGCAGATGTTGCATACCCTAACCGAAGACACAGATTCTGTGTTGGGGCATGTGGAAGAATTTGAAGATTTAATGTTCTATCCAAACGAAACATATCATCCACTTCGTGAAGACGAATGGCAACTGATGCAAACGATTGTCGAACACAACATTCAACAATATGAGAAATATCCTGAGTTGAACAAAGAATTGTTACATAGAGTTTTTGGACGAAGAAAGATAGAATAAGGGTAAATTATTTTTTGTTGATAACTTAAGAAGATTGTTTTCATACGAGGCGATATAGAAGTTGTATTTTTCTTATTTTTGTAAATTAAAAGTGTTTGTATGTTGTATGGCATAGATATATTTAGTGGTGCAGGTGGGCTTAGCATAGGAGCGGAAATGGCAGGCGTTCAGATAATGTTTGCTGTTGAAAAGGATAAATATGCGGCAGAAACCTATCGATTTAATCATAAAGATATTCCTGTTATCTGTGAGGATATTCATAATATTGATCCATTACAATATATCAAACCAATAGAAGAGCAAGATCAGTTAATTGTTTTTGGAGGACCTCCTTGTCAAGGTTTTTCAACATCAAACACTGTAACTCGCAATATGCAAAACCCTAACAATAGTTTATTTGAAGAATTTGTTCGTTTTGTTGCGACATTAAAGCCAGAATGGTTTTTGTTTGAAAACGTAGAAGGCTTTTATAGATTTGAGAAAGGTTCTGTGAGGGATAAAGTAAAATCATGTTTTGAAGAATTGGGATATACTGTCAATGATAAGATTGTTGTTGCTTCTGATTATGGAGTTCCACAACATAGACACCGTTTTATAATGATTGGCAATCGTCATGGTATTCTTTATCAGTTTCCAAAGAAACATAAAAAGGTATATACTGTTAAAGATGCCATTTCAGATCTTCCGAATTTGTCAAATGGCCAAATGGATGAGACCTTACCATATACATATTCAATAAAAAAAGTTAGTGAGTATGCTAAATTGATGCGCAAAGGTTCAAAATTTTCCCAACAAAATTACGTATCAAAAAATGCAGATTATGTTATTGAACGATATAAACATATTGGGCAAGGTCAGAATTGGAAAGCCATACCAGAAACTTTAATGACCAACTACAAAGACAGAAATAATTGTCATAGTGGCATATATAAAAGATTGCAGGCAGATAAACCATCTGTTGTGATTTCCAATTATCGAAAAAATATGCTGATACACCCATCTCAAAATAGGGGATTGTCTGTTAGAGAAGCTGCGAGATTACAGAGTTTTCCAGATTTTTTCATTTTTAAAGGTAGTTTAAGTCACATTCAACAACAAATTGGCAATGCAGTTCCCCCATTACTTGCCAAGGCTGTATTCCAACAAATAATCCAACAAACTGAAAAACATGAGCAAGGATAGAAAACTGATTCCGAAGGCTTCCACTTTGATGGGCTCGCTCCGCTCAATGGGTTATTCTTTTGAGTCTGCCGTTGCTGATGTTATAGACAACAGCATTAGTTCTCATGCACAAAACGTTCGAGTATTGTTTCCCACTAGTCCTATGGATGAATTGGCTTTAGGATTCTTGGATGACGGAGATGGAATGTCCGAAGAAGTGCTTTTTGAGGCTATGCGTTATGGCAGTTATTCTGCTGAAGAAGAACGTGCAGAAGATGATTTAGGTCGTTTTGGGATGGGGCTAAAATCTGCGTCCTTGTCTCAATGTCGTTGTTTAACGGTTGTCAGCTTTGATGGTGATAATCTCAATGGACTTACATGGGACTATAACCATATTCTTGAGATAGAAGACTGGATGATTCAGGAACTGAGCTTCAATGAGATAGCAAGTCTTCCTTATATTGAGAAACTCAAAATTCAATCAAAAGGAACATTGGTGATTTGGCAAGATTTTGACGTTATATCTAAATCAAGTGGAGGGCAGGTATACTCTACCCTGATGGATTTGCGAATTTCGTTGGAAAACACTTTGGCTCTTATATTCCATCGTTTTCTTTCGGGCATTGGAAATACTCGCTTGCATATTTATCTAAACGAGCTCGATATAAAACCAATGGACCCATTCCTTGAACAGCATCCTAAAACTACAATAAAAAAAGAAATCAAACTAGACGTTAAAGATAGTACAGGTGTCGAGCGTTTAATATTCATTCGTCCGTATATACTTCCATTTGCAACAGAGTTAAAAGAAAAGGACAAACAACTTATTGGCGGTATAGAGAACTTGCGTTCAAAACAAGGCTTTTATATCTATCGTAATAAACGTCTTATCATTTGGGGGACATGGTTTGGAATGAAACAACGTGCTGAATTGACTAAGAACACTCGTATCAGGGTTGACATTCCCAATTCTCTAGATGACATGTGGTCTATTGATATCAAGAAACAACAAGCTGCTATTCCAAAGCAAATCTTACAAAGATTGAAGAGATCAATAGAGGAAGCTCTTGATTTTTCGGTTCGTCAACAAACATACAGAGGACGAATTAAAAAGGTAGATGAAAACATAGATTATATTTGGGATCGAAAAGAAGCAAGGAATAATACATTCTACTACCTAATCAATCGTGAGAGTAAATTGTTTCAATTTGTTCGTGACAAAATGAACGAAGAAGATTATGGTTATTTGGAGATGCTTCTCACTGAAATAGAGAATAACATTCCAATTCAGCAAATGTATATTGACAAGAGTAACGAAGCCATTTCAGCTCCAGAAGAAACAGCTGATCGTCTTGACGATATATATCAATTAGCAGTAACCATGGTTTCAACAATGATTGAAGCCCGTGGAAGTGATGTTAAAACTATCATCGAGGATTTATTCAAGGTTGAAACATTCCATAAATATCCGCAACTAAAAGAAAAACTTATTGAAAATTTTGCCACCAATGATTAATGAAAACCAATATACACTACTGAAGCAATTTGCAAAGAATCTGATTGATGCTGATAAAATGCGCGGCATGGTAATTCGTTATGAGAACTTAGATTCCTATATCAATCAGGCTGTGCAATTATTGCAGATAGAGTGTGACACAGAAATAACAAATCGCCTTTTTGTTGACCTTGAATATGAATACGCAATTGTTCATGATAGAGGTCATGTTATTTTCAATGACTATGATGAAAAAAGAGAATGGTATTCAAATCTGGAAATTCAGGATAACTTCTTTTGGTCTCGTTATAAGGATTACCTCATCAATCATACATCAATTAGTCGTACCAGTATAAATTTACTAGATGACACAACATTGCCCGACATATTGAATTGTCTTGGCAACCCAAATGATAAGCTTGACAAGCCACGCCTTCGTCGTGGTCTTATCATAGGTGATGTTCAATCGGGCAAAACTGCAACGTACACAGGTCTAATTTGTAAGGCTGCTGATGCAGGTTATAAAGTTGTCATCTTACTGACGGGTATAACAGAGAACTTGCGTAGGCAGACTCAAGAACGCATAGATGAAGGCGTTGTGGGAATTACCTTAAGAAGAGAGGGAAGAATAGATAAACATCCACGTATTGGTGTCGGATTGGATAACAAGCCTATCAAGGCTACCTCTGTAACATCTACGTTGAATGATTTTGTAGGCAATTGCAATAAGATAACGATGTCTTTGGCCAGCAATTCCTTAGTGCTTTTTGTTGTGAAGAAGAATGTCTCCGTGCTAGAACGATTATTCAATTGGTTGAAAGATCAGAATATAGACCCTGTTAAAGGGTGTGTAGATGTTCCTATGTTACTCATCGATGATGAGGCAGACAATGCATCTGTAAACACAAGAAAGGATGATGCCGATCCGACCCGTACAAATAAGCTTATCCGTCAGATTTGCAATCTTTTTATGAATGCTACCTATGTAGGATTCACTGCTACGCCTTTTGCAAATGTATTTATCGATCCTGATTCGGTGAATGACATGCAACATGCAGATTTATTCCCAGAACATTTTATCTATGCTTTGGAAGCTCCATCGAACTATGTTGGCGCAGATAAAATATTCTATCCTGAGGGGCAGTATTTCAGAAATCTACGTTATATCACAGATATAATAGAGCCAGATTACACTTCAGAAGAATATAGAGACCGATGTCGAAACAACCCTGAAGAGCTTGACACAGGTACTTTCTATTATAAGCATAAGAAAGAATGGGATGGAAGATTGCCTGATTCGTTACGCGAAGCTATTATATGCTTTTGTTTAGCCAATGCTGTTCGTGATGCACGAGGTCAGGGGAAAGCCCCGAGAAGTATGTTGGTTAACATGTCGCGCTTCATACATGTTCAAAAAGTTATTACAGAGCATGTTGCCGAGTGGTTTGAAAACATCTATACAGACATTCGTGTCAGTTTCCATGATGATTCGAGAAAGAATCAACAATTACCTCTTTATATAGAATTGCGTTCTATTTGGGAAAAGCATTTCAATCAAGTCGGAGATATTTCTTTTGACCGTGTGTCGCAGAAAGCAACTCTTTTGAAAGCGATGGAGAAGATTGAGGTGAAAATGGTTAATGGTTCCAAGCAAAGTGCTTCACTGAATTACAAAGAAAACCCATCTCTTCGTGTGATTGCTGTAGGCGGTCTTGCTCTGTCAAGAGGATTAACGCTGGAGGGTTTAATGGTTAGTTATTTCTATCGAAACACAGCTACATTCGATGTGCTGATGCAGATGGGACGATGGTTCGGTTATCGACATGGTTACGAAGACATCTTCCAAATTTGGACAAGTCACACCAGCGCAATGTGGTATGCCGAGGTTTCGAGAGCATCCGCAGAACTGAAAAATGACATTCGGGAAATGTTTGACCAACGACTTACCCCAAAAGATTTCGGTATCAAGGTCAGAGACAATTGTGATGAGTTGCAAATTACCGCTTACAACAAGATGCGTACCGCGGTTAGCAAGGATATGTTATACACATTTTACGGCAATATCTTTGACACTCCTTATATCACTTCTAATGTAGAACACAATAAGATAAATTCACAAAAGGTGAAAAAACTTGCTTCACAATTATTTGTGCAAGGTTATCCGCTAAAATACGCTGATTATAAAAGAGCAAATAAAGATGTTAGAGATGTTACAGACGGTAGCTCTCGTTACTTTGCTGACATACCGAAAAGTATTGTGATAGATTTTCTGCGAGGGATTAAATACTCTATGGCCAATCCTCGTTTTGATGCGAAGAACATAATTAACTTTTTAGAAGATCCAGAGACAGAAGGAATGGAATTATGGGATATTGTATTTGAAAGTGGAAAAGCAGAAGAAAATTATGATGTGGAAGGCCTTCGAATGGTAAAATGCATGAAGCGTTTCATTTGTAGCCCAAATCGGAATATTATTCAACTTAGCACTCGCCGTCGTGTTTTGACAGGTAGTATGGAAGGTAAATTTACGCTAACAGGTGGAGAAATTGTAGAAGCAGAACAAGCCCAACGTAAACAATGGGAATTGACAGGTGAAAACAGTGAAGGAAGGGAGATTCCCCTAAAAGCATACTTCAAGTTCCTTCCTCATCGGAAACCGATATTAGTTATTATGTTCATAAAACCAAACGAACCAGAAGGCGATGAAGACAAATTGCTTCAAACCTTCAGAGAAAACCTTGGTCAAGATTGTATTGTAGCTTTTGCGGTCGGATGTCCTGGAGTAAAGGAAGAGGGTAAAGCCGTAAAATATCAAGTCAATAAAATATTCCAACAACTTAACATAGAGGGTGAAGAACCCGAAGAAGATGATGATGAAGAATAATGAAATATACCAGACCTTCCGGGAAGAATTTCCGAGTTGTCACTTTATTCGATTCGGAGAGAACCGTCATTTAAGTCTATATATTGGTCGTGATGACGATGCCAGATACTCGTTTGATTTTAGAGGTAAATACAAACCGACAAAAATCTCCAGCTCAGACTTTATCGCAGTAGAACAATACAAAGAAAATGATTTGTTCACGTTGCGTTTTTCTTTAAGGGATAATGATTTGCTGGAATATTTTTGCACCTTTTGTCAAGACCTCTTGGATTCCGTCAGAGTAATAAATGATGACGAATCTGCCTATCAGACTCTACGTTCTCGTTATTATTCATGGCGACAACTCTTTCGCCCAGATAATGGTCGAATGACGGAAACAGAAATAATGGGGCTGATAGGAGAACTTCTCTTTTTAAGAGACCATATGATACCAGAAAAGGGTATTGATGTGGCTCTTGATAGTTGGATGGGACCAGAGAAAACGCATAAAGATTTTTCGAACCAACAAAATTGGTTTGAAGTTAAAGCCATCACCTTTGGCAAAGAAAGCGTTCGCATTTCCTCCATCGAACAACTTGACAGTGATATTGACGGTTGCTTAGTGGTTTATGAATTAGAGAAGATGAGTCCTTCTTTTGAAGGTATTAGGCTTAACCATCTTGCTAATAATATTATTGCTATGTTAGTCAATTCTTCACAAAGAGAATCTTTTATGGCAAAACTTCAACTATATGGCTTTGATTTTTCTAATGAAAATGACAATCTTGTTTTCGCAAAAAGGTGTGAACACATGTACAGAGTTGATATGAAACATTTTCCAAGAATTCACAGGGATATTTTGCCAAACGCTATCACACGCGTTCAATACGAATTGCTTTTGACGGAAATAGAATCATTTAAATTAAACTGACATGGATATTGAAGAGTATCGTAAACAATTCATCGATGACATTCGTAATGAAGCAAGTCTTGGAAGTACAGATCCTGAGAGTTATTTTATAGAACAAGCGTTATCGAACCTTGAAGAGATAGGAGAGTTAAGTGATCCTATTCCGATGTCGGTAGAAATAAGAAATACTCGCAGACAAATACTTGCTTTTGATGGTTATTCTTATGATGAGGCAGATGGCGCCTTAGTTTTAATTATTAGTGAGTTTTCTAATCAAAGGGATTCTGTTCCAACCTTGACTAAAACACGTATAGAGGAGTTGGTGTCATATATGCAAAGATTTATTGAGGAATCTGTTAATGGCAATATACGCGATTTTTGCGATGATTCAAATCCTGCAATTAATATTGCTAATGAATTTAGAAAGAAGATAGGTAAAGGAATGATAAGTACGGAAATACTACGTTTTAAATTCATCATAATATCAAATTATACTTTGAGTAAGCAAGTAAAAAACCTTTCCCAACCAGATTTTTTGGATAGACCTGTTGATTTAAATGTATGGACATTGGAGCGCTTCTTTCAAACTTTTATTTCAAATTCTAGCGAGATTCTTGAAATTGAAACCCAAGATTTTGATTGTGAAGGAATCCCATGTTTAAAAGCTAATTTAGGAGAACAAAGTAATTATGATGCGTATTTAGGAATTATACCTGGTAGCTTTTTAGCAAACATTTATTTGAAGTATGGGAGTAAGCTACTACAAGGGAATGTACGAGCCTTTTTGAGTTTTCGTGGAAATGTCAATAAAGGGATACGCTCAACAATAATGAAGGAGCCTGAAAATTTCTTTACTTACAATAATGGTATAGCAATTGTGGCTCGTGCAATACGTTTCAATCCTGATAAAACCAAGATAGTTTTTTTTAAGGATCTGCAAATAATCAACGGAGGACAAACTACGGCATCTTTAGCAAGTGCTATTATCAAAAAAGAAGCCCCTAAAGGAATGGACACACTTTATGTACCGATGAAATTAACGGTTCTTAATGTTGAAGATGATATGTCAGAGGTGCAAGTACAGAACTATAATGATCTTACCAAGACTATTTCCGAATGTGCCAACAGTCAGAATGCTGTTAAACCCGCTGATTTCTTCTCTAATCATCCATTCCACGTGAAAATGGAACAACTCTCACATCGAGTAATGGCACCTCCTGTCGGAGGAAAACCTTATCAGACCGTCTGGTTTTACGAACGGTCTCGTGGCAAATGGGAGCAAGAACAAATGAAACTAACCTCATCTCAGAGAGATTTGTTTAAAGAGAAAAATCCCAAGAACCAACTTGTCACAAAAGAGAAACTTGCTAAATGTTATAACGCCATTCTTATGCATCCTGACCAGGTTTGTAAAAGTTCTGCGGACAACTTTAAAATTTTTGCTCCCTACATTGATGAAATTTATGAAAATAATCGCGACAGTATAAATGATGAATTTTTCAAGAAATGTGTTTGTTCTATAATTATTTTTGATACGCTTGATAACCTTATTAGTAAGCAAGATTGGTATCCTAAAGGAGGAAACAAGGCACAAATTACTCCTTATACAATTTCTAAATTGATGACAATTTTACCCCAAGGTACAGATTTGGATTGGGTATCTATTTGGAATAAACAGACTCTATATCCAGCGTTGGCGACAGAATTGTTAAAGTTAGCTTATTTCACTCATCTTTATCTAGAAAAGAAAGCGAATGGAGGAATAGTGCGAAGTCTCGCTCGTCTTGCTGGTACGTGGAATGACTTTAAGACAGTCGATTTTAATCTTTCAGAGGCATTTCAAGCTTCTTTAATTTCAAAGCAAGAAACTCGGTCTGTTGAGCAAGCCGCCAGACGTGCACACAAATTTAATTCTAAAATTGATGCTTCTGTGGAAATCTTCAAATTAGGCTGTGCGTATTGGATGAACGTCTATAATGCACTGACAAGAGAAGAGATAATATCGTATGGTGATTGTGATTTTATTAGAAGCATAGCTTCGTATATTGGGCGAGGTCAATTACCTTCTTCTGCACAATGTCGTCGCCTTTTGAAAATTGTGGAAAAAGCAGAAGACAAAGGATATATTATGCCGTAATTATGACCACAGAAAACAAACTAATACTGTAAAGACGACGAAGGTAAAGTGAGTGTAAATGTTCGCTTTGCCGATGAGGATGTCTGGCTGACAAACAATCTCTTTGCCGAGATTTATGCGACAACCAGACAAGATATTGATTACCATATTGCCAACATCTATGCGGATGGCGAATTAAGCCAAGAGGCAACTTGCAAAAAATATTTGCAAATTACTCCCCCATCACCGTTGCCACAAGTTTTCGTGGACCGCCGTAGTTGCGGAATTCGCAGAGATAGATGCCTTGCCACGTGCCGAGGTTTAGGCGGCCGTTGGTTATAGGAATGGTCAGGCTTACGCCGAACAAGCTGCTTTTGGCGTGGGCGGGCATGTCGTCGGCACCTTCGAGCGTGTGGTCGTAATACGGTTCGTTTTCCTTCACAAGACGGTTCAGAATCTGTTCCATATCGCGACGGACGTCGGGGTCGGCGTTTTCGTTGATGGAAAGGGCACACGACGTGTGTTTCACAAACAAGTTCAGAATGCCCGTCTGGGGCAATTTCCCCGAAAGATGTTCCATCACTTCGTGCGTAATCAGATGACAACCACGACGTTTCTCCGACAGTGTGAATTCTATTTGCTGAATCATATTCAATCCTTTACAAACAAGGCGGCATAGCGCTCTCGTTCAAATTTGTGCAAGAATAACAATTTTTTTCTAAAAAAAATCCCTCCAAATGTTGCACGTCACAAAAAAAGTGTACATTTGCAGCGGAGAAGTGGCAGAGTGGTCGATCGCAACGGTCTTGAAAACCGTCGTACCGCGAGGTACCGGGGGTTCGAATCCCTCCTTCTCCGCTCAACGAGTGGAGAAAGTGCTTATGAGAAATTCATAAGCACTTTTTATTTCGGAATTATCCACTTTAATCTTGCAAAATCCGTATTTTATTTTGTTCCATTTCTTTTGGTGGCAAAAGAATTTTGCGATTAAGTGAGAGCAAAGAAAAAATATTTTCTTTGCCGAACGTGAGCAAAATGCCCAAGGGAAACGGAACCCAAAGAAAAGCCACCGACGTACCTGCTTGGCTAAAAATCAACGTCGTTCCGCTAAAAGAATAAAATTGCCGCTCCGCACAATCCAAACGCAGGGCAATGCTATTCTTTTTTAACGCTACACTATGTTGAT
>JAFXAU010000023.1 GCA_017516865.1 Bacteroidales bacterium
AATATCCGCATGAACGAAAAAGATAAACTTTTATTCATGTTTCAAAAATCAATGTCATCAAAATAATGGAGCGGTCAGGAAATTTCTATAAGGCAATACGGTTGGGATATATACTTATCTCCATTCTTATCGGATGTATGGTTAAGATGTTTGGTCAGGGAAATATACGTCGTTGGCGAGAGAAAGGTCTTGTTGAGCCTGTCAGTAAGCGTCCTGGCAAGATTGAATACCGAGTTTCTGACTTGCGTATTCTTCAACAGCGTAAACAAGATTATTTCGATTAATTTAAAACGAGGTCATTGCCAAAGGTTCACGGTCGCTCCGTGAAGGCGCCTCGTTACACCCAGGCACACGCCTGGGTGTTTTGTTTCTCTGTCAATTTTGCCGCCGAAAAAGTGGGGAAAAGCTCCAATTTTAATTGCGTACAAAAAATTAAAAGAATGTACTTTTCTTGTCACTTTAACTGCTCTATGACGCTGCTCAGGAGAAACTTCACCCTATCCTCTTCATAGGGATGTTCCCTAATGAAATCGTTGATTGTCTTCACTTGGTCGGCAATAGAACCAATAACCCTTATGGCTTTCGACTGCGCCTTTTCTGTGTATGGCTTCTTTGGCCGTCCTGCGTGTTTGGGGTATAATACCTAATGATTTTTTTTATGCCTTTTACTTCACCATTCTTTTTTTGGCTGTAATCCCATGTTGCATCCTCAAATTCATTTGTTAATTTATTTTTTATTTGCTCATCATAATAACATAAATCAACATCTTCTATACCATATCTTTTTATAGGTTTCTTACATATTTTACAGTTTTGATTTGTACATGGTTTCAACTCAGGCCATGTTTTTAATTCAAAACAAGTATTTAAGATTTCAAGAGAACAAACCGAAGGTCCAGTTATGAAATTTCCCTTATCATCTTTTAGACTTCTAATCAAAATACCTCCAAACTTTGCCGAATTTTTATCAAAATTACTATTAAAACAAATGTCGAAACCACTGTAATGAAAAAAGAAATCTCCAGCATTTTTGTTCTTGCGAGGATAAGTTTTCTCATTCCATTTTTCATCCCATTTACCTTTTTCATCCCTTTTATCTTTTTCATAATAATAGAACTCAATTTCTGCAAAATAGTACTTCTTGTCCCCGCATTGAATGCAGTAATTTCTGAGCATTTTTGTTGCTATATCCAAACAGTTCCCTTTAAAATCATCCAGAGAGTTTTTTTTGCAGTTATCAAATGGATTTGTTAATAATGTTTTTAAATCTTTTCCCATAACCTTTAAAATTTTTGATTCCAAAAGCAAAGGTAAATCATACCTTGAAAGAAAAAAAACTAAAAATGTTAAAAATTGTTAAAAGTTTGAAAAAGATACAATTAATTGATTTACAAATAGTTAAAGCTACGGAAGTCAATTTTATGTTTTATCTGTAAATACAGAATGTTTAGTTTCAAACAAACTGTCGCGCAAGCTTGTCCACAACTCGAAAAAAAATATTGTTTGGCGTACCCAACAACAAAGCGAGATTGATTATTTGGAATATAACGGCGGAAATTTTGTACCGAAATCTTTGCATAATAAGTTGCGATTTGTAGCAAAGATGGCTATTCATTTTTCGCAATTACGCCTCAAAGCAATACGCCACAAATTATAATTTTCGCAAGCAACACATTTTTCTTTTTACATCTTTAACAAGACGAACACTCCGACCGATACTGCGGTCGCCGAAACTCACGAAGACTTTACCATCGCCAAAGTAGAAAAGGTAGGCTTCGTCGTTGCCCTTAGCAGACAAAGACCAATATTCCCCACAACTACCCATATAGTACACGTCCGAACCATTACGACCGCCAGCAGCAGGAAAAAATATGGATTTGCCATTTTTTTTACTCGTAAACAATCCTCCATTAACTCCATTATTCGTTGTCCACTTATAATCACAGTTTTCCAATAATTCATTTATTTCTTCTATGGTTGGAACTCGCCATTTAGAATTTGATAATTCTTGAGCTTCGTCAAATGTATAGTATTCTCCATATTCTTCGGGTGTATTTGCACCAACATTGCACGTTGCCCATTTCACAGAAAGACCTAAATCCACTGCTTTTTGGCAAAAACCTGCAAAACCAAGAATGAGAAAGATTGCGATGGAGAAAAGTTGTTTCATAACATATCCATTTTAACACCTCAAAAATAACAAAAAAAGTGAACAACTTTTTGGGGAGTTCAGTCTTATTATGTCTGTCAAACGAATAATCAACCCCAATTCTTAATTCCTAATTCATTGCAAATTTCGCTGTTTCCCCTTCTATCTCCACGAAAGACATCCCGAGATTACGGTTTATTTTCATTTGGAAGTTTAACGTTTTTCTATACATTTGCCCCATCATATAAACAATTACATAATGAATAATCTACAACCCGTTCAACCTATTTCGGTTGACAACCTTAAGACAAAAATTTACGAATTTCGTGGGCAAAAAGTTATGCTTGACAGAGATTTGGCAGAATTATACCACGTTGAAACAAAAGTACTTAACCAAGCGGTAAAACGAAACATAAAACGGTTTCCAACAGATTTTATGTTTCAATTAAATCAAGATGAGTTTGAAATCTTGAAGTCACAATTTGTGACTTCAAATTGGGGAGGAGTCCGAAAACTACCTTACGCCTTTACAGAACAAGGATTAGCTATGTTATCGGGACTCTTAAATAGTGATATTGCTATTGATGTGAATATCAACATTATGCGTGCATTTGTAACATTACGGCACTCAATTGGAATAGTTGCAGACAAGGATTTGCGCTATGAAAACCTTTCGCTTCGCGTAGATAAACTGAACGATTACATAGAAAACGTTCTGCAAACCCAAAACGATATAAACGACGACACTGCAGCACAATTAGAACTAATAAACCAAACCCTTGCAGAATTGCAAGCAGAAAACACCATACGAAAAGAATTTGCCGAACGGAAACCTGTTGGGTTTAAGATTGAGAAATGAACAACAGCATTCTTGTGATTAAAAATACCTTGCGAAAATATCAAAATTCTGGTATTAAGAATTTCGGTTGTAAACTTTTTCGCATTGCTTTTTTCGTTTTGTAAACGTTGGCTTTTATTGCATTTTTTTTTACTTTTGAAAAAATTCACAAATGAAGAAACTTTTTGTTTTTTTGGCATTGTTTATCAGTTGCTTGTCGTATTCTCAGGAAAAAGACGGCGGACTGGTATTAGATATAGAACGTGCGTTAGGAAACAGCGAAACCTTTAACAATCCTCTGTTTGCAGGTGATTATCCCGACCCGAGCATTTTGGTTGACGGCGACACGTATTATATTGTTCATTCGTCGTTTGAATACTATCCAGGACTGACAATTTGGTCGTCGCACAATTTAAAAGACTGGATTCCCGTGCAAAGTCCGCTCACAAAATATGTTGGCTCCGTATGGGCTCCT
This sequence comes from Bacteroidales bacterium, assembly GCA_017516865.1. Taxonomy (GTDB): domain Bacteria; phylum Bacteroidota; class Bacteroidia; order Bacteroidales; family UBA1715; genus UBA1715. Next base: position 3,463 of record JAFXAU010000023.1, read on the forward strand.
GATTTTGTGAAATACGATGGAAAGTATTATATTTATTTCCCTGCTGGTACAACGAACTACGTGATTTGGGCTGATTCCATAAAGGGGAAATGGTCCGAACCGATTGATTTGCACATTGGCGGCATCGATCCAGGTCACATAACCGACGGGAAAGGTCGGCGGTATTTGTATTTCAGCAACGGTGGATATATTCAGCTGACAAAAGACGGTCTTGCCACAAAAGGCGAATACAAACACGTGTACGATGGTTGGGAAATTCCCCGCGAATGGTCAATTGAATGTTTTTGTATGGAAGGACCAAAACTGACAAAACACGACGATTATTATTATTTGACGGTTGCCGAAGGAGGAACGGCTGGTCCTGCAACAGGACACATGGTGATTTCAGCACGTTCCAAGTCGCCGCTCGGACCATGGGAAAATTCGCCGTACAACCCGATTCTTCGTGCAAAATCATCTCACGAAAATTGGTGTTCTATAGGACATGCTACACCTTTTGCCGATAAAAACGGCGATTGGTGGATGGTGTTTCATGGCTACGAAAACGGACATTACAATATGGGGCGGCAAACTTGCCTTGCTCCTATAGAATGGACACAAGACGGTTGGTGGAAACTTCCCGACGGTTATGCTGTGGAAAAGTCTTTCGACATGAACATCAAACAATATGGCGTTAGAATACCGCAAGAGAACAACATTCGTCCCAAATTATTTCATTTTTGGAAAGAATACGACATTTCCCGATTTACTGAAATTGGCAACAAATTCATTGTAAATGGCAAAGGAACCGACGTTGTTTCGAGCAGTCCTTTGCTACTTACTCCATCAAATCATTCCTATGAATGTTCGGTGGAAGTGGAAATTGACGGAGACGCCATTGCGGGATTGTTACTATTTTACAACGAAAAAGCATATTCGGGCATTTTGGCTGATAAGTCGGACGTGCTTTCAAACCTGCGTGGATGGCAGTTTCCCACGGAAACCAACGTACACAAACGTCACGTATTTCTCAAATTGAAAAATTACGAAGATGTGGTGGATATGTATTATAGTTTAGACGGGAAAAATTGGACGAAAACGACCAATTCGTTCGACATTTCTGGGTATCACCACAATGTTTTAGGCGAATTCTTAGCGGTCCGAATCGCCCTTGTTTCTATTGGCGAGGGTTCCGTTACATTCAAGGATTTCAATTATCAACCAATTGAATAATGTAAACTATGATAAAAAATGATGCGACTTCGGTGTTTTTGCGAGGACTTTATGTTTAGACTTTCCTCCAAAGAATGGAATTCTATGTCATCACAAATTGTGACAACATCATTTTCAAAATGTCCAAAGTTAAGATTGAGAAATGAACAATGGTGTTTTGTAGAACACTTTCAACTCTCTTTGCAACCGAGTTGCAGAAAATCTGTTGTATGTTTGCCGTATAAAATGATGACAAAATGAGTGCAATAATAACAGCATTGTTGATTCCATTAGCGGGAACGGTTTTAGGTTCCGCTTTTGTGTTTTTTATGAAGAACGAAATGCCCGAATTGTTTCAGAAAATATTGTTGGGATTTGCTTCGGGCGTGATGGTTGCCGCTTCGGTGTGGTCGCTTTTGATTCCTGCTATCGACATGGGCAGCGTGTGGCCCGTGGTTGTTGGTCTGCTTGGCGGTTTTGCGTTCCTGTTGCTTATCGACTACATTACGCCGCATATTCACCCCAAAGGCGGACCAGAAGGTCCGCAAAGCCATCTGTCGCGGACAACAATGTTGGCTCTGGCGGTTACAATCCACAATTTTCCCGAAGGAATGGCGGTGGGTGTGGCTATTGCCGGCGCAGCCACGGCAGACTTCAGCACGGCGAGTGCCATCGCTCTTGCCGTTGGTATTGCCATACAAAACATTCCCGAAGGAGCAATCATTTCCATGCCGCTCCGTAGTGCGGGAAACAGTCGCTTAAAATCATTCGCCATTGGCAGTCTGAGCGGCGTGGTGGAACCTGTGGGCGGAGCTTTGGTGCTTCTGCTTGCATCGGCGGCAACCGCCACTATGCCATATCTGCTTCCGTTTGCCGCAGGCGCAATGTTGTACGTGGTTATTGAAGAACTGATTCCCGAATCCTCACAAGGCGAACATTCCAACGTGGCGACCATCGGTTTCGCCATCGGATTTGCCATGATGATGGTGCTCGACGTGGTGATGGGGTAATACAAGTCATACGTATATAAAACTGTGTGAGGGTAGGGGAAAACATAGTTACACTGTCCCTAACCCTCAAATCCTCATTTTTAGGGATTGTATGCCTTTTTTGTTTCATATTCCTTTGCACTGTCAAAATAAAAATGTGTAAAGGTAGTAAACAATAATTTTATAATAATATGAAACAGAGTAAGTTAAAAGTTTTGATTTTGGGTGCCGTGGCAGTATTGGCAATGGCATCGTGTGACAAAAAAAATGACAACAAAAAAGATGATGTTGTCGAAGCAGCCAACATTGAATATTCGTCAAAAAATGCGAATAGTTGGCACAATTATATGAATAATGTAGCCGCTTTGCTTAAAGCTGACGCAACTGCGCTTTACACTTCGTGGGCAACGGTCTACAACGACGGCGAGGCGTTCGCAACCACATTCAAGTCGCACAATTCGTCGTACAAAACGGCATTGAACTGCATCGAACAAATTCTCGAAGGCTGTCAGGATATTGCCAGCGAGGTTGGTACGGCAAAAATTGGCGACCCGTACGATTTGTACCAATCGGGAAAAACAACCGAAGCACTCTATGCAGTGGAATCGTGGTATAGTTGGCACTCGCGCGATGACTACACCAACAACATTTATTCCATTCGCAACTCGTACTACGGAAGCCTTGACGGAAATCCAGCCGAAAATTCGTTGTACAATTTGATTTCGACGAAAAATGCCGATTTGCACAACGAAGTTGTTTCTGCAATTTCTGGCGCGGCTCAGGCTATTCAGGCTATTCCGCAACCATTCCGCAACAACATCAACAGCACAGAAAGCGGAAAGGCAATGGATGCGTGTGCAGCTTTGGAGGCAACGCTCGTAAAACTTGAATCATACATTCAAGACGAAGCGTCAATCAACAGCGACGAAGTTCTTGACCCAATTGTGACAAACTACGTTGATGTGGTTGTGTTGCCTACCTACAAAGCATTACAAGAAAAAGCGATTGCACTTCAATCTGCCGTGACTGCGTTGAACAACGACCGCACTAGTGCAAATTTCAGCAAAGCCTGCAATGCGTGGTTGGAAGCCCGCGAGCCGTGGGAATCAAGCGAGGCGTTCTTGTTCGGTCCTGTTGACGAACTTGGTCTTGATCCGAATATGGACTCATGGCCACTCGACCAAGATGCAATCGTTAAAATATTGGAATCAGGCAATTACAACGAAATGAATTGGAGCGATGGCGATTCTGACGAGGCAATCGAAGCTGCTCAAAGCGTCCGCGGTTTCCACACGTTGGAGTTTTTGTTATTCAAGGACGGATTGCCAAGAACGGTAGAATAAAAGTAAGTCATATTTTATAATTCCGTGTAGAGGCGTCACATTTGTGACGTCTCTCTTTTTATACATATCATTGTTCTATTTATTACTAAACGGAACGGACAAATCTTCGCCATCGCTCATTCTTATAATTGCTATCGCTTTTCTTTTATTAAACAACGCAAATAGTTGGTATTGAGAAAAACCATCACGGTTGTTTCTTTTTCAACGGAAATCGGGATTCCTTTGTGCTTGTAAACAAAAAACGTATTGATATGGGATTTTTAATTGTTATGGGCGTTATGTTAGCTCTTATTTTTGCAAAAGTATTTTTGTTCAATTAACTTTTAGTCAATTAATTAAACAACGATGAAAGAGATGCCGTCTTTGGACGGCATCTCTTTTTATTAGAAAAATCTATAGTAATAATTGAATAAAATAATCAAAAACGATAGTCGGTTTCTAAAAAACATTGTATTCTTGCAAAAAATTTGAACGACAGATGGAGTTACGGCAGTTGAAATATTTTGTGAAGGTTGCGGAAATGAAAAACTTTTCGGAGGCTGCACGATTGCTAAATGTGACGCAAAGCACTCTGTCTCAACAAATAAAGCAATTGGAAGGCGAGTTGGGAGTGGAACTGTTTACCCGAAATTCGCACCACGTTGATTTGACCGACATTGGAAAGGAATTTTTTCCGTCGGCGTTGCGTACCATTTCCGAGGCAAACACGTGCATAGAAAGAATCCGCGATGTTCAAAATCTGAATGTTGGCGAATTGAATATTGGCGTGACTTACACGTTTTCGCTTCTTTTGAGCGAGGCGGTGCTTCAGTTCAGAAAACTGTATCCGAATATAAAACTCAACATTTACTGCCAATCGGTTGAGGAACTGATGCTTATGCTCGACAAGGAACAAATCGACGTGGCGTTGAGTTACCGTTCGTCGGAGTTGTTTCCCAACATTGAATCGCAGACAATCTTCGAAAACAATTTGTCGGTTGTGATGAACGAATCGCACCCGTTGGCAAAACAAAAATCAATTAGTATGAAAACTCTTGAAAAGTGGAATCTTGCCTTGCCAACAAAGGGAATGCAGGCAAGAAACACGTTTGAGCGGCTTGCCGACGTACAAAAACATAATTTCTCCGTAATGGTAGAGGTGAATGACATCAACGTGCTTTTAAACCTCATTCGCCAAAGTTTGCTGGTGACGCTTCTTTCGCAAGCAACGGTCGGCAACCAGAACGGCATAACTTCGGTGCCGCTCGACATTTCGGACTGCACAATGGAAGGGTGCTATCATATCCGCAAAGACAGTTATATGAAACGTTCAACAAAGGAATTTCTCCGCATTTTGTGTCAGGAGGAATCGTTTGGATTGGCAAAAATGAATTTATTCTAAAATATGGATTGGTTTTCTAATTTATTATTCAATTTCGGCGTGGCACACTCAATTTTGCTTGTCGCCGTGACCATTGCATTGGGACTTGTGTTGAACCGTATAAAAATCTGCGGCGTGTCGCTTGGCGTTACGTGGATTTTGTTTGTGGGCATTTTTGCAAGTCACTTTGGCTTGTTGCTTGACGCAACAACGTCGCACTTCATCAAAGAATTTGGTTTGATACTTTTTATTTATTCCATTGGAATACAGGTTGGTCCGAGTTTCTTTTCTTCGTTTCGAAAAGGCGGCGTGTCGCTTAATTTATTGGCAACGGGAATTGTCTTGCTCGGCAGTGCCACTGCATACTGCATCCACGTGGTTACGGGCGAGGACATTCTTGCCATGATTGGCGTGCTGTACGGTGCGGTTACAAACACGCCGGGACTTGGTGCCGCTCAGCAAACCTACAGCGACATTCACAACGTGGCTCAGCCATTGTTCGCACAAGGTTATGCCGTGGCTTATCCGTTGGGCGTTGTGGGAATTATTTTGAGCATCATTTTGCTGAAATATATTTTCCGTTCCGAATCGTCGAACGAGGAGAAAATTTTCGACAAAAATAATCTCAACAACGCCACCAGTCTGCAATTGCTGACATTGGAAGTGACAAACGAGGCAATTTGCGGAAAAACAATTCAACAGGCGTTGTGCTATGCGGGTCGCGAGGTCATTGCCAGCCGTATTTTATCGAAGAATTCCGCCAATGCGGTTCTTGCCGACGATGATATTGAACTTCATCAGAACGATAAGATCTATCTTTTGGCAAAACCCGAAGATGTGGAAGCTGTTACGGCTCTTTTCGGAAGAAAGATTGATATGAGTCAGGAACAATGGGAAAAAGAATCTCCGAAAGAACTTGTGTGTGAACGACTTGTGATAACAAATTCAAAGTGGAACGGAAAACGTTTGGGCGATTTGGGTTTGTCGAAAACATTCCACATAAACATAACTCGTGTACGTCGTGCCGGCGTTGACCTGATAGCAACTCCAGACTTGATTCTCCAGTTCGGCGACCGTTTGACCGTTGTTGGTGCCATCGACAATGTGGAAAAAGTAAAGTCACTTTTGGGTGATTCCATTAAAACGTTGAATGAACCACAGTTGGTCTCAAGTTTTATTGGCATCGCGTTGGGCGTGTTGCTCGGTATGATTCCAATCACATTCCCTGGTATGCCAGTGCCCGTGAAGTTGGGCTTGGCTGGCGGTCCGCTTATCGTGTCGATTTTGATAGCACGGTTTGGAACGAGAGTGCATTTAGTGACCTATATGCCGTCGTCAGCTATACATTTTATGCGTCAAATTGGAATTTGTTTGTTTATGGCGGCTGTCGGTTTAGGCGCGGGCGATGGATTTGTCGATATTGTTGCGGGAGGCGGTTACAAATGGATTTTGTACGGATTTATCATCACATTTTTCCCCTGCGTGATTATGGGCATTGTGGCACGCTACGTTTGCCATAGAAGTTATTTCACCATAGCGGGTATGATTTCGGGAGCAATGACCGATCCGCCTGCATTGGCTTATTCAAACAGTATTTGCACCAACGACCAAGCCGCCGTGGCATATTCAACCGTGTATCCATTGACAATGTTCCTCAGAGTGCTTGTGGCACAAGTGCTGGTGCTGTTTGTGTGAGGCCTTCCTTTGAGAAAGTCCGTGGAAGATTTTTTTTCGGCCGCAAACTTCCTTATTGATTGCTTGCTGGTTGTGTAGGCTGGATATTGTTTACGTCGGTTAGTTTCGTTTTATTGACAAATGCGGCGTAACCAATGCTTGTCGTTCCCGAAGGATATTCTTCCAAGAAGTAATATGTAGCACCCCATGAATGTTCAACCATTGTGTAGATTTCCACATGTTTGCCGTCGTTCATGAATACGCGGGTTGTTTTTTTGTGGGCATCTTGTGTAACTTCGATTGTACGTTCTTGAGGATATTTGTGCATAAGTGAATCCTGATATGTCTCAAAGTCCACAACTTTCTTGGTTGGCTCTTGTTGTACAATAGGTTTTGGCTTAGGCTTTTGTGACAAGTCAACAGGTTCTGGTGCAATTTTGGGTTCTTCTATTGCTATGACAGGCTCTTCAACTTTCTTTTTCTCCTTCTTCTTCGGCGTTTCCTTCACAATAGCAGTGTTTCTTCTTGTTTCTTCGCTGAAGAATTCGTCCATGAGACGCATAGTTCTGTTTCCTTCGGCAACATTTGAACTCGAAGCATAAACTTGTTTCTGTAATTCTGTGCGGAAAATTTCCTCCACTTGTTGGTCTGTCAGTGGAACGTAGGCTGGATATGTCTTTGGACCTTCTTCATGTTCTTCGGCTTTAGCTAATTCTTGTGCTATCAAGGAATCAAGATTGATACCCAAAAGTTCGGCTTTTGTTTCAAATCTGTCCAATTCAGTCTTGATATCTTCGAGTTTATAATATGGATATGAGCGATGTGGTTTGAGTTTTTGGGCTTCTGCAAAGAATTTGCGGGCAGCATAGAACTGCGATTTTTCATAGTACACCGTTCCTTGATTGATAAGTGCCATGTATCGTTTTTCTGCTTTTATCGAGTCTTTGTTGCTTTCAGCGCCATTTTGTGCCAATTCCAATTGTTTTGCAAATAATTCGGTATTTACGATTCTCTGTTGTACCATATAATCTATGTCCAAGTCGTAGTTGAAACCTTTGTACTGTTTTTCGTAAGCAATTACGTGGAATGTCTTGTCAAATAATTTCTTATATTTTTCTTCTGGATTGAAAAGATGGTATGAAATTTCCAATGGTCTGTAGCAACATTGTGGAGCATTAGATGGTAATTCCATTAAAGCTTCGAATGTCAGTGTCTGAAAACCATCCATAGTGTAAGTTATGACGTAGTTTTTACCATAGGGAAGGTAAATTGCATAACTTCCTCGTTCGTCGGTTGTGGTTTCCGAGAATTTATAGCCACGTTGCGTCACTTTAATTGTAACGCCTTGTGCTGGACCGTTGGCTGCTTTTATTTTACCATAAATTTTGAATTCGTTTTGTGCATAACTGACCATGGAAATTGTCAGTGCAATAAGTGCTATGATGAGTTTTTTCATTTGTTTCAATTTTTGCTTGCAAAATTATTCGTTTTTTTGAAGTGTATATGATTGGCACGGGAGTTTTATAACTAGTTTTCAACATATGGGGGACGAAATAGTATTTATTTCTCCAATATCAACTCGTAATCTTCTGCATCGAAATAAACGACTTCTCTGTCGGGATAGATTTTCGTCACTTTGCAGTATGATGGAATTTTATATTCATTTCCGTTGCAGAAATTGCCGCCTTCGCATCGCCAACCGACAGGAATGGTCTTGCCGTCTTCAACTTCGGGTTCTTGTCGTTGAGAACTTTCATAACACAAAATGCCGCGTTCTTTGTCAAACGTAAAATATCCTTCGCCAGAAATGCCGTTGCATGTGATTTTTGTAAAACATTTTGTACTGTCAATCTCTTGGTATTCAATGTATTCCGAAAATAAAAATGACGGATTGAGCATTGCACTTTCGGCCAAAAGGGTTATGTACATTGTCCGTTCCATATTTGGAACTTCTTGGTCAAACAGTTGGAATAGCTTGGCTATGTAACCTTTCATTCCGCCTGTTCGTTTTTCTTGGTCGAAATAATCTATTCCTTCAAACGGAATTCCCATAATAGACGATTTGCAGAAAGCTTCGCGGAGTGGACTGTCCGCAAAAATCCACAAGTCATAGTCCATTTGTATGTTCATCCCTTTCTTTTCGTTGAACACAAAATCGGCATTTTTGAAAAGACAGTGCAACACATTGTGTTTTTTCGTTCCTGCAAGGTTGATGGACGTGCAGAAATCCTTCAAACATGTGGGCAATTGGTTTATCTCTTCTGCAGAACAATAATCCGTGTTTTCGTTGACAGTTTTCAACCGAGAACGCATTTCATTGTCGAAATTCCGATATTGTTTAGAGTAATTGCAGTTAAAAAACACAACGACGGCACCAATGGCGAGTGCAATGATTCCTAAAACAACCATATTTTTTTTCATTTCTTTATTTCTTGTCGGTGGCAAAAATAATGAATTCTGTTTACCATTTGATTAAAAGCCCCATACTATGGGTCATTCCTAAATAATAATTGTAGGCCGTTTCGTAGTAACATTGTATTCTTTCCAAAGGAATTTGGAGTAGGAGGGTGACGGGTGTCTCGTGTGTGCTGTACGAAATGCCTGCTTGCAGATATTTGCTCGGTTTTGCACCTATACCAAGCGAGACAATTGGGGCGACATCTGTTTTTTGCGAAAACATTCCCGAACAATAAACAATGTCGTTTATACGGTAGTTCACAATCAGTTTTGTAACGAAAATCTCTCTCGACGATTGTCGGAATAGGCGCAAAGGATTTACAATATGGATTCCGTACGAAAGTTTCTTTTGTTCTCCAAAATATGCAAATTCGGGATATACAGATAGTTTTGGCGCATATTCTTCCTGAAATTGCCGTGTAATGGTGAATTTTACTGCTAATGCGTTGTAAAAGTTTAATTTACGAGCAATGCTTCCGCTAAAGCAACTTTCTCGGAAATGTGTGTTTCCAAATATAGTTGCGGAAACGGCTGTGGTTAATTGTTTCATTCTTGTACACGCGTTTATACGTGAACAAACCATATCCGTCGCAAGATAATTCGTACTGTATGCCGCACCGACTTCTGTCTGTCCGCAGTAAGCGAGCAGGGCAGGGTTTGTCTGTACAGCCCATACGTTAGTGTCTGTGGCAAGAATACAATTTTCTCCAGCGAACATTCCCGATGAGAAATTCGATTCCTGACAAAAACTTGAAAAAATAGAATTACAGCAGACGAATACGAAACAAATGGTTCTAATTCGTCTTGTAGTCAAAGTGTATGTCTTTTAAATCGGCGTTAGCTTTTTCTATTTTGTTTTTCAATGCTTCCTTGTAATTTGCAAGTTCCTTTGCAACACGTTCGTCTGCCATTGCAATGAACTGTGCAGCAAGCACTCCTGCGTTTTCTGCGGCATTTATTCCGACTGTCGCTACAGGAATACCCGATGGCATTTGTACGATTGCCAAAAGTGCGTCAATCCCTTGAAGACTTGCACTGATAGGAACACCAATCACGGGAACTGTCGTCATTGAAGCGATTACACCTGGCAGATGTGCTGCCATTCCTGCTGCTGCAATTATTACTTTTATGCCGTTTGCCTTGGCATTTTTAGCAAAATTCTCAACAGCTTCGGGCGTACGGTGAGCCGAAAGTGCAAGGATTTCAAATGGAATCTGCATTTTGTCGAGCAATTTTGCCGCTTTTTCCATCACGGGCATATCCGATGTACTGCCCATAATAATACTGACTTGTGGTTTCATGTTATTTAATTTTTTGTTTCTGCAAATATGGGATTTTTTTTTGTAACCTCAAATAAAAACCCCGATAAACAATTTGTCTATCGGGGCCATTCAAATATATTATGGAAACAAAATTACTTCTTTGAATTCAAGTAATTCATAATTCCTGCAGCGGCACGACGACCGTCACCCATTGCAAGGATAACCGTTGCACCACCACGAACAATGTCACCACCTGCAAAAATGTCGGAAATGTTGCTTTGTTGTTCTTCGTTCACCACGATTGTGTGTTTTGGCGACATTTCCAAACCCGATACGCTGTTAGGAATCAATGGGTTAGGAGATACGCCCACGCTCACTACAACCAAGTCAACGTCGATTTCGTATTCTGAACCAGCTACTGGCACTGGACTTCTACGTCCCGATGCATCTGGTTCGCCAAGTTCCATCTTCTGAACTTTCACTTTGTTCACGTGACCTTTATCGTCGGCGAAGTATTCCACAGGATTGTTCAAGCAAAGGAATTCTACACCTTCCTGTTGTGCGTGGTGAATTTCTTCCTTACGGGCAGGCATTTCGTCAAGCGAACGACGATAGATAATCATAGCACGTTCAGCACCAAGACGTTTTGCCGTTCTCACTGAGTCCATTGCAGTGTTACCGCCACCGATAACGGCTACGTTTTTCCCGAAGAATGTAGGAGTATCGAATTCTGGTTTGGCAGCACCCATCAAGTTAACACGAGTCAAGTATTCGTTAGAAGAAAGGATTCCAGTGTAGTTTTCACCCGGAATGCCCATAAATCTTGGAAGACCTGCACCGCTACTTACGAAGAATGCATTGTAGCCTTCGGCACGCAAGTCATCGATTGTAGCCGTATTTCCAACAACGAAATCTTTCACGAATTTCACGCCGATTTTCTCCAAGTTGTTGATTTCCACGTCAACAATGCTGTTTGGCAAACGGAATTCAGGAATACCATATTTCAATACACCGCCAATTTCGTGCAATGCTTCGAATACCGTTACGTCGCAGCCAGCTTTTGCCAAGTCGCCCGCACAAGCAAGTCCTGCAGGTCCCGAACCGATAACGGCAACTTTGAAACCATTCTTCGGAGCAACTTCAGGCAACGACATTTGACCAGATTCACGTTCGTAATCGGCAACAAAACGTTCCAAGTTACCAATTGCAACGGCTGGTTTCTTCATCTTCAAGTACGTACATTGCGCCTCGCATTGTTTTTCCTGTGGACAAACACGACCGCACACGGCTGGCAATGCACTTGTTTGTTTGATTACTTTTGCCGCACCAAGGAAATCACCTTTTTCAATATGTTTTATGAAGCCCGGAATGTAGATTCCGACTGGGCAACCGTCCATACAAGTAGGGTTGGGGCAGTCCAAACAACGATGTGATTCTTGGATTGCTTGTTCCTTAGTGATACCGATGTTTACTTCTTTGTAATTTTTGCTACGTTCGATAGGATCTTGCTCAGGCATAGAAATTCTTTCAATATTGCCACGATCCTTTGCAGATATTTGTTTCCGCAATTCTTCACGCCAAGCTTGGGCGCGTTGTTCTTTTATAAATTCAAGATCTTTCATATTGCAAGTCTATTTTGTAGTCTGTAAATATTTGTCAAATGCTTCTTTTTCTTCGGCTTTGTATGCGCCCATACGCATCATCATTTCGCTCCAGTCAACCTTGTGTGCGTCGAATTCAGGACCGTCAACGCAGACGAATTTCGTCTTTCCGTCGATGCTTACACGGCACGCTCCGCACATACCTGTTCCGTCAACCATAATAGTGTTCAAGCTGGCGTAGGTTGGAATTTCATATTTTTTCGTCGTCATTGATGCGAATTTCATCATTATTGCAGGACCGATAACCATACAGAAATCAATTTTTTCCTTTGCAATGGCTTCTTCCATGCCGACAGTCACAACGCCTTGTTTTCCGTAGGAACCGTCGTCGGTCATAATGATTACCTCGTCGGAACTTTTACGGATTTCGTCTTCCAAAATGATTAATTCTTTGTTACGTGCCGCCAACACGGAAATAACCTTGTTTCCTGCTGCCTTCATGGCTTGAACGATAGGCAAAAGGGGAGCAACACCAACACCACCGCCGCAACAAAGCACGGTGCCGAATTTCTCGATATGAGTAGCTTTTCCAAGCGGACCAACCACGTCGTGCAAGTAGTCACCTGCGTTGAGCGATGCGATTTTACTACTTGAAACGCCAACTTTTTGAAGAATCAGCGTGATTGTGCCTTTTTCAACGTCGGCACTCGAAATTGTGAGAGGAATACGTTCACCTTTTTCGTCAACTCTAACGATGACAAAGTGACCAGCTTTTCTCTTCTTCGCGATTTGTGGTGCCTCAACGATAAGCTGCGCCACATTCTCGGAAAGCATTTTCTTGTCTATAATCTTGTTCATTCCTATAACTTTTAAGTCTGGCAAAATTACAATTATTCATTGTAAATCAAAATGTGAAGAATGAAAATTCAGTTTCGAATGTGCAAAATGCGAGAAACACGTAATAGAGTTGAGAGTTGAGAGTTGGATGGCTCTACATAGTTGAGCATTACGCATTGATTATTACACTATATTTTCTCCACGTTGCTTGCCACAATCCAACCTTCTTTTCCGTTGCCCAACTCAACCTTGAGCCAGCCGAAGGCTTCTTCTATGATTTTCACTTTGATGCCGCCGTGAATTGTCGCCAAATCCATCGACTGCATTGTCGGCTCGGTTTTAATGGTCGTGGTTGGTTCAACGACTATGGCATATTCGTGCGCGGTGAGTTCCGTGTAACGGGATTCCGCACAGCAAAATGCCATAATTCCTATTACTAAACCACATAGTAATGTCGCAAGGGCGATTTTCTTTCGGGTGAGAATTTGTGAAAATAGGAATATGCACACCGATACGCAAAACAATAATCCAAATACAATGCCGATGATTGCCCATGCGTCAACAGGGAAGAGGCGATATAGTGTTTGATACATTCGTGGAAGAAAACCCAACGAAAGATGCTCTATGTTGTCGGGTTGGTGACTGTATGCAAAGGCAAGGTTGTATTGAATGTCTTTGTCGTTAGGCGAGAGCAGAAGTGCTTTTTCGTAGTTCAAGATAGCTTTTGGCAATTCGTTCATTTTGAAATAGGCATTGCCCAAATTGTAATATAATTCCGCACTTTCCGAACCGTTAGCCAACGTTTGTTCGCACAGGTCTATAACTGATTGATAATCTTGAGTTTTGTACAATTCAGGAATCACTTCCGATATGGAAATTGTGTCGCTTTGTGCAAATAAATTGCAAAATACTGATATAGAGAATAAAACTACAAATAATCGTTTCATGCTTATTTCTTTTTTTGTTCAAATTCTTGAATGACGTTTCCTGCTTCGGCAAACAAATCTTCCTTGCCTTTCACGTCGGCAGCGGGGGCGAAGCGAGCAAATTCACAACGTTGCAGAACTTGTATGAGTTTGTCTATGAGCGATTCGTCAATGTGTTTTTCGAGCAGGCGTTCCTTTATTTTGTCGGTTGTCAAATCCACTTGTTCTATGGTGAACTTGTCGGCAACGTAGCCCCACAGTGCTTTGGCAACTTCGTCGTAATACAGTGCGTCTTCGTTTGATTCAAGGTATTTTCGAGCCGTTTTCAGTCGTTTTTGTGATTCCTTGTTTGCGCCGCGCATTTTCATTCCCGACACGTCGCTACGAAGTTCGATTTGTTTGCGACGGACAAGAATAAATCCAATCATGCCAAGTGCAATCAGCAGATTTACAATCCAATATGCTGTAGAACGGAAGAAAAACGATTTTTTCTTTTGAATGTTCAAATCGCCCGTTTTTATAAAATGTATGTCGTTGCCAAACTGTACGTCTTCTTTGGTTGTTGGGGTATAGTTGGACACCACGCCGCCGTTGTTTGTGCCTTTTGTGACGGTGATTTTGATTTCGTCGGTCGAAATTGTTTTGTACGATTTTGTTTCTGCATTGAAATATTGCATTTCGATAGCAGGAATCGTGAAATTGCCTTCGCGACGGGGGAGAATCACGTATTCAAATGTTTTGGAACCTTTGTCGCCCGTGGTGGAAATTGAAAAATTGTCGGTGATTTTCGGGTCATAGACTTCAAAATCCTGAGGGAACGTAATATTCGGCTTGGTTAGCAACGAAAAGTTCCCTTCGCCTTTAATTGTTACTTTGAGCGAGAATGCTTCGTTGGCTGGAATTGTTTCAACATCGTTTTTCGCCGAGATGGAGAAATTCCCGACAGCTCCCGTGAAATTCGGCGATTTTCCTGCTGGAAACGGTTTTACAGTGATTGTCATCGGTTTACTCTCAATTATACGACGGTCGATTTTTCGTTGGGTGAAGCCCCAGAAACCGCCCGGAGCGTAACCTGTAATCACGTTGCAGTCAACCTTGAATGGGGTGATGGTAAGTTTGCCGTCTTTTTGTGGGTAAATCACAACTCGTTGAAACAGAATGGAATAGTATTGCTGCCCGTTGATGGATTCTTCCTTGTATTCCAGTTTCTGTGGTTGTTCAAGCACTCGTTTGAAAAATCCGTTGAAGTCGGGGAGCGAGTGGTCGTTGATGCCCGTAATGTCTTTGTTTGTGTAGAGTTTTATGGTTGCCAGAATCGGTTCGCCGATGTATGCCGTCGATTTGTTCACGAAAACTCGTGCAAACACGTCGTTGCTTGCCGTCTCGGCTTTGGGGTCGTCTTGTGATGGATATCCTTGATTTCCTTGGCTCTGCCGCATATTTTGTTGCGTTTGCTGGGCCGCATTTACCGCAGTTTGATTGTCAACAACTTCAATGTTTTGGGCTTTGCTACGATAGGTTTTTCCGTCAATTTTCACCGAAGCGACAGGAATGGGGAATGTGCCTTTTTTCGTTGCCCGGAATTGACGGGTTTCAGTATAAGTATAATTTTTGGTAATGTTACCGTTCACAATGCTGATGCTGCTGCTTGAGCCAGTCTGCGGTCGTCCCGAAGCCTGAATTTCGTCGCAGGTTTCTATGGAAAATTGGTTGCCGGGGTCAGTGTTGATGGAATATCGCACGTGGAATAATTCACCTTCTGCGACAACTTTTGGCGCACTTACCGAAATGGATATGTCTTGCGCCAACGCACTGATAATGAAGAATATGTTGAGAAATATAAAAGAGAATATACGTTTCATCGATACTAACGAATTTTTCCGAGTGCAAAGATATAATTTTTCAATGATTGTTGAACGAGATAGGTGGGGGATTATTGTTCGTTTGGTTTCATTTTAAGGGGAATCATAAATTTTATGTATTTTAGAACTCAGCAATGAACCAAGGCTGCTTTATGCAGCACTTTCTCGGCGAAGAAATGAGATTTTAGTCTGTTTTTCGTGTTGTTTGCCTTTTTTTCGTACTTTTGGGGCATAAATTTGGTATTGAGAAAAATGAAGACAATTTTATCAAAAACAATTGAACCGTCGGAAATAGATTTTTCTATCGATACGACGGTTTTTTCAATTGGAAATATATTTATGCAGGCGGCAATGGTTGACTCGCGGAGCAAAAAAATGGACGTGGAAACGCTCCTTAAACGTGGATTGACATGGGTGTCGCTGAGAATTTACATTAAAGTAAACAGATTTCCCCACAACGAGGAAGATATTACCGTCGAGACATGGGTGGAATCTTGTTCACGACTTGCTACGCAAAGAAATTGCACTATGCGTGATGCTCAGGGAAATAGCCTTGTTGACATTACTTCCATGTGGTCGTTGCTGGATTTTAATACGCGTCGTCCGACGAATATTTTGGAACAACTTCCTGAATTTCCTGAAAAATTTGTTCTGAACGAACCGTCTGTCATTCGTCAGCCAGAAAAAGTCTTTCCGCCGACAAATCCTGTCTGCGTCGGTACGCACAAGGTGCTTTATAGCGATTTGGACTGCAATATGCACGTCACAAGTTTCCATTACGTGTTGTGGGTTATGGACACAATTTCGTTAGACGAATACAAGGAAAAAGCGATTACCGAAGCCGAAATAAATTTTATAAAGGAATGTCGCTATGGCGAAACGGTTTCGCTGTATCGCGAAGACATTTCGGAAAACGAGGCGGTTTTCGAAATTCGTAATGCTGAAGGCGAGGTACTTAATCGCCAACGTATGGTATTCTCAAAAAGAAAGTAGATGGGAACTCCAGTCAGAGCAAAGAAAAATCTTGGTCAGCATTTCTTGCGGAGTAGTGCCACGGCAAAGGACATTGCCGACACGCTTCCGTCGGTTTGCGAAAATTGTCTGGAAATCGGTCCAGGCATGGGAATTTTGACTAATCATTTGCTCGACAAAAATATCAATCTCAAGGTTATTGAAATCGACGGAGAGTCAATAGATTATTTGCTGATAAATCAGGTGATTTCGTCTACACAATGTATAAAAGGAGATTTCCTTAAATTGCCGATGAAGGAATTTTTCGGTGGAAAGCCTTTTATGGTTATGGGGAATTTCCCGTACAATATTTCCAGTCAAATTATGTTCAAGGTGATTGAAAACCGTGAATATGTGCCTGCGTTGGCGGGAATGTTCCAACGCGAAGTTGCCCGTCGGATTTGTTCTCCTGCCGGTTCTAAAGAATATGGAATATTGTCGGTTTTGGTGCAGGCTTTTTACGACACGACATATCATTTTACGGTAGATGAAAATGAATTTAATCCGCCACCCAAAGTTAAGTCTGGCGTGATTTCCATGGTGCGGAAGGAAGATTTTACTTTGCCGTGTGACGAAAAACTTTTCTTCGAAATTGTAAAGACGAGTTTCAACCAAAGAAGAAAAACTTTAAATAATTCGTTAAAAAAATTGCTCAAAGAGAAAAAATTAGAAGAAAAAGTCGGACTTTTGCGTCCGGAACAATTAACGGTTCACGATTTTATTGAATTGACAAATTATATAGGTACAACAGTGGAAGGAGGTTAGTATATGCAGTTCGAATTGACAAAAGATTTTATCGACTACTTGAAATCTCTTATAGAGGTTCAAGACGTGGAGAAAATTTTGGATTGTTTTTCGGACGCGCACCCTGCCGACATCGCCGATGTACTTGAACAATTAACCAACGAGGAAGCCAATTACGTCTTTTTACAGTTTCAGCCGACAATGGAGGCAAATATTCTTGTGGAACTTGAGGACGAACAGCTTGACCGTTTGTTGGCGGTAATTCCTGCCGAAATTATTGCAACCGACCTTATTGAAAAGATGGATTCCGACGATGCGACGGATATCCTGCAAATGTTGCCGGAACGGATAAAAACCGAGGTTTTGGCAAAAATGTCCGATAAGGAACAGGCAAGCGACATTGCCGATTTGTTGGATTATGACGAAAACACCGCCGGTGGTCTTATGGCGACTGAGTTGGTGCGGGTGAATAAGAATTGGAACGTTCAAAAATGTATTCTCGAAATTCGTAAGCAATCCGACGAGGTTGAAAATCTTATGAACGTCTATGTCGTTGACGATGAGGATGTTTTAGTCGGAATTTTGCCTATCGCACGATTGGTCTTGGCTGGCGAAAGTGCCGTGGTCGGCGATATTTTCGATGAAACGGTTCATTCGGTTCCAACGAGCATGCCGTCGGAAGAAGTTGCCAATTTGATGGACAAATATGGCTTGTTTGTCGTTCCTGTTGTCGATTCACTGAACCGATTGAAAGGTAGAATTACAATTGACGATGTTGTCGATGTCATTCGTGAAGAGGCGGAGAAGGATTATCAGATGCAGGCTGGTTTGACGCAGGATGTTGACGATAAAGATACAATCATACATCAGACCATGGCTCGTCTGCCGTGGTTGTTTGTCGGTCTTGTAGGCGGAATTTTAAGTTCGCGGGTAATCGGTATTTTCGAAGGCGATATTGCTGAAAATGCAAGTCTGACCTTGTTTCTTCCTTTGTTGGCTGCAATGGGTGGAAACGTCGGCGTCCAGTCCTCGTCAATCATGGTGCAGAGTATTGCTGGCGGTACCCTCAAACTTACTTCGATGTGGAAAAAAATTCTTCGCGAATTGTTGGGCGGTCTGCTGATTGGCGCTGTATGTTCACTTGTACTGTTTTTGTATAATTTAATTTCGGGCGAAGATTTGAATCTTACGTTTGTCGTAAGTATTTCGCTTTGTTCGATAATCGTTTTCGCTTCGTTGTTCGGTACGTTTGTCCCGCTCATGTTGGAAAAATGCAAGATTGACCCTGCAATTGCTACAGGGCCGTTTGTTACGACAACGAACGATATAGTATGCTGTCTATTATACTTCTCGATTGCCCGTTTCTTATTGATGTAAAAATGAAAAAGGGGATATTTGCAATAATGATTTTTACGTTGCTCTGCGTGTCGTGTTCGCGGACGAAACAGTTGCAGAAGCATGCAACAAAGGCTCATATTGAATTTAATAAAGGTCAGCACGACTTCGGTACAATTATTTGGGGCGATCCTGCCGAATGTGAATTTTCATTCGTCAATACAGGTGCCGATACGTTGATTATAAATGAGGTGCAGACAACGTGTGGCTGTACCATCCCTCAATGGTCGCAAGAACCCGTTCCGCCTAAAGGAAAAGGTGCGATTCGCGTTTCATACGATTCTCGGCGAAGTGGTGAATTTGAGAAAGGAATTACGGTCTTCTCAAATGCCGATAATAGTGCCATGTTATTGGTAATCAAGGGGAAAGTAACGTCGAATCCGAATAAATTTATAATTGGAGGAAAAAAGGATTCAGATTCTACATCTGTCCAGAAAAATAGTGAAGTTGAACATAAAAACGAATAATCTATGCCAAGTATTTCAGAAAGAGGTTTGTTGATGCCAGCGTCGCCAATACGTCGTTTAGTTCCGTATGCCGACGAAGCAAAACGCCGTGGGGTTGAAGTCCTGCATCTCAATATCGGTCAGCCAGATTTGCTGACGCCAGATTTGGCAGAGAAAGCCATGCACGCATATACTGGCAAATATATTCCGTATTCTCATTCTGCTGGAAATTTGTCTCTACGAACAAAATTGGCGGAATATTATAAAAGTATCGGCATTGATATTTCAAGTGATGATATTTTAATTACAACTGGTGGTTCCGAAGCAATTTGTTTCGCATATTACAGCATCTTGAATTATGCTGACGAGGTAATTGTTCCTGAACCGTATTATGCTAATTATTATGGATTTACGACGGAAACAGGAGCGAGAATGATTCCGGTCCGTTCTTCTATTGAAAATAATTTCGCCTTGCCTTCGATTGAGGATTTCGAAGATGCTCTTACACCGCAGACGAAGGCAATCATGCTTTGTAATCCAAATAATCCGACGGGACACGTTTATTCGCAGAAAGAATTGTCGCATATTCGGAATCTTGTCAGAAAATATGATTTGTTCCTTGTGTGTGACGAAGTGTACCGCGATTTCTGTTATGACAGTCAGCATTATTCGGTTATGAATCTGAAAGGAATCGAGGAGAATACGATTTTGATTGATTCGTTCTCGAAACGCTACAATGTATGCGGAATTCGCATTGGAGCTATGATTACGAGAAACAAAGATGTTATAGCTTCTTCAATGAAATTTGCTCAGGCACGATTGAGTCCTCCTTCGATGGGACAGTTGATAGCCGAGGCTTTGCTCGACACGCCACAGGCGTTTCTTAATAAATCTGCAGAAGAATATAAGGCTCGTCGTGATTATATTATTCCTGCGTTGAACCAAATCAAAGGTGTGCATACGCCAATGCCCGACGGGGCTTTTTATTCAATGGTGGAACTGCCTGTAGACGATGTTGATAAATTCAGTCGTTGGTTGCTCGAAGAGTTTGAATATGAAGGGGCTACGGTCATGCTTGCTCCAGGAACTGGATTCTATACAGGTAAGAAAATGGGTATTCATCAGGCTCGTATTGCCTATATCCTCGAAATGGATAAACTGAAACGTGCCGTAGAATGCTTGAAACAGGCTTTGAAAGTATATCCAGGAAGGACAATAGATCAAGATTAGTATGAAAAGCGTATTATTTATTGTAAATCCTCATTCGGGAAAAAATCGGAGTAAAAACATCGAAACTGTTGCAAATGAGATTCTTACACCCGACAAGTTTTCGGTTGACTTTGTGTATACTCGTTTTGCCGGTCATGCTCTTGAATTGTCACGCATGGGCGTTGAAAAGGGGTATGATATAATTGTCGCCGTGGGTGGTGACGGTACGATTCACGAAGTTTCGCAGTCATTGATTCATTCAAAGTCTACAATGGCGATTATTCCGATGGGATCGGGAAACGGTTTTGCTAGATTCTTTGGCATTTCATCGTCTGTTAAAAAAGCAATCCAGATGATTGCAGAAGGCGAGGAGAAGACAATAGACACGGTTTTGTGTAATAGCGAATATTTCGTGAATGTGGCTGGTTTTGGCTTCGATGCCCAAATTGGCGACATTTACGATAAAAGTTGTTCGGAGGAACGAGGTGGCTTGAATTATGTGAAATTAGTCATTGAGGAGTATTTCAGTTATCCTCCGCAGAAATGTCGCTTTTTGGTTGATGGTAAGGAAGTTGAGAAGACGTTTTTCGTCGCGTCGGTCGCAAATGCCAATCAATATGGCTTGAATGCGGTAATTGCTCCCGAAGCTGACGTGACGGACGGAAAATTTGAACTTGTGTTGGTAAAAGAATTGCCGGTATTCGACGTGATTCCTGTTACAATCCGTTTGTTTGTGAACCAGTTCAATAATTCTCGTCATGTGGAAACGTATCATTTAGAAGAATTTACTGTTTTGAACAATGTACCACGTCTGCTACATCTCGACGGCGAACCACGAATGATAAATACCGACATTACGTTCAAAATACAGAAACAATCGTTAACCTGCATTGTTCCTAAAAAGAAACATATAGGCCGAAGATTGTAATTATTTAAAAGTGATTATTTGTGACGTATCTACGTTGCTTTTCTGCAAATCTCTGTCGTATACAAAATAGGTAAATAGCACGCTATCGTATGGAAATGAGGCTTTTGCAAGAACAATGTCTATTGTCACTTTTGCTTTTATGAATTTATTGTTTCCTTCGTTGCGAAGCCGTGGAATACGATAATTTATGGCATAAGGAAGTTGGAGAGTCTCCTTATTTTCGATGTAGAACGGTACAGAATGGAAATTCTGCTGAAATTCGTCAACAAACGGCGATGCGGTATCGAATGTTTCCAGGCCAAAATTCCCGTCACCGTCGTATAACATGAAATTAAAGTAAATGTGTCTGTCAGATGAGTCTGTGGCGGTGGGAGCGGAGAGAAATTCCACAAATGGAATGCTGTCGTATTCGGGATTTTCGTGTTTACAGCCGAATACGAGCAAAGTTGATAGTATGAAAAGAAAATTCTTCAAAAATAAAATTGTAGAGACGTGCCAGGGCGCGTCTCTACATAATTGAAAAAATTATTTCTTGATAAGTGAAATTATCCACAACAAGACAATTGCACCGACAGTTGCACATACTAACTGCCATACAAGTCCGTTGCCGCCAATTCCGACAAGGCTAAATAACCAGCTGCCGAGCATACTGCCGACAATACCAATTATCAAGTTCAATAACAGACCTTTACCAGCTCCACTGAAGATTTTACTTCCAAGAAATCCTGCCAAAGCACCAATCAATAATGATAATATTAAACCCATAGTTTTAAAAATTTAGTTTGTCCAAAAATACAAAAAGAATTGTGAAATATGCATTGTGCATTATGAATTGTGCATTGAACATATTATATCAACTGTAAATCGTGCAATCTTTTGTACGCTCCGTTGAGTTCAATGAGTTCGTCGTGCTTGCCCGATTCCACGATTCTTCCTTCGTTAAGGACTACGATATTGTCGGAGTTTTTGATTGTGGAAAGTCGGTGGGCAATGACGAGCGAAGTTCTGTCTTTCATCAAATTTGACAATGCTTCTTGAACGAGACGTTCCGATTCGGTGTCGAGTGCGGAAGTCGCTTCGTCGAGAATGAGGATTTGAGGGTTCTTCATAATTGCTCGGGCAATGCAGAGACGTTGCCGTTGTCCGCCAGAGAGTTTCGCTCCTTGGTCGCCGATGTTTGTCTCGTAGCCGTTTTCCATTTCCATTATGAAGTTGTGGGCATTAGCAAGTTTTGCCGCTTCTATAACTTTTTCTCTGTCTGGATTTTCTATACCGAATGCAATGTTGTTGAAAACCGTGTCGTTAAACAAAAGAGATTCCTGAGTGACGATACCAATAAGGCTTCGTAAATCTGTAAGTTTGTAATCGGGGAGAGCTATTCCGTCTATAAGGATTTGTCCTTCGGTCGGTTCGTAGAAACGAGGTATTAGGTTCGCAATTGTTGTTTTCCCAGAACCGGACTGTCCGACAAGAGCAATCGATTTCCCTTTCGGAATAGTCAAGTTTATATTTTTAAGAACCGTCTTTTCTGAATTGTAACCGAATGTCACGTTGTTGAATGTGATTGCCTCGTTGAATGATTCAATAGATTTTGCATCGTCTTTTTCCTCTATTTTTGCTTCGGCGTTGATTATTCTTTCAATACGGTCAATTCCAGCTGCACCTTGTTTTATATTGTAGAATGCCGATGTAAACGATTTTGCCGGGCTTGCAATTTGGGTAAATGCCAAAATGAATGCAATAAACGCTTCGGCAGACATTCCGCCATCTTTGGCAAGGACAAGATTACCGCCAATGTAAATGGCTACAGATAATATTGTTACGATTAAAAAGTCCGTCAACGGATGGGCGAGACTGCTTTTCCTGTTGGCACGGTTCATTTCTCTATAATACGCATAATTCCGTTCATCGAATTTGTTACGCATTTGTTTTGCACCGTTGAAGATTTTCACGACCTTCAATCCCGACAATGTTTCGTCAAGATAGACTAAAATGTCGCCTTGCAGTTCCTGTGTTCGGTTTGTCGCTTTTTTCAGACTTTTACCGATACGCCCGGTTATAATACCCATGAACGGCAGTAAAAGTAAGACAACAAGTGTCATTTTATAACTAATGATAATGATACCAATAAAATACACAAGAATGTATAACGGATTCTTAATCAAATCAATAAACGAACTCATACTGTTGCGGACAACGGTGATGTCCGATGACATTCGAGACATGATGTCGCCTTTTCGCTCGTTGGTGAAAAAGAATACTGGCAAATCCAAAATTTTGAAGTATGCAATGTTGTAAATGTCTCGAGGAACGCCATTTACAATGGGAATGTTGAAATATTTTCCAAGATATTCAAATCCGTCTTTTAGGAACGTCACACCGATTAAAACAAGGCAGATGAATACAAGAGCAACCGATTCGTTCCAGCGTTCTATGACCAATGTTAAATAATAGTTACAATATAATAATAGTGTGTCTTTCGACAGGACAAAAACTTCTGGCAGTTCGTGTACCTGTTGGGTGTGGTCGAATAATACGTTGAAAAATGGAATAATCAGTGCTATCATTCCAAAAGAAAAAATTGCACCTAACAAGTTGAAAATGAATACTAATACAAGATTTTTCTTGTAGTTAGACAAATATTTCCACAGTTTCCCGAAGTCGTTCATGAAAATAAAATTTGTGCAAAGGTACGACGATTCTATAATTCCACAAAATTTTGTTTGTAATTCGTTTATATCTTTGTTTGTAAACGACAGATTTTCAAGATAAATTCGCATTGGATTATTTTTGAATATGATACAGAGGTTATTGTTGATATTTGGTTTGCTTTTTTTGACACAAATTAGTGTAGCACAGGATTTTATATATCCTATGGACTTGCGACCAGTGTATTTGTCGGCAAATTTTGGAGAACTCCGACCGAATCATTTTCATTCGGGACTTGATATGAAGACGGAAAAAGTGGAGGGGAAAGTGGTCCGTGCTGTCGATACGGGCTTTGTGTCACGTATACAGATAACGCCAACGGGCTACGGTCATGTTCTATATGTCGACCATCCAAGCGGATATACGACGGTTTATGCACATTTAAAATCTTTTGAACCACGGATTGATTCGGTGGTCAAGGCGTATCAATATGAAAAAAAGACAAACACTGTCAATATAAATTTAAAACCCGATGATTTGCCTGTCTCTCGTGGTCAACAGATTGCACTTTCGGGAAATACGGGTAGTTCGGGCGGTCCGCATCTGCATTTCGAGGTTAGAAAAACTGAAAATCAGCATGCGTTAAATCCCATGTTGTTCTATAATTTGAAAGACAACGTCACTCCGAAAATTCTTCGTTTCGGCGTTTATCCGATGGATTCCAATAGTTTTGTAAATCATAAACAGAAAAAACAATTGTTCGAAACTGTTTCCAAGGGCAATGGTGTGTTTGTGCTTAAAGAACCTGTTACGGTGTGGGGAAACATCGGCTTTTCGGTGCAGGGATATGATTATATGCCGGAAATGTCGAATGTGTATGGTTTTTATACAACCACGCTCACGTGCAACAATCAGGTTTTGTATTCCCGCAAAATCGATGAGATTGATTTTGGTACGACGGCCGACATTAACAGCCTGATTGATTATGAAGAACGGCTTGCCTCGAAACGCAACTACGAACGTATGTTCAAGGAACAAAACAACGAACTCGAAATTTATACAAAACTCGAAAATCAGGGGATTTATAAAACGACAGACGAAGAACTTGCTCAGTGCGAGGTTAGAGTTACCGACTTTGTCGGCAATACAGCCTCGCTCACAGTGTATTTGCAACAAAAATACAATGACAGCCTCGACGTAAGAACATGGAAAGAATGCAAAAAATATAATAGTGCCGACACATTTACCTATACGTATGAGAAATTTCAATTTAAAGCGAACCCGAAAACGTTTTTCTCCGATTTTTCGTTTGACGTGAAAGTGGATTCTTCGAATGCAAAGAAACGCTATTATTCTCATACATATAGAATTAAGACCGACCAGGTTATATTTAAAAAATCGGCGGAAATAATTATTCCGTATTCACTGCCAGATGAGTTGAAAGACAAAGGAATCATAGAAAACTGCGGTCGTAAAACTCCTGTCATGACCAAATTCGACGACAATGGTTGCGCCCATGCGTTTATTAAAACTGGCGGAACATTCGGTGTGGTTGTCGATACTGTTGCTCCAACCATAAAAATGACGATGGCGGATAGTGCCGACATGACCAATAAACCATATATTCTGTTTAAAATGGCCGATAATTATTCAGGCGTGGCAAAATATAATGCATATATTGACGGAGAATGGCAAATCCTTGATTATGATGCAAAAAGCGGTGCCGTTTTCTTGTGGTTTGACGAAAAACACTTGGAAATGGGGAAGAACCACGTCGTGAAAATTGTATTGGAAGACCTTTGTCATAATGTTTTGGAAAAGGAATACAATTTTTATCGATGAAATTCGTTTCGTTAATTCGTGGAGACGCGATTAATTGCGTCTCTACACAAAAAATATTGTTTAACCAAAAATTATGTAGTTATGGACAAATCAAAAATTATTTCAGCGGTACTGATTATGTGCGGTTTAATCGGTATGGGTTTTCTTTTGAAAACAGGTATTGACAACTTTGCGAAAAAAGACAATTATGTGTCCGTAAAAGGGCTTGCAGAACGCGAAGTTATGGCGGACAAAGTTACGTGGCCAATTACGTTGAAGGATATAGGCAACGATTTGCCGAGTTTGTATGAAACAATGAGCACAAAAACGAACACGGTGATGAATTTCTTGAAGAAAAACGGTATAGAAGACTCTGAAATAAGTGTTTCTGCTACAAGTGTATACGACCGTCAGGCGGAACGATATGTTTCCGACTATGTTCATACACGTTATCAGGTTTCGAAAGTGATTACAGTATCTACGAATAAGGTTGATTTGGTTCGTAAACTGTTATCTTCGCAGGAGGAATTGCTGAAACAAGGCGTTGCAATTGCCGTAAGCGACTCATGGGAAGGTAATGCTACGAAATTTGAGTTTACAGGTTTGAATGACTTGAAACCTCAAATGATAGAAGAGGCTACGCAAAATGCCCGTGTGGTTGCAGAAAAATTCGCAACAGATTCAAAGTCAAATTTGGGTGGCATTAAATTCGCAAATCAGGGTCAGTTTTCCATTTCCGACCGCGACGACAACACTCCGTACATAAAAACAATCCGTGTTGTTACCACGATTGATTATTATTTGAATTAAACCGTAATTGGTTAAATATATTTGTAGAGACGTCACATTTGTGGCGTCTCTTTTTTTTTCGTCGTTCAGTTTCATCATTTCAGTCAATTTGGTTTGTATTTGGGTAAATAACAGGTCTTAGGATTTGTAAAAACGTATTTCCTCTTTGTTTCTTTGTGTGTTTTAAAACAATGGAAATGAAGAGTTTGCTGAGATATGGACATGTAAGTGACGGCACAATGGCAATGCGTTGTTGCAAGGTTTTGTTGTCCGTTCTTTTGAGTTTTTGTTTCTTGTTTTGTAATGGGCAGGCAAGACTTTTATACCCTAAAAATGAGGGCGATAAGTGGAAGGGAAATAACTCTTATAATTTTAAATGGTTAAAGGGAAAAATTTCCTATTTATGTCCTGTTGCTGGTACTGACGCAAATTCCAAATATATGCGTTCTTTTGCGAGAGTTTCGAAAGCAGAAGGAGAAGCTGTCATTGCCAGTGGAAATTATGTGAGAAGAACATGTCTTTCTGTTTCATATAACAAAGATTGGGTAGATTGGCCTAACAATGCAACAAAAGAGGCAACTACTGATAACATAGTCCCTGAATATCCATATATAGTGTATGCGTATAGTACAGGAGACCAATCTTCGGGTTACGATGTTCGTTATTGGGTTGATGATGGGGTAGATAATGATCCAACACAATATGATGACAGAATAAAACCAAAATTGGTTGGTGATGCATTTCAATTGTTTCAAATAGGTACGGATGTTTTTAAATTACAATCTATTGATATATCAGGATGGGATTTTAGTGAGACAACTTCCTTAGAGCAATTCTTTTCGGGATGTATGACTCTTTCGTCTGTGAATTTTGGTACTGCTGATTTTAGAAATGTTAAGAGTATTGCTAAAATGTTTGGCTCTGATGCAAATAAACAGCCAAACTTTAGTTCTTCAGCAATAATTTCTATGGTGAGTTCTTGGTTAGTAGATGTTGATAAATTAAAGACAAGGAATGCTGAAGCAAGAAAACATGCGGGAAACACAGTAACAACGGCGAATGGTGTTAAATACGTTATAGGATCTACTGGTAGTTTTGACCATCCTGTCAATGGATCGACAGATATGGTTGTTAGAAATATTGACGCTGTTCAAGAAAGAAGAAATATCTTATTTAATTTCGATGTGCTTTACGAAGGTAATGGCAATGTCGCCCAGTATGTTATTCAATATCTTGACGGCGACAAGGATTGGGTTGAAAATGCAATCGAAATAGATGAAATACTTTCTATAGCTCCAACAGCTGCTGAGTCAGATTTGAAAAGTTATACACCTACATATACACCTGCCTCTCCAGAAACATTTGGTGGTAACAAGCAATTTAGAATAAAAATAAGAAAAAATAATGGTGCTATTGAATACTCCGACCCATTTATGCTTGTGTTCGACGATAGTATGTTGAGTTTCCCTGATTCGTATACGATACAAAAAAGTGTTAATGGTGGAGCTATAGAACCACATATTTTGTATGTAGATGGGAATGGTGACATTGGTCTTCCAATGAATTCAGGTGAGAGGGTTCAATATATTGTCCCTGAAGGAATGGAGATAGTTTGTAATAATTTTTATGTTTCCACTTCAAGTACGGATTATAGTAATTCAACGTTTATAAATAAAGGGACAATACAGGCGGTTGGAGAAATAGGACTTTCTTCAAGCAAAGGAGATGGAATAACGTATGATTGTAATGGAGTGTATGTGGCAGAAGACATTACATTTCGTGGTAAAATTCCAGAAATAAAGGGTGTGTTTAATATTCAAAATCGTTTTTCGACTGTATCGAACGGTCAAGGACAGGATATAACCATAGGAGACTGTGCTACTATTCGTGCATACGAGGGTAATTTCCAACATTCGGGAGGCGCAATGAAATTATATATTGATGGTGAAATGACTGTGGAAAGACTTATTGAAGGAAATATGATACACGTTCGGGATGGTGGAATGCTCATAGTAGGCGAAACTGATTTCGACCCTTCGTTAAAGATTGTTAGTTATTCGGGTTCAGTTTTATCATTGTGTTACAATCCTACAACTGGTGTTGATAATCTTGGTTTTTGTGCCGGTACAGTATATTTTAATGATAATGCTCTTGAACATGGCTGGTCAGGTAATCCTCAGGCTGAAGGTGATATAAATGAGTGGAATGCAGGTAGCCACACTGGTGAATATTGGACTGCCTCTGATATCGTAGGGAAAAATCCGATAAGTGCAGAACAACTTATTGGTGCGTTCCATTCATACGACGAATGTCTTGATCCGGCAAATACACATACACTTTTGGGAATAAATGACGACCCGTTCCATCCAAAGGATAAGGAAGTGAAATCCTTATATAATGATTTGAATCCTTGCTCGGATGACTTTTCTAAAAATAAAATTCAAATTCGAGAATTTGGAAATAAATGGTTCCGCTTAATCAACGGCGAGTTGATTTATTGCGAAAACGACAATTAGCACCAATTATTTATAGGGGCGAGGTTAGATTTTACCCATTTTTAAGTTTTTTGCATTTCAGTTGCGTTATTTAGCATTTCGGTGAAAGTGATGGACTTTTATCCATCTTGAAAACACGATTTTTCTTTATTTGTTTTTTTAATATATGGTGTATTATGAGGGGGTTATTGAGAAATATTGTGGTGTTGCTGGTAAGCGTTTTCGTATGCGGAAGCGTTATGGGGGCGACGTATACATCCAAGAGTAGCACCAATCCTGGATATAAATTTGAAGAAGATGCATCGTGGAATGGGGGAAGTAAGCCGGGAAGCTATGCGGGTGGAACTTTTACTGTTAGTTCGAATTCAAATATTACAGTGAACGGTGTTGTATATTTGAATGGGAATCTTGATATGAAAAATGAAAGTACTATCAAGGTGGCAGATAATTCGACTTTGATTATATCGGGGAATTTTGATATTAGTGATAAATCTAAAATTACAATTGGAAATAGTGCTTCTTTGTATGTAAAAGGTAATTTTACGACTTATGATCTTGTCCCTCCTGAATATTCGTTCTTTTATTATAATAGTAATGACCGTCTGTATGTTGAAATGGATAAATTTGCAAATTTGGCGGTAGAAGGTAATTTTACATCTTCAAATGGTGCACAAGTTAATTTTGTGTCTTTGAAAAATAATGGAAATGGGAACGCTCCTGATTTTTATGTTTTTGGAGAATGGAGTGGAACTGCGTATACGTCTATAAAAGGATTGGAAAATGTTGAAGATGAAGACGAATTTAATCGGAGCGAAACCACGTTGAATAATACAGTTGTAAAGGCAACAGCTAGTTTAGATAATTGTGCATTGACAATACCTGCAAACACAGACGTCGTGGTTGGTGTTGGTGAAGAAATATATGTGACCGCCCTGACGATGAATGTTAATTCTACATTAGTTAATAACGGAAAAATCTATTTTGTTAAATCTTGTGCAGATCATACATTGGCAGATTTTGATTTTGCTTCCACATGTTTTAAGAGTGGTGTGACTATTGTAAATAATGGAACAATTAATTGTAAAAATTACAACCAAGAAATCAACCAATATACATCTATGCCAAAAAACATCAATATATATAATCATGGGATGTTTAATTGTACAGAAGATTTCCGTGCTGTGTATGGTCAATATGTGAAATTTACGTCAAGTTGTGGTTCATCTATTGTAGCCGATGGTATCAACTTCCGATGTTATGGAAATGATAATTTGAGTTTAAATGGAGTATATACGGCTAATACAATGGATATATCTATGAATGATGGTGGAAACACAGTTAATTTTGGTTCTGATTGTGGTAGTTCAGAAGTAAGTGTTAATAGTCTTACGTTGAGAAATAATGTGTCCACGGTAAATATAACAGAACTGACAGGTGTTAATTCATTATCGTTGAATACTTATTCAAGTTCACAGTTTAATGTAACGGATGGAAAACTGATTCTTGGAAACATAGCAAATAGTGACAAACTTCGTATTAGTGGAAATGCTAATTCTATAACTATATTGTGCTATAATCCTAAAAATGGAGCAAGTACACAAGATTTTAAGAAAAATGGAGGCGAAAGTACCACCAGTGGAAAAGTCGTGTATATACAACATGCTAGTAATAGTCATTCATGGGTAAATAATTCTGATTTTCTTTCGGAAGATGATGTAACTTGTAATGAATGTTCTTTGTATGGATATAGCGTTCCATTTGATGAATGTATGCTTGGAGATGTTGCATCTCTTCTCCCTATCGAACTTGTATCATTCTCTTTCGACAAATCAAGCAAGGCATTTGTATGGACTACGGCAAGCGAGAAAGACAATGAATATTTTGTAGTAGAATATTCGAAAAACGGGAGGGACTGGGTTGAATGTACGGAACATGTGCCGTCGCAGTCGGATAACGGCTATACGTATGGTACAGAACCGATTATGCCAATTAACGAATCTTTGTTCTCGTATTTCCGTTTAAAACAGGTTGATTTGAATGGCGAATTTTCGTATTCTGATGTAATTACTATTTCGTTTACGGTTGAAAATCCTTGTTCTGAAGAATATGAGGATTCTAAAATGCAAATTCGCGAATTTGGTAATAGATATTATCGCCTCATCAACGGCGAGTTGATTTATTGCGAAAACGATAACGAATAATCTGTGATGTTTATGTTTGTAGAGACGCGATTAATCGCGTCTCTATAGGAATTTTTCTATTTTTGCATAGAAAATTTTCAAGAAATGATTGATTTGACGAATTGCAATCTATGTCCGCATCGCTGTTCTGTGAATAGGGAACAGGGACAATTGGGATTTTGTCATCTCGATGCTGGACTGCATATTGCCAATATTAGTCTGCATACGGGCGAGGAACCGATAGACGGAAGCGAAAATGGCGTGTGTAATGTGTTTTTCTCTCATTGCAATCTGCGTTGTGTGTATTGCCAGAATTATCAAATTAGTCAACCGCAATCTGTTGTGAAACATGAAATTACAGATTACGAAACGGTTGTGAATCAGATTGTGGCAATTTTGCAGAAGAATGTTAATTTTCTCGGTTTTGTTTCGCCAACAAGTCACATTCCGCACATGTTGAAGATTATTGATATGGTGCAGAAACATGGCTTTTCTCCAAAAATAATTTACAACACCAACGGTTACGAAAATGTGGATACGCTTCGGTTGTTGGAAGGAATTGTGGATATTTATCTGCCTGATTTTAAATATGCTGATGACGAGTTGGCACAACGTCTGTCGGGTATTCCGAATTACACCGAAACTGCCCTTGCGGCGATAGGAGAGATGTACCGTCAAAAAAAATCGGTGCTGAACGATGAAAATCCGGCACTTATAATCCGTCATTTAGTTCTGCCGAATCATGTTGACAATAGTTTGAATGTGTTGAATTTGTTAGCCAAAGAAATATCAACCGACGTGTTTGTCTCACTTATGTCGCAGTATTTTCCAGTGTATAAGGCTTTGGAACTTAGGGATATAAATCGTACATTATCTAATACGGAGTATGATTTGGTTTTGGAAAAATTGGATGATTTATGGTTTGAACGTGGCTGGACGCAACAATTAGACAGCAACGATTATTATCAACCAGATTTTGATAAGGAAAATCCATTCCTATAAAAAAATAGAGACGCACCATGGCACGTCTCTACAATTATATTACACGTCTCTACAATATTCTTATCCCAAATATGATTTTAGAATTTTGCTTCGAGCAGTTTGTTTCAGTCTTCTGACAGCTTTTTCCTTAATCTGTCTTACTCGTTCGCGTGTTAGACCAAGTTCAGTCCCGATTTCTTCCAAAGTCGACGGATTCTTTTGACCAATTCCGAAGTACATTCTAATAATGTTTGCTTCGCGTTCGGTCAAAGTGGAAATTGCTCTGTCGATTTCTTTCCGTAACGATTCCAACATAAGAGTCTGGTCGGGTGACGGGGTGTCTTTGTTGTCCAATACATCATATAATGTACCTTCTTCGCTTTGAGAAAGAGGTGCGTCCATAGAGATGTGGCGACCTGAATTTTTCATGGATTCCTTCACGTCGCGGGCGCTACAGTCCATTTCCGAAGCAATTTCTTCGGCTGTCGGTTCGCGTTCGAATTCTTGTTCGAGTGTCGAAAGCGTCTTGTTGATTTTGTTGATGTTCCCGATTTTGTTCAACGGAAGACGGACAATACGTGCTTGTTCAGCCAAAGCTTGAAGAATAGATTGGCGAATCCACCACACGGCATAGGAGATGAATTTGAAACCACGTGTCTCGTCAAAACGCTGAGCTGCCTTAATTAAACCTAAATTGCCTTCGTTGATAAGGTCGGGTAGGCTAAGTCCTTGATTTTGATATTGTTTCGATACAGAAACAACGAAACGCAAGTTTGCTTTAATAAGTTTTTCAAGTGCTCTTTGGTCACCATCTTTGATTTTCTTTGCCAATTCAACTTCTTCCTCTGCGGAAATCAAGTCGACCTTGCCAATTTCATGTAAATACTTGTCTAACGATGGGGTATCTCGGTTGGTTACCTGTTTTGTGATTTTTAACTGTCGCATATCCTCGTTTTAAAAAACGTGCAAATATATAGTGTCTTTTTAAAAAAGTCAAGGGACTTTGTCATTTTTTTTGTCATAGTTGATTGATAATTCAGCAGAAATGTTATTTTTGCACGCAATTTTTTGCTAATTAACATAATGTCTAACTATTAAGAACCAATAAAATGGTGAAAAAAACAAAAAACGAAAGCGAAGAATTCGAAAACGAAAACGTCGCTGAATTGGAAGAACCGGTTGTAAAAGACGAAGTTGAAGAAACTGTCGAAGATGATACGGCTTCTGATGATGAAATCAATTCAATTGTCTCTGCTGCAAAAGTTCAACAAAACGAATTTGACTGGGACAAATATGAAGCAGAAGAAGGCGGCTATTCGCAATCAGAAAGAAATTCTTTGCAGGAAAAGTACGAACAAACATTGTCGACAAATGCTGAAAACGAAGTGACAGAAGGTACTGTCGTTTCAATTTCTAAACGCGAAGTTGTCGTTAATATCGGTGCAAAATCCGACGGTGTTGTATCGACAAGTGAGTTCCGCTACAATCCTGATTTGAAAGTAGGTGACAAAGTTGAAGTATTTGTCGAAAGTCTTGAAGACAAATCTGGTCAATTGATTTTGTCTCACAAAAAAGCTCGTGCTCTTAAATCTTGGGATAGAGTTAACGAAGCTCTTGAAAATAGCGAAATCGTTAAAGGTTTTGTTAAATGTAGAACGAAGGGCGGTATGATTGTAGATGTATTCGGCATCGAAGCATTCTTGCCAGGTTCTCAAATCGACGTTAAGCCTATTCGTGACTACGATGTATTCGTAGGTAAAACAATGGAATTCAAGGTTGTGAAAATCAATAACGAATACAAAAACGTTGTCGTTTCTCACAAAGCTCTTATCGAAGCTGAACTTGAAGAACAGAAGAAAGAAATCATTTCTAAACTTGAAAAAGGTCAAGTTCTTGAAGGTATCGTTAAGAATATCACAACTTACGGTGTATTCATCGACCTTGGCGGTGTTGACGGTCTTATCCACATCACAGACCTTTCTTGGGGACGTATCACTCATCCTGAAGAAATCGTTCAATTGGATCAAAAAATCAACGTCGTTATCCTTGACTTCGACGATGATAAAAAACGTATTGCTCTCGGCTTGAAGCAATTGACTCCTCATCCTTGGGATGCTTTGGATCCAAACTTGAAAGTTGGTGACAAGGTTAAAGGTAAAGTTGTCGTTATGGCTGACTACGGTGCATTTGTTGAAATCGCTCCTGGAATCGAAGGTCTTATCCACGTTTCTGAAATGTCTTGGTCACAGCACTTGCGTTCTGCTCAAGAATTCTTGAAAGTTGGCGACGAAGTAGAAGCAGTTATTTTGACATTGGATCGCGAAGAAAGAAAAATGTCTCTCGGCATGAAACAATTGAAACCAGATCCATGGGAAAATATCGACGAAAAATATGCTGTTGGTAGTCAACATACTGCAATCGTTAAGAATTTCACAAACTTTGGTATTTTCGTAGAAATCGAAGAAGGTGTTGATGGCTTGATTCACATTTCCGACTTGTCTTGGACAAAGAAAATCAAACATCCACAAGAATTTACTTCTCTCGGTGCTGAAATCGAAGTAAAAGTACTTGAAGTTGACAAGGAAAATCGTCGTTTGAGCTTGGGACACAAACAATTGGAAGAAAATCCTTGGGATGTGTTCGAAACAATCTTCACGGTTGGTTCTGTTCACGAAGGTACAATTCTCGAAATCAACGACAAGAATGTTGTAGTTGCTCTTCCTTACGGTGTTGAAGGAGCTTCGGTTGTAAGCCACATCGTGAAAGAAGATGGAACAACTGCAAAAGTTGACGAGAAATTGAACTTCAAGGTAACCGAGTTCTCAAAAGACAACAAGAAAATCTTCGTTTCTCATACAAGAACATTCGAAGATGAGAAGAAAGAAGAAGCCGAAAAACAAGTAAAATCAACGAAGAAGGCTGTTAAGAAAGTTAATGACAACTTAGAAAAAACAACTCTTGGTGACGTTACTGATTTGGCAAAATTGAAATCTGAATTGTCAAAAGCTGAAAAGGAAAATAAATAATCCACTTCGGCTGTAAATAAAAAGCCTCGGAATGATTGTTCCGGGGCTTTTTTAATACACAATTAACTCTCGTTTCTCAACTCTCAACTCCCAACTCCCTTGGCTATTCTTCAGGTCGAAAATATTACCAAATACTACGGCGAATATCTGTTGTTCGACAATCTTTCGTTTGTGGTGAATCGTGGCGAACGCATTGCTCTCGTTGCAAAAAACGGAATGGGAAAGACCACGCTTATTAAGACTATTCTTGGGAAAGATACGGTTGAGTCGGGACGGATTTTGTTCGAACCAGATGTGTCGGTCGGCTATCTTGACCAAAATATTGAACTCGTTTCGGAGTGTACGGTGTACGACGAGGTGTATTCCGCCAATCAGGCTGTGCTCGATGCTATGAAACGCTACGAGACCGCATTACAGAGCGGTGACGAAAAGTTAATCCAAAAGGCGACCGATGAAATGGATGCAACCGACGCGTGGAACTATGAATCTCGTGTGAATTTGATTATCAGTAAGTTGGAACTCCCTTCCGAACAAATAATTTCGCACCTTTCGGGCGGACAGAAAAAACGGGTGGATTTGGCGAAAATTCTTATGCTGGAGCCTGATTTGCTCATTTTGGATGAGCCGACAAACCATCTTGACATTTCTATAATAGAATGGCTCGAAGATTATCTGAAAACAATCAAAAGTACATTGTTTATTGTTACGCACGATAGGTATTTCCTTGATAATGTGTGTGATACGATTCTTGAACTTGATGACAAAATTGTCTATCGGTATTCGGGAAATTATTCATATTATTTGGAGAAAAAACAGGAACGTCTGCAAGTGCAAACCGCCGAAGTCGCCAAGGCGAAAAATCTTATGCGTAAGGAACTTGATTGGATGCGTAGGCAACCGCAGGCGCGCGGCACAAAAGCAAAATATAGAATTGATGCATTTTACGATTTGAAGGAAAAGGCTGAAACGAAAATAGAAACAGAATCGTCGATGATTTTCACCGTTGCTGCCCAATATCTTGGAAATAAGGTGGTTGACCTTAAAAGCATAGACAAATCGTTTGGCGACAAAAAGATTCTTTCAAAAGTGACGTATTCGTTCAGCAAAGGCGAACGGGTGGGAATGATTGGCGAAAATGGTTGTGGAAAATCCACGTTGCTTAACATTATTACCAAACAGTTGCAGCCCGATTCGGGAACGGTTGACTGGGGCGATACGCTTTCCATAGGTTATTACAAGCAGGACGGGCTTCTCGGTTGCGACGGTAAACACGTGATTGATGTAATAAAAGATATTTCCGACAAAATTGAGTTGGAAAAAGGGCACACGCTTTCGGCAGCACAATTTTTGGAACAATGGAATTTTCCCCGTTCTGTGCAGTATTTATATGTGTCGAAGTTGAGTGGTGGCGAGAAAAAACGCCTGTATTTGATGACGGTTTTGATGCAGAAACCGAATTTTCTAATTCTTGACGAACCGACCAACGACCTTGATTTATATACTATTCAGCAATTGGAAGAATATTTACTGAATTTCAAAGGTTGTGTGTTGGTAGTGTCACACGATAGATTTTTTATCGATAAGGTTGCCGACCATTTGCTTGTGTTCCGTGGAAACGGCGAAGTAGGGGAATTTCCGGGAAATTATAGCGTGTATCGCGAAGTTGAGGAACGAAAATTGGCAGAACAGGAAAAATTGAAAGTGCCGAAAGAAAAAGTGGAACGGCCACAATCGGAACCTCGTAAGAAAAAAGGTCTTTCGTTCAAAGAAAAACAATTGTTTGATCAGGTGGAACGGGAAATTGGCGACTTGGAACGTGAGAAAAAAGAATTGGAAAGCCTTTTGTCATCGGGAACGTTGGAACAGAACGAATTGATGGAAAAATCACAGCGTATCGGCGAAGTCATCTCGTTGCTTGATGAAAAAGAACTGATTTGGCTGGAACTGAGCGAGAAAATGTAAATTTTATGTAGAGACGGTCACTACTTTTTTAATCAGCCATTTATAAATCTTAATAAAAAAAACTATATTTGCTTACAAATAGATTTTGTAATAAATATTAGTATGGCTGAAAAACAATATGATTGGAAATTCTCAACTGTTGGCGGCGTACCTCGCGTAAACATTGAGTCTGGTGAGGATATTGCCCACCTGAAGGAATTGGACCAAAAAATGTGGACTGTGCTGAGCTGTCCGACCAAAGGTCTTGAAATTGACGAAAAAACACTTGAATTAATGGATCTTGACGGCGACGGCAAAATTCGTGTGCACGAAGTTGTTGAAGCTGCCACGTGGATTACCAAAGTGTTGAAAAATCCTGATTTGTTGCTCAAACAGGAAGATACGATTTCGCTTGACGACATCAATCAAGACGATGAGGATGGAAAGAAACTCTACGATTCTGCAAAACAGATTCTTGCAAATCTTGAACTTGATAAAAATGAAATCTCGGTTGCAGACACGTCCGACAGCATTGCGATTTTTGCTAAGACGAAATTCAACGGCGATGGCGTGATTACCGAAAATTCTACCGATGACGAAGCTCTCAAAGCCGTGATAGCTAATTGTGTTAAAACAATCGGCTCTTCGCCAGACCGTAGCGGCGTTGATGGTGTGAATGCGGAACAAATCGAGGCATTTTACACAAATTGCAACGATTATATGACATGGTTCACCAGCGAGGACGAAAACAAGGCGACTGTGTTCCCGTATGGCGACAATACCGAGGCTGCTCTTGCGGCATACAAGGCGTTGAAGGAAAAAGTTGACGATTTCTTTATGCGTTGCAAGTTGATTGCATTCAATGAGGACTCAACTGCTGCATTGGATGTTTCGGTTGCTCGTATGGAGGCTATCAGCGAGAAAAACCTATCGGAATGCACCGAGGAAATTGCTTCGTATCCATTGGCTCGTGTGAACAGTAAAATGGAATTGTCGTTGAACGGTGGCATCAATCCGGCATGGCAGGCTGCGTTTGCAAATCTTAAATCGTTGATTTTCGATGTCGATTTTCCAAAGCAAAAATCTATCTCCGAAGCAGATTGGAATGCAATTGGTGCGAAATTCGGACCATACGAAGCGTGGAAAGCTGCAAAGAAGGGCGAAATTGTTGAATCACTTGGCGTTGACGTGATTAAGGAAATCGTCGAAAAAAATCAGAAAGATGCGTTGTTGGCATTGGTTGAACAGGATAAAGCCGAAGAAACCAAGTCAAACGAAATTGTTACTGTGAATAAGTTAACACATTATTATAGAGATATTTACAAGTTGATTAAAAACTATGTGACGTTCTCTGACTTCTACACACGCGACGAAAACAAGAAGGCAATCTTCCAAGCTGGTACGCTTTACATTGACCAACGTAGTTGCGATTTGTGCGTGAAGGTGAGCGATATGGGCAAACACAATCTTACCGCTGGTCTGAGCGGAATGTATTTGTTGTACTGCGACTGTCATTCTAAAAAGAAAAACGAGACGATGACGATTGTTGCCGTAATGACCGATGGTGACATTGATAATTTGATGGTTGGAAAAAATGCCATTTTCTACGACCGCGACGGTGTTGATTGGGATGCAACGGTTGTAAAAATCATTGATAATCCTATCAGTATTCGTCAGGCATTTTGGTCTCCGTACCGCAAGTTCGCAAATTGGGTGACTGATTTAATCAACAAATCGGCTGCCGAAAAGGATTCCAAGTCGTTCGACAATATGACGGCTTCGGTTTCAGAAAAAGCTGCTGCTGTCCCTGCCGAAGGCGCTGCTCCACAACAGGCACAGCCGTTCGATATTGCCAAGTTTGCCGGTATTTTTGCCGCAATAGGTATGGCTTTGGGCTTTTTGGGCTCGTTCTGCGTAAGCGTTGTTTCTGGTTTTGCTCAACTTACGTGGTGGCAAGTCATTTTGGTGTTCATTGGCATTATTTTGTTGATTTCAGGTCCGTCAATGGTGATGGCGTGGTTGAAGTTGCGTAAACGTAATCTTGCTCCGCTGTTGAACGCAAACGGTTGGGCTGTGAATGCTCAGGCATTTGTGAACATTACGTTTGGTGCTACGTTGACGAAGATTGCCCAATTCCCGAAAGTCGCTTTGGCTGACCCGTTTGCCGACAAAGGAATGGCATGGTGGAAGAAGCTTCTGATTGGCGTTGTTCTTCTTGCCATTGGCGTTGCCGCATTATGGTATTTCAATATTTGGCCATTCAACTGCGGTGCCGAAGCCGAAGCTGCTGAATGTGCTGCAGATACGCTTCAGACAGTTGCCGATACATTACAACAAGTTGCAGATACAACTGCAGTAGCAGAATAATTTGAATCATTAATAATAATGACTGAAAGGGGAGAATTAAGGTTCTCCCTTTTCTTTTTATTGCGATTATGTACGACGAGGTAGAAAATTCCATTCTATAAATCCCCATTTTTAGGGATTGCACATTATTATCGTTTTATTTTCTTTGTGGGCAAAAAAGAACTTTGTTTCACTCGTTTGCGAAAATGAAAGGCATTGGTTATTTAGGTTGTTGCATAATCCTTTTTTCGGGAATGCTTCAATCGTGCACAAAGGAAGGCATTGATATGGACGATGTGGTGGTTCCGAAGGGCTACGCATTGTCGGCTGGAACTTCAACAATTTTTATGAATTCATCAAAGGCGTTCGATTCGCCTGCCGAATGGGTTTCGGGAACGTACGACAGGCGATTTATCCGTGGCGACGCATTGTACGACGATGCCCGTACCAGCGGGAACGGCTATGGTGGCGGTCTTGGTCCCGTGTATGCCGGCTATTCCTGCGGTAGTTGTCACCGCAACGCTGGCCGCACCAAACCCGGCGTGTGGACTCCCAACGGTGTTGACGACAAAGGAAATCCTACCTACGGCTCGGGACAGTATGGCTTTTCGGCTATGCTGATTTACATTACCCGCAAAAACGGCGTGTTCTTCCAAGACTATGGACGTGTGGTCCACGACCAGGCAATCTACGGCGTTCAACCCGAAGGGAAAGTCAAAGTTGACTGGCATTTCCAGTCTTTCTCCTTCCCCGACGGAGAACCATACGAACTATGTTATCCAGAATTTACCATAACCGAATGGTACAAAAAGTTTTGGGACGGCGTGAAAGGCGACTCCATCATTCTTCAGCCCGAAGATTTGTTCTGCACGGTGAGAATTCCGCTCCGTCACGTGGGAATGGGACAAATTATGGCAATCGACCCTGCTGAAATCGAGGCATTGGCGGCAAAAAGCAACTATCCCGAATATGGCATCAGCGGGCGTTGCAACTACATTACCGAACGTGGACGGCGTTCCGTGGGTTTGTCGGGAAACAAGGCACACCACTTGGATTTGACCGTGGAATTGGGCTTTTCAAGCGATATGGGTTCCACCAACAGCCGTTTCCCCGAAGAAATCTGCGAAGGACAACTGCAAATGTCGCAAGGAAGTGCTATGGGTCTATCATACAATCAGTTAGACGTATCAACCCAAGATATGGAAGACGTTGATTTGTATATGCAGTCGCTTGGCGTGCCGGCACGGCGAAATGTTGACGATTCTGTGGTGAAACGTGGCGAGCAGATGTTTTATCAAGCAAAATGCCATCTTTGCCACGTGACTACGCTCCACACAAAGGTGGGTGGTTCGGTTCTGCTGAACGGAACACGTCTGCCGTGGCTCGGTAATCAGACAATTCACCCTTATTCCGACTTCTTGCTCCACGATATGGGCTCGGAAATTATGGGCGTAGGGCTTAACGACAATTTTGTAAGCGGGTTGGCAAGAGGCAACGAATGGCGCACGACTCCATTATGGGGTGTCGGTTTGCAGGAGAAAGTCAACGGACACACGTATTTCTTGCACGACGGACGGGCACGGAATTTCGTTGAAGCCATTATGTGGCACGGCGGCGAGGGCGAAGCGTCGAAAAATCTATTCAAAAACATGAACAAAAACGACAGAACGGCTTTGGTGGCGTTCCTTAACTCGTTATAGAATTAAGAATTACAAGTAAAAATTAAGAAATAAAAAAGGGTTAATTGTAAAAAAGATGAAAAAGATATTTTGTTTTGTTATGGCTCTGTTGCCGTTGTTTGGATTGGCACAGGAAAATCAGGAATCTAACGCACAAGCAACGACTCACGACGATGATTTTGAAAACGGCATAGTTTCAATGAGTGGAAAGACAGGTCTGAAAATCAGTAGCGGCACGGGCGATTTCGTGTTCAAACCGTTTATGTTGGTGCAGACGTGTGCAAAATTCAATTATTACGACGACGAAGGTCTTGACAAGGCGTACAATCAAGACAACGTGGCAAACAGCGGCTTTGCCGTTCCTTATGCCGTGCTTGGTTTCACGGGGAAAGCGTTCGGGAAAGTCACGTTCAACTTGTCGATAAACGCGGCTTCGAGTGGCGGAGCATTGCTCCAACAAGCGTGGTTCGACGTTCAGACGAAAAAGAACATTGCGTTTCGCATAGGAAAGTTTAAAACACCATTCACCCACGCATATCTCACCACGTTGGGCGAAACATTGCTTCCCGTGCTTCCAAACTCGCTGACAGCCACAGTGATTCTGCCGTATGCGTTGAACGCCGTCACGCCAAGCATAGGATTGGGTTTTGACTTGGGTGCGGAAATGCACGGCTCCATTGCAAACAAATTCGGTTACGAATTTGGCGTTTTCAACGGAACGGGAATAGGCACGAATGCGGCTGGACGGACATTCAGCGACGATTGGCACATACCTTCATTGCTGTACGCAGGACGACTCACCTTCTCGCCCAAAGGTGCCATGCCTATGATTCAAGGTTCTGCAAGCCGTCTTGACGAAAACAAATGGATGATTGGCGTTTCGTCGTCGCTGAACGTTGAGAGCGAGAATGAAAGCACCAACGATTTCCGTGCCGGCTTTGAATTTGCATACTTGTACCATAAATTGTATCTGGCAACCGAATGTTACTTTATGCACATTGGTTTTACGGAACGCCAGAAAATCAGCGAAACGTATAATTTCATCGGCGGTTACGCACAGGCAGGTTATTTCGTGACCAACAAATTGCAGGCGGCGTTGCGTTATGACCTTTATGAACGTAACGGACTCGATACCAAAGGAATGCTGAATATGCCAGCCGTTGGTTTCAATTATTTTATGCCGGGTTGCAACCTGAAATTGCAGGCAATGTACCAATACACTGGCCGCACGGGGCACGAAACACAAATCGACCGCGACAACGACGATTTGGGAATGACCGTGCACAGCGCGACGGTAATGTTACAATACACGTTTTAGCATTAAGAATTAGGAATGAATAATTAATATTGTAGAGACGCACGGTCGTGCGTCTCCTAATTGCAAAAATATATGAAAAAAATATTGATTATAGGCCTTTTAGCCCTTTCGGCCTGCGACGACGGCGATGTGATGGAAAACATAAAAGCAGAAAGTTCGGGACGGACGGTAAAAATCGCGGCAAGCGTTTCGGGCATAGAAAATTGGCCGTCGGGCTACAATGTGGTGGTGGCAGGTTTTGGCGACAGCAAGTACGCCGACATTTCAAAGAACATTTTTACCGCCACAGCCGACACGCTTGTTCTGAATGGCATTGGCAATGACGTGAAAACCATTGAAATTTGTGCGATAAACCGTCTGCGTGAGCGTATTGCCACGTTTTACGAGAACGATATTTCAAACAACAATGAAGCAGAAATTATTCTTGACGCCGGTGCGGTGCAGGCCGACATGTTCAGCGGCATTCAAAAAACGTTGTTTAACCCGACGTGTGCGGCGTGCCACGGAGGAGGAAAATCCGCCGCCGCAGGGCTTTATTTAACCGAAGGGAAAAGTTACGACGCATTGGTTAACGTGGCTTCGTCAAAGGCGATCGACGGCTCCGTGCGCGTTGTCCCCGGCGATGCGGCCAACAGTTTTCTGTACAAGGTCGTTACTGGCACCGATGGCACCCTATCGTTCGACCACTCCAATATGATACTTGACTACAAAAATCTTCAGTTAATCGAAGATTGGATAAATAAAGGGATAGAATAAAATTTTGTTTCTTCCCAATGTCATTTCAATCAATATCACATTAGTTACCAACGGAACTTTTTATAATAGTGTTTCGATGGATATGCAATGCTAATGTAATCGTATAGAGGTTCAATTACATAGTTACCTGTTGTGTCAATGTATCCATATTTGGATTTCATTTCTATGAGAGCAAGTCCTTCTTTAGAAAAATAATCAATATCATCAAATTTAGGTTCTATTGCATATTTCCCTGTGCTATCTATAAAACCATATTTCCCACCTATTTTTATGCTTGCGAGTCCATTTTCTTGAAAATTCCATGCATGTTCAAATTTGGGTCCAACAAATTCCCCCGTTTTATTTATAAAACCATATTTATTGTTTATTTTGACAAGCGCCAATCCATTTTTTCCAAAATCGTTTGCTTCTTGAAATTGCTGCCTTATCACAATTTTTCCTGTAGGGTCTATGTAACCATAATTTTCACATTTATTTATAAATAGATTATATTCTCCTACGTATGCTAAGCCATTCGAAAATCTCCCAACGCAGTCATATTTTAATTGTATTACAACTTCACCAGAGGTATTGATAAATCCATATTTTCTATGGTTGTTTTTCCCATATTCTCGTACGATTGCAAGTCCGTCACTAAAATCTTCTACATGGCCAAAATTGGGCTTAATTACAATTTTTCCTGTTGTATCAATAAATCCCATTCCATAATCCAATGAAATACGAGCCAAACCATTCTCTTGAAACTCTCCAATCCAATTGTATTGTGGTTCAGTAATGATATTCCCTTCTTTGTCTATTAAACCATATTTCCAATTTTTAACAACAACTTTAAAATAGTTTTTAGTTACTAATGGTTGAATACTTTTAAATTTGGGGAGAATCACAAATTTCCCTGTAGAGTCGATGTATCCATATTTGTGTTTTATTTCCACTACAGCAAAACCGTCGGAAAAATCTTGGGCAAAATCTAAAGTTGGATCTATAATAAATTTTCCTGTTGTATCAATGTAACCCCATTTTTTATTTTGCTTTACACGAGCCAGACCATTTGAGAATACTCCAGCATCGTCATAAATGGGTTCTATTACTATATT
The DNA here is from genome assembly GCA_017516865.1 of Bacteroidales bacterium. Lineage (GTDB taxonomy): Bacteria > Bacteroidota > Bacteroidia > Bacteroidales > UBA1715 > UBA1715. Next base: position 47,773 of record JAFXAU010000023.1, read on the forward strand.
TCCTTTTAGATCAACGAATCCGTATTTTTTATCTTTCTTTATTTTTGCAAGTCCGTTTGAGGGAGAAATCCAGATATAATTATATTGTGGCTCTATCAAATATTTCCCTGTTTTATCTATAACACCGTATTTTTTATTTACAAGAACAATAGTTTTGCCATCACAAAAATCTCCTGCATAATTAAACTTTGGTTCAATTACAATTTTACCTGTGGTGTCGACAAATCCGTATTTGTTTCCTAATTTGACACAGGCAAGACCATTGTCGGAAAACAGAAAAGCATGGTCGAATTGCGGCGTTACAATGTATTCACCCTTTGCATTCACATATCCCCATTTCCCATTAATTTTTACTCTAAAAATTACATTGTCGATTGGACTTGCACTTACTGCAATAGCCGTATGCATGACTATTACAAAAAATAAAGTTTTTAATTTCATATTTTGTTTAAGGTTAATAGTTTTCATTTGCGAAAATACATATTTTTTGGAGGATACCACATACGTTGAACTAATTTTAAGGGAATAGTAAGTTATGCGTTATAGCCAAAAGGAAAATTGTATTATTCGGCAACTTCTTCTTTCTCAATCAAATGCTTGCTTTCGTTGATGCAGAACAGCGAAAGTCCGTAGTGCAGATTTCCGGTTTCAACGGTTGGTTTGTGTTTTGCAAACTTCACGAAATCGGCTTCTTTTAATATTATTTGCAAGTTTTGAATTACCGATAGGGGAACTTTGCCCGAAGCAACTACTTCTTGTATAATCTCGTCCGACGTCTTTTCAAACGTGTCGATTGCAAGCACTTCGCCGAAGTACTCTCGAAGAATGTCGGTGAGTATTGTGTAATAGTTTTTGTATTCGTCTTTCTCACAGAGATTCTGTGATTTAAGTTGTTCTAATTCACGTAACGCTTTAATATCTGCTTTTTCTTTTGCGACAACTTTTTTCGGTAAGAATTTTGGCTTTTTGTGTTTCAAAACATACCAAATCACAAACGCAATCAGGGCAAGAACCAAGACAACGGCAACTACCGTAAGGATTTTCGGAAGATAATCCTTGAACGTATATTCAGGCACACGGATTGGTTTTATCGGCTTTATTACGCCCGTAGTGTCGAGTTCCACGGTCTGCACCGACAATTGTACAGGAGACGACCAAATTGTGTCGCTACCATAAATAAACGGCCCTATTTCAAACGAATATTCACCAGCGTCGAAACAAGTGATGGGTAGTTTAGCTTTTCGTATGCTTTTATCCTTGTCTTCGGTAGATTGAAAACTAAAAGTATCGACAAGAAAAATGTTGTGTGTCAACTCTTTACCAAAGTCGGGGATAATGAGCGTCTTGTCGGAATTGTATTCAATTGCAAGCGAAATGTTCTGTTGTTCGCCAATGCGCATCTGATTGGTGTCGAGTTGTGCGGAAATGGTTATGTCGTTGGCAAATAACAGAGTGCTTAATAATAATCCACAAATGATTGATATGTAGTATTTTATGTTTTTCATCTTTATCGTTTCTTAAACAATGTCATAAGTGGTTTTACATAATCTTCGTCGCAGCGGATATTCACGTGTCCCACGCCCGATTTGGTAAATGCGTCGTTGAGTTCCGCCATTCGGTTTCGGTAATTTTGTTCAAACGCATTGCGTGTCGCCTTGCTGCTGGTGTCAATCCATTCTTCTGCACCGGTTTCGGCGTCGTTCACACGAATGAGCCCGATGTTGGGAAGGGTAGATTCCATTTGGTCGAACACACGGATGGCAATCAGGTCGTGCTTGCGGTTGGCGATAGACAGCGCATCCTTGAGCGGATGGCGGTCGTTGAAGTCGGAGATGAGGAACGCCGAGCAGTGACGCTTAATCATATTGGTGAAATATTCCAACGCCAACGGAATGTCGGTCCCTTTGCTTTCCGGCTCAAATTCAAGCAGTTCACGGATGATCCTTAAAATATGCTTACGACCTTTCTGCGGCAAAATCAGTTTTTCAATCTTGTCGGAAAAGAGGAGCACGCCGATTTTGTCGTTGTTTTGAATGGCAGAAAACGAAAGCGTGGCGGCAATTTCGGTGATAATTTCCCGCTTGATACGCATACGGCTACCCAAACTTTGCGAACCACTTAAGTCAATGAGTAACATTACAGTAAGCTCACGCTCTTCTTCAAAAACTTTAACATACGGTTTATTCAGTCGGGCGGTCACGTTCCAGTCAATGTCGCGGATAGCGTCGCCGTACTGATATTCACGAACTTCGCTGAAAGCCATACCTTGTCCCTTGAACGAACTATGGTATTCACCCGCAAAAATATTGTGGGAGAGACCACGCGTCTTGATCTCAATCTTACGGACTTTCTTTAATAATTCGCTTGCTTCCATTCAATTATGTATAATGCACAATGCATAATTCACAATGCACAATTTTAATTAAAATCTTCTGGAAATTTCTAACTTATGCATCCTAACTACGGCACATCCACCGCGTTCACAATCTTGGTGATAATATCCTCGGTAGAAACATTTTCTGCTTCGGCCTCGTAGGTGAGGCCGATTCTGTGGCGAAGCACCGAATGGCACACGGCACGGATGTCTTCCGGAATCACGTAGCCACGGCGTTTGATGAACGCATACGCCTTTGCCGCCTTTGCCAAGCTGATTCCCGCACGTGGCGAACAACCGAAACTGATGAACGGCTTGAGTTCCTCGAGTTTGTATTGCTCTGGGAAACGTGTTGCAAATACAATATCGACAATGTATTTCTCGATTTTTTCGTCCATATACACTTCCGAAACAATTTCCCGTGCCTTGATGATTGCGTCGGTGGAAATGACCTGATTTGCCACAGGAAACGTTTGTAGCAAGTTCTGACGGATAATCTTCTGTTCTTCCTCTTTTTTCGGATAGCCAACGATGATTTTCAGCATAAAACGGTCAACCTGTGCTTCGGGCAGTGGATACGTACCTTCTTGTTCTATAGGGTTTTGCGTTGCCATTACAAGGAACGGTTCTTCCAATTTGTAGGTATTCGGCCCTATGGTAACCTGACGTTCCTGCATTGCCTCGAGCAAGGCACTCTGCACTTTCGACGGGGCACGGTTGATTTCGTCGGCGAGGATGAAGTTTGCGAAAATAGGACCTTTTTTCACCACGAAATCTTCGCTTTTCTGACTGTAAATCATTGTTCCCAGCAAATCGGCAGGCAACAAGTCGGGGGTAAACTGGATACGGCTGAACGATGCGTTGATGGTTTTTGCCAACGTGTTGATTGCCAATGTTTTTGCTAATCCAGGAACACCTTCAAGCAAAATGTTTCCGTTTGAAAGCAGACCAATCAGCAGACCTTCAATCAGGTCTTTCTGACCGACAATCACTTTCTGCATCTCGTGCGAAACCAAATCAACAAATGCACTTTCCTGCTGGATTCGGCTGTTCAGTTCCATAATGTCAACGTGGGAACCGCTGTTTACTGATGAATTTTCGTTCATATTCTGTGTCTTTTATATCTTTTTCAAAAATCGACCGAAATTACAAAATCCGACCAATCAGTGAAACTGAAAAAGCGGAAATTTATTGTTTTGTTGAAAACTTTGATAGAAATGTGAATTTCCAACAAATTCTTTATTTTTAATTCTTAATTCATAATTTTAATACTATTTTTGCCCCAACAATTGGACATTGAATTATGGAGCTGAAAGAACGCAAGATTAGCATGATAGGCAGACATTTGATTCGCATCAAAGTCTTGCAGACGCTTTACGCGTATAGAAAGACGGAAAATCCCGACATGAAAGTTTTCACGAAGGAGTTGGAAATGAGTATGAAAAAATCATACGAACAATATCTCGTTATTCTGCTTTTGCTTGCCGAACTGCGTGACTACGCTAATCTCCGCATAACTCAGATTCAGGAACGGCAGATAAAAGACGAAGAAGCGTGGAAACGCCTCGAACGTTTTGCAAACAACCGTGTTTTGGCTCAGTTGGCAGACAATCCCGATTTGATGTCGATAGTGGCAAACGAAAAACTTTCGTTGGAGAATTACAAAACATCGGTTAAGGAGATTTATAAGAACATTATTGAATCTGAATTTTACGATGTATATATCAAATCGGACGATTCTTATCAGGCAGACAAAAACTTTGTCCGCACGCTGCTGCTCAATGTCGTTGCCGAAACAGAATCGTTGTTCGACTCATTTGAAGAATCGTCTATTTTCATGAACGACGATGCCGACAATGTGGTTTCGATGGTGGAGAAAACAGTTAAATGGTTTTCGGAATCATCGGAATATGGAGGAGACATACTTCCAATGTTTGGTGATGCAGAAACGCACGATTTTGGGTTCAATTTGTTTGTGAAAGCAGTAAATATGTGGGACGAAATAAATCCATACATCGACAAGAATCTCAAAAATTGGATTCAGGAGCGTGTTGCCGAAATGGATATAATCATCATGCAACTCGCAGTAACTGAAATTATTGCGTATAAAGAAATTCCAATCCCGGTTTCGTTGAACGAATACATTGAAATTGCAAAATGGTACAGCACTGAAAATAGTGGTTCGTTCATCAACGGAATCTTATATAAAGTGATTGAAGACCTCAAAAAAGATGGTAAAATTCAAAAAATCGGACGTGGCTTAATTATTAAGAAATGAAAAAGTTAGTGTTGTTTATTTGTAGCGTTACTTTATGTTGCGCAGCTTGCAATACTCAGTCAACGGAAAACAAGCAGACCTTGACCGACACAATAACGAGTATTGAGTTCGAAAGCAAGGCTTATTCTTTCGGACAGGTTGTCAAGGGTGAGATAGTGGAACATAGCTATTTTTTCACGAATACAGGAAATATAGATTTGATAATAGAAGAAGTTGACCCTTCGTGTGGTTGTACCACGCCAGAATGGACGAAAGAACCTGTCAAACCAGGTGAAAAGGGGAAAATTAAGGTACGTTTCGATACGCAGCATCAGTCGCTTGGAAATAAGACGAAGCAAGTTGCCGTGTACTCGAACACAAGTCCCACACGGAACATTCTTCAGTTTTCGGCACAAGTTGTTGCAGAATAAAGATTTTTTTACTCATTTGGTCTATAAAAGCGTGGATTTAAAATCTAAATATCTATTTTTGCGGAAAACTAACGGATTAATTTAAAATTATGTTACAAGTATTTTTACAAGCAGCCGACCCGGCTCAAGCAAACGGAATGGGTAGTTTATTGTTGTTGGTCGGAATTATGGTGATTTTCTTCATTTTTATGATTCGTCCACAAATGAAACGTCAGAAAGAGGAACAAAAGTTCCGTGAAGGTTTACAAAAAGGCGATTCTGTCGTAACTATCGGCGGCATCAGTGGAAAAGTTGTAGACATCAAAGGTGACGGTACTGTCATGCTTGAAATCGCACGTGACGTTGTTGTGAAAATCAGCAAAAACGCATTGTTGAAAGACCAGGCTGCATTGAACGAACAAGCAAAATAATATTGTTCGTAAATAAATTAAAAGGTTGATGATAGGTATTTCGTCAACCTTTTTTATTTTTACACCATGAAAGAAATTGAATCAATACAATCAAAAAGTGCCATACGAAAAGGCATAAAACGATATGTGCCGTTCTTTCTCTGTCTTGCGATTTCGGCAATTTTGTGGTTTACGCGCGAAATGGGAAAGTCTTACGAGGAAGAAATTACATTGAATGTTGCGTACGAAAATGTTCCAAAGTCGCTTGCATTGATTTCTGAAGTGCCATCGACTCTGCGTGTTTCGGTAGAAGGCACAGGCTGGGGAATTCTCAGTCATTACTTGTTCGACGACGAAACTGTGACACTCGATGTGACGGAAATTGAAGGTTCAAACATTTCGAAACTATCAACAAAAGATCATCGCATTATGAACGTATTGAATGAAAATCTGAAAGTTCTCGACGTTTATCCTGATGATATTTCATTCTACTTTGAGAAAATCAATGCCAAAAAAGTGCCTGTAAAGACTGACATTTCCTTGAACTTTGAACAGCAATACGCATTGGACGGAGAAGTTTCTATAACGCCTGATTCAATTTATGTATATGGCTCGAAAGTCATGACAGACACGATAACAAAGGTTTTCGCCGAAACAGTTGAATTGAAGAAATTGAAAGAATCATTCAAATTGTCCGTACCAATTCGGACAATCGACAACCTCCGTTTGAGCGCAGATTCAATCTGTATCTCAGGGATAGTGGAGAAGTTCACGGAGCAGACAATTGCGGTGCCAATCAAACTGATGAATGCACCCGACATAGCAGTAGACCTTATGAATGATAAAGTTACGCTGACGTTCATCATAGGCATAAGTAAAGTTCAGGCATACAATCCTTCTGATTTTGAGGCAATTGCCGATTTTGAAAAGATGTCGGAGAAAGGGCTTGTTCCCGTGGAAATTGTCAGACAACCGGAATTTGTTCACATTGTACACCAAGAACCTGTGAATGATGCGATAATAACAAACTATACCGAAGAATGAAGTATGTAGCATTGACAGGCGGCATTGGAAGTGGAAAAAGCGTCGTTTCAAAAATATTTTCTTGTTTGGGCGTTCCCGTGTATGACAGCGACAGTCATGCAAAACAATTGATGAAATACGATGAAAACATCGTCTCTGCATTGAAGAAAATTATAGGAGAGGAGTTGTATTTCAATGGCAAATTTCAAAAAGACGTGATGCGGAAGGCCATATTTTCTGACAATATACTGCTCGAAAAGGTAAATTCTGTCGTTCATCCAGCCGTGTGGGAAGATTACAAACAATGGAGCGACCGCTTATCTGTTCCGTTTACTATAATGGAAACCGCATTGCTTTATGAATCAGGTTTATACAAGAACTTTAATCTGTCAATTTGTGTAACGGCAGACGAGAAATTAAGAGTACAACGTGTGTTGCAACGTGATGGTGGAGACGTCGAATTCATAAAAAAGAAAATGGAAAATCAGCCTTTTGTGCAAAAAGCATTGCACGAAGCAGACTTTATTATAGAAAATAATAATACCTTTGTCATAAATCAAGTAATGACGGTGTATAAAAAAATTCTACAGTCGTAAATGGGATTAGGTAAATGGATAGGGGCTGGGATTGGATTCGCCACTGGTGGAATCATTGGAGCATTGATTGGCGGTGCCATTGGTTCGCTGTTCGATAATATTGAGGTCACGCATGTTAATTCTGCAACCGAAGACTATTACCGTGTACAACGGGCTTCTCAATCCGATTTCTACAGTTCGTTGCTTGTCCTGATTGCTGCGGTGATGAAAGCCGACGGCGTGGTTAAAAAAGCAGAACTCGATTATGTAAAACGTTACCTGCTCAGTGCGTTCGGCGAAGCTAAGGCGACGCAGATGCTCCATGCCTTACGCGATATTATTCAAAAAGATATTCCTGTCCAACAGGTCTGCATGGAAATTAAAAAGAACATGCAGTATGCATCGAGACTGGAACTGTTACATTTACTGTATCAGATTGCCCAAAGCGACGGAAATATAAATAAATCGGAATTGTCTCTAATAGAGCAGATTGCAAATTTTTTGGGCATTTCTTCCGCCGACGCACAATCAATTAAATCGACTTTCTACGATGATTTAGATAGCGCGTATAAGATATTGGAAATCAGCCCGTCGGCAACAGACGAAGAAGTTAAAAAAGCATATAAAAAAATGGCTGTAAAATACCATCCCGATAAAGTAAGTCACCTTGGAGAAGATGTACAAAAATCGGCGACGGAAAAATTCAAAAAAGTTAACGAGGCATACGAACGAATCAAAAAACAACGAAATATCAATTAAAATTCAAAACTATGTTAAAAGACATTCTATCAATTTCGGGGCATTCAGGCTTGTTTAAATTTGTTGCCCAGTCTTCCAAAAGTATCATTGTAGAATCTTTGGAAACACACAAAAAAATGCCGGTGTACTTTTCGTCAAAAGTAAGTGCGCTCGAAGACATCGCAATTTACACGGAAGACGAGGAAGTTCCTCTTGCTCAGATATTTGAAAAAATCTACAAGATGGAAAACAAAGGGAAAACTTCGGTTTCGGCTAAATCAACAAACGACGACATCAAAGAATATTTCGAAGATATTCTGCCTGCATACGACAAAGAACGTGTGTATGTTTCGGATATGAAAAAAGTGTTGAATTGGTACAATATTCTTTGGGAACAGAAAATGTTGAATTTCGAGGAAGAAAAGCCAGCAGAAGAAAAGCAAGAGGTAGAAACGCCGAAAAAAACGACGAAAGCAAAAGCAGAAAAAACAGATTCTGAGAATAAAGAAAAAAACGTAAAGAAAACGGAGAAAAAAACAACTAAAAAGAAAAATGAATAGTTTACTTCTCGAAGCGAAGCAAAAACGAAAATTTGTCTCTCCCGATTTACAAATCCAGTCGTGGGAAGATGTGAAGCCGTATTTTGACCAATTGGTTTCGTTCAACATTGATTCGGAAACGGCAATGAAGAATTTTCTTGCGTTCCGTAGCGAATTGGAGGCTGTATTGAGCGAAGAAATGTCGTGGCGATATATAAAAATGACGTGCGACACGACCAATGACTCTTTGCGTGAATCTTTCAACACGTTTGTGACGGAAATCGACCCAGAAATCTCGAAATATTCCAACGTTCTTGATAAAAAATGTTTGGAAAATCCATATTTCCAAAATCTTGACGGCGATTATCTCATTATGAAACGTGCTTTGAGGCAACGTGAGGCATTGTTCCGAGAGGAAAATGTACCGTTAATTGCCGAATTGCAGACAATGGAGCAGGACTATGGCAACATTACGTCGCAAATGACGATAGAGTATGAGGGTAAAACTCTCACAATGCAGCAGGCTTCGGTATATTTGAAAAAAACAGACCGAAACGTACGCGAAACCGTCTATCGACTCATTCAAGATCGAAGACTCAAAGATAGAATTGCTTTAAACGATAGTTTGAGCAAAATGATTGCACTGAGACATAAGGTTGCGTTAAATGCTGGTTTTGAGAATTTTAGAGATTACAAATTCAAAAGTCTTTGTCGGTTCGATTATACCAAAGACGATTGTTTTTCGTTCCATTCTGCCATACAAAAGACGATTCCGCCGATACTTTCGGAATTGAATAAAGTTAGGAAGCAGAAGTTGCAATTGAGTTCGCTTCGGCCGTGGGATACGGAAGTAGACCCAGACCAATTGGCTCCGCTAAAACCGTTTAAAAATACCGATGACTTTGTCGCAAAAACACTTGAATGTTTTACGGAAATACGGCCATATTATGGTCAATGTTTGAAAAAATTGTCCGATAACGGTTATTGGGATTTGGAATCGAGAGTAGGAAAGGCTCCTGGCGGTTACAACAATCCGTTGTATGAAAGCAATGTGCCGTTTATTTTCATGAATGCTGCAGGTAGTTTGCACGATGTTGAAACACTTGTCCACGAAGGCGGTCATGCAATTCATTCTATTATTTCAGCAGATTTATCTTTGGTTGAATTTAAAGATTTACCGTCGGAAGTGGCAGAACTTGCTTCTATGAGCATGGAATTGATTTCCATGGAACATTGGCACGTATTTTTCCCGAACGAAAATGACCTTAAACGTGCAAAAAAGAGCCAATTGGAAAGTGTTTTGAGTGTTTTGCCGTGGATTGCAATAGTTGACAAATTCCAACACTGGCTTTATGAAAATCCGACTCATACGGCGGATGAGCGCGAAAATCAATGGTTGAGAATTGTAAAAGAATTTGAATCGGAAAATGGAGTAGATTGGAGCGGACTTGAACAAATTCGTCGTTGTACATGGCAGAAACAACTGCATATTTACGAAGTCCCGTTCTATTACATTGAATATGGGTTTGCTCAATTAGGAGCAATTGCCATGTGGAAACAATATAAAGAAAAAACTGAAGTGGCACTCGATAACTACGAGGCTTTCATGAAGTTAGGTTACACAAAACCAATCCCTGAAATCTACAAAGCTGCTGGAATTGAATTTTCGTTTTCGGAAGAATATGTCAAGTCATTGGCAGATTTTGTATATGCCGAAATTCAAAAATTATAAATGGTAGAAAAAAGTAGAGACGCGATTAATCGCGTCTCTACAACAATTACACAACCTTTCGGAAGATTTTTATTTCTCGTTTACAATAGCAAACGTATCGCGTGCAATCACGATTTCCTCGTTGGTTTGAACGACCAAAACCTTGATTTTCGATGATGGTTTTGAAATAACCCAACTGTCGCCTTGTTTGCTGTTAGCGGCTTCGTCGAGTTCAATGCCGAAACATTCCAAACCAGAAAGCACGTTTTTACGAACATCGCCGTCGTGTTCACCGATTCCGCCGGCAAACGCAATACAGTCGGCACCTCCGATTTCGGCAAGATACGCACCTACGTATTTCTTGATGCTCAACGTAAGCATGTCTTTTGCAAGTTTTGCTTTCTTGTCTCCGTTTTGCGCCATAGATTGCAAGTCACGCATGTCGGAAACGCCTGCAATGCCTTTCAGACCGCTTTGTTTGTTTACAATGTTGTCCATTTCGTCGATAGACAAACCTTCCTGACGCATCAACTGGAATGCGGCACCCATGTCGACGTTTCCCGCACGAGTACCCATTATCACGCCTTCGAGAGGAGTAAAGCCCATTGACGTATCAACAGATTTTCCGTTGACAACGGCCGTGATTGACGAACCATTACCCAAGTGGCATACGATTGTCTTGCAGTTGTCGTATGGCTTGCCAAGCATTTTTGCAGCCTCTTGAGAAACATAGCGGTGGCTTGAGCCGTGGAATCCGTAACGGCGGATTTTGTTGTTTTCGTAGTATTTGTAGGGCAGACCGTACATAAATGCAACAGGTTCCATTGTCTGGTGGAACGCCGTGTCGAACGTACCGCAGTGAACTGCCTTTGGCAACGCTGCCTGAGCGGCTTTGATACCTTTAAGATTTGCTGGATTATGAAGTGGTGCAAAATTATTGCATTCTGCTATTTTTTGAATTGCGTCAGGAGTGAGCAGTTCACTTTTGTTGAAGTATTCGCCACCGTGGACGATACGGTGTCCAACGGCAACAATATCGTTCTTGTCTTGTATAATGTTACGTTCAGGAGCAAGAAGGAGAGAAATTACTTTTTCCACGCCAACTTCGTGATTGTCAACTGGTTCTTCAAAAACTTCTTTTTTACCGTCGATTTCAATTTTCAACGTGCTTACTTTTTCGCCGATACGTTCCACAATACCCGAAGCGACCACAGTTTCCTGTGGCATTTCCAACAGTTGGTATTTGATTGACGAACTACCGCAGTTTAGGACTAAAATTTTCATATTAAATAGAATTTGTTTCTCGCAAATTTCATAAAAATATTTAAAAGTTCAAAATCCCGATATATAGAATTTCAAGGCACGGGAGAATGTTGTTATCTGTAATAAAAAAGCCCCTACACGAATTGTATAGGGGCTTTCGATTATTTGTTTCAAGAAATTATTTCACTTCCCATGTATCGTTGGTCATCAACAATTCTTGGAAGTTGTGATATTTCTTTTTCTCCGAAACTTCGGCGATTTGTGCTTCAACAGCGTCGTTGTACGTTGGAGCTTCCACATCGCGGATTACGCCAAGTGCGATAGGGAAGTCGGGACCTTCCATCAAAGCAAGTTTTAATTGCAATGTGTTGTCCTCGCAGTGAGCATCGTGAACAAGAATGTCTTTTTCTGTGATGCCGTTTTCACCGATTTTTACGACTTTCAGGTTGAAACCGTCCTGTACTAGACCGAATTCGTTGTTTTCACCGAAAATCATCGGCTGACCGTGTTTCAGGTAGATGGCGTTTTTCTTACGTTCTTCTGGCTTGTAAACGCTTGCGTGCGTTCCATCGTTGAAGATAACGCAGTTTTGAAGGATTTCGCAAACCGAAGCACCTTTGTGTGCCTGTGCTGCCTTCAAAATTTCCACTGTTCCTGCCGCATCGGTTGCAACGGCACGTGCGAAGAAGTGTCCGCGTGCGCCAAAACAAAGTTCTGCCGGACGGAATGGGTCTTCGACCGTTCCGTAAGGTGATGACTTGCTGACGAATCCACGTGGCGAAGTAGGTGAGTACTGACCTTTCGTCAAACCATAGATACGGTTGTTCAAAAGAATCATATTCAAGTCGATGTTACGACGGTTTGCGTGGATGAAGTGGTTACCGCCGATAGCCAATCCGTCGCCGTCGCCAGAAATCTGCCATACGGTCAATTTAGGATTTGCAATCTTGCAACCAGTTGCAATTGCAGCTGCACGTCCGTGGATAGTGTTCATACCGTATGTTGCCATATAGTGAGGCAGACGGCTCGAACAGCCAATACCAGAGATTACAGCCGTGTTGTGTGGAGCGACACCGATTTCAGCCATCGCTTTTTGCAGAGAAGCCAAGAAAAAATGGTCTCCACAACCCGGACACCAACGTGGTTGTCCTTTCTTAAAATCTTTTGCTTCGTATGTTATATTTTCCATTGTACTATCCTCCTATTTGTTATAAATGTCCGTGAACGCCTTAACCAAGTCTGCCACAGCAAATGGCTGACCTTTAACTTCGTTGAATTGGAATGGTACGAAGTTGTCAACTTTCATACGCAACCAGCCAGCGAATTGACCAAGGTTTTGTTCTGCAACAACCACTTTCTTGTATTTTTTCAACACTTCGGCAGTGTTCTTTGGAAGCGGGTTGATGTATTTGAAATGTGCAAGAGCGACTTTCTTGCCGCTTGCCTTCATTTCGTTCATTGCAGCGTGCAAGTGACCGTACGTTCCACCGAAACCTACAATCAACAATTCAGCATCGTCCTTGTCGCCAAGTACTTCAACGTCAGGAACTTGGATTTTGTCAATCTTTTCTTGACGAAGATGCGTCATTAAGTTGTGGTTTTCAGGATTTGTTGAAATTGCACCTGTTTTGCTGTCTTTTTCCAAACCGCCAAGAATGTGCGTGAAACCTTCTGTTCCAGGAACAGCCCAATAGCGAACGCCATCGGCATTACGTTGATATGGAGTCCACGAACCTTTCATATCAGGCGTTACGTATGGAGGTTTGATAGCAGGATATTCTTCCAATTTCGGTAATTTCCATGCTGCCGAACCGTTTGCAACGTATGCGTCAGTCATAAGAACAACTGGAGTCATGTGTTCCAAAGCGATTTTACAAGCCATGTATGCCATGTCGAAACAGTCGGTTGGCGAAGCAGCCGCAAGCACAGGCATTGGCGATTCACCGTTACGGCCGAACAATACTTGAAGCAAGTCGGTTTGTTCCGATTTTGTAGGAAGACCGGTTGCAGGTCCACCACGTTGTACGTCAAGCACAACGATTGGCAATTCCATAATCACAGCCAAGTTCATCGCTTCCGATTTCAAGCAGATACCTGGACCCGAAGTCGATGTACAAGCCAAGGCACCTCCGAAAGCGGCACCGACAGCCGATGCACATCCTGCGATTTCGTCTTCGCATTGAACGGTAGTCACGCCCAAAGATTTGTGTTTTGACAATTCGTGAAGCACGTCGGTTGCAGGAGTGATAGGGTATGAACCCAAATATAATTTCAAACCAGCTTTTTCGGCAGCGGCAATCAAACCGTAGGCCGTTGCCTTGTTACCGTTGATGTCCATAAACACGCCTTTTTGTTTTGTGGCGTTGGCACTTTCAATGCGGTATGTCGTAGCCGACGCGTGTGTGTTGTGTCCATAGTCGTAGCCGGCGTTCAGCACTTTTATGTTAGCTTCGGCGATTTCAGGTTTTTTAGCGAATTTCTGACGAAGCATTTCTTCAGCATACGGAACGTTGCGGTCGAACAACCAGCAAACCAATCCCAATGCGAACATATTTTTACAACGAACCGACGATTTGAAATCCAAACCAGAGTCTTTCAACGCCTCAACGCACATTGACGTGATAGGAGCGGCGATGACCTCGTTTTTTATGCCCATTTCTTCGAACGGGTCGTTCGTCTGGAATTCGGCTTTTTTCAAGTCGTTTTCCTTGAAAGAGTCCGTATCTACAATAATAATAGAACGAGAAGTACAGAATTTGTACTGCGTTTTGAGAGCAGCCGGATTCATAGCGATAAGCACGTCGCATTTGTCGCCCGGGGTCAAAACTTTTTCGGCGCCAATGTGTACTTGGAAACCCGACACGCCAGTCAACGAACCCTGCGGGGCACGGATATCTGCCGGATAGTCGGGGAAGGTACTGATATCGTTACCGACTGTTGCCGAAATTGTGGAAAAAATGTTACCTGCCAATTGCATTCCGTCGCCGGAATCGCCTGTGAACCGAACAGCAATGTTGTCCACAGATGTCACATTTTGTTTGTTATCAGTCATTATTATATTGTTTTAAGAATTGACGCAAAATTAGCATTTTTTTGATAATGTGAAATGTAAATGGTTGTAAATAATAAAAATACGTGTTTTACGTAGAGCGTTTCGGTATTGTCATAAAATAATTATCATTTTATGATTTTCATAAGATTATAATTTGTGTAAATGAGATTGATAGGGTGATTGTCAAGATAACAGGTTGAAATGGTGGGATGACGGGGGATTTTAATGGAAACAAAAAAGGCTGTTCTTTCGGGCAGCCTTTCTTGTTGTATTGAAATATTATTAGTATTCCAACTTGCTCATTCTTACATACGAAGCGTAGCGTTTCTTTGCCATGTCTTCGGCAGCGTTGAACAATTCTTGTGCTTCGTTCGGGAATTGTTTCATTACTGAAGCATAACGAACTTCGCCTTTCAAGAAGTCTTGGAAACCGTCCCAAGCTGGTTCTTTGCTGTCGAGTGTGAATGGATTCTTGCCTTCGGCTTCCAATTCTGGGTTGAAACGCCACAAGTGCCAGTAACCGCATGCAACTGCTGCTGCTTCTTCGGCTTGTGATTTGCCCATACCTTTCTTCAAACCGTGGTTGATACAAGGAGCGTAAGCAATGATGATTGAAGGTCCGTGATATGCCTCAGCTTCGCGGATTGCTTTCAAACATTGTGCTTGGTCGGCACCCATTGCGATTTGTGCTACATATACGTAACCGTAAGTAGTTGCAATCATACCAATGTCTTTCTTGCGAACTCTCTTGCCGGCAGCGGCAAATTTAGCGATAGCGCCAAGTGGAGTAGCTTTCGATGCCTGACCACCAGTGTTGGAGTAAACCTCGGTATCAATTACAAGAATGTTAACGTCTTCGCCCGAAGCAATTACGTGGTCAAGGCCTCCGTAACCAATATCGTAAGAAGCACCGTCACCACCGATAATCCATTGAGAACGTTTTACCAAGTAATGGCTCAATTCTTTCAATTGAGAGCAAGTAGAACAGTTGCCAGCTGCTTTTTCAATCATTGGATTCAATTTAGCCGCTGCTGCTTTTGAAGCTGCTGCATCGTCCATACCGTCAATCCATTCTTGAGCTGCTTGTTTGAATTCAGCAGGAGTCTTGTCTTCGGCAATTGCACCTTCCAACAATGTTTTGATGCGAGCACGCATTTTCTTGTTTGCAATGTGCATACCCAAACCGAATTCGCAGAAGTCCTCGAACAATGAGTTAGCCCAAGCCGGACCTTGACCTTTTGCATTCTTCGTGTATGGAGTAGAAGGAACTGAACCAGAGTAGATTGAAGAACATCCAGTTGCGTTTGCAACGATTTCGCGGTCGCCGAACAATTGAGAAATCAATTTAACGTAAGGTGTTTCACCGCAACCTGCACACGCTCCGGAGAACTCGAACAATGGTTGAGCGAATTGTGAATTCTTAACATTTGCAGTAACATCAACCAAGTCTTGTTTTGATGTAACCTTTTCAACGCAATATTGCCAGTTTGCAGCTTCTTTAGCAGCTGATTCTGAATTGTCGTCGTAGGGAACCATAGTAAGAGCTTTGCCAGTCTTTGGATTGCCCGGACAAACGTCGGCACAGTTACCACAAGCAAGACAGTCTTTTACGCCCACTTGCATTGTGAAGAACATTCCCTTCATTGCTGCAGGTGCCTTCATTTCGATAGTCTGACCGTTGAATCCTGCTTTTTCTTGTTCTGTCATTACGAACGGACGGATACAAGCGTGAGGGCAGACGTACGCACATTTGTTACATTGGATACAGTTGTCGGCGTTCCAAACCGGTACGAATGCGCCAACACCACGTTTTTCAAATTTAGCCGTTCCTGCTGCCCAAGTACCGTCTTCAATACCTTTGAATGAAGAAACAGGCAACAAGTCACCGTCTTGAGCATTGATTGGACGAACAACTTTGTTGATGAAGTCGTCACCGTCAGAATAAACCTTAGGTTGTTCTGCAAGGTTTGCCCACGATTTGTCAACAGCTAATTCTTTGTATTCGCCACCACGGTCGATAGCCGCGTAGTTCATATTTACAACGTCTTCACCTTTCTTTCCATAAGATTTCAAAGCAAAGTGTTTCATTTCGTCAACTGCCTTGTCAACAGGAATAACGCCTGTGATACGGAAGAATGCCGATTGAAGGATAGTGTTCGTTCTGTTTCCTAAGCCAATTTCTTGTGCAATCTTCGTTGCGTTGATGTAGTAAACTTTTATGTCATTCTTTGCAAAGTACGCTTTAACCTTGTTAGGAATGTTGTGGGCAAGTTCTTCGCCGTCCCAGATAGTGTTCAAAAGGAACAAGCCGCCTTTTTGCAAACCACGAGTCACGTCATACATATTTAAATATGCTTGTTGGTGACAAGCCACGAAGTTTGGCGTCGTTACCAAATATGTAGAACGGATTGGTTCGTCACCGAAACGAAGGTGAGAGCAAGTGAAACCTCCCGATTTCTTTGAATCGTAAGAGAAATATGCCTGACAATATTTGTCAGTCGTTTCACCGATAATTTTTACCGAGTTTTTGTTAGCACCAACGGTACCGTCTGCACCAAGACCGTAGAATTTAGCTTGGAACATTCCTGCAGGAGCAACAGAAACTTCTTCGCCAACAGGAAGCGATGTGAAAGTAACATCATCGTTGATACCAAGAGTGAAGTGGTTCTTTGGTTGAGCCATTGCAAGATTTTCGTAAACTGCAATGATTTGAGCCGGAGTAGTGTCGTTTGAGCCAAGACCGTAACGGCCGCCAACAACTTGAAGCTTCGACAACATTCCAAGTTCCGACAATGCGTCAACAACATCAAGATATAGAGGTTCGCTGTTTGCTCCCGGTTCTTTTGTTCTGTCGAGAACGCAGATACGTTTTGCCGAAGCAGGGATAGCTTCTTTCAAGTATTTCAGTGAGAACGGACGGTACAAGTGAACAGAAATCAAACCGACTTTTTTGCCCTTGGCGTTTTCAAAGTCAACAACTTCCTTGATACATTCTGTTACCGAACCCATAGCGATGATGATGTTTTCTGCATCTTTTGCGCCGTAGTAGTCGAATGGACGATATTTTCTGCCAGTAATTTTGGAGATTTGATCCATATAGTCGGAAACGATGTCGGCTACAGCATTATAATATGGGTTACAAGATTCACGGTGAGCGAAGAACACATCTGGGTTTTCAGCCATACCACGCATTTCTGGGTGTTCTGGTGAAAGAGCTCTTTCTCTGAATTCTTTTAATGCTTTTTGGTCAACAAGAGGAATAAGGTCTTCTTGGTTGACAACTTCAACTTTCTGGTATTCGTGAGAAGTACGGAAACCGTCGAAGAAGTTCAAGAAAGGAACGCGGCTCTTGATAGTAGCCAAGTGAGCCACACCAGCCAAGTCCATAACTTCTTGTACGGAACCTTCTGCCAACATTGCGAAACCTGTCTGGCGGCAAGCCAAAACGTCTTGATGGTCACCAAAGATACAAAGTGCGTGAGAAGCAAGTGTACGAGCCGAAACGTGGAATACGCAAGGAAGCAGTTCACCTGCAATCTTGTACATGTTCGGAATCATAAGGAGCAAACCTTGTGAAGCCGTGAACGTGGTTGTCAACGCACCTGCCTGCAACGAACCGTGTACTGTACCGGCAGCACCGCCTTCGGACTGCATTTCTTGAACCAAAACTGTTTCACCGAACATATTCTTACGGCCTTGTGCTGCCCATTCGTCAACATTTTCAGCCATAGGAGATGACGGTGTGATAGGATAGATAGCAGCAACTTCGGTAAACATATAGGCTATGTGAGCCGCAGCTGTGTTACCATCACACGTTAAAAATTTTTTATCCGCCATGATTTTATAAATTTATAATATTTTAAGTTTTATTTTTTGATTGTTGGCAAAGGTATTAAAAAAAATGCATAACTCACAATGATTTTCTTATGAGTTATACATTATAATTAACCTTCGTCAACTTCTCTGTCTCTAAAGCCCAACATATAAAGGATTCCGTCCAAACCGATGGTGCTAATTTTATTGTCGGCACGTTCTTGAACCTTGGGTTTCGCATGGAATGCAATTCCCAATCCTGCAATGTTTATCATCGGAAGGTCGTTGGCACCATCACCCACGGCAATTACCTGTTCTAAGTGAATGTCTTCTTTGAACGCAATTTTACGCAATAATTCGGCTTTCATTTGACCGTCGACAATTTCGCCAAGATAATTTCCTGTCAATTTGCCGTCTTTTATTTCCAATTCGTTTGCAAAAACGTAATCTATGCCGAGTTTCGACTGTAAGTATCTGCCGAAGAATGTGAATCCACCAGAAAGAATGGCCACTTTGTAACCGAAACGTTTCAATGTACGTATCAATCTGTCGGCCCCTTCGGTCATCGGAAGCTTGCGTGCAATGTCGTCGAGGACGCTTTCGTCAATGCCGTTGAGCAATTTTATACGACGACGGAAACTTTCCTTGAAGTCGATTTCGCCTCGCATTGCTGATTCTGTAATGTCAGACACTTCTTTTTCCACGCCAGCGTATTTTGCCAATTCTACAATTACTTCTGTCTGAATTAGGGTGGAATCCATATCGAAGCAGATTAGTCGGCGGTTACGACGGAATGCGTTGTCTTCCTGGAATGCAATGTCGAATCCGATTCGTTTGGAAATCTCCATGAAATCGGCCTTCATTTTCTTTTCGTCTACAGGATTTCCACGTACAGATAATTCAACACATGCACGGTTTTTAGAAACTTGTTCTTGCTTGAACGAGACACGACCGCTCAAACGAGTAATATTGTCGATATTGAGCGTTTGTTCGCAAAGAACTTTTGTGATTTCAGCAAGATAGCGTGCTTCTATATGACGACCAAAAAGCGTAACAATATAACGCTTCTTTCCTTGATTTTGAACCCAGTCTTCGTAAGTCTGACCATCGATAGGAGTGAAGCGTGCGTTAATGTCAAATTCGTATGCTTTGAAAAGTAGCTCTTTCAGAACAGGGCCGCTGATTCCAGATTTCGGCAGACGGAACAAAATACCGAGCGACAATGTGTCGTGGATTACGGATTGTCCGATGTCGAGAATGTCGGCTTTGTACTGCGACAGAATGTCTGTCAATGCGGCAGTGACGCCGGCTTTGTCTTTACCTGAAATGCTTAAAAGAATTACGTCTTCGCTTGTGTCTTTCATTGTTGATTTTTTTTGCAAAAGAACACAAAAAGAGATAAAAAACAATGAAATCCCTTAAGAATTCTGTAGAAATTAGTGGTTTATGGGTTATTGGTTATGGTAAATTGTACATTATATTTATTGTACATTGTGAATTGTACATTATTTTTTTCCAAAATGTTCTTTTACAATCACGTTGTAGTGCAAAATTGCCAATACGGGAATTTGGTTTTGGTCACCGATGAGCCCATGTGCCAGATGGGGTGGAATGAGCAAATCTGCGGTGTCGCCTTTGTGCATGAGCAAAATTGCTTCTTCAAGTCCTGATTCAACGCCGCCTTGACCAACTTTGAATTCTTTAAGTCCCAGTGAATCAGAAGAATAACATTGTTTGCCGTTTAGTAGGCTGATGTTGTATGCTATTTTGACCAAATCGCCAGTTTTGATTGGAGTCGTGTCGCCGCTTGGCGTTATATTGTACCATAGTCCGCTGCCAGACGAGTCCATTTTTAGTCCATTATCATGAATGTATTGCTTAATTGTATCTTGTTTTCGTTTTACAATTTCGCGATTTACTTCGATATTGCGTTCCTCGTAGCGACGGATTTCTTCGGCTGTCACTACGCGTTTTTTCTCCTGTTTGCATTCAACAAAAATGCATACGGAAGACAAGCAGGCGAGAAGCATTGCGATTTTTCTCATTTTACGTATATTTTCTTGGTTTGCGACGCTTTTAACTCGTTCTCGTCTGTAGCTTGGATTTTAATGTTCTGCGTTCTCAATCGTCCCGAGAACGGTAAGTCCCAATCAATTGTGATTGAATCTGTTGCAGAAAATGTCGAGTCGAAATATTCAGTCGTGTTTACATAGAGCTGCACTTGGTTTACTTTCGAGTTATTTCCTAGGGCAGTCACTTTAAAAGTAATTATGTCGGATTGACTGATTGTGTCTGCGATTTCGGAATCGTTGGCAAAATAAATGCGTGGGCCGTCCATCATTTCTTTTGTACAAGAAACAAAAATTGAAAGAACGAGTGACAGAACTGCTATTTTTTTCATTGTTTTTGTAAATTCTTAATGCAGAGTGCTAAACTATCTTTCCAATATGGAACGTCGATGGAATAAGTCTCTTTGATTTTTTGTTTATTCAAAACGCTGTAGAATGGACGTTTTGCCGGACTTGGAAAATCTTTGGATTCAATCGGTCTTACGTTGCAAGTAATGTTTGCAAGAGAATGAATTTCTTTTGTGAAATCGTACCAACTGCAAACGCCTTCGTTTGAAAAATGGTAGATGCCAGGAACGGTTTCCTTGTCGCCGTTTTCAATCTTTTTGATAATTGAAAGAATTGTTTGAGCCAAATCTCCAGCGTATGTCGGCGTGCCAACTTGGTCAAAAACAACCGAAAGTTCGTCTTTCTCTGTACCAAGTCGCATCATGGTTTTTACAAAATTGTTTCCATATTCGGAATAGAGCCATGCAGTACGAAGAATAATTGTGTTTTGACACGCTTTGAGGGCAAGGGTTTCGCCTGCAAGTTTTGTCCTGCCGTAAGCCGATTGCGGACAAACAGAATCAGATTCGCTATATGGCTGACAGGCATTTCCGTCAAAAACATAGTCGGTTGAGACGTGGATGAACGTGCTGTTGTATTTAGCACAGACTTTTGCCAAGTTTTCGGGAGCAACGGCATTGATTTTATAAGCAATGTCTTCCTCGCTTTCGGCTTTGTTCACATTAGTGTACGCCGCACAATTCACCACGTAGTCAAATGGGGTAACGGCAAAGAGCGAGTCAATTGCATTGATGTCTGTAATGTCGAGTTCTGCCACGTCTGTGTATGTGAACGAAAACGGGGTTTTATCCGCAATGTCGCGAATTTCGTTTCCTAATTGTCCGTTGCAACCTGTTATAAGAATTTTTGTCATTTGGTCTTAAAATGTAAACGGTGATTCAAATTCTGCAAACGAAGGGTGTTTTAAATCTTTATCGGAAATGATTGCTTCGTCCAACGGAATTTGCCAATCAATGTCTAAGTCTGTGTCATTGAATAAGATACCACCTTCGGTTTCGGGGTGATAATAGTCTGTGCATTTGTATTGCACGATTGCTGTTTCGCTTAATACGGAAAAACCGTGTGCAAAGCCGGCAGGAATGAGCAGTTGCTTGAAATTATCGTCGCTCAATAGGGCAGAGACATGCATTCCGTATGTCGGAGAGCCTTTTCGTATGTCGACAGCCACGTCAATTATGGAACCTTGAACTACACGGAGTAATTTTGTCTGTGCATGAGGCGGTTTCTGAAAATGAAGTCCTCGTATAACGCCGTACGATGACTTAGATTGATTATCCTGCACGAATGTGTATTCTATTCCTTTGTCTGCCAACGAAAGTTTGTTGTAGCTTTCGTAAAAATATCCACGTTGGTCGAGAAATACTTTGGGTTCAATTATATAAACTCCGTCGATTTTCGTTTTAATTACTTCCATCAGTCTAAAATTTTATTATCGGCAATTTTCAAAAGATATTGTCCGTATTCGTTTTTCTTGAGCGGCTCTGCCAATTCGAGCAACTTTTCACGCGAAATGTATTTCTTTGAATACGCAATCTCTTCAAGACAGGCAACCATAAGTCCCTGACGGTTTTCTATGGCAGAAACGTAGTTTGAGGCTTCCAACAGACTGTCGTGTGTCCCGGTGTCGAGCCATGCGATGCCACGGCCGAGCAGTTTCACGTCGAGCGAACCTTCGTTTAAGTAAAGTTTGTTCAAGTCTGTTATTTCCAATTCGCCACGAGCCGATGGCTTGAGCGATTTTGCTTTGGGAACCACCGTGTTGTCGTAGAAATACAATCCAGTTACTGCATAATTAGATTTTGGATTTTTGGGTTTTTCTTCCAACGAAATAACCTTGCGGTTTTCGTCAAATTCAACCACACCGTAACGTTCGGGGTCGTTTACGAAATATCCGAACACTGTGGCGCCATTGGTGTTTTTGGCTGTTTGAGCCAATAGTTTGCCAAAATCGTGGCCAAAGAAAATGTTGTCGCCCAAAATAAGGCAGCACGAATCGTTTCCAATAAATTCCTCGCCAATGAGAAATGCCTGAGCAAGTCCGTCTGGTGAAGGCTGAATGGCATATTGCAGATTGATTCCCCATTGTGAACCGTCACCTAAAAGACGCATGAACATTGACTGGTCTTCGGGGGTGGTGATGATAAGAATATCGCGGATGTCGGCCAGCATGAGTACCGAAAGCGGATAGTAAATCATCGGTTTGTTGTAGATAGGCACAAGCTGCTTAGAAATGCTCTTTGTGATAGGATAGAGCCTTGTGCCAGAACCACCTGCAAGTATAATACCTTTCATTTGTTTACGATATTTGTATAAACTAAAAATTATACCTTGCTTTTTATTTAGCCGGCAAAACGTCCTCTATTCTCCTAGGACCGTTCTCTGGCTTTTTCCCTTTTATTACTTTTTTCAATTCAACTTCGAAAATAAGTGTTGAATATGGCTGAATGGCTGCATTCCCATATTCGCCGTATGCCAAATTGTAAGGAATGAATAATTTAGCTTTTGTTCCTTCTGACAAAAGAGGAAATGCTTCAATCCAGCCTTCTATCAATGAATATGGTATGAGTGGGAATTTTACTGTTTCGTTGCCTGTTGTGCTGTCGAAAACAGTTCCGTCAAGGAGCGTACCTTTATATAATACTTCGATTGTGTCGTACAGACTTGGTTTAGGACCTTTCCCTTCGCTCAATATTTCGTACTGCAAACCACTTGCGGTTGTTACAACACCTGTTTTTTCTTTATTTTCGTTCAGAAATTTTTCACCTTCTTCACGATTCGGACCATATTGTTCAGCAAGTTTATTTTTTTCTTTCTCCTCAATTAAAGCTACATATCTCTGCATCAATTCGCTATATTGTTCTTGGTCTAAATCAAGAGGATAATTTTCTTCGTCTTTATTGAATGCCTTGAATCCAGCAAAGAACGCATCGTTTGTGACTGTGTCAACGCCTTGTTGATGCCACATTGCCGCAGTTTGAAAGCCTAAACAGAAACTTACGCTATCTTGAAGATTGTTTAAAGCGACATCTTTGTTACCACAAGAAAATAAAGTTGCTGATAAACAAGCAATTCCAAATACTTTAATACCTAATTTCATTTTGTAAATATTTATTGATGATTATTTTGATTCTGTTCTTGTTCCACTAATTTGTTGAATTCTGCTAAACGTTCCGCATTTAGTATGATTTTGTTTAGTGTTACGTCAAATATTAGTGTTTCGTATGGTTTTACCAAATCTTGTTCGTAAACTGTTGAGCCATACGCATATTCGTGTGATGTGAAAATACGAATGCTTCCGCCAGTCTTGATTTTCGGCAAAGCTTCTTGTAGGGCAGGAATGGCCGAGCCTAAATAGATTTTAGTCTGTTCCGATTTTTTCTGACTATCGTAAATCAGTTCGTATTTCGTATTATATACTTTGAACGTAATGAGTATGTTATCTGTCAAAATCGGTGAAAGTTTTCCCCAACCCAAATCTAAAATACGATATTGAAGTCCGTCTTTCAACTCGACGACATTGCTGTTTTCTTTGTTTTTTTCAAGGAATGTCTTGCCTTTTTCAGCATTGGGTTCGTTGGCTTTGACAAATTGTTCTTGTTTCTGTTCAATTTGTCTTCCGATTACGACATTCACAATTTTTTCAACTTCTGCATCGGTCAGTTTCAAGTCTGAGTCTTTGTCGAAATAGTCTATTATTCCTTGAAGGAAATAGTCAAAATCGACGTTTTCAATGTTGTTGTCTTTAAGATTCTGCGGAATCTTCTGAGCAAAAGCGACTCCAAGTCCGTACGAAGTCGAATCCTGACGGGTAACGATTAGTTTTTCGTTTTCGTCGGGTGTACATGCAGAAAAGAGCATCGGGAATAATGCCGCGAGCGCAATAATATTAGTATGGAAATGCATTTTTTTCAATTTACAAGCATATTTTTGCAAATATACTGTTTTTAGAAAAAACGACATGAGATTAGTACTCTTTTTTATACAGAAATTACAGAGAAAATCTCTTTCATTTATTCTATAATGAATAGTGGGTCGCCTTCGAGAACTGCTTGTCGTTCTGTGACAAGAATATGTTTCAATATTCCCGATTTGGATGCGAGTACGTTGTTCACCATCTTCATGGAATCCATTGTCAGTATGACATCGCCTACGGAAATGGAATCGCCTACAGATTTGAGTATTTGTACGATAGTTCCCGGAAGCGGAGCTGTGTCGGCATTGCTTGTGTCTACGTTTGTCAAGTTAGTGGCATTGCCGCTTGCCTGCATTTCCATTGATACGCCTTCAGTTGCAATGTTTTTACCGACAGCCACGTTGATTTTCCCGATAATTCCATCTTTGTCTGCAGTTACATTGCATTCTTTCCCCATCGATTCCATGGTGAAAAGTTTATCGCCTTTTTTTACGCTCTGGCCACTTGTAACGTATACTTTTAACGTGGTAAGCGGTTGGTCGCCTGAATTTGTCGGTTTCGGGGCAGGAGCCTTTGGTTCAATTAGTTTAGGCTTTTCTTGCGGAGTCGGTGGAGTGACGACCGGTTTTTCACGTTCAATTTCTATGGTGAAATTTTTGCCATTCACGTCCATGTCGACTTTCCCGTTTTGAATGTCGTTGATGGCTACGTCGTAAGGATTGCCGTTTATTGTAAATGTGAATTTTTTCATGCTATTTGTTCAGTTGATTGATTCCAAAAATTTTGGAATTCCAGTTTGATGAATTGTTATGTTTTATGGTTAATTTGTGTTCGTCGTATCCGCCACGAAAGTAGAGATTCAATGCTGTTGAGATTGCCAACATTTCTTCTTCTGTCGGTTCGTTGTTGATTGAACGGATTTGAATGGATTGATTTTGTTTTTCCATATTATAAAGGAATGTTAGAATGTTTTTTCATCGGATTGGTCAGACGTTTTGTCTTCAGCATCTCGAATGCGCGAATAATTCTGAATCGTGTGTCGTGTGGAAGAATCACATCGTCAATATAGCCGCGTTCTGCCGCTTGATACGGACTTGCAAATTTTGCTTCGTATTCGGCTATCTTTTCTTCCTTGAATTTTTTGCGCTCGGCATCATCTTCGATTGCTTTCATTGCTTTGCCTTGAAGAATTCCGATTGCTCCAGCCGCACCCATTACGGCGATTTCCGCATTTGGCCATGCGTAGTTCATGTCTCCTCGTAATTGTTTGCAACTCATTACAATATGTGAACCACCATACGATTTTCTGATTGTGATTGTTACTTTGGGAACAGTTGCTTCGCCGTATGCGAACATCAGTTTTGCTCCATGGTCAATGATTCCAGCATATTCCTGACCTGTTCCACAAAGGAAACCAGGTACGTCAACTAACGTAAGGATTTGAATGTTGAATGCGTCGCAGAATCTGATAAAACGTGCTGCCTTGCGTGACGCGTTGCAGTCGAGTACTCCAGCCATGCAGTTTGGCTGATTTGCGATGATTCCCGTTGATTTTCCGTTGAATCGTGCGAATCCGCAAATGATATTTTTTGCGAAGTCTTTTTGAATTTCGAAAAATTCTTTGTCGTCGACCAGTACGTTTATGATGTCTTTCATATTGTACGGCACATTCGGGTCATCGGGAACGATGGTGTCGAGAATTTCGTCAACGCGGTTGTATGGATCTTTGGTCTCAACAACGGGGGCGTCTTCCATGTTATTTTGCGGAATGTACGAAATCAGTTTTCTTACGATTTGCATGCCTTCCTCCTCGGTTGCCGCAGTGAAATGGCACACTCCCGATTTGGTGGAATGAACCAATGCGCCGCCGAGTTGTTGGTCGGTCACATCTTCGCCTGTTACTGTTTTTACCACTTTCGGACCTGTGATGTACATACAACTGTTTTGTTCCGTCATCAAAATAAAGTCGGTGAGGGCGGGAGAATAAACGGCTCCTCCAGCACATAGACCGTAAATCAATGATATTTGTGGAATTACGCCCGAGGCAAGAATATTTCTTTCGAAAATCTCACCAAATCCTGCCAAAGCACAGGCTCCTTCTTGTATACGGGCACCGCCAGAATCGTTGATTCCGATTACTGGTGCACCCATTTTCATCGCAAGATCCATGACTTTGCATATTTTTTGCGACATTGTTTCCGAAAGCGTTCCTGCTATCACAGTAAAATCTTGTGCATAGACAAATACCAAGCGTCCGTCAATCGTTCCGCTGCCGACAGCAACTCCATCGCCATAGAAAATCTTCTTTTCCATACCAAAGTCGGTACAACGATGGGTGACAAACATGTCAATTTCTTCGAAACTGCCTTCGTCAAGCAACATTTCAATACGTTCACGGGCGGTATATTTACCTTTGCCATGTTGCGTTTCAATAGCCTTTTGTCCGCCTCCGGCAAGGGCTTCGTCGCGCATGGCAAGTAATTTTTCTGTTTTTTCTTGATTATTCATACAAGTCTTCTCGTAATATGTTGATAAAACATTTATATGCAAAAATATAAAAAATGCACGAGAATGGAGTGGGTGAGCATAATTTTAGATAAATACGAGGGTTTCCTCGACAAGATTTCTTTATATCACCGTATACGTAATATACCCAACATAAATTGTCACCAAAACAATACCTTCCCAGCGTTCGAGGGTTTTCTTTGTGGAAAGAAAGAACCAGAGTAATCCAGAAAGAGCAACCATGCAAATGTAATCTGTTAGAAATCCGTCGTTTGTATTATAAATAGGAGAGATGGCAGCAGAAATCCCGACTACGCAGAGTAAATTAAATATTGCACTTCCCACCACGTTTCCGATTGCCATATCAGTCTGTCCTTTCCGTGCTGCCGCCACCGATGAAAACAATTCAGGCAGCGATGTTCCGACTGCAACTATGGTAAGACCTATAACTCTGTCGCTCACGCCCAACATGCGGGCAATGTCGGAGGCACCTTCGACTAATTTGTCGGAACCGTAAACAAGTGCGGCAAAAGACAAGATAATAACAATTATAGCTTTCCAAACTGCCATTGGCGGTTCGTTGTCGTCTTCATTATTTTCTTCGGTCTGATTTGTCTTGATTTCCCAAATTGTGAAACTACATAACAGTAGGAAACCGAGTATTCCTGCAAGTCTGCTAATCGTACCCGACATGGCTATGGTTACAAATAAAGCAGTCACAAGAAGCATGAATGGCATATCAACTTTTAGTGTCATTTTTTTTGCCGTGCAGGCTTTTACAATTGCCGCAATTCCAAGTATTAACGCAATGTTGGCTATGTTTGACCCCACCACGTTACCGATGGCGATTCCCGAACTGCCACTGAGTGCCGCCTGAATGCTTACCAATAGTTCGGGCGATGATGTCCCGAACCCAACAATCGTCAAACCGATGACCATAGGGGGTAAGTTTGCCCGTTTTGCAATGGAGACGGCACCTTCGACCAAAAAATCGCCCCCTTTTATAAGCAGGACAAAACCTACAAGTATATATACTATATCAAGCCACATTGCTTTTTTTTTACAAATGTACGAACTTTTATTGTATTCTTACTCCAACCATCGTCATGTCGTCGACTTGTTCGGAATTGCCTTGCCAATCTTCGAGTGTCTTTTCGAGCTTTTTAGCGATTTTCGACATTGGAAGATTGTCGTTGTCGATAAGAAAATCCTCGAGACGTTTATTTTTGAATTTCTCTCTTTCTGGATTAGTTTGGTCTTTAATACCGTCACTCATGAAATATAAAGAATCACCGCTTTCAAGTTGCATTTCGAAATCTTTGAAATCTTCTTCAACCATGTAGTTGCCAATTGGCATACGGTCTCCTTTGATTTTGATTGTCGTGCCGTTGCGGACAATGATGGCGGTTTGGTTTGCCGATGCAAATTTCATCACCTTAGTTTCGGGATTGATAATGCCAATCGTCATATCCATACCGTCGTTTATGGAAAGTCCATCTTCGGAATTTTGTGCCAGCATGGTTTTCACAACCGTACGCATTCGATTTAGAATAGCTGACGGCCGCAATTCTTCTCCCAAGATTTTCATGCTGTTGATAATATCCTTGATAGAACTTATACCCATCATACTGAGCATTGAGCCGGGAACACCGTGACCAGTACAGTCAGCTTCGATAATAATTTTCAGTCCTTCTAATTCTTCAACGACATACCAGTCACCCGAAATAATATTTCTTGGTTTGTAGTAAATCATGCTGTCGGGGAAGATGGCTGTAACGTCGTCCAAAGAACTTACGGCAGCTTTTTGGATTCGGCTTGCATAGTTGATAGATTCCGTTATTTCCTTGTTGGCAACGGCAAGTTCTTCTTTTTGAATATAGAAGTTCTCAAGCATTTCGGCAACTTGCCCCATTTCGTCGGGAGTTTCTTTAATTGAAGCCAATTCCTCAACTGTATTTGACGCCAGAGAATGCGATATTTTTTTGAGAGGTAACATTACTTTCTTGTGCATGAATAAAATAAGGCCACCAATGGCTAATATACATAAGAGGATAAAAATTGCGAATACGGGTATCATTTTGGCAAAATTTTCTTCGACTTTGTTGTCAAACACCGTATTCATACTTGCTTGTCGGTTTTGTGTGATATTATTCAAATCTTTGGTGATAATTATATTGAAGCCTTCGTTTGCAAAATGTTGCTTGTCCATTTCGTTTTCTTCAGTTGTAATATCCGTGTAAATTGCTCCAAGCGAGATTCTAAAGTCTTCGAGTAAATCCTTATTTATTTCGCGGGCAAGAAGCATGTAGCCTTTGGGTTTCAGGCGGTGAGCATTGTCGGCCGACGGGGTGATGGTCGAACAAAAATATTCCATAAGTCGCCCAGAATTATAAATGTAGAAATTCACAAGTCCCGTATCGGAGAAACTTTCTTTAAAAGTATTGAAACTAAATGGGAAAAATGTGAAATCTTTGTATTCATTTTCTATTTTCAAATATTTGCGTAGGCCGACCGAATCGTACATGGCAATCATTGCGGCCGAGTACATGTTGGTCATGTAGCCAAAATTGTCTTCGAGCCATGCTGAATCTTTTGGTTCGTAATCGCGGCTGATGTAATCAACCACTTCGTCCCATGCCGAATTGTCTCTCACGGCGTTTATGAAATTTCCTGATTTTGCATGCCATACTTTCTCCGACATATTTTGTAGCTCATTTCGCGTAATTTCAACAAGTTCTTTATGTTGGTTTATTTGCCACACAATGTAAAAAACTATTCCAGAAACAAGTGCGATAGATGTTACAAAGGCGACTCTCGCCATTTGCGACAACAAAGATTTGAATTTTTTCATCTCATAAAATTTATCAAACAAAGATATTGAAAAACTGATTTGATTATTCTTTTTTTTAATAAAAGTTTTCAAGGCCTTTTTGTATATTTTGTTATGTGTTGGAATAAGTTTTGGACGCATTTTTCATATCTTTGAGAAAATTTTGACTATGAAAAAAGTTGCGTTGGTATTGTCGAGCGGTGGAGCACGGGGCTTTGCCTATATCGGGGCGATTGAAGAATTGGAACGGCGTGGTTACACAATAACCTCGGTTGCGGGATGTTCCATCGGTTCGTTGATTGGCGGCGTGTACGCGTCGGGAAAGATGCGTGAGTTCAAGGAATGGTTGTTCGCCCTCGACAACAAAAAGGTTCTGTCGTTGCTCGATGTTTCCATCAGCAAGAGTTATCTTGTTAAGGGTGACAGACTTATGGAATCCATTATGGAGGTTGTCCCCGATGTGAATATTGAAGATTTGCCCATCCCGTACACGGCTGTGGCGACGGATTTATATACTGGCGAGGAAATCGTGTTTACAAAGGGGAAATTGTTCGATGCCATACGGGCTTCAATTTCGATTCCGACAACTTTCCGTCCAGTAAAATATGGTCACAGAACGTTGGTTGACGGTGGGCTCGTGAACACGATTCCGCTCAACCGCGTTGCCCGTACCGAAGGCGACATTCTTGTCGGTTTCAATGTGAACGAAATCGATGCGACGGGAATCAACAAGTTTCTAAAAGAAATGTTCGTGTTAAACAAGGATATGAACGAATATAGCCAGGATTCCTTGTTGAATATTGAGAAAGTTGCACAAAACAAAAACAAGACGCTTCTCGAGAAAATAAAAGAAGCCGGCAGTCTTGGCGAAAGTTACCTGAAATACAGTATGCAGATGAATTCCCGCCAAAAAACGCTCAAAGAAGAAGGCGAAAAACAACGGGTTTTCATTGAAGCGGACGATAATTATTATTCCATCATAACTCGCTGTTTTTCAATTACTAACCACGTCGTGGCAAAAATGATGATTGAAAATTGTCCTCCTGACGTGCTGGTGCAGATGCCCCTTGACGCACTTCCTTATAATAATGCATACGCCAAAGGCAAGGAAATTTCCGAAATAGGCAGGAAACTTATGGCAGAAGCACTTGACGAATACGAAAATAGCAAATTATGAGAATCCTTCATATTTCCGACACGCAGCCGAGGTAAAAAATAGTTTTGAACATTGTGTATTTTGTTTCAAGAAAAAACTTAATTTTGGATACTAAAAAAAAATTAATGAAAGCGAAACCATTTGTCAAATGGGTTGGTGGTAAAACTCAACTCATTGACCAACTCGAAGCACTGCTTCCTGCTGACTTTGACCAATGGGAGAATGTCACTTACATTGAACCGTTTGTCGGTGGAGGAGCCATGCTCTTCTATATGTTGCAGACATACCCAAATATCAAATCAGCGATTATTAATGATATAAATGCAGACCTCACTACTTGCTATAAAGTGGTAAGGGATAATCCTGCTATGCTAATTAACTCATTGAAAGAGATTCAAAAAGAGTATTATGCCTGTCGAGATTGGATTGAGCGTAAAGATCTTTTTATGAAGATGCGAGATGAATTCAACACAAAGAATTTGGAAGAAATTCGTAACACAACATTGTTCTTTTTCCTAAATCGCACGTGTTTCAATGGTCTTTATAGGGTTAATAAATCTGGATTATTCAATGTTCCATTTGGTAAATACGAGACACCCACAATTTGTGATCCTGTAACTATTTATGCTGACAGCGAATTATTGCAGAAAGTTGAAATTCTGACGGGAGATTACCAACAAACATTATCAAAGGCAAAAGAAAATTCTTTTTTTTATTTTGACCCACCATATCGTCCGTTAAGTAATACAAGCAGTTTCAACGATTACTCAAAAGAAGCATTCAACGACCTTGCTCAACGGCGTTTGAAAATCTTTTGTGACAAGGTGACTGATGCTGGATATAAGTTTATGTTAAGTAATTCCGATTGCTTTAACACACCTTTGAAAGATACATTTTTTGAAGATTTGTATCTTGCATATACTATAGACCGTGTTTGGGCGGCTCGAATGGTGAATGCCAACCCTAATAAGCGTGGGAAACTGCAAGAAATTCTTGTACACAACTATACCGAAACAAAACTAAAACAAGCAGTATAATATGGCAGCACATACAGATCAAGATTTTAAGACATTTATATCTCAATTAAGAGAAACCAATCAAACATTGGATTTCTTCTGCGACTTTGAAAAAATAGGTAGAAATGTTGACGACATTAAGTTAAGTCTTTGTATGCTAAATAGTTTGATTGGAACTTCCGATTTGAGGAAGTCCGTTGAAACTATTTGGAACAGGGACAAAACGGCGTTTTCTGTACTGCCAATTTTGATTGCCGTAAGGGATGAGGGCAGCAAAAAGGTGCTTGACACGCTCAATAATATAGTTGAAATTAAAACCTTTTTCGGTTCAATTGACAGAGTTATTGAATTTTTGGAAAGCACTGGATTGGCTGATTTGTTCAGAAAACGCTCAATCAAAGACCTTGTCGATTATGTCTTTGGAATTGAAACTGGATTGGACACAAATGCTCGCAAAAATCGTAGCGGTCATATTATGGAAAATACTGTGGCTCAGATATTTAAAGATAACAACATAAAATATCGTCAAGAAATTTATTCCTCTGAATGGCAAGCAATTACAGATGTTCTCGGCGACGATGAAAAACGTTTTGATTTTGTGATTGAAAAGCCCAACAAAACATATTTAATTGAGGTGAATTTTTACAGTGGCGGTGGTTCAAAACTCAATGAAGTTGCGAGGTCATATTCTGATATAGCACCAAAAATCAACTCTGTCAAGGGGTTTGAGTTCGTTTGGATTACTGACGGAATAGGTTGGAAATCAGCCAAAAACAAACTTCAAGAAGCGTACAGTATCATTCCGCGTGTTTACAACTTGACGGATATTGTTAACTTTATAAACGAAATCAAATAAAATGGCTAAAAATATTTATCCTCATAAAATTGACTTGAAGGCATTGAGTATAAGAAATACCAATCGTCAAGATTTTGCTGCCCAATTGATTGGTATAGAATACCGTGGCTATGAAGTAGAGCAATGTGATGACGGTCGCAAAATAGTTATCACCAAGCCGGGCGGAAAGCGTGTTTTTGGACAACCCCAAAAAGAG
The DNA here is from genome assembly GCA_017516865.1 of Bacteroidales bacterium. Lineage (GTDB taxonomy): Bacteria > Bacteroidota > Bacteroidia > Bacteroidales > UBA1715 > UBA1715. The sequence goes on from JAFXAU010000023.1 coordinate 80,827, forward strand.
GATATTTTAGTATTTATCTTCAATCCAACAGACGAAACGCTTTGGCAGATAACACATAAGCAAATTTTTGAGGATGTAGAAGCCAAATGTCAAGAAAACAAAGAAGAGGGCAAGAAGTTTATCTCTTTGCTTGAACGGACATTAAACGGTGAAGAACCAATGGATTTTATTGAAGATATTCGTTCGTTATCATTTCAAACAGGTGAAAAACCCGAAGTGTTGATTAAGGCTTACAAATGGATTTGGGGACAAGAAGATGTCAATTATCCCAACGGCGAAGGTCGTTTTAAATCTTGGTCAGGCTATGTCGAATTATTAAAATCATTGTGAAAAGTGCAGACATTTCCAAACTTCACTCTCCACCTTGCCGACTGCATCGACATTATTCCGCAACTACCTGATAATTCCCTCGATGCCATCTTTGCCGACCCGCCGTATTTCCTTTCCAACGGAGGAATAAGCGTCCAGAGTGGCAAACAGGTTTGTGTTGACAAAGGCGATTGGGACAAAGGTGGGACGCCCGAACACATTTACAATTTCAATCGTAAATGGTTAGAACTTTGTCGTCCAAAACTCAAAGATAATGGAACTATTTGGATTTCAGGCACGTATCACAATATTTTTGTGGTTCAAAGGTGTTTGCAAGAGTGTGGTTACAAAATACTGAACATCATTACTTGGCAGAAAACTGATCCGCCGCCAAATCTTTCGTGTCGCTATTTTAACTTTTCGACGGAATTGATTATCTGGGCACGTAAATCTCCAAAAATTCCTCATAAGTTCAACTACGATGTTATGAAAGAACTCAATGGAGGAAAACAAATGACAGATGTTTGGAGAATCCCGTCCGTTGGTAAATGGGAAAAAACGTGTGGCAAACATCCTACACAAAAACCGCTACGGTTACTGTATAGAATTATTCTTGCTTCTACCAACAAAGGAGATACGATTTTAGATCCGTTTGCTGGGAGTTGTACTACAGGTATTGCAGCAAACTTGTTAGAAAGAAATTTTATAGGAATAGACCAAGAAAAGCAATTCATAGAGTTAGGACAGCGTCGTCGTCAAGAAATTGAGGATAAAAAGATAGCTGTAAAATTGCTCAAAAAGATGTCTGAGGTTCCAAACGAAACAATGGTGTTAGTTAATCATGCTCGTAAAGAGTTGCGTGAAATGATGATTGAAAAAGGCCTTTGCTATTTACGAGCAGGAGATTCCAAGGGCTCTTTACAAGTAACGCCCGGATTTGAAAGAATGCACTACGTTCTTTTGCATACCAATGGCGAGGATGCTCAACTATTTCGTATAAAAAAAGGAAAAGAAGGTTCATTTCAAATTTGGTCTAAGGAGACCCTCATATCTAGGGGTTTCAATCCTGAGCATGCGTTATATTACATAGTGATTCCATTTGAAAACAGTCCTATAGAATATAGCAAGCAACTTCAAATAAAGCAACATTTGAATACTTTTCGTGCTAAAATACGTCCATTATCTGATTTTACTGGAATTTGAATTAACTTATGAGAATCCTTCACATTTCCGATACGCACAATCTTCACAAGGATTTGCGTGATTTACCTGAAGCGGACGTAATTGTCCACTCGGGGGATATGAGTCTTGCCAGTACCGAAAATGAATTGTTCGATTTCATAAATTGGTTCTGCGATTTGCCGTACGAATACAAGATTTTCATTGCGGGCAATCACGATAATCTATTGTTTGACAGTAATATAGATGGTCTTGACGAAAACGTGTATTTCCTTCAAAATTCGGGTGTGACAATCGACGGCGTGAAGTTCTACGGCGTTCCCATGTTTATGGAATACGACATTACTGGCGAGGACAAACGGGTGATTGCCGCCATTCCTTCCGACACCGACGTGCTGATTACTCATCAACCGCCAAAGGGGATTTTGGATTTGGACGATGATATTCACTATGGCAGCGAACAACTTTTGGAGAAAGTTTTGGAAATAAAGCCCAAGTTGCATTTGTTCGGACATATCCACTGTGCAAACGGCATAGTCCGCCAGCACGATATTGTGTTCTCAAACGGCTCTATCTCGACGCACCGTTATGGGCTGACGTTCAAACCGAGGGTGATAGAGATATAATTCACAAATAGGGGAGTTTATAAGTTTTTGAAAACTTACCGACGAGGGTGAGTTTTCTGCGATTTTTTTTGCTCAAATTTGTGCGTTATAGTGTATAGTATTATGAACAAGATAAAAACCCTTTTGATGTTCGTGTTCGTGGGCTGTTCCGTCATTGCGTCGGCACAGAGAAACGAATTGAATAGAAATGATTTTTCTTTAGCTCTCGATTTGTTTCAGAACCAAAAATATAGTGCGGCACAGCAACATTTTATTGCCATACAGAAATCGCCCGATTTTTTTTCAAGAGAACAAATTATTGATGCGGAATATTATTCGGCAGTCTGTGCACTTCGTCTGTTTAATCCCGATGGTGAATCAGCCATGCTGAATTTCATTGATCGATTTCCTGAGTATCCACGTGCTTATAGAGCATATTTTGAATTGGGAAATTATCAGTTCCACGAACAGAAATACAAAGAAGCCTTGTTTGCGTACGAAAGAACAGATTTACAGCGTTTTACCGATAGCGAAGTAATGGAGTTGTTTTATAAAAAGGCATATTCGTATTACAAAATGGAGGAATTGTCCAATGCAAATGGCGAGAATGCTGAACAATCTATTTATGCAAAAAAATCTTCGTATTACGAACAAGCAAAACCATTGTTCCGCGAAGTGAAAGATGCTTCGTATTCGGCTTATTCCGAAAATGCGTTGTTCTATTATTCTTACATTGAATATGTCGATGGCAACTACGAAACGGCAATGGCTGGGTTTGAACGTCTTGCAGATTCTTCGATGTTTTCGCCCGTGGTTGCTCCGTATATTTGTCAGATTTATTATCTCAACGAAGACTACGACCGTCTGATTCAATATGGGAAAAAGGTTGAAACGACAATAAATCCGAAGTATTTGGGCGACGTGTACCGTGTGATGGCTGGTGCATATTACAAGACAATGCAGTATCAAAAAGCACTGCCGTATTATGAAAAATATTTTGAATCGGCACCGGCGCCGACAAAGATTGAATACTACGAAATGGGGCAGTTGTATTACCGTCTGGGCGAATATCAGAATGCTGTAGACAAGTTTCAGATGGTTACGTCCGAAAACGACACGGTCGCTCAAAATGCCTATTATCACATGGCGGACTGCTATATGAAACTTGGGGCTAAGGAAAAAGCCCGTAATGTTTTTTATGCCTGCATGAACTATAATGTCTTTCCTGAAATTAAGGAAAGTGCAATGTTTTGTTATGCAAAACTTACGTATGAATTGTCTTTTGCTCCGTTCAATGAGGCGATTGTCGCCATGCAGAATTTCTTACAAACATATCCGAAATCGAAATATAAAGATGAAGCTAACGGTTTGATGGTCAAGATTTTCATGTCGTCAAAAAATTATGGGGAAGCTCTTAAATCCTTGGAAAACATTGGTACGCTGACGAGCGATTTGAAAATGGCATATCAACAAATTGCATATTACAGAGGCTTGGAGCTATTCAATAATCTTGATTACCAAGCTGCAATAGCAATGCTTGATAAATCAATGAATTATGGCATATATGATCGAACAATAAATTCGTATTGTACATATTGGAAGGCGGAATCAAATTACAAATTAGGAAAATATGACGAGGCTCAACGATTGTATAAAGAATTTATCGTAATGCAAGGTGCGTTTGGTACGCAGGAATACGAACGAAGTCATTATAATATTGCATATACATATTTCGAGACAGAAAATTATCAGCCTGCCGCCGTGTGGTATCGTAAATATGTTGATATGGCAAAAGACAAGAAATCAGATATTTACACCGATGCATTGATTCGTCTTGGCGATAGTTATTATATGCAGAAAGAATTTACTTCTGCGGTGAAATATTATGGTCAGGCAGTGGAAATAGGTCGGTTCGACGTAGAATATGCCATGTTCCAAAAGGCATTCTGCTTAGGTCTTGATGGAAATCAGAAGTCAAAGGTTGAGACGCTTTCTGCATTTATGAATAAATACGTCAATTCTGCATATTACGACGATGCACTCTACGAACAAGCCGAAGCGTATATGAAACTTGGTCAGAATGACAAGGCTATCAGTAACTATAAAAATATTATAGATAATTATAAATCAAGTTCTTACGTGAAAAAGGCTCTTTTGCAATATGCTTTGTTGGAATACAACGAGAAAAATATCGACAAGGCTTTGGCTATGTACAAAGGCATTGTAGAACAATATCCAGGTTCGCAGGAATCTGTCACGGCATTGAGCATGATTCAAAATATCTATCGTAAGAAAAACGATATTGATGAATTCTCAAGTTATTTGAAACAAATTGGCGGTTACAACGACATCACCGAGGCTCATCTTGATTCGTTGAGTTATGAAAGTGCAATGGACGTATATTCCGATGAACAATATGATAAGGCTATTACCTTGTATAAGAATTATTTACAAAAATATGGAGACGGATTTTTCAAAATCAATGTACATTATTATTTAGGTGAATGTCTTTTCAATAGAGGACACCAAACCGATGCAATGCCACATTTTGAATATGTTGTTCAGCAACCGAAAAATGAATTTACAGAGCAGTCGTTGGTGTTTGCTTCGCAAGTGTTGATGAATTATTCCCAATATGATAAGGCGGTTCCGTATTTGATTCAATTAGAAACAACTGCGGAACAGAAACCTAACGTGCTATATGCACGTAAATCGCAAGTAGAGGCGTATTCTAAAATGAAAGAATATCAGAAATTGGTTGACGTGGTTGAAAACTTCATAGTTACGGAAAAAGTCACCGACAACGACAAACGTTGGGCAAATATGTGTTCTGCAATGGCTTACGATTCATTGGGCGATACAACAAACGCTTTGATAAAATATCGTACCGTCGCTCTCGAATATGTAACCGCCGAAGGTTCTGAAGCAAAATACCGTGTCGCTTCTATTTTGTTTGACCAGAAAAACTATGCTGAAGCAGAAAAAGAAATTCTCGATTTTCTGGAAAAAAGTTCTTCGCACCAGTATTGGTTAGGAAAGTCTTATATTTTATGGGCACGAATTTTCATGGCACGGAATGAATTGTTCCAGGCGCGTTATACATTGCAGAATGTCTTGCAACACTATAAAATACAAGATGATGGAATTATTGCCGAGGTCAACGATACGTTAGACGAAATTACCGACATGGAAATGGCTGCTAAGGCTCAGGAGACACATTCTGTAGAACTCGACATGGAAGGAAAGAATGAATAATTTTTGTCAAGAATAAGATTGTAGATTATGAAATATAATTTGATTACAAAGTTACTTGCAGGCATGGCAATTGCTATTCCGCTCGGTTTGTCGGCTCAGACTGACGAAAACACCGAATTGCAGAAGACTATTCAAGTTTATTCCGAATACAAACCACAGATTTCCGATGCAAGCCGCATATCGGTTAATCCGCAGGTGTACGACACGCTTGATTTCGATGTGAATTTAAAATATGACATTTCAACTTCTCCGTTAAAGACTGATTATCATATTATTCCGCTCAAAGCCGTCAGCGTAAAAGGCGATAAATTGCAGGAATTATATAGGGGAGAACTCGTTGCTGGTTTGGGCAATTATTGGTCAAGTTTGTTCGCCTTGCGTTTTATGACGGAACGTTCGCGACTTCGTCAGTCGGGTGTGGAATTTTACCATTATGGGTCGTATGGGAAAGTTAAAATGTTGCAAGACAGAAAAGTACCAGCTGGCTATAGTGTGGATTATTTTTCGGCTTATTGGAAACGTTTTTTCGAGAATATGACCGTGTATGCTTCTATTAAACCTCAGTATAGAAGCGTACTGCGATATGGCTACGACACGGCTGCGGACCAATATCTCGAATTGACCGACGATATAAAAAAATCTATCCGCCGTCCTCTCGTCGGATTGAATGCAAACGGCGGTCTTGTGTCGACCGATTCCGATGTTGATGCACTTCAGTATTCTGCTAATTTCGACTACGATTTGACGTTTGCTATGAATCCAAATTGTGTCGAAAATTTATTTGATTTGTCGGGAAGTGTCGGTAGAAAATTGGGCGATGTGTTTTTCGGTGCCGAAGCCGATTACGAAGCAAGTGTTTTAAATTTTGAACCGACTGACAGTCTGATGGGTTCATTTCAAAGCGTATTGCGTGCTAAGCCGTATGTACGTGTTGGTTCGGGCTATTGGAACTTGCAGGCAGGTGTGCAATTGTCACCGTTGTTAGGGGGAATCAACTCAGTTAAAATTTTCCCTGATTTACGCTTTACGTATTCAATTCCAAAGTTGAAAATGATACCGTTTGTTAATGTGTACGGAAATGCAGACTTGTTTTCAATGAAGGAAATGTTCTTGGAAAATCCGTATGTTGCTGATTATGTCATGATTCGGCCAACGATTAACAAAATTGGTTTTGATTTAGGTGTTGACGGTCGTTTGAAAAAATTAGTCACATATAATGTCGCACTCACATTTAGAGCATACGACGACATGTATTTCTGGCGAGCAAATACTTGTGAAGATTATGCATATTCGGCAACTCCGCCAGCCAAGAATTCTTTGACGCTTGATGAAATAAATACTACATATTCAGCAATATACGATGATGCAAATTTGCTGAAATTTCACGGTGACGTAGGCTTTTTGTTTCGTAAATTGAATTTTGAGATAGAAATGGATTATTATCATTGGATGTTGGACAAAATCAATCATCCTTGGTTCAAACCAATCTTTGACTTGAGATTTTCACCAGAAATATCCATAGTCAACAATAAATCGAACAAAACAAAACTGACGATTGCTCCGAAGTTGTCAACTATGTTGTATCAAAGTCAAGGTCATGGCGATATTGCAATTTTGACAAACATCAACTTGGGATTACATGCAAAATATACGTATACAAGTGCTTTGCAGATATTTCTCGATGTGAATAATTTTCTTGGCATGGAAGAATTTTTCATGGATTACTGCACGCAACAGGCACCTTTCCTGATAGGGCTTTCGTATTCATTTGGCGGTCATAAAGAATAATGAAGATTACACTTATTTGGGTGGCAAAGACAAATGCGTCGTTTTTGTCGGAAGGAATCAAGGAATATACTGACCGGCTGAAGCATTATTGCCAATTCTCAATCGTAGAAATACCCGAATGTAAATCTTCGAGTAAGACGAGTTTCGATGAAATTAAGAAAAAAGAAGGACAGGCGATTCTTGCAAAATTACCACAGAACGCCACGGTCTTCTTGTTAGACGAAAACGGGAAGGAATATACTTCGCGTCAATTTTCAAAAATAATTGAGACGAACAAGGACAATTCCCGCGACTTGTGTTTTGTGATAGGAGGACCTTATGGCTTTTCGCCGGAGGTGTATGCTGCGGTGCCAAATAAAATTTCATTTTCCCAAATGACGTTTTCTCACCAAATGATTCGTATATTTGTGGTTGAACAATTATATAGGGCTTTCACAATAATAAATGAATTGCCTTATCATCACGATTAAAACAAAAAAAATATGAAAGAGAAACGAACTAATAACGGACGGCTGTTTTTCGGCATTGCTTTTATCATTATTGGATTGATGTTTTTGTATGCAAAACTTGACATTGACATTCTTGGCGTGTGGCGTGAGGCGGTTTTGTCGATTCCTATGATTTGTGTGATTGTGGGATTGTTGTATTTATGTTACAAACGATTTCTAACAGGATTGCTTATCTTAGGTATCGGTGTTTTTTTCATTTTGCCTTTGTTGCCATACGATGTCGTTCCAGCGGGGTTTTGCGGAAAGTGGTGGCCGTTGTTTATGATTTATTATGGCATTTTGTTGGTTTTGTTCCGCAAAACGCCTGTCTCGGTAACATCAGAACACAAACATGCTAATGAGACACTACAGGATGCAGAAGTAACGTTCGATGAATCGGGGAAAATAGACTGTCGCGTGGGCTTACACGGCGAAAAACAGATTTTTAACGAACCTGTGTTCAAAGGTGGCGAAATAAACGTAAACTGCGGAGGATTGGAACTTGATTTGCGGAATACTACGTTGGCAGAAGGAACAGTTTCGTTAAATGTAAATGTGCATGTAGGAGGTGTAACACTCTATATTCCAAATGATTGGTCGGTAGAAATTAGTTCTAACGGATTTCTTGGAGGTTTTGCCGATAAAAGAAAAAATATTTATCCGTCAGCAACAAATAGCCGCTTGCACATAATAGTGAATACATTTCTTGGCGGCGGTGAAATTCGCTCGTAAATAAAAGATTATGAACGACTTCTTTTCAAAAGACATCTATACAATCCGCGATATTCAGGATTTAATTGACAACGAAGTTGAAGAGTCTGTCCATCTTGAATTTAAGTCGGCGGGAGCATTGGGTAAATGGGACAGCAAAAAAGCCGAAATGACTAAGGATGTCGCAGCTTTCGCCAATGCCGACGGCGGAATTATTGTGTATGGCTTGAGCGAACAAAATCACAAGGCTTGTGCATTGTCGTTCATCGATGGAAATGTGTTTACAAAAGAATGGATAGAACAAGTTCTGAATTCTGGCATTCAACAGAAAATCAAAGGTTTAAGAATATATCCTATACGGAAAGATGGTAATGTGGAGCAGTCGATTTATGTGGTGAAAATTCCCAAAAGTTACGACACTCCGCATATGAGCAAGGACAAGAAATTTTATCGTCGCTACAATTTCGAAGCCGTTCCCATGGAAGAATACGAAATCCGCGATTTGTATAACCGAAAAAGTAGGAGTAAACTGCTCATTCAAGGTTATTACATAGGTGAATTTCAAGAAAACGATAAGACAAAATCGTTCCATTTCTTGGCACAAATTGCAAACGAAGGTGCCGTGCCCGAAAGTTCCTATAAATTGAACGTGTATATGTCGTGTCCCGAGTTGGAAAAATTGAACATAACGTGGGACGATGTGGAAAATATTTCATACACGGTTATTGAACGGAACAAAGTAAAGCTTTCAGCAACGGGAAAAACGCCGATATATGAAGGCGAATGTCTTGATATGGCGCGTTTTACGTTCGATATTCCCAAAGAAATCTTTGAACAGATTGTCACTGAATTGACGATTCACTTGATTCTTTTGTATTCGGGCGGCAAATACGAACTTGATATCCCAGCGGAAATTATTCGTGAGAAATTACAATCGTGACATTCTTTCTTAAAAATTTCTTAAGTTTGCCTTATGAAACAACGGTTGTTTTTGATATTGTTATTATTTCTTGGCCTTGCCCAACTGGCAACGGCTCAGGAGAATTTCTTCACTGACGACTCTCAGGATACGTTGGCGAAAAATTTTTATCAACGAAACAAACGGATGACAATTTTGCCGATTGTCAATGTGCCATCGTTCCAAACAGGTGCAGTTGTCATGATTCACAATAACGAAAATAGAGTTTCGTATTATTTTGAAGCAAAGACGAATTTTAGCCGTTATTATGTGATTTCGGGTGTGGAATGTTATGGTGAAGGCACGCGGGAGAAAAAAGTTTCTTTTACATCGACAATTTTCAATGTAGGCGTGGCACGTGGTTTTACTAGAAATTGGTTTGTGTACGGTGCGGTCGGTACGGTTGTCAAACAGACACATTTCGACAATGAGGTGGAAGATAATTATCGCTATACGGTGCCAAACAACGGAATTTGGTTTAATTTGGCTGTGGGCGGAATGTATGTGACAGATAAAAATTTCTCAATGCTTGCGGGATTCGATTTGTATGACAGAAGTGTTACTCTGGGGATAGGCTATACTTTTTAATGAAAAAAATATTTAACATACTGATTCTGTCGTTTTTCCTGTGTGCCACTGTAGTTAATGCAAAAAATCCATCGGGAAAGGATAATCCGTATCCAAAATTTACTCGCGCAGATAGTTTGCACGGAACACTTATGCCTTCTCGTGCTTGTTACGACGTGCGTTTTTACGACATCTCCGTTGATGTATTTCCAGAAACAAAATCTATTGTTGGTGAAGTTTCTATGGATTTTTTGTATGTGGATTCTACGCAAAAAGTCATGCAGATTGATTTGGCGTCAAGATTGAAAATAGACGACATAGCCATTGATGGTGTGGTAATTGAAAACTATACTCGTGAATACAACGCAGTGTTTATCATACTTCCAGAAATTTTCTCAGTGACGAATGAACATCGTTTGACGTGTCGCTATGGTGGAATTCCTGTCGAAGCGGTTCGTCCGCCGTGGGAGGGGGGTATGGTGTGGAAAACGTCGCCGTCGGGAAAACCATGGTGCGGCGTGACGTGCGAAACACTTGGCGCAAGTTGCTGGATTCCGTGCAAAGACCATTTGTCAGACGAGCCGGAACAGGGGATGAGAATGCGGATTTCCACGCCAGAAGGTTTGACTGCTGTTTCAAACGGTTCGTTTGTTTCGCATGAAACTGTCGAAAATCGAGAGTTGTGGACATGGCAGACAAATTATCCCATCAATTCCTATAATATGACGTTCTACATTGGTGATTTTATCCATTTTGGTGAAGAATACCAGGGAGTTGAGGCAAAATTTCCTTTGAATTATTATGTGTTCGCCGAAGACGAGGAGAAAGCGCGAGTTTCGTTTGAACAAGCAAAAGATGTAATCTCGTTCTACGAAGAAGTATATGGTCCGTATCCGTGGGCGAACGAGGGCTACAAATTGATTGAAAGTCCATACGAAGGCATGGAGCACCAGACGGCAATAGCATACGGGAATGGATTTAAAAACTTCAAAGGTTTGCCAATGGATTACATTATTGTCCACGAAACGGCTCACGAATGGTGGGGCAATGCCATTTCCGTTGACGATTATGCCGATGTGTTCATCCACGAAGGATTTGCAATGTATTCCGAGTTTTTATATGTGGAACGAAAATTTGGTCAGGACACGGCACAAATGTATGCCGATATGTGGCAACGTACTATTAGCGACATCCGTCCGGTTGTCGGTCCCCGTGATGTGAATTTCTGGGATTATCACGATATTGACCCGTATGTAAAAGGCGCTTGGTGCCTGAAAGGATTACGTTATTTGTTGGACAACGATACCTTGTTTTTTGACATAGTCAAATCTTATTATCAATCTCGTAAATACACGGTTGTTACTGTGAAAGATTTTATTGATTTTGTGAACGAAAAAACGGGGAAGGATTATTTGTGGTACTTCAATCACTATTTGTATCGTGCGGAGGCTCCTACATTGGAATTGGCAGTCATTCCAACAAAAAAATTACATAAATACAAATATCCAATAAAAAATATGTCTTCCGATACTGGTGGCCAATTGGGGAACGAGGTATTGTACTTATATTGTAGGTGGACAAATGTTGAAGACAATTTTGTCATGCCTGTTGTTGTTTCCAATCCGTCGCAGCCGAAAGAAACAAAAATATTGCCGATTACGACCGAAGGCGGAATTTTCGTTCTTGATAATAAGGTTTGGTCGTTGAATCAGGATTTTTATTTTGACATGAAACAACTGAAGAAGGTTAAGACAAAGTAGTAGTGGGCAAGTGCTACGTATTTACAGATTCTTATATCCCGAGTTACTATATTCTTTCAAACTAATACATTCCATTTCAATCAACCAAGCGGGACGGCACACGGGAGCGAGTACAATCACTTTGGGCGTTTCGGGGAAACGTTCGTCGTACATCGACTTCACCAAGGAATAATCAGCCACATCACGCAGATACACAATCATTTGTGCAATGTCGTCCATAGTCTGTTCTTTCTCTTCCAATAGTTTGCCCACGTTTTCCCACATTCGCAGCGTCTGATTGCGTATGTCGCCCACGTGGACCACGTTCCCTTTGTTGTCGATGCTGGCGGTGCCGCTGACGAACAGCTGCCGACGGTCGCCGTATTCCATACAAACGCCGCGTTCAAAGGTTACACCGTATTCGTAGGTCGGGTTCAAGTGGGTGGGGGCATACAAATACGACATTTGTCCTTTCTGTATCCCTTTCACTGCATAGGCGTCAAGAAGAACTTTTACCGTGCCTTCGGCATGTGAGCCCTGAATTCCTGTGCTGGCAATATAATGCGTGTCTTGGGTAAGCCCAACTTGTTCGAAATTGTCGCGTCGTCCACGCACCACGCCGGCGTAGTTCGTGTCAACGTCACGGACGAAAAACCACGTGCGGACGCAGTTGTCGGCAATGTTGCACTTGTGCGAAATCAGGTCTTCTTCGTAGCCCTCCAATAAATAGCGTGTCTGTTGCTCGGAATTTCCGCCCGAAGTGTGGCGGTATGCGGTCCAATAATGGGTTATATCGTTGTGTTTGTACGAAAATGTGCCGTTTCCGTTGCGTTGCGGAACAGGAATACCTTCCTGCAAATATACCCACAAAGCGACTTTGGTGCCGTCGAGCGGTGGCTGTTGTACAATCGACACTGCGCACGGCGAGAAATTCGACAGCATTTCCTCGACCATTGCCGTCTGGTTCGACGCATCGCTCAGAAAATACCGTTTCATTACTGCTCTTGCATGATTTTCCCACAACGTGTCTTCCATCACCGCCAAAGCGTTGTGAAGCGATTCCAATTGCTCACGGAACGACATTTCGTGTTTTGATGTGTGCAACATAATATTGTGCTCAGCAATACCGTTTTGCGGTTTGAATGTTGAAACCTCGGCAACGGCGCCAAATTCAGGATAGGAGTATGATTTGTAGTCCATGTTTAAATACTATTTTTTCTTTACATACCAACCCACATACGCTAAACCGACGGCAAATTCGTTTTCGCTGTTGTATGTGCCTTTTTCAAACGGATTGTTTGTTCCGATTTGGCGAGTGGTGTAGTCGGCTTTCACGACTAAATTCGGCAGTGGATTCCAATTCAAACCGAATGTCCATTTGCTTACTTGGCAACGAGCGTCCATTGTCTGCGAACCTTCGCCTTCTTCTTGTGGATTGTAGTATTCGTAACGGACAAACGGCGTAAGTGCTGGCACGTTTTTGTTGAAAAAGCTGTTTACGTGGATTCCACATTCCGCACCGTATGCCACGGCTTGTTTTGCCACAGCTCCCGTGCGCGAGTATGGCGATTTGTTCGACAGTTTTGCATTTTTACCAGTAATTGCTTCCGAACCATCAAGATTTCCCATCAGCACGTTGGCACGTGCAACCACGAACTTATTTTTAATTTGTGCATCGGCGTTCCAAATCAGCAGCGATGTATTGTCAACGGCGGCGTATGTTTGTTCCTTGTCGGAATTTGAACCTGTGCTGTTACAATAATATATGCTTCCGCCAATCCGTAGCCCTTCAATGCCTTTCCAATTCAGGCGGACTACGTATGCGGGAGAGTTGAAGTTATCTTCTTCAAAAAGACCTTGTTTTCCGCTTGCCACCCACGAATTACGGTCGAATCCGTTGGCGTTCAGACCTGCAACAATCATAGCTTCGTAGTCGAATGTTGCAGCATTTTTCCCGAATTCGCCCAAAAAACAGATGCCTGTTTCGTGCCACGTACACGGAATTATGGTCGTTTCGCCTTCAGGACGCGAAGTTCCAAGGAAATTGATGGGCTCGTGGCTGTAGTTCGTTAAGCCAACGGGAACGATGATATGTCCTGCACGTACGTTGAACGCCGGTACAATATGACGAGTTATGTGGAATTGTTCCAATGCCACTTCGCCGCCTTTTTCAATCTCAGTTTCGTATTCACCATTCTCGGAATTTTCCAATTCAACGGCTTGTCCCGTGCCGCCAGCTTCAAATTCTATTTCGGAGCCGAGTTCCCATTTATCGTTGAATTTATAATCAAACGCGAGTACAAAACGGGGGATGGAAACCGAGCGACGCGTTGTTTTTGCATTACCGTCGTTTCCGCCGTAGAAGCGGTTGATGCCGTAGTCCATAAATCTTGCAAGCATTTCGCCGTAGCCGCCAAAGCGGAACGATTCAAAATCATCGTTGTGTGTTTTCTTTATTTCTGAAGATTTCTTTGTCGTGTCGGTGACAGGTTTTGTGGCACCGCTATAAGCGTCAACTTGAGCCATAGCCGATGAACAACAAAGTAAAAAGATATACAATACCGTTCTGTTCATATTTCCTTTTTTGTGTCGCAAAGGAATGCGAAACAGAAAAGATGTACAATCCCTAAAAATGGGGATTTTCGCAATTGAATTACACAAATGAAGTGTAAAATATTGTATTGAAGATTTTTATATTACGGCATTGAAGTGTTGGCAAATGCACGTTTGTAGCATTATAATTTTCGTTCCAATACTTTTGCTTTTGGTTCCACATCGTGCGTGACCCACACGTTTGCACCAATCACGGCACCTTTGCCTATGGTTATTCTTCCAAGCAATGTTGCGTTAGAGTAGATAATCACATCGTCATCAACTATTGGATGGCGTGGAATACCCTTGATTGGGTTGCCGTTTTCGTCAAGTGGGAAATTCTTTGCACCGAGTGTAACACCTTGATACAATTGTACATGATTGCCAATGATACAAGTCGCTCCAATCACAACGCCCGTGCCGTGGTCGATGGTAAAATATTCGCCGATTTGTGCGGCAGGGTGAATGTCGATTCCTGTTGCAGAATGAGCCATTTCTGTTATAATACGTGGAATTAGTGGAACGTTGAGCAACAAAAGTTCGTGAGCAGTGCGATAATGCAACAACGTTTTTATCACAGGGTAACAGAAAATGATTTCTCCGAATGATTTTGCGGCTGGGTCGCCGTTATATGCCGCTTGAATGTCAAGCGAGAGCATGTGACGGATGTAGGGTAGACGTTTGATGAATGCCACGGCAATGTCTTCCGCCATTTTTTCGGATTCTTCTTTTGTCAAATCTTTGCTGTCGAACATCAAACCTCGATGAATCTGTTGCGTAAGCATGGCAAACAGTTTATCGACGTTTACGCCCGTGTAGAATTCAATTGTGTTGGCACAAACCACGTCGCGACCGAAATAACCAGGAAAGATAATTTCTTGAATGGTTTCTACGATTTTGGCCAATGCGTTGACCGACGGCATTGGCACGTCACCGTTCGATTTGTGATACACTAAATTGTACGACTCGGGCGATGAGAGTTCTTGTATCGTTTGCAAAATTTGTTTTCTGTTGTCCATTGTTTTTAATGTTATCCTTCCATAGAAATAAGGAATTCGTCGTTATTTTTTGTCAGCGGCATACGTTGACTGAGGAATTCCATTGCTTCTACGGCAGTCATGTCGGATAAGAATTTTCGCAAAACCCAACATTTGTTCAAGCGCGTTTTGTCAACCAATAAATCATCACGACGGGTACTTGACAAATTAACATCAACGGCAGGGTAGATGCGTTTGTTCGAAATTTTTCTATCCAATTGCAATTCCATATTTCCTGTTCCCTTGAACTCTTCGAAAATTACATCGTCCATTTTTGAACCTGTTTCTGTCAATGCAGTTGCAATGATTGTCAAAGAACCGCCGTTTTCGATGTTTCGTGCAGCACCAAAGAATCGTTTCGGTTTGTGCAGAGCATTTGCGTCGACACCGCCCGAAAGAATTTTTCCCGAAGCTGGTTGTGCCATGTTGAATGCACGTGCCAATCGAGTGATGGAATCAAGTAGAATACAAACATCGTGACCACATTCAACAAGACGTTTTGCTTTTTCAAGCACGATGTTTGCAATTTTTACATGTCGGTCAGACGGTTCGTCGAAAGTCGATGAAATTACTTCGGCGCGAACGCTTCGTTTCATATCGGTTACTTCCTCTGGACGTTCGTCTATCAACAAAATCAACAAATAAACTTCAGGATGATTATCGGCAATTGCGTTTGCAATGTTCTTCAACAGAGTTGTCTTACCAGTTTTTGGTTGAGCGACAATCAAACCGCGCTGACCTTTACCGATAGGGGTGAACAAGTCGATTACACGTGTTGAAAGATCGTTGTGACCATTTCCTGTCAAATTGAATTTTTCATCAGGAAACAACGGCGTAAGGTGGTCGAAATGAACACGGTCGCGAACTTCGTCGGGGTGTCTTCCGTTGATTTTTTCAACCTTTACCAAAGGAAAATATTTTTCGCCTTCTTTCGGCGGACGAATAGGTCCTTCGACAGTATCGCCAGTTTTTAGTCCGAATAGTTTAATCTGAGATTGACTTACGTAAATATCATCGGGCGAGTTCAAATAGTTGTAATCGCTTGATTTTAAGTAACCGTGTCCGTCTTGCATTATTTCAAGTACACCACAACCAGAAATTATTCCGTCAAATTCGTGAAATGTTTTCTGTGGTTGTTGAACTGGTTGTGGTTGCTGAGTTTTTACTGTATCGTTTTCATTTTGTTTTTGTATTTCAACTTCTGTCGGTTGTTCATCTTTCGAAACGGATGGCTTTTCTTGTACATCGCTTTCCGATGAGAAAATTTCAGTTTGTTTTGGTTCTTCTAATATAGGTTCTGCTTTTATGACCTTGCGAGGTCTTTTTGCTCTTTTTTCTTTAGGTGCAGATTCGTTTTTTTGTACACCTTCTGGCTTTTGTTCGGTTTCGTTTAGGTTTTCCGATTTCATAATTTGATTTGATTAAATAATGAATTATGTATAAATGCTTATGCAGATATAACTAATTAATAAACTTGTATGAAAATTTTTGTTTCAATGATAATTGGATTTCGATTCTGATTATGAATGATGTCTCTCTTTCAAAATCGCATGCAATAATACGGAGTTTTCGAGAAATACAAGCATGTTTCATGAAAAAAATGCTGCATCTTGGCTATTTTTTTGTAATAATCAGCTCCGTTCGTCTGTTTTTTGCTCGATTTTCAGGAGTGTCGTTCGGAGCACAAGGTTTCGTGTCGCCATAACCTTTCCACGTCAAACGTTCTGCTTGTATGCCATATAGTTTGATAAGTTCGTTTGCAACGTAGTTGGCACGGCCATCTGAAAGTTTTTTGTTATATGCCGCATTCCCCACATTGTCGGTGTGTCCGGCAATTTCTACATGTACGGTCGGATTTTGTTTCATGAAACGACCGATTGCGTCCAATTCTGAAATAGATTCTTTTTTGTAATATGTCTTGTCTGTGTCGAAGAACAAGTTCTTGAGTACCACGTAATTGCCAACGACAATCTGTTGCAACGGAATTTCAACTTTTTCGGCACCTTTGAATTGTGCAAGCGAAACTGATTCTGAATAAAATAAATATCCTGGTCGTTCTACAGATAGTGCAAATTCACGGTTTTCAGTGAATGGTACGATACATTCTCCCGAAAGTTGGTCGGAATTGCTGACGAATACTTTTTCATTTGTTTCTATGTCGGATAAAATGACTTTTGCACCAAGTTTTGCTTTGGTATTTGCATCATACACAATACATTGAACGTATGTTACAGGTTCTGGCTTAACGATAAAGGAGTCGTCAATTGTGAAATCGTATATGTCGAATCCGCCTTGACCGCCGTATCGGTTCGAGGCAAAATAGCCTTTTGTTCCTTCAGCATTGATTACAAGGTGTGCTTCGTCTTCGTTGGTGTTCAACGGATACCCCATATTTTTAGGCGTAGCCCACGAAGTCTTGTCTAATTTCTTAGTTCCGTAAATGTCTTTTTTTCCCATGCCAGAAAATCCATCGGTTGCATAATATAATGTAACGCCGTCGGCATGAATGTATGGCGATTCATCATCGAATTTGGTGTTGACTTCAGGTCCGAGATTTGCCGGCTTCGTCCATTGTCCGTTTTCTTGTAGATAGGAGACGTAAATGTCTTTTTTTCCAAAGCCGTCGGGACGATTCGATGTAAAATACAAGGTCCTTCCATCAGCCGAACATGAAGGTTGCGATTCCCAATATTTGCTGTTAATTGGTTCTCCAAGGTTTTGTGGCTGAATCCAATTGTTACCGACTTTTTTCGACATGTAAATGTCACAGGAGCCGCGTCCGTTAGGTGCTCCGCAAATGGTGAAAAACATTGTCTTTCCGTCAGCTGTAATTGACTGGGCACCTTCGTTTGTCTTTGTGTTTATCGATGTTAGTGGTACACTTTTGTTCCACTGTCCGTTGCTTTTTTGTGCTGAAAATAAGTCTTCTTGCTTTATGCGTGGATTGCTCGTCGGCAAGTTTGTTGTAAATATGAGTGTGTTGTCGTCTACCGTTATCGATGGGTGGTAGTCATCGTATTGCGTATTAATGTTTTGACCTAAGTTTTGAGGCGTAAAATTGACAGGTTTCGACTGAAGTTCCAATGCCACGGTTGTCTTTTGGTACAAATCTTCAAAATTCATCTGCTCAACCTTGGAAAGTGTTGAAGATGTGTGCATTTCGTTTGCTCGTTTGAAATGTTGCAGGTTTGCGAATGCATCTTTGTATAAACCTAAATTATACTCTTCGTATGCAAGTTTGTATCGTGACCACAAATGAGCACCGCCACATTTGTCCACGCAAGTTCGAAGCGTATTCAACATACGTGCAGTGTCTTGCATTTGATTATAAACGCCCGCCAAAAGATAGTATGCTTCGACAAAATATTCGTCATTTTTTAAAGCCGTAAGAAGGTTTGTTTCCGCTTTGTCGTAATAGAGCAACTGATAATTCTGTAGACCGAGTTCGTATGCAGCAATAGCCTTTTTGTTTTTCGAGGAATATTCTTGCGAAAAAGCACAGACTGTAAAAAACAGTGCAATGACGAATGTTATAATTTTCTTCATATTTCGGTATACAGAAAAAATGATGCCAAATTTTATTTTATCGCGTCATAAACTTTTTCGGCGATATATTTTGCACCATACATATTTGGATGAACGTTGTCAGGCGAATAATATTTTTCAGGCATGTCGGTATGGAGGTCTATCACTTTTAAATTGTATTCATCCGCCACCGATTTAATCATAGGAATAATTTCGTTTGCAATAACGCTTTCGCGTATTCCCATTGTATTTTCACCAGCAGGAATAGGGTAGCAGAGATAAATCTGCGGTTTTGCAGGAAGGCTTTGCAACAAAATTATGAGCGTTTCCATGTCTTTTTTGAATTCTGAACTGTGAGCCCAGTTTTGTTCCTTGCTATCGTTTGTCCCAAGTTTGATGATGACAATCTGCGGATTGTATTTCAACACATCTCTGAATTGAGGCTCCTTCATCCATGGCATATCACCTTTGAGTAGCATTGTTCGTGCACTCACACCGTAGTTTTTAACTTGGTAATCTTTACCTAACATTTTGCCAAGAACGGCAGGATAACAATATACTTCGGGTTTGGGAAGGCCGTAACCTTTCGTAATGCTGTTTCCGATACAAGCAACGCGGATTTGCGAAAATCCAAAAGTTGCGCAACAAAGAACTAAGAAAAAGATAAGACTAATACGTTTACTCATAGCTAAATAAAGTTAAAGTGTTCAAAATCAGTTGTTTTTTCGCAATATTCACATTTTAGGCTGACTTTGGGAGCTCTGCCTACAACGGTAAATTTCTGTAAAATATTTTGATTGTTCGTAATACATTTGGGATTGACGCACTTAGTAATGCCTTGTATTTTTTCAGGGCAACTCAGCACTTTTTTCTCAACAACTTGATAATCTTTGATTATGCTCAATTTCGCTTCGGGAGCGAGAATGGCGATTTTGTTGATCTCGTCTTGAATGAAAAATTTGTCTGCTATTTTAATAATAGCCTTGCTTCCTAATTTCTTACTTTCGAGGTTCAGTCCGAAGGTTATTTGGGTGTCGATGTTTTCGAGTTTTAAAATGGAAATGACCTTGAACAGATTTTTGCTCGGAATATGGTCTATCACGGTTCCGTTTTGAATCGCACTGACCACCATTTGTTTACCTTGAATATTTCCCATTTTATTGAATATTTAAGTTTAACAGATAACTGATGATTGCCTGACGGGTAAAAACTCCGTTGCGAGCCTGTTCAAAGTAGTAGGCTTTGGGATTGCAGTCAACATCTTGTTGTATTTCGTTGACGCGTGGAAGCGGGTGAAGAATCTTCATGTTTGGTTTTGTGTTCGTCAGCATGTCATTCTTTAATATGTATGTGTTTTTCGTCTTTTCATATTCCATAAGGTCAGAAAAACGTTCCTTCTGCACACGCGTCATATACACAATGTCGACCTCGTTAAGTACAGCGTGCATGTCGGTGTGTTCGTAGAAAGGTATATTGTTTTCTTTGAGAATGTTCTTGTATTCGTTTGGCAGTGCCAATTCTGGTGGAGCTACAAGGTGGAATGTCGGATTGAAATATTTCATCGCCATGATGAGAGAGTGTACAGTTCTACCATATTTCAAGTCTCCGATGAGTGCGATTGAAAGATTCTGAAGCGTTCCTTGTGTTTTTGTAATGGAATACATGTCAAGCAACGTTTGAGTAGGGTGTTGGTTCGCACCGTCGCCAGCGTTGATTATCGGCAAGTTCGAGATTTCGCTTGCGTATTTTGCTGCACCTTCGAGCGGATGACGCATCACGATCAAATCACAGTAGTTTGAAATTATTTTTATTGTATCATGAAGTGTTTCTCCTTTAGTGGAACTTGTTGTTTCTATGTCGGAAAAACCAATGACACGGCCGCCAAGTCTGTTAATTGCACTTTCAAAACTAAGCCGCGTACGGGTTGAAGGTTCAAAAAACAACGAAGCAATTACATGTCCGTTCAATACGTTTCGGTAACTGTTTGCTTCAAATTTTGCGGCAAGTTCAATAATCTTGAGATATTCTTCTACGTCAAAATCGGTGATTGACACTAAACTTTTTGCTTTGCCCATGACGAATAATAAAAAAAGAGCTGACCTATGCCAGCTCAAAGAATACTAAAAACTATAATCTGAATTATCTTTGTGTGATTCGCTTCGTGGAACGAAATTAGGATTTTCGGCAGAAACGAAATCAACTGCCTCCTGCATACCAGCCAAGAATTTTTCAAAATCTTCTTGATACAAGAAAATTTTATGCTTCTCGTAACTGACTTTATCTTCGGATTCTGTTATTCTTTTACTTTCGGTAATCGTTAAAAAATAATCATTGTTTTTAGTCTTTTTAACATCGAAGAAATATGTTCTCTTTCCAGCTTTGACAGGCTTTGAGAAAACTTCCTCTCTGTCCATTTGATTTGAATTTTCCATATCCGTTCAACTTTAATCTTACTACTTTTTCAAAAATAAAGTATTTTGTTGAAATATGAGGCAATGTAAAAAAATAGTTATTAACAATAAAATTCACAACACATTTATTGTACAATTCACAATGCATAGATTATTCTTAAAATTCTTAACTCTTAATTCTTAACTCTTAATTTTAATTGTATCTTTGCCGAAAATTTACAGAATAGTATGCAGCAATTAAGTGAGCAAGAGCAAATACGCAGAAATTCATTGCAGAAACTGCGTGATATGGGTATCAATCCATATCCAGAAGCAGAATTTCCCGTTAATGCTACTTCGCAAGAAATTTTAACTACGTTCAAACCTGAAAGCGGTATGTTTCAGGATGTTACACTTGCAGGAAGAATCATGGCACGACGTGTCATGGGTAAGGCTTCGTTTGCCGAACTGCAAGATTCGTGCGGACGTATACAATTATATATTAGTCGTGACGATTTATGTCCAGGCGAGAATAAGGATTTGTACAACGAAGTATTTAAAAAGTTACTCGACATCGGCGACTTTATTGGCGTGACGGGTTATGTGTTCGTTACACAGATGGGAGAAATTTCGGTTCATGTAAAGACATTGACTGTCTTGAGCAAATCGTTACGTCCGTTACCAATCGTAAAAGAAAAAGACGGCGTTGTGTACGATGCATTTAGCGACCCTGAATTACGCTATCGTCAGCGTTATGTCGATTTGGTTGTAAATCATGGCGTTAAAGATGTTTTTGTGAAACGAGCAAAAATTCTTGACACTATGCGTTCGTTCTTCAATTCCAAAGGTTATTTGGAAGTTGAAACGCCTATCTTACAGTCAATCCCAGGTGGTGCAAGTGCACGTCCGTTCATAACTCATCATAATTCGTTAGATATTGACTTATACTGCCGTATTGCTACCGAATTGTATCTCAAACGCTTGATTGTTGGTGGTTTTGAAGGTGTGTATGAAATAGGCAAGAATTTCCGTAACGAAGGAATGGATAAATTCCACAATCCTGAATTTACGTGTATGGAAATTTATGTTTCTTACAAGGATTACAACTGGATGATGTCGTTTACGGAGCAGTTGTTAGAAACTATTTGTATTGCCGTGAACGGTTCTACGGAAACAACGTTTGATGGTAAAACTATCAGTTTCAAGGCTCCGTTCAAACGTATTACAATGTTGGATTCTATCAAGGAGAAAACAGGCTATGACCTTGATGGAAAGTCTGAAGACGAAATACGCGCTATCTGTCATGAACTCAAACTTATGCACGTTGACGAAACGTTTGGGAAAGGGAAGATGATTGATGAAATTTTCGGAGAATTTTGTGAAGGAACATACATTCAACCGACGTTCATTATAGATTATCCGATAGAAATGTCGCCATTGTGCAAAAAACATCGCGATAACAAAAACTTGACCGAACGCTTTGAATTGATGGTTAATGGTAAAGAATTGTGCAATGCCTATACCGAATTAAACGACCCGATTGACCAATACGAACGTTTCAAGGAACAATTGAGACTTTCGGAAAAAGGCGACGACGAGGCTATGTTTATAGATATGGACTTTGTGAGAGCGTTGGAATACGGAATGCCACCCACATCGGGAATGGGTATGGGAATTGACCGTCTGTGTATGATTATGACTGGAGCATCGACAATACAAGATGTGTTGTTCTTCCCGCAGATGAAACCCGAAAAGAAACCTCAAAAAGACGATATTACCGTGTATGTGGAAGCAGGCATTCCACAGGAATGGGCAGAAGTAATTCAAACACTTGGATATATTAAACTTGCAGACGCACAAGCAGTTAAGTTTACAAAACTACATGCGGAATTGTGCGGTTATAATAAGAAAAATAAATTAAATTTAGTAAATCCTAAACCTGAAGACGTTAAATCTTGGTTGAATCAATAATCATGGAATCAACAAAAAAAATAGCATTATTAGGTAGTGGCAGCTGGGCAAGCGCCATTGTTAAAATTCTTCATATCAGTCAGAAGTCGGTGGCATGGTATATCCGTGAGCCTGAAATTTTGGAAGGTATAGAACAAGATGGTCATAATCCAATGTATGTTTCTGATATTGAATACAATACAAAGAAGTTGGAATTGTTTGGCAATGCCGATGATGCCGTTCGTGATGCTGATATTGTAATCTTCTGTGTCCCATCGAAATTTATTGATTCATTGTGCAATGACATCACTATAGATTTGTCGAAAAAAATGTTAGTGACGGCAATCAAGGGTATGGAAACGGAAAAAATCATGCTTGTTTCAGAATTTCTCCGTGAACGCTTTCATGTTTCGGCAAAACAGATGGCAGTAATCTCTGGACCATGTCATGCCGAAGAAGTTGCATTGGAACGTATGTCATATTTAACTATCGGTTCTGCAAACCAGAAACTTGCCGAAGAAGTTGCAGAAATCATGCGTGTGAAATTCATAAATACCTGTATATCAAAAGATATGGAAGGTATAGAATATTCGGCTGTATTGAAAAACATAATGGCGTTAGCTTCGGGAATTGCTCATGGACTTGGTTATGGCGACAATTTCACGTCGGTTTTGATTACTAATGCAATACAAGAGATGAAACGCTTCCTTGACAAGGTTAAGCCGTTGAAACGTGACATTAACGATTCTGTTTATTTAGGCGATTTGCTCGTAACTGCATATTCACAATTCAGCCGTAATCGTTCTTTTGGAACAATGATTGGTAAGGGCTATTCCGTAAAAGCAGCTCAGTTGGAGATGAATATGATTGCCGAAGGTTATTATGGTGTGAATTGCATTTACCAAATCAATCAGAAATATGGGGTAGACATGCCTATAACTCAGGCTGTATACAGCATTTTGTACGAAAGACATTCTGCACGCAAGGAATTTAAAAACTTGTCGGAAAGATTTAAATAGTCGTCGTTATTTCCGCTTCTTGCTTTTTGCCTTTTTTCGAGCTAATTCGTCAATTTTTTCAATCTCGTCAATGAGAGAAGTGAGTTTTTCTTGTGTCGGGTCGGCGGTCATTTTTATCGTTTCCTTGTAGGTTTGTTTGTCTACAACAAGTTCTGTTATCGGTTTAGTGATAAATGATTCGATTTCTTTGAGAAGATTTTTTTCTCCTATGCTGCAAAAAGAAATAGACTTCCCGAATTTATCGCCACGACCTGTCCGTCCAACTCTGTGGACGTAGTTTTCGGCTTGTTCGGGTAAATCATAATTCACCACTATTTCAATATTAGGAATATCAATTCCACGTGCCGAAACGTCGGTCGCAATAAGGACTTTCACCGTACCTTTTCTAAAATCGTCCATTACGGTGTTCCGTTCCTGCTGTGTCTTGTCGCCATGAATTGTTTCGCACGAAATTCCTACTCGTTCCATTGCCTTTTTAAGCCTTTCTGCACGCACTTTGGTACGGACAAAAACCAACATTTTGTCTTCGGGATTCTCACGAATAAGGCGTTCAAGAAAAAAACGCTTGTCGTCCATTTCTACGTACGAAACATAGTGGTCGACATGTTTCGAAACAGGGTCTTTAGGCGAAATCTCAATTCTAACAGGCTTAGAAACTAGCGAATATGCCAAATTCTTTATTTCTTCATCGATTGTTGCCGAGAAAAACAGCGTCTGTCTATATTTCGGCAAATATTTTATCAACATACGTATGTCGTTGATGAATCCAAGATCAAGCATGTGGTCGGCTTCGTCGAGAATCAGGAGCTTAATGTTTTTGAGATTTACGTGTCCTTGACTTACAAGGTCGAACAATCGTCCAGGTGTACAAACGAGAACGTCCACGCCGTGTTTCAACCGTGCAATCTGGGGATCTTGTTCTACGCCTCCGAATAATCCTAAAACGGTCAAATCCATATATTTACCAACAGAACGGAACACGCCTGCTGTTTGTATCACTAATTCGCGTGTCGGTTCCATCACTATCGTGTGAATGAATTGTTCTCCATTACGATTTTTGGCTTTTTGCCGCGAAATAAGTTCCAGCGATGGAATGACAAATGCAGCCGTTTTGCCAGTTCCTGTTTGTGCAATCGCCAACACGTCGTTGCCCATAAGAATAGGTGTGATTGCTTTGTACTGAATGTCAGTAGGACGGCGGAAATCCAATTCTTTTAGACTGTCCTTTATCTTTTGGCTAATATGATAATCCTCGTATTTCATGCGACAAAGATAAGAAAATGGTTAAGATTTATGAATTATTGGTTATGATTTATGGATTGGAATCATAGCCCACGTTGCAAATTATGCATTAGTGACTATGTTTGGATAAAAAAAATCCCGATTGGTTTTCCAATCGGGATTTCTCGTCTATTTCAATATTTTTTATTGAATTTGTGCCTGTAATGAATCTGCAATTGCGTTAGCAATAGTGTCTGCCGTGCATTCAACTGCCTTTGGTTCAGGGGTAGAGTAGGTGTTAGCAGCATCGTATTTACGAACGCAACGAACGCTCAAACCTTTCGTTCTGCCAATGTGGCTCTTGTTTAAGCCCACATATTTCTGCGATTCTGTGCTGATGTTTTTCATATACACATACATGGCATTTGCCTCGTTGTGAGGAGTGCTTGTCCACCACAAACCAAGATTTCCTTCTTCGTAGAAATTACCGTTCTTTTCGCGGAAACCAGCTGCTTTAGCGGCAAAACTTGTACTGTCCCAACCAATTGTGGTAGGGACTTTGTCCCAACCTGTAGCGTTTTCAATGCCTGCATATGTAGCAGCCAATTGCAACCATTCTACAGAATCAGTAGGAACGTACCAACCTTCAGGACAAGGATTTGCCTGAACAGCGGCGTAGTTGTACAAAACTTCGGCACCGTCTTCGTTATTATATGTAGAGTAGGCGGGTACTGTCGTTTTTGCCCAGTCTTCTTCGGCAGCAACGTTTTCTATTGCTGTTCCGTCAGCCAATTTGGTCGTTTTCAAGTTAGACGCAAACCATTCGTAGTCACCAATTTTCACAACTTTATATTGGTTGCCGTCAACGTCAGATACTGTATTGACCACGTCGTCGGCAGCTGCCTGCGGACAACGGTTGTAGTTCGCTTCGGTCTTTTCCTCGCTACATGCAAAGAAGAAAGCGAGTGATGATGCTATTAAAATTACTTTTTTCATAATGCTCATTAATTGTTAGATTCAACTGAAGCAGCTTTTGCAGCAGCTCTTTCACGTAATTTTTCTTGAATTTCTTGTACTTTCTCTTTAGATAAAGGATATTTCCAGATCAATACGATGGTAAGCAACATAGAAACAGTTGGAATCCATACATACATTTCGCGAACCAAGTTCAAATCGCTTACCGAAATGATTGGGTTTGCTCCGTCGATGCCGACCAAAACAAGCACGTAACCTGCGATGATTGACACTAATGCGATAGCCAACTTAATCAAGAAACCGGAAACAGCGGTGAACATACCTTCACGACGGCTTCCGTGTTCGTATTCGTCGTAGTCGCAGATGTCGGCTGTGAACGAGCCAATCAACGGCCAGCACATTGCCAATCCCATGTTGATGATTACCGGCGGGAACACTGCCAAGAATGGAGCAGAAGGAGTGAACAAGAACCAGCTTGATACATATCCGAGAATTGCCACCGTAGAACCAAGAATCAACAACGTACGTTTGTCGAAGAATTTAGCGATACGGTTAACGATGATTACCATCAAAATTTGTGTTGCCGGTTGCAAAATAGCTGTGTACACACCGATATGGCCAGCCAACTCTTTGTGAGTCACGAAAGATTCTTCGAATGTGAACGTG
This sequence comes from Bacteroidales bacterium, assembly GCA_017516865.1. GTDB lineage: Bacteria > Bacteroidota > Bacteroidia > Bacteroidales > UBA1715 > UBA1715. Next base: position 107,801 of record JAFXAU010000023.1, read on the forward strand.
AACGGATGACGCCATGTCCAGTTGAAAATGTTGTGCATACCATCGGAACAAACGTGATACATTGAAATGTAGCCAAGCAACGGCAACATGAAGAACAATGCCACATACACGAAGAACAAGGAACCCATCAACAAAAGGAATGGTTTCGATTTGAATGTAACCACCAACGAAGGCCAGAACGGGTCTTTCTTTTGTGCCTGAGTACGTTCCATATTCTTTTCCTTACAGAAAATAGCAGGAATCACACCAAAGATGATGATTAAGATACCGACGATGACACCAAGTTTACGAGCACCGTCAACTTCGTTACCGCTACCTTTCATAAAATCCAACTGACAGATAAGATATGCGGAACCGATAAGAATACCGATAACGTACGAGAATATAGATTTGTACGTTTGCAGCTTCGTTCGTTCCGTGTAATCCTCCTCAAGTTCCAGACCGAGAGCTCCATACGGCATTTGCCAGATTGCCATCACAATGTAGAATAACGACACAATCGTGATGAAATATACCGTCTGCATAAGTCCCGGTGTACGTGGCGTAAACCAGATTGCGATAAACGTCAGTGCAAGAATGAACGCACCGAAGAATATCCAAGGACGACGACGGCCCCATTTTGAACGGGTGTTGTCACTCAAGTTTCCGAAGAATGTGTCGGAAAAACCTTCAATGAATTTTGAAGCACTCGTTGCGATACTAATCACAACAGGGCTTACACCCATACCAATTTGGAAAATGTTGAAACTTAATGATGGGAAGACGTTCATCGCAAGGTTTTCTGCGAAACCTCCACTTGCCCATGCTAATTTTTCGCCTCCCGAAGACATTGACTTTGAGGTCTTTGCCGCAGAAGTACTTGAATTTTGATTTTCTGTATTATCCATAAAAAGAAAATTATTTTATTTAGTTTGAGGCAAAGTTACAAAATTTATCGTTTGCATTGCGGCTTTGTGTGACTAAAATATCGGCATTGTGGAAAAAATATTGCTTTTGTCCTCTGTAACATTTTATTAGCGATGTTTATAAATAAATTTCCATATTAAATATTTGATTGCCGTTTTGCCTATATTTGCATAAAAATAGTATTCATTTAATTTTATTGTTATGAGAAGAACTTTTTTATTGTTGTTTACAATGCTATCGTGTTTGTTTTTCGTTAGTTGTGGCGATGAACCAGAGGTGACCAAAAAAGAATCGCAGGATAATCAACAGGAACAGAAGCAAAATGATGATCAGAAACCTGATGATGGTGGAACCAAAACAGATACACCAGAAGAAGTGAAAATAGAAAATGGTACCATTAAATCTGCATTTTCTGTTTCTAGTACTCAGAAAGTGTATTTCTCAACAGGTAATTTGCAGTATCAGGCAAGTGCAGGAACGTGGCAGTTCGCTGAAAATCAATATGATGTAATTGGAAAAGACAATTCCAATATTTCTTCAACAAATGCCGCATTTATTGATTTGTTCGGTTGGGGAACATCAGGTTGGGAAAATGGAGTGGAAGCGTTCCAGCCTTATTCTACAGAATATGATTATGCAAAATATTATGTAGGCGGTTCTTCTGAAAATAATTTAGTTGGTTCGTACGCAAATGCCGACTGGGGTGTATATAATTCAATTTCTAATGGAGGAGGAAAAGCCGGAATGTGGCGTACGCTTACGGCTGAAGAATGGTATTATGTAATAAAAGATAGAAAAAATGCGTATGATTTATATTCCGTTGCAAAAGTAAATGGTGTAAATGGTTTGATCTTACTTCCAGATAATTGGACAACGCCGTCTTCTATAGAATTTACCCCAAGTGCATATAGTTGGGCTATAAATGTTTACACCGCAGATGAATGGGAGGTTTTTGAAAAAGCGGGTGCTGTATTTCTTCCTGCCGGGGGCTATCGAAGCGGTTCGTCGGTGTCCGACGTCAATGCATACGGTGCATATTGGTCGACTACAGGCAGTTCAAGCAATGCATATTGCGTATGGTTTAATTCGGCAAATGTTAGTCCAAAATACGGTTTGAGCCGTGACAATGGTGCCGCTGTCCGACTTGTTACAGACGTACAATAATTTTTGATAATAGTATTTAGAAAAGGAGATTCATTGTGAGTCTCCTTTTTTATATTATGCTCTTATTTTTCAACAAACGACAATATGTTTTGAACATTCATCGTTATATATGATATGTATTTTTTATTTTTGTTAAAACAATAAAGAAGTATCATGAAGAATTTGTTTAAATTATCTATCGTAACTATTTGTGTGTTATCTAGTTCATTGTCTGTTTTTTCGCAAGAATTAGAAATTGATACAACGGCGGTAACACCTACAAAATGTCTTGCATCATATCGTCATTTTATTTCACTCAACACATTGCAGTTTGCCACAGGTACGGCAAATATCAATTATGAATGCAATATAGTTCCTATGTTTTCGCTTAAAGTAGGTGTGGGAACTGTTTTAGGAACACGTATCTTGTTTAACGAGGCTCAGTTGCCATGCATTCCTGGCGGTATATATGCAATGGTTGAACCTCGTCTGTATTTTAAAAAATCGAGCGAAGCGTGTATGATACAATACGGTCTGAGCGCTGCATACAAGTATTGGAACTTTGTGGGCGAGAATGTGCTTGCAAGTTTTACTAAGAACGATAAGAAAAATATGAGTGCCTACACATACGATGGACAACCGCTTTCATACTATGAAAACGACGATAAATACAATGTGACGTCGGAAGGAATTTACGAGAAAGAAGATATGGTTGAACATCTTGGCGATATTTCATTTTTCGGGAAAGGTTGCATTGCTGGCGGTTTGACTGCTGAAATCGAGGCTGGAGTTGGTTTCGGCGTAAAAGCAGAAAAGTTCTATTTTACACCAAATCTTGGAATATCTTTTGGATGGACATTCGGTAAGAAAAAATCTGCCGAATAGTCTTTCGGTTATGTTACACATTCAAAATTAACGACTTATGAGAAAATTAGGATTTGTTTTATTATCAATGCTATTAGTAGCAGAGTATTCGTATGCCACAAACGTTACCGTGCCGACGAAAATCAAGGACGTGACAATTTATCTGAGCGGTGCGTCGCTTTCGTGCGTGGCTGACGCAAAAATTCCCGCAGGTGTAAGTACCGTGACGCTTACCGACCTCCCGACCGCTATCAGTGAGGAATCCATTCAGTTGGAGGGAGTGGGAGATTTCGTAATAAATAATGTGTTGTACAGAGTTACGCTGGACAAGACGCCCAAAGGCGACAGTTTGACGAAAATCAAACAGGAGTTGGAAGACAAGATTGCTGTCTTAAAATATACTAAAGACGTGTATGCCAATGAGATAGAGATTCTCAACGCAAACCGTGAAATCAAAGGAGCAAATTCAAATCTGAGCACGGTGGAGTTGGACAAAGTGCTGAAATTCTATCAGTCGGAAATGCTGAAACTGAAGGAAAACATCCGCAAAACCGACAAATCCATTGCGGAACTCAACACTGAATTGTCGAGAATCAACTCTGAACTTGCGCCGTACCGCAACCGCACAAAAGGCGAGGTGGAGGTGACCGTTTCGTCAACAAAAGCCCAAAATATCAAATTGGGAATGTCGTATTACGTGAATTGTGCGTATTGGACACCATTCTACGAAGCTCGTGTGGAAGACGTGAACAAGGACATTTCCGTGGCGTACAAGGCAAAAATATATCAATCGTCGGGTTACGACTGGGACAATGTGAAAGTGACGCTCTCTACGGGAAATCCGACATTGAACGGCACCGTGCCGACATTGAACAAATGGATTTTGCGTGAACACCAGCCACAAGTGCGTTATTCCAAGGCGAATTTGAAAATGGCTGCTGCTGAAAGTGTGGCTTACGATATGGAAATGGACGAGGCAGCTGCGGCTTCCAAATCTGCTATGTCAAACGTAGCGCGTGGCATACGTACAACGACGGACGAAAAAATGACTACGATAGAATTCGTCATTGATGAATTGTTTAGCGTAAAATCGCAACAAAACGACGCTATGCTGACAATAAACACTAACAATCTTCCAGCCGAATACGTGTACCGTTGCGTGCCAAAACTTGACAGAAATGCGTACTTGCTGGCAAAAATCACCGATTTTGCAAAATACAACTTCCTTTCGGGTGATGTAACGCTGTATTTAGGTGGAAAATACGTGGGAACGTCTTATCTGAATATAGCCCAAACTACTGATACTCTGAAACTTTCGTTGGGACAGGACAAAGGTATTATGGTGGAACGCACGTTGTCGGACGAGTTTAACAAGAAATCGACGATAGGGAAGAACTATAAGCAAACCGCTATGTGGAACATTTCTGTGAGAAACAACAAGTCAACCAACGTGAAAATTGAAATTTTGGACAATCTGCCAGTTTCCGGCTCGTCGAGCATTACGGTTTCAAATATGTCGTACGACGGTGCCACATTGGACGACAAGAACATAGCAACGTGGAATCTTGACTTGAAGCCGTCAGAAACGAAAAACTTGAAACTTTCATACACCGTGACATATCCCAAAACAATGTCGCTGAACTTGAAGTAATAGAAATGTAATCGCTATGAAACGGATATCTCTCAATGGTTGAATCCATCATAATTGACACCGATTTGGGCAGTTCCACCGACGACGTGGCGACTATTTGTATGGCATATTCCTATATGCGACAGGGCAGAGCCGAGTTGTTGGGAATCGTGGTCGATAGAATGGGAGAGCAGAACGCCGTGTTTGCCGACATTCTGAACACATATTTCGGATTTCCAGATATTCCAATTGGATTGTGTCGCAACGGAGTGGAAAATCCACAGATTTTCACCGACTACGCACATATTGCCGAAAAAAAGAGACCTGACGGCACGCCATTGTTTGCACGTACGCAAACGATGTTTGAAGATGATTATAAAGTGTATCGCAAAATACTTGCGTCGCAACCTGAAAATTCCGTCACGGTGCTTTCCATCGGCTTTCTGACGAGTTTGGCAAATCTTCTTACATCGTCGCCCGACGAGTATAGTCAACTTGACGGTGTTTCGTTGGTTGCACAAAAAATAAAACGAATCATTGTGATGGGAGGGAAGTTCGACGAAACCGACAAGAACGGAGAATACAATATTCAGCAAAGCGGCCGTTTTGCCGAAACGTTTTTCCGCCTATTGCCGTCGTCGATTCCTGTCAATTATTCGCCAGAAGCGGTCGGAAATGCGTTATATTGGACAAAGACAGAAATTTTACAGACTTTGACACATATAGACGTACATCCTTTGAAACAGATTTACCTTGATTGTCCCGAAGACCCGTATCAACGAATGTGGGACCCGCTCACAATCATCCAGGCCGTCGAAGGTGACGAATATTTTTCGTGGTCGCCCCAAGGAAACGTTTCGTTGCAAAACGATTATACGCTCACATTTACGCCTTGTGATTCAGGAAAATCACGATACCAGAAATGTGGCACGGAGGAACAGATACAAAAATGGATGGCGTTGATAAAGAAATGTGTAATGCTCAATGCGTAATGCTCAATTCTTTTTTTACCAGTTTTTCTCAATTTTGTTGTTGCTCTTTTTGTTTTGTTTTTGCAGCATAAGGCGTTGTTGTACGGCTTTGTCGTTGTTCTCGATTGCGTCGAGCATCATTTCTGCCTGTCGTGCTGAAATTTGACCTTTCTTGTCACCTTGCGGTTGGTTTTCGCTTTGTTGTCCTTGTTGTGCAGACTGGCTTTCTTTGCCTTGTTCCTGTTTGTCGTAGTTTTGTTGTTGGTTGCCTTGTTGCTGAGTTTCTTGGTTTCCTTGCTGATTTTGTTGTTCGTTGTTCTGTTGACCGTTCTGCTGTCCGTCTTGTCCTTGGCCGTCTTGATTTTGTTGGTCGCCTTGGTTGTTCTGATTATTTTTGTTTTGTTGTTTTTGATTCTTTTTGTTGTCGTCCTTCTCTATCAAGCGTTTTAATTGGGCGAGGGAAGAATCCGCCTCAAAAATCTCGCAACCGCGCGAAACGGTGTAAAGTGCCGCTTCTGTTTGGTTTCCTGCATACAGCATGGCGGCCGTGTTAAAGTATTCTTGTGCGGTTTTTTGTCCATATGCGGTTGAAAATGCACTGAAAATCAATAGTATAGCAAGAAATCTTTTCATTCTTTGTTGTCGTTGATAATGGTTACAATTCCCTCTAATTTCTGTATGAAATCGTTGAACAACTCAACGGTTTTGTCTTTTTTTGCGCTTTCCTGCATGAATTTGAGTGCTTCTTCGAACTTAAATTGTTGTACAAGTTCAGCTGCTTTTTTCATACATTCTTCGGCAAATTTCGAAGGTTTCGGTTTTTCGTCTTTTTTGAGTTGGTCGTTCATTTTTTCCAACATCTTTCTGGCCTCTTCCTCTTTTCGAAATTCCTCTTGTGCAAAAGCAAGATTGTAGCGGGTATCCTCGTCGGTTGGATTGAGAATGAGAGCTTGTTTATATAATTGGATAGCTTTTTCGTAGTGCTTTTGGTCACATTCCATATTGCCGGCATTATGGAAAATATTGGCTTTCAGAGTCTTATCGGCAGTGAGCTTCATTGCCTTATCATATGCGTCAGTGGCAAGAATGTATTTGTTCAAATTGTAGAGTGCGTTTCCGAAGTTGTACCACGCATCAAACGAGAGTGAATCGAGCTGGCAGGCGTGTTTATATTGCACGGCCGCGTTTCGGTACTCTTTTTTCTCGTAAAACGAGTTACCTTTTTCAAGCAACGGCCGCACATCGTTTTGAGCGGTTGTGGAAAGCGCTGCAATACAAATAATTACGAAAATTATATATCGTTTAAATTTCATTGTCTGATAGTCGTTATCGGGACACAAATATAAGATTTTTCGTGTTTTGTTGAACGGTGTATTTGCTAGTTTATTGTAAGATTTACAAGGTGAATTTGCAAAAAAACGAGCGATAAGGATTTTTTTGTTAAAAAAAATTTTTATTTTGCCTCAAATTAAAGTTTTGAGATATGGCAGAGAAAAGTGTAGAAAAAATTCAGGCTGAGATAGAAAAATATGAGAACGAAGTTGAGTCATTGGAAAAAGTAAAACAATGCTCCGACATAGGTCCGTTTGCTATAAAATATATTGATAAGCATGTACTTGAATTGAAGAAAAAAATCTTCGATTTACATACCGAAATTGATTATTTGGAACGTGATTAGAGGTTAGTCTCTACGCAAATCAAGTCTGTCTTTTAAGTTATTCAGTAGCGGATTTATTTTCGCTAACTCGGAATATTGTTCTTCGGGAGAATATTTTTTCTGCTGTTGTATAGGTGTTTCAACCTTTTTTTCTGGTACAGTTTCTGTTTTCAAGTTTGCAATCTGAGGTTGGGGTTTTACCGAAGGTGCAGAAATGTTTGTATCAATGATGATCTGACTTGTCTGTGTCGTACGACCGGTAACTACAGTCTTAGGCTGTTCTGGAACAGGTTCTGCAACTTTTTTCTCAATTGGTTTATTGATTTGTTTTGGGGTGGATTCAACTGGTTTTGGAGCAGGAGCGTCTACTTCATTTTTTTTTTTGACTATGTTGCACAATTGCAACATAGCTAATTCAATGTGAAGTCTTTTATTGTTACTTTCCTTGTAGTTTTCGTCGAACTGCTGCGAAATGTCGAGTGCTGAAAAAAGAAAATCAGGCGAACATTTTGCAGATTGTTCCATGTAATGCTGCTTTGTTTTGTCGCTGACTTCGAGTAATTTAAGCGTTCTCGGATCTTTGCTGACAAGTAAATCTCTAAAATGACTGCACAAACCAAGCAAAAAATTTCTGTCATCAAAACCTTTGTTGAGAATTTCGTCAAATGTAATGAGTGCAGAAGAATAATCGCCCGCTAAAAAGTAGTTCGTCATGGTGAAAAAGTATTCATAGTCAAGCACATTAAGGTTGTCTATGGTACTTTGATATGTGACGTTTTTGCCCGAAAAACTGACAATTTGGTCGAAAATTGACAATGCGTCGCGAAGACCTCCGCTTGCTTTTGTTGCAATGACATTGGCTGCTTCTGGTTCTATGGTTATACCTTCTTTTTGTGCGACATTTGTAAGTTGTCGTACTATATCGTCAATTTTAATTCGGTTAAAATCAAAAATTTGGCAACGGGAGATAATCGTTGGGATTATTTTGTGTTTTTCCGTTGTTGCAAGAATGAAGATTGCATGTCGTGGCGGTTCTTCCAATGTTTTTAGAAATGCATTGAAAGCCTGTTGCGAAAGCATGTGAACTTCGTCGATAATGTATACGCTGTATTTGCCAACTTGTGGCGGAATGCGCACTTGGTCAATCAGTTGGCGGATGTCGTCAACCGAGTTGTTCGATGCCGCGTCGAGTTCAAAAATGTTGAACGAAGTGGAGTTGTTGAACGACTTGCACGATTCGCATTCGTTGCAGGCCTCAACATCGGCCGAAAGATTTTGGCAGTTTATTGTCTTGGCGAAAATTCTGGCACACGTTGTTTTTCCGACACCACGTGGACCGCAGAACAGATAAGCTTGTCCGAGATGTCCAGTAGAAATAGAATTCTTCAACGTCTGCGTAATCGTTTCTTGTCCGATTACCGTAGAAAACGTTGTAGGTCTATATTTTCGTGCAGAGACAATAAAATTTTCCATAACATTACAAATGTACTAATTTTTGCGATAATACAAAAGAGGGAGCATTAAGTTTTTTGTTTTTTCTTTTTGGCTGCTGGAAATAATACATTATTTAGTATAAGTCGGTATCCGGCCGAATTTTTATGATTGTCGAGATTGGTCGGTTGGTCGCCCACGAAATGGCGGTAATCTTCGGGGTCGTGTCCGCCATAGAATGTCCAAGTGCCTTTGCCGAACGTACCGTGTATGTATTTTGCTTCTTTAGCCGATTTAAGTTCGCCCATAATGACCGTAGTCGGCTTTATGAGGTCTTCGTTGAACGCTGTTGTCTGTCCCATAAAACCGTGTATTATGTTTGTGTGATTTTGACAAAGCATGGTAGGCACGGGGTCCCATTTCGCTGAAAATTCAAACAACGTAAAAAAGTCTGCATTGTCGTTTATTCTGCGAGTTTCCGTTACGTCAATGTCGGAGTATTCATATTCCATAGGATTTGTCTTGAGTTTGAAGTTCTGAAACGCGAGACATTTGGAATAATCAAGTTTTGACTGAGCCTGCGGGTCTGCCGGATCTCCGTCGAACATTGATTCACAAATGTCAACATTTTCTGCCGCAAGTGCAATGTCGAAAGAATCTGTACCAGAACACATTGCAAATAAAAATCCGCCATTTTCGACGTATGCTTTAATTGTTTTTGCTACAAAAAGTTTTTTTTCTGACACTTTTGCAAATCCAAAAGAATGTGCTTCTTCTTCGGCATTACGTTTTTGGTCTTTGTACCATTGTGCATTGTGGTAACTTGCATAGAATTTTCCGTATTGCCCCGTAAAATCTTCGTGATGCATATGCAACCAGTCATATTTTGAAAGTTCCCCATTGATGATTTCTCCGTCGTAAATTACCGTGTACGGAATTTCGGCGTAGGTGAGTGCTAATGTTACTGCATCGTCCCACGGAAGTTTGTCTTTGGGAGAATACACAGCCATTTTCGGTGCTTTTTCCAATTTCACTGCATCCATGTTTGCATCGTCGGAAGAAACTTCGGCCAAAATGGAGGAAACTTTTACATCGGCAATGATTTCGTATGAAACACCTCGTATGTCGCATTCATTTTTTATGTCGGGGCTATATTCCGTCAAAAAACTGCCTCCTCGATAATTCAGCAACCAATCTATGGAAATGTTGTTTTGAAGCACCCAATAGGCTATTCCGTATGCTTTCAAATGGTTTTTCTGACTGTTGTCCATCGGAATGAGGAAACCAAATGAAAAACATGCTATTTGACTGAATGTCAGTAATATGAATAAAATAAATTTTTTCACTTAAAATGGCATTTCTGATGACTTATCCATTGCAAATTGTTCATTTTCAAGTGAATTCAAACTTGAATCAAGAATAGTCGGGTCGCTTGTGTTGTTTATTTGCTCAAGAGGAACAAAATTGTCGTTTTCGGGTTCTTTGAATTTCATGTATTGACCGATGAACTGCAATTTTATGTCGTCGCTTGCACCATGACGGTTTTTGGCAACAATAATGTCGGCATCTTTGGAAATATCTCTCCCTTCTATTTCGTTGGTTCCTAATGCTTTAGCGTCTCGATGAATGAACATTACAAGGTCAGCGTCTTGTTCGATTGCACCCGATTCACGAAGGTCGGAAAGTCGAGGCTTCTTTTCTTTCGTTCCTATACGGCCTTCCACACCACGGTTCAGCTGGGCGAGGGCGATGATTGGAATTTTTAATTCCATTGCAGTTGCCTTAATTTGTCGCGAAATGTTGCTGACTTCCTGTTCTCGGCTTCCGTATCCTGGAGCAGTCATCAACTGAAGATAATCCACGACAATACATTTTACATGGTTCATTTCGACCATTCTTCGGCATTTTGACTTAAACTCGTAAATTGGTAAACCTGGCGTGTCATCTAAAAAGATTTTTGCAGCCGAAAGTTTTTCCTGTGCCGATTGAAGTTTGCCAATGTCACTTTCGCGGATATTTCCTGTTTGTAGTTTTATCTGTTCAATTTCTGCCTCGCCGACGAAAAGACGTGTTGCTAATTGTTCGCAACTCATTTCGAGCGAGAACATTCCAACAGGAATATCGTAGTCGACAGCCATGTTTCTCAACATTGTCAGTACAAAAGCTGTTTTACCCATACCCGGACGTGCAGCCAACACAATCATGCTACCCGGTTGCCAGCCGGCGGTAAGTTTGTCCAACTTTGTGAATCCCGAAGGCACACCAGTAAAGTCTGTCTTGTGTTTGCTTGCTTCGACAAATTGTTCAAAAACCGTGCTCGTAATTTTTTCAATAGGTACAATTGGTTTTTTCTGCATATTTTGGTCGGTAACCTCCAGAATTTTTTTCTCGGCTTCGTCGGTCAGTTCTGTAAGTTCACATGCTGGGTCGAACGCTTTTTCTGTAATTTCAGCGGAAACGCGAATAAGTTCTCTCTGTATGTATTTCTGAATGAGAATCTTAGCATGATGTTCTATATTTGCCGATGAAGTAACTTTCATCGACAAGTTTGTAATATGCGACGGCCCTCCGACTTCGTTTAGTTTTTCGGTTGCATTGAGACGTTCTATAACCGTGACGAGAGTGATGGGGAGGTTCTCTTTTGCCAAATTCTCCATCGCTTCGAAAATAATCTGATTTTGAGGCATGAAAAATACCTCTTTATGTAGAAAATTCATCACATCGGAGATTGCCTCGCTGTTGATGAGAATTTGTCCCAATACAGTATCCTCAAGTGTCTCAGAATGCGGAGCAACTCTGTTCCCGTAGTCAATTTTAAGTTCAACTTCGCGTTGAAAATTCTTTTTTGCCATTTCTTTTATTTTGATGCAAAAATATACAAGTCTTTTGTTGTCTACAAAGTGAATTTATAAACAAAGAGGTGTTTGTTGATTGTTCAAAAGTGTTTAATCGGCGATGATGACGTTTGCAAATGAAAACCCATTTGTGAAATCATGAATGTTCATTCTTTTTTTGCCTTCGATTTGTATTTCGATAGGAGAGATGAACCCGTCACGTACGGCAATTTGTATCGTATTGTTTTTCAATACGATAGTACCTGATTGTAAGCTGTGACTTTCGTTAATAATTTTTGCAGAGAAAATTTTGAACACAAATTTTTCGTCTCCTTTTTGCAGAATTGTCCATGCTCCGGGATATGGCGAAAATCCTCGTATTGCGTTGTTGACGTCTTTTGCAGTGTTGTCCCAATTGATTTTGCAAGTTTGTTTGAAAATTTTTGGAGCAGGTTTCAAATCTTTTTCGTCAATAAAAAGAGTATTTTGGCTAATACCTTTTTGTTCTCCAGATTCAAGTAGTTTGAGGGTTTCCAATAATAATTGAGAACCGCTTTCTTGTAATTTGTCGTGTAATGTCCCGGCAGTTTCATCCTCGTCAATAGGAACGGATTTCTGAAGAAGTATGTTTCCTGTGTCGATTACTTCATTGATTATGAAACTGGTGACACCTGTCTGTTTTTCTCCGTTAATAATAGCCCAGTTGATAGGGGCGGCGCCGCGATATTGAGGTAGGAGAGAAGCATGGATATTTATCGTTCCTATTGTCGGGATTTGCCATACAACTTTCGGTAGCATTTTAAATGCGACCACGACAATTAAATCAATGTGTAAATCCTTGAGATCCTGAATGAACGATTCGTCTTTCAATGATTCTGGCTGAAGAATCGGAAGATTTTTCTCGCGTGCAAAAACTTTTACAGCAGATTCGTTCATTTTCTTTCCGCGACCAGCAGGCTTGTCCTGACCAGTTACCACGGCAACGACATTATAGTTGTTTTCGAGCATAATTTCCAGCGGGCGGACAGCAAAGTCGGGATTGCCCATGTAAACGATACGGAGCGGACTATTCATGTTTATCTTCTTCCAATTCGTTTGTACCAAGGTACTTTCACCATATCTTCATCGGAATAGTAACCGTGATTTTTATTCTTATCGCGATAAGAACCATATCCGTAGCCATATCCGTAACCATATCCATAGCCATAACCTGCATAAAGGTCTACATCGTTGAGCAAAATGCAGAGATTGCTCATCTGTTGCTCTTTGTACAACGAATTAGCCAATGTAATAGAATCTCTCTTTGTATAGTTTTGTCTCATTACGAATATGTTGCAGTCGGCAAATTGGGCTAATTTGATTGTGTCGGCAACAAGACCGATTGGTGGAGTATCCAATACAATGTAATCGTAACCTCTTGATTTGCAATTTTCCATGAAGTTTGCGAAATCCAGACTGTCAATCAATTCGGCAGGATTTGGTGGAATAGGACCAGCTACGATAACGTCAAGATTTTGAATTTCGGAATGAATAATGATGTCATCAAGTGAGTCACGACCAATCAAATGGGTTGTTACACCAATGTTGTTTGATACGTTTAACATTTCTGCCAAACGCGGTTTTCTCAAATCAAGACCGATTAGAAGAACTTTCTTGTTTATTAACGAAAGAATGGCCGCCAAGTTTAATGCGCAAAATGATTTTCCTTCGCCCGAAAGCGTTGATGTTAAGGCAATTATATTTGTTTGCCCATCGTTTTTCAGGAAGAATGGAAGATTGGAGCGAATGGCTCTAAATGATTCTGCAATAGAGGACTTCGGCTTTGTTTTTACAGGAATTTTATCGGCATGTCTGTTGTGAAGAATTGTTCCAATAACAGGCAACGAAGTCTTTTTCTCAATGTCAGTTTTGTCTTTTACGGTATTGTCTATGTAGTCCATTAAAATGATTATGGCACAAGGAATAAAGATACCGATAATAAGGGCAAGTAGGAATAATATTTTCAGTTTCGGGAATGATTGTTCTGCATTCTCGGCACGTGCCTCGTCAATTATTCTAATGTCGGAAATGTTTGCAGCTTTTGTCAATCCAATTTCCGCACGTTTTTGCAACAAAAAGTTGTAAACCGTATTGTTGACGTCGAACTTACGTTGTATGCTGATGAGTTCCCGTTCCGTACTTGGCAGTTGCTGAATATTGCCATCTGTTTTTTCGATTTCCTTTTTTATTTCGTTTAATTCCAATTTGGTTGATTCAATCAAATTGTTCACATTGTCAACGAGTGAAGAAATGGTTTGCTCAATCTTCATGTTGATAATCTGCAAGTTAGGGTTGTCTGGCGTTGCACTATATGCCAATACTTGCTTGTCAGTATACAGTTTGTTGAGTTGCGAAATGAGCGAATTCAAAAGTGGGTCGTCTATGCCCGTGATTGACGGCATTTTAATATCCTGAACGTCGTCAGATTTAATTGTCCGCAAAATGTAATCGTAGTATTTCAACTTAATGTTGAGTTGCGATTTTGTTTTCTCTTGTTCTTCTAATTTTCTGTACAAGAGAGTACCTTCATCGCTCAAGTTTATAATCTTGTTATTTGAACGGAAATCTTTCAAGTTTTCTTCTGCAAAAAGCAGAGAATCAGATATTTCGCCAAGTTGATCGTTGATGAATCCTTCAGATTTTCGAGATGTTTCGTTTTTGATTTCCAAATCTTGGTTTATACATTCATTCACAAGGCCGTTGAGGAAATCCGTAGCTTTTTCTGGCACGTTGTCTTTTATGTTCAAATTCACAATCGTTCCTTTCTTTGAACTTGCTTCGACAACTAAATTCTTTTGGTAAACTTTAGTTAAATTGTTGTAATTGTTGATGATAAAGCGAAAATTCATTCGTTTATCCTTAAAGTTTTCCATGTCGAAATTTTCGGCTTTACGAAGGGTAAACTTGTACGTCGAATCTTGATATTGTTCGCCCCAATACATTGTTTTGTTAATTGTGACGGAATCTCTTTCGATTGTCAGACGGTATTCGTCGTCCGAAATAATGAGGATATCAATATATTCTGGCTTGTATTTGTTCTTGTCGTTGTAGTCGTTGTACGACGTGTCCAAATCAACAATGAAAGGAGAGGCCTTGTAAATTTCCACGTCGTGGACTCTTCCGTGATTGAAATAAGACACTTGAAAATCAAGTGATTCGAGCGTTTTACGTATGAGCGAGTATGATTGTAGAATTCCAATTTGGTTGTCGATGTTAGTTTTTCCGCCTGCCGCCGAGCCAAATTCTTTCAAAAGGCTTGACATACTGCCGAGTGCATCTTCTTTTTCCACAATCATTATGGACGAATTTGCCTGAAAAACCTTTGTGGCATAGCGGTTTATAAGAAATGCAAGGAATAGACAGATGATGCAGGATAGGGCAATCCAGTACCATTTTGACAGAAGAAGTCTAACGTACGCAAGTATGTCGATTTCTTCGTCTAATTCGTTGTATTGTTGTTCGTTACTCATACGTTATAGTTGATTATTTTAAGACAGAATTGAAGAAAGTAAGTGTTGTCACCAAGGTTGTCAAACCAGAGAATATCAACGAAATAGTTGTTGTGTTGAGTCGGAATGCACGGAGTGGCAACGGCTCAACAATTACAATATCGTTTGGCAACAGATAGAATTTTTCAGTGGAGATAATATTTTCTTTTGTTAAATCTACACGGAACGTTATGTTTTCGTTATTGATTGTTCGTACAATTAGTATGCTTTTTCTGTTACCATATTGAGTGATGTCGCCAGCGAGTGCCAATGCCTCGAACAGATTTATGCTATTACGCAGAATATTGTATGTGCCAGGTCGGTTTACTTCGCCTAATACCGAAATTTTTGTGTTCAACAATTTTAATATCACCGTGGCGTTTTTGAAATATCCGTCGACATATTTCTGAACTATCCGTTCTGCATCGCTGATAGATTTTCCAGCAACATTTATCGTGTCGATTACCGGGAGTCGGATGTAACCGCTTTCATCTATCGTGTAACCTTTCAATGCTGTGGAAACTTCGCCGGTCGTATTTATTCCGCCGCCCGGAGCCGCATCGAGGTTAAACAATGCACTTGTTTCTTTGTCGATACTGAGAACTTTAATATAAACTACATCGCCCGGCTGCAAAATGACGTTCAAGTCGTTTTGATTATAAGTAACAACTGCGTCACCTTTTGGGTGGTCGTTCATATATACCAATTTCTTGCGTGATGTACAACTGTAATTGAGCAAAGTCCCAATTACAATGAAGCAGAGTAAAAGATATTTCTTCATATCGTTCAATTTGTTTTGCAAATGTACAAAAAAAGAATGTTCAAACGACATCATTCAGTAAAAATGGCTAATTCTTACATTTTATTGATAGACCATTGTGCAAAATAAATAGCACCGATACCTATTATCAAACTGAGAACGACGTATGCTATTGCAATACCGTAATTATCTGTTTTAAAGAGACTTGTGGTTTCTAATGCAAAAGTGGAGTAGGTGGTGAAACCGCCACAAATACCAGTTTTCAGAAATAAAATTGCACGTGGGCTGAGATTTTGCGTGCGAATGGAAAGGGCGACAATACAACCTATTGCAAAACAGCCAATTATGTTGACCATGAATGTTTTGAGAGGAAATGCATACGGTTCTTTCAACGGCAATAGAGCTATGCCGTACCGTGCCATTGCACCGATGGCTCCGCCCAAACCAACTAAAAGTGTGTTTATCATTTATGCTACTTTTTTACAATGCAGTTTTATCTTTTTGATTGCCCAGTCGTAGTGGCTTGCCGTGGTGCTTACAAAGTAAGAACCCAAATCGCTTGTGCCGGTCCACGGAAAATATTTTTTTGTGAACAATTCCTCGTTGGTGAATTGTTCCGCCAACGAAAGCACTTTTGTATGGCTTTGGGCAAGCAATTCTTTTGCCGCTTCGAGACTCGTATTTTGATGGCGGTTCCAAAACATCACGTTCATTGCTCCGTAGGTTTTCCACGAATATTCGGCAGGCAAGAACGGACGGACAATTTCGCTTTTTTCGTTATTGTGAACAAATTGTATCATCAGTTGGTGCCATTCATACAAATGGATTAGCACGTCGCGGACGTTTTTGTCCCGTCCCCAGTGGGCTTCTTTTTTGCTTGCATCGCCCGAAAAGTCAAACGGTGTATTCATTTGATTTTCAGTCATATTTGAAATCATTTCCATCAATTTCGCATAGTTTTCCGCTGCGAATTTCAATAAATCTTCTTTGTTTCTTGCTCGTGGCATAGTTTGCTGAATTAATTTGTTTACAAATGTATATAAATAAGTGGAATTATCCTCTTTTGTCGTGGAGATTTCGGTTTTCGTTTTAATTGTTCCGTTCTTGCACCATTGAATGTGGTTTTAATCGTTTTAATTTACGACTTGTCTATTATATGGAAAAACTTTATTTTTGTTGTTAGAATTCAACAAATATGATTTACTTAGATTCATTTTGCCTGTCACAAGAGAAACATGTCGTTTATCCTTATAATGTATTGACAACAAAAGGGTTGGAGTTTATAAAATTTGCGCCAATTACAATATTTTATGGGAACAACGGTTCAGGAAAGTCAACGCTGCTCAATGTGATTGCCGATGGGATAGGATTGAGTAATAAGTCGTTGGGCAACACAAATGAATACTTCAACGGATATGTAAAAAAATGTTCCCATGAATTTGAACATCCGCTTCCTGCAAAAAGCAGACTGATTCGTAGCGAAGACATAATGGGCGGCATCATCCAAAATCGAAAGGACAACTACAATGTGGAGAGAAATCTGCAAAGAGAAATCAAAAAAAATAAATTGTTCAACAAAGAATTTGAGTTTGCCCAGAAGATATGGGAGAAATTATCGAACAATCCACTTGATTTGACAGAGGAAGAAAGATTTTTTGCTTCTCGATGTTCGCTACAAGATAATAATATGGCAGGCATTACTTCGGCACGGGCAGAAATGATTGAGGAAGAATCAAACGGCGAAACTGCATTAAATTACTTTAAAGATATGCTGTTGCCCGACGCAATGTTTCTTCTTGACGAACCAGAAAATTCAATGTCGCCGAAATTTCAAGACGAATTACGGAAATTAATCCACGGCTGTGCCTGTTACCTGAACTGTCAATTCATAATAGCGACACATTCTCCTTTTTTACTTTCCATGCCAGATTCAAAAATCTATGATTTGGACTCATATCCTGTTCAAGAAAAGCGTTGGTTCGATCTTGAAAATATTAAAATCTATTATGATCTTTTCAAAAAAAACGAACGTTTTTTTGAAAACAGAACCAATCAGTAACGCATAGAACGAACATTCCCAGTGTTTCGGCACCCGAACCTACCGAAAATAAAAAACGCCCCACCGCAAGCAGTGAAGCACTCTTTATCCTTTCTGTTAAGTATCTATTTTGAGAACAAAAGATATTTCAGCAATCAAATAATCATTGAATTTTATAGCCTTAATTTTCTCTTTCATAACTCAAAATTTTAGTTTCACAAATAAACGAAAAAGGGGAGAGTATCGTATGTTATTTCTTAAAAATCTCTTGCGACAGCCATTCGTCAATATCTCTGTCAAATTCTTCTTGAGTTTGAAACGGTCCTTTTTCCGCTTCCTTAACCATTTTCTTGAAGTCGTCAATCGTAACTTCCTGACCTTCTTGGGGAAACAGAAAATCAATTTTTTCTTTATTTTTTGCAGTGGGGGAGTTTGAGGATTTCATAATACTTTTGTTTTATTTTTTTTCAAACCACTCATCATCTTCTTTAAGAAACTGTTCTAATGGAATAAATTCACCTTTTTCAATTTCGTGAATTTTCGCACGAAATTCAGGGATAGTAAGTTTTTTGCCATTCTCATAGACAAATCTTTGTTTCTTTTTGCGTTTTACAGCCATAATACGGTAACTTTTTTAGTAAATATACAAAGAAAAGTTTTTCGATGTCGCATTATATTATGTTAAATAGAACGTGTTTAATTAAGAATTAAAAGTTTAGAGTTAAGAATTGGATTGTTGTGTGTGTTGTTAGAGATTTTATTGAAAAAAAGGGACTATATAATGAGTTTATTTCAATATTTGCTGGACGGACAACAGAAATCGAGGAAATCTGAAGGTTTTTATACGCAATTGTTTTATTCGAAAAAATCGCAATTTTTTCACCGGGCAAGATAATTATTCAAATAACCCGAAAAATTTGACGAAAAAAATGGAGTATTTTTACGAATACAAAGATGATTGTTCGAAATTGTAAAAAAATGAGCGAAAATCTCCATACAGAAAATCCTCGTAAAATTGAGTAACTATTTAAAAGTAAAAATTCGTGTCTTCGAGTATTTGTTGTGGAAAAGATGGCATAAAATCCAAATACCCAAAGTACACGAATATAATAAGAATAAACCTGTCAAATAATCGAGAAATCTGCCTAACCCCCTCTCCAAAGGCGAAAATCCACTTTTGTCCTATAATCAATATTATGTTAAATAGATATATTGGAAATCCACTACCGAATGGATAATATATGTATATTATTTCAAAATAGTGATTTACTGTTTCTGAATATCCAAATCGAAACATGAGGCTTCAAAGTTCTGCCACCACTCGGCGTCAATCGATGGAATTTTTAATTCTTAATTTTCAACTCTTAATTCTTAAATTCCTCTGGCGCTCTGTGAGCCGGATTCAGCGAAACGATGTTTGTTGTTTCGTCGTACGAGAAGTATTTTGGTTTGACCTCGACGCGTTGCAGGATTTGCGATGACGGCAACGGTTGTTTGTCGTTGCGTTCGTAGAGATTTTGTCTGTTTATTTCGTCAGCCAAGGATTCTGGTGACATTTCGTAGTTGTTTTGGCTTAAAACGATTATCATTGCATCGTGCAGCTTGTATTTTCCAACCGACAGCGAATGACTGAAATATTTGTTCGGTGCGCTTTTTTCTTTCAAGTCGCCGATTGCGGAGTAATAATCCGTATAGCCAAGATATTTTGCCAGTACGTTGAGAATTGCGAGCGACAGATTTGTATGCTTTTGTTGCCACAGCCGTTGAACCGTTTTTGTGCTAATTTGTTCGTTTGGAACGCACTTGGTAATCTCCTCCGCAAGCAACTTGCACTCTCCTACCGTCCCTATCGGCCGATTGTACTTCTCGCCTACTGCAACTTTCAGTAATTCAATATCTTGAGGATTTTTATTCATACGAAACTTTTTACAAAGTTAGCAAAAATCTATGATTTTGTATTATGTTCGTTTGTTTCACAAAAACAATCATCAACACTATCGAAATGCATAAATTCCGCAAGAATATTGAGCGTGGTATCATTTACACGTTTTTGAGATTTGTTCATGCCAAGAAAAATCCGTTGTAGCGTGGAAACAGACAGTTTTTCACCCAATAGTTTTCGCAAACGTTTTAATTCCCCGGCATCGTCGAGATTCATACCATAGTTTTTATTGCAGTACTCTCGTACCATGGCAACAAAATTTTTATATCCATCAGAATCTCGCTTCATTACCCTATTTTTCAACAAAAGAAACAATACTCCCCCATTTTTCAAAGTATGAATCGAACTTGACCTAAATTTGACTTAAATATGACCAAAACATGAACTTACTATGGATTGTTTTACAATTGTGAGATATGTATTTTTGAAGAAAATATTCATTATGAAAAAGAAAACAGAACATAAAAAGGTTTTCACAAAGCAGGAAGAAAAAGAAATCCGAAAGATTTTAAAACTATTAGAATCTGATAGATCAAAATCTTACCGAACAAAATTGAGAAATATAGGATTTTACATATCCGATTTCAATCAATTTACAGTACGTAATTTTGAGCATTTAATTGAAGATAAGATAATTACAATCACAGATTAAAATTGTCCTGAAACTGACCTATGAAATTATAGATATTTGACTTATAGGAGTTTATTTTTGGCATGTATTAATTTAAATATTTGATTATGGACTTAAACAAAACGAATTATCAAGAACAAAAACAAGAATTAGAAAAGAATGGTTTTCAAGGTTTTGTAACCATCTCTGACCTAACAAAAAATCCAGCGTTAGCACCCTCAGAAAAAGGTGTTTATATGATATTACGAGAATCAGAAAACGCTCCTGAATTCTTAAAAGAAGGAACTGGCGGATTTTACAAAGGTAAAAATCCTAATGTTACTATCCCAAAATTAAAACAAAACTATATTTCTAAGTCCCATATTTTATATATTGGACAAACTACAACATCATTATATGAAAGATTAAATCTATATATGTGTTTTGGTAATGGGGAATCTGTAATGCACTATGGGGGACGATATATTTGGCAACTAAAAGATGCTCAAAAACTTATTGTTTGTTGGAAAAAACTAAAAAATGGGAATCCTGAAAACGAGGAATACTATCTTATTGAGGAATTTAAAAAACAACATAACAAACTCCCCTTTGCAAATTGTAAATCAGGTAACACCCCTAAGAAAGATTAAAATAATGAAACAATCTCTTATATTTATAATGCTTTGTTTTTCGATTCCATCCTCATTTGCCCAAAGTACGATTTCAGCTGCGGGTTATGAGGCAAATGGAGAAGGTTCCATGAGTGCGACCATCGGACAAGTTTTCTTTTTGGAGATAAACGATAATGGGCACATTTCACATGGGGTTCAACAAACATTTATTATTATGGAGGAAACGGGCATTGAAAACACCGAAATTCAACTTTCGGCATACCCCAACCCTACCAATAGCGTACTAAATCTACAAATCAACGGTAGAGATTTCCAAAATGTTACTTATACCCTATTCAACAACGAATCAAAAATGCTAGGTAAAGGTGTTGTTAATGATTTTGAAACGCAAATTTTGATGGACGAATTCAAAACTGGAGTGTATTTTCTTGACGTAAAATTAGATGGGAAATCACTGAAACGATTTAAGATAATTAAGAATTAAATATTTGATTATAAAACAATTAAACAATATGAAACGAATAATTACCTGTTTTGTGATAATGGTGTCGGTGATTCTGTCGGCATTCTCACAAATTCCCCAAACATTTAGTTATCAGGCTGTAGTTCGCGATAGCGAAAACAATCTTGTTGCGGAGAAAAAAATTGTTGTACACGTACAGATATTGCAAGGCTCTGACGATGGTAGTATTGTTTATACCGAAAAACATGTAGTAACAACCAATCAAAATGGTCTGATGACATTTGAATTGGGTGGAGGCGAAACAAATAGAGACTTCTCTTCCATTGATTGGAGCAAAGCCCCATATTTTATAAGAACAATAACAGATATTAACGGTCAAATTATAGAAGGAGTTACACCTGTTCTTGCTGTTCCATATGCTCTTTATGCTGCAAAAGCAGGAAATGCAGAAGTGGATTTAAGTGAATATGCGAAGAAATCGAATATTCCAGAACTTATGAGTGACTATGCCAAATTGGCGGATGTTGAATCTATTTATGCAAAGAAATCAGATTTAAGTAATTATGCTTTATCGTCAGATTTAGATGATTATGCAATGATTTCGCAAATAAATGATTTTGCAAAAATTGTCGATGTAACTTCTACCTATGCCAAAATATCAGAACTAAATAATATTGAGACAATCATGAATACTATATTGAAAAATATGGGTAAATTGGGTATTGACGGAAGTCTCAAAGCAAAATTTTCTGTTTCTGACAATAAACAGGTCTATTTTTCACAAGGCAATCTTCAATACCAAGCAAGTTCTGGACGCTGGCGTTTTGCAGAACACCAATGGGATTATGTTGGGACCCAAACATCTGATAATTATGGAAATCGTGGAGGAACTGTATTGGGAAGCGATAATAGTAATATATCGTCAACTTATAATGGATGGATAGATTTATTTGGTTGGGGGACAAGTGGTTATGATGATAAATACCCCTATATGACAAACGAATATCCTGGTGCCTATGGTGATTATGGAGAAAGCTATGGTTTCAACAATGACGATATATCAAAGACAAATTACGATTGGGGCTATTATAATGCTATTATAAATGGCGGTAATGAATCTGGAATATGGAGAACTATTACAAGTAATGAGATGGATTATTTACTAAATAAAAGACCAGATGCAGAAAACAAAAAAGGCGTAGGAATCGTAAATAATGTGCTTGGTCTTATATTGTTACCTGATGATTGGACACAACCAAGTGGTCTTTCTGCCTTTAATAGTAATCTTTCTGAAAAAAATACATATACAATTGAGCAATGGTCAAAAATGGAGGCAAACGGAGCCGTATTCTTCCCTGCTGCTGGTTACCGTTACGGAACAAAAATCAATAATGTTGGAGCAAATAATAATAGTTACTATTGGACAAGTTCAATTGAATCAACGTCTGTCGGATGTCTCTGTGATCCTAAAGGATTAAGTTTTTTTTATATAGTTAAAAATAGCAATATGTATGCTCCAGATTTTCTAAAACCTGGAATGCACGCAATTTCTCGTAATTGTGGATGTTCTGTTCGTCTTGTAAAGGATGTAAAATAAAAAAATATATTTGTGAGTAAATTTACTTTAAATAAAAATATGGAACAGACAGAAAAAATTTCAATAATTAATCAGGTTTCGGAAAAATATTTTGAAACTCACAAGCAACAAGTTCCAGCAAAAGATATGATTCCTGAATTTGTAAAAGCAGGATTGAATGATAATGCTAATAAACTCAGAAAATTATTAAGAAAACTTGAGGAAGAAAAAAAGTTACATGAAATAATTTATTTAAAACCCGAGAAAAAGAAAAAAGTTACATATTGGTATTTCCACCCAATAAACAAGAAAAACTAATTCTACCCTTTCTCTTTTATCACAAACAATGTTTATTTGAAAATATTTGTTGTTTTTTTGTTACTCATTTAAGTTGAGGCTGCCGTGAGGCGGCCTCAATTTTTATTATTTCATAAACATTATTATATTTGACAATTAATTCTGATAATATGAGCCAGTTTCAAGACATTTTCCCTAGTAATTACAGAGGAAAGAAAAAAAGAAAGAGTCGTGCTGATTCTGACGAATATTATGTAATAGACTTATGCGATGAAGTTTTAGGCCATAAAGCATCTCGACAACATAGATTTGATTTTCTGACAGGTGACACTGGCAAAAGATTACCCGTTGACGCATATTACGAAGATTTAAATTTAGTTGTAGAATACTATGAACGGCAACATTCTGAACCAATCCCCTACTGGGACAAAAAAATGACTGCCAGTGGCGTTACGCGACAAGAACAACGAAAAATCTATGACGAACGTCGGAGAATAATTCTTCCACAACATGGGATAAAACTGGTTGTTATTAATTATTTTGATTTTGGAACTTCAAAAAGGATTCTACGTAATAAAGCTTATGATATTAAAGTAGTAAGGAATCTACTAAAGGAATATATACCAAAGAAACAATCCAAGGCGAAGAAAAAAAACAACACACCCTCAACAACTGAAATAAACATTACACAAGCTCTTGAGGTCGTTTCAGAACCACAAGAGAAAAAAAACGTAGATAATAAAACTCTACTAAAGAGAAAAAGAGCTTATGTTAGAGATTATAGTATTGAACAGCGTTGTTTGATCTTGTCAAAATATTCATATGATGAAGGTTCTGGTGTAATATATCGCACAGCCAACGAAGAAGATGAATATTTAAAAGGAATCACTATATATCCTACTTCAGAACAATTAAGTAATGAATTTAATTTGTCATCTTGTAAACAATTGAAAGATTCTGCAAACATTAATGATTTTAATGCTGATCAAATAGCAGAAATCACCTGTGCTGGATATGAGTATGATTTTCTGTCAGGGGAAATCTATAGGACAAATGAAGATTATGAAAACGAAGATGAAAATTCTGATGATTCTAAATATGAGTATCTCTTTACTAACCAGTATGGATATCTTGATAGTTTCGTTTATTACCGAAACAAGTATGTATTTCCAACAACAGAGCAATTATATAAAGAACTAAATTTAGAACTTTTAGAATCAACGGAACCTCCAACACCTACTTTAACAACATCTGAAAAAATTTGGAGATATTTAAATAAAAAAATATTCGTGTTTAATTATGAAATCACATTACTTAACAGTATTATCCTCTTACAAATTTGCACCATTATTTTGTTGTATTGTATCTTATATTTAAACGAAACTGTTGGTGGTTGGTTAATATTATTTATTTCAATAGCAATTACATATCTTTCATTTCGGAACAAATCTTTTCTTGTATTTGCGATATTAACAGTTGCAGTATGTTTCACTATTATTTTTCTTGGATTATTAATTAAAATTGTATAATTGTAATAATTTAAAAAACAAGTTAAGCGATGGAACAATCTGAAAAAATCTCAAAAATCAATCAAGTTTTAGATGAATATTTTAAAACTCATTCTCAACGAATTCTTGCAAAAGATTTGATGCCAGAATTTATCAAGGCAGGAATCTTTTCTGAAGATAGAAAAAATGGATTACCAATTAGAAACATACTGCGAGAACTTGATAAAAATAATGAATTAGACAAAATACCATACGTATTTCCTGATAGAAAGAAGAAAAACACAAATTGGTATTTTCAACCAAAAACAAAAAAATAGTTTATTTCTGCCCTACCATCTTCTTGACTTTCGTCACAAACAAATGTATATTTGAAAAATTGTTTTTTGCTCATAATTTTAAGTAGAGGGCTGCCGAGAGGCGGCCTTTTTTCATTCCATACAAAATTCCTCAAAATCCATACAACTTTGGGGATTTAATTCCTCAAAGTTCATATAATTTGGGGGATTATCTCCCCTATTGATTTCTCTCACGATATTCCGACGGCGACATTCCTGTGTGTCGCGTAAAATAGCGGTAAAAATCCATCTGATTCTGGAATTGCAAGGCGTAGGCAATTTCTTTTATATGGGAATTGGTGTGTCGCAAATAGAATTTGGATTCGAGAATCACATACGAGGTAATCCACTCCACCGCCGTGCGGCCGCTCGCCTTTTTCACCGCCACCGACAAATATTTGGGAGTGACGCCTAATTGCAAGGCGTAAAACGCTACATCTCTGTGCGTTACATGATGTTTTGCGACAAGGGAGACAAACAATTCCGTCAGTTTATGTTTGGGGAACGACTGCCGTGGCGCGGAAGCAAGACTTTCCCAAATATGGGTGAGCTCAATGTACATTGAACGCAACAAATAGGCAAGACTTTCCTTTGTCTCGTCGTGCGGCGAGAGAATTGTGGAACGGAACAAATTCCTGAAATTGTGTATCAGAATCTGATATTGCAGATTCGCCTTCACCATTCGGTAACGGAAAAGCACGTTTGCCTTTGAAATGTCGAATTCCATTTCTTTCAGCAATTCGTCGGAAATAGCCAAAATGCGGATTCTACATCGCTTCTGCCCTTCCTTTTGCGAAAATGTCACAATGTCGCCGGGAACACTCACCGCAAAACAATCTTTATGAAAATCGTATTCTTCCAGCCCAACAGATAAGTTAAATTCTCCTTCGAGACAATAAATACAGGTCGCTCCCTTGAACTTGCACGGATAAATGTCGAACAAGCCCGCACTGGCTGGGTACGAAATCTCAATTAATAAGAAATCATCGCCGTAGTGCAACGACGGAGATTTCGGAAACCGTTCTCGAATCTGTTTTACTGTTAATGACTGCATACCGCAAAAATACAAAAAGTAGATTTTTTCAGGTAGAAATGAATTAAAATAATAACTTTTAGGCAAAAAGGTATAATAAACAGCGTTGATTGCTATTACCCTAACGGCTATTTTTGTAAAAAATTCAAATATGCAGACATATTCCTATTCATACCCTATCACTTTGGGCGATATCGACACGAATTACACGCTCACAATCAATGCGATACTCTGTTATTTCCAAGACACGATTTCACGTTTTTTGGCGACTGGGCACGTGGCTCCGTTCGACATAAAAAAACAGAATCTAATATGGATGATTACGGAGTTTTATGCGTCGTTACAAGAAAGAAAGCCGCTTTGGTCAGAAAACATACGTGTGGAAGTTTGGATTTCGGAACTTTCGCCTATCAAGGTTTTTGTGGATTTTACAATGAAAGACGACAAAAACGTGGTCTTTGCGAAAGGCACAAGCACCTGGCTGTTGGTTGATGTGCAAACCCGTAAGCCATACCCTTGCCACAATCTCGAAAATTTGGTGAAACTGCACGATGAACACGACGCAATTCGTCATACTAAAATCCGTATGGAGAAAGGCACGACGGAACTCAACACCATCAGCCACAATGTTTCGCCAGTGGAAATTGATTTCAACGGGCACACCAATAACCAAAACTATGTGCGATTAGTTGTTTCGCTTGTTCCGTCGCATTTTATTGAAAGCCACAACCTTGTGGATTTTCATATAAAATATGCACAAGAAACATTCTTGGGCGACAAACTCATCGCCACATTGCAGGAATACGGCGAAACCTGTCTTTCGTGCGACATCCGTAAGGCAACCGACCAATCGCTTGTGTGCGAAATCTCAAGCCATTGGGAACATCGATAACTGTTTTGCCCTAAATTTGACCTACCCAAATATTGATTTTCGCATCACACCAAAGTAAATTTGGAAAATTTAGTATATTCGTAAACTTAAATTTCCAAATAAAAATGCGTCTATCCGATGCCATATACATTGTTGTTAGTGAATCCCAAAACGGATTAACCATAGCGGAAATATGCCAAAACGTGAATGAACGAAAAATGGTGACGAGTAATGGAACAAAATGTTCTGTTTCTTTGCCACAGGTGCGACGTGCGGTTGAAATGCATCCATTATTGACACAAAATAAGAAAACAAAGCCCATGCTTATTCGTGTGAATCGCAGGGCTGTTGCCGCTCGCGATGCATCTACCCTTTCAACATCAAAGGAAAAAACAAAGAAAATGATAGTTGAAACAAAAGAGGACACGCCTATCATTGCCGAATGCTCTCTGTGCGGCTACCGAATGACCGTTCCCAACCGTAACGCTCCTGAGCTTTCCGATTATTGTCCCAATTGTGGAGGATTTTGCTTGGAAAACGACGGAAAAGTGGTGTATTATGCAGATATGTTCACTATCATTGGCAACGAGCGCCCCCAATCTATAGACGATTTTCAAAGCTCAAATAAATCTAACAAAAAAGCAAAAAGTACAAAGTACCTTGACGAAGAACCACAAGAACAATCAAATAGTAAAACGGTAACAATGAAAACCACTACGTTGATTATTATTATCGTCATTGTGTCAGTTATAGCCTATTTTTTCGGTAGCATAAACTATGAAACGGAATACGAAGTGGCAAAACACAATGCTGATTATTGGAAAGAAGCGTATTCCTCGGAACACAGTAATTCCGAAGAATGGAAAAAACGAGCTAAGGAAGCTGAACGAACAATCGAACGTGATAGAATCGAAAAAGACCGAAAGAACTATCATTTAGACCCTGTAAAACCATCGTTTGACAATCCCCGAGACCAAATGCTCTTTGAACTCGAAAACGCCCTCAACGCAATAGAACCCGATTAATTGTGAATTATGCATTGTGCATAAAAAAAGGATATGCCCCAACGAGCATATCCCTGTCAAACGAACGGCAAAGTACATTTCGTACTTAATTATCAGTTGTATGCGGATTCTCCGTGTTCGTAAACGTCGAGGCCTTCTTCTTCAATACGGGCATCGACGCGAAGTCCGAAGATGTGTTTAATCAACAAGAAAACCAACAAACCGCAGCCAAACGACCATCCTGCTATTGCGAGTTCGCCAATCAACTGTGTTCCAACGCTATAGCCACATTCTGGAAATGCGAACACCCCAGTCAGGATTGTTCCTGTGAAACCGGCCATTCCGTGTACCGAAACCGCCCCAACAGGATCGTCAATGTGGAGACGGACATCGAAAAAGCGTACGCAGAAGCACATTACCACCGACGCAATCGCTCCAATTACGGCGGCAGCCCAGATAGGCACGCAGTCGCAACCTGCGGTGATGCCGACCAATCCTGCCAAAATACCGTTGCACATCATCGAAAGCGACGGCTTGCCGAACACAACCCACGTATAAATCAACGCCACTATCGCTCCTACTGCCGCCGCAACGTTTGTTGTGACAAATATGTGCGACATGGCGGTCATGTTGTCAAGAATGCCACCACCGTAGCAATCTGGATCAACTGTGCCTGTAGCGGCTACTGTGGAACCTGGGTTGAAACCGAACCACCCCATCCACAAAATCCAAACACCGAGTGCCGCAAGTGCAAGACTATGACCAGGAATAGCGTTTGAACGGATTTTACCGTCAGACAACTTTGTGTATTTACCCAAACGAGGACCAAGCACAATGGCACCAGCCAACGCTATGAAACCACCGCAGGAGTGAACGACCGCCGATCCCGCAAAGTCGTGGAAACCAAGTTCCGACAACCAACCACCGCCCCACGACCAGTGACCTTGAATCGGATAAATGAACGCCGAAATCAGTACGGAATACAGAATGTACATCGAAAACTTGGTACGTTCAGCCATTGCACCCGACACAATTGTGGCAGCGGTCGCACAGAACACCGTTTGGAAAATGAAATATCCTTCTTTCGGCAAGTTCGGGCAAGGGTTTTCCACTCCCCCTATTCCAAAACCGTCCCAGCCAATGAACGCTCCAGCACCGAACATGATGGAAAATCCACATATCCAATACAAGACGGAACCCGCTGAAAAGTCAAGGAAGTTTTTCATAAGAATGTTGGCGGTGTTTTTCGTCCGCGTCATACCCGCTTCGACCAATGCAAATCCTGGTTGCATAAAGAACACCAACATTGCGGCAAGCAACACCCAGATAGTATCGACGGCGTTTATTGAAAATCCCGCTTCAGCTTCCTCGGAAACCACGGTGGCAGCTTCCGCAACTACTTCTTCTTGTGCCATAGCCACGCCCGACGACAACAAGGCGACGAGAAACAAACAAAATGGCACCACTTTTTTCATATATTTACATAATCGTTTCATTTTTCTACAGTTTTAATTTCACATTCGTTCATTATTTTTCTTGTTCGGCGTTGTACAGAGCAATGTCTCCCCTTTCGCCCGTGCGGATTCTCACCGCATCCTCGATAGGAATGACGAAGATTCGTCCGTCGCCCACTTCGCCCGTCTGTGCCGCTCCAAGGATTGCCGAGACGGTTTTTTCCGCATTCTTGTCGCGAACGATAACCGAAACCAACGTCCTTTCAATGCAACTCGTGTCGTAGGCAATGCCTCGGTAGATTCTTGCCTGGCGGGTTTTTCCCACGCCACGCACATCGTAGTACGAAAACCATTCAATGTCGGCAGCGAGAAGCGCCTCTTTCACATCTTCGAATTTGGTTTTCCGAATGATTGCTTCAATTTTTTTCATAATACAATATTTTAAGTTAAACAATTAAAAACTAACCCCCATAACAAGAAATCCGCCGTCTGCCGCTGGGTTCCATACGGCTTGCGAGAAAACGCCAAGACTGAATTCGTCGGAGATTTTGAGCGATTTTGCCGCCTTGAGCGAAAGGTTTGTCAGTGCAAAGCCGTCGGCACCATAAAGGTCTGTTTTCCAAGGAACTATACCAAGTTCGGCTTCCCATTCCACGCCTCCTGCTTCAAAAGGAACGGCTGCCGAGAAGTACGACGAATACGCCATGTCGCCTTCCGCGTTTTTCACACCGTCGGCACCGGCAAAGTTGGTGTACCAGTTGAGCGACATAAATTCAAAATCGTAGCCGATTTGACCTTCAAACACGTGGCTTGTCCGTTCTTTCACATATTCCCCATACGGATTTGCGACTCCGAAATAGTCAAAATAATAGTCTGTAACCGAAATTGAGAATCCGCCAATCGCATAGCCAAGCGTCAGGTCAAACTCCTTCGTGTCGGTTTTGTCAATGCCGACGGAACCCCAGCCCGAAAGCGAAAGCCCTTTCCACTCAACGGAAAGCGACGGTTGGAAACTCGTGCCGCCGCAGTACAAACCACGCCACACGTAACTACTTACTATATCGCCGCCAACCGAAGCATTAACGCCACTTTCAGGTTCTTCGGCAAACGATGGAACGAACAAAAGTCCCAATACTACACTTATTATAATTTTTCTACTAATTGTTTTCATGATAAGAATGTTTTGAAATTGATTTTTGTTTTGATTTAAAAGAGCTTCTGCCCTATTTTACCTTTTATCGGTCATTATTATGAGACCACACACAATTCACAGCCCTTTCGGGCTGCTGTTTCCTATTCTGCAATATGTTATTAATTCGTCTCATAATTAAATTTACAGTGCAAATATATAAGTAAATTTAACAAAACAATAACAAATTGTAATTATTTTACACTATTTGATTAAATTATTTAATCTATACACAAAATACGATTTAATTTTGTTATTATAATGTATGAATTTTGTTGAAATCAAAAAATTACTTTGGTGCTATAATATTATTGGGCTTTTTATGAGTCATGTTTATAGAAACAAGACTGGTTTTCTTGTTATACGTAACGTGTTCATAAATAATTCCCTATTTTTTACTGAACAACAACTAATAATTGTATGTTTGTAGAACTAAAGTAAATAGTATGATAACAAAAGATGCATTTTTCAAAAAAGTTGACGGATTAAAAAATCAAACTATCACAAGCAAAAGTGGAAGTTCATCATATTCTGATATCATTAGAACAAATAACATTTGTATTGGCATACGAAGTGGTTCTTCTGGCTCAGAATTCAAATTAAACCTTGATGAACTTTACAAAGCATACGAAAAAAGTGCAAACCTTAATACAAAATCCCTAATAGAATTTATGGGCAAAAAGCGTTGCCGCTCCGCGGCTATTGCAATAATGATGGCGGCAAACTTATTAGATGAATATGGGAATACTCTTAAATAAGATTTTTGAAACCAACAGATAAACAATCTTTTGCTAAATAGTCTATCAAATAAGCAAACATGAATACAAATAATAGTTTTATACAAGAAGATGGTCTTCCTTATGCATTGTCATTAGAAAGCCAAAGATTAGTTTTTATTGATAATGTTGAAAATGGATTAGATTGTAACTGTGTTTGTCCCAAATGTAGAGAAAATGTTGTCGCAAAAAATGGAGGCAGAATAAGAGTACATCATTTTGCTCACTCTTCTGGCAATACCTGTGAAAAAGCAACCGAAAAAACAATTCATGACTTCGCAAAAGAAGTATTTGAGGAATATAAAAATCTATCTCTGCCCAAACTTGAAATAACCCGAGAAAAAGTTGACCACAAACCTTTGGCTGATCTTATGGATAGACATAACTTGAAGTCATTTACGATTTTGCCAGAACGGGAAAATATTCATTATGATAAAGTTGAGTTAGAAAAAACTCTAGAAAATCTAAAACGACGCCCCGATGCAACAGCAACAAAAATAAATGAAAACACACTTTATGTTGAATTTTATTTTTCACACGCCGTTGATGAAGAGAAACAAAAAGAACTCGAAAATTTGAATGTATATTGTGTAGAAATAGACCTTAATGATTTTGAATTTGAAAAAGGCAAAAGCGATGAATATCATCGTAAAAAAATGAACAATTATCTTCTACATTCAATTCATCATAAGTGGATTTCCTACAACTACTCTCCTGATACTATAATCAAAAAAATAGAAGAAGAAAAAATTCGTATTTATGAATCAGCAAAGAATATTCTCCTAAAATATCCAATCAAATTACCTCCTATAAAAATAAGTGATATTCAAAACACAAGGTTAATCGAGCTTATGAACTATTTTAGAAAAGACTCCATTTTTTTCAAAAAATCTCCTATACATGAAAAATATGGTGTATTGACACTTCCTTTTGAGGATAGATTAGAATTTGACAACTTAAAAATAAAAATAGTTTTACATTCCCCAACGATTAACGAATTATCAATTTCTGATAGAAATATTACTATAGAATATAGCGACATATCTATAGAACAACAAAATTTTAAGAATAACATAATTTGTTTTGAAGTAAACTTGAATCATCTATTATTTACTGAAAATTTAGAAAATAAATTACTTAATGAAGAAAACTACAAATTGCTTTCTTTTGATAATAAATTGATAATAAATAAATTAGAAGAACTAAAAAGTGAACAAGAACGACAGTGGAAACAGGAAGAACAAAAGAAATTGGAAGAAGGAAGGCAAAAAAGACAAAAGGAATTGGAAGAAGCGCAAAAAATAGAACAAGAACGACAAAGAAAACAGGAAGAAGTAAGAAAACAAAAATTAGAACTTCAAAAACAACAGGAACAAAAAGAAGCTGAAAAAAAAATTCAAAGAGATAAAAAACTAAAGCAAGAACTTGATAGTATCACATCTCACCCCTTAGAAAACTCATTATCAATTGATGATTGCGTATATAATATTTTTCGAATTTATTCTACGGATGGTACAAAACCTTATTCTAAATCTAACACTAATGAGTTTCTCAATCGTATGACAATAAAGGAAGCAGATGCAATAAAACTTTTACTGAGCAAAATAGAACAACTTCTTGATAATAACAGAACAGAGTTTTTCCCGTTGATTATTGACATTTATCATGGTATCTGCCAAAAAGATCCAAGCTTAAAATTAGATAAAATTTCAAAATTGAAATATATTGGTTATTAACCATAAAATCCTTTCTCCAAACAAACAATGGCAGAAATGATTCATTTTGTTGAAAAACCTATCGAAAGAAGTGCCGTGCGACGTTTTCTCGGACGGGAGTTCTATATTGCCAAACGGTTTTTGAAATGGCATTTTTCCGGTACAAATTTTTCAAAAATAGACACTACGGTCACAGTGCCAAATGTTTGGATTGAACACAAATCTACTCTTTTGCGAAAGCTGAAAGACGTGGATATGTATCTGCAATACAACAAGATAACAAATCTGAATCTGGCGGTGGCAAAAATAAACGGCGTGGTCATCAAGCCGGGCGAGACGTTTTCCATTTGGCGAATGGTCGGTCGCCCCACCAAACGCAAAGGATACAAAACGGGGATGATGATTCACAACGGAAAGGTTTCAACGGGGATAGGTGGAGGATTATGCCAACTCGGAAATCTCATATATTGGATGGCGTTGCACTCTCCTCTTACCGTGAAAGAACGCTGGCGACACAGTTTCGACGTGTTTCCCGACGTGAACCGCACCATACCGTTCGCCTGCGGTGCCACGCTCGCCTACAATTACATAGACCTTCAGTTGGAAAACAACACAGACATCACTTTCAAAATAAACCTTTGGCTCGACGAGGAATTTCTACGAGGTACGCTTTGTGCCACAATTCCGGCAGACAAAGAATACGAGGTATATGAGACCGACCAACGTTTTGAACAACAATGGTGGGGCGGCTACACTCGTCACAACCGAATTTACCGACGTATCACAACCATTGCGACAGGCGAAACCACCGAAGAACTCGTGAGCGAAAACAACACTATTATGATGTATAACCCGATGCTGAAGGAATAAGGATTTTATTCAGGATAATATTCCGTAAACGTCTTGTCGGTATAAAAAGTGACGATTTTTTCGACTTTTTTCGGCGGAACATCTTTCTTCGGGGGAAAAAGGTCGATTTTTTGCATTTCAGTGACTGCACTTGCCGTTGGCTGCTCATTATTCTCGGCTAAAGAAGAAAACAAGTCTTGCTCGACAACCGCCTCACCATCCTGTACGGAACGGGCCATTGCACGCGACGAACGCACTCCTGTAAGCAACCAGTTGGCATCTATATCCTTGTATTGCTCCAATAAACTCATTATAAAATTCAATCCTGGCTTGTTACGTTTTGCTATCAAATGAGAAATACTCGAAGCAGGCACTCCCAATTTTTTTGCAAAATCTGCATTGGTTAATCCATACTCAGAAATTAAGTGAGCTATACGGTCGTTTATCGCAAATTCGTCGTTCATATTTGTAAAAAATTTGGTTTACAAATGTAAAATAAATATTTTTAACTTTTGTGAATTTCATAAATTTACTTTTGTAAATATGCTTTTGTAAAACAATGGGGTTTACAATACACAACACTCCTTTTATGCCTTATTGTTATTAAAGTACTAATGTAAATAATTTTTATAAAATATTGGTTTTTAATTCGTTAAATTGTGAAATATATTAAATATCTGGATTTTTTACGCGAAAATCCCGAAACAATATTAAATAAATAGTTTATATGCGACATATAACTAATTGATTTTATGACTATTGTGTTTCTATATCCATTACCAATCACATGCTATATAATAATTGTAAAGCATTATTTATCTTTGTAAATGTTTTTGTAAAATCAGTGTAATTATTTGTGAATATTTTAATAAATACTGTAATTAACTTTTGTAAAGATTTAACAATGTGAATTTTGATTAAATTTGTAAATATGTGAATCGAGACGAATTTTTCTCTTTTTTAATGAATTTTGAAAAAATCACGTTTTTTCTGTCAACTATACGGAAACGAGAAAAATATGGCGATTTTTTGAGAGGAACTCCCTACTCTATTTTTTACTTTTTCTCGATGAAAGAAAAAGTAAAAATTAAGGTCACAAATTGTGACATTAAAAAATCTACAAGAAGTGTTGTGAAAACAAAAAGTAAAAGTTCTCAACTCTTCTGATTCGCAAACGTCATTGCCTTTTCAATTCCCATGGTGAGGAATGTGTAGATTGCAGTGGTAGATTTTTCGGTTATCGGAGGAATTTGCGTCTTTTCTTCCGCCGTCCATTTGCCAAGCACGAAATCTATCTGCTGGCCTTTGGCGAAATTGTTGCCCACGCCGAACCGCATACGTGGATAAGCATCAGAACCGAGCAGTTCCTGTATATTTTTCAACCCGTTGTGACCGCCGGCACTGCCCTTTCCCTTCATACGCAACGTACCAAACGGCAGTGCGAGGTCGTCAACCAGCACAAGCACGTTTTCAATGGCGATTTTCTCCTTCTGCATCCAGTAATGTACCGCCTTGCCCGACAAATTCATATAGGTGCTCGGTTTTATCATCACTAACTGACGGCCTTTGTAACTTGCATACGCCACGCTTGCGTATCTGTCGGGGCTAAACGTGGCATTGAGCGACGTGGCCAACGCGTCAACCATCACAAAACCAATATTATGACGAGTGTCAACGTACTCGTCGCCAATATTTCCAAGACCAACTATAAGATATTTCATCGGAATAAAATTATTTTTCAATTATACAAAAAAATCCGTCACCGTAGAATCGGAGACGGATTTTCGTAGAATTCTTGATTGAATTACTTCTTGTTGCTGTCACGAGTTGCCATAACGGAGCAAACTACAGAAGATTTTGGTTCTTCAATTGTCAATCCTTCGAAAGAAAGAGATGCCAATTTTACCGACTGACCAAGACCAAGGGAAGTAATGTCTATTTCCAACTCAGCTGGTAAGTCTTTCAACAAACCAGAAACGCGCATTTTACGCATTTTAACTTTCAATTTACCACCTTGTTTAACACCTTCTGAGTGTCCTGTAATTTTAATCGGCAATTTTACAGAGAATGGTTTGTCTTCCGAAATTTCAAGAAAATCAACGTGAAGCACATTGTCTGTCACTGGATGGAATTGAATTTCTTTCACAATTGCCATGTGAGTTGTTCCATCAAGATTTAAATTTACAACATACACGTTCGGAGTAATGTACACTTTGTCGAAAGCCTTAGCTTCAACTGTAAAGTTAGTGTTCTTACCTGCTCCATACAATACACATGGAACTAAACCGCCTTCGCGTAAATGTTTTGATTCTTTTTTACCAAGATTGGTTCTTGATTGACCTGCTAAATCTATTGTTAACATATTACCTAATTTTTGTGCTACTTATGTCATAGACATCCATCACACGGGTTAATATTTATTTTTTCGGGTGCAAAGATACATTTTTTGCCGAAAATCCTACTATTTCTTGAAATTATTGTAAAATCTTTTCCTAATATTTCACTGTCAGAAGATAAAAGCCCGGTACAGTTTCGCCGTCGCGTTCGGCAGGTTCGAATTTTCCAATATGTTCGCAAATACGAAGAATTTCGGCATCGTACAATGGATGAAGCGACTTAACAATCTGTTTTTCAACGATTTTCCCGTTTTTGTCAATTGACAATCTTACAGAAACAAGACCCGTCACTGTTTCAGAGTTAGGCAGGCTGAGTTGCTGGGCATTTACAATAATAATAGAATACAATGCCTGAACCCCTCCTGGATATGCAACATCTTTCTTGAAATCTGTATGTGGAATGATTCCGCCACTGGTTCCATAACACGTTCCGCTTTGGTATTTTCCAGTTTCGTACACATCAATGCGTTTTTTTCTACCGTCGTGATAAAAAGAAAGAACTTCGCCTTGTATTGTTCCGTTTTCATATTTCGACGTACATCTAATATTTCCATTGGAATAAAAATACGTCTCGTCGCCTTGTTGCACTGTCAGAGAAGAATCGGAGAAATACACAAGCGAATACAACCGTCCGTCGCGAGCCATGGTTTTTTCTTGCCACAAACCTAACGAATCAATATGCGAAACGGCAACGGAATCCGGCGATACAATTTGTCCAAATCCCATCGTAGCAACAACAATACAAAAACAAAAAGAAATAAAATGTTTCATACGCAAACAAAAAAGGAAACCCGTGAAGGTTTCCTTTATAACGAATAACTCGTTTGATTTATTTTACTGTGAAATCTCTCAATTCTTCTGAATCGTATTCGCCTCTGTCGAGTTTTTCCTTGATTTCCTTGAAAGCATTCAAAGTGTAGTCAACGTCTTCAACAGTGTGTGCTGCCGTAGAAATGATACGGAAAATAATCATGCCCGGAGGGATAACTGGATACACAACAATTGAGCAGAAAATCTTGTAGTTTTCGCGCAAATCGTATGCAATATTTGCTGCCTGGTTAGGTCCACCCTTCAACGAAATAGGTGTTACGCACGCTTCCGAAGGACCGATGTCGAAACCAAGGTCGCGGAAACCTTGTTGTAAACGACGGGTAACTGTCCACAATTTCTTACGGAGTTCGTCGCCTTCCTTGCTACGGATAATTTCCAAACGTTTCAAACAGCCTTCGACAATCGGCATTGGCAAAGCCTTTGCGTAGATTTGCGAACGCATATTGTAACGCAAATAGTCAATCACATGTTTTTTCGTAGCAATGAAACCACCGATGATTGCCATTGATTTTGCGTAAGCACCAATGTAGATGTCGATGTCGTCCATCACATTGAAATGTTCCGAAGTACCACGACCTGTAGGACCCATTACGCCAAAACCGTGGGCGTCGTCAATCATGATGCGGAATTTGTATTTTTTCTTCAAAGCTGCAATTTGGTCGAGAATACCAAGAGCTCCTGTCATACCATACACACCTTCGGTGATAAGAAGTACGCCACCGCCTTGTTCTTCGGCGACTTTTGTCGCAACTTTCAATTTTTGTTCACAACTTACAATATCATTGTGCTTGTACGAGAACGCTTTACCTTGGTGCAAACGTTTTCCATCGAGCAAACAAGCATGACATTCAGCGTCGAATACAATCACATCGTGGCGAGTCAACAACGAATCGATAGTTGATACAATACCTTGATAACCAAAGTTGAACAAAAATGCAGCTTCCTTCTTTTCGAAATCAGCAAGTTCGCGTTCCAATTTTTCGTGCAAGTCGGTATTACCCGTCAACATACGGCTACCCATTGGATAAGCCAACCCCCAACGTACAGCAGCCTCGCCATCAACCTTACGAACTTCGGGATGGTTAGCCAATCCCAAATAATTATTCAAACTCCAGCAAAGCACGTCTTTTCCTTGGAATTTCATGTGAGCACCAATCTCGCCTTCCAATTTCGGGAACGAGAAATATCCCTCAACTTTTTCTCTGAACTGACCTATCGGTCCGCCAGTAGATTCATGTATTCTGTCAAAAATATCCATTTGTAATATTTTAATAATGTTCTTGCAAATTTATAATTTTTCCCATTCAAACTATCTTCATTTTCAATTTTTTGAGTTCCCAACCACACAAATACGTTTTACTACTTATTCGTCCACGCTCTTTTCCCTCAAAAAAATATTTGAGCATCAAGCATTACTCATTGAGCATTCCTATTATCTCCCCGTCTTTGTATTCCAACCGAACTGGTACAATTTTATTTTTTGCATTAAATGGAAGTCTAGCGGCAACCTTTATATAATTGTCGGTAAATCCAACTTGGTAACCCGATTTATTTCTCGTTTCAAACAAAACAGGACGAATCTGTCCGTCAAATTTCTTATAAAAATCCTGATGCATTTTTTCTGACAATTTGTGCAATTCCACACTCCTCGCAGTTCGGACAGATTCTTGTATATGAGGAGTAATTTTCAATGCATCGGTATTTTCGCGTTCAGAATACGTAAACACGTGTACGAAACTTATACCCAAGGATTGAATAAAATCATACGATTTTTGAAAGTATTCGTCAGTTTCGCCCATAAAACCGACCATGACATCCATTCCGATAAACGCATCGGGAATTTTAGCATGAACTTCTGCAATTTTTTTGCGGAAGAAATCTGTGTTGTAGCGTCGGCGCATGAGACGTAAAACCTCGTCGCAACCACATTGTAAAGGAATATGAAAATGTGGCATAAACGCACGTGATTGAGCGACGAAATCAATGATTTCCGATGTAAGAAGATTTGGTTCAATAGAAGAAATACGATATCGTTCAATACCTTGAACGTTGTCTAATGCACGTAATAAATCAATAAATTTCTCTCCTGTCGTCTGTCCAAAATCGCCGATATTTATTCCGCTCAGTACAATTTCCTTAACGCCACGCGAGGCGATTTCTTCGGCCTGTTTCACCAATGATGAAATCTCTATATTTCTACTTTTCCCTCGTGCCAAAGGGATTGTACAGTAAGAACAACGATAATTGCAACCATCTTGCACTTTCAAAAAAGCACGTGTCCGTTCTGAACAGGAATATGCACAACTGAAATTTTCAACGGAGTCGATAGACGAAACGTGCAACGATGCACAATCACAGGATTCTATTTCCGCCAAACGTTCAACAATATTGAATTTTTCGTCTACTCCCAACACTAATGCAACACCATCGACTGTTCCAACTTCTTCGGGTTTTAACTGTGCATAACAACCAACGACAACAATTTTTGCATTCGGATTTCTTCGATGAGCAGAACGCACCGCCTGACGGCTTTTTTTGTTTGCCGATTCCGTAACGCTACACGAATTCACGACGTAATAGTCAGCAACATCGGTAAATTTAACCTGCTGATACCCTGCCGCCTGCATTTTACGAGAAAGCGTCTCCGTTTCCGCATAATTCATTTTGCAGCCAAGCGTATAGAATCCAACCGTCTTTGACATGTGCTATTTTTTTTCAGCAAAGATATTATTTAATGCGTAATGTTTAATGCGTAATACGTAATTAATTGAGCATTGAGCATTACACATTGAGCATTATAAAGCAGCTACCTATTGCAAACGCTATTGCGGCTTTAATTCCTTTTACAATAAAAAATGCCGACTTTGACTCCGCAAACAGAGGCAGACCGCCATGACCATCTTGGACAAGCATATTTGCCAATAATATAGTAAACGGAAT
The DNA here is from genome assembly GCA_017516865.1 of Bacteroidales bacterium. Lineage (GTDB taxonomy): Bacteria > Bacteroidota > Bacteroidia > Bacteroidales > UBA1715 > UBA1715. Next base: position 147,983 of record JAFXAU010000023.1, read on the forward strand.
TGTTCCCGACAAATACAAAGAGATAAACAAAATATGTGGTCCCGAAACTGGTATCAAACCTATCAATATTGCCATTAAAAGTACTTGCCACTGATACTGACTCACATAATCCTGTAGCTCAACGTAATTATCAAGAACGTGAATCAAAGCCAAAATACAAGTGGTCCAGCCCAACATTTTGAAGAAATGTTTTTTTACAATATGATTCCAAAAATGTGTTTCAAGAAAATGATCGGAAACGATAGCTATAACATACGCCGAAGCAAGCGAAATCACTACAAACGTCACCGAAAACCAGTCGATGCCATGATGTTCATGTTCCGTCTCCATTGGCAAAATATCGTGACTATGCCCTATTTCGCCCAACAGCGACAACACGAAAATCAACAAAACACCAAACAACAGCAATGCTCTGTGAGGCGATGCATGACGCAGGTTTTCAAAAAACGACGATGTCATTTCTCCGTCATCATGATGCTTATGTACCTCGAAATGAACCACATGATGTTCCTCCAGAGAAGGTCGATATACCATATCGCATATTGCACCGCACACAGCTGCAAAACCGACCAACACCCCTGTTATCAACACTGCTGTCTTTACATCCAATGAAAATAAAAGAAACGCTTCGTCTCCCGTCGTTGCTATAAACGTAGCCAACAGTGCACCGAACGATACAAGATTATGAGAAAAAAGTGTTACAACCGTGTACGTACCAAGGCAGCCGGGTAACACGCCTAATAGTACACCGATGACAATCTGTCGCCAGCCTCGTTGTTGTATCTTTTTACAGAAAGCACCGCTTGTCCGCACGTTTACATACTCTATAAATAGCATCATTGCCATTACAAAAAAAGTGATGGACAATGAGTTTTTCAAAATGGCAAATAGTTCGTGTTGCATTTCAATCATTTTATCTCTCCGTTTTGCGTGACTTCGACAATCTCAGCCCTGCGGCAAAAAAATATTTGACCAAAGCCCAAATTTATCTCATAATAATCACAAACCTCCTATAACAAAAAAAGGACTTCAAAAGTCCTTTTAAATTTTCTTGTACCTAGAGCGGGAATTGAACCCGCACGGACGCAATGTCCACAGGATTTTAAGTCCTGCGTGTCTACCAATTCCACCATCCAGGCGAATTCATCTGAGCGAGAAACGGGACTCGAACCCGCGACCCCGACCTTGGCAAGGTCGTGCTCTACCAACTGAGCTATTCTCGCGATTGCGTTGCAAATGTACTATTTTTTTTGTTTCTGCACTCGTTTGCCTTATTTTTTTTCAAAAAAAAATGCAATATTATTGTAACTCGCTCATTTACAAATAAAAAACTTTTCTATTTTTTGCTGTTCTTGACAATGTATTTGCAAATTTTATTGATTAACGACGGTCCTTCGTATATAAATCCGGTATAAATTTGCACTAAACTTGCTCCTGCCTCCAATTTTTCGTACGCATCTTCGGGCGACATGACCCCTCCAACTCCAATAATTGGAAACGCACCATGAGATTTTTCGTGCACATAACGGATAACTTCTGTCGACAAGTTTGTTTCGGGTGCACCACTAAGTCCGCCGTTGCCAATTGACTGAATATATTCTGCATCATACGACAGACCATTTCTTGTAGTTGTTGTGTTTGTAGCAACAACACCGGCTATTTTTGTAGAAACAACTATGTCAATCACGTCGTCGAGCTGTTCGTGTGTCAAATCTGGAGCTATTTTCAGCAAAATCGGTTTTGGACGATTTTTTTCTTCGTTCGCCTCAACCAACGCTTTCACTATTCTCGTCAACGGCTCTTTTTCCTGCAATTCACGTAGATTAGGCTGATTCGGACAACTAACATTCACTACGAAATAATCAACATAATCAAATAATGTATTGAATCCCAACACATAATCGCGAATTGCGTCCTCGTTCGGCGTCACTTCGTTTTTTCCAATATTTCCACCTATAATAATATTTGTATGGCGTTTTTTTAGATTTTTCACCATTTCTTCCACACCATAATTATTAAAGCCCATTCTATTGATCAGAGCCTTGTCCTTTGGAAGACGGAACAAACGCGGTTTCGGATTCCCTATTTGCGGACGTGGAGTAACCGTTCCGACTTCGACAAACGAAAACCCCATTGCCCCTAATATTTCGAAAGCCTGCGCATTTTTATCCAATCCAGCTGCCAACCCTACCGGATGTGGAAACTTAATGCCAAACACTTCTCGCTCCAAAGCCTTATCTGGCTTAATACGAAAATGCCATTCAAGATAATTTTGAACAAACGGCATCTTTCCTAAAAAAGACAACCATTTTATTGTAAAATTATGGATTGTTTCTGGGTTGAATAAAAATAATATCGGCCGACAAACCGAGGAATAAAAAGACATATCTCTGTAATAATTTTAGTCAAAGATATACAAATAACTAATATCAACCAAAAAATGTAACATTTTCGACATTGCACAGAAACATCAAAAGTATTTCTTCAATTATGGTTTGATATTATTTTATCACTTTTTTCGTAAAATCAATATAATTTTATATTTTTGACAGCGTAATTCATTATAAATTGTAATTTATCGACAGATTAATACTTCGTAATATGAAAATAGCGATTGTACAACAAAATTATACAGTGGGCGATTTTGGTAAAAACGCCACAAAAATCAGCAAGGCAATTTTCGACGCACGTCAGCAAAACGCCGATTTGATTGTGTTTCCCGAAATGAGCGTTTGCGGTTCTTTTCCAAAAGATTTGCTAAAAATCGAAGATTTTGAAGAAACGACAATGCAAACTCTACAACGCATTGCTACTGAATCTTTTGGGACTGCGGTTCTCATCGGTTGCCCGACATATTGCGAAGACGAAAAAGAGACAAAACTCTATAACTCAGCAATTTTAATTGAAAATGGCGTTATAACCCGACGATTCAACAAAAAAAATCTGTCGCTGACAGAATCAAAATATTTTTTGACCGACAAAGAGAAAAATGTTTTTGAATGGAAAAATCAGAAAATAGCCGTATGCGTCGGTGACGATTGCCCCGATAACGATGAAAAAATCACGTTGGCAATCAACATTACCTGCCGTCGTTTCAAGCATAAATCAAAAAAAGACTTTAAACAATTTTCAGATTGTCACTACCCTGTTTTGTCCGTCAATCAAATTGGCGGAAACACCGACTGCATCTACGAAGGAAACTCTTTCATTTTGAATTCCGAAGGTAAACTGATAGTCAATCTTCCCTATTTTAAAGAAGATTTCTTCATCTTTGACACAGAAAAGGATTATGAACCTATAGATAATCAAGATGTTGACACCACCGCACTGCTACATGATGCGTTGATATTGGGGATACAAGATTATTTTCAGAAAAACGGCTTCAAAACAGCAACGCTTGGGCTTTCGGGCGGTATCGATTCCGCAGTGGTTGTCGCATTGGCAGCTGAGGCTCTTGGGAGCGAAAATATCAGAGTTCTACTGCTTCCATCGGAATATTCAACATCACATTCCATTACCGATGCCGAGGGATTGGCACAAAATCTATCTATACAATATGACATTGTGCCAATAAAAGATATTTACAATACTGCACTAAAAAGCCTGTCGCCATTGTTCGGTGACATGCCTTTTTCCGTTGCCGAAGAAAATCTACAGGCTCGAATCCGTGGTCTGTTACTCATGGCGGTCAGCAATAAATTTGGGAATATTTTACTGAATACATCTAACAAAAGTGAAGTGGCTGTCGGTTACGGCACATTGTATGGCGACACAAACGGAAGTATTTCCGTGCTTGGCGACGTGTATAAAACCGACGTGTTTAATCTTGCGCGCTATATCAATCGCGACCACGAAATAATTCCTATAAACACAATTATTAAACCACCATCTGCCGAACTACATCCAGGACAACAAGACTCCGATTCTCTTCCTGATTACGACACTTTGGACAAAATTTTGTTTGAATACATAGAAAATGAAAAAGACGAAAATGCATTGCTTCAAATGGGATTTGATAAATCCATTATTGAAAAAACACTTCGTCTGGTAAAACGGTGTGAATTTAAACGAGTCCAACTCTGTCCTGCTTTGGCTGTTTCAATCAAACCATTTTATGAAAGAGAAATTCCATTGATTTCGAAATTCTAAATTTAGTAGACAATTTTTAGTTTATATTTAGTGAATATGTTTTTCACGCACATATTCACGCCACCGACTGAAAATCATATTTTTGCACAAATTACAAGAATATGAATCCGTATATTATTGCAGGAATTGTCGTCGGATATTTTGGACTGCTAATTCTCATTTCGCATATTACGTCGAAACGTGCAAACAACGACACGTTTTTCACTGGAAACCGTAAATCTCCATGGTTCGTGGTTGCTTACGGCATGATTGGTGCTTCGCTTTCGGGCGTTACGTTCATGTCGGTGCCAGGCTACGTACAAACAACTCAATTCACTTATTTCGGCGTTGTAATCGGTTATCTTTTCGGATATTTGGCAATAGCCCTTGTGCTACTTCCGCTCTATTATAAATTGAATTTAACATCAATTTACACATACTTAGGAAAACGATTTGGTTCAAATTCGCAAAAAACAGGAGCCTCGTTCTTCATTCTCTCCCGTCTGCTCGGTTCTGCCTTGCGAATGTATCTGGTAGTCTTTGTATTATATGAGTTTGTGTTTAAATACATTGGCATACCATTCTGGTGTCTTGCATTATTCTTTATTCTGCTGATACTTGTGTACACATTCAAGGGAGGCATCAAGACGGTCATTTGGACTGATACGCTTCAAACTACATTCATGTTGCTTTCAACCATTGTGACAGCCATATATCTGCTCAAAGAGATGGACATTTCGTTGTTCGACATGCTCCGCGATGCTGCCGATGCAGGCTACACAAAAGTTTATGAAAGCGACTGGCGCTCGAACAACTTTTTCTGGAAACAAGTAATTAGCGGTGCTTTTATCACAATTGCAATGACTGGACTTGACCAGGACATGATGCAGAAAAATCTGACTTGCAAGTCGTTACGGAGTGCACAGAAAAATATGATGAGCTTCAGTTTGTCACTCATTGTGGTGAATTTCTTATTCCTCGCTCTCGGCGTTGCACTTCTGTTTTATGCAAATCGCACAGGATTTCAGTTGCCGGAAAAATCTGACAGCATTTTTCCTGCCGTTGCCTTTCACCTAAATACATTCACCTGCCTCGTATTCGTAATCGGCTTAGTGGCAGCAGGTTATTCAAGTGCCGACGGAACACTCACTGCATTGACGACCACTTTCTGCTTTGATATTCTTGACTTCGGCAAAGACAATAAACACAGCGAAGAACAAAAAATGAAAATCCGTAAAATGGTTCATATTGGTTTTGCCGCAGTTTATTTTGCTATCATTATGATTTTCAAACCGTTCCATAACGATTCGCTCATAAAGACATTATTCGATATTGCCGGTTACACCTATGGTCCGCTTCTTGGATTGTTCTGTTTCGGACTATTCATAAAAAACAGACAACCAAACGACAAATTCGTTCCCTTTATTGCAATTCTCTCGCCAGTATTAAGTTACATTATCAATATTTATTCCGAAGAACTGTTGTTTGGATATAAGTTTGGATTTGAGATATTGATACTCAACGGATTACTAACATTTATCGGTCTGCTGCTCTGCAATAAAAAAACAACGCCAGAAACTATTCAACAATGAAAGACGGACTCAAAGGCATTTTAATAATCCTTGCATATTTAACTGTCGGCAACGGAATCAGTATACTTATCGGACACTTTCTTCCAGGAAATGTCATAGGAATGATTCTTTTGTTCATTTCGCTACAGACTGGACTTGTCAAAGAACAGTCTGTCGAAGCCGTTTCAACGTTTCTAACCAAAAACATGACCATACTATTTTTACCTCCAAGTATTGGTTTAATTGCCTCGTATAAAATATTAGGAGACAATATTATAACGATAATTCTCGCTATTGTTGTAAGCACCATGCTCGTGTTGGCGGTGGTCGGAAAATTACAAGATAAAATTGGTAAAAATGATTGACGAAATTCTACATAGTGAACCATTTATTTTAGCCATCACGGTGGCAAGTTTCTGGATAGGAACTGTCGTCGACGCACGGTTCCACAAGCCGTACACAAGTCCGATTCTGTTGGCCGTTCTCATACTCATTCCCGTCCTGCTATTGCTCGACATCGACTATCCGACATACGAAAAAAACACCCATCTTATCACATTCCTACTCGGTCCAACTGTAGTTGCTTTGGGTTACATGATGCACAAGCAAGTAGCTGCAATAAAGAAAAATGCCGTTTCCATACTCATAACCGTATTTATCGGTAGTTTGGTAGGCGTTTTGAGTGTGATTGGAATCTGCAAACTATTTAATGCACCACTTGAAATAATGACTGCAATGGAGCCAAAATCAGTGACTATGCCGATTGCTCTCGGCATCTCAGAACGCTCTAACGGATTATTGTCTCTGACAGCCGTCTCAGTCGCAATATGTGGAATTTTTGGAAGCGTAATCGGTCCCTGGCTACTCGATAAACTCAAAATCAAAAGTCCAATAGCCAAAGGTCTTGCAATGGGGTCTGCCGCACATGGCGTAGGAACAGGCAGAGCAATGCAGATGGGACAAATTGAAGGTGCCGTGGCAGGTATGGCAATCGGTCTAATGGGAATTTTTACCGCCATAATTATTCCTATTATAGAATTATTGTAAATCAAATAAAATCAATAAAATACAAAATTTATCTAAATAAAAGATTTGCACGATGAACACAAAGAAAAGCATAGTTGAATTATTGACCGTAGTGGTAGAATTTTGTTCCACACTTGAATCTGTCGAAAGCATAAACAGAAAATCTTTTATGGAAAAAACGCAGAAATTGCTGTCGCTTTTATACATGAAAGCCTCTCTCCTTTCGTCTGATTCAGAAATTGGAGATTATTTCGAACATTTTGTGACAGAAAAAGATTGGGAACTTATACGGCAATCTGTAGAATCAAAACTCGGCAGCCTCGACAACCGCATTCGCATCACGGAACCCGACAACTACACCAACGGCGACAGCGTAGAGACATATCTTTCGGAATGTTTCGCCGACATTTACCAAGATGCACGAAATTTTGCAGAACAATGCAAAGACGCTTCCGACGAAGTTCTCGAAACTGCAACCGCAGAATTTATCCTTAACTTTAAACTCTACTGGGGTACGCGGGCATTGGCAATATTGACTGAATTTCATTGCATGCTCTATGCCTCGGACACGGAAATAGATAAAGACGAGGATTAGAATTCTATAAATACCCATTTTTAGGGATTGTATATCCCCAGATAAATATTTTCTTTGCAGTAAAAAATTACATTTGCGATTGCGTATATTTGTACGTACCAAATTGTACATATTTAAATAATGAAACGATTCCTTATCGTCGCATATATATTGATTATCACGTTGTTGGCGACGACAACGTTTGCGGAGGCTCGTTGGGGTACGCCGTTCATAAAGGCATTTTGCTACGAATCGCCGTGGTTCTTTGCATGTTGGACTGTTTTAGGAATTGTAGGTCTGTTGTACATGTTCCGTCGAAAATTATGGCAAAAACCAGCGACGTTTTTGCTCCACATTTCGTTCGTGGTCATGCTAATTGGAGCTGGAATCACGTGGACGTTCGGCGAACGGGGAATTATGCACATAAATAAAGGTGAATCGCAACGTTTCTTTTTGAAAAACGATACAATACGTGCAGAATTACCGTTTTCCATTGAACTACAACAATTTACCATTTCTTATTATCCCGGAACAACCGCCCCTGCCGATTACGTGAGTTCGGTTGTTGTCCACGATGCCGACAGCACACAAACCAACGGCAAAATTTCTATGAACAATGTGCTTTCGCACAAAGGCTATCGGTTTTATCAGACTTCATACGACGAAAATCTTGCCGGCACATGGCTCAGCATAAACCACGACCCGATTGGCATTGGTGTCACTTACACGGGATATTTGCTGATGGCGCTCTCGATGATTTTTTTGCTGTTTTCTAAAAAAAGTGGCTTCCGAAAATTACTGAAACACCCTGCTTTACAAAAGACAACATCTTGTTTCTTACTGATTTTCATATCTTTATGCGGAAAAACTGTTTCGGCACAGGAAATGGTAACGACAAAACCGATATGGGAAAAGGTGTACGCCGATTCTGCTTCGTCGATGCAAGTGCTGTACCACGACAGAATTGTGCCGTTCAATACGCTGGCACGTGATTTTACGTTGAAATTGTATGGCAAGCCAAGCTACAAAGGTCTGACGGCGGAACAAGTTGTAGGAAGTTGGTTGCTCTTCCCCGACACGTGGAAAAACGAACCGATGATTCTTGTGAAAAATGAAGAATTGCAGTCTTACCTCGGCATACAAGGAAAATTCGCTAAGTACACCGACTTTTTTGACGAACAAAACCAATACAAACTTCGTGAGCTTTGGCAGTCGGTACAAACTGAAAGCCGTTCACCGTTGCGGAAAGCCGTGGTTGAAGCGGACGAAAAAATAGCGTTGATAACAATGCTGCAACAAGGAACTTTAATTCGTCAACTGCCCGACGATGGTTCCGTTAAACCTTTGAGCAACACGAAGATACAAGCTGAATTATTCTACAACAAAGTTCCGTTCACCAAAATCCTTTTTATGGTAAACCTCACGATAGGATTTTTGTCGCTCTTTTGGCTGCTCAACCAAATAGTTCGCAATAATTTCACTCAAAAATCAAACATGGAATTACTGCTTAAAATCCTGATTCTATGCGCATTACTATTCCATACAATTGGTGTTTTTCTGCATGGTTACATCAGCGGCAGGATTCCGATGAGCAATGGCTACGAAACAATGATGTTTGTGGCGTGGTGCGTCTTGCTTGTAGCAGTTTTGCTACGCAATAAATCGGCATTTATAGTTCCGTTCGGATTTCTGCTTTCTGGATTTATTTTGTTGGTGGCTTGGCTTGGACAAAAAAATCCGCAAATCACGCCAATGATGCCCGTTTTGCATTCCCCCATATTAAGTATTCACGTCTCTGTGTTGATGATGGCGTATGCGTTGTATGGATTCATTACCTTGAACGCATGTATCGCATTATTTCTCCACGCAAAAGACAAAGATAGTCATGCCGAAACCATAGAAACTCTCACGGTTTTGAGCAAATTGATGCTCTATCCCGCAACTTTTTTAATGGGTATAGGAATATTTATTGGTGCCGTGTGGGCAAACATTTCGTGGGGGACCTACTGGTCGTGGGACCCGAAAGAAACGTGGGCGTTGATTACATTTTTGGTCTATGCCGCCGCATTCCACACGGAATCCGTTCCAAAGTTCAACAAAACCGTATTCTTCCACGTTTTTGTGCTAATTGCCTTTCTCACCGTTTTGATGACATATTTTGGAGTAAACAATCTGCTTGGAGGCATGCATTCGTATAAATAAGACTGCACCTCGAAACATAGGCATTTTAGAGAGTCGGTGAAAGATCAGGAACAAAATGTAATGATAATTCCAACTTTTTCCATACATTTGTAGTCTTACAAAAGAAAACTTAACAACCGATGAAACACTTCTACATACTAATTGCATTTTTGCTGGGCGGCTCTACCCTTTTTGCCCAGACCAACTACACCTGTTCGTTTTCAGCCAATGTTGAAATGGACAGCATTCAAGTAAAAAATACTGTTTCTGAAGAATCAAAAATGCTGTATTCGCCTGATAATACTATCACTCTGCAACAAAACAAGCAACAAGGAAATGAAGAAACTTGTTTCGTCACAACCGACAATGCAAACTTTTTGCAATCACTTGGCGGTAATGCTGTTATGGTAACGCTGACAAGAGAAACGCTCCTTCGTATCACATTGTATTCTATTGATGGAAAGGCATTTATACACTATTATGAAAAAATGAATGCCGGACAGCATACGTTCCGAATTGGTGCAAATGCGGGCGTGTACGTGTTGGTGGCATCAACCTCTACTCTATCTGCTTCGGTGAAATTATCGGTGCGTGAGAATGCACCCGTCGGCATCGGTAGAATTGAAGAGATGGCTATCCCCGCTATTCTAAAATCAGCCGACGACATCATTACATTTGACGAAGGTGACGAGTTTGAAGTTACGGGATATTACAAAACGCAAACTGATGTGCAAAGCTTCATAATCACTGAGAATAAGGAAGTTACATTTTCGTTTATTGAGGAAACGCCTTTGTCTATAAAAGAAAACGGAGCTATAAAAGCGGCTTTTTCGGTCGGAAATGACAAAAAAATATATTTTTCGCAAGGAAATCTGCAATATCAGGCAAGTACGAACACGTGGCGTTTTGCCGAAAATCAATGGAATTTCGTTGGAAAATGTAAATCAACCCAATACTATCCCAATCAACCACAAGACACGGGCAATGTATTTGTTGACGGCGTCCGTTGTGAAAATGAAAGCGTTTCCCCCACCTACAATGGCTGGATAGACTTGTTCGGCTGGGGCACTTCGGGTTGGGAAAGCGGAGCTAAGGCATATCAACCTTACGATACCAGCACGGAAAAAAACGACTATTACCAAGGTGGTGCAACAGGCAATTCGGCTAATATTGACTGGGGTGTCCATAATCCTATCTCAAACGGCGGAAACGAAGCGGGACTGTGGCGTTTGCCTACCATTAAGGAATGGGAATATCTTTTGGTTAGTCGTCCCAACTATAGTGAAAAGAGGGGTGCGGCAACAGTTAACGGCGTAAAGGGGCTTATTCTCCTACCCGACGATTGGACATTGCCAGAGGGGCTTACGTTTAAAAGTGGAATGAATAATAATGATTTCAGAAATTGTAAATATACCGCCGAGGAATGGACAAAAATGGAAGAAAACGGAGCAGTATTTCTGCCTCTTGCAGGTTACCGCCGCGGGATAAGCGTCATTCGGAATAATGGAATGTATTTTTCCGCTTCGTATTCCGAATACGGCATTGAACATGTGAAGTTCAGCGAAACAATCATAAAAATTGTAGCGAGTTTCTCATCGCCGGAAATTGCAATTTCAGTACGATTGGTAAAAGATGTGGAAGAATAAAGGCGACCCGAAAGAGTCGCCTTTTTTTATGTAAGAAGTTTTAGTTATTTTTTACTTCCCTCGAACGTTACTGGTGAACTTCCACAATTCATAGAAACCGACAAGGTACCGTCGTTCACCGTTCCCGAAAGGTTTGTAATGGTGTATTTCGGAAACTCGCCACCCATTGCATACGGAATGATTTCATTGCCTGAAAGTGTGATTTTACCGTTTTCGTTTGTGTACGTCACATTTGGAATGTCCATATCAATCTTCACTGGCATTTTGGGTGAAAACGACACTTGCTTGAACGTCAATACAAATCCGGCTGTATCGGTGACAGCGTATGTCACATCAACATTTTCCTGTGTGTACGTCGTTCCGTCGCTGTTTCCAACTGAAAACGTTCCTTGAAACGAATCGGCCGTTACGGCTTCAACTGGCTTAGGATCGTCATTTTTCTTGTCTTCACTTCCACATGCGGTGAACATTGTTCCTGCAATAAGCAGAGTTGCAAAAAATTGTAAATGTTTCATAAAACTAAAAATATTAAAAGTTAAACCTCAAAAAATCATATTTATAATTGTGCATTATACATTGTGCATTAAGCATTATACATTAAGCATTAATTTCATCCCTACCGTCCTCGGTATTCCTTCGGAATAGAACATTCTCGAAATTGACTTAAAATAGAAAGTCCGATAGTTCGTGTTTGTTATGTTTTTACTAAAAATACTTATTGATACTTTGTTTTTCTTATATGTCACGCTTGCCGACAACAACGAATACGGCGACTGCGAAAGTGAATTGTCCTCGTTCCAATAAATTATGCCAACTGTCTGATTTTGAACGACAAACGAAAGGTTATCAATCAATTGTTTATTCAACTGCCACGTGTATTTTGCAGACACGGCGACAGTTCCTGTTGGTGCATACGGAACGTGCTTGTCACGATAGTTGGTAGTGTCGTTGTATTGATAATCGCGGAAACGGGCATCGGTGCAGCCGGCATCAAGCGAAAACGACCAATCTCCTGGTTCAAAGCGGCTACTGTGCTCCACTCCTATGCTTCGTGTGCGACCAGCATTCGACATCATTCTGCCAATGCCGCTGCCTTCGGGCATTACGGTGATTTGTTGGTTCACGCCTTCAATCCAAAACAGCGTGGTGGCGGTGCTGAATGTCTTGTAATGGAATTTGCCGCCAATTTCAAAATTATAGTTCGTTTCGGGTTCGTATTTTGTGTCACGGGCTGTTTGCGTTTTGCCTGATTTTCCAGCGAACGAAACTCCCAGGTCGCTCATCATCTGCGTCATCATAACCGACTGCATTATGTCGGAAAAAATCTGCGTGTTGAATCCGCCTGCCTTGTGACCGTTGGCAAAGGTTGCGTATAAATTTCCCTTGTCGAAATTATATTGAACAGAAATTTTCGGCAGTGCCACAAACGATTTTGTGTGTTCCGTTCCCGTGAAATCTGAGTGTAACTGCTTGAAATTCAACATTGTCAAATCAAAACGATAGCGAATGTCGCATTGCTCGTCATAGTCCATTGTGGCATATTCAAAATCGGCACGGATGCCTGCTGTGAAACGCCATCGACCTATATTCCACTGCGATTCGTGGAACAACGCCACGCCGTAGGTTGGAATCTGGAAATTACAGTCAATCACAAACGAACTGTCTGAAATTTCAATGTTGTTTGTCGGGAAAGCACTGTGGATTCCCTTGTTTGCATTTGCAAGTATCAGATTATCAATACCATCGCGTTTGAATTTTACGGGCGTTTCCATTGCAAGTTGCTTGGTAAAAGCAAACAAGCCCGTACTCCACTGCCATTGTTTTGTCTTGTCGTGCCGTTTAAAAATCACTTCCTGTGTAACGGCGTACTCCGTCTGCTCCTGTTTCAGCGTGAAATACGAAAGCGCAGTAAAGTCGTTGTCTAACAACATTTTATCGTGCAAAAACTGAAAACTTGTCGCCGAGGCAATGTCGATTTTCTTTCCCGAATATTGTGCAACTAATCCGTCTATCAAACTGACTCTCTTATAATTACATGTGTCGTTATAAGATATTGCTTTAAGTTCATTTTGCACATTGTCAAACACGTGATAGGCATATCCACCTTCGTTTACGTAGTTGAAAGACAAGCTGTTACTAAGATTCCAATGCGAATCGTTCGGCAACCAGTGAAATTTTGTCCGTGCGGAAAAAGAATTTCCTTTGTCACATTGTGCATCGTTATAGGTATTGGTAAAAAATCCGTCGTGGTGCGTAAATGCCGCCGAGACGGCGTATCCAAAATTATTTTTTGTCTTTTCGTAAAACGAAACTTGTGCCTTATACGACGGTTCCGAGTCAAATTCTGCACGGACACGCAACCCTTGCCACGCAAGCGGCGAAAGCGTGTAAATGTTCATTATGCCACCGTTGGAATTTCTGCCGTAGAGCGTTCCTTGCGGTCCACGGAGCACGTCGATTCGGCGAATGTCGAAAAAGTCAAAGTCGAAGGCATTTTTGTTCATCACGGGAATATTGTCGATGTTCAGACCCATTGCCGGCTGGTCAATCCGCGATCCGAATCCACGTATGTAGATTGACGACGTAATGCGTGACCCATATTTCGGCTGAAAGAAATTCGGCACCGAAACCGACACATCTTTCACCGAGTTAATCTGCTGATTTTCAATCTCCGACAACTTAAACGACGTGGTAGCCAACGCTTGATTGTCCAACGCTGTTGACGACTTTATCGTAGCCGAAACCGACACGGTATCAATAATGTCGATTATTGTATCGTTGGGAATCTCCTGCAACAGCGGAATCAATATGGCGAGTAAAATTTTCACGCTGCAAAACTATTTGGCAGATGCACGCGAAACAACTCACATAATTATTAGTTTTCAATTTGGCTGTTTTTAGTATCTTTGCCCGTCAAATAAAAGGAAATGGACTTCAGAATTGCGATAATCGACACTAATTCATTGAGCAGCATAGCGTTGCAGTCAATTCTCATTGACATTATCCCGCAAGTCGAAGTACAGATTTACTCTTCCATTCAGCAATTGCAGGACAATCAATCCGACGAAATTGTGCATTATTTTGCAAGTTCCGGCATTGTTTTTAACAACATGGAATTTTTCGTCCCGTTAAAGCGAAAAACCATCGTGTTGTGCGAAGGCGACGGAAAACTGATGAAAGAAAACGGTTTTAGGACGCTCAACATTTCGCAGCCAGAAAATTCTTTGCTCAAAGAACTGCTTTCCCTGCACCAGATGGGGCATCCCCACGGACACGCCAATCTTGAGCAAAAACACGGCGCCGGTGCAGTTTCAACAGAATTGTCGTCTCGCGAACAGGAAGTGCTGAAATATGTGGTTTTGGGATATTTCAACAAGGAAATTGCTGAAAGACTGCACATTACGATGGCAACCGTGGCATTCCACCGCAACAATATCTCCGAAAAGTTAGGTTCCCGTTCGCTCGGACATCTCACAATTTATGCGGTAATGCACGGAATTGTGAAGATTGACGAATTATAAAACTCGTTCTACAATAATCGGATAAAAACAATATGAGTCTAAATAGCTCAAAACGAATAACTTCCATTGATGAACTCAGGGCATTTGCTTCGTGTGCACATATGGCATATTTTTTGCTTTTATTCGTATTTTTGTATAAACTATTTTTTATGAAGAAACTCTTCTCTGTTCTATCGGCTTACGTACTTGTAACAGTAAGTGTATCAGCACAAAACACAAACGGTGCCATTCGTGCCGAATTTTCGGTGAGTGATTCCACAAAAGTGTATTTTTCGCAAGGGAATCTGCAATATTACCCAAAGAAAAATATTTGGCGGTTTGCAAAACACCAATATGATATGTACACAAATTGGATAGACTTATTCGGTTGGGGAACAAGCGGTTACAATGGCAAGAATCCGTATATGACAAGCACAAGTTATAGCGACTACGGCGACGGTTCGAACGACATAGCAGGAACGAACTACGACTGGGGCGTGTACAACAAGATTTCCAACGGTGGAAACCAAGCGGGATTGTGGCGGACGCTAACAAAAGACGAATGGAACTATGTGATTTCAAATAGAACCGATGCCCGTTATTTGCGCGGAACGGCGACTGTGAATGGCGTGAACGGACTGATTTTGTTACCAGACAACTGGACATTGCCAACAGGAGTTACATTTACGTATGGAGAAGG
>JAFXAU010000024.1 GCA_017516865.1 Bacteroidales bacterium
CATGTCTTGTTACGATTTACGCTTGTTTTGATTTGCAACACTAAGATAAGTGAAAAATCTGACATGGCAAAATCCTGAGCAACTTTTTGTTGCTCAGGAACTTATAAATAAAGTTAAATCAAAGTGTTGCGGAATTAAGGTTAAAGACAAACAAGAATACCTGGTATATCCCGAAGATGCAAAAAAAGATAGCATAAAAGGGTATGTTTTCGTTCGTTTTGTTGTAGATAAAGAAGGGCATATAACTAACCCAGAAATTTTAAAAATACACGATGATGTGGTTATTGATTCTCCAGCATTTGATTCTGCCGCATTGGATGTTCTTTCTCACTTAAAAACATTTATTCCTGGAGAGCAACATGGAAAAAAAGTGAATGTATATTATACTCTACCAATTATGTTTAGATTAGATAAATAATGAAGGGAATAACGGAAATATTGGTGTTGATGCTTTTGTTTCCGTTTTTTGCGGAAGCACAGATAATTCCTGAATACAAAAATATCCCTCAATTGTCTTCTGCCTACGAAGTGCTTGACCGTTCCATGTTTCCAGGTGTTGTAACAAAAGAACAAGCTGATAGTATAAAAGCAACAAATAATTATTTCTATAACACGTATAACTATTATAAAGATGGCTCATATTACTATTATGATGGGAAAAGGGAATATTTTGGCTTTTTGTTCAACAACGTATATGGCAGAAGATTTTTGAATAGTAGGATTTATGTGTATAAGGAGTTTTATCCAAACGATGGACTAAAAAGAAAGAAAATCTGTTCGGTGGATGGACTCAGTATAGGCAACGAATATCTATATGACGAGCAGGGAAAACTCATACGTACAATAAAACATGCAACAATCAATGAGCGGACGGCGGCAGATTTAATAAAGAACAAAAAACTTAAATTATATGAAAATCCGCCGATTATATCACCCCAACATGAATATAATTATTCATTAAGGAATTATTATTCAATAATAACAAGACGGTCTCAATGTAAGTTTCTCAAATTCGATTTTTTTGATTTTTCGTATTATTATAATTCATCATTACTTTCTGGTGATTTTTTGGATTATTACTATAGTTTATCATTGCTTTCTGTTGATTTTGATTCCACTGGTATGCTAAAACGATTGTCTGGAATTGTGGTTGAAGATTGTGAGAATGGCAATATACCTGTTTTTTTTGAAATTGAATTTATACATGAGGGTGAATTTTATATTCAAAAGATATTTTATTTGGATGGCAGTCTGCAACGAAAAGCGATGAAATCAAAATATGGATTTTATATAGGTAAAGAATATGTGTACACTCAAAGAGGAGAACTAATACGAACAATTGACCATGATAAAGGTTATGAGTACACTCCTTATCAATTATTGAATGACAGAATGAGATGGAATGCCAATCACGTTGAAATAGACAAAGAGAATTCCAAATGGATTGTTCGGTTTTATAGTATGTATACAAAAGATAAACGTGAATATGAGGTATTGGAAATTGATGGTAAATCGGGAAAACAAATTGCCGCTTATAACCATATAATATGGACAAAAGAAGACGAGATTGTGCCAGACCTTCTTCCAAATGATTGTAGATTTTACAAAACACTTAGTGTATGTGATTGTTTGCCAACAGATGAAGAATCTCTTTGTCCTTTTTCTAAGGTCGAAAAAATGCCAGCATATCCAGGAGGAACAAGAGAATTAATTAAGGACATACAAGAAAACCTGGTATATCCTGAAGATGCGAAAAAAGAAGGTTTACAAGGGATGGTTATTGTTCGTTTTGTTGTAGATAAAGAAGGGCAAATATGTTGTTCAGAAATTGCGTACTCAACTAATCATATATTTGATTCTGCCGCATTGGATGTTCTTCCTCACTTAAAAACATTTATTCCTGGAGAGCTATATGGAGAAAAAGTGAATGTATATTATCTTCTACCAATTCAGTTTACAATATGATGAAACAGAAAGAATTGGAAAATAAATAAATTTCTTGGTACACAAGTTTGTGGACCACAAAGTTGTGTACCAAATTTTGCAACCTCGTTGTTTCTCTAAATTTCCTCCTTTCCCCTTTGTCTATTCCCATAAAACACTATATTTGCTTGATAATCATACGTCAAGCCCCATATCCGTTTATGTGAAGTGTGAATGAGGTTATGCTAATATGTTTTGCAGTTTATCTACTTCCTTTTGCAATTTTTGAGGATTTTGCTTTGTAAGTTTCTTCAGATTAAGAAGTTTCCACTTGACGGAAGGAAAATTCTTGAAATATTCAAATTCATATCCGTCCCATTCTGGTTGACCAGATTCAAAGCTAATCAGGAACTTCTTGTCCTCTTCGGTCATCAACGATTTAACATCATTAATAAGTTTTGTTCGAGTATCTTCAAAATCTTCGTATGAAAAGGGAATATCAGTCATTCCCGCAAACTGGTTTTCCATTGCTTCGTGCTGGTCAATCAAACTTGGTGCGAAGGATTCATGCAAAGGTCTGTCGCTACCGAGCAGACAAAAAATTAGTCCTTCGCGGCAATCCGCCAATGGCACAGTCATATACTTAATATCGAATAGGTCGCGAGGATGCTGACGTGAGAGCGCAGCGGCAATCTTGCCTCCATAGAGTAGCGAAATAGGAACAATATCGGCTATACAATATACTTGAAAATCATTCTGTGCCTTTTCGCATAATGGAAGATGCATTAGTTCACCACCAACGATACCGCGTTTTGTCTGATTAACCTCAACCTTGACTTGTTTGCCACGGTATTCACATAGCAATTTACAGGTGGCGAAATTTGGAATGATGTGCATGCCAGGGAATGCTTTACGGGCTTTCTCGCTGATGGATTTCAGATGAAAGTTGATGTCCTCCATGCTTTGCTTGCGGTCTCCCAATGGAATGTAAGTGAGGTCAATGTCAACGGAATATCTGGGCAGATTCTTGAGAAAGAGATTGATAGCCGTACCACCATGTACAGCAAACACCTTTTCTTCCATAACCAAAGGCAACAGACGCAACAGAAGTTCAACCTTCTGTGCATACACATTCGTTTGTCGGTCTTGACTATTCATATTCTGCTAATTCTCTTGGTATTGTGATTTTATATTTTGAAACATATATACCGCCTTTGCATAATTGTATTTTTGAAGTTCCAAGGTTTATGTGGTTGAAGTCAATTGATTGAAACCAAGGATAATTTGCTTTTTCTGCCATGTAAAGAAACATTCTTTTTACAGTCAGATTATTTGTTGTTTCCAACAATTGTTGAACTATGGCGGGGCGAAGTGCTGTTAGTTGTTCCATGATATAATATAAGTCCATATAGCTATATTGACTTGGAGCCAACAACAGGCACTCCATAAAAGCGAGTTCCGGTGAGGATGCTTTTATATTGTAATTGTTTTGCTTTATTGTTTGTTCTTGGATTAGACCGAATGCCGATGTCGTGAAAAACTCGAACGTCATATCAAACAAATCGCTTTTCGCCCATTGTGGAGTTCTCGGCTCATTGCTGGCAACCATTAGTCGTGGTTTACCCATTGGAACGAAATGATAATACCCTGATAGTTCAAGGGCGGAGTGCGCGGCTACACGGTATTGCTTGCCAGTCTGTTCTTGACAGCTTGCCAATGCTGCCAAAGCCGACAATGTGTCTCCGCTTCGATACATGACTCCCTTTGTTAAAGATGTCAACCAGCCAGATTTTCGATATTGTTTCATCAACTGATCTGAGTAGCCATGCTTTTTTTGCCCAACGGAAAAAAGAAGCCCTCCCTGATGTATATTCATCAGTAGCGAGTTGATTTTACTTCTTGGCTCTATATTCATACTTTACAATACGCTCAAAATTTCAACTACAAAAATAGATTGTTTTTCTTGGATAATCAAATATTTGGTTGAAAAATATGCATTATTCTATAGCATTGTTTTAGTTTATGAGAAAAATAGATGCTGGGCGTTTTTGTCCATCTAGTTTAAATTTTGCAACCTCGTTGTTTCTCTAAATTTCCTCCTTTCCCCTTTGTCCATTCCCATAAAACACTATATTTGCTTGATAATTATGTTTGAGAGAAAAAGAAAAGAAATATATTCCAGTTCGTTATTGTATATACGAGGTGGTTTGTCGGGCTCTAATAAAAAATAGAGATTTGATAGAATTAAAAGAATTTTTTCCTACTTATTATAATCAAAATGAAAAAATATGCGTTTGGGCTTTGACAAAATAATTGCATTAGTCTTTTTATTTATAGAATGGAATTATTGTGGACATGCACAAGGTTATTACATTGTTATAGATGATTCCACAGTAGATAGAGTGAAAAATGTCACATCGGCAAAGGAGTTTTTAAACGACAAAGATTCATCGTTACTAAATGATAAGAAAAAAAACTTTGAACAAATTACCGCTGTTAGAATCAGAAAGAGTGTGGTGGATAGACATTGTGATTCTATTTATTATACGTTTATTCGTGATTATATGCCTAATGTCACCAATGTTGTCATAGAGTTTGAGAATCCTATAAGTAATTATTTTTCTGATATAGATATTTTAAGCAATCAACTTGTTGAATTGCGGATTCAATTGCCTAACTATGAAGAATATCCGGAAATGTTTTTTCAAGAATTAGATATGTTTCACCTTGAGAAACTTATTAATCTCAAAGAGTTAACAATATATTGGTACCCAAATACAAGTTTGCCCATGTTTTTGACTGAGCTACAGAAATTAGAGCTTTTACAGGTCTCAATGCCTAATTTTCCATTACAAAATTATCAACAAATAATAAAAAATGATAATTTGGAAGTACACTTTTCAAGGCCCCAATATGATGAGTATTCGTGTTGCGAAAGCGTATACGATTTTCTATACCAGGCAAAAAATAGAAAAATTCCTACTCTAGGTTTGTTGGGCGATACCATCTATTCGAATCCTTGTTTATTTGTATCAGATGATGATTATGTAAACAACAATGTTTCGTTAAGATTAAAGAACGATACTATTACAATATTAGGAAAAATTAAAGATGGGGATTTCGAAGGGAAATGGTCTTTTTTTAATGCAGACAAAAATGAAGAATTTATTAGTTCTATTGAATTTAGGTTTATTTTCCCTTCTTTGTTAAATTCATCTTTAAACGAAGTGGAAAGAAGTTTGTTGAGTGCAGATCCTTCTTTGACATATAAAGATTCGCTATTTTTTAAAACAATGTATGTTTTTTTACAGGAATACTCTCATGATAAAACATCAACTATCCACAACGATTGGTACAAATTGGATTCTATCGCATCAATATGTTGGGCGACATATTATTTGTACAAAAAATCAAAGGATGATTATAATTATGTTATTGAATTATATAAGCATCAAGAAAAAGAAAATGTGTACAATATTTGTCATGATGTGTATGAGAAGAATAAAAAAATATGGCCGTTAAAAACAATTCCTTTTCAAGATGTGTTTTATTATCAAAACGAAGTGACGTCAATAACAGATTATTACTCTAGATTTGATAATGATTTCAATACTGTAATAATAAAAAATCAATACTATTTTTTTGACCATTGTGTTAAGAAAGTTAGTTCTGATACAACGTCATGGTATATGTATATAAATGATTTTTTCGTATCATGTTCATTTAAAAACGGATATGTGATTGAATACAACGAGAATGCAAGAAATTTATTTAACATAAACCATCAAACAGAAAAAGATTCAGTATTATTATTTTCAAATAAAAATCAAGTTATCCGTCTGACACAAAATCAATTTATGCAATGGGATGCAAACTCAAAACTAATAAAATTAATCATGAATGAGCAGGAATACAAAAATGTATCGCATTCAATGAATAAAAATATAACAAGAAGATATTTACCTAAAAAGAAATGATGTACCCTTCCCCAAAAATCGGACAATGTCTAACTAGACAAATAAAACGATAAATTTGTAAAAAAGAAACGGTATGAAGAAAAAGGTTCACAAAGAGACGGAGATGGTCAAGGCCGTCAAGGAACTGGAAAGCGGGATGTCAGCGGATGTTGTCGCGCGAGAACACGGAATATCAAGGGCAACGCTGTATAGCTGGAAGTCAAAATATAGCGGAATGGACGCATTACACAGTACGGAAAGTTGGTGCCGTTTGCTAATTTGAACAATGAAGATTGAAAAATGTTGAAATGAAACTCTTTCGTTACATAGTGCCCATGGTGGAAATGTATTTTTTTTTGTTTTATTATATGGGTATTCGACATTTTTCCTACTTTTATTCAAATTTAGATAAAACAAAATGAAAAAAACATTCTTCATTCTCGTGTTCTTGTTCTGTGCGACAAGTGTTTTCTGCCAAATCAAGAAAATCAATTTCTATGACACTGCATATTTTGATGTGACAAAGGCGAGATCTGGCAACATTACATATGGATCTTTGGACTGGATTGCTCGCAATGGAGACTGGAGTGGGTATTGGAATACTTTAGTTAACGATGCATTCGTGAAAAAAGATGGCATATATAAGATTTATGCAGACACCGCCTTCACCTTGTTAGCAGCAGAAGGTGCCGTTGTAAACGGCAAGTTCTCGGGAGAATGGAAATATTATTATGACAATCATAAACTGCGTTTAAAGTGTTTTTATGTAAACGGGGAATTAAACGGTCCATGGATTTCTTATTTAAAAAATGGATATAAGGATATCGAAACTAATTATGTGAACAATGAAAGAGATGGAGTTTATAAATCATACTGGTTCTATACCGACCCTGGAGATAGGAAATATTATGGAAAATATGGAACGTTTCATTACAAAAATGGAATGAAGCAAGGAAAAACTGTTTATTGGATGGGCGACAGCACCGTTAAGGTGTCATGTACATACATAAATGATAAGTTAAATGGTTTACAGGTTTTTACGAACCGTCGCGGAGATACGCTAAAAGTTGAAAAATATGAACAAGGAAGATTGATTTCGGAACGAAAGATAGAAAACTCATCGTATGTAACCACCTATAAGGTAGAAATTGTCTGCTCTCAGAAAAATTACCAGAAAGTCGATTCGATTTTAAGCAATCTTGGCAAATACAAAAATCTGGAATATCTGTCGATTTACTGTGAGGAAGATACCATCTATAATGCAATAATCAATAAACATATCAATAAAATATCGCAGTTGCAAAGATTAAATACCATACGTCTTTGTGGCAAAGGTTTTAAGAAGATACCTCTGGCAGTGTTTTCGTGTAGAAATTTAAAATCCATTCTATTAGAGGAAATTTCTATTCATTCTTTGCCAAACGAATTACTGAAATTACAAAATCTAAAGAATATTGAATTAAAATATTTAAAACTTTCAGATCCAGAGTCAACCATTACACTATTGTCCAAATTTCAGAAACTCAAGGAAGTGTTGATATGGGAATGCTTTGAACAACTGCCGCCAAATATGCATTTGTTGCAACAGATAGATGCTTTGTATCTTGGCAATTACGGTCTTTGTATCCAGAAAGAAATGCAAATCTTGCCTAATGGCATTTTTCAGTTAAAAAATCTCAAAACTCTTCAGATTTGTCAAAAGCAATATGAATATTATCATGACAGATTTAACAAAGAAATGCCCAAAACCTTGGTTTTACAGTATCATACTTGTTTTGACAAAAACACCACGGTAGAATTACAAAATTCACGGAAAATAAGCATTGCCGACATCAAAGAAAACGATGTGGTAATGGCTTACAACACTGAAAAACAAACGATTGATACTGCACTTGTGTTGAATGTGATGAAGCATAATTTTGATTTATATACATTTGTTACGTTATCGTTGTCGGACGGAACAACCGTGAAATGTACCAACAACCATCCATTCTGGTGCAATTCCCAATGGATTCGTGCCGATAAATTACGCAAAAACGACGTGTTGTACTTGCATAATGAAAAAAACAACACCTTGCAACCTGTAACGATTACAGATATACGCATGTCGGCAGAAGAAATGGAGGTGTTTAACATTACCACCACCAAGCATAACTATTTTGCGAATAGCGTTCTGGTACATAATAAGTAAGGTCGTAAAAAAACGTGATTGTTGTGTTTCTTGAAAAACTACGAAGCCGACGGCTTCAAAACGTTGAAAGAGTTGTGATTCTTCGATGAAAAATGGTGCAAATTTACGATTCAATCGAAAATTTACACTATATTTGCATAAAAACAAAAAACGTATTTGCGTATGATAACAAGGGAGTTGGAAAAACAATTGATTGAAGCTGTGGAACAATATCCAGTTGTGTTTGTAACAGGTCCTCGTCAGTCGGGAAAATCCACGTTGTTGAAATATCTTTTCTCCGGTTACCAGTATGTTTCGTTGGAAGATTTGGACAATCGGGAGTTTGCACGAAACGACCCTCGAAGTTTTCTTGCGACATACAATTCAAAAACAATCATTGACGAAGCTCAGCACGTGCCGTCGCTGTTTTCTTATATCCAAACAAAAGTTGACTCGGCGGGGGAAACGGGAATGTACATACTTTCGGGCTCGCAGAATTTTTTGCTCATGCAAAGCATTACGCAGTCGCTTGCAGGACGTGTAGCCGTGTTCAAATTGTTGCCCTTCTCGCATAAGGAACTTGCGAATGTGGGCATTGTGCAGTCGGTTGAAAAAGAAATATATAGAGGTGGGTATCCTCGGTTGTACGACAAACCGATTGCCGTCAACCGTTACTATGAAAATTACATTCAAACATACGTTGAACGCGATGTCCGCCAGATAAAAAACATAGGAGATTTGAGCTTGTTTGTTAAGTTCATAAAACTGTGTGCTGGTCGGATTGGACAGCTGATGAACTATTCCTCGTTGGCAAACGACTGTGGCATAGCAGTTTCCACGGCACAATCATGGATTTCGCTCTTGGAGGCAAGTTACATCGTGTTTCTGCTGCCACCCGATTACGTGAACTTTTCGAAACGGCTGATAAAATCCCCGAAATTATATTTCTACGACACTGGCTTGGCGTGTGCCTTGTTGGAAATCAAAACGGAAAAACAACTGAACGAACATTATTTGCGCGGCGGATTGTTCGAGAATTTGGTGATATTGGAGAAAATAAAAGCATTGTTCAACAATGGAGAAAAATCAAACGTGTCGTTTTGGCGCGATTCCAAAGGAAACGAAGTTGATTTGATTGAAACCGACGGAGAACGCAAGAAAGCCATTGAAATCAAATCGGGAAAGACATTCTCCGCCGATTATTTCAAAGGATTGCGGAAATGGCAGGAACTGTCGCAAACGCCTCCCGACGACAGTTGCGTGGTGTATGCAGGCGACGTGCCACGCATTACACAGTACGGAAAGTTGGTGCCGTTTGCTAATTTGAACAACGAAGATTGAAAAATGTTGAAATGAAACTCTTTCGTTACATAGTGCCATTATTGTTGCTATCCTTTGTTGCCCAAGCTCAATCGCCTATAAAGGACGGCGCAATTCTTGCCGAATTTTCGGTGAGCGATTCCACAAAGGTGCATTTCTCGCAAGGAAATCTGCAATATCAGGCAAGCACGAACACGTGGCGGTTTGCTGAACACCAATGGGATTATGTGGGAGCAGATTATAGAAATAGTTGTTTCAAAAATGACTTTTGGATAGATTTATTCGGTTGGGGAGCGAGTGGTTACAAAAAGATAAAGGATGACAGATACGCTTATTTTTCCAAACATAATGATATAGCAGGGACAAATTATGATTGGGGTGTTTATAATGCCATCTTAAATGGTGGTAATAAAAGTGAAATGTGGAGAACACTTACCGAAAGAGAATGGTTTTATTTAGTTTGTAAAAGAACAAATGCCGAGATGTTGCGAAATGTTGCTCATGTAAATGGAACAATGGGATTGATACTCTTACCTGATAATTGGGCAAAGATAGATACCGTACACTTTGCCTCTACTACCGACGAATCTAAAAATAAACATTACACGTTAGACGAATGGACAGAAATGGAATCCATGGGGGCTGTTTTTTTACCAAATATTTCCAACGGAGATGGTTCTTATTGGGCTGCAACGTGTTACAAAATATTAAAAAAATATTATCCTGCCTTTCCCCAATACTATTGGGAAACAGCAGGGGGAGATAACACAGCATATTGCTTGATTTTTAACGAAGAGAAAATAAGTACGGTTGCAAAACCACGTGACAATAAGTGTTTCGTCCGCCTTGTGCAGGATGTGAAGAAATAATTATTACTTTTCTCTTGAAAGGGAAAAAATCAGGTTTCATTTCTATTATCACAAAAAAGAAAATGTACCCTTCCCCAAAAATCGGACAATGTCTTAACTAGACAATAAAACGATAAATTTGTAAAAAAAGAAGCTCAACGTTTCTCTTGCAACGATTGATTTTCACAGATATTTCCTACCTTTGCACCACACATAAAAATATCAAAAATGAATTTCGACGACAATTCTGCCGCACTACAAGTTATCAGGTTTATAAACGGAACCGATAAATCAGTTTTCCTAACTGGCAAGGCTGGAACAGGAAAAACCACTCTTTTGAAAAACATTGTTGAACATACACACAAAAGCGTGGTAATCGTTGCTCCGACTGGCATAGCAGCGCTCAATGCCGGAGGTGTGACCATTCACTCCATGTTTCAACTACCTCCAGGCTGCTTTGCTCCCGCCCTTAATTTTTCGGAAGAAGAGATTCCGTTTGCCGTGCTTCCCTTGAAAAAAGTCCCCAAAGAAGTATCGAAAATGGCTGGATGGAAACGTGGAGTCCTTCGTAAAATGGAACTCTTGGTGATTGACGAAGTGAGTATGCTCCGTGCCGACCTGCTCGACGCAATCGACACGGCTCTCCGTTCTATCCGCCGAAGAAAAAATCTGCCGTTCGGAGGCGTGCAGGTGCTTTTTATCGGCGATATGCTACAACTTCCGCCTGTAGTGAAAAACGAGGAATGGAATTTTCTCAAACAATATTATATGAGCATGTATTTTTTCGATGCTCACGTGCTACAGGCCGAACCGCCACTGGTTCTTGAACTCGAAAAAATCTACCGACAAGACGACAAACTTTTCATTGACATTCTAAACAATCTGAGGAACAACAAATTCATTTCCAAAGATATAAACGAACTGAACAGACATTACATTCCCGATTTCGAAGCGCCCAAAAAGAAACCATATATATTCATAACCACCCACAACAAAAAAGCGGAAGCCATCAACGACGGTAAACTGCGAAAATTGAAAACAAATTCTGTGTACTACACCGCCGACATACGTGGCAACTTCCCCGAAAATCTCTATCCGCTCAATCCAGAAATGGAACTGAAAATCGGAGCACAAATCATGTTCATTAAAAACGATTTTCATCAAGGCGAATACTATTATAACGGGAAAATTGGCGAAATACTCAAACTCGAAGACAACGCCATTTCTGTCATCTTCCCCGAAACGGGGCAAATTGTCGACGTTGACAAATACACGTGGGAGAACGTTCGATACACGTTAGACAAGGAAACTGGACAAATCACCGAAGAAGTTTTGGGAACATTCACCACATATCCCATAAAACTGGCGTGGGCTGTCACCGTACACAAAAGTCAAGGTCTTACGTTCCAGCGGGCAATCATAGATGTTTCCGAAGCATTTGCCCCAGGACAAATCTATGTGGCACTTTCACGACTGGAATCGTTAAGCGGACTTGTCCTTTCCGAACCAATAGTCGATGACTTTCCCGAACAAGACAAGCGCGTGCTCGACTTCACCAACGACAAAAAAAATTCCGACGAACTCGAACAGATTTATAAAACCGAACAACAAAAATACATCGAACGTAACGTACTGTCATCCTTCGACTTCGAGAATCTTCTCCATGACTTTCAAGAACATCTTGCCGACTACGATGTAGCGGAAGACGAACGCTCGTCAAAGCATCTTTACAAGAAAGACATAGAAAAATTGGAACCAAAAGTTTTGAACATCGTCGACGTTGCAAAGAAATTTTCCATTCAACTGCAAAACATCATCAACCATCACGACAATCAACGATTACAAGAACGTGTCGCCGCCTCCATCAAGTATTTTATTCCATTGTTCGACGAAATTTCCGTTGCTATATACGAAATTGTTGCAAAAGCAGTAACTGCAAAAAAAACAAAACAATACGTTGTCGACCTACAGAATCTTGAACTGATTTTCTTCAATCAAGAACTAAGAATACAAAAATGTCTGCGAATGCTTGAATCTGTCCTTTTAGGCAAACAACTGAACAAAGAAAACGTCGACGTACCCATTGATTTGGAAGCACGGAAGAAGATGTTCCTGACAAAAGCGGAAAAAAAGAAAAAAGAAGAAAGGAAACGCAAGAAAACACAATACGATGATAAAAAGTTGAACACAAAGGAAATTTCGTATCTGCTGTACTGCGACGGCTACACCATAGAAGAAATTGCAGAAGAACGCGGTCTGACGAAACGTACAATCTGCCGTCACTTGGAATATTACGTCGCCGAAGGCCAAATAGACGTAACCGATTTTGTTCCCGACGACATTATTTCCGCCGTTAAAGAAGTGGCGACAATGCTCAACACAAAAATGCTAAACGAAATTCAGTCTCACTTATCAGACGTTGATTATCAAGATATTAGATTTGTACTTGCCGCTATGGAAGCCGGCTACTAATGTGTGCAGACATACCGTAGTATGTTTGCTCCCATTTGGAGTGCTGTCTGATGAATTTCGGGCGTGTCGCCGTGGACTTCGGGATTTTCCCAACCGTCGCCCAAGTCACATTCATACGTATATAGACAAACCAAACGTCCGTCAATCACAATTCCAAATGCCTGAGCGGGTTTCCCGTCGTGTTCGTGGATTTTGGGCAAACCTTTGGGAAACGAATATTTTTGATGGTATATCGGATGGTCTATCGGCAATTCCTCGAACTCAGCATCGGGGAAGACTTTCTTCATTTCGCGGCGAATATATTTATCTATTCCATAATTGTCATCGATATGCAAAAAGCCACCCGACAGCAGATAATTTTTCAAATTCTTCACATCGCTGTTCGAAAACACCACATTCCCGTGTCCCGTAAGGTGCACCATCACGTAATTGAACAATTCTGGACTTCCGACTTCCACAACTCCCGACTCTGCATTCAGATGAAGATTTTCGTTACAAAACTTCACAAGATTTGGAACAGACGTAGGATTGCCATACCAGTCGCCACCACCGCCATACTTTGCCACGCCGACCTTTACCGACGACTGAGCCGATGCGGCAACAACAATAAACGCCGCCGCCAAACAACACACAAACCGTTTCTTCACATTACTAATACGACGCATAATATTTTCGTAAAAACCATTCCGCTGATGCCATCAAGACCAGCCATAACAAAATTAACGGCAAATCTACGACGAGCCTACGTTTTTTCAAAAAATGAGAAATCGGTACAATATTCTGATTCTCAACAATTTCATCATATAACAAATCGAACTGCGAAGGAAAAAACAGCTTTCCGCCCGTTTCCAGCGACAAATCTGCTAAAACTGCATGATTTGCACGTGTCTGCTTAAATTCTATCTGCAACGGCAAAACCGAAAACGAGCCACTGGAACGAAGCTCCGTTCCATCAACCGAAACTTTTGCCACGTACGTATACGACCCTTGCGGCAGACGACCAGCATTCAGCAGATAGAAATTATCGTTTGAACTGAAAGTATATGGATATTCAACGCCTTCGCCATTTCGAATAAGCATGGAAATAGTCTGATCGGTGAGCGGTTCGTACGATTTATCGTACAGTTCGGCTGTAAACGTAACATTTTGATTGTCAGAAACTATCGACTCTGCAGAAACAGAAAACAATTCCCGTTTTTCCGTCAAAGCCAGGTACGTTATCATCTTATTCACAAACGAATCGAACGCGTCGAACGAGTCATTCAAATTTTTATCGAACATACGCCAACGCCAGATTCCTTCGCCCACCACTACCCCAACTTTTGTATTTTGGACTTGCGAGAACAAAATCAAAGGTCGTTCAACTGCAATATTTCCAAGCATTTGCGAACATAACACACGGGTCTGTACTCCTATTGAATAATTTCCGTACGGAACATACAGCGGCGGAACCTGAGCCAAAAGATTTTTTGAATTTTCATCCAATACAAACAATGAAAAATCTTGTTCTAACACTGGTCTGACCTCATCGTTCGAGACACGACGATTGCTAATTTCCAACCCTGCATTCAACGAATTCAGCACCTCGAACGATGTTGACTGATTGCAAACGACAAAGCACGGAATTTTCTTCTCCAACGCTTCGTTCAACACCGTTTTCCCCTTACCTGACGCAGTAGGCAACCCAACCATTACGACGCAATTATATGCCGATACATCGTATGATTTACCATCGGCGAGACACATTACCGACGATTCAAAATTCTTGTTGCTTTCGATTGCCCGTCGGATTGCAGCAACATCGGGATGAACGGCTTCGTACAAAATTAAAATCTGCTTGCGGCTTTCAAGTACGTCAACCGCAAAAACATACTCATTATTGCTTGCGCTCACTTCGCCGTCGTGATATTCCACCGAAACAGTATAAATCTTTCGCCCAACGGTTTTACTTACCAGCTTACAATCAACCGTTTTATACAAATGGTCATCGGATGGACGAAGAACCGTTTCGTACACAACCGTCTCGCCGTCTTTCACCATCAGTTTAGACTCAACACCCTTGAACAAGTGGGATTCCGCCGAAACACGTATCACAAACGGATTGTCGCGAAATGCAATTTTATTATGCAACACCTGCGAAACCACATTATCCCTATTCTGCACCGTGTCGCCCAATGCAACGGTATAAATCGGCACATTTGCCTCCAAATTTTGAAGAGAATATTTCGGATTTTCGCCTTCGTTATATATTCCGTCGGTAGCAAGAACCACGGCACCGAGATTCTGGTTATAATAGCGAGTCGCCACGTCTTGAATCGCCGCCGAAATATTCGTCATTTTTTCGTCAAACCTAACCGTATCGTTTGAAAGACTTTCGCCGAAGCAATACTCATCGACTTCGTATTTTTCCCTTAATTTACCTGCAAACTCCTTATAATCAGACAAATATTTAGTCTTATAATACACCGAATCTTTGGTAGAGACAACCGAGGCGGAATTGTCCTGCACAAGTACAATTGTCGGTTTCTCGACTTTTCTTGTCCGTCGTTCGACAAACGGTCCCAACAATAAGAATAGGCAAAACGAAATTGTCATTCCCCTGAGAATCAGCAACAATCGCCGTACCCAACGAGGGGCATCGTGTAATTTTGAATCTTTGGCATACAAAAACCAAGCGACTGCAAAACCTACTGCAAGACACAACGGGAAAAACCACCACGAATATTCCAAAAAGATTTTCATCTATTCAAAATATTACTTTTTTATCCTGAAAAAACTAAAATGAACCTTTCCATACTTTGCCAGCCGGACAAAATTCGTATGTTTCGAAAAATCATACGTTCCCGGATGTTCCACAACGACGAGCGAATTTTCGTTCACCGCCTTGCTTTCGAAAATAAGATTAGGAATGTCGGCAAGCCACGGCAAATCGTATGGAGGATCGGCAAAAACAAGAGAGAACTCCCGATTGGCAAGTTTCAAGAAACTTCTCACTTCGAGATTGAGAACCTTCAAGCCCGAAACCTTCAGTTGTTGTGCTGTCTGCTTGATAAATGCCGCATGACGGGGATTTTTCTCAACTGAAACCACGTCGCTGCAGCCACGCGAAATACATTCCAACGAAATGCTGCCAATTCCCGAAAACAAGTCCAGCACATTGATTTCGGAAAAATCAAATTCATTATTTAAGATATTGAATAATCCCTCCTTGGCCATGTCGGTCGTGGGACGAAGGTCAAACGACTGAGGAGCGACAATATTTCTTCCTCGAAATTCACCGCTGATTATTCGCATAACGCTATATTACAATGATTATAGAATAACGAATACGGGAATGCCACATTCGTTTTTGGAGAAGATGCGACCGAAGCATTCTTTATAAATAATCGTATTGCCGAGAAATACGACGAATTTTCGCTCATTTTTCCAAATATTTCCACAGGGATTTCAACCGGGTCCAACTTCAGCTGTTCAACGATATTCATCAAATAAAACATAAAATCGTTCACATTCTTGAATTCAAACGAATTACAAAAACGAATGTCCTTATGTTTCACATACAAAGCCGTAAAGAAATTGCTTTCGACCGAGATGTATAACTTTTCCTTGCGGTTTTTCGCCCCAATTTCCAACAGAGGTGCCACATGAGGAACGTAAGAGACCATCTCTTGATTTTTGAACACAAGCCGGCAGAGCGACCACACCGACTTTTCAATAGGAAACAGCACAACGCAGTCGCTGTTCATCGTTTCGTAGGTAATGACCGACTCCGTTTCGGAATGCGGAAAATTCAGTTCTGCATATTGTTCCAGCATTGAATCGTCGTACAACTTTTTAGGGACAAGCGTAAGATTTGGCTGTACAATAATAATAGTAACCGCGCCAAACGTTTCCTTAAAAATGTCTTGATTCAAGAATTTCTGCAACTGTTCTTCGCGAGTTTCGTTATCGACGGTGATATACGAGAATGCCTTTACATCGCCTTTGTGGACAATCAAAAAAGAAAATCCATCTCGACGAATCGAGATGGACAAACGATAGTCCTTCGGTTTACGTTTTGTATAATCTTCCGAGACGAAATGTAAATCCTGCATGCTTATTGCCAGTTACCTTCTGTTGATGCTTCGTCGATTTTACCTATACGCAGACCTTCGTATTTACTTGTCTTACGAGAATATTCCTTTGCATTTACAACCAACTGGTGGTCCAAATCAGACAAAAGAACGTCCCATGTCACGCCCATTTGGAAAGTAGGGATTTTCGAACCTGCCGACGAAATGCTGCTTGCAGCAATTTCGAAAGTTGCATCTTTTCCTGGCACTTTGCTCAACGTTTCCAAGTTGAAATTAGCAGACAACAATGAATCTGACTTCAATTTTTCAGAAACAGGGATTCGTACTTTTTCCTGCCATGCACGTCCTTCGGCTACTTCTACGGAATCTTCAATATCGCCGATTGTCTTCGTAAATTCCAACGAATCTTCTTTTGCGAAACGGATTAGTTCGTCCCATGTATCGGCATATTTACTGTATTTTGCCTCGTATGCATACTGCAACTCACGGGCATCCAACAACTTTTCAATAACCAAAGCTTGACGACGGGCTTTTTCTTCGCCAAATTTCAAATCAACCATTACCGAATGGTACGACAGATACGCCAATAGCACGATTACAACACCTAACCCAATTTCAATTCCTAGTTTGAGACCTTTATTCATTTCTGTATAATTTATATTTTGTGTAAAAATTCGGTTACAAACATAAAAATTTTTGTCCGTTTATTGCTACTATTACGCAATAATTTTTCAACTACATGCTACACGATTTTTTAGAAAAGCGGCTATTAGCCCATTTCTCGTACGAAGCGACCGACGACCAGCGGGCGACTTTCGCCGCTATTGCCGAATTTCTCACGTCGGAAAAAGAAGTGTTCATAATAAACGGATATGCCGGCACGGGAAAAACCACCATAGTAAAATCGGTGATTGACACGCTCACAGAAATGGAAACGCCGTATGCACTACTTGCACCGACAGGACGTGCGGCAAAAGTTCTATCGAACTACACTTCGCATCCAGCATTCACCATTCATAAAAAAATATATAGACAAAAAAGTGTCACAAACGGCATTCAGGCGTTCGGCATGAACTTCAACTCGGCCAAAAACACGGTATATATTGTCGACGAAGCCTCGATGTTGTCGGACACACCGACGGAAACTGCCATTTTCGGTTCTGGTTCACTTTTGGACGACTTATTCCGATTCATTTTCAACGAACACGAATGTAAACTGATTCTTATCGGCGACCAAGCCCAGCTTCCACCTGTCGGAACAATCGAGTCGCCCGCCCTCAGTCCCGATTATCTTGAAAGAAAATTCTTTAAAGAGCCGTCTTCGGCATCGTTACAGCAAATAATCCGTCAGGCCGAGGATTCGGGAATACTCTGCAATGCCACAAGCATTCGGAGCTGTCTTTCGCAAAACGTCATTCCTCTGCCCAAATTATCGACGCACAGCGACGTGGAACGAATTGACGGCAGCATGCTCCTCGACGCTCTTGAATCATCGTACTCAAAAGTCGGCATTCAGGACACCATAGTCATAACCCGTTCGAACAAAATGGCAAACCGATACAACGAAGGAATCCGCAGGACTATTCTGTGGAAAGACAGCACCATAAGCAAAGGCGACTACATTATGATTGTGAAAAACAATTATTTCTGGACGGCCGAAAACAAAGACGTATCGTTCATCGCCAACGGCGACATTGCCGAAATTATTGACATTGACAACTATGAAACACTGTACGGCTTCGATTTTGCAAACGTAACCGTCAGATTTTCTGATTATAACAATTTTGAAATCACACTTAAAGTATTGCTCAACACGCTGTCGTCGGAATCGCCGTCGCTTTCGTACGAAGAAAACAATAAACTCTACACGGAAGTGAGCCACGACTATGCGGAAATTAAAAACAAACGGAAACTGTACGAAGAAATCAAGAAAAATCCATACTTCAACGCACTGCAAATTAAATTCGCCTACGCAATCACCTGTCACAAAGCACAAGGCGGACAGTGGAAACACGTTTACATAGACCACGGATTTTTCAACAAAGACAACGTAGACCAAGAATTTATCCGCTGGCTTTACACCGCCTGTACCCGTGCGACAGAAAAAATTTATTTTGTGAACTTCAAAGACGATTTTTTTGAGTAAAATGAACGTCACTACAAAATTCTCATTACCTTTGTAGGTCAAACAATGTAAAATTTAAGAAAATGAAAAAGAATTGGATATACGTTTTGCTAACACTCTTTCTCGCATCGTTCCTGTTTTCTTCGTGCGAAAAAGAAACCACTTCGGGAACGGCATACTACACGTTTAAATGCGTAAAAAGCAATACCAAAACAATTGGCGACATGAGTGCGCTTATGGCTATCGAAAAAGAATACAATTCTCAACTCTCGAATCTGGACGGAGTTAAAATCGAAGGTGCCGAATATGTTCTTTCAGGAAAATACTCCACCTGTGACATAGCTATCGAAAAGGCTTGCCAGCGTGCCGAAGAAAATATTGCAAACATCACATTGGAAGGATTTGCAACCTACGAAGTATCGGCCCGCTACGACGATTCCGACGCGAAAACGATTTATTCCCATACGTTTGGGACTGAGAAATAAGGGTTATGGTGGCTGAGTTTGTCAAAGCCACTCACGGACAAAAGAAAAACGAATAAAATTTCAAACAGATTCTAAAATTACGAAATTATGTTTTCAGAAAAAGAGACTCTTGAAATTCAATATCGCGGACTACAACTCGAAAATGTTGAAAAACAAATCAAACGTTTTGAAACGGGTTTCGTTCCGTTGAACATAGTTGCTCCTGCGACAATCGAGCACGGCATAAAAACTTTCGACAAAGACGAAATCGAAGACTTTGCCAAATTGTATGACAAAAAGAAAAAACATAAAAAAATCGTCAAATTCATTCCTGCATCGGGAGCGGCTTCGCGTATGTTCAAAATGTTGTTCGGCATAATGAACGAATACGACGGCAGCGAAGAGTCGTACCAAAAGATTTTTTCAAAAACCGGTCTGCATTCAGCCCAGAATTTTGTCAAAGAGATTCAAAAATTCGCATTCTACGACGATTTGAAAAACGCCTTGGAAAAAGGCGGATTCAACATTTCGGAACTGCTTGACAAGAAAGATTACAAGACAATCTTGGAATATCTGTTAACTGAAAAAGGTCTTAATTATGGTAATTTGCCGAAAGGTCTTTTGCTTTTCCATAAATACAAAGACGGCAACAGAACGCCGCTTGAGGAACATCTTGTCGAAGGTGCTTTGTACGCAAAAGACAAGCATAACGACGTACATCTGCATTTTACCGTTTCGCCAGAATTTATTCAGGGCTTTCAAGACAAAGTTGCACAGGTAAAAGGAAAATATCAGGAAACATATAATGTAAAATATTACATAGACTACAGCGTTCAGAAGCCGACAACCGACACGATTGCCGTGAACGATGACAACACGCCGTTCAAAAATGCCGATGACACGCTGCTGTTCCGACCAGCGGGACATGGTGCGCTGATTGAAAATCTTAACGATTTGAACTACGACATCATTTTCATCAAAAACATCGACAACATTGTACCCGACTCCTATAAAGAGCCTACAATCCTTTACAAAAAAGCATTGGCAGGTATTTTGATTCATTACCAAAATGAATTGTTCAAACTATATTCTAAGGTTAAAGGCTGTCGCCATTTGTCGGACAAACGTCTTGCCAAGGCGATGGATTTTCTTCAGAATGAATTGAATTACATTTTGCCGGAAGGTTTCAAGGATTGGGCAAGAAACGACTGCAAAGATTATATAGTGGACTTGCTTCACCGTCCGATTCGCGTGTGCGGAATGGTTAAAAACGAAGGAGAACCTGGAGGCGGACCGTTCTTCGTATTGGAAAGAGACGGTGCACAGACGCTTCAAATAATCGAAAAAGCACAAATCGACACCAAAGCCGAAGGTCAGGAAAAAATCTTCAACGCTTCGACGCACTTCAACCCTGTAGACCTTATCTGCGGCGTGAAAGATTCCGACGGAAAGAAATACGATTTGACCAAATTCGTCGACGAAGAAGCGGGAATCATAACTTCGAAGAGCAAAGACGGTAAATCGTTGAAAGCACTGGAACTTCCAGGACTGTGGAATGGAGCAATGTCGAACTGGAACACAATTTTCGTGGAAGTGCCGTCAATTACGTTCAATCCTGTGAAAGAAGTCAACGACCTTTTGCGAAAAGAACATCAAGAAAAATAACAAACATTTAAATTTACATACAATGAATTTTCCATTATCATTTATTCCCGAAAGAGAGGCGAAGCCTCGTAAAACGGGTCAAACAATGGTCATAGACAAAGGTCTGACCTGCATAGAAGCCGAAGGCATGGCACAAGACGCCGGCGATTTCATCGACTACGTAAAACTTGGATTCGGAACAAGTTTGGTGACCAAAAATCTCCAGAAAAAAGTAGATATTTACAAAGCAAACGGCATCACGCCTTATTTTGGCGGAACATTGTTTGAATTGTTCATCATCCGCGGTCAGTTCGACGAATACCAGAAATTCCTTGAAAAGTTCGGCATTGGCATGTCCGAAGTCAGCGACGGTTCAATGTATATGAAAACCGAAGATAAATTGAACTATATCAAAGAATTAAAGAAAAACTTCAATGTCATTTCCGAAGTTGGTTCAAAAGACGCAAGCGTAGACATTCCTACAGAAAAATGGATTGCGATGATTAAAGCGGAATTAGAAGCAGGTTCGCAGAAAGTTATCACCGAAGCACGCGAAAGCGGTACCATCGGTATTTACAAATCTGACGGTTCGGCC
Organism: Bacteroidales bacterium; assembly: GCA_017516865.1. GTDB lineage: Bacteria > Bacteroidota > Bacteroidia > Bacteroidales > UBA1715 > UBA1715. The sequence goes on from JAFXAU010000024.1 coordinate 21,591, forward strand.
AACAAAGAACTTATTGACACTATCATCAAAAACTTCGACATCAACAACATTATGTGGGAAGCACCCCACAAACCTCAACAGGCAATGTTTATTAAGATGTTGGGGGCAAATGTCAATTTAGGAAATATTGCAACCAACGAAGTGATTGCCCTTGAAGCCCTCCGCATGGGATTCCGCGGCGATACATTCTTTCAGTTTTTGCCAGATAATTTGAAACAGAAATAAATAGATATTGAGACCCTGAGTCTCTATGTAACAAGAAAGACCGACCTATTGGCCGGTCTTTCTTTTGTACATGAATTTTATTCCTTCACAAACTTATACGACTCCCCATTTACCACCAACACATACGTACCCGTTTGTAACATAGAGACATGTATCTCTGCCGAAAACCCTACATTCTGTTGCAACAAAAGTTTGCCTTGTAGGTCGAAAATTTTGATTTCGTTTTCTGCTTGGGACAAGGTTAGGGTTAGTTTGTCTTCTACAGGGTTGGGGGAAAGAGATACTTGTTGATTTGCCGTATTATTTATTGCTGTTCGTTCATAATAGCATTCTTCATAATTTGGATTGTGCCAAATGACATTGTTTCCCTTTTGGACGCAAAGAAGATATGTATAATATCTCGCTCCGCATATTCCAGCTGGTGAAAATGGTAGAGTATCAAAACATGGAGAGTAAACAGAACCTATATCTTCAATAATCACATCTACAAAATCATATATGTTATCAGATAATGCTTGTTGATTTGTACTATTAGGATCTGTATGGGGAAATCCCCATCTTGCTTTTTTAATAGTATTAATGGTTATAGAATCTGAAATTAATGAATACACATGATGGTCTGATTTTATTCTACACTCCATATCATCCGAAAAATCATATGTTAAATACTCCTCTGCGCTACCATTGGAGATAAAATAAACTTTATGTTCATCTTGTCTGAAACACCCTAAAACCTTCCAACTCTTTCCATTATCAGAAGACTTTAACATTTTTTTATATAAAACAGCATTTATAATTGTGTCTCCATCATATTTGTAACGAACGGTTTCTATTGAGGGAATTTTGAACTGCCACATTTCTTCGTTTTCCTCAACAATATATGCCCACTGCATATCGTCGTCAATAAAAGAGAAATTTTCTTGAGAAAAAGATATTTCGGCAAGAATTACAGTTAATAAGAAAAATAGTATTTTTTTCATACCGGTAACTTTTAGTTTTCAAAGATAAGTTAATTTGGCAAGAACGGATTTACAACATTGATTTTCCCATAATTATGATTTAATAGTCCCCCTACTGCAATTATAACATCAGCAGGATTGAATATCTCAATAGTTCCATTTCCGTTCAATGTCAATATTCCTCCATTTTCCACGGTTATTCCCGCCAAAGAAGTTTTTCCTCCATTGATTACTAATTTCGCTCCACTTTTAACGTAGATTCGATGGCTTGCCTGCATCGCAATCGTTCCTGTCAATGTTAGCGTTGCATTATTTTTAATAATTAAATCTCCACAAATAGTTCTGTTATTTGACCATGTTTGTGATGTAGTTACTTCTGTATCAGGTATTGTCACTGGCGTAAATGGTAAAATCGGTTGTCCATAATCATTTATCGGTCCAATAGTCGGGTCGGCATCATTCCCATCTGGAGTATCGGGTGCGCAATCGGGACAGGTTGCAGGTTTTGTACCTATTCCCCAATTGTAGTAACCATCTCCGTCCATATCGGCGCAAACTCGGTCCGATTCCGAGAGATGTAAACTGGATGTATAACTTGTCCGATGTAAATACAAAATACTATTCTCTCCTATCAATCTAATACCAGATTCAATATTATTCCATGTAGAGCTATTTTTACAAATCCAGGACAAGGAACCATCTGCATATTCACGCCACCCAATTAAAGACATTGCATGTCCGGTAATAATTACTGCAAGTGGACCGTATTCTATAATTGATTCTTTTATATTTGAAGTGTTTATGTCTATTGGTACTGTATCAGAAATAAATACTAATTCCTTCTTGTTAGTTAAATCAAGTGTACTACATGCCGTATCAGTTCCATAATATGGAGCACAATCTTCATCTACAATACCATGAGTATGAATATAATTCAAAGCATATTGAGGCCATCCTCCACTACAAGAACCAGCCCCACTACAAGAAAGAATGTATTGCTCAGACAAATCAAAATCAATATGTTTATTAAAATACAAATTAGTAATACCTTCTACTGTTGCTACTGCCGCAAAAGCCCAACAACTACCACATGCATGGGGAATATATTGATTCTTAGTCGGTGTCAACCAACCATGTATTGAATTAGGGTTATAATAAGGTGAAGATGGATTTAACGCATTATGAAGATTTCTAATATCATATTCAAACACAACAGATGGTTCCGACTTAAGCATTGATGTCTCCCAACCTTGCGGTATTGCGAAAATTCCATCAATGTGATACTCCAACCCATAAGAATTATAATCTCTATTTCCACCAAATTCAGTATATTTATCTTCAAAATATAGATTTCCCCACTCTGTTTCTCCTGCAGTCCATCTCATTCCTCGTTTTGAAATTTGAGAGTTCATTTTTGCTATTTTCTGTTGGTTCATTGATTTGTAATAGTTATATCGCAAACCCTCAGTTTGTTCCAGCGTAGAAGTTCTCACATTGGTATTTACATATATAGATTGAATATACACAGTGGCATCTTCTGCATATATTCTCAATGATTGAGGTTTTATATTGTGAAGATATTTTGTCTCGTCTGTATAGTTACTAAACGAATAAGAATTTGTGTCCACAATCATAGAATACGATTCGAACAACATAGATTCTTCGCCAACATTGTCAATTAGTAAAATACGAACAAGACTTGTATCGGAGTTTAACGTAACGCTTCCAGTAATAGTTACGCTTGATGCATTACTAACGCTACTAAATGGTGTCAGTTCTACGTAATGGTTATATGTTTGGTTTACATTTATTGTCTTTGCAAAACAAACTGTCGCCATACATACTGCTATGAATAACAATTTGATTCTCATGGCATCTATTATTTTATTCCGTTAACACCATTTGTTTGCTTCCAACTAATTTTCCGTCGGTTACAAGACTATAGATATACAAACCTGCCTGCAATTCCGAGCCATGAATAGTTTCAAATGTTGCATCTCTGCCCGTAATTGTGATTGATTTTACTTGTTTTCCCTGTAAGTCATATACATACAATGTGGCATTTGCAACCGATTTCGGAACAAACATTTCTATTCGCGTTTCGGAACTGAACGGATTTGGTTTGTTTTGTGAAAGCGAAGCGGGAATGTCTGTTGTTTTTTCTTCGGTAAATAATGAGGAGGATTTTAGTTCGGCTGAACTTGAACTCTGTGCTATTTGTGTTTTTAAATTTTCTATCTCAGCATGTTGTTGTTGTACGGTTTTAACTAACAATGGAATTATCGCTGTGTAATTTAAACTGAGCATACCATCACCATCGGTAAATACCATTTCAGGATAAATTTTCTGAACCTCTTGTGCAAGAAATCCATATTGAATCGTTTTATTTTCGACGGATTTATCGTTTAATGAATCTTTTAAATAGTAGGTTTTAGGTGTCAATTTATATATACCTGATGCATCTGAAACATTATTTATGTTCAATTTCATCCTTTCGTCTGATGTTAAATACGAATTTACAGCAAAAACATTCCCATTTCCTAATACCCAAAAACGGTGTGTTCCATCCCATGAAACCACATAGTTTTTTGCGTATGCATTCCCAGCGTAGGTAACGAAATGATTCGTCCATGCATTTGTGGTTGAAGGAGTAAACTCAATATTTCCCCATGCGTTTATAACAAATTGTGCCGATGCTCCCATTGATAGACAGCAAACAATAAAAAATAATAAAACCTTTTTCATAATAAATCACTTTAGTTAAACAATATCGCAAATGTATTCTTTTTTAAAAAAAATCATTGTTTATTTTGGTATAAAATCACGTAATTTCAAGCACTCTGTTCGGCTGGATTTGTAATCCAGCCGCTGTGAGCATAAGGATTTATAATCCGACCGAGTAGATAAAATGCTGATACTTGTTGCAGTCGGTCGGATTGCAAATCCGACCGAACAGATTAATTACCAATAATTTATTGTTCTTGTCTGTAATTTGTATTTTGCACTAAAATCCGTAAACTGGCACGTATCACATATATCACCTTCCTTTATGTATATTTTCTTGAAACGCTTTGTCCAGTTTTTATTGGCATCCCGTTCAAGGATTATGAATTGTTGTTCCTCTTCATATCTTGAACCCTCACCTTCCTCTTTTATTAATACTTTTACAAGTTCTCCACCTTCGTTATAGGTATATTCAGATGTTGACACGCTTTCTAAACCAAATACGTTTTCTGTTTTAACAAAGCCATTTGCATCGTACGCATATTCATGCACGACAAAAACATCATCGCCGAAATCCTCTATTGGTTCCTTTGTCTCGATAATCTTGTCGCCATCCATTTTTGTCACATATTTTTTTTCGGTATAATACGACACATATTTTTTAAAGTGTCCGTCGGCATCGTACTCAAAAGAAAAGTTCGGCTCAAAAGGTTCATATTCAGGATTTTGCAACGAATCTGTCGTTACTTCATTTATCTTGTAATTCTTAACTTTGCCAAACAGGTTGTACATTCTCAAATCCTGTGTGAGAAAACGATTTTGCAATGTTTCAGGTTCGGTTGCTTCTTCCACAGTTTCTTTCACTGTTTCTTCCACAACGGCTTGCTGAACCGTATTACTGTCAACTACGGCCGACTCTTCGTTTGACGATTTTCCATTAGAAGAACAACTGGTAAAAACACTTGCCGTCAAGGCAATGATTGCCAATAAATAAAATTTCTTTTTCATTGTTTTTACGCTAAAATTAAACAATCAACTATACATTTTTGTTTATAATTATCAACATATAAAAAGCACTGTCTTTTGAGGTTATTGCTTTAATTATCATATCGTGGTCGATTTGACATTGTAAAAATCACATTTGTAGAAAAAGGAATGATAACGGTGTGATATTTGGCGGCCTCGCCATTTTCCATATTCTCGTCCATGTTTATTATATGACTATACATAATATTTTTTTCAATGAAATTTATACAGAGTCTCGTTATATCCTGGCAATACCAGAAGAACTTGCATTGCTATAGCGATTTGATACAATAAAATCAGTTCCATTAAACGAATACTCATAGCCCCAATTACCATATCGTCCGTGACCATAGTTAATGATTAATTTTTTCTGCGAAATACCTATGCTTAACTCTGGTGCGAAATAAACTCCTCCGTTTTCCTCTCCTGAATCAAGAAAATCAAGATTCTGCGTAATTATCTTATACCCGAAACCTGTGTTTTTTACTAACAAAACTCCTCGTGGATTACGATTATATGTTTTTGTACTGTCAAAATCCTCTTTTTCAAAGTATTGTGGAGAAGTTCCTTTTACAAAAATCAAGGAATACGTGCTATCATTCTCTAACCAAGCCGATTCGTTGTTTTCCAACCTTTCTATGACTATATCATTTACCACATTGTATCCCAAGTTGTTAAGATGTGTTTCCAAATCGGATAGCGTTTTATATTGACCATTAATTATTCTTTGATCAGTTCTTATTCCAAGAAAAGCCATTAGTGATTTATCCCAATCACAATCAGGCCAATAAATCGTATCAGTCCCTTCTGTTTCATAAATTTCTCTTAACTTATATAATTCTGTACCTATATCATAGACCTTTAGCTCTCTTTTTTCTTGAGCAAAAACGGAGGTGAAAGTTACTATCCCAACAATAAATACAAAGAGTCTTTTAATCATAACATAGCAAAGATAAAAAAAAATTTTCGTCATTCCCTTGAAACATATTTTGCAAAAATCGTTGTTTTTGGCAACTAAATAAAAATACCTGTTCGGCTGGATTTGTAATCCAGCAGCTGTGAGCATACGGATTTATAATCCGACCGAGTAGATACATAAATCCGAAAATTATTAATGCACAATGGGAAATACTGATACTTGTTGCAGTCGGTCGGATTGCAAATCCGACCGAACAGATCGGATTACAAATCTGACCGAACAGATTCCATTGACTATTGAAGATTATTATTTCTTTGTTTCACAAAAAAGCCCCTAACAGTTGTTAGAGGCTTTTTGTTATGTTGCAATCACAGTTATCGTATCAGTGTAACATTTCCGAATTTCACTCTTTTGCCGTCTGCCGTTTTGAATCCTTCCCATTCGCGATCGTCGGTAAATGTTGCATCCATTTTCCAGATGTAAGTATCTGCCATCATCATTTTACCGTTGCAGCGGCCATCCCATTTTCCTACAAACATGCCGTCTTCAACTTCGTCGGAATACCAAACAAGATTTCCCCACTTGTCGTATACTGAAACATGACACGTTTTTAGATTGTAGCCTTTCGGCTGGAAGAACCGTACACCTGCCGACGGATTCATTGGTGCGAATGCCGTAGGAACATACAATCCCGATGTTACATTGATGAAGATACAATCCGAATACGTATCGGAACAACCATACGAGTTTTCAACCGTAAGTATCGGACAATTGTAACCAAATTCATAACCATCTTCATAAATATAATTTAAGCGCTGTCTATATGGGACTTCCAAATCAACTGCGTCGGTCGGCGAACCAGCATGGCCATAATTCCAATACAATGTATACGGTACTTCTTCGGCAATACGTTCGCCCGTAGCGGTTACATCAATAATGGAATCTTGTACCGTGCTGTCGCGTAACTCAACCACATTCGAAGAGCCTGGCAACGACCAACCAAACATAGCATGCGGATTGGCTGCGACTTTCACCACCAACGTGTCGGAACCACGACAGCCAGCCCATGTCTGTTCAAATACAACCACAGTGTCTATTCCTGAATAACTCCAGTCCACATATCGTATCGAACTAGAATTCATATCCTTTGAATAATTCAAATTACCACCCGAAACTGTCCACATATAGGTACTTTCTTCGCTATATTTCGTGTAATATTCCTCTGTTGTATTGACGCAGACTGAATCTTTACCATAGATTTTTGTCTGTGCAGCTGGAGCCAACGTCAATTCAACATCGGCGGTATCGCTATGACAGCCGTTTTCGTAACTGATATCGAACACCTTGAATCTATAATTTCCAACAGGCAAGTCATTCTGTTGTTTTGCAAATTCATATCTCATACCTGTTGCAACAAGCGGAAGGATGCCGTCCTGACTCAACCATGTAGTATTAGGACTTCCCAATGCAATCATCGGTTCAATTTCTTCGCCCTGACAAATCACCTTCGACAATACAATCGGTGTACGGGCTTTAGAATTTGTCTGCATTTTCACCGTATCGACCACACTCGGACAATATATGTCTTTGTGCGTATTCTTCACCATATATTGTGCACGAACGGTATAAATCTGTCCCGATGTCGAGGTTGACGACAAAGTAACATAGTCAGATAAAACAATCGACTCTCCGCCTTTCACTGTCTTATTTCCAGGGAAAATGTTCCATTCAACATAATCGTTTGCCGACATTGCAGGCGAGACAGATGCAGTCAAAGTAGGTTCTTCGTCATATACACAACGTTTTATGATTGAAACCTCTTCGTCATCGACGGTAATTGACAACGTAGGCTGTTCAATTATAGTAGCCGACACCTCGGAAACGAGACTTTGACAACCATTTCGTTCACGAACGACATAATATGTCGTTTTTTGATTAACTTCAGGTATCGAGATTGAATATCCAACGCCCGCAACTTCATTCAAAGTTTCGTCGGTGTACCAGACATCGCGAGGACCGTCGGTGTACAGCGTAGCCGTAGAACCTTGACAAACGACATCGTCAGTCGTAATTGGTTGAGCAGGCTGTTCTGCTATCACAAACGAAGCGACTGAGTAATTTCCAACACAACCATTTTCTATTTGACGAACATAATATCTCTTCGTTCCTGCATCTGTTATCTGGTGTGTAAACGTATTGCCTTCATACAATTTTGAAGTCGTATCAGCAGAAGAATACCATGCAACAGTTATTCCCTGTTGTTCAGGAACAGACAATTCATGTTCGCTGTCGTAAATACAGGTAACTGGATTTGTCTGAACGACAGGACTTAACGGCATACGACGGATTGTATATGTTGCTTTTTGCGTTTCACTTTCACATCCGTCAACTGTTTGTGATGCGTAATATTCATATACGTCAGGATATGTCACCGGCGGCGTATAGCACGTCAATTTCGACAATTGACCTGTACGATTTTCGTTTGTGTACCACGTAATTGTACCTCCATCTGCAGGCGTAGCACACAACGATTCTTTCGGTGCAGATTCACAGATAGACACATCAGCCACAGTTGGAGCCGCTGGATTCGGTTTCACCGTGAATGTAACCGAAGTTGCCTCCGACAAGCAATTATCGTACATCTGAGTTGCCCAAACAGTATGTGTACCGACTTCTGTCTGCGTAGAAATATACGAAGTACGTTCTGCATCGGAATCCGTTGCAGGATAAGCAGGTTCCGTTTCGTACCATTGTACATTGCCTTGTGCGACAGCCGTCAACGTCGGATTCTTTTCACCAAAGCAAACCTCCTGTTTTGTCACATTTACCATAGGTGGCTGCGGTTTCTTCACCTCAACGGTAACTTTCACACGCTTGCTTTCGCAGGCAGCAGGAAAAACATTGCCGTTGTATTCAGCAACCCAATAGGTGTATGTTGCTGCCGTTGTTTCATCTATGGTAGGAACGAAAATTCCTGTTGCCGAAACTGTAATCGGTTCTTCACTGATTTCCGTCTCATAAAATTTGAAACTAACCTCCGCACTACCATTTGGACGAGTACCAGCAGTCCATTCCCCCAATGAGGCCTGTAATTCTGGAAACGCATCATAATTACAGATTGGCTCTGGAGAAACAATCGCCGGCTTTGGAACAGGACAATCTATAATGTCAACTTTCGCTTCCGACTTCTTACTTTCACACATATTGATTGTTTGTGTGGCAAAATATGATTTGTGAATTATCGTAGCTCCATTATCACCTGTTACATATTCGGCATTATCAGATTTTTTTGCATTATTCGCATCATACCACGTTATTTCAGCGTCATTACTTATTGGTGTTGCAGAAACAACAACAGTCTTGTTTTGTTCCGTCAATGCGGCAAAATCAACCACATCTGGTGCTGGAGTAAATTGAACCTTGATATTTTGTTTTGCCGTGTTCACACACGATTTGCCATCGGTGTAAGTGTATGAAATTTCATACGTGCCTGTTTGTTCTCCGAATGCGGTTGGATTAAACACGCCAGCCGACGTAATGCCATTGTTTTCTGTTCCGTCAACAGCCCATGAACCGTTACCAACGCCGTTTGAATGATAGTCAACAGTTGCTTTCCACACAACATCGCCGCCATCGTAACAAACAAGTTGTTTGTTTGACTGGTCAAAAGTGATTTCTGGCAACGGATTCACCACAACCGTAACTTCTGCTTTCGCACTTTCGCATTGAATGTGCGACAAAGCGTCGGTTGCCAAATAACTTACGTAGAACGTATGCGTACCAGAAGTCGCCGTCGAAACGCCTGTAGCAAATGAGTTTGCCGTTCCACGTGTCAGTTCGTTCTTATTACTGTCGTACCAAATCCACGAATCAGCCGAAACTGTTGTCGATGCAGGCAACGCAGCCGAAATATCCGACAGATTTGTTCCATCTTGACAAATCTCCGTTCCCGTTGCAACAGGAGCCATAAACGGACAATCGTTGATGGTGACGGTTACGGAAACTTTCTCGCTTTCGCAACCTTGAACCGTCTGCGACAAATTGTAAATTGACGTGTGAGCTTGTGACGGATTATCGTCTGTAGTCCATTGTGTGCTGTTTGAAGCAACAACGCCGTTAGCATACCAGTTAGCCGTTCCTTGCGTTTCTATATTTTGTGCATTGAGAACAACCGGGTCCGGCTGCGAAGTCAAACCTGCGTAGTCGCTGGCAGACGGAATTTCCGGATATTCAACCGTGACGGTCAATTCATCATAATTCGTACAATTCGTATTTTGGTCGGTGTAGGTGTAACGAACGTTGTACGAAGCGTCAACCTGACCATTCTGTTTAGAGTTGAAGATACCGTAACTTGATACTACGGCAGCATTGTTTTCAACCGACCAGTTGCCGGCAGTCATCATTGCTCCGTTCACCGTTGCCGACATTTGGTAATCGCCAAGTTCGTAACAGATTGCGTTATCGACAGGAGTAATCGTAACAGAAGGCAATTCGTGAATTGTAACCGTCACTTCTGCCAACGGACTCGGACATTGTTCCTGCGTGGTCGGTTCCGTTGCAAGATACCCTACATAGAATGTCGTCACATCGGCTGTTTCTGTTGAAACGCCCGAAGCATAGGTATTTGCAGTTCCCGCAGTCAGTTCGTTTTTATTTGCATCGTACCAAATCCATTTGTCGGCAGGAAGAACGGTTGTCGTTGTTGGCAACGACGCCTGCAAATCGTCTAAACTTGTCGCTTTCTGGCACGCTTCTGCCGAAACCACGTCAGGTTTTGCAAACGGACAACTTACTATTTGAACTACCGCTTCGGCTTTCTCGCTCTCGCACCCATTTACAACTTGTGTCAGATAATACGTAGTTGTATGTTCCGTGGTCGGGTCGTCGCCCGGTTGCCAAGAATCGCCCGTTTCATAGGTTGAGGCAGTTGCCGAAGCGTACCAATGTACTTCGGAATAATTTGCCTCCAACGAAGTTGCCTTTGCCGAAACCTCAACCGTCAACGGTTTTGAAACTATGCCTAAATAGCCGTCAGATTCAGGTTTGTCAGGATATTCTATTACAAATTCTTCTTCTGCATAATTTGAGCATCCATTACCATCGGTGTAAGAATACCGTAATGTATACGTTCCGTCGTTTTTCCCTGCCGAAGTCAGGTCAATTACGCCAGACTGAGCATCGACGGTAATTTTGTCACCAACCACCGACCACGTTCCAGCTGTAGAGGCAACAGAATTTATAGTTCCCGCTGCCGTATATGTTCCATCGGCATAGCAGAGATAATCGATTTGATTTATAGACACTTGCGGCAAATCATTCACAGTAACCGTCACAGGCGTTGGCACAGACCAGCAATCCTTGTTTGCATCGTATTCAGCCACATAATAAGTAAACACACCTGCCGATGCTGTCGAAACGGTTGTGGCATAACTGTCAGCATCGTCTTGTAACACGGTCGTTATTGCCTGGTCGCTAAACCACGACAATTTTCTCGTATCGTCGGCATTCGTCGCCGTCAAGGTAATAGCACCATCGTCACCCACACATAATTTCTTACTTTCGGCAATAGGCGATTTTGCAGAACAATTTGAAAGAACCAATGTTGCCAGCGTGCTATCGCTGTAACAAGCTTTGCCGTTTATGGTTCTATATTCCTTTACAAAATATGAATACTGGCCTTCCGTAGTTTCGGGGCTTTCGTAAGAATTTCCTGTTTTCAATTGAGTACGTGCTTCATCTTGCCATATCAACTCGTCTGTTGCCACGTTTGCTGTTGCAGTCATAGTCGTCACATCAAGCAAAACGCCGAAATCATCAATTGTCACAGTTTTAGGATTCGGTGCATCAACAGTCGGAGCAAGCACTTTAACAACCTCAAGATTGTGTGTTGCAGAATTTTGACATCCAAATGCATCGGTGTAAGTGTATGTTATCGCATTTTGTCCGACGGCAGCCGTTGCAGGATTAAATTCTGCCGAAGAAGCTCCGCTTGTACCGACAAACTTAAAGTTTGCAGCCGTTGTTGTTGCCGGTTCAACCGCCAACGTTACCGCATCTGTATTATAACAGATTTCTGTAGGGTTTGTGTTTGCAAACTTCACATCTGGCAATTCGTGAATTGTAACAACTGTTTCAGCCGATTTCTGACAAGAATTTCCATCGGTGTACATCAACGTAATAGTATATGTTCCCGCACCATTTGAAGTCGGAAGTGTTCCATCGGTGCCGATTGTTCCATTATCGACGGAATATTCGAAAGTTCCTGTCGTAAGCGACGGCGTCATCGTAACGTCTGCACTATTTTCACCACTTGCACACACGTCGGTCTTACTTGGAGTTATGGTTATTTCTGGCAAAGCATACACGCTCATCGTCAGCGTTGCCACATTCGACGCACAGTTCGCATCACTTGTGAACTGATATGTCACTTCATAATCGCCGGCATTGTGAGAACTTGGCACAAACGATGCAGACGTTTTCGAGTCATTCGTGACGTTCGTCCATTGGAACGTACCGTTCAAATCCGAAGGTTCTATCGTTGCGGTAATTGTTTGAGCAGTCGATTCAGATATACAGTTTCCTGCTTTTGGCGTTGCCAGCGAAACCACAGGAATAGGATTGACCGTAATTGTCACATCTTCCGATGTTCCCATACAACCGCTTGCATCTTCAACCGAAACTTGTAACGTATATGTGCCGGCATCGGCCGATGCCAAGAAGGTAGGAGCAGCCATAGTCGTAGAGTTCAAGTTTGTGGCAGCGGTACCCGACCACGTTTGTGACTTAAATTCCTGAGATAAGGAAACATTTACTGCCGTTCCCTTACAAACAGAAGCATTCGACAATACAATTTCAGGAACAAGTTTATCCTTCACTACAACCGACAATTCGGCTTGCTCGCTCTCGCAACCGTCAACTACTTGACTTACATAATATTTCGTCGTGCCAACGCTTGCTGTTGACGGTACAGGTCCTGTTGTAGAAGGAGTTTCCGTACCTGTCGTACCATACCAAAGAGGATTAGCCACGCCGACCAGCGACAACGGTTCGGTAACATCAGCATTCAAGCAATAAGAAATTGTTGTCACTTGCGGTTTGTCCGGTTTTGCAACAATCGTAAAATCTTTTGTCGCTTCTTTTGATTTACAAGAATGACCGTCGGTATAGACATACGAAACAGTCAACGGACCGGCAGCATTTGCACTTCCGTCAATTGTAGCGGTTGTATCCGTAACTTTCGTCGCATTAGTCCATTCTCCTACGCCATTACCACTGCCTGTAGTGACTTCTTTAAGCAAACGAACACCGCGTCCATATCCTCGATTGTATTCATAAATAAAACTTGTTTTATTACTACGTAATCCAAAATAGCAAGCTGAAGCCCCACTTGTAGTACTTGACCAATAAGATCCATCAGCTCTAATATATTGTACGGTTGTGCCAGCCAACGTACAAGAAGTTGGAAGGAATAATGCCCCGTTTGCTTCCATTTTCTTCCATTCATCGTACGTATATTCGTTGATTGTCTTAAAATATTCATCGCCATTACCCGATGAAAATCCTGGGTTAAATGTAATACCACTTGGCAATTCCCAATTATCTGGTAAGATTATTACCCCATTAACATTGTTGACACAAGCGACCGCAACTAAATTATCCGCATTTGGTCTGCCAGAACGCAGATATTCCCATTCTGCCATAGTTGGAGTTCTCCAAAGTCCTGCCTTATTTCCCCCATTTGAGATTGCGTTATAGATACCCCAATCGGCATTCGCATAATCGCCAGTCATATTATTTCCTGCAGAACCACCTAAATAGTAGTCGTCACTAAAACCACCCAAATCATATGGTTGATATTTATTAGCTCCCGAACCAGACCAACCACTTGTTCCCCAACCAAACAAATCAACCCAACCATCATATGATGCCGATTTATTTGAGTTTCCTTGTTCTATGATTGTAAATTGTTCATCTGCAAATCTCCAGGTATTCGTACTTGCCTGATACTGCAAATTACCAGGAGCGAATTTTGCTTTTTGAGTCGGACCGACTGAAAAATAATATTTATCTGCATTAGAACTATTTACATTTGCTTTCACTTCCAATTCCGCATCGGAGCAAACGAAATCCTTGTCGGCAGACAGTGTTACCGTCGGCAATGCGTATGTCGTAACAGTTGTAAATACTGTCGAAGAACAAGAATTTGCCCTATCTGTTACAGTCAATTCCAAGGTATAATCTGTATCGGCGGTCACTCCGGCATTGAACGTAGGATTATCCAACGATGTACTGTTCAATTTTGTAGCACCGTCGCCCGCCCACGCATACGAATACGTTGATGTTCCGTTGTTCGTCGGCGTCAATTCCAAATCGGATTCGGAGCAAACCGTATAGGTTGCAGCAAGCGACACCGAAGGATTTTCGGCTACCGTGACAGTTGCCGTTTGCGTATTCACGCAATACGGAGCCGTGGTACCCTTGAGTTTCACCGTAACCGTATATTCGCCAGCCGTCGTTAAATCGCTCAGAACGCCAGCAGCCGTAATCGTACCTTTATCTGTTTCGTATGAAAGTGTTCCCGTACCGGCAGTAACGTAGTTGCTTACGTCAACCGCATCGCTTCCTGCGCACACGCTTGGGATTGAGGCAATAGACAAATCAGGCGTTTCCAAATCAACCACCTCTACGCTGGCGGCAGTCGCCGTCATTTCACAACCATTGTCATCGGTCAACGAAGTGAGTTTATACACGCCACCAGACGGATTATCAATACTAAATGTATTTTCTGTCGAAGTATTTGCACCCGTCACGTTTTCGGTAAACGTAAACGGAGCTTTACCAGCAGTAAACGTAATCACAACAGGAGTTTTCGACACTGATTCAGGGCAGTAACTACCATCACCCGAGATCGTATATGCAGGACTTTCGTTTTGTGTGATTGTTTTTGCCTCGGTCGTGTAAGAACAGCCATCAAGCGTAACAACGCAAGTGTATTCGCCAGCTTCGGCATTTGTTATTGAAGATTCATCGGAAATATCTCCCCCATCTTTTTGCCATGAATACGTTGCACCAGTGAGCGTATGTTCCGAAGATATAGACAGATTCACAGTCGAAGCGTCGCCACAATACGAATCTGCCGAAGCAGAAATCGAACTAACAGGTTTATCTCTTACAACCACCTCAATTTCGGCACGTTCGCTTTCGCATTCGCCCGATGACTGCGACACATAATATTTAGTCGTTGCTACTGTTGCGGTACTTGGAACAATAGACGTTTCCGCCGTTGTTGACGATTCAGATGTATACCATTGTAAAGTTCCCGTTGCAGTTGCAGTCAAAGCTGTCGCAGTTTCGCCCTGACAATATGAGACTGGCGATGCAACCGTCGGCGGAGCAAGCGCACCGACCGAAACGGTAATTGCAGCATAATCACTTTCACAGTCATTTTGCGTCTGCGTTACGTAATATGTAGTTTCCGATTCGGCCGAAACATCGGGAACAGGCGCGTCGCCCAATTCAACTTTCGAACTGTTATACCATTTAATATTATCGCCATCGACAGACAATGCCGTCACGTTCGATTGATTTTTGCAGTACGAAACGTCCGAAACCTCAGGTTTTTCCGTAGCTCGTACCGTTACCGTCACCTCGGTCAAATCGCTTTCGCACGAACCGACCTGAGAAACGTAATACGTCAACACAGCCGCTTCGGTTGTCGGAATAGTCGTCGAAGCCAATGCAACCTTATCGGCATCGTACCATTTCAGACGGTTATTTCCCGTAGCCGTTGCAGTTAACGTTTTTACATCGCCCACGCAACATTCAATATTCGAAGCCACAGGCGGATCAGGACAAACGGTTGTGCCGCATTTTACAGAATTTACGACACGCACATCCTCTTGACCATACACTTTTGCAGTCGCATAATTATTTATATACGCATTACAACTATACACCGTTGCATCGAACGTATATGAAATTTCCTCATTTGGAGCAATAGGGCCAGCCACGGCAGGCCATGTAATCTTCTTATTGCCTGCATTATACGTACCACTACCAGAAATATTTGAGATATTTGTTAATTCATCAGGCAACTCGTCAGACAAAGTAATATCATAGGCATAATCCAAATTCGAATAAAAATTATCGATTGCAAGCTGTCCGTTACCATTGCTATTAACATACAAACCAAAATTTCCCGCATCGATAGTTAATCCGCCCCAATCTTTGACAACAGTCGTCCAGTCATTCTCTTCGTCATTGATATACAAGTACAAATGGTCTTCGTTCAACACAAATTTAAGAACTGGAGCAGAACTACTTCCTGGGAACGACATTGCATTCGCCCACGAAGTTCCTTCTTCAGCGACTTGTGTACCATTATTATATAACGTATAACCAAACCTGTTCGCACCGTCAATATTGATACGTAATTTCATTGCGATACCTCTGAAGTTCGAGGAACCAGGCGTTCCGCTCTTGTATCGCATAACAAAATACAAATCTTGCGTAACCGAATTACAGCCACTGAACTTCAAAAGCACTTCTCCGTTCTTTCCGTATGAATATTTAGGGCCGAAGAAGAACGCCCCGCCGCCATTGGTACTCAACTTCAAAGCGCCATTCGACACCGACGACATCGAACCATTGCCCAACGGCATCCAATTGGTCGTTGAAGAACAATTCTCATCAACAATGGTTCCCGTTGTGTTCACATATTTTACTTCGTACGAAATAACATCGCCGACCGATGCCGTTGTTTGCGAAGCTGTCTTGAACAATGAATTTTGTGGTTCTATGTATGGAGGCAGATCCGTGCACGTAGTTGTCAATTCAACAGATGACGAATCAGGGGAATCGGTGTCGGAATAAATCCACGCCGCATTTATATAATGTGCATCGGCAGCATTCGGGCAGCCAATATCGTTGGCCGTACACGAATATACCAACTTACCTTTTTCACCAACAAGCATTTCAGGGATAGTCCATTTCACAATACCCGAATACGAAGCCCCCGCAGGTGCGGCAGTGTATGTTGCCTCGATACCCAATGCCTTTTTCGTGACAAATTCATTGAAACGCAATTCTTTAGGAATTGTATCAACAATAGTTACATGGTATGCCTCTTTTCCTGGCAATGGGCCACGACCTTGAATACGACGCCACGTGTAACCATCGAATTCTTCTACCAAGACACGGTCGAAGTTCGTAAGACGCGAAATCGGCCTACTACACGTATGACGAGAATAATTGTCAATTTCGTACCCTAAGTTATCGTAATTTGCCCAACAAGGAGATATTAAGGTAAACGTTTCACCTTGTCCGTCGATAGTCCCAGCGGTAATATCGGTTGAGAACGACCAGTCATCCTGCACACGTGCCGTCAAATCGGTAGCCGGATTCGATGCCAGACGGGCACGGATGAAACCCGGACCCCACACACCTTTGTGCAGTAAATATTGAGAATCCAACTTATCATACACGTGAGTTGACGGAGCCATCAGCACATCGGCAAACCGAATCATCAGACGTTGATTCCATTTCCCGTATCGGTCTTCACCTTGCGGAATTTTTTGATATGCGAATGTTATAGGTCCGCTTGACGGATTATATCCATATTTGTCCAAGTCATTTTGATTATCCACCACAAACGTCCATCCCGTTTGATTCGTGGCACTATACAGTCCTTGAGCTGCCGCATCGAACATAAAATATGAAACACGATAGTTATTCATATTTATATATGCTTCGTACGAATCATTCCAAAAACGATATAAATGATAGAACTGGTACGCATTTCCGTTCATATAATAATTACCATACGAAATACGAACATTGTCACGACCGCCGTTCAACCACGAATCGTCAGAAGAGACATTCTCAAAATCAACGGTAAACGTAACATTATCATTCGGATTCAATTCCTTACGATTTGCCGTTTTTTCAACAACAAGACTACGATTGGCGAGCACGTCAACACAGTTGCGTTCCATCGTGTAAGTGGCGTGATTCGGATATTCGTTGCTAATCCATTCTGGGAAATTGTCGCCCGATATGGTACTTGTTTCACATACTCTGTCGTTTGCCAAACTAGTAATTCGTACGGTAAACGCAACAGAATCAATCGTCGCGGCCAAACCGCCAGACTTAAATCCAGGCACCGTTCCTATATTCCACGTAATGGTATGAGTGGCAGGGTCATACACGCCACCTTTGTTTGCACTCACAAAGGTATAATCCTCGTCAAGAGGCGTTTGGATAGTCACACCCGTGGCATTGAGCGAGCCATAATTTCTATATTGTACGGTATAACTTACACGGTCACCTTCGTAGGCATACGTCTTATCAACCGACATATACACCTTCATATTCGCTTTCGGCACCATTTGTTCAGGAGCAATCATGTTTCCAGAACAAACTAACATACCGAGCGTACGGAACCAACCGTGGAAATATTTCGGCGTACTGCCAATATATCGTTCTTCAGGATCGAGTTTTGCGGCGGTGTTGTTACCGTCCCACATCAACTCGCACTGACGATAAATATCGGCAATCAGTTCCAGATCCTCGGAAGCGACCGCCGCCGTGGCACCTGCACCTACAGAATAATTTGTATGATATGCGGAGGTGATTCCACCTGTATGAGTCCACTGCTGTGGAATTTGCGAAACGCCGAACCACTGAGGTTGTCCAGGGTCGGGACTCGCGCCTTGTTTTGCACAAATTTGTGTACCCGAATTTGACGGGTTTTTCAGCAAGCCGGCGTGACGGATACCCATCAGGCGTTCCGAATTATTGGTTCCGTCAATCACTTGGTGAGAAACTGGGTCCCAGTCATAATCGGCATCGCCGTGCCACAAATAATCCAATATATGTCGCCACGGATAACGGAAGTCTTCACCATCCACATACACGCCGAACGTAGGTTGTCCGTCGGTCGCCATTTCCACCCGACCGATCGAAGCGTACAAACCTTGGTCATACGCCTTTTTATTCAGCCAGTTACCCGAAGCCGCCGCTCGCTTGAACTGATGAATTTCCCATTCGGAGACAGCACGGTTATTATCATCGACGCCGTCGCCGTTTTTCAGCCAACGCCAAAATTCCTCAAAATACGACGGAGCATCGTAATCTATATAGTTTCCGCCATAAATACTCAACAAGTTTGGACCACCATTGTACGGACCATTGATGTTCGGATAACGTGAAGTCGCGGCATCCGTGAATCTCCAACGGGTTAGCTCACCCCACGAGTTACCACGTTTTTCGTAGCCGTCGATACCTATCACACCCGACAACATACCCGTAAGCTGACCGCTACCCTTGTCCCACTGTCCGAGCGTGTCAACCAAGGCACCGACAACACGTTGCGTTTCGTATTTCAAAGAGATAGGATTCCCCTGATTATCCTTCACCACTTGTCCGTCCTGCATCATCCATTCTCCCCACTGTTTGTAGGCAATCAGCATTGCCATTGCTATATCAACGTCACCATCGGTTGCCGAGTGGCTATCGGAACCATACGCCGCATTAAACGTCTTATCTTTCCAAGCAGCCAAGTACGGACCAGCAAAGTCGTTGGCGTT
This sequence comes from Bacteroidales bacterium, assembly GCA_017516865.1. GTDB lineage: Bacteria > Bacteroidota > Bacteroidia > Bacteroidales > UBA1715 > UBA1715. Next base: position 41,030 of record JAFXAU010000024.1, read on the forward strand.
CAAACCTCTTGTGCCACCGTCACGGAAACGTTTCACGCCCGAAAAACGAATGTCGTGAATCCACATATACAATCCGTTGAATGTTTTTTGGTCGGCGAAAATTGCGGCGGCAAGCAATGCATATCCGTCACCTTCCGACACGAACGTTCCGTAGTTGCCCGGCACATCGTCACGATTGAACGAAATATAACGGACGCCACAATACGTTCCCTCGTAACGACAACGGTGCATCATAATCTCGTACGCCTCACGCAACGTTTTTTCCATATCGGCGTGCGTCACACCCTCGGCGTTGTACTTTGCCAAAGACTTACCGCCACCAGTATATTCAAGGAATTGGGGGAACGGACAGGTAGGATTTCCCGAGTTTATATTTATATTAATGAATACCGAGGGATCATACGTTGCCGTTTGTGCATATCCCAAAATAACAATAAACGACAAACAAATCGTACAAATTACATGTAAGTATAACTTCTTCATCTTTATATTTTTTTAATAGACAATTCATTTCACAATGAAGTATCCATTTTTCAACATTTTTCCAATAAACGCTCCAAATATACAAAAATCAAGAAAAACCCGAATTCATTTCGGAGAATTTTAATTTTTGGGAGGAAATAAGTTCAAAAACGGCAAAAATTCACTTTTTTTCGCCTAAAACTAAAAAAAAACATAGGAAAGCACGCATTCAATATTTTTTTTCATATATTTGCACAACTGCCTAATGTCTAAAAAAGGCAGAAGAAAATTGTTTAGAAAGATAAATAGGAAACGATGAAGAGAATTTATATTTCTATTATTGCTTTTGCATCATCTTTGCTTTATGCAAATATGTCAATGGCTCAGGACCCTAACTATTCTCAATTCTATTTGAAGGAGACATATTATAATCCAGCATTGACAGGTATCAATCCCGGTCTTCGTGGAACGATTACCGACCGTCACTTGTGGACAAAGGTTCCGGGAGAATGGGGAACAGAAAGTATCTGTTTCGATTACTATGATGTTAAATTTGCACAAGGTGGTATCGGCGGTTTCTTCACCAGAAACACGCAAGGACAGAATTGTTTGAATACATACCAAGGCGGCTTGGCGTATGCAAAACAAATCCGTATCCTTCCCGACTTGATGTTGCAAATTGGTGCAGGTGCTCAATACATTCATAAAAATATTGATTATGATGAAATGATCTTCACCGACCAATTGGACCCTCGTTTTGGTGCAATTTACGAAACGGAGTTCGTTCCACCTGAAGAAGGTGAATGGAGTCAAGGTACGTTTGACTACAATGCAGGTATGGCAGTTCAGTTCAATATTCGCCAAACTCCTGTTAAGTATCTTGCTACAAGTGTATTCGGTGTTGCATTCCACCACTTGACTCAACCAGATATTTCATGGCTTGACGACGGACAAGAATCTCCACTTCCTATGAAGTTCGACATTCACGGATATATGCAGTTCCGAATCAATCGAAAAGGATTCCACAACAAATACTTCTTGGTCTGCCCTGGATTTATCTTCGAAAATCAAGCAGAAGCAAATCAATGGTTTAAAGGTTCGGAGTCTGGTTCAAAAACACTCACATTCGGTGTGAATGCAAACATTCCTTCGAAAGTTTCGTTCATGTCTTCACTACATGCCGGTGTTTGGATGCGTAAGCAATTCTACAAGAAAGCGTCTTTAGAAGATGTTGCAAACAGCATCAAGGCAAAGAGTTTCGATGCAGTCATTCTTAGTCTTGGTTATATCAAATACTCAAAGGACAAAAAACAATTGTACCAGTTCTTGTATAGCTACGATATGACAATTTCAAACGCAGGTTTGTCAACTGGTGGTACTCACGAGGTAACTTTGAGTTTCGAAATTCATGACCTTGCAATCAAGGGTTCTACGCAGAAACGTTCTGCCGTTCCACACCCGAATGATAAATTCTTACGATAAAAATTATTCAGTATTACGAAAGGCTGTTCCACAAGGACAGCCTTTTTTTATAACATAATAAACATCTTGTAGAGACGCGCCATGGAACGTTTCTACAAGATAAAATTAAACATTTACTGCATTTTTATGGATTGGGAATCTGCAATTTCTGATTTTGTCACCTACCTCCGATTAGAAAAATCGTTGTCGGACAATTCCATCGAGGCATACCGCCACGATGTAATGAAACTCTATCAATACCTGATTGCAACAGACCAAAGCGAAATCACTCCTGAAAAAATAACAATTGAACATCTGCATGAATTTCTGTATTGGATAAATCACGACGAAAACGAAAAAATCAACGAACGTTCACAGGCACGCATTATTTCGGGAATAAAGAATTTTTTCGCCTATTTACAATTGGATGACATTATAAATATTGACCCGACAGACTTGTTGCAAGCGCCAAAAATCCCTAAAAAGTTGCCTGTCTATCTGTCAATCGAGGAAATTGACAAACTCATCAACGCCGTCGACGTCACAAAAGACGAAGGTCATCGAAACCGTGCAATTATCGAAACATTGTACAGCTGTGGACTACGCGTAAGCGAATTGGTAAACCTCCGCATTCACAACCTGCATTTTAAGGAAGGATTCATTCGCATTGTCGGCAAAGGCGACAAAGAACGTCTTGTCCCCATAAGCGACAAGGCAATCAGAGAAATTAACAATTATATGCAATGGCGCTGTCACCTTACCATTCCCGAAGGCGAACAAGATTACCTTTTCCTTAACCGACGCGGGAAGCACATGACACGAAACATGGTTTTTCTTATTATAAAAGACGTGGCGGCACGAGTTGGACTTTCGAAAAACATTAGTCCTCACACATTCCGACATTCCTTTGCCACGCACATGGTCAATGCCGGGGCAGATTTACGCTCTGTGCAAGAAATGTTAGGACATGAATCTATTCTGACAACCGAAATTTACACCCATCTCGACAAACAACATCTGCACGACACAATAATGTTGTATCATCCGAGACGGTAAACTCAGCAGGAAATAGTTCTATCGACAGCCTTTACAGATTTTTTCCACTGTGCGTCGCGCACCTGATACATACGTTCAATAATGTCTATCACCTTTAAGCCTTCGAGTACGTTGGTGGTGATGCTGCCGTTTTCTTGCAATTTTTCCACCACATTTTGAATGACGTAATGATGATTCTGTGCAGAACCTTTGTATGCACCATAATCGTTCGGAGGATTCGACGGAGCGAGCGTCGGCATTTCGTAGTCCTTTATGTGGCAATATTCCACCTCGTTCATATATTGACCAGAAACCTTCACCGTACCTTTCTCCCCCACAATAATTATACTGCTTTCCAAATTGGTGTCCCACACCGAAGTGGAATAGTTCAGACTGCCCATTCCACCGTTCACAAAATCAAAGGTGACAACTCCGCTATCTTCAAAATCGGTGAGCGACTGATGCGAAAAGTCATGGAAATTGCCACGAATGTTGGTAATGTCGCCAAACAGCCAATACATAATATCAATAAAATGAGAGAATTGCGTGAACAGCGTTCCCCCGTCCAAATCAGCAGTTCCGTGCCAGTCACCTTTTTTGTAGTATCGTTCATCACGGTTCCAGTAACAGTTTAGCTGAACCATATAAATATCACCCAGACGTTTTTCTGTCACTATTTGCTTGAGCCATACCGACGGCGGAGAATAACGGTTCTGCATCACACAAAATACGTGACGAGAAACCTGTAACGACTTGAATACGATTTGTTCCGCATCGTGTTTTGTAAGTGCGATAGGTTTTTCCAGCACCACATGGTGTTTTTTCTCCAACGCCTTAATCGCATATTCCGCATGGAAACCATTAGGTGTACAAATATTCACCACGTCAATATCAATATCCAAGTCCGAATCCAACAATTCATCAATTGAGCGGAAATATGGGACGTCTATGTTATCCAGCTCGACCTGTTCCTTTGGCAAAATATCGCACACGGCAACGAGTTGAGCATTTGCTGTGCAGCGAATCACCTCGGCGTGCCGCCTACCAATACGTCCGTAACCGATTACAGCAAATTTTATCATAAGGTTTTATATTTCTTTAACAAGTTCTGCCAATAATTTTGCCCCATGCTTGCGAGAATATTGTTCTACATTCTGTGAATCACATGCAATACAGCCCTTTGCCGTGAACTCATTATATAACTTTTTCAACTCTGTCAACAATTGTGCTTTGTCCTTCACTATAATACCTGATTGCGTGTTCCGAATCAAATCTTCCTGCACATGATTACTGACTCCTTCCAATTCGTCTATCGGATAAAATTTCTTCTTCAAAAATAGAGCATCCTGGTCGTTAGAATAACAAAAAAGAATTTTACGTCGTAACCCAATGTAATCATATATTTTGGTACCCATAATAGAGTATTCATTAAACAAAAGCATTAAATTATGTTGACTTAATATCGGTAATAATTCATTCAGATTCATTCGAGGATATACATGAATACACTCTTCCCAATGATTTTCTGCAATCATTTGAGACAATTCTTTGTGTCTATTTACACCGAAAAAATTTAATTCAATATTTTTCCCTTTTGCAAAATCAGAAAACAAAGACAATACACTTTTGTAAGGATGCCAATTGTATATTGTCCCTGCAAAAGCAATTCTCATCCTATCTGATTTTTGCTTAATATGCAAAACATCTGAAACCACAGCAGGATTATATCCATTGGGAATCATAAATGTCCTTGATACAGAAATATTTTCCCTAATTTTTTTTTTAAAAAATTCGGAAACGGTTGTCATAGCAGCAGCATTCTGTAAAAAATGTCGTTCAAAAAAAGAATTCCAATGCCCCATAAACTGGCTACGCTTCCTATTTTGTACCCAAGGGTCTCGGTAATCTGCAATCCAGGGAATATTATATTTTCTACTCAATGCCGAGGCATATTTAAAAAGAATAAACGGCTCGCCTGTGGCAAGTATGACATCAACAGAATTGTTTTTCAAATAATCTTTTGCACCTCTATACAATCCAGATTTAGGTCCGACGAAAAACAAAAACTGGGCAAATTCATAAAATGCGGTAACAGCTTTTCGTACCAATGAAAATTTTACGTTACCATATTTTAACATCAGTCGATTAGCCAAATTTGGCTTGTATGGAGTTCTAATTATGGTGCCGTATTCTGTTTCTTCATCAACGGTTTCCAGAGATGGACTTGGCGCTATATAATCAAGTTCGTTTCCATATTTGTTTTCCCACTGTCGCGTGACAACTACGGGATATACCCCAAATTCTTTCAAATATTTATACCACGCATACGGCCGTAACCCACCAACCGAAACGTATGGCGGAAAATCGTATGCAAGTATAAGTAGACGTTTCATTTTTTACTTTCTAATAGCCGTTTTTCTGCATTAGACCTATTTTTAGCAAATATAATGATTATATGATATTTTTATATCCCTCATATAAACAATAATCCCCACGTCACTATGAGAAACAGTGAGATTAAACTGGTCAGAAGGACAAGAGCACTGACGACCAGTCCTAATACCATTTTCTTCTTCTTGTGCGGATATTTCTCCATGCCAATAATGCCGACAATTACGCCAGCAATAGCAAACAAAAAGCAGATAGGTATGCCAATGACATACAGTGTCAAGGCAAAGGCGCCCAAAATCAATGTCCACTTTATGAATCCGTCACCTTCGTGTTGCTGCATCCATTCTTCTGCCATTTCTTGCTTTGATATACGTGACTCCGGCATCAAACTATCCTGAGCAACTACTACGGAATCCTCCGTCTGTTGCGGAGCAGACATTTGTTCCGAAGGAGGAAGCGCGTCCCGTTCCTCACGAACCGTATCGGTTTGAACACTGTCGTCTGGCAAAGTCACCTCCACCTTCGTCTTATGGTTTTCCAATAAAAAACCATGATTGTTGGTTCTCGGAACTTTTGCACTACAGCAAAAAGCAAGCAAAACACTAATTATCAATAAAATACTACGATTCATATCAGTACGGATCAACGTTAATACTAAACGATGTTGTTTTATAATCTTCCTGCCCGACTATTGTCTGCATATAGGCACGGACAACAGTTTTCACCTTCGTTATGTTAAGTGTACGAGGAATTTTCAGTAAAATATCCTGTGCGTACAACAACTGAATTCTTGCTATGGGCGGAAATTCGGGACCTAACACCATAATATTGGGAATCTTCCTAAAATCGTCAGCCAATATTTTTGCCGCGTACACCGCCTTGTCTTTATCACGATGACGGACGGTAACTTTTATCAATCGGGTGAACGGCGGATACCAGAACGTCTTTCTTTCTGCCATTTGGGTGTTTAGCAAGGAATTATAGTCATTCTCCTGCACGAATTTCAATATAGGATGTTCGGGCTGATAGGTCTGAATATATACATGTCCCTGTCGCTCGCTCCTACCCGCACGACCGGCAACCTGCACCATAAGCTGATATGCACGTTCGAATGCCCTGAAATCGGGGAAACGCAACATTGAATCTGCACTCAAAATCCCAACAAGACCGACGTTTTCAAAGTCCAACCCCTTGGTAATCATCTGCGTCCCGACAAGAATATCTATTTCGCGACGCTCGAATTTGTCTATCAATTCGGTATAGGCATTTTTGCCACGAGTCGTATCCAAATCCATTCGGGCAATTTTCGCTTCGGGAAATAATGACGAAAGCGTGTCTTCAATTTTTTCGGTTCCGAAACCCACCAGTTGCATATTCTCGCCTTGACATGCGGGACATGTTGTTGTATATCTGATTGCATAACCGCAATGATGACACATAAGCGAATTCGAAAACTTATGATACGTCAGACTTACGTCACAATTGACGCACTGATGGACATATCCGCAGTCGGGACATTCCAAATATGGCGAAAAGCCACGACGATTCTGAAACAGAATCACCTGACGCTTTTCGTTGAGATTATCTTCTATTTTTTCCAACAAAGTCTTACTGAACACGTCCTTCATACGTAATTGTCGCCGTTCCTTCCGCAGGTCAACAATGTGGATTTCGGGCAATGGAGCCTTTGTGTGACGGGTTTTCATCTCGACCAGGCTCAACTTTTTCGTCAACGCATTATAGTAGGTCTCCATACTCGGCGTTGCAGTTCCAAGCAATAAATCCGCGCCGTACATTCGGGCCAGCACGTATGCCACATCGCGGGCATTATAACGCGGCGACGGGTCGTACTGCTTAAACGACGTTTCGTGTTCCTCATCGACAATCACCAATCCTAAATTTGAAAACGGCAAAAATACCGACGAACGCACGCCCAATATCACTTTATACGAATTAACATTATCCGCCAACACCGTATTCCAGACCTCTATCCTTTCGTTATCGGAAAAACGTGAATGATATACACCAACCTGATTGCCAAATACGTCACGCAAGCGGTTGATTATCTGCGAAGTGAGTGCGATTTCAGGCAACAAATACAAAACTTGTTTTCCCGCATCAATCATTTCCTGAATCAGGTGTATGTAAACTTCGGTTTTTCCGCTTGATGTAACGCCATGTAACAGACAGCCCTTCTGCTCGGCAAATGCATGGTGAATTTCCACCAAAGCCGTTTTCTGTTGGTCGCTCAAAGTAGCAATTCCTTTTATTTTGCCTTCAGCCGTATCAAACCTTGATTCAACACGTTCCTCAAGCCGTACAATTCCCTTTTTTACCAATTCCGCCAGCACCTGCGGAGTTGTATTTTGTAACAACTGTTGTTTTTTTACGGCAAAATTTTCTATGTTCTTATGCTGAACATATTCGTTCAACAGGGCGAGCAACAATTCCTGCTGCTTGGGAGCCTTGTTCACAAGCGAAAAAGACGTATTTACAAAATCCTGATTCTCAATTGACTGGGTAAATTTCACATACACCACCAGTTTTGGTTTGTACATGCTCGAAATAACCTCGCCCGCCACGACTGCATCTAACGAGATAAGTTTTTTTATCGTCGCTGTCACCGATTTTCGATTCAGCAATTTTACCAGATTCGAAATCAGGATGTGTGGATTTTTCTCGATTTGCACGTACACTATTCTGTCAGATTCGTTCAGCGACATGCAGTCGAAATCGGGATTGACGGTCAACGCCGTCTCACTTTCGAGTTTCAGTCCCGACGGCAAGGCTGCTTTCATCACATCGCCCAACGTACACATATAATAGTCAGCCATCCAATCCCACAATTCCAATTGTTTTTTTGTCACAATCGGAAACTCATCGAGAACGGAGTCAATGTCCTTTATCGTCAATGTACGAGGTTTATTGGTATGAACGGCATAAATGATTGCCGTGTACATTTTCCGCAGACCGAGTTGCACCACTACGCGACAACCGACCTGCACCATGCTCCGCAACGATTCGGGGACACTATACGTATACAGCGGAACCGCCAAAGGCAGAACCACATCTACATACAAGTCAGTATGTTGCTCATTTTCTTCCAAAAAGACTTCCTAAAAAAGATTGTTTCTTTGGTCTTCCGTATTCGTCGTAATCAGAATTGTTAGACGAACCGACATTCAATTTCGCACAGATTGCCGACCAATCTATGTTTCCGCAAAATTCAACATTACGATCGTCAATATACACATCGGCATCAATCTTACGGCTCGTCTCGCTTTCGTTGAATTCTTCTTCGGGGTAATTACGATTTACAGCATAAAATTCCACACCGTTTTTCCGACAAAATTCCACCGCTTCGTCCAACTCGCGTCCCGAACGGTACGTCCACAAAATTAGTTGGTCGCCCCGTTTTTGCAATTCACGCAAGGTTTCGAACGCGAACAATTTTTTTGCCCCAATTTCGGGATACTTATGTTCAACGAGAGTTCCGTCAAAATCTACCGCAATTTTCATATCTGTTTAATTAGCTTTTTCCGACAAAAATTTTATTCTCACCAAACGGACTTCGTCTTCCGTATACGTTCCGTCGGCTACCCATTCGTCCAATGCTGCCTGAATGGATTCAGATTCTTCGTGACAGAAATAATCGTACAATTCTTCAACCGCTTCTTCCTCCAAAACCTCGTTGATATAATAATCAATCTTCGATTTGCCTCGAGAATCGACCAGCGACATACCCGAATTCACTATACTTTCAATTTCAATCAACAAATCCGTCAATTCAAGTCCCAAAGCATCGGCAGTAATGTCAAGTGGCAGTTTCTTGTCAATATTCTGAATAATCTGAATCTTCTTACCCGACTTGCTTCCGACCGACTTGACAACCATATCCTGCGGTCGCTCTATTTCGTTTTCCTCAACGTATTTCGAAATCAGTTCAATAAACGGTTGCCCATACTTCTTTGCTTTCCCTTCTCCCACGCCCGAAATATTCTGCAATTCCTGCAAAGTAATCGGGTATTGAATAGCCATTTCGTTTATCGACACTTCTTGGAACACCACATACGGCGGAACACTGTTTTTCTTCGCCACGGTTCTCCGCAAATCCATCAACATCGAAACCAATGTCGTATCAAGTGCGTCGCCCGACTGAGGAGCATCGGCATCCATTTCTGATTGTTCGTAATCATGATCTTCGGTTATCATGAACGAATATGGTTTTGCCATAAACGCACGACCCTCGTCGGTAATTTTCAGCAGACCGTAGTTTTCTATTTCCTTGTCAAGCAACCTCGAAAGCAACATCTGTCGAATGATTGCGTTCCAATATTTCTCATCGTGGTCGTCGCCACCCGCAAATTCCTCCAACAAATTATGTTTATACGTCTTGACTTCGGAAGTTTCTTTTCCTGTAATAATTTCGACTATATGTCCTTGTTTAAACCGTTCGTGGACGGCATTGACAGTATTGAGTACGAGCAGCGCGTCGTCTTTCACTTCAATTTGCGGTTTCGGATGCAGACAGTTGTCGCAATTTCCGCAATCTTCGGTCATTTCCTCGCCGAAATAGTTCAGTAGCACACGTACACGGCACAGACTTGATTCGGCATACGAAGACGTTTCGAGCAAAAGTTGCTTGCCGATTTCCTGTTCCGCAACCGGCTTGCCTTCCATAAATTTTTCCAGACGAAGAATGTCCTTATAGCTATAGAATGCGATACACTTACCCTCGCCTCCGTCACGGCCTGCACGTCCAGTTTCCTGATAATAGCCCTCGAGAGATTTTGGTATATTATAATGTATGACAAAACGCACATCGGGTTTGTCAATACCCATACCGAACGCAATGGTAGCCACAATCACATCGACTTCCTCCATCAGAAACATATCCTGATTTTTCGTACGCGTATGTGCATCCAATCCAGCATGATACGGCAAAGCCTTAATACCGTTCACGACCAACGTATTGGCAAGCTCTTCGACTTTTTTACGGCTCAGACAATAAATGATACCCGATTTCCCAGGATTCTCCTTTATGAACTTTATGATTTGCTTGGTTGCATCGACCTGCGGACGGATTTCGTAGTACAAATTTTTACGGCGGAACGACGACTTGAACACCTTTGCATCAAGCATGCCCAAATTCTTCTGTATATCGTGCTGGACCTTCGGCGTCGCCGTCGCTGTCAGAGCAATAATCGGAGCACGGCCGATGTTTTCGACTGTCGGTTTTATTTTTCTGTATTCTGGGCGGAAATCATGTCCCCACTCCGAAATACAGTGTGCTTCGTCAATTGCGTAGAACGAAATCTTTATGCTCCGTAAAAATTCAATGTTATCTTCTTTTGTCAACGATTCAGGAGCAACGTACAATAATTTTGTAATTCCGTTGCGCACGTCATCCTTCACCTGAGTTATTTCCGCACGGCTCAGCGATGAATTGAGGAAATGGGCGATTCTGTTGTCGGTACTGAATCCACGCATTGCATCAACTTGATTTTTCATCAATGCAATCAGCGGCGAAATCACAATTGCCGTACCTTCGAGCAACAGCGAAGGCAACTGGTAGCAAAGCGATTTTCCTCCTCCAGTCGGCATCAATACAAACGTATCGTTCCCTGCGAGAAGACTTTCCACAACTTCTTTCTGATTCCCTTTGAACGTGTCAAAACCAAATTTTTCTTTTAGACAACTTAACAGTTCCTTTTCATCAATTTTTGCCATGAAACTTGTAAATTTTTATTCCTTTCTCCGCCGAATCACCGATTTAATACGTGCGAAGAATTCTTCTTTGCGTTAATGCAAGTTTAAGAAATTATTTTCATTCTTTCAAGAAAAAAATCAACCGACTGACATTTTTTATGGAAAAACTTTTTCCTATCGTTTCAGTAGGCAGAAAGTCGATTATATGTTTATGTTGGTATAGAATAAATGTATCAATAACATTTTGCACATAATAAATTCATATATTTACACGTTGAAATCAAATAATTCAAAAAATTAAACCTATGAACGTAAAAGATTTTTTAATTGGAGCGTGTACCGCGATAGTTGGTGCCGCTATTGGTGTGGCAATTTGCTGCTGCGTAAGTAATTGTGGGAAGAAATGCGATAAGCAATCTGCCTGCCCGACAGAACAAGTTCAACAATGTTGCCCGCAAGGCGAATGTTGTCCTGACGGCCCTTGTTGCCAGAAAGGTTCAAAACAAGCCTGCGAACGTCGTAAACCACACGGAAGATGTCCTATGGAAATGGCGAAAGAACTGAATTTGAGCGAAGAACAAATGACACAAGTAAAAGCATTGTTCGATGCACAAAAGTCAGAAATGAAGGCGGCAAGAGAAAAATTCGACGAAGCTTTCAAAGCTATTTTGACTGACGAACAGAAAGCTAAATTCGCTGAAATGAAAGCAAAGAAAAAATGTCCAAAAGACAAAAAATGCGAAAAACCCGACGACGATGATGAAGATTAACAGGGCTTCGCTGTAAAAAAAACACGACCCTCTTGTTATTTTTTCAACAAGAGGGTTGTTTTTTATAAGAAGCATTGTATATTTGCTTCCAACAAGTGGAAAGATTTGAGTTGATTGCAACCACACAAAAAAATGCTAAAACACAGACTGCATTCGCCAACTCTTTCCCATTGATTTGTAACTTAAAATTTAAAAACTATGGGATATTTATTCACTTCAGAATCAGTTTCAGAAGGTCATCCAGACAAAGTCGCTGACCAAATTTCAGACGCAATTCTTGACGCATACCTCAGTCAAGACCCGACATCGAAAGTCGCTTGTGAAACGTTGGTAACAACAGGTTTGACGGTTTTAGCCGGCGAAATCAAAAGTAAAGGTGTTGTTGACGTTCAGGAAATCGCACGAAAAGTCATCAATCAAATCGGTTACAACAAGTCGGAATACCAATTCGATGGAAATTCCTGCGGTATTCTTTCTGCACTTCACGCTCAGTCCGCCGACATCAATCAAGGCGTGGAACGGGCAAATCCCGAAGAACAAGGTGCCGGCGACCAAGGAATGATGTTCGGCTACGCAATCGACGAAACCGACAACTACATGCCTTTGACGTTGGACATTGCGCACCGTTTATTGCAAAAGCTCGCTGAAGTTCGTAAAGCAGGTAAAGTAATGAAATACCTTCGTCCCGATTCAAAATCGCAAGTAACAATCGAATACGACGAAAAGACAAATAAAGCCATAAAAATCGATACGATTGTAATCTCCACCCAACACGACGATTTTGGTATTTCCGACGAAGAAACTCAGGCAAAAATCAGCGAAGATTTACATAAATATGTCATCAAACCTGTTCGTTTAAGCTATCCGAAACAATTACAGAAACTTTTCGACCAAGATTTCAAATTCATGGTCAATCCAACGGGAAAATTCGTCATTGGCGGTCCTCATGGCGACACAGGTCTGACAGGCCGTAAAATCATAGTTGATACCTACGGTGGTCGTGGAGCACACGGTGGCGGAGCATTTTCGGGAAAAGATTCCTCAAAAGTGGACAGAAGTGCCGCATACGCTGCCCGTCACATTGCAAAAAATCTTGTTGCAGCTGGAATTGCACACGAATGCTTAGTACAAGTTTCGTATGCTATTGGTGTGGCAAAACCTGTAAATATCTATGTAAACACATACGGTACTTGTTGTGCGAAGAAAGCGAACGGTAAACTATACAGTGATGCGGAAATTGCTGAGAAGGTAGCAAAACTATTCGACCTTCGTCCAATTGCAATTGTGAAACGGTTTGGTTTGACAAATCCTATTTTCCAAGCAACTGCATCGTATGGTCATTTCGGAAAAACGCCAGAAATGAGAGATGTAGTTGTTAACGGGAAAAAGAAAAAAGTTCAATTCTTCGGTTGGGAATTGCTCGACTACGTAGATAAAATCAAGAAAGAATTTAAATAAAAAAAGGTGAATATTCACCTTTCAAATGTTTATGCCATGTAGAGACGCGATTAGCGTCTCTATTTTTATATACCCGCTTCTTTAACCTTTTTCCACATAATGCGGATTAGGTCGCTGTATTCCTTATCCAATATTGTTCCTTCGCCGCAGACCAAGATCTGATACGTAACGCCGCCAAATGAACGGCGCACGCCCGAGTCACGGAATCCGTTCCGACAATAAAAATCGTACCGCCGACGACGCATTTCCGGCGTTGCCAAACCAGCTGGAGCCGTACCATCTTGTTCCGACGGCTGTTCCACATGTTCCACATCAATAACAATAAGACTTTGCTTATGCTGTTCAAGAACGCTCCGCAATATCTCCGTCCCTATCCCCTCGCCTCTTTTTTCGGGAACAACCGCAAAGTAAAAGAACCAGCACAATTTTCCAACGGTAAACGTATAGGTAAAACCAATAAACTGATTTTCTATATAGTATGAACAAAAATCAATATCGGCAACCGAAAGCAGATTCAACAGTGCATCGAACGGCAACCGTTCCGCTTCGGGAAACGACTGTTCATATAGTTCACGGACTATCTGAACATCTTCGGAATTTTTTGTTATCTGACGTATAATCATTTCAATGAAATTACTTAAAAATCATCTTTCTCAACCCGAATGTTCTGAATTGCGACTGCTGTATCGAAAAGAATCACGTCTGCCGAAACTGTTGGCATATCGTCGTAAAGCAGCACTTTCCCCACATTGAAACTGACGCCCGGCGTGACAAGGGCCCGCAACGTATCACCCAACACATAGGATATTTGTTCGCCAATCCAGACAGGTTCGTCGTAGAAACCGCCCATATCGTCAACCGTGCTCGTGGCAGTGTGAATCGGATGTTTGTCGGCGTAGAACGTAATATCCTTTCCGTCGATTGAATAGCCAATATGTTGAATAAAAGCTTTTTGCAAATCGTACGGGTCAATTGTGTTTGCAATAGTGGCCCTGCCGTTGGAATCGAACCTCAACAAATGAAGTTGCTCCACGTGCGTGCCTGTTCCCTCCATAACAGCTGTTGCAAGCCACAAGTTTCCCGTTGTGCTGTCGTAAAATGCCGTCGGATTTTTACCGTGAAGGACATCAGGAAACACCGTCGTGGTCGGACCATTTTTCACGACAACGCCACAACCTTCTGCCGAAACATCGTCGCTACAACGGATTAAACTCCAAACGGCAACGTGGTTTTGCTCATCGTTCAGTATCATCTCAAAATGACTGTCAATCACGGGATTCTGCATTGCCCGACGCACACATTCAGGAGCTGTAGCAGCCCCAACTTTTGCCTCCAACACACCCGAAACCGACCGTATGGCAGTATTCGTGCAACTAACTGTTACTAAAAGAATTGCAAGGGGAAGAAAGAGATGTTTCATAAAAATTGAGATTTGATAACACAAAGATAGGGATTTTTAGAAGAATAGGTTAAAACCACAACTCATCTAGTAAATTTTGAGCATTCTTTTGATATTTACTATCTGACTTGGAAATTTTCTTCAGCATATTCCGAGTTTTGAATATCTTATGTTCTTTCGCATAAATCATGCTTGCCTCATCAGTTACTGAAATACGTTGTTTTTACATCTAATGCATGCACAGAATCACATTTTCCTAACCACATTTGCGGTTTCTTTCTCTGAAGACAGAAAGGGGGAGATAATTTGTGTTTCATACACAACGGAAGTAGATAATTCTGTTTCCTTTTGAAAAAACCGCAACTTCTCTGCAGAATTTTCCAAAAAATCCGCAACGTGATTGCGGAAATTCTCGGAAAATCCGCAACGAGAAGATTATAAATCAATAAAAAATGGCGTACACCGTAAAGCGTACGCCATTCATTTTCAAGAAATTGTCTTTTAGAACAATGTAAACGTAACCGTCAAACCTGCCATTACGATAGAAACCATGCTCATCAATTTGATAAGGATGTTCAAACTTGGACCTGACGTGTCTTTGAACGGGTCACCAACGGTATCGCCCACAACGGTCGCCTTATGGCAATCGGAACCTTTACCGCCGAAATTACCTTCTTCCACATATTTCTTGGCATTGTCCCAAGCACCACCTGCATTTGCCATAAATACTGCAAGTACAAAGCCACTGCTCAATCCGCCGATAAGCAGACCAAGAACACCTGCAACGCCCAAAATCACACCTGTTACAATAGGAACGATGATTGCCATCAACGCAGGCAACATCATTTCGCGTTGCGCACCTTTGGTTGAAATTGCCACACAACGAGCGTAATCAGGATCTGCCTTGCCTTCGAGTATTCCTGCTATTTCGCGGAACTGGCGGCGAACTTCCTCAACCATCTTTTGTGCGGCACGGCCAACAGCGTTCATTGTCAATCCGCAGAATACGAATGCCATCATTGCACCAATGAACACACCAACCAACACAATTGGATTCATCAAGTTTACATTGTATGCTTCCATAAAGTCAACCAACGTTGCCTGTGCGGCATCCACGCCATTCGGAAGCGTTTCGCCAAGACGAATCAACGCCATTTTGATTTCTTCAACGTACGAAGCCAACAAAGCCAAAGCCGTAAGTGCGGCAGAACCGATTGCAAAACCCTTACCCGTAGCAGCCGTTGTGTTTCCAAGAGCATCGAGGGCATCGGTACGTTTACGAACTTCTGGTTCAAGACCACTCATTTCGGCATTACCACCAGCATTGTCGGCAATTGGTCCGTATGCGTCGGTAGCAAGCGTGATACCCAATGTAGAAAGCATACCAACAGCGGCAATACCGATTCCGTACAATCCCATACTCAAGTTTTCAGGAGTAAATTCAACGTGGAAACCATTTGCACACAAGTACGAAAGAATGATTGCGCAACCTACCGTCACCACAGGAATTGCCGTTGAAAGCATACCAAGACCAAGACCAGAAATAATGACCGTTGCAGGACCTGTCTGCGAACTTTCCGAAACTTTCTGCGTAGGACGGTAACTCTGCGAAGTATAGTATTCCGTAGCTTTACCAATAATAACACCGGCAAACAAACCAACCACAACCGACAATGAGATCTGCCACCATTGATTTGTTTCCGTGCCGAACAACCATGCGAAAATCGCAAAAGCGGCAACGGCAATCAGCACTGCCGCAGTGTTCGTACCACGGCTCAATGCAGCCAACAATTGTTTCATACCTGCGTCTTCCTTTGTCTTTACCAAGAAAATACCCAAGATAGACAATGCAACACCCACAGCGGCAATCAACGAAGGAGCCAACACTGCCTTCAACTGCATACCTTCTACAGCCGAGGTTGCGAAAGCCGAAGCACCAAGAGCCATGGTAGCCAAAATAGAACCAGCGTACGATTCATACAAATCGGCACCCATACCGGCAACGTCACCCACATTATCACCTACGTTATCGGCGATAGTTGCAGGGTTACGAGGGTCATCTTCAGGAATGTTGTATTCAGTCTTACCAACCAAGTCGGCACCGACATCGGCTGCCTTGGTGTAGATACCGCCACCAACACGGGCGAACAATGCCTGCGTTGACGCACCCATACCGAATGTCAACATTGTTGTCGTAATAATAATCAAATGATTGTCGGCAGGAATGAACTTGTCAAGAATGAGGAACCACACCGAAACGTCGAGCAATGCAAGACCAACAACCGTCAAGCCCATCACGGCACCCGAACGGAATGCGACTTGCAAACCGCTGTTCAACGTCTGGCGAGCCGCATTGGCAGTACGTGCAGACGCATAAGTGGCAGTCTTCATTCCGAAGAAACCAGCCAAGCCCGAGAAGAAACCACCCGTCAAGAAAGCGAACGGCACCCAGCTGTTTTGCAGGCCGAAATACGCCATAACGGAGAAGATTACAGCAAGCACTATGAACACGATAATCACCACTTTGTACTGCTGTTTGAGGTACGCCATAGCACCTTTACGGACGTGTTCCGCAATTTTTTTCATCAAGTCGGTTCCTTCGGATTCCTTCAGCATTTGGCGATAGAACACAAATGCAAATCCCAGTGCAACCAACGAAGCCACAAGAACTACATAAATTAAACTTTCCATAAAATCACTTTTTTTGTTAAAAATTTATTCAAACCAAAAATACAACAAATACTGATTCAACAAGACGTTTTGAACAAATAAATTAAACATTGTATTCACAAGCTATTTTTTTCGATTGTTCCATGACCATATATTGTTTTTAATTGATTTATTTCCTAAAAAAGTTATTTTTGCAAAAAAACATTTAACAATGAACTCATTAAAAGGAAAAAGTTTCTTAAAACTTCTGGATTTCACGCCTGAGGAAATCCGATATTTTCTTGATTTAGCAAAGAAATTAAAGGCCGACAAGAAGAACGGCACGGAAAAACAAACAATGAAAGGCAAAAACATTGCCCTGATTTTCGAAAAGACCTCAACTCGTACACGATGCTCTTTCGAAGTTGCCGCCGCCGACCAAGGTGCGCATACAACGTATTTAGGTCCGACAGGTTCACAAATCGGCGTAAAAGAATCGATGAAGGATACAGCACGCGTGCTCGGCCGTATGTACGACGCCATCGAATACAGAGGCTACGGTCAGAAAATTGTAGAAGAACTGGCTGAATATTCGGGCGTACCTGTGTGGAACGGCTTGACAAATGAATTTCACCCGACACAGATTCTTGCCGACTTCCTGACAATGGAAGAACACAGCACAAAACCGCTGAACAAAATTTCGTACGCATACCTTGGCGACGCACGTTTC
The DNA here is from genome assembly GCA_017516865.1 of Bacteroidales bacterium. Taxonomy (GTDB): domain Bacteria; phylum Bacteroidota; class Bacteroidia; order Bacteroidales; family UBA1715; genus UBA1715. The sequence continues at coordinate 59,094 of JAFXAU010000024.1, forward strand.
AACATGGGAAATTCACTTATGGTGGGTGGTGTAAAAATGGGCATGGACGTAAGAATCGTCGCACCCAAAGCATTACAGCCAAGTGCCGATTTAATTGAAACTTGCAAGAAAATTGCCGCAGAAACCGGTGCACGTCTAACCGTAACCGACAATGTGAAAGAAGGTGTGAAAGGTTGCGATTTTCTCTACACCGACGTATGGGTTTCAATGGGCGAGCCCAAAGAAGTCTGGGAAGAACGTATCTCATTATTAAAACCATATCAAGTAAATGCCGAAGTCATGCTTTTGACAGGAAATCCGAACTGCAAATTCATGCACTGCCTTCCTGCTTATCACAACTTAGAAACTCAGGTTGGCCGCGACGTGTATGAACAATTCGGACTTAATGGCGTTGAAGTAACGGAAGAAGTATTCGAATCGCCTGCATCAATCGTATTCGATGAGGCAGAAAACCGTCTTCACTCCATAAAAGCGGTAATGGTTGCAACTTTAGGAGAATAACATTGAATTTCTTTCAAGAAAAACATATTTCATTTCGAATAGCGGTCGGATTTTTCGCCGCTATTCTCATTTCTGTCGCACTCTATTTCGTCTTGTACAAATTAGCCCCGACGGCAGACGGGAGAAACGGCATTCAAATTATTGAACAGGGACATTTCAGCAATAGTCAGGAACGTCTTTGCGTACTCTACATGCTGACGGCAGAAACCGTCTGCGTATTTCTCATCCCTGCCTTGATACTATTATATTGTATTTTTCTAAAACCTGGAGATGTTTTATTTAGTAGTAGATACGACCATTCTTTCGAGAAGAAAATATGGATATTTTTTCTTGTCATATTTATTATAACGGCAAATCTTCCTGGAATAAATTTACTATCGCAAATCAATACCGACGGGCTTTTAAGCATTTTAGGAGAAGACTCTCAATCATGGCAAAACTATCTCCGTCTCGAACGATTGACCGAGGAACTACTCTCGCCCGACATGCTTATAATTGACATTCTCTGTATGGCACTTGTCCCCGCAATCTGCGAAGAAGTTTTTTTTAGAGGATTTTTGCAAACCACGGCAATCCTCATTTTTAAGAACAGACACGGAGCAGTAATTCTTATTGCAGTCATCTTCAGTATTTTACATGGTGATATATTCAATTTTATTCCCCGTTTCGCTTTAGGCGTATTTCTCGGATATTTATTTTTGTATTCACGACACATAATTGTGCCTATACTTGCCCACGCACTTCACAACACATGGGTTGTAGTTTGTTCTACACACCAGCAACTCTTTCCAAGCGACCTCGATACCATAGGCACCACCGAAAATTTATTCATTCTTGGCATAGGAAGTGTATTGATTTTGACAGGAGCAACAATATATCTTGCCAAAAAATCACCACTCTCTCAATGACTTGAAACCGTCGGCTTCGTATTTCCTAATCCACGATTCTGCAGGCTGAGTAGGGAATGTTTTTTTCTTAGTTTTTATAAAAACAATAGCATTGTATCTAACATACGCCATTAACTCTTCTAATGTATAAGTTGGAGTATTTAATTCATAGTCAAGCAATCTTTCGTATTCTTCTTTTGATTCCACGACCCTACCTTGATACATCATCACTGAATCAGCCACGTGAAACGACGAATCTTCGGAGTTCCATTCATAATTAATGTGTGTACTAAAGTTACGTGGCTTGAGTTGTGTGTCAACTGAATATCCTACCGGTGTTATAACACCATTGGGCAATAGTTTGCAACCTATCGTTCCTGTTTTAGGTTTCTTATTTTTATCAAACCATTGAATATCTATCGTATTTTCTTCGAACGAAAAATTTTTTATCTCTATATAGGCACGTTCCACCGTGTCGTACACAAAACCTGATATATCATGCAATTTCCAACAGGAATCAGGTTCGTTTTCTTTTTTACAAAACGTTACATCAAGATATGAATTGTCAAGACTATCTACAATATGCCTATACAACGTACTCATTTTATGTCGACGATCCCACAAGTAAGCGTCTTCATCATTTTTTTTGTATTCGTATGTGACTGTATCGTTAAACTTTATCTCTTTTATTGCTAAAACCCATTGTTCCGATACACTATCTTTTTCATACCTGGTAAAATTATAATAACTATGGCCATTAATAAAAGATTGCAGTGACGTATCTATCCTGATTTTTGATTCAAAAAACCGCAAATAAACCAAATCAGGTCCAAAGAAGCTAAAGACTATCTCCTTGTTAACTTTGTCAATAGAGTCACGCCAATCATATACAGTATCTATAGTTATAGTCCTTTCATGGTCTGACAAATCCTTCTTCTCTATTGTACGTACGCGCTCTAAAAATAATTGATGTAATGCATCCACATACCGATAATACCGATAATATTTAACCTGATTATCCTTTATTTCAAACACAGTTCCGTGCCTTACAACTTCGCCATATTGTTGCCTCAATTCAATTTCTTTTGCGGCAAAGGCGCTATCCTTCGGAGATAAAGGTTTGACAGG
>JAFXAU010000025.1 GCA_017516865.1 Bacteroidales bacterium
CCATTTGCATATCGGCGTGGGTTCTGCGTTGCTCGTTCTGATTAGAGGGGCAATGCGAGAGCCTTAGGTTGTGGAACGGGTAACAGGTACGATTCCACGCTTTTTTATTTATAATCAATTTTGCTTGGGAGTCGGCAAAGAATTAATTGTTCAGGAACTATGGAACAACAGTTTTTTTGTGAAACAGCGGAACATTATAGCACGTTGTTTCGGCACATTGCGGAAATTGGTATTGTCAAAGAGATGTCGTTTGAGATTGACAGTAAGGATTTTGAGAACAAATATAGAGACAAGGAGGATGTTCGCCATGCTGCACCATTCAAGCAGATGTTTGATGCTTTGACAGAAGTTGACAATCTCCCCTGTTTATATCGTTGGGAAATAACATCACCATACAATGAAGACGACATTAAACAAGTTGTTGGCGAACTTCAAAAATTCACGCCTCGCATACTAAAAAAAGCAAAGGCTACGGATAATACATTGTATGTCGGCAAGGTAAAAAAATCTATTGTTGGCAGAATCATCCAACATCTTGGTTATCATCGTAACTCAGCTTCACATGGTTTGCAACTTAACGATTGGGCAAAGACTATGAACCTGCATTTTCGTCTGCATATTATTGTATTGCCTGACGAAGTAATTCCTGTGGAGGAAATTTTTGAAACTGAATTGGCACACAAATATGTGCCACTAATTGGAATACACTAAATTTATTAAAGAACCCAAAGTATGTATTGCTTATGAATAAGAAATTTATGTTTATGTTGTTAAGTATTGTTGTTCCACTAACAAGCTTGGCACAAAGTATAGTGGTGAGTGCTGGCTATGAAGCAGTAGGGGAAGGAACAATGAGTGCAACCATTGGACAGGTTTCCTTTATGACCATGGAAAACGACAACGGAAGTTTTTCACAAGGTGTTCAGCAAGTATTTGAGATTGCGACGGAATCGGGTATTGAAATCACCGAAATCAAACTTTTGGCATATCCTAATCCTACAAGTGATGTATTAAAACTTTTAATTGACGGTGATTTTGGGAATGTAACTTATTTGCTTTACAACAAAATCTCAAATAAAATGGCGGAAGGCGTTGCAAATGCTACAGAAACACCTATACAGATGAGCACATACAAATCAGGCGTATATTTCCTTGTGGTAGTGGCTGACGGAAAGGCAGTGAAACGGTTTAAAATTATTAAGAAATAATATCTAACATAGGAACTGTCTCTAAATAAATTGAAAATTGACTTATTAAACTATAAATTTTATGAAAAGAATTTTTTTAACATTCACAATGGCGATGTTGGCAATCTTATCATTTGCCCAAATTCCGCAAGCATTTAGTTACCAGGCTGTAATTCGTGATGCGGAAAATAACTTGGTGGTATCACAGCCTATTTTCTTGGAATTAAGTGTTTTACAAGGTTCTGATGATGGTGAGGTAGTTTACTCGGAAAAACATGTTGTATCCACAAATTCCAATGGTTTAATTTCGTTAGAGATGGGTGCAGGAGTAAGTAGAGACGATTTTTCGGCGATTGATTGGAGCAACGCACCATATTTTGTAAAAACCGTTTTTGAATTTGATGGTAAACAGATTTCTGGTGTTACGCCATTGTTGTCCGTACCATATGCATTATATGCAGAGAAGGCAGGCAGTGCTGATATTGATTTGTCAGACTATGCATTGAAGAACGATATTCCAACGGATTACGTAACAAGTTCAACATTAAATGGTTATGTAAAGAAATCAGATATTGATTTGTCCGATTACGCATTGAAGAACGACATTCCAACGGATTACGTAACAAATTCAACATTAAATGATTATGCGAAGAAAACCGATATACTAGAAGTTGACCTAAGCGGCTATTATTCCAAGGTCGAGATTGACGCTTTGCTCAAAAAATTGAAGGCTGAGATTGGAAACGATGGTGGTTCTTCGCAACAAGGAAACATTGCAGTTGGAGCCATAAAGGCTGCTTTCTCTATTTCAGATTCCAAGCAAATCTATTTCTCGCAAGGAAACCTGCAATATCAGGCAAGCACAGGCACGTGGCGTTTTGCGGAACACCAGTATGATATAATTGGTTCGGACAATTCCAATATTTCAAGTTCGTACAGTGGCTGGATTGACTTGTTCGGTTGGGGCACGTCAGGTTGGAACAGCGGAGCGAATGCGTACCAACCATACAGCACAAGCACAAGTGACAGCGACTATTATCCCGGCGGAGATTACACCAACAACTTAACTGGCAGTTACGCCAATGCCGACTGGGGTGTTTACAACAAAATCTCCAACGGCGGAAATGCTGCTGGAATGTGGCGTACACTGACGAATAGCGAATGGGACTATGTGATTTCAAATAGAACCGATGCCCGTTATTTGCGCGGAATGGCTATTGTGAATGGCGTGAACGGACTGATTTTGTTACCCGACAACTGGACATTGCCAACAGGAGTTACATTTACGTATGGAGAAGACGGTTGGTCGCAAAACACATATTCCGCTTCCGACTGGAGCAAGATGGAAGCGAACGGTGCCGTGTTTCTTCCTGCTACGGGCGTGAACAACGCGGGTTCCCACGGCGTCTATTGGTCGAGTTCGGCTGGCGGCAGCGACGGCGCGTGCACTCAGTACTTCGGCAGCTTCGGCGTGTACACGTACAGCAACTACCGCCACTCCGGGCTATCTGTCCGTCTTGTTCAAGATGTGAAGTAAAACAAAACCATACAGTTGATTTTTAGCCGAGCAGGTCAGTCTTGATTTTTTTGTTATTCTTTTTCTTTCATGAGAAAAAGTAACAGAGGAATCTTGACAACCGCCGTAGAATGTTGTATATTTGCGCCGTAAAATCAATCTTATGGCACATATCATTAGAAATACACCTATTTTGAAAGGCAAAAATGCAGAAAACTTTGTGGAAAATCTTCTCACAAAGAAAACACCGTCTGTCGCAAAACAAAAACAGATGGAGAAAGATGTGGCGTATTTACGAAGCATAGCAACATTCAAATTTTAAATGAACACACATTTCCTAAAATTAACCGAAACACACGATATAAAGAATTTCACCTGCGGAACAAAAAAGAAAGATATTGATTTAACGGATTTTCTCTTTAAAGAGGCGAAATTGTATTATACGCAAAAATTGGGCGTTACATATTTAATTGAAAACGAATATGACACCATTGCTTATTGTACCATACTAAATGATAAGATTGAACGCTCGTCAATAGCAACTTCATTTTGGAATAAGTTCAACAGAAAGAACATTGTAAATGAAAAACGTCGAAAAAGTTATCCTGCCATAAAAATTGGCTGCCTTGCGACAAACGAGAAATATCAGGGTCAGGGATTTGCACGAATTTTAGTGAATTTTATAAAAAGCCATTTATTGAGCGACGAGCAATTTTCGGGTTGTCGGTTTATCACTGTTGATGCGTATAACGATAAATCCGTTATAGATTCATATACACGAATGGGATTCACTTTTATTCAAGACTCTGATAAAGATGATGTTACACGATGTATGTATCTTGACATTACAAAATAATATCTAAGGATATCTTTGGGTGAAGATGCTATTGACAACCGCCGTGGATTGTTGTATATTTGCATCGTCGGACGTGAAAAATGAGGGTTCGTCCCGAAACACCCGGACACCGCCGTTAAATCGGATTGTTTCTTGGCTACGGCGTGAGGAACAGGAAAGAGAGATTAGCAATAATCTCTTTTTTTATTTGTGTTTATTCCATAAAGCAGAGAGCAATTTATCATATTTGGGCGAAAGTGCGATGTCTTTGTTTATCTCAACCAACACAGAGCCTTTAAAAATGTATAGATTTGTCAAGAATTCGTTATTCTCAAATGCTTTTCGTGTTTGATGATACAAATCGTGAAATTGTGGGATAATGGAAAAGTTTATCGCTATTCTATTCGCTTGTTTGGCTCCTTCGCTCAATCTAACTGACAATGCACTGCCGCCACTCGAGGTTTTGCCTTCAACATAGAAAAGTTTGTTCTTTTGCCGAATTATGAAATCGGCACTTTTAGTATTGTGAGGATTTGCGAGCAGAAACACATCATATCCATTAGCTATGAATTTCTGTGCAATTTGCAGATTATTAGGGGTTTCGCCCGTTCTCAGAATTTCGTCATATTGGTTTGTGTATAAGGTGAAAATCTTGTTTCTGCCAAGGATAACCGTTTCAACTCGGTAAAAGCTGGTTGAGCAACTATCCATTTCAAAACATCAATTTTCTCGCGATTAGTGATAAACGAATAATAATCTTTCAAGGCGTTGGTAATCGTAGTACCTTGATAGACAATAGGTTTTTCATACTCGGCTGCTGGCTCGCAAACGAGTACAATTACATCTTCCGTACGCTCTGGGTACGGTGTTGGTTCTTTCTCAATCATGATGCGGCAAAGATAGGAAAATAATGCATAATTCATAATGCACAATGGTGAGATGCCTCACTCCGTTCGGCATGACGTGGCTTAGATGGGGTAAAAGGAAAGAAAGGGAAAAATTGCTCCGCAATTTTTCCCTTTCTTTTTCTCCTTCATGCCCAAATGTTCGTCATTTCGTAGCCGAGCATAGCGAGGCAAGAAATCTCTGTTTGCAAACATTATTTATCTTCAGAGATTTATTCCCCGAATTTTTGGAACAAAATTTGATAGCATCGTACAATAATTTTATTTGAAAAAAGTTTTACGAAATGTTTAACTTAAATGTAAGGTAGTATGAAACGTATTTTTGTAACAGCCCTTACGGCTTTCTTGGGTGCGGCTGCGGCCGTAGGCATTATGTATGCCATCAACCCTAAAACTGTTCAAATTTCTGATTCTATTGCTCAAAATCAAGAATCCCAATTTATTCAAAAGGTATCGTACTCGGGAAATCCTTCGGCAGGCGGCATCGACTTTACCGGAGCTGCTGAGAAAGTAATGCCTACGGTTGTCCACATTGCCACAAAGACAACGGTTCGCACGAGCGCATATCCTCCAGGGTTCGACTTGTGGAGAGATTTCTTCGGCGAGGGCTGGGACGTTCCTCAAAAGGAGAACGTGCAGCAGGCAAGCGGTTCGGGCGTGATTGTACAGAAAGACGGTTACATCGTGACCAACAACCACGTGGTGAAAGGAGCCGACGAAATCACCGTGGCCTTGCACGACAAACGGGAATACACGGCTACTGTCATCGGGACAGACCCGAACACCGACTTGGCACTTATCAAAATCGATGCTGACGATTTGACACCCATCAATTTCGCCAACAGCGACGACGTGAAAGTGGGCGAATGGTGCTTGGCTGTAGGTAATCCGTTCAATTTGAACTCAACCGTAACGGCTGGTATCGTGAGTGCAAAAGGTCGTAACATTAACATTTTGAAACAAAAATATGCCATTGAGTCATTCATTCAGACCGATGCGGCAATCAACCCAGGAAACAGTGGCGGTGCGTTGACTAACGCTGCCGGCGACCTGATTGGCATAAACACCGCAATTGCAAGTCCTACGGGCTCTTACACAGGTTATGGATTCGCGGTTCCGTCAAACATAGTGTCGAAAGTTATCTACGATTTGAAGAAATACGGTGTGGTACAACGTGGATTCTTGGGCGTTTCCATCCGTAATATGGACTCAAAATTGGCGGAAGAGAAAGGTTATAAAGTAAAAGATGGTGTATATGTTGAAGCCGTTACCGACAACGGTGCAGCCGACAAGGCAGGTATCAAGAAAGGCGATGTTATTCGTACCATTGACGGCGTACAAGTAACGACTTCGGCTGAATTGCAGGAAATCATCGCCAGAAAAACTCCAGGCGACGTGACAAAAGTTGGCATTGTTCGTGATGGTCACAAAGATATGGTTTTTGATGTCCATCTGACCAACAAGGAAGGTAACGAAAGCATTATTTCCAAAGACGACCAAGATGTGCTTAACGTGTTGGGAATCACAATCAAAAATGCTGATTCAAAAACATTGAAGAAACTTAATTTGTCGAACGGCGTGGAAGTTGTGGAGGTTGGCGAGGGAGTCATCAGCAAGCACACAAATATGCGTAAAGGATTCATTATCACCAAAGTTGACAACGAAAACGTGAAAGATGCCGAACAATTCTCAAAAATAATGAAGGGTAAATCGGGCGGCGTGATGATTGAAGGTGTTTACACCGACGTAGCTGGCACGTTCTATTATGCATTTGGAATGTAATTTGAGGAGAGGACGGAAATCTCCGTTCTCTCTTTTCTTAATAAAAAGGTAGTAATTCTAAAAAAAACTCTATTTTTGCAATACGATTTTTGGATTTTAAAACTCTTTGAAAATGAAAAAATTAGGTTTGTTTATCAGCATGGTCTTCTGCTTCGCAATGTGTAGTTTCGGACAGACAGATAACACAGTGGAACAAGATGCAGGTATCGTTTTCGATACGTTAGTTTACGATTACGGAACAATTACCAAAGGTTCCGATGGGAAATGTGCATTTAAATTTAAGAACACGAGCGACACTCCACTTATTTTGACAAACGTACAGGCTTCATGTGGATGTACAGTGCCGAGTTGGCCTCGCGAAGCTATTAAACCAGGTGAATCAAGTGCAATCGATGTGAAATATAACACAAACAATGTTGGTCATTTCACAAAACGAATCTCGGTGTTCACAAACAAACAAAATACGCCGATTATACTTATGATTAAGGGTTCTGTTGTTGAAGCGACAGTAGTTCCATCGACAGAGGAGACGAAATAAATTTTCGTTTATCCATAATTTTTAAAGCGAGCCGTTGGGTTCGCTTTTTTTGTGTTCAATAATGATTACATTTGTAAAAAAATGACAATGACAACAAAGAAGGACTTACAAGATATACTGTCACGGCGAATCCTCGTACTTGATGGCGCCACAGGAACGATGATACAGAAATTCGGACTTACGGAGGAAGACTACCGTGGTGAACGATTTTTAGACCATCCGTATCTTTTAAAAGGAAACAACGACCTTCTTTGTCTTACCCGCCCCGACGTGGTTGCGGAAATTCACAGAAAATATCTTGATGCCGGTGCCGACATTATTGAAACAAACACTTTCAATGCCAACAGGATTTCGCAAGCCGACTATAATCTTCAGGATTTAGTTGTAGAATTAAACACGGCTGCGGTTTCGATTGCACGGAAGGTTGCAGACGAATTCACAAAAAAAAATCCGAAAAAACCACGATTTGTCTGTGGTTCCATTGGCCCGACAAACAAAACGGCGTCAATTTCGCCCGACGTAAATAATCCCGCATACAGAGCAATTACATACAACGAGCTTGTAGATGTGTACAAAGAGCAAGTTCGGGCAATGTTGCAAGCCGGAGCCGACATTCTTTTAGTCGAAACGGTATTCGACACGCTCAATGCGAAAGCCTGTCTCGACGCAATTCGTCAAGTTCAGGAAGAACTCGGAACAGACGCGCCAGTGATGATTTCTTTTACAATTGCCGACGCAAGTGGAAGAATTTTATCGGGACAAACCATAGAGGCCTGCATTCGCTCTGTTTCGCACGCAAATTTATTGAGCATCGGACTGAATTGCTCGCTGGGCGCGAAAGAATTGACACCATTTGTGAAAGAACTTGCCGAAAAATCGCCAGTAATGGTTTCGGCGCATCCGAATGCCGGTCTGCCAAATCAGTTCGGGCAATACGAGCAAACGCCAGAAATGATGGTGGAAGACGTCAAAAGATTTTTGGAAAATTCTTACGTTAACATTATCGGAGGCTGCTGTGGGACAACGAATGAACATATTCGTAAAATTGCAGAAATTGTAGAAAATTACACACCTCGCCAATTGCCGCATCCCGACCACAAAATGTATTTGAGCGGCTTGGAACCGCTTACGGTAGAGAAAGATAGAAACTTTGTCAATATAGGCGAACGAACCAATGTGGCTGGTTCTGCAAAATTTGCACGGCTTATTCGCGAGAAAAATTACGACGAAGCACTTTCGATTGCACGTACACAAGTAGAAAACGGTGCACAAATAATCGACGTGAATCTCGACGATGCAATGCTCGATTCAAAGGCGGAAATGATTCATTTTCTTAATCTTATAGTTTCGGAACCCGAAATTTCACGTATTCCGATAATGATTGATTCATCGAAATGGGAAGTTCTCGAGGCAGGTTTGCAATGCGTTCAAGGGAAATGTCTTATAAATTCGCTCAGTTTAAAAGAAGGCGAAGAAATGTTCCTCAAAAAAGCCAAAAAAGTGAAAGAATATGGCGCTGCACTTGTCGTAATGGCTTTTGACGAACAAGGACAGGCAGATTCATATTCTCGAAAAATAGAAGTTTGTGAGCGTGCGTATAAACTTTTACAGACTATAGATTTCCCTCCTCAGGACATTGTGTTCGACACCAACGTGCTGACCATTGCTACGGGAATTTCCGAACACGACAATTATGCAAAAGATTTTATTGAATCCGTACGATGGATAAAAGAGAATCTGCCATACGCAAAAACAAGTGGTGGAATCAGCAACGTGTCGTTTTCGTTCAGAGGGAACAACACCGTCCGCGAGGCAATGCACTCCGTTTTCCTGTATCACGCCATTAGAGCAGGGCTTGATATGGGAATCGTAAATCCAGGAATGCTACAAGTTTACGATGAAATTCCTCAAGAGCTTCGCGACAAAATAGAAGCTGTTGTCCTAAACACCTCATCGACCGCGGCCGAAGAATTGGTGGAGTATGCAAATACTCTCAAACAAAGCGAGACAACCACGGTGAAACACGACGAATGGCGAGATTCTTCGGTGGAACAACGTCTTGCTTACGCTCTGATGAAAGGTCTACCCGATTTTCTCGAGACGGATTTGGAAGAAGCGCGGACGAAATATCCTTCATCGCTTGCAATTATCGAAGGACCGCTGATGAACGGTATGAGCGAGGTAGGAACATTGTTTGGACAGGGAAAAATGTTTTTGCCACAGGTTGTAAAAACTGCCCGTACAATGAAAAAAGCCGTGGCAATACTTGAACCGTACATTGAACAAGAAAAGCAGCAGTCTCAGGCTACTACGGCAGGGAAAATCATTATGGCCACAGTTAAGGGCGACGTGCATGATATTGGGAAAAACATCGTTGCTGTGGTCATGGCGTGCAACAATTTCGAAGTGATAGATTTGGGCGTAATGTGTCCGACCGAAAAAATTGTAGAGGCAGCCATAGAAAACAATGTGGATTTCATTGGGTTAAGCGGTTTGATTACACCGTCGCTTGAAGAAATGATGAACGTAGTGAAAGAGTTAGAACGTCGTCATTTACAAATACCTGTGCTCATAGGAGGAGCCACGACTTCGAAAGTTCATACGGCAATAAAAATCGCGCCATTGTATTCTGCTCCAGTGATTTACGTAAGCGATGCCGCAAAAAATGCAGGAATTTGTTCCGCTTTACTTTCGGCAAACCGCCAAGACTTTATCGACAAATTAAATGCTGAATATGAACTTATTAGAAAACTTCATTTAAACAGAAAAGTTAATGATTTGCTTCCGCTTGCCGACGCACGAGCAAACAGATATAAATTCGATGTGAAATCAGCTCAGATTACTAAACCGCAATTTATTGGGAATAAGAAGATTGTCAATGTTGATTTAAAGGAAATCATAAAGTTCATCGACTGGTCATTTTTCTTCAGCACGTGGGGTTTGAAAGGCGTTGGATTTCCAGCAATTCTCGAAGATGAAACGAAAGGAGAAGAAGCGAGAAAACTATATGCCGATGCTCAGGAAATGCTTGAAAAAATTGATGCGGAACATTTGCTTACGCCAACGGCGATTTGTGGGTTTTATCCAGCCAATTCAATAAACGAAGATATTGAATTATATGATACCGAAAATTCACAAACGGTCATTGCAAAATTCCACAATTTACGTCAGCAGACATTACAGCCAAATGGAAATCCGAACTACTGTCTCGCCGATTTCATCGCACCTAAAGATTTTGGAGTAACTGATTACATAGGATTGTTTACCGTCACTGCCGGGACTGAAGTTGACGGACTTGTAGAATCTTTCAAAAAACAGGGCGATGATTACTCTGCAATGTTGGTCCGTTTCCTTGCCGACCGCATTGCCGAAGCATTTGCCGAAAAATTACATTATGACGTGCGCAAGCGCTATTGGGCATACGCTCCTGACGAAGACAATGATGTGGAACGCATGCTACGAACCGCATATCGAGGCAGACGAATGGCGTTTGGATATCCTGCTTGTCCTGACCATAGTCAAAAAGAAATTGTTTTCAAACTTCTTAATGTTACACAAGAAATGGGCATTTCTCTTACGGAATCATACATGATGCAACCTGTTTCGTCTGTGTGTGGAATGTTTTTTGCCCATCCAGAAATACATTATTTTGGAATTGGAGAGATTGGCGAAGAACAGAAATAATACTCAAACGATTAAAAAAAACTGTTAAGTTCGAACAATCTACAATAAAATATCTTATATTGCACAAGTTTTCAAAGTGCGAAAATGTTTTTGAAAAAATATCTTTTCATAGTATGTTTTGCTTGTTTCACTTGTTCGGCGTTCGGTCAATGGACCTTTTCCATGTCATTGCAGACATCCGGGAATTGTGAAGGTTCAGAATATGCCAAGAATATCTTCAACTCCCAAGCGTCCTCTATTTGGTCGGGAGGTGGTCTTCCAACAAAAGCTCAATGCGAGCAAGTTCGCTCTCAAATTTTGGCAATACGTTCGAATACAGGTGATTGTGCGATGTATTTTACTTGTTCCGAATGTACTGGCTCTGACATAAATATGGGCGGTTCGGGGTCAAATCTTGCCACACGTACCAACGACGCAGCAGCACAACTGAATCAAATGGGATTGGAGCATGGCCAGGCATATCATTCACCAAGCACGGTGGAAGATGTTTCGGCATGGTTTAATGAATATCAACTGAAGTTGGAGAGCGGCAACGGAGAAACGAAGAATTTCACCATAAATACAGGCGACGCAGACTACGAAAAAGTCTATGCTCAGGAAATTGAGTCGATAGGAGCAACGGTCCGTGAAGAACCATCGGATTACGTGTGGGGAGTGATAGACCCGAATTATCTGAAACAATTCGACCCCGATAAAGCCACATCAACAACAGGACAAGGTCGAGGCGTAAAAGTAGTGGATTACGAATATTTGGCAGAAAGCGACGCAACGTATTCTCTTAAAGATAGTAATGTCCCAAAACCTGTGTCAGACTGGGATCCCAATGTGATTGAGCATCCTGCAATAGACGCTGTGACGGAGGTTGCATTACTTACTTCTGAGACTTTATTGGACGGTGGCACAAAATACTTTGCTGATTTGAATATAAATCTGTATTCGGAATTGGCAAAGGCAGCAGACGAAGGACTGCACCATCAAAAGATAGTGACAACTGGCGAAATATGGGAAAACACATTGAGCAACACGGCAAAAATCATGATTGACGATGCAAAAGAAAAAGTGGAAGGTTTTATTCAACCTTTTGTGAATCCTGAACAATACGCCAAAGACCAAATAACAGGAATGGTATCAGAAAAAGTAACTTCCACAATTACTGAAAAAGGAGTTGTAAAAGCTTTGACAATTTCAGGAATTCCTATCACCCAAGATTACAAAGACAATGCTGGTAAAACAATTTATGGAACAAAAACAACAGGTATTAATATTGTCAACAACGCAATCAAAACATTGAATTATATTGACAAAGTCAAGGAGATACATCAAAATTATAAAACACGAACAGAATACATGGGAAAATAATATGAAACACATTTGTCTTGTCATTTCGTTATTGTTGGGATTGGGTTGCTATTCGCAATCTGTTGATTCTGTTGCCAAGACAAAAAGCGATGTCATTATGTCGAAATCAATGCTTGGCAACGCTTCACTTTCGTTTATTCCTTCGTATGAATATACCGATGACGGCTTTGTATTTCTTTCGACAGGAAAGATTTTCATGTTTTTAGGCGACGGCGGTGTTGCTCCCTATCTTTCGACAAAAACGCCTGTTTCGGCATTTGCCATAAGCTCCAATAACATACTGAAGGCCATTTCGGGACGGCAATATGGCGTGTTTGACGAAAAAGGGAAATTTGTCAAAATCTGCGACTTACCTCGTGCAGGAATGGGTTTATCGGGCGGTTCCGAAGCGACATACGTATTCGACCGTTTGAAGACGAAAAACAATCAATACTACGTGTATGCAATTTTCGATGATGCGACGTATGCATCGTTGATTGGACTTAAAACTCCCATAACATCGGTACAGGAGGTCAGAAACGGCACATTGTTCGTCGCATCGGACACAAAGTTGTACTATGCGGACATTCAAAAGAAATCGTTGACAACTATTGTCGATTCTCCCGACAAAGAAAAAATTATTTCAACGTCAATTTGTCCGAAAAACGGTGTGATATATTTCTCAACATCCAAAAATATCTATCGACTTAATGGAAAAACGATTGAAACGGTCGTTCCTTTTGGAGGATTACTCAAATATACAAGTTCGGGATTATTGGTGTTCCAACCCGAAAAATCGTTTATTTGTCGATTGCGAGACACACTTTTAATATCAGAATAACCATGTATAAATGCTGCGTACATACAAACTTCATACGGAACATTTTTGTTTCACTGTTGTTTGTGTTCCCGTTGCTGACTAAGGCTGAGGGAACTGTTCCGCACTTATCGCTCAACAAAATACACGAATTGGTTGTTCAAGAGCAGTTCGACAAAGCAATTTATGAATATTCCCGATACATTCAGAACAAAAAGTCGATAGGTTCCCGCACAAAAGGTGTGGAATTCAACGTGATGGCAGAATATGCATACGTTCTTGCCCTCAACGGCATGTACGACGGAGCATTGACAAATCTTGACCGTGCGATTGCGTTAGGTCACGAGGACAAGAAAACAAAAATGGACAAAATAAAAGCCGAAAAATTGCTGAGATTCTACATCTGTCAGGTTTATCAGCTGATGAGCTATCCCGACATTGCGTCCACATTTGCAAAAAACGAAATTCTTCAACCCGATTGGCTTACAAAACAGCAATCGGATGCGTTCATACAGAAATACAAAACTTTTCCAGTAGTAAATCAAGACGGGTTTTCGGCCGCAGTCACCCGTGCAAATACACTTGCGGCACAGGGACAGTATTTTCTGTCACTTACGATTTTCCAAGAATTGATTGAGAATTTCCCAAACGAAGCGACGCCATATATGGGACAAAGCAAGGTGTGGGAAACTCTTGGCTATTACGACAAAGCGGCAGAATTATTAACGGAAGGCATGTCACGGTCAAAAATACAAGAAACTGCTCGTCAACCGATAGAAAATCATTTAAACACGTTGCGGAAAAAGAAAGCAGAAACGACCATGCCGCCATTCGGGTCGTCATTGGCAGAAGCAGATATTTTATACATTGGCGGAATGTTCTCTTCCGACTATTGGTCGTTCAACGGCCGTTGGGGAAGGACAAATTACCGCAAAACAGGCTCTATAGATTTAGGACTGACACACATGGCGAATACAACATATTTTTCATTGGGTATTTCAAACTACGTCAAAGTCAGCATTGTTTCTGCTGGATACGGGATAAGCTATAATTTCCAAAAAGGCGATCCATCGTATACCATAAAATTATCGGCAGGCCTTAGTGTATTGAGCAGAGGTGGGAAAGGAACTTTTGATTGGATGTACGCGTTCTCGCTGACAAACCACTTTAAACAAAGTGGTGAAAATGCTGTCGTGCCAATGCTTGGTGTATCTCTTGGATTTAGTAATTATTTTGCAAAAAGAGAAAAGAAATGAAGTTGACGAAGCGACATAGTATTTTTATTCTGCTTGCAATGCTGTTTACCCTTTCGGCATTTGCCCAGACTTCGTTTGACAAGACGTCATTTCTAAAGGCTCATTCTGACTATTTCTATGCCGTTCAGGTGGAAAATTCTCAACTTGCCCTGTACGCCTACGCCGACAAATATTCTCAACTTTCCGAAGATGACAAGAAACCGCTTATTCATTCTGCCATTCAGCAAAGTGGATTGACGAGCGTATTGGTTTATTGTAAATATCACCGTGAGTTGTGGATGCAACGAAGCGACGGTGCAATCGTGCTTGTCGATGCGTGGGACCTTAACAATATGGAGGTCTCGAAATACGCCCCACCTGTTTTCACAGGAAGTTTATACCACCCATTTTTTATGTCGATGAATTTCGGATTATTGGCACAAAAAGAAAACTTTACCATGTCGGGCGGAGCACGTGTAGGCTGTTATCTCTTGAAACAAATGTTTGATATCGCCGCATTTGCAAACTTTTCTGCCAATTCAGGGTCCACAATAACAGAAGTTGGTCTTTCTGGTCGTGCATATTATACCTTTAGGTTTGAATCGGTAAAAGGCGGCAATATAGGAATACGGCCATTTGTCGGCTTGGGCTTTTCACGTAACAGCAATGAAGTTACAACGTATGGGACAACGGTTGTTGGCGGCTATGAACACCAAACGTCGAAAACAGAAAAAGTTAAAACAAACTCCGCACAATTTAGTTTCGGAGTATGCCGATTCTTCAAACAAGGAAGTTTAGACCTTTGCTTCCAAAAAACTAAAGATGTGAAGCCAATAATTTCCGTTGGTTTCACATTTACACCTTCAATTCAACGTTAGTAAAATCGAGATTTAATGAGTTGCTTAACGTGTTAAGCTATTTTACATAAATTTTGCTTAATGGATTAAGCAGATTTTTGGTGTTTTTGCTTAATGGATTAAGCAAAATGATTATATTTGTCGCTGAATACTGTAAAAATGGAATACTATGGAACAGTTACAATCGCAGCATTTACGGTTACTTTCGAACCTTGACATGCGTTTTCACCGCAGTCTGATGCAAGACATCAATTGGGAATCGCGCTTGATTGGCATTCGTGGAGCACGGGGTGTGGGGAAAACCACTATGCTTTTGCAGCATATCAAATCCGCGTATGGCGACAATCCCCAAATTGCTCTCTATGCGAGTATGGATCATCTTTATTTCTCAAATCATTCGCTATTGGAATTGGCTGAAAATTTCTATAGCCACGGTGGCAAATGTCTTTGTTTGGACGAAGTTCATAAATATGATGGCTGGAGCCGTGAAATTAAGAACATTTACGACGGATTCCCCGACTTGAAAATTGTGTTTACGGGGTCATCGTTGCTCAATATTCTGAATGCCGAAGCGGATTTGTCGCGGAGGTGCGTGAGTTACGATATGCAAGGGCTTTCGTTCCGCGAATATCTTCAATTTGCAGAAAACTTCGAATTGCCTATTTTTACCTTGGAGCAAATTTTTAAAAATCCGTCCGAAGCTGTGGAAACAGTACTCAAAGTTTGCAAACCGCTCAAATATTTCAGTCACTATTTACAAAATGGATATTACCCATTTTTTCTAGAAAAAAATATTGACTATCTTACTCAGGTTCAGAAAGTTGTAAACCTCATTTTAGAGATTGAACTGCCACTTTTGCGAAATGTGGAGATTTCCAACGTGAGGAAACTTCGGAGCTTACTTTCGGTGGTAAGCAGTGGCGTTCCGTTTGCCGTCGATATTAGTAAAATGGCACAAACGGCGGAACTCAACCGAAACACCATTGTCAATTATTTGACACATCTCAATAGGGCGAAATTGCTCAATTTGCTGTATAGCGACACAACCACAATCAAACGAATGCAGAAACCAGACAAAATTTATATGGAAAACTGCAATCTTTTGCACGCACTGTCTCTTACACAAGTGGAAGTTGGCACCGAACGCGAAACGTTCTTTGTGAACCAACTTGCCTATCAACATCAGGTGGAATACGCCAAGCAGGGAGATTTTTTGATTGACAGAAAATACACGGTGGAAGTTGGCGGACAAAGCAAAGACGGAAAACAAATCGCTGGCGTTTCCAACGCGTACATCGCGGCGGACAATATGGAATATGCCTTGGGAAACAAAATTCCACTTTGGTTATTTGGATTCTTGTATTAAATTGTATTTTTGACTTAAAGTAAGTTACATGGGACAGCGAAAAACAAATTTTTGGAGAATAATAACACATCTCATCTTTTATCTATGTTTGGGATTAGTTATGCTTTTCTCCATAAACTATATTTTCACCCAAATAATTCTCATTGCGGTGGTGTTATTCTTGATGCACACGCAACAGAAATGCCAATACAAAACAGAGCATATTTCTTTCCCTACATGGACAATGATTGTTCTTGGCACATATTTGTTATGTTATTGTTTTTCCTTATATATAAACATACTATTATTGGGCTTGTCACGTGTAAACTACCTGGAGACAGTTTCTTACATTTTGTGGATAGGATTCTTTGTTGCTTTAGCGATTGTCTTACTTAAAAGAAGGAAACATGTTCTCAAAGAAATTGATTATATACTTATATTATTACTCTTGTTTTCGTCGCCAACTATTTCGTGTGTGAAAAAATGTAGCATTAATTGGTGTCGGTGTTCTTCTCCACAACCAGAAATAAATTTTATATTTAATAACATTCAACCTTGGTGTGACACAGTATTAAAGTTTTCTGTAACGGATTATCACATAATTGGAAACCCTGTAGGTTGTGATAATGATAATCATGATTCAGTTAGGTTTAATCTTGATTTTTTCAAAGACATTTTTTCTGAATTTTGGTATGGAATGCAATTCCTTACAATAATTATTGCACTTGTTGTGACAGTTCTTTACGTGCAGTACCGAAAAAGGAAGACAAGAGAACTAATAGAAAAAACACAAGAAGAGGGATTATCAATTCAGAATTAAAACCCTTAATATAAAGGAATATACCTACATTTGTTTATTAGTAAAATACAAATTATGGCAGAAAAAAAGACCGACGAATATTATATGGAGCAGGCGCTTGCGCAGGCGAAAATGGCGTACGAAAAGGACGAAGTACCCATTGGTTGTGTGATTGTGTGTGAAGGACAGATTATAGCCCGTGCCCACAACCTTTCGGAAACGCTGAACGACCCCACCGCTCACGCCGAAATGCAGGCATTTACCATCGCCACGGATTTCCTCGGTGGAAAAAGTCTTCAAAAATGCACACTGTATGTAACCGTTGAACCATGTGTAATGTGCTGTGGTGCAGCATATTGGGAGCAATTGGGCAAAATCGTCTATGGTGCGTCCGACGTAAAACGACACGTTGCGGAACTGCACGACAAAATTCTTCACCCCAAAACCGAAGTTGTTGGCGGCGTTCTCAAAGAGCAATGCGAAGAGCTGATGCAGAAGTTTTTTAAGGAAAAGCGGTAGTTTTAAAAGAAGAGGAAATTTACCTCACCAATTTAGTTAAATTGGAGTTGCCTATGATGCGGAGGATTTCGGGGATTTTGTTTTCGTCAACTTCGAGTTGGAGGACAAATTTCTTTGCTTGTGGCTTTTCGTCGGCAGTTACAAACGGCGAGAAAAAGTTGTAATTCAATTCTTGCGAAACCGCAAATAATTCTTTCACATCCCACGAGTCATTTTTGAGTTTATTGGCAAGATTTTGACGTGACATTCCAATTCTTCGTGCTAATTCTGACACCGAAACATCTTGCTCTATTGCGATTTTTCTAATCCAATCGCCAATATGTAATTCTTCTATATTCATAATATCTAATTTCTAAAAGAATTACGAAGTTATTGCAAGAAAAACTTTGATTTTTGGCAAAATATTGTTGCATTTGTAAAATATTATATATATTTGTCAAAAATTATTTGACAAATTGTCAAGAAAAAATTTCGGCAGTAATAAAAAAGAAGTTTGTTATGAAAAAGTGTTTTTTAATTGTTCTTTCTTCACTAGTATGTTTATTTACGTATTCGGCAAATGTTCCCAAAGTTAACAATCATGGGTTTCCTCAAAATTTAAGAAACACATCGAAAAAGATCGTAATTGAATATCCGGTAACAGATTGTCAAACACAGTGTGTAGAGACACATGTCCCTGTAAAAAAGCAAAAGATTAATAGGAAATCAATATTAAATAACGTCATAGAAAAATCAAGCCCTATTGTAAACAATGAATCAGTGAAAAACAAGGTTAATAGTCAGACGAATGGGGAACAGATAAAAAAAGATATTAAGACACAAAAGAAAGAAATAAAGAACTCTTTGAAGGGAAGCAAATCAAATGAACATAATTTAGCTTATATATTTGCTTCAGTAGGACTCGGACTTATTGCCCTGTCATATTATGTTCTATGGCCGCTTATGTTTGTCGGGTTTGCTTTTTCCGTAGCAGCTTTGGTCATGGGAATCCTAAATGGCGATACAAAGTCTATAATATTTGGATCACTAGGTATATTCTTTTTCATTATAGAATTGGTTCTAATTTTTCTTTTACTAGCATAATATGAGAAAATTTCTATGGTACATTTTTTTATCATTGTTATTTGTCGGCTGTTCAAAAAATAATGATAATACGCCTTCTTCTGACAACAGCGTCGACGGAAACTCTTTAGTTATCACAGTACGGGATGGCAATTCTCATAAAGTATGTAGCTCTGCTATAGTTCAATTGTACGACTCAAATTATGATCGTATAAATCGTACAAATTGTATAAAACAAGGTTATACTGGAACAGGAGGCGACATAAAGTTCGCAGATATCATACCAAATAAAACATATTATATTCACGTTCTATGGAAGGGGAAGCAAAATTCATTCAAAGAAGAATTAAGCATCTATTGTACTGAAGGAGTAAACACAATGACGTGTTCCGTATATACTTGTTCTCTACAATTTAGAAATAATACAAGTTCGTCCTATAAATTTGTCGTTTCGAATCAGACCACTGGAAGCGTTTTCACGCGATTTGTGTCTAAGAATTCTACAATTACTGTTGATAATTGTGAGATTGGGATTTATTCTGTAGATTATGAGCAACAAGATGGATATTTATTTTATCCGACAAAAGGTACGTTTGATTCTCAAGTTGTGTTGGATGAAAAGATACAACAATTCATTTTAAATTAAGAAAGATAATTTAAGTTCCATTCACAGGTACTCATATACTTAGATTTTAATCCTTATGAAAAGACTTTTCTTATTATTAAATCTATTATTGTCACTAATTTCATTTTCTCAAAATGAAGGTCATTATTCCTTAAATGTTGAAAAACAAGATATTCAGGTAAGTACAGTAAAAAATCATTTTCAAGACTGGTTTGACATTGACAAAAATTCAACATTTGAGGAAATAAAGGATGAAAATGACGAGATTGGTTTCCAACATATTGCGTTCCAACAGTATTATAAAGGAATAAAGGTGGAACATGGTGTTGTGTATGTTCATGCAAAGGAAGGACGCGTGGTTAGCGTAAATGCTACTTTGTTGGATATGAAACAACAGGCAAGTGTACCTTGCCAAAGCCGACTTAAAAATGCTGTGAGTGAAGAAGTTGAATCTATGATGATTCCTATTCAAACCAAAAATGGCGTGGTTTATCGTTATGCTTATAAAACATTTGATATAAATAAAAATGCTGATATTTATATAGATTCGGAAACGGGAGATACCATAAAGAAACTATCTCGTACCTATTATGGCATGGCAGAAGGAGAAGCATATACAATGTACCATGGATGGCAACCTATGAGCAGTTATTACGAAAATGGTTATTATTATTTGTGCGATTTAGAACGAAGGATTTTGACATTAGACGCATCAAATGCTTCTTATTCAGATGAAGTGGTTACATATAGAAATAATAGTGCTGACTATAAATCAGCATCTTCAAATTGGTCTGGTATTTTGTCTTCTGTAACTATTACAAGCGATGACGGTGATTGGTGGTACACAACAATTACTGATACACGTCCTGACTTTTACATAAAAATCTATAGTGCAACAGGAAAGTTGCTATACACGTCAGAAGTGCAAGATAATAAAAAATCTCCTGTAACATTTTCTAATATCAATGTTGCAGTTGACAAAGATTTCTATATTGCCATATATGACGAAGATGCAACTTCTGATGAATATGGCGGAAGCATTACAATAACAAATCCTTTGGCAAATACTTATACTTGGTCTGGGTCATATACATCAGGAAGAATAGTTATTAAGTCTAATCCAGCTTTAGATGCTCACTGGGGGATGCAAAATGTATATGATTATTATCTGAAAACTTTTAATAGAGATAGCTATAACGGATTGGGCACAATGATATATCAATTTATTGACGCTTATGAAAAAGTCGGAACGCACTCGTTATGTAATGCTTTTGCAAGCTATGATATTAATGGCAGTGGATATATGGTTTATGGTTTAGGTAATGGGGAAGAAATGACAGAAGTTGTTGCTTTAGATGTAATGGCTCACGAATATACTCATATGGTTACAGATTTTAATGGACATGGCGGACTGGAATACATAGGTGAATCTGGGGCATTAAACGAGTCTTTTTCTGACATATTTGGATGTTCCGTGGAGTTCTACACATTAGGAGATGAGGCAAATTGGTTGATTGGCGAAGATATTATGGTTAACTATTCCAATTTACGTGATATGAGTGACCCTAAAAACAGCATGGATGGATTAATTTTAAAGGCGGATTATCGTGAAGATTTAATTGAACTCTATGGTAAAGATTATTACGACTATTTACCAGACACATTACAAATTCCTCAACCTGATACGTATAAAGGTGAATTTTGGGCTGACACTAGTGATGATTCCGACGAAGGAGATAACGGTGGTGTACATACGAATAGCGGCGTGCAAAACAAATGGTTTTATTTGTTATGTGAAGGAGGGAATGGTACAAATGACAACGGGGACGCCTATACTGTTGCTGGTATAGGGATAGATAAAGCTCAGCGTATCGCATACAGAAATTTGATACACTACCTTACACCAACTGCGTCATATTGGGATTCACGAAACGGCTCTCTTAATGCAGCAAAAGATTTATATGGAGAGAATTCCGTGGAATATAAAGCGGTTGAAGATGCTTGGTATGCAGTTGGCGTTGGGTCTATTAGTTCTTCAAATAAATTTGTCGTTAGTGTATCGTCGAATGATTTGGCAATGGGCGCGGTAATGGGAAGTGGATTGTATGATTTAAACGAAGAGGCAACTCTTATTGCTGTTCCTGAAAATGGCTACAAATTTGTTTCGTGGAATGACGGCAATACCAATAATCCACGAAAAATAACTGTGACAGAGGATATTTCTTTTGTTGCAACATTTGTTTATGTTCCAGGAACTGAGACAAGAACAATTTCATTGTTCTCAAATAATAATGAATGGGGTACGGTAACAGGAGATGGAGTGTATGAACTTGGAGAAGAAGTGGAAATTAAGGCAACACCAAAAGAAGGATACCGTTTTGTGCAGTGGAGTGACGGTAGTACACAACAAGAACGCATAATTGAAGTCAGCAACGATGTAATGCTTATCGCAACGTTTGAAAAAATAGTAGAGATTGAGAAAAAAACAATAACGTTGTTCTCAAATAACACAGAATGGGGATTTGTTGCGGGGGCAGGAGAATATCCTATTGGAAAGTCGGTTGAAATCAATGCTGTTCCGAAAGATGGTTATCGCTTCGTTCAATGGAATGATGGCATTACTTTACAGCAACGAACAATTGAGGTTTTGGATAATATAACCCTTATAGCAACATTTGAAAAACAACAAACTGCAATTGAAAATACTGCAATAGAAAATTGTGTACACGTAATCGATAACATTATATACATAACGGCAGAAAGAAATTTCCCCATTATGATATATGATGCAACAGGAAAATGTGTGTACAAAAATAACACCTCAAATGCAAAAGTAACAATTCCACAAAGAGGATTATATTTTGTGAAAGTAGGAAACTACAACCATTCTGTTATTATAAAGTAAAATATAGAATAATAACTTTAAAAAACGCCATTCCCCCAACGGAGTGGCGATTTTTTATTATTTAAAACAAGAATATACGTATCGGGGGCTTTGAAAGAATAATCCGGAATCGGGATTGTTGATTTTTTTGAAAAGTTCCGACGTATAGATTTTTTTCAGGGCTTCTTCCGTAGTAAGATGCTCTTGCTCAACAATAACAGACACCAATTCTGTTATCAAATGCTTTTTCATATACTGAAATTCCTCTTCCGAAACATTCATATCTTTTTCAACTTTTGAATTGCTCGTTCGGTACCGAAATAATATTGAAACGTTATCCCTTTCATATATTTCAGCCTTTCCAGCAACTCTTGTAATGAAATTATTTTATTTTCAAAATTTGAAATTTGTAATCCTACCTTGTCGTTTGCAATAGGTCCATATACAATATCATAATCATGTGTAGGTTTTATTGTTTTGTTGTTCCTGTTTGCAAAAATGAACTCGGCCCATTCCTCAGAATATTCTTTGAAAATCTTCACTTTTAATTCTTTGGAGTTTAAAATACTTTCATCAAATTCGAATTTGTTTACCACTACTTGTCCGCCATCCAGCACAACCTTAAAAGCTCCCAGTCTTTGGGCTTGTTCTTCTGTGTCAGACAAATAAAAACCTCTCCCGAAATCTTTGTTTGGTTTTGATTTCTGTAGGTCTATCTCTGTAATATTGGTATTTGAACCATGATATAATATCATAAATCTCCTCCGTTCCGTTTGCAATATGTGGCAGTGCTATCCACCATGTCGCTGAAAGATTGAGTATGCATCACGTCATAGAAATCTTCTATTAGTTTTATTCCTCCATACCGATACAGATACTCAAACGCCTTCTCCTCCGAAATTGCATACTGCTTTGCAAATTCTGAAATGAAATATACGGTATATTCTACTATGTTGTATTGTTCCCGAGGCATATTCTCGCATTTTCTTCCCAAATATACATTTTTTTTGTAAAAATCAATTTTTTTAACATTTCAGTTCAATTGCTCACGATAGATATCGCAATATTCAGAAACATCCCACAAAGGTTTGCCGTTTTTTATCCATTACCGAGAGAATGCAAGATTGTAATCATTTCGGTAGATGTAACTACTTTCATTTGTCTGAGCCTTTCAGGCTCATTGTAGTGGTGGCGCAGGAGCCTATCCTACGGCTATGCCGCAGGGAATTTCTGTCCGAGCCCTTCGGGCTCTTTCCTCCATCGAATGCTTCTCCGATTAATAATTTCATGAACAGCCTGAAAGGCTGCGACAAATATACCCCAATGGCATCGCCTTGGGCGCCCCAGGCCAATTCAATAGCAGAATTATGCTCATTGCTTCGATTATCTTCCGAGAGAATATGCAGACTGAAGGGCTGCAATAGATTTAATATAGCGACCATCTCATTATGTGATTCTTTGCGACAAAATTATAGATTTCTTATTGAAAAGCGGTAGCCATTAAAAATAAATCTGTATTTTCGTGAACAAAATTTTAAGGATATGAAAAACGGTAATCTAATCGTAAACATTATTTTCGGAGCGGCAATTGTTTTGCTGTTCGTGCTGTATGCAAAAAAACCTTCTGCCGAGGCAGTAAAAGAACCTGTGGCAACCGAAGTCGACACATCGCTCGATGCCATTTTTGCCGACGAGGAAATGGTTGAGGCAAATTTCCCAATTGCATACGTGATTGTAGACTCTGTTATGCAGAATTACCTGTACTACCAAAAATTAGAAAAACAATATCAGAACTTGGTTTCGTCGGAAGAAGCAAAATTGCAGAAGAAAGCGGAGCAATTCCAAAAAGATGTTGAGGATTTTCAATATCAAATTGAAAAACGTATCATTACGTCTGCCGACGCTCAGGCAAAAGAGGCGGAACTGGGTCAACGTCAGCAGAATTTGTACGCTGAACAGCAGAAAAAGCAACAGGAATTGGCTGTGAAAGAGCAAAAACTTCTTGACCAGCTGATTGACAGCGTTCACGCTTGCATTAAGTTCTACAATGCCGACGGCAAATACAAAATTATTCTGAACAATGCGTACCAAAGCAGCGTGTTGTATGCCGAAGAACAATTAAACATCACCAACGACATTCTCAAGGTGATGAATGCACGATACAATGCGGCAATTCAGAAAAAATCGAAATAATATTTCGTAGAGACGCGATTAATCGCGTCTCTACAGCAATTCCAAAAATATGAAAATCATCGTCGCCGTCACCGGTGCATCGGGTTCGTTGTACGCCCAATGTCTGTTCGACAAACTGAATGCCTTGCGGAATCAGATTGACGAGGTGTGCGTGGTGTTTTCCAAAACGGCGAAAGATGTGTGGAAACACGAAATGCCGTCTGCTCCAAATATTTACGATTTTACGGAATATGCCGACACGGATTTCTTTTCGCCAATAGCGTCGGGTTCAGCAAAATACGATGCAATGATTGTCTGTCCGTGTAGCGTCGGGACGATGGGACGGATTGCCCACGGCTCCGCCGACACGCTCATTACCCGTGCCGCCGACGTCATGCTCAAAGAACGGAGAAAACTGATTCTCGCCGTCCGCGAAACGCCGTTCAGTTTGATTCATATTAAAAACATGGAGTTGGTTACTCTTGCTGGCGGAATAATTTGTCCGGCAAATCCGTCGTTTTATTCTCATCCGCAAACTGTCGAAGACGTATGCAATACGGTGATAGACCGCATTATAGATTTGGTTAGGATAGAAAATAATTGTTTCCGTTGGAGAAATGATCTCTAATTTGCCAGCGCAACGCTTGCAAAACTTACTGATTTAACATTTGACTGTTTTAAAATTGTTTCAGCACACGAGATGCAGGTTGCTCCAGTCGTTATTACATCGTCAAGAATAAGTATATGTTTGTTTTCGAGTACATTGCAATCAACCACTTCAAATATTCCTTGAACATTCTCTGCTCGTTCTTCTTTGTTTTTTCGAGTTTGTGTATTAGTGTAAATCTTCCGAATTACTGCATCGGCAATGACAGGTGTTTTCGTAATATTTGAAATGCCTTCGGCTATTTTCTGGCTCTGATTGTACCCTCGTTTTCGCTGTCGTTTGGGATGCAACGGAATAGGAACTATTGCGTCAATGTCGTCGAGAAATCCGGATTCTTGTAGTTTCACGCCGAACATTTCTCCCAACAATATTCCAATGTCGTCGCGACCTTGGTATTTCAGTTTATGAATAAGATGCGCGTAATTGGTGTGCTTCTGGTAATTGAAAAACGCCGTAGCCCGTTCAAACGGCACTTGTCCGGCAAACATTTTTTCCGCTGGATTATGTTCTTTGTTATGCAAATAAATCTGCGGAATGTCCGAAAGACAATCCGTACAAAGCAGATGTTCACCATAGCGGAGACTGTTGCCGCAAACTTCGCACGTTTCGGGAAAGAATAGTTGAAGGAGTTCCCGAAGGCGTTCTAAAATGAATGACACTATTTAATCGTCCCTTGCAGCTCCAAGTAGCGGGCAATGTATTTGCCAATGATGTCGAATTCCAAATTTACACGAGTGCCAACCTTGAAATTGTGAAAGTTGGTGTTTTCAAACGTGTAAGGAATGATAGCCACCTGAAACGAATTTTTCTGAGAATTGACCACGGTCAAACTAACGCCATTGACTGTAACAGAGCCCTTTTCGACGGTTATATAATCCTTTTGTGCAGGGTCATATTCAAACGTGAAATACCAACTGCCGTCGGCTTCGTCGATTTTTGTACACACGGCGGTCTGGTCAACGTGACCTTGCACGATGTGGCCGTCCAGTCGGCCGTTCATATTCATACTGCGTTCCACGTTCACCTCGTCACCCACTGTCAAATCGCCCAAGTTCGATTTGATGAGCGTTTCCTGCATTGCAGTCACCGTATATGTCGTGTCGGTTTTCTTCACAACCGTCAGGCACACACCGTTGTGAGCCACGCTTTGGTCAATCGTAAGCTCTTTCACGAAACTGCACGTAAGCGTAAAATGGATGTTTGTCTGGTCTTTTTCAATGCCAACTACTTTGGCACATTCTTCAACTATTCCTGAGAACATATTTATATGGTTTTTGTAGTGCAAAAATAAAAAGAATTTTAGAATTAAGAATTAATTCATTTTTAATTCTTCCCTCTTCATTTATAATTTAGTGTTTCCACCGATGAATTGCTTCGTAATCGGGGCGGAGGCGGAGAATTTTGTCATAAACCTGATTCGCCTTATCGAATTGTTTGTTGTCTTCGTAACTCTTTGCAAGAAACAATAATGAATTGATATAGTACCAGTTACACTTATCTACTTCTCCTTTTTCTTCAATAAGAGAAATTGCCTTTTGGAACGAATTTATTGCATCGGAAAATTTTCCCCCAATAAAAAGAGCATAGCAATACTGCAAATTGCCATATTCAGCCCAGCTGTACGGAGAATCCTTCGCCTCGGAGATGGCAGTTTTTGCCGCCGAAAAACTCATCGGAAGCCGATATACAGCCGTAAAAGGATTATTGAGAGCAGAATATGCGAGACAAGGAGACTTGAGGGCAAGAACAGTTTTCCCATACTTTGTCGTTTTTTCCAAATCCTCTATATCTTTTTCCAAACCTTCGAGTTGAATCTCAATTTGATTGGAATTTTTGTCGTTGAAAAGCAGATATGCTAAATACAAATGTCTCACGACTGCGCGCTTGAATTGTATATCAGGCGATTTTGTCTTTTCGAATTCCTTGCTGAGTTCGTCAATAAAGACGTGCCACTCTTTCATGTTTTGATTGATATACGACTGCGCTATCCGACAATCAACAGATTGGTTTTGACAAAACGCCGAAGTCGAAATCAAAATACAAAATATGAACAAGAGTTTTTTCATGCATCAAAGTAATTTCCGTTATTCCAACATTTTCTTGATTTTATGGTGAATTTCCGTATTGTCGATTACGCCCCTGAATTGTTCGCCCCCTACACCGAGTGCAGAGACTGGAACCTGTGATGCCGTGTGGGCAAAAGTCGTCCAGTTAATACCCGCATGTTCGTCAAAAACAGAGTTCACCGTCGTTACAATTGCGCTGCAGCGGTCTCGTGGCTGAGCATTACGCGCCGATGCAGAAAGATTATAAAATTTCTTTACGTCCACATCACTGTAATCGGTTTTTCCTGTCATGGTAAAATCGTACGCCTTTTTAATTTTAGAGATATCATATTGGTCAAACTCATAATTACCGTACACGGCGTTAATACGAGCCATACAATCATCAAACGTAAACTTATTAGAATCAATATCAGCCATAAAAATACCTTCCAAAGTATTATACGAAACAGTCTGTTTTTTCAGCAAGGAAATATTTGAAAAATACGGGAAGCGGGCCGTACCCAACGCAAGCCCGCCTGTTTCGTGGTCTGCTGTGATAACGATGAGAGTTTCATCGGGATGTGCGTTGTAAAACTCAACAGCTTTTTTTATTGCTTCGTTAAAGCCGACAACTTCGCGAGCTGCTGCGGCAGCGTCATTACTATGACATGCCCAGTCAATCATTCCACCTTCTATCATCATAAAAAAGCCATTTTCGTTGTCAAGTTTTTTTATCGCCGATTCGGTCAATGCAGCCAAAGTGAATTTATCATCTGAATTATCAATTTCCAAATCAAGACGAGTATTTGGATGAAGCACACATATTTTTGTATTTAAGCTTGGAACATATTGTAAACTATCGCTTGAAGTAATGAGCGTATAATTATTGTCTTGCAACAATTTAAACATATTATAATTTTCGGCAATTGGCTCTTCAAACATTCCACCGCCAAAAAAGTCGAAACCACTTGTTGGAAGTTGTTGATCAATTTCGCGATTAGAATGACGGCTTTTTGAATGAGCATAAAACACTGCTGGAGTAGCATGGTCAATTGGCACGGTAGTAAGTATACCGACTTTTTTACCTTTTTCTTGTGCAATGTATGCAAGGCTTTTTAGAGGATTCCCAGCCGAGTCACACCCGATATAGTCTACGAGCGTTTTCTCGCCACAGGCCATTGCAGTTCCCGACGCAGCCGAACAGGTTATGTACGAGCTCAACGACCAAGTAGTCTGGAAACCACGATTCGGGAAATACATAAAATCAAGACTGTCGCCATCGGCACGAAGGAACGCATCTCCGAGTTGCGTTTGCGGCACACCCATTCCGTCACCTATAAAAAGAAAAATGTACTTAGGTTTTGGGTTTTCACATTTTTTATTCGAATTACAGCCGAAACAAAACAATGCAACAAAAATCAAAAGAAGTAAATTTCGTATTTTCATATTCTTATCTATTGTCAATTACACTAATGATTGAAGGGAATGTATTTTTTGTTATTTTCTTAAATTCAACTGGGGCAATCCATTGAAGTTCAGTAATTTCCTCCTCGGTTTGCGGTTTGCTTGATTGATTCTTTGTCGCTTCCATATCGTACCAATATGTTTGTTTCAAAACAGATTTTCCATGCAGTTCGTAGGTGTGCCACGTCGAACATCTATAATTTTTAAGTGCCACATTTTGCAATCCCGTTTCCTCTTGAACTTCGCGAACAGCTGCGATTTCGGGTGTTTCACCGACCTCGAGCTTACCCTTTGGCAAATCCCACTTTCCACGACGGAAAATAAACAAATATTCGCCAGCCTCATTACGGATGAACCCTCCTGCCGCCTCGATATACGTAAAGCTGGCCATGAAAGATTTCAACAGTTTATCACAATCTTCATGATATAAAACGACGCTATCTTGGGGGCTTTTTGCAAGTGCATCTATAGCAGCCAGAATGTCGCTTTTGTCCTTATAATTGTAGATGATCTCGTTTTTTTTTGTACCTTTGTCGTCAGTTAAAAGTACATATTTGTTTTCAAAGTAAATTTTTACATCCATGTCTTCAAAAATTGAGAGTACAATAATAGAAAATTTATTGGAAATAAAAGCAATAAAATTACAACCAGAAAATCCATTTACATGGGCAAGCGGGTGGAAATCACCGATTTATTGCGATAATAGAAAAACTCTTTCTTATCCAAAAGTTCGTGAACTGCTGAAACAAGCATTTGCAGAAAAAGTTCGGGCGTTATATCCTGACGTTGAAGTGATTGCGGGCGTTGCGACGGGAGCAATTGCCGTCGGAGTGTTGGTTGCCGAAGCGTTGAATTTGCCGTTCATTTATGTCCGTTCCGCATCGAAAGACCACGGATTGGGGAACCAAATTGAAGGGTATTTCGAAGAAGGCCAGAAAGTTGTTGTCATTGAGGATCTGATTTCTACAGGAGGAAGCAGTTTGAAGGCAGTCGAGGCTCTTCGTGCCGCAAACGTGAACGTAATGGGGATGCTTGCAATTTTCACCTATCAATTCGGCGTGTCAGTTGACGCATTTGCAAAAGCGAACTGCAAAGTCGACACACTTACAAATTACACGGCATTGATAGAATTGGCGACAGAAAAGAATTATATAACTCCTGCGCAGATGGAAAGTCTGAAAGAATGGCGAAACCATCCTGACACGTGGGGAAAATAATAAAAAATGTCTATATCGGTTAAAGACGTAGTAAAGATTTATGGGACGCAGCGAGCGTTGGACGGAATTTCATTCGAAGTTTCTTCGGGTGAAATTGTCGGTTTTATCGGACCGAACGGCGCTGGCAAGTCCACGACCATGAAAATCATTACAGGTTACTTATCGGAATTTGAAGGCGAAGTGCTTGTAAATGGTTTGGACGTGAAAAAAGACGCACTTGCGGTCAAAAAAATGATAGGCTACCTGCCAGAATTGAATCCACTCTATCCTGAGATGTATGTACGTGAATATCTGGAATTTATAGCACGGACATACCGTATATACAAACCAATTGCAGAAGCTGTCAATGACGTAATTGTTCGCACAGGATTGACAAAAGAACAGAACAAAAAAATTCACATGCTTTCGAAAGGCTACCGTCAAAGAGTTGGCCTGGCGTCGGTCCTGATCCATGACCCTCAAGTATTGATTTTAGACGAACCAACTACTGGCTTGGATCCCAACCAATTACTAGAAATTAGAGATTTGATTGGCGAAGTCGGAAAAACACGAACAGTTTTGCTTTCGACACATATTATGCAAGAAGTCGAAGCCATCTGCGACAAAGTCATCATTATAAACAACGGCCGTATTGTAGCGAACGACACGGCTGAAAACATTAAACAAAATAAATCTTTAGAAGAAGCATTTCACGAGTTAACACAAGTTCCAATTCAATAATGAAGAAATTTGCGGCATTGTTCATATTGTCTGTTTTGAGCCACTGGGTTGTGGCACAAGACTCCATGCCTATGGACAGCGCTATGTCAGATTATTCAAATGTTGAATACAGTCCGATCATTAAAAACTACAACACGCAGTTGGACAGCCTTGTGAATTTGTGGTATGTTCAAAAATCCGAGTCTTTGCAATTTTCTGAAAAATCAAAAAGACACTATGACAGCACTCACGTGCCGCAGTTTTCCGAAAAGGAATACCGCACTCGTATCGAGCAGATGAATTCGGTTGTAAAACTTGCATATAATTCTAAAGTTCAGGCATATATAAACGTTTATGCAAACAAAAGGAGGAAGTCAGTATCCACAATGTTAGGACTTTCAGAATATTACTTCCCGATTTTTGAAGATGTTTTTGAACAGTACGACATTCCACAGGAACTGAAATACTTGTCAATTATTGAATCAGCCCTAAATCCAAAAGCAAAGTCGCCAGCCGGAGCACGAGGAATTTGGCAATTCATGCCGTCGACAGGGAAAATGTATAACTTGCAAATCAACTCATATCTTGATGAACGTTGCGACCCCGTGAAATCGACGTATGCAGCTGCGATGTATTTAAAAAACCTCAACTCCATCTTCGACGATTGGGTTTTGGCGATTGCAGCATATAACTGCGGACCGGGGAACGTGAAAAAAGCAATCGCACGCTCGGGTGGGAAAACCGACTACTGGGAGATTTATGATTATCTGCCAAAGGAAACTCGAGGCTACGTTCCAGCCTTTATTGCAGCTTATTACGTATTCGAGCACCACGAATTACATAATTTATACCCTCGAAAAGTTACCATGCCGAAATTGGATACCGTCATGGTAAAGAAAAAACTGCATTTCAACCAGGTAGCCGAATACCTCAACGTGCCGTTGAAAGAACTTCAGGATGTGAATCCCCAGTACAAAGCCGACATGGTTCCGTTTACCGAAAGAGGGACTGCGTTATATCTGCCAGTTGAAATAGTTTCACCATTCCTACGTTTAGAAGATTCTATTTACGCATACAAAGACTCTATTTACAGAAACTTATCGCCTGAAAGAGAGTTTGTTACAAATTCTTACGCAAGTTCTACTTCAACTCATGGTAAAGTAAAAACATACTATACTGTGCGAAAAGGTGATACTTTCTCGAAAATAGCATCGAAATATGGCGTTTCGGTGACAACACTTAAATCTTGGAATCACAGAAAAAGTAACATGTTACATGTTGGGGAAAAACTTATCGTTTATGCCCCTGCTACGGGTAAGGGAAACTCTGCCCCAAAAACAACGGCATCTGCGAAAAGTAACATTTCAAGCAGTTCGGTCGCACAAAAAAGCACACCAAATGCAAGCTCAAAAAGTGCGATTGCGTATCATACTGTTAAATCAGGAGATACACTTTGGAGTATTTCTCAACGATATGGAACAACCGTTCAAGCAATTCAAAGTTTGAATGGAATGACAAATGCCAAACTTTCACCAGGTATGAACCTGAGAGTTCAATAAAAAATGTGTGGTTTTGCCGGATATTATTCATTATTTAACTCATTTTCAAACAATGAGTTAGAATCTGTTGGAGGAAGTATTGCTTCACGTGGTCCGGACTATCAGGGAGTATACTCTGACGAACGCGTCGGTTTAGTACACAGAAGACTGAAAATCATAGACTTGTCCGATGACGCCAATCAACCTATGTTGTCCGATGACGGCCGATATGTTATGGTATACAACGGTGAAGTCTACAATTACGACGACATCCGACGAGAACAGCAAATTCCAGTGAAAACAAGCTCAGATACAGAAATCGTTTTCAAAACATTGATTTCAGACGGAATTGACGCCGTAGAAACCTACAACGGAATGTTTGCCATTGCATTCTACGACACAAAGGAGAAAAAAATGCTTCTTATCCGTGACAGAATGGGCGTTAAACCGCTATACTACTTCTGGGACGGAACAAATTTTGCATTTGCATCAGAGATTAAAGCATTACTTGAATTTCACTTCATAAAGAAAAACAAATCAATAAATTATACTGCATTAAACGAGTTTCTACATTTAGGTTATACCGGCATAGAAGGCACCATCTACACAAACATTTACAAAGTGCCCGCAGGTTCATATATAGAAGTTAGCGAAAACGGCATAAATATTCAATCGTACTGGAGCACATACAATTGCATACAACCCGAAACAATTGACGATTTCTATTCTGCAAAAGAAATTTTACGAGATTTGGTAGAACAGTCGGTTCGTTACCGGCTTAAAAGCGATGTTCCCTACGGGACATTTTTGAGTGGAGGCATTGATTCATCGTTAGTGACCGCAGTTGCACAGAAAAATTTATCTACACGACTCAACACATTTACAATTGCTTTTGCCGAAAACAAATACGACGAAAGTCAATATGCGCGACAGGTTGCAGAATATTTGGGGACAAACCACACCGAAATGACTGTCACTCAAAAAGATGCATTAAACTTAATACCGTCAATTCTTGACACATTCGACGAGCCATTTGCAGATTCATCGGCCATTCCAACTATGTTGGTTTCGAAATTGGCAAAGACACAAGCGACTATGATTTTGTCGGGCGATGGCGGAGATGAGCTATTTATGGGATACGGAGCGTATCGTTGGGCGGAACGGTTACAAAAACAATCCATAAAACTACTTCATAAACCGCTGAGTTTCTTTCTACGACAGGGCAATTCTTGGAGTAAACGTGGAGGTAATGTATTGAATTACACTAACTCAGAGAATATTCCATCTCATATTTTCTCACAAGAACAATGCCTTTTCTCTCGAAAAGAAATATCCTCAATTCTTAATCCAGATTTAGTTCGTGACATACATCTAAATGAACATCCTAAAGTAGCACGTACCTTGTCGGCAGCCGAAAACCAGGCATTGTTCGACATGAATTATTACTTACGCGAAGATTTGCTCCCCAAAGTCGACCGATCGTCGATGAAATATTCTTTGGAGGTTCGCGTTCCCCTACTCGATTACACGATTGTGGAATTTGCACTCAATCTAAATGAAAAACTAAAGGTTCACGGAGACACGCAGAAATATCTGCTTCGTCAAGTATTATACGATTATGTCCCGTCGAATTTATTTGTTAGACCCAAATGGGGCTTTTCAATTCCTTTAGAAAAGTGGTTACAAACAGATTTATCGTTCCTTATCGACGATTATTTAAACGATAACTTGATACGCAAAACAGGTATCTTCAATCAAAAAGAAGTACGAAAACTTGTCAGGAAATTCAAAAGCGGAAGAAATGGATATTTGTACAATCGAATTTGGCAAATAATTCTCATTCAGAAGTTTATATCCGATAAATTCAACAAATAATGGAATCAACGGGCGTGCTATATATTTCATACGACGGAATGACCGACAATCTTGGTCAATCGCAAGTTATTCCATATTTGCAAGGTCTGTCGAAGAAAGGATATTCTATTCATTTGTTAAGTTGCGAGAAGCCAGCAAATTTCGAGAAACGACAAAACCACATTTCAAAGTTGCTTCAAAAATCGGGAATTACTTGGCACCCAATACAATACACAGCAAAACCGCCTATAATTTCAACATTGTACGACTTACATAAACTACAGAACAAGGCCGTTGAAATTATAAAATACAATTCAATTAAACTTATTCACTGTCGGAGTTACATTGCGGCGCACGTTGGTAGATATTGCCAAAAGAAATTTTCTATTCCATGGATATTCGATATGCGTGGTTTTTGGGCAGACGAGCGTGTGGAAGGTGGTATTTGGAACACATCTAACATTCTGTATAAAATGGTTTACCGCTATTTTAAGTCAGTCGAACAAGATTTTATAGCAAATTCGTCACACATAATTAGTCTGACACATGCCGGCGAAAAGGAAATTCGCAATTGGCAATGTCATAAAAGCAATCAAACTCCAATCACAGTGATTCCTTGTTGTGCTGATTTACAATTATTTAGATTTACTAACGAAAAGAAAGAGATTCTATCACGTAAACTAAACATTACGGACGAAAATTTTGTAATCAGTTACCTTGGCTCGTTTGGAACCTGGTATATGACAGATGAAATGTTTGATTTTTTCAAAGTACTGCACGAAAAAAACGAAAAATCTATTTTTCTGTGCATTACGCCCGACAACCCCGACATGCTTGATTCAATAGCGTTGCGGAAAGATATACCACGGTCTGCACTTCGAGTTATAAAAGCAAATCGAGAAGAAGTTCCGTTATATGCTTCGCTATCAGATTGGTCGATGTTTTTCATAAAACCAGTTTATTCCAAAAAAGCCTCGTCGCCAACGAAAATGGGAGAACTCCTTTCTATGGGTATTCCCCTTGTGTGCAACGCCGGAGTAGGCGACGTTGAAGAAATCATGCACGATTGTCCAACAGGTTTTGTAGTAAAAGATTTCACGACAGAAGAATATTCTGCAATTGCAGACGGCATACTCTCCCACCCTGTCGTAGACCGTGACACATTGCATTCAGTAACAGAGAAATATTACTCACTTTCGCAAGGGATAGAACTATATGGAAGCGTTTACAAGCAGATTTTAGCCAAATAACCGCGTCACTTCCCCCGTGGCACAAGACATTTCACTCCCACTATTTATACATTTCAGCAAAATAAACCTATCACTTGGGTAGATAACGGGCCTTTCCTCTTTCAATCTGCTGATTTACAACAATATATTTGCGTAATCACTCGTACGGAGGTGTAATGGATACACTATCCGCTCTTTCAACTAAAAGATTATGAGGCGATTACACAAAAATATCTACTTGAATAAAGTGATAATGTCAGTCTTTGCATTATTATTTCCTCTTTTTGCATTTTCACAACCATTTACGGCAAAACTTTTGTCAGCGAATGGAAGTTCTTGGGGACAAGTAAATCACAAAGAAAAGACATCAAAAGGGAATGACGTCTATATTGGAGATCTGCCCGCTAGTACGTTCAATACGACCAAGTTCCCATATATTAAGGCTCGTTTGGCATATCTTTCGAACGACAACATGGGAAGCTGCAACATTCGTAGCATACAGAACACAACTTTTGCAGAAGGCTCTAAAATTACTCGTGACCCTTCAAAATACTATAGAAAGACGTGTTTGTCGATTTCGTACGATAAAGAATGGCTTGATTGGAAAGACGACGCAGAAAAAGACGCGGCAATTAATAGTAACACCACCTATCCTGAAATTGTATATGCCTATAGCGTACCGAATGGTGAATTATACGACGTATTTTTTTACTCGAGCGACGATTCAGATCCGCTTGTTGAAGGGCAATGTACAAAATTATTCAAAGTGGGACCAGACGAATACGAAGGCAAATACGAGGATTTAAGCGGTCTTGAACACTGGTATTTCGAGAATGTGACCGACCTTGACGAAATGTTTTCGCAATGTGGAAGCTTGAAAAAAGTAGGTATAAGCGGAGATTTCTCTTTAGTAAAGACTCTTAAAAACATGTTCTATAACTGTGCTTCGATAGAAGAAGTTAGAATCACTGGAGACTTTGGAGAAAAATTAACGACATTGGAAAGTACATTTGAAAACTGTGGCAATTTAAAATCCATAACATTGGATGGAGAATTTAAAAATGTCACCAACATAAATTCAATGTTTAAAAATTGCTCCTCACTCGAAGAAATGTCTATAAATGGAAGATTCAGCACAAAACTGACAACTGCTAAAAGTGTTTTCGAAGGATGTACTTCGTTGGAGTCAGTATCCATTTTAGATACAGACGAGGTTTCTGACGCAAAAGCACAACTAAAGGGAGATTTTTCTAAAGTAACATCTATGCCATCAATTTTTAAAAATTGTACGAACTTAGAAAAAGCAAAAATCAAAGGAAATTTTGCATCACTGACGAATGTTAACAGCCTTTTTGAAGAATGTACAGCCCTTTCTGCTGCCGATTTAGACTTTGGAGCAGATGTAATCACCGAAATGAAGAGCATGTTTAGAAACTGCAAAGCCATAACATCAGCAACTGTCGGAGACGGAAGCGATGCAGACGTAACAGTTAAAGGAAATTTTTCAAATGTAGCAACGGCACAAGACATGTTCAATGGCTGTTCGATACTGAAAGACACAGAGATAAAGGGAAATTTCTCAAGTTTGACAAGCGTCAGCTCAATGTTCTCCAGTTGCACGGCATTAGAAAACATTACACTTGACGGAACATTTTCATCCCTAACCTCGCTTGTATCGCTATTTAGTGGAAGATCAAACCTAAAAACGGCTACAATAAACGGATCTTTCAATGAACTAACGACAATGCAAGAAATGTTTAAAGATTGCGATAAGATCACAACTGCTTTATTTAATACCGAGGGAGACTCCGACGTGAAAATATCAGGCACATTCCCAAAACTGGAGTCTATGAATGGAATGTTTAGAGATTGTGACAAACTGTCTACAGCATCATTAGAAATACCCGAAACAGTTACTGTATTAAATAATTTATTTAAAAATAGTAAACTCACCTCTGCAAACGTAAGCAATATTGCCAATGTCACCACAATGGAAAGTATGTTTAGCACGTGCTCAAACCTCACCGACGTTTTGCTTTCGGGCGACTTCTCGAATGTTACCACTATAAAGGAGCTATTCAACAATGCGACGAAAGTTGCTAATGTTTCGCTCAACGACGGCGATGCAGATTTTTCTTCGCTCAATAACGTATATGGTATGGTTAACAATTGGGATATTTCGAAATACGATGTGTTTGCTTCAATTTTTTCACAAATGAACATCAACACTGAAAACTTACCTGGTGCAAAAAACGATAACCATAAAATAAGCAACAAAGGGTGGACGGGCAAGACCGTTATGACGAAAAACCTGGCGGAATACGATGTCACTAACGGATATTTAGCAACGCTTCTTCCCATCGAACTTTCATATTTCTCCATCACGCAAAACGATGAATCACTTTATTTTGAGTGGGAAACTGCCACCGAAACCAACAACGACTTTTTCACCATAGAGCAAAGCATTGATGGTGTTTCGTTCCACGAAATGGCATGGATTGCAGGAGCGGGAACGTCGTCGACGAGCAATTTCTACGAATATTCAATTTCGACAACATTCAGCGGATTGATGTATTTCCGCCTGAAACAAACCGACTACAACGGTGATTACTCGTATTCGGATGTACAAACCATATTCGTTGGCGACAATGAATACGTTATCCTCTACCCTACTATCGCGACAGACTTCATTACAATCGAAGGCGATTACGAAAGCGTAAAATTCATTGATATGCAAGGGAAAATCCAGCATCCTACACGAATGCAGGGGAACACATACCCGATTGCGGCGCTGCCTCAAGGAATGCACTACGCCATTATTTCATTGAAAAACGGCGAAATTGTAACAAGACAATTCTTTAAGAAATAAAAATTCATTGGGCTACAAATGTATAATAACCTAAATATCAGACATTTCGCAACAAGGCGAGGTAAAAAACTTTACCTTGTTATTTTCTTTCTCTGTTTCTCGGTACTTTCTTTCTCACAAGCAAAGTTATTGATTCCTTGTGGGAAAGAAATAGATCCTAATGGATCAGTAACAACTACAGACATGTCGTCTCCTAATGGAACGGCAGACTGTCATTATTTAAAAGAAAGACTATCCTGGCTTTGTCCTGTTGGTGCATCAGGAAATTCAAAGTATATAAAAACATTTCAAAGAATTTCTAAATCTGCTGCTGCAATTGAAATTGCAAAAGGTGAAGGAGTTGGATGGGTAAAAAGAACATGTTTATCTGTTTCTTATGACAAAGATTGGGTATATCCAAATGTGAGTGATGATCATATAGAGCCATCATTCCCAGCAATAGTATATGCATTTAGTACAGGTTCGGAAAGCGATGGTTATAATGTCTATTATTGGGTTGATGATGGTATAGATAATGATCCTATGACTAATGATGATATTATAAAACCCAAAGCAGTTGGCGATGCAAGAAATTTATTTCAGGGCGGAAACGCTGGAAATGTGAGTCCAAAAGTAGAATTACTTGATCTGTCAGGATGGGATTTTAGTGAAGTCACGAACTTAGCTAGTTTTGTACATAATTGTCAGAAATTGACATTCATAAATTTAGGGACAGCAGATCTTATGAATGTTACGTCTATAGCAGAGATGTTTTTTAAATGCAATAAACTAAGTAACGATGTAATGAGCAGTCTTGTTAATTCTTGGGTTGTGAACAAATCTAAATTAACGAACAAAGGAGCAAAAGCATCTGCAAACAAAGGTTTAAATGTAACAACAGCAAACGATGTAAAATATGTAATAAGTTCTAGTGGTTCTTTTGATTCTCCTACAGGTGGAACAACTTATATGACACTTCGAAATCTGGACGCATCCCAAATATTAGGAAACATTAGATTTAATATAGATGTTGTATTTGAGAAAGATAGTGTTGAAAGATATGTAATAGTATATATTGATGAAGATGAAGAATGGGAAGTTGCTGTAAAAAAAGAACTTATTTCTTTTACTCCAACGACAGAAAAGCCAAACGTAAAAACATACAATCCTGTGTACACACCAGCAAATCCACGCGAGTTTGATGGGACAAAAAAGTTTAAAGTAAAAATAGAAAAAAACGATGGGAGTATAGTATATTCAGAAGAATTTAATCTTACCTTCGACGGTTTCCTTCCCATCGAACTCTCCTACTTCACAGTTACGCAAGATGGGGGAAATATTCTTTTTGTATGGGAAACTGCCACCGAGACCAACAACGACTATTTCACCATAGAGCAAAGTATTGATGGGGTTTCGTTCCACGAGGTGGCACAGATTGCTGGTGCAGGTACGTCGTCGACGAACAATTACTATGAATACTCAATGCTAGCCACATTCAGCGGATTGATGTATTTCCGCCTGAAACAAACCGACTATAATGGCGATTATTCTTATTCGAACATACAAGCCATAAACGTCGGCAATAGCGAATACATTCGCCTCTATCCTACTATCGCTACAGATTTCATTACAATCGAAGGCGATTACGAAAGTGTAAAATTCAGCGACGCACAAGGGAAAATTCACCATCCAACACGGATGAACGGAAACTCATATCCGATTGCGGCGCTGCCTCAAGGAATGCACTACGCCATTATTTCATTGAAAAACGGAGAGATTGTAACAAGACATTTTTTTAGAAAATAAATTATACCGTCACTTGTCTTTTAAATTCATCCCTTTCATAAAGTTATCCTTGAATGTAAGCCCTATAGGGATTTCTTTATCGTCTATTGTAAGGATTGTCCCTTTTACGGTTTGAACCTTGTCTTTAGCAACGATATACGATTTATGTACACGAATAAATCTGTCCTGCGGTAATTTTTCCAACATGCCCTTGATGTTTGTTAAGGTTATAATGCGTTTTTCTTTCGTAACAACCTTTACATAATCTTTCAACCCTTCCACATATAATATATCATCGAACATCACTTTT
This sequence comes from Bacteroidales bacterium, assembly GCA_017516865.1. Classification (GTDB taxonomy): domain Bacteria; phylum Bacteroidota; class Bacteroidia; order Bacteroidales; family UBA1715; genus UBA1715. The sequence goes on from JAFXAU010000025.1 coordinate 39,757, forward strand.
ATGTCCTGATAATCAGCACGAATAAACATATAATTTAAATCTCTGCTTGAAGATTTTTTGTACTGAATCATTTCTCTAACTTTTTCTACAGCTTTTTTAAAGCGGTCGGGAGAAATCGGTTTCAGCAGATAATCGACGGCACTCACTTCGTAGCCTTCCACGGCATATTGGTCGTATGCAGTTGTGAATACAACAAGTGGCGGATTTTCTAAAGACTTCATCAGAGCCATGCCCGAGATTCCTGGCATCTGAATATCGAGAAACAGCACATCTACAGACTCTTTTTGCAACAACTCAACAACTTCGTTGGCATTTTTACAAGCACCAACCAATTGAAGCTCATCGCTTTGCGAAACATATTGTCCTAAAATCTCCCGAGCCAATGGTTCGTCATCAACAATCAAACACCGTATCATATATCAATTTTTAAATCAACCCTATAGTCAGTTTCCGTTTCGTGAATTTCAAGATGGTGTTTTGGCCCGTAAATCAACTGTAGTCGTGTTTTCACATTTTGAATCCCAATGCCGTGAGCAGAATCTTTCGTTCCAGAAACGAATAATTTGTTTACAATTGAAAAACATATTTCATTGGCAGACACCCGAATATTAGCAATTATATCAACTGTTCCTTCAGGACTACGTCCATGCTTAAACGCATTTTCCACAAAAGGAATCAAAATCATCGGAGCAATTTGCACCGATGCGTTTTTGTCAATTTCTTCGTCGAATAAAATTGTACTTCCCTCAGCCACACGTAGTTTCTGAATTTTAACATAATTATGCAGATATTCTATTTCCTTTTCCACATCCACAAAGTCCTCGGAACTATCGTAAGTATTGTAGCGAAGCAAATCGGAAAATGTAAGAATAGCATTCGGTAATTCCTCTGATTTCTTAAGCGAAAGCGAATAGAGGCTATTCATGGCATTGAACAGGAAATGCGGGCTCAACTGCGACTTAAGCAATTGCAAATTCGAAACGACCTGTTGACGTTCCATTTCCTTGAGCACCTGTTCTCTTTTGGCATTTTGAACGGAATAACCATACATACCACTCGCAGCCAAAGTAATAAAAAACACAAACGAACGAGAGGTTATCATCTGCTTGCCTTTCAGAACATGGATTGACGGATTCTCAACGCTCAGAATAGCAACCATCTTTTCAAGCAGGGGACTCATCATATCATTGATGAAGAAAAAAATTCCATACAACACAAGTACCGAACTAAAATAATACAAATAGTGCCGTTTGATAAAAAAATATGGGACAATTATGTCTGAATGCAAATAAAATATGGTAATTGGAGCAACATACAACAAAGCATGAAAAAGCAACAAATTCAAACTGAGCGGATTAGCAGAGAATAGGTGAGGAACTATTATCAGCACACACCACGATAAAATATGCCTTACTATATATTCAATTCTTTTTATCATTAGCAAAAATCATCATACAAATGTATGATTTTTGTGTATCTATCAATTTTTTCTATACCAAATTACAAAATCTATAGATTTTGTTTATTTAGTTTTTCCCCAAGTGCTAACTGAATGTTTCCACTGTTCTGGGACAGGCGCAGGTCGTTCATTCTCGATATGCACAAACGTCGTGACAGAAAAGTTTGCAAGTTGCTCGCCATCAGCTGTTTTCTTGAAAATTGCCTGAAGCATGTCGAAACTGGAATTTCCCCAACGAACAACCTTGTTTTTCACACAGATTTCATCCGTCAGATACAAGGGTGCAACGTATGTGGTATTTACCTGACAAATCAATGTATTAGACGTCTTTGCCTGAAGTACTTCTTTAAAATAATGCATCCGTCCCAAATCGTAGTATGAATGATACACGCCATTGTTGATGTGGCCGTTGCTGTCCATATCGGTGAAACGGACCTGGATGGCAACCGAATGGGAAAATGATTGCTGTAAAACTTCGTCTTTTGTCATTTTCGAATAATTTGAATTTGCCCGCTATTTGATAATTTTATGATTTGTGAAGCTTTTGCTTTTTTCATATCGTTTTGACGATACTTCACCACATAGTCAACGGCATCAACTATTCGACCATCAATATCCTGAAAGATTTCCGCCGTCGGATTTCCGTGGATATTCGCCGAAGTGGAAACTATCGGTTTTCGGAATTGCTGAATCAGCTGGTCGGTAAAAGGTTCGTTCGTCACACGGATGCCGATGCTGCCGTCCTGTCCTACAAGATTTTCAGGAAGGTTTCGTGCCTTGTCAAAAATGATTGTCATTGGCGATGTGGCACAATCAATCAAATCGTACGCAACCTGCGGCATATCAACAACATAGCGTTCGAGCATTGCCACAGAATTGACCAGCACAAGCAACGGAATGTTTCCGTCACGATTTTTAATTTTATACACTTTGTCGATTGCCACGGCATTTGTCGCATCGCAGCCAATTCCCCAAATGGTATCGGTTGGATACAGAATTGTGCCTCCGGAGCGGAGAATCTCACAGCATTTTTTTATATCCTCTTTCATTTGTATATCAGTACGTTAATTTTTTCGGGTGAAAGTATTTGTTTAGCTACGGTTTTAATTTCATCGTTTGAAATTGCATTGATTTTTTGTGCAATTTCCTGAAACGAATCCACATGACCATACCACCAAAAAGACTTTGCATTATTCAGCATAAGCGACATATAGTTGTCGTCGGAGACAGCGAGTTGGCCAAGAATCTGTTGCTTATAAGCAGCCAACTGCCGCTCTTCAAATCCTTTTTCAATAACCGATTGGAACAAATCATCAATAATCTGTCGGCACAAGGGCACCTTTGAATAATCCGTCCCGAAGTACACGGCAAACACGCCAGTGTCGGAATAGGCCGTATAATTTGCCTCGATATTATACGTAAGTCCCTGTTCCTCACGGAGTTTCAGATTGAGCAACGCATTAAACGATGGCCCACCCAAGATATTCGTCAGCAACGAAGCAGCAAATTTCAATCCACTTGAAAGTGCCGGAGCATACGAACCCAGCACGCAGTGCGCCTGATGAGTCTTTTTGTTTTTTACAATATTGAAATTCGTTCCACGTGGAACGAATGGATTTTTTGCAATAGCATCTTGCTCTTTTTCAGCGTTTTGACCAAAGTATTTTTCAGCAAAACTTGTAATCGTCTTCAAATCCACCCCACCCACATACGATACCACAAGCCGACTTGGGCGATAGAGTTTTTTATACGTTTCCATCACATCGGAACGCGTCATTTTGCGAACGGATGATTTTGTGCCAAGAATGTTCGTCGCCAGCGAATGACCTTGGAATAACTGTTCCTCGAAATCGTCGTAAATCATCTCGGAGGGGACATCTTCGTACGATTCTATCTCGTCAATCACCACGGTTTTTTCCTTACGGAGTTCCTCTTCCGGGAAAATCGAATCGTAGAAAATCTCGCTCAAGACCGAAAACGCCTTTTCCACGTGATTGTTGGCAATAGCGATTTGGAAGCACGTTTCTTCCTTGGCAGTGTAGGCGTTCATTTCGCCGCCCACCGACTCCACCATATTCATCAGTTCGGAATAGGAGTGTTTGTCGGTTCCCTTGAAAATTGCATGTTCAATAAGGTGCGAAACGCCAAGCATGGTGCCGTCGTGCCGCGAGCCAGAGGCGACAAAAAGCCCGACATACGAGGCAGAAGAATCGGCAGGGGACAAACATAATTTTGTCCCATTGGCAAGAGTTAGCGTGATTTCTTTGTTTTTCACAATATTTTTTTCGCAAATATACATTTTTTCCGTTCATTTCTTTTGGTGGCAAAAGAAACGAACCAAAGAAAAACCACCGACGGACCTGCTCCACTAAAAATCAACTGCGTTCCGCTAAAAGAGTTGAAGTGCCGCACTTTCGTAGTGCAAGCCGTCATGTATTAGGGCACCAACTCTTTTTACGCTGCACTCCATTGATTTTCTTGACGCTCCGCAGCTCAGTCGAATGTCGAGTGGTAAAGGGAAACGTGTATTTTGCTATTTTATGTTTTTTACTATACAATGAAGGTTCGACTCCACAGATGAGCGTTAAGAAAAACAGAGAATGGAGCGTAAAGAACTCTCGGCTTGGCGGCGTGGGTTGTGTGTCAGCGCCATTTCGAGAGTTTAGCGGAATGAACTGTTTTTTAGCGAAGATGTGGCGTCGACGGCGGTTTTTGTTACTTTTTGTCGCTGAAGACAAAAAGTAAAGAAAAAATCTTATTTTTGAACTCCAAACATTTTTGATTATGAAACTTTTTCGTTCCTTATTACCATTACTATTGCTATCCTTTGTAGCCCAAGCCCAGGCGCCTATAAAGGACGGTGCAATTCTTGCCGCTTTTTCGGTGAGCGACAGGACCAAGGTCTATTTCTCGCAAGGAAACTTGCAATATCGGGCAAGCACTGGCACTTGGAAATTTGCTGATAATCAATATGATATGATTGGCGACAATAATTCCAACATTTCAAGCTCTTATAGCGGTTGGATAGATTTGTTTGGTTGGGGAACTTCGTGTTGGAATAGCGGTGCTAATGCGTATCAACCATATAGCACAAGTACAGACTACGAAGATTATTATCCAGGCGGCTCGTATTCCAAGAATCTGACAGGTAGTTATGCAAATGCCGATTGGGGGGTATATAACAAGATTTCCAATGGCGGAAACCAAACAGGATTGTGGCGTACATTGACGAATAGCGAATGGAACTATGTGATTTCAAATAGAAGCGATGCCCGTTATTTGCGCGGAACGGCGACTGTGAATGGTGTGAACGGACTGATTTTGTTACCAGACAACTGGACATTGCCAACAGGAGTTACATTTACGTATGGAGAAGGCGGTTGGTCGCAAAACACATATTCCGCTTCCGAATGGAGCAAGATGGAAGCGAACGGTGCGGTGTTTCTCCCTGCTGCTGGCTACCGTGACGGGACGGGCGTGGACTACGTTGGTTCCTACGGCCTCTATTGGTCGAGTTCGGCTAACGACGACTACAGCGCGTACTGTCTGAACTTCGGCAGCTACGACGTGCGCACGAGCTACTACTACCGCTACGACGGGCGGTCTGTCCGTCTTGTGCAGGATGTGAAGAAATAACTCTTTCTTTCAAGAGAAAAAGTAACAAGAAAAAATCTTATTTTTGAAGTTGTTTAATTGATACAATATGAAACGTTTCTTTTTTACAAGTGTTTTATGTCTTTTGACGTTGATCGTAGCGTCGTTTAATGTACAGGCGCAGAACGAGTTTGTTGATTTAGGATTAAGCGTTAAATGGGCTACGTGTAACGTCGGAGCAAATTCTCCAGAAGAAAATGGCGAGTATTATACATTTGACAATGCGTTAACGTTAGAGAATAACGGGAACAGATTACCCACAAAAGAAGAATTTCAAGAGTTGATTGATAATTGCAAGTGGAAATGGACTAAAAAGAAAAGAGTATGGGGTTATAAGGCGACAAGCAAAAAGAATGGAAACAGTATTTTTCTTCCTGCTGCTGGCTACCGCGACAGTACAAACGTGCACGATGTGGGTTCCTACGGCTACCTCTGGTCGAGTTCAGTTAGTGGTAGCGACTACGCCCACTGTCTAAACTACTACATTGACGGTGTGTACACAGACAGCGACTACCGCACATACAGGCGGCCTATCCGTCTGGTACAAGATGCGAAGAAATAACTATTATCTTCCTAAATACACCAACAAAACATTTATATCTGCCGGAGAAATACCGCTGATTCGCGATGCTTGGCCAATGGTTTCGGGGTCAATCTTCGTGAGTTTTTGCCGTGCCTCGGTCGAGAGTGATTCAATTTTCTCGTACGGAATTTTTCCTTTGATTTTGATATAATCCAAACGAGAAATCTTTTCTGCAATCTGCCGTTCTTTCTCTATGTAGCCCGAATACTTTATATTAATATCCACAGACTCTTGCACAACATCCCAATCAACATCGTCGGTTTCGATAAAATCAGATTGTTCCACGTGGAAACATTTTACCGAAACATTCGGGCGAGCAATAAGCGACGCAAGTTTCGTCGATTCCGACAAGGGCTTACTTCCGAGTGACTCAAGAATTGGATTTGCCTGTGCCATTGTCATTTTTTTCTCGTTCACGTAATTCGTGAGCTTCTCAACAGCAGCCATTTTATGTTCAAACGCCTGCTTGCGAACATCGTCAACCAAACCGAGTTCAATTCCTTTTGGCGTCAAACGGACATCAGCATCATCCTGACGGAGCAAGATTCTGAACTCCGCACGGGAAGTAAACATTCTGTACGGTTCGTTCACGCCTTTGGTAATAAGGTCGTCAATCAACACGCCAATATACGCCTCGTCACGATGAAGAATGAATGCCTCACGTTCCGACGCCTTGAGCGAAGCGTTGATTCCGGCAATCAAACCTTGTGCACCCGCTTCTTCGTAGCCAGTCGTTCCGTTGATTTGTCCGGCGAAGAACAAATTCTGTATCATTTTCGTCTCCAACGAAGCCGTGAGCTGTGTCGGCATAAAGAAATCGTATTCAATGGCGTAGCCAGGACGAAAAATCTTACAATTCTCCAAGCCAGGAAGAAGACGCATTGCTTTATATTGCACATCGGCTGGCAACGACGATGAAAATCCGTTCAAATAATATTCGCACGTGTTAATTCCTTCTGGTTCCAAAAACAACTGATGTTTGTCTTTGTCGGCAAACGTCACCAATTTTGTTTCAATGCTCGGGCAATATCGAGGGCCAATACTTTTTATTGTTCCATTATACAACGGCGAATCTGCAAAACCAGAACGAAGAACTTCGTGAACCTGCGGATTCGTGTAGGTCATCCAACAACTTAACTGAGGCAATCGTTTAATTGTTCCACGTGGAACAAACGAAAATTGACCAATTTCTTCGTCACCTTTTTGTTCCTTGCATTTAGAAAAATCAATCGTTCTTCCGTCGATACGAGCAGGTGTTCCCGTCTTCATTCTTCCAACCTCGAATCCAAAATCACGAATTTGATCGGAAAGTTTATACGAAGGCAACTCCCCTATTCTACCACCTTCGACTTGCGAACGACCAATGTGCATCAAGCCGTTCAAAAAAGTTCCGTTGGTTAAAACCACAGACTTTGCCTTGATAGAAATTCCCCAAACAGTTTTTACGCCAACAACTCTATCTTTGTCAAGCAACAGTTCGCAAACTGCATCTTGCCAAAAATCAAGATTCGGGATAGATTCCAATTCTTCGCGCCAATGTTTGATGAACAACGCCCTGTCGGCTTGCGAACGAGGACTCCACATAGCAGGTCCCTTCGATTTGTTCAACATTCGAAACTGAATGGACGACGCATCGGTGATTTTTCCCATTGCACCACCAAGCGCATCAATCTCGCGGACTATCTGCCCTTTTGCAATACCGCCCACGGCAGGATTGCACGACATTGCCGCCATTTTTGTCATATCCATTGTGATGAGCAACGTCTGCGAACCCAGACGAGCAGCAGCGGCAGCGGCTTCACAGCCAGCGTGTCCGGCACCAACAACAATTACATCGTATTCTTGTAACATATCTTATTCTACCAAACGCAAATAATAATCTTCCTTTTGTGTCATAACAGCCTTGTCGGCAGGATTTTTGTCCTTATAGCCGACTAAATGAAGTACTCCGTGAATCAAAATTCGATAACACTCGTTTAACTTTGTCACTTTGTTTTGTTTCGCATTATCCGCAATTCTATCCATGCTCATATAAATATCAGAAGCAATCTCCGTTTCAGAATAATCGAACGTGATAATGTCGGTATAATAATCGTGCTTCAAAAAATTCTGATTGATGCCAAGCAAGTAATTGTCGGAACAAGCAATGAAATTGATGTAGTCGATTTTCTTTTTCGACTCATTCTGGACAATAATTTGAACGATGGAACGGAACGAAGTTTTTCGTAGTCCCGTAGGAAATTTGGAGTCCTCTTGGAAAAAATTTATTTGCATTTAATTGATAATCAAATAAAACTAACCTCTAACGGACACAAAAATACAAATTTTCCAATATACTTGTTTAGAAGCAATAAAAATGTAAAATTCTTGGGAAAATGCTTTATTCGTTATATTACTAACGGAAAGCCATAAACTCTCCGTTATTTTATACAAATTTAAACGTTTTCCGTAAAATTTTTCTATTTATCCCCCGAAAAGTGTCATCTTGTTGGTGATATTCGTCCCGAAAAGTGTATATTTGCACTGATTGTTCGTCCCGAAAAGTGTTAATCGAATGAAGAGAAGTGTTTATAATTCGCTGATTGAGTGGAAATTAAATAAAAGAAGAAAGCCATTGATTCTCAATGGTGCTCGACAGGTTGGAAAAACATATGTTTTACAAGAGTTTGCAAAACAAGAATTTTCCAAATATGTTTACGTATCGTTGGACAGAAATGAGGAAGCAAAAAAGATTTTGGAAAGTGAAGCAAGTGTACAATCCATCATTTTAACGCTTTCCGCCCTTACAGGGATAGACATAACACCCAATGAAACACTCATAATTATTGATGAAATTCAAGAATCACCCAAGGCACTCAATGTTTTAAAATTTTTCTGCGAAGATGCTCCTGAATATCCGATTGTAGTTGCGGGTTCTCTTTTAGGCATTTCGTTGCACGAACAAGTTTCGTTTCCTGTGGGAAAAGTTGATATGATAAAAATGTACCCAATGTCGTTCAACGAGTTTATTGAAGCGTTGGGAAAGCAAAAAATTGCTGACTGCCTTCGAACCAATAACTGGGAGGTTATTCCACTGCTCCGTGATGAACTGATAGACCTTTTGCGACAATACTATTACGTTGGCGGAATGCCAGCTGTGGTACAAAGTTTTGTGAATGGAGACGGTCCACAGGCTATTCGTCATCTTCAAGAACAGATTCTTTTTGATTATACAAGGGATTTTTCAAAACACGCTCCCACAAATCAAGTCCCACGAATCAATATGGTGTGGAATTCCATTCCTTCGCAACTTGCCAAAGAAAACAAAAAATTTATCTATGGCGTTTTGAAAAAAGGTGCTCGGGCAAATAATTTTGAGATGGCAATTCAATGGCTAATCGATGCAGGACTTGTCTATAAAATAAACAGGGTTACTAAGATAGCCTCTCCACTCAAATTTTATGAAGATTTTTCATCATTTAAATTGTTTACACTCGACACTGGTCTTATGGGAGCAATGGTCGGGGCTTCGGCTGAAGTTATGCTAACCAGCAACGATATTTTCAAAGAATATAAAGGTGCTTTTACAGAATTGTTCGTCTGTAATTCGCTGATTTGCAATAATATTCAACCATTCTACTACTCATCGGACGATGCTCACACCGAAGTTGATTTCGTAATACAAGGTACAAAATCTGTTTTCCCCATCGAAGTGAAATCCGAAGAAAACACACGTTCAAAATCTCTCAAAGCAATCATTGACAAAAATCCTCAATTGACCGCTTTACGGTTATCTATGAAAGGAAAAGATGAACAACAATGGATGACAAACCTTCCTCTTTATGCTTTTATAGAAGAAATTAAAAAATTATAATGTGCTTTTGAACATCATTTTTGAGGAGCGGGAGCAATTTCGCTCCTTTCTTTTTTTTGTACGTTGTTGAAAATCAGTAGAATAAGTTTTTGTGTACGATTTTCAATTTTATGCGTACCTTTGGCTGTCTAAAAAATGCTATGGGAATAATATCAAAATTAGTGGGTCAGACGGCAATTTACGGGCTAAGCACCATAATCGGTCGTTTCCTTAACTTTATGCTTGTGCCGCTTTACACGCGGTGTTTTTCGCAGTCGGAATACGGCGTGGTAACCGAATTGTACAGTTACACAGTATTCCTTATGATTTTCCTCACATATGGAATGGAAACGGGATTCTTCCGTTTTGTGCAGAACAAGGACGACCAGCCAAAGGTGTTTTCAACCATAATGACGAGTCTGTTTTCGTCGTCGGCAATATTTGTGGGACTTGTGTATTTGTTCCTCTCTCCCATTTCATCAATACTTGGTTACGAGCAACATCAGAATTTTATTCTGATAATGGCAATCATAATCGGCATTGACGCGTTCACCAGCGTGCCGTTTGCCAAACTCCGCCACGAAAACAAGGCACTGAAATTTGCGGCAATAAAACTCACGAACATCGGCATAAACATTGGACTTAATTTATTGCTCATCATTGTTTTCCCACAAATAGCAAAATCAAGTTCCAACGAATGGTTTGTTGCGCATTTCGCACAACCCGACGTGCTGTGGATTTTTGTGTCGAACCTTGCGGCAAGCGTCGTTACGCTACTTTTGCTTTTGCCCGACATTATCAAGTCCCGCAACGGGTTTGACTATGAATTACTCAAACGGATTCTTGGCTACTCGTGGCCGTTGCTCATTTCGGGACTTGCCGGCAGCATAAACGAAGTGTATGACCGAGTTTCGCTCCGTTATTTCCTTACTGTTCCCGAAGGTCAGGACGCGTCGCAATACATTCTTTCGCAAGTGGGAATTTACGGGGCAAACTATAAGTTGGCAATGATTATTTCCATCTTCAACCAAGCATTCCGCTTCGCCGCCGAGCCGTTCTTCTTCTCACGAATGAAAGAAAAAGATTCACGACAGATTTACGCCAAGATTATGAACTACTTCACAATCTTTACGTTATTCTTATTCCTTGTAATAATACTTTACATTGACATATTTAAACATTTCATCGGCAGCAATTTCCACGAAGGACTGAACATAATTCCCGTGCTTTTGATGGCGAACATTTTCCTTGGCATCGTATTTAATCTTTCGATTTGGTACAAGGTTACGAACCAGACGAAATTCGGCATAGGAATCACAGGATTCGGAGCCGTTATCACATTGGCAATCAATATGATATTCGTTCCAATTTATGGATATGTTGCTTGTGCGTGGGCAACATTGGCGTGCTACGTACTTATGGCGGTGCTGTCGTACAATCTTTGTCAAAAACACTACGGAATCCCGTATAAATTGGGAGCTTTGGCATATTATTTCATTCTTGCGGGCATATTCTTCGTAGCCGACAAATTCATTGTGATTGACAACGTAATTCTTTCATACACAGTAAAAACCGTATTAGTATTGGCATTTGCAGGATTGACGGTTTTCAACGAATTACGATTGGCAAAGAAAGCAGCATAGTTGTTCACCACCCTGTTCATTTCTGTTTACAACCACGAAAATTTAGTGAATAAATTTTCCAATAAAAATATGCTAAAATTTTTGGAAGTAACAAAATCTGTTTCGATAAACAAGAATTTGAATTATGCAAAAAAATTATCTTGTTTGATTGAGAAATTATAAACATAAAAAAGAACAAGTGAACACGGAAAAAATAATAAACAAATCGATGTTTATCAGATACAGAAGGCGTTTGTTAATAATTCAAAATTAAGACTGATATTCAGAAATTTAAGAATTTCATAACCTGTTTATATTTGTTCTTAACTTTCTTTTTGTGTTCAAAACAAGCAAAATCGAAAAAAAATAAAAACCAATTCACAGCATATAATAACAATCATAGATTTTTAAATAAATAAAATATAATATTTTTATGGTGTGGAAAGGGTTTTGAAAACTGTGGCAGAAAAATGGTTGGTCGTTTCCAAAATTTGTAATACATTTCACAAAAATTTTAGTTGTAATGAAACTTAAGATTGTAAATAAATCAAAACATCAGTTGCCGGCGTATTCCACGGAATATTCGGCAGGAATGGACTTGCGTGCAAATATTGACGAACCAGTAGTGCTAGCTCCTATGCAACGTGCTATAATCCCTACGGGATTATTTATAGAACTGCCCGAAGGTTACGAAGCACAAATTCGGCCACGAAGCGGTTTGGCCGCAAAATTCGGCATTACGGTGCTTAATTCTCCGGGAACAATCGATGCCGACTATCGTGGCGAGATTAAAGCTATTTTGGCTAATCTTTCCACTGAACCGTTTACCATTAACGATGGAGAACGAATTTGCCAGATGGTGATTGCCCAATATGCCAAAGCCGAAATCGTTGAAGTTGAAGAATTGTCGGAAACGGTGAGAGGCGAAGGCGGATTTGGACACACTGGGGTGAAATAATTATGAATTAATTATGTAGAGACGCGATTAATCGCGTCTCTACAATAAAAAATATAGAATTTATGAATTTGATTATTCCAATGGCTGGTATGGGTAAACGAATGCGTCCTCATACGCTTTCGATTCCTAAACCGTTGATTCCCGTTGCGGGAAAACCTATCGTACAACGTTTGGTTGAAGACATTGCCCGTGTTTGTAAGCAAAATATCGATGAAATTGCGTTCATCATTCATCCAAGTTTTGGTAAAGATGTTGAACAAATGTTGTTGAACATAGCAAAATCGTTGGGTGCGACGGGAAAAATTTGTTATCAGGAGGAGCCGAAAGGTACGGCTCACGCAATTTTGTGTGCCGGAGATTCCTTGCGCGACAATGTGGTTGTAGCATTTGCCGATACCTTGTTTGTTGCCGATTTTAATCTTGATACAACAAAAGATTCCATTATTTGGGTACAAAAAGTTGCCGATCCGTCGGCGTTTGGTGTGGTGAAACTCAATAATGATGGAATGATTACCGACTTTGTTGAAAAACCTAAGGAATTTGTTTCCGACCTGGCAATCATTGGAATCTACTATTTCAAAGATGGCAAAAATCTTCGTGCAGAATTACAGTATTTGATTGATAATAATGTAATTAAAGGTACTGAATACCAGTTGACCGACGCGTTGGAAAATATGAAGAACAAAGGATTGAAGTTCTATACGGGTCAGGTGAATGAATGGTTGGACTGTGGAAATAAAAATGCCACAGTTCAAACGAATCAACGCGTTTTGGTGAATTGTGGAAGCGAAATTTCAAAAGAGGCAGAAATAGTCAGTTCGCAGATAATTGAGCCGTGTTGCATAGCAAAAGGGGCTAAAATCGTCAATTCTGTAATTGGTCCGTATGTTTCGGTAGGAGAGGGGACGAAAATTTCAAATTCCGTTGTTTCTAACTCTATCATTCAAACTAACAGCGTGTTGGCAAATGTGAATATTACAAATTCCATGGTTGGTAATTCGGTAAAAATGAATAAAGCTGCCGAAGAACTGAGCGTTGGGGATTATAATGAGTTGTAAGAATGGGTGTAACTTTCGACATAGAAAAAAATTGCTTTGTGTTTGATTTTGAACACGATGGCGTGAACGACATCATTCGTTTAACTGGCGAAGGTTACCAAGTTGAAGCATTTGGAAAATGTTTTTACTACGGATATGAATTTTCCGACGAAGTTGACGGCAACGTTCGGAGTGCGTTTATCAAATATGTGAAATTCTCGGAATCGTTGCCAAAAAACGAAAATCTGACATATTTCATTCAAAAGGCAATAAACAATCTTCATAAAAAAATAAATCTATACGATTACGATTTGGTCATTATGCCTGAATCGTCAAGCGTGCTGAATCAATATATGTTGCGGTATATTTATCGTTTTTCACAACCTACTCTGCAATATTTGGAATTGGTGAAATCAATGCCCGAAAATATTACGTTCGACATTGACGCGTACGAAAAACAGTATCTTAATGATACGTTGGAAAATGGTCGTCCGCGTTACACTGAACCACAGAAATTAGAAGTGAAAAAATCTATTGACACAATGATGGATTTGATTCACAAGAAAGATTATTTCACAATTGCAAAAGACGTTAAAAAAAGCCGTTTTAGGCCATATATTCAGCATTTTTTGCAGTTTAAGACTGAAGCAGATAAAGAATTGTGTGCGGCCATAAAACAGCAAAATATCCTGATAATTGACGATATTGCCACGAGCGGTTCCACGTTGAACGAAATTCTTCGTACACTCAGAATATTGAATGAAGACAATAGAATAACGATTTTTAGCCTTATCGGGCGGAAAGATTTAATGGTTGAATCGATGTAAAATAATATGCCTATGACGTAAAAAAATTAGAAATACAAATAAATATTGGCAATTTGCTATTCTGACTCTTGAAACTACCACTTTTAAGACTCCAATGGGATAGAAAGTTCTCTATTTAGCGGACTTTTTTATCTATTGGTAGGGTTGTGGTAGACCTCAAGAGCGGATGAATGAGTCCGCTTTTTTTATTTTAACATTTTATATTATTAATTAGAGGTTGCGCCCGACACGAATTAGGGATAAAACAATGAAAACAGTTTCAAAATTTTTAACGACGATTATGTTACTTATTTCGTCAAGTGCTGTGTTTGCTCAAATTGAGTTGGTTTCTACATTCAGTAGCCAACAAAGTAATGATGTTTATTTTGCTGGGACAGTATATAGTGAATATGATTATGGAGGCGATATGCAAATTTATAATTTATCTGGAATTGATGGATTTATGCAACAAGAGTTTGATGAAGAGACAAATTCTATTAATCTGAAAATTTATTCTGGTGATTTTTCAAGTATTATTACGAAAACTATTAAAGTGCCTTCATTTGATGGATATAAGCTCGAAATTCGAGATAAGGAAGAACGTTGTAAATTTTCGCAACATATTTTTAATAATGATGATGAGTTAGAATGTATGGTGAGCTATGTTTCTAAAGATGATGATTTTGCTAATTATTCTGAAAAGTTAGTGTTATTAGATTCAAAAGGAAATATTATTAAAGATTTTGGAAACGCACGTTATATGAGATGGCATAATGGTCTTTATTTAATTAATAATCAAGCATATATCATAATAAGTAGATATGAGAAAGGTAAGGCAACATCAACATATGAAATCTATTCTGTTCCCACAACAGTTAATCCTAATCAATTAAAATCTGCAACAATTTCAAATTCAACGCTTTCGGCGTTTCCAAATCCAGCAAAAACGTTTGTAAACCTTTCGTATAATGTTTCGGGCGTGGAAGATGCAGAAATGGTCATAACCGATGCAAGCGGTCGTGTGGTGGAACGCAGAATCGTAAACGCTATGCAAGATAATCTTCGACTCAACGTGGCAAACTATAAACGAGGAATGTATTTCTACGAAGTTCAAGGTTTTACAGGTCGTTTTATTGTAGAATAAACAATTTTTCTAAAACCTTCTTTTCAATCGGCGGGGCTGGTGCAGTTCCGCCGAATTTTTAAGCAATTAATAAGAATGTAGAGATTCCTTGCCTCGCGATGCTCGGCTACGGAATGACGCATTACATTTAATAGAAGGGAGAAGGAGTGAGACCGTCATCTCGAACGAAGCATAGCGAAGTGAGAGATCTGCACAAAAAATATGGTCAATCGTCAAATTCGTGGCATTTTTATTTGTAAAGAATTGAATAATTTAATCATCTTTACATTTTTGCTCGAAAAATTTAACTGATTTCTGGCAAAAAAGCTATTGGAATTTGCATAGAATTTTCTCTTAAAACTATTACAAATTCAACTTTTTTCGTGTTCTTTGCATGGAACGTTTTTTATGAAACAGAGAATTTTACAAGGATTTTTGTCGGTAAGTTTATTGCTGGTGTCGTGTCAGTGCTTTTCGCAAAAGCTAAAGACATACGAGGATTCAGTAAAATATGACGCAAAGATGGTTCGATTTGAAAAAATGTTCGTGCAGGCGAATCTCGAAAAAAACAGAAAAAATTTCGACCAGGCTACTGCGTTATATTATGATTGTCTTAAACTAAAACCGTCGAGCGGCGCGGTGTATTACGAATTGGCAAACATTGCTTTCGAGAAAGACCGCTATTTCGAAGCGGAGGAAAATATCAAAAAAGCAATAAAGTTTGTCCCTGAAAATTTGGAGTATAAACGCTTTTTAGACGATTTATACGTGAAAATGGGTAAAAAAAGATAATTTTGTAAAAAATTACGGATGCGAAGACTTGTTTATATATTGGTTTTGATGTTGCTTTTTAGTTCGTGCCACTCATCGAAAAACACGGTGAGCGTTGCCAATACAAAGGATATTGACATTGTTTCGCTCTACGATTCCATCACCAGCCATTATGGAAATTTTTCCACCATTTCGATGAAATTTTCGGTTGAATCGAAGGATTTGAAATTTCTTCCTGTGCAGATTAAAGGTACTATTCGTATAAAACGCGACAGTGCCATCTGGATTTCGGTTGCTCCGACGCTAAACTTAGAAATGTTTCGTTGCCTGATTACGAGAGACAGTGTAAAATTCTATTCAAAATTGCAAAAGACATACTATGCCGGTCGTTTGGATTCGCTCACGCGGCAAACCGGGGCAGAATTTGACTACAAGTCTATTGAAGCTATATTTTTAGACGAGATTTTCTTCTGCCAGCATGAGCCTGTAAGCGACACGTTGGCACTGATACGTACGTTTGAACAAAACAAATACACATTCCAAACCACGTCGAAAAAGGCATTCAAGAAAAACAGCATGCTGACGTTGCTGCAGAAATGGCAAGTTTCCAATGATAATTATCGTATCAACAATGTGACGATTTTTGCAACCGACGATGTGATGAACGATGCAAAATTTAAGATTGATTACGAAGATTATGAGGATTTTAACTCAATATCGTTTCCGACAAAATGGTATATGAAGTCGAAAATGCCGAACAAGAAATTTGATGTTGGCGTGACGTATTCAAAAATCACATTCAACGAGAATTTGTCGTTCCCGTTCAATTTAAGTAGTAGCTATCAAAAAATGGAACTGAAAAATTGATGAGAAAGATTTGTTTCATATTGATTGCCTTGTTTTTCTGTGCTTCGTACGATGGATTTTGCCAAAAAGGGAAAAAAACCGTCAAGCAGGTGCAGGCCGAGGCAGCGAAGGCTAAAAAAGAAATTGAGCGTACCAGCAAGCTGTTGAAGGAAACAGAAAAAAGCAAATCTATTTCAATGGAGCGCGTCACGTTGTTGAGCCAACAGATTACGGAACGTAAAAAATATGTAACCTCGTTGCAGCAGGAAATTGAATTTATTGAGCAGGACATAGCATCGACAAATTCTCAAATTCACACATTGACGGTGCAACTGGAAGAAGTTCAAAAAGATTATAATCACACGTTGTTTGTGCTGTATAAAGTACATTCGCAGTACGAACAACTGATTTTCATTTTGTCGGCGGACGATTTCAATCAGGCTTTCAATCGTTTGAAATATCTGCAATATTATTCGGATTATATGATTCAGCAGTCGGAGCGCATTCAGGCTTTACAAGACAGTCTTGGCGTGCGGAAATACGATTTGGAGAATCTGCTTGCAAAAAAGAAAAATCTTGTCGGTGAAAAACAGTCCGAGGCCCACAAATTGGAACAAGACAAGTATCTTGCCGATGCTACGGTAAAAAAATTGTCGGCAAAACAAAGCGAGTTGCAAAAGAAACTTGCTCAAAAACAGGCACTTGCAAAAAAACTTAACAAGCAAATCGAAGATTTGATTAAGGCTGAAATTGAAGCGAAACGTAAGGCCGCCGCCGCAAAGAATAAAGCCTCAGGAACCACGACAAAAACTACAACTTCCGTCAGTACGCTGACACCAGAAGAAAAGCTTGTCTCTAAGAATTTCGCCGAAAACAAAGGGCGTCTTCCGTGGCCGACTGCAACGGGAAAAATTATAGAACAATTCGGTCGTCACAAGCATGCGACTTTGGAATACGTTGAGGTAGAAAGCAACGGTGTGGAAATCGCTACTACAAAAGGCTCGAAAGCCCGAGCTATTTTCGATGGAACCGTGTCGAAAATTGTTCTCATCCCTGGTCGTAACACTGCCGTGTTGATTAAACACGGAAATTACTACACGGTTTACGATAACCTTATTTCCGTCACTGTGAAGGCTGGGCAACAAGTTAAGGCAAAACAGGAAATTGGTACAATCTATACCGACCCCGAGACAAATTCAACTGTGCTTCAGTTGCAGATTTGGCGTGAACTCGAAAAGTTAGACCCTGAATTGTGGCTATCTAAATAATGCCTATGGAGAAATCCAATATCCATATCATTATCAGTGAATTGGATAAATTCACACGCAAGTTTTATTTAAATGAATGCATTAAAGGGCTTATCCTTTTTGTACTTATCGGCGTTTTCTATTTCTTGGTCATTAGTTGCGCCGAGTATTTTGCATTTTTCCCGACAACTGTTCGCACGGTGGTGTTCTACACATCAATAGTTTTGGCAGCGGTTGCGTTGGTGAAATATATTTTGATCCCGTTTTTTCAGATGCACAAAATAGGGAAGGTGCTCACGCATACCGAGGCTGCACGGATAATCACGCAGTTTTTCCCCGAAATTAAAGACACGTTACTCAATACGCTGGAACTTGCCGACGATGCTTCGTTGGCTGACAATACTCTTGCCGTAGCTGCAATCAATCAAAAAATTGCAGCTCTCCGCCCGATTCCGTTCGAGTCGGCTATAGATTTTAAGAAACTGCTTCGCTATTGGAAATATTTTGTTGCGTTGATTTTGATGATTGTACTTGTGTCAATCTTTTATCCGCGAGCCATTGCCGACGGGGCAAAACGTATTGTGAATCATAACGAGTTTTTCGAAAAACCGGCTCCGTTCACGTTTATTTTGGATAACGACACGTTGTCGGTGATAAAAGGCGATGATTTTACAATTTCAATGCACGTAGAAGGCCGCTTTGTACCAGAACGCATAAATATTTCAATCGGCGGAAATAACTTCTTAATGACGAGAAAAACGGCCTCGTCGTTTGAATATGTTCTCCGTGGTTGCAACAATTCAATACAGTTTTCATTTAATGCCGAGGACATTTCGTCGCAAGTGTTTCGGTTACAAGTATTTCCACTCCCGCAATTATTAAATTTCGGCATTTCTGCAACAGTTCCACAGTATACTGGTCTTGACAATGTAAATGTTTCAAATACAGGCGACATTACTATTCCTGCTGGGACAAACATTGTGTGGAACGTAGAAACTGCCGATGCCGATTCGTTGTTTTTTGTGACAGAAAACGGTGTTCAAACAGCATTTACTAAAAAAGATGGGCAATTTGTTTTGAATCAGCGAATTATGCAGACAACTCCGTACACGTTAGTCGGAAAAAACAAATATCTCGACACGGTAGAAATAATTTCGTACACGTTTACTGTTATTCCCGATTTGCGCCCGTCTATACAGGTTGAACAAAAGCAGGATAGTTCGCAGTATTTCACGTATTACTTTAAGGGAGAAATCCAAGATGATTATGGTTTTTCGTCGTTGGAATTTGTGTATTTTCTAAAAGACAAAGAATCAGAAGCCCAGCGTATTCCATTGGAATTTTCGCCGTCGACCGCACATCAACAATATTTCTATATGTTTGATTTCGCCCAATTTGCTAAAGGAGATGAGGTGAATTATTATTTCGAAGTGTTTGATAACGATGCTGTTAGTGGAAGAAAATCGGCACGTACGTCGACCTATAATTTTGTAATTCCTACGCAGGACGAGTTGGAAAAAATGCAGGAGGAATATTCCAAACAAATCGAATCGTCGTTTGAACAGTCTTCGTCGCTTACACAAGAATTGGTAAAGGATTTCGACAAATTGAAACAAAAATTGCTCAACGAAAATCTTTCCGACTGGGAACGACAACAGGTTCTCGATGAGATGAAGCAAAAGCAGGAGCAGATTAAGCAACAGGTGGAACAACTCACGCAGTCGCTCGAACAGAAAAACGACTTGCAAAACAAATTGTCGGAACGCGACGAGGAAATTCTCCGCAAACAGAAGGAGATTGAAGATTTGTTGAATTCGTTGATGGACGATGAACTTCGTAAAATGATGGAGGAATTCAACCAAATGATGGAGAATTACAACAAAGACGAGTTCATCAAGAAATCGGAGGAGATGAAGCTATCGTTCGAGGAGCTTTCCAAGCAGCTTGACCGCGATTTGGAATTGTTGAAGCGGATGGACGTTGAGGAGTCGGTTCAAAAGACAAGTGACCGTTTGCAGGAATTGGCAACAGAGCAACAAAAACTTGCCGAGGAATTGAAAAACGCTAAGAATCAAGAAGATATACAACAGAAGATAGACGAAATTTCTAAAGAATTGGAGTCCATAGAGAAAGAGTACAAAGATGCTCAAATGAAAAACGATGAATTACAGCAAAAGTTTGATTTACAGGATTTTGAACAACAATTCCAAGACATTCAAAATTCTATGGAACAGAGTAAGTCCGAGCAACAACAAGGTCAGCAGTCGAAGTCTTCAAAATCGATGAAAAAGGCTGCCGAACAGACACAGCAGTTGGCTCAGAGCATGCAAGGAATGATGCAACAGCAGATGGCTCAGCAAAATATGGAAGACATGGCTAATATGCGGCAAATTCTCGAAAACTTGATGACATTTTCGTTCCAACAGGAGGATTTGATGACGCAGACAGGCAAACTATCGTATGCCGATCCGAAATATGCCGAGGTGGCATTTCAGCAGAATGTGTTGCGGGAAAATTTCAAAATCATAAAGGATTCATTATATGCGCTTAGTCTGCGTGTTCCGCAAATCTCGCAGACTATCAACAACGAAATGTTGGAAATCTATAAAAACGGGAATGCGGTAATCGACCATCTTGAGCAGCGACAACGCGGACTTGCACGAATTAGTCAGCAATATATGATGACGTCGGCAAATAATTTAGCGTTGTTGTTTTCGGAAGTTTTGGAACAAATGCAACAACAGGCGGCACAACAAATGGAGGGGCAGCAACAGTGTCAGAATCCTAAAAACAGCGGAAAAGGTCAGAAACCGTCGTTCCAACAGATGAAACAAATGCAACAATCACTGAAAGAGCAAATGCAACAGATGATGCAGCAGATGAAAGATGGCGGAATGCCGTCGGGACAGATGCAGAAACAGTTGAGTGAGATGCTTATGAAAGAACAGATGCTGAAGCAATTGGGAAATCAAATGATGAAAGAAGGTGAACTTTCACCCGAGGGTGTTCAACAATTGAAGGACATTCAGCGGTTGATGGACCAGACTGAGCGTGACATTGTGAATCAAAATATTACTCCTCAGACGTTAATGCGTCAGGAACAAATTCTCACTCGTCTGCTCGAAGCTGACAAATCCGAGCGCGAACGCGATATGGATAAGGAACGCGAATCAAAGACGGCAGTCGAAAAACCGTCGGAAAGCGCCAAGAAAATGTTTCGCCAGAGCGATGCCGAAAAACAGCAGTACGACGATGTCTTACAAGAAAATAGCGTGAAACTGAAACCACAGTATCAAAAGATTTATTCAGACTATATCATCAATCTGAACGAAGAAAAGTAGAAATCTTATTTGAAATTATTTAAAATCGTCTGCATTTGTGCGGCCGTCAACTGACCAGCGGCGGAGCAATGTTGTTTGTCAATTGCGACAAATGTGAATGGACTGCCAAGGCATACGTTTGCGATACGTGAAATTTTTCCATTTTCTCCCATTGCCAGAGCAACTAAATTTTCGTATTCCGCATACAGCGAAAGAACTACCGCGCTATCGCGTTGTGAAAGGGCTGTAGTGGCAACTTTTGCAATATCAGCCTTTTGCGAAAAACAAGTGTCTATAATGTTGCGTAATTCTTCAATAGATGGTGTATTTTCGTAATTGTGGTACGAAATAATTACTTTGCAGCCGTGTTCGTGAGCAAACGAAATAATGTCGTTTTTAAACTCTGTCGCAGATTCTATTTCAACATCAACGTAGCAAGCTCCAGAAAGAATGGCTGTTTTCAATAGCAATGACCGCTGTTCGTCGTTGCAGTAGTCGGGTCGGCAAGTTGCAATTGTAGGGTGCGAAATATTCGAAAACACTGATTTGACGGTGTTTTCGTCCAATTCACATAAATCTATACGAATTTCTGCCATTTCGGCGGAATTTGCAATCTGGACTACAGATTCAGGGCTCTTTTCAACAACACTAACGCAAATCATTGACTACACGTTCTAATTCATCATAGGTTATTTTTTCGACAGAGCAAGCTCCAATGCCTGTCAGATATACAAAGTGTACGCCGTTGCCTTCGCGTTTTTTGTCGCTTTTCATAAGTTTGAGCAATTCAGAGCCATCGACGTTGCATGAAATTGGCATACCTAAATTTGAAAGCAAGGTTATCAATCTTGCACAGTCTGATTCTTTCATTTTCCCTTTCAAGACAGACAATTTTGCCGCGTAGACCATTCCTACGGAAACTGCACAGCCATGGGGCAGATGTGTAATCTTTTCTATGGCGTGGCCGAATGTGTGACCGAAATTGAAAATTCTTCGTAATCCCGATTCCCGTGCATCTTGACTTACAATCTTAGCTTTAATCACAACCGACTCGTACACAAGATTTTCAAGTACATCGAGCGAGAAATTTTTTATTTCCTGGATATGCGATTCAATATAAGAAAACAGCGATTCGCTATAAATTGCCCCGTATTTCACGACCTCTCCCATTCCACTCAGCAATTCCTCTTGTGGCAGCGATTTTAGAATTTCTAATTCGCAAATCACAAATTTTGGAAGATTGAATGTGCCGATGATGTTTTTGATGCCTCGGAAGTTCACGCCATTTTTGCCTCCCACACTTGCATCAACTTGACCAAGCAATGTTGTTGAAACAAATCCGAATTGCACACCGCGCATGAAAATTGTGGCGATAAAACCGCTCATGTCGCAAACAATTCCGCCGCCTATGCCTAAAATGAACGATGAACGGTCGAATTCCGCCTCTATCAATTGTTCAAAAATCACGTCAAGCGACTGAAGACATTTGTTTGATTCTCCTTGTGGAATTTCAAGAACAATATCGGCTTGCGGAAATTTGTCGCCGTACAATTTGTGAATGACAGGATCGGTTATGATGGCAATCTTTCCTGTTTTAGGTAGGTACTTGGAAACATTTGTAAGCGTTTCGCCTACAAATATTTCCGATTTCCCTATGGAACTTTGTATTTCGAGTCTCTTCATTTTTGCCTAATTTCGGCTACGAATTTACAATTTCCGTTTGAATATTGATTGATTCTTGGTGAATTGCTTTAAAAGTTTTTTCAATCAACTCGTTGCTCAAGCCTTTTTCAGCACCACGAGCAAGTTTGTCGGTCAAGATTTGGTCCCAACGATGTGACTGGAACACTTGCACATTGTTTTCCTTTTTCGTCTTACCCATTTCGCGGCACACGTCCATACGTTTCGAAAGTGTGTCGAGCAACATTTCGTCAAGCACGTCGATTTTTGCACGGAGTTCGCTCATAACTTCCTTGTAATCAGCGTTATTCGTTCCACGTTCACGAACAACCAAACTGTTGAGGATTTCGCCTAAATCTTTCGGTGTGAATTGTTGTTTCGAGTCGCTCAACGCCACATCAGGATTGCAGTGCGATTCAATAATCAAACCATTTGCACCCAAATCCAACGATTTTTGAGCCAATTCCTGGACATATTCGCGTTTTCCTGCCATGTGGCTTGGGTCGCAGATAATTGGCAATTCAGGGATTCGGCGATGTAATTCAATCGCCATCTGCCATTGCGGAGCGTTGCGGTATTTTATTTTTTCGAACGATGAAAAACCACGGTGAATGGCACCGAGTTTCGTGATTCCAGCACCGGCAATTCGCTCGAAAGCACCAATCCACAATTCCAAGTCGGGATTGATAGGATTCTTGATAAGCACAGGAATGTCAACGCCCTTCAGCTCATTGGCAATTTCTTGCACGGCAAACGGATTCACCGTCGTACGGGCGCCAATCCAAAGAATGTCAACACCCATTTTCAATGCCTCGTTCACGTGTTTCTGGCACGCAACTTCGGTTGCCGTAAGCATTCCGTATTCTTTTTTAACACGTTTCAACCACGCCAATCCTTCAAATCCTACGCCTTCGAATGAATTTGGACGAGTGCGAGGTTTCCAAATACCTGCACGGAAAATTTGCACACCAAGTTCTTTCAATCCTTTGGCAGTTTCCATTACCTGCTCTTCTGATTCTGCACTACATGGGCCTGCTATGATTACAGGACGCTTTGCGTTAATACCCCATGTTTCTATACTATCTACTTTCATATAATTAAATATTTATTTTTTGTTGAAGAGACGCGATTAATCGCGTCTCTTCGATTATACATTATCCTTTTAATACGTCTTTAATTCTATTTGCTTCTTTTATTTCGTCGTACAATTCTTTTGTCTTGTCTTCGGCAATCAATTGTTTGAAATGATTCAGCACGTCAATGTATTTGTCGATTGAATCCGTCAGGAAGCGGGCGTTTTGGCGGAAAATCGGCGTCCACATTGCTGACGAACTTTTTGCGATTCGCACGGTTGATGCGAAACCACTGCCAGCCATTTCGAAGATTTTCTTTTCCTCGTTTTTCTCAATTTCCTGAACCGTCAAACTCAATGCGTAGGCAATCACGTGCGTAAGGTGCGACACATAGGCAATGTGTTTGTCGTGGTCTTCGGCCGACATATATAATACGCTCATTCCTAACAATTTGTATAGCATTAAGGCACGTTTCAAGGCAAAATCGCTGCTCAATTCCTTTTCGCAAATAATTGCTTTTTTGTCTTTGAACAAACCGACCAAAGCCGCTGTAGGTCCCGAAAATTCCGTTCCCGCCATAGGGTGCGAAGCCACGAAATTTCCTCGGCGAGGGTGATTGCGTACTTTGCCACAAATGCCTGCTTTTGTCGAACCAGTGTCGATTACGACAGCGTCGTCGCGGATGTTGTCGAGAATTGACGGAAGCATTTCACGAGCAGCGTCGACAGGTATTGAGATTATGATTAAATCGGCAATCTGAACGGCCTGTTCCAATGGCATTGCCATATCGATAATGCCAAGCTCCATTGCTTTTTTCAGGTTTTCCTCGCTGGCATCAACGCCAATGATTTTGGTCTCGAAGCCACGGGCGGAAAGCGCCATAGAGCCGCCAATCAAACCTGTTCCTATAACTACAATATTCATATTAGTTCAAAATTTCGTAATTGAATTTTTCATCACGTTTATATTCTCCCAAGACCGAAAGATTCGAAACCACCTTGAGCACTGCGGCCAATGCGGCGTCGAACTTGTTTTTGTCCTTCCATTCCAAATCTACGTAGAACGTGTATTGGTAAGGACTTCCCAAAATAGGAAGTGATTGGATTTTGGTAAGATTTATTTCGTGTTGCTTGAATGCCGCCAACACATCGACCAACGAGCCCGGCTGATGCGACAATTCAAAACAAATCGATGCCTTGTTGTTTTCCTCGCTATCGACGGGAATGCGGCTCAGGGCAAGAAAACGCGTGTAGTTTTTCTTATGCGTCTGAATGTTTCTTGCCAAAATCTCAAGACCGTATAAATCGGCAGCATATTCACTTGCGATTGCTGCTGCATTGGTAAGTTTCTCTTCCTTGATTTTCTGTGCGCTCGAAGCCGTGTCGGACCAGTTGATGATTTTCATATCAGGATAGTTGTCGAGAAAATCCTTGCTTTGCTGGATTGCGATGGGATGAGAATACACCTCGTGAATGTCCTCGATTTTCGTGCCCGGCAATACCATAAGATTTTGTGTGATGTGCAGTGAAATCTCACCGATGATTTTCAGCTTTGAACGTTTGAGCAACAAATAATTTTCGAGAATGCTGCCCGCTATTGTATTTTCTATGGCACAAATGCCGTAATCGGCAGTGCCGTGCTCCACAGCCGAAAACAAATCCTTGAACTGGTTGCAGTTGAGCGTTGTAATGTCGTCGCCGAAATATTCTTTGGCGGCTATTTCGTGGAATGCTCCGTTCACACCTTGAATTGCAATTTTCATATTTCTATTATTCAAAAAAAAAAGCCCCGATTTTCATCGAGGCTTTGTTTATACAATCGTATTTATTCAATTACATACACACAGCCTCGCTTTTACTGCTAAAGTAAAAGTAAAAGTAGAAGAAGTATGCGTATGCACTGTTAATCATTGGAATTCTTATTTATTAGTGAATTTAATTGCTGCATAAGCTACGAAACGTTCAGTAGCAGGGTTCAATGTCACACCACCTTTGATTGGAAGAGAGAAGTTGTCGTTGATTTTGATAGCAGTTTCTTTTTCCAAACCGATGTTACAGATTGCGAAGTCGCCACCGTTACCCCATACTGGGCTTGTAGTGTAAATACCTTCGCCGGCACCAAGAGTTACTTTGAAAATATCGAAGTCGTATGCAAGGTGACCGTAGAAGTCAACTTTCTTATCTTCCATGAAGTTCAATGCAACGAAGAATTGCAATTTACCATAATCGTAACGGATAGCTGGTTCAATTGTGTGAGTTTTTGCGATGTTGTCGAAGTTTACACCCAACCAGTTACCGCCCTTATAGTAGTCAGTCAATTCAATTGACAAATCAAATGGGAAACGATATTTTGCATAGATATTGCTTTCGAAACCTAATTCTTCGCCTGTACACATTGTACCTTCTGCACCGATTGCGAATCCGCCAGCAGCTATTTCGAATGTAGGTTTGAATGCTGGTCCTGAACCAACTTGGATACCACGCCAAACTTCAGATGATTTAATTTCTAATCCAACGTTGCATTTTGTATTGCAACTGCTTTTTGCTTCTTGTGCTGAAACGCTCATTGTACCGAATACAGCGGTAGCAATTAGAGCAAGGTTCAATAAAATTTTTCTCATTGTCGTATAACCTTTAAAATTTTTTTGCAAATCTATAACTTTTACGAAAAAAAAAAGTATTTCCGTGAAAATTTTCGATAAATTACTCATTTATTTATATTTGCTCAAATTTTAACCTTTTTTGATTATGAAAAAAATAGTACTTCTTTTGATTGGTTTAAGTGTTTCGGTTTTTGCCGCAAATGCTCAAGGAAAATTATTGAACAAAGCTCTCAACGCTGCTGGGCAAGGCGTTACGAATGCCATTACGAAAAAAGTGGAATCGGTGGCCGAAAAACAAATGGAAGTCTATTTGAATAAGAAGCTGAGTGCGTACGAACAACATCTTACCGAAGAAAACAAAAAATACCAGGCAGCGATGGGTGCTTGGCAAGATTCGCTCATAGCAATGACATCGGTGCCGTTCGAAGACGAATATGTGTTCAACACGTTGGTGAATAGCGAGGTTGTAATGGTTAACGAGCAGGGCGAGAAAGAAACGCTTGCTTGCACATATTATATGAATAAAGATGCCGAATATTTTGGTTACGGTGTTGAAAACATGATAACCGTGATGGACTACAAAAACAACGTGATGGTTTGTTTTTCGTCTGACGAAAAGGGCAAAGTTTATTTTGCGTACAAGAATGCCGCTACGCAAACTGTCGTTGCCGACGATGCTGTAGAAAAACTTTCGGGAAGCAAAACAATTTGTGGATATAGCTGTTCGGGCTACAAAACAATAAACCCAATGTACAATGGAACATGCTGGGCTTCGACAAGCGACGATTTTGCCATGAATTACACAAATCTGTATCTGCCAAAAACGAGCTATGGCTTTCCGCTCTATATGGAAGGAACCGTTTATGGCGACAATGGCCAGAAGTTAGATTACACGGCCGAAGCCAAAAGCGTTAAAAAGAACGAGAAATTCACTATTCGCAAAGCAGATTACAAGAATATGTTCGAGTAGTAAATTCAACAACAAGTCATAAGAATCGAAAAATATACAGTAGTATTTATTATATGTTTATTGAATAATTTTATGAAATAGAAAACAAAGTAGAAATTAACCATAGTATTTGAGCTTTGTGCTCTTATTCTCTCTGCTGAAAACTGGACACTTTCAAACTGGATGAGGGTAGAACATGAAAGTTCACGTCAAGCGTGGACATTGTCATATCTATCCAGTTGGTAGTCCAGAATCCACAGCAGAAGGTATAACAACGTGTTCCACGCTTTTAGTTTACCGAGGGATGAGACCGAAGCCTTAAAAGTGCCGAAGTCAATGAAACCGACGGAATCTATAAATATTGGCAAAATTATATGCAATGAATTGAAAAATCAAGGTCGTACCGTCACTTGGTTTGCAAAGACATTGGGCATAAACCGAATACAATGTTATCGAATTTTTAAATCCTACAGCATTGACACCATTACATTGTTAAAGATTTCGGCAGTGCTTAAAGTTGACTTCTTTAAATTGTATTCTAATCTTTTAAAATAGCAGACATTGTTGTATCAATATTGTTACATAGCTGTATCAATAATGGAACACGCCGATATATTTAAATTAAAAGTAATATCCGTTCTTTGTAAAAAATTTTTAATTTTAATTTATAAAAACTATGAGTTGCTTAGAATTATTTTTTAAGAACAATCTTCCTGACGATTTTGATGTCGCAAGAAGTCCCGAACAAATCGAAATCATTAAATATTTCCATCCAGCAGGCGGTTGCATTGGAAAATTGTTCAAAACCATGTCAGATACTGTGTATAGACAAAAGGTTGCAGAAGCTGTTGCTAAAATTACCAAAGAAAAAGCATTGGAAAAAATTGGTCTGGACGAAAGTCAGGTTAGCGAAATTGAACCAGTTCATTTTGAGAACTTCTATTGGGATGAGAAAAGTGGTAGAAACTATTCAAAATGGATTAAAAAAGACCATGAATTTGTTAGTTCGGCATATCAAGTTACTTGGATATTCTTTGGCGATACACAAATGTATGTTTATCAATATCTGTTAAATATGGACAGAAACGAGAAGAAAGAATCAACAGAAGAATATTTCTATAAAGATGTCACAAACTTCTCGACATCGTCAGATACGGTAGAACAAGATACTTTGTACGAAGAAGGCGGATGCTTGAGCGGAGACACTTACAAACGTCAGAATGTAAATATGGACCGTTTCCAAATCAGTGCAATGGGAGATAAATTCTGGTGCTCAATGAGGCAAAATGAATACTCGGAAAGAGCAATTCAAGGTATGAAGGCGAAACTTCGTGAAAAGAAAAACCAGTAATACTGACCTAAGGGCTATCAGCAAAGACGAGCAAGAGATAGTTCGGGGCTACGTTCTCTTTCGTCCTTTGTATAGACCTAATATTACTATAGCAAAAACAATTCCTTTTATTGGAGCATATTTGTGCATCGTAGGAGGAATTGTTTTTTGGAAAGGATGGATGATTGGAATCATTGGTGGTTTAATTATCCTACTCGTTTTAGCACGGGTTATTTTAATAAAACTTATTGAACTATATCAACATTATGCCCCAGAAAATGTCAGAAGGAATTGCTTATTAAAGCCGACATGTTCGGAATATGCAATATTGGCAATTAAACAATATGGAGCATTAATCGGCATGATAAAAACTATTCATAGATTGTTCCACACATGCCGAGGATATACGTATCATATTGACGAACCTTAATTTTTATAAATATGGGACTGTTTAATAATCGGAATGAAAATGAGTCGGCATTCATCGGTGGTGAAAAACATTGGAGTGACGTCATAAAAAACTCTGGACCAGGAGAATTACTTATTTGGCGTCAACCTGAAGAAGACTTCAACACAAACTCAACTGTGATTGTAATGCCAGGCGAGCAAGCAATATTCATAAACAAGGGAAATATTGAACAAGTTTTCTCAAGTGGCACATATAAACTTGATACTCAGAATTATCCGTTTATTAGTAGACTTCGAAATGCCTTTACGGGAGGGATAAGCACATTCAATTGCGTGGTATATTTTGTTCGCGAAGCTGACAGCCAGGAAATTGAATGGGGAACACGGCAACCAATCAGATACGGAGATCCTATGCTTGGACCTGTAAATATAAAAGCTGGTGGAGCATATAAAATAGCAATCTCGAATCCACAAAAATTTCTTACAAAATTATTGGGAAACAATGTGGACTTTGAAACACAAGATGGTTTGAATGCATATTTTGGGAATGAGTTTTCCATGCATATCGCAACATCTATAAATCAAACTTTACAACGCTTACAATCGGAGCAATATAAAGAAATATATCACTATGTAGGTGATTTACTTTCATTTGCTAATCAAGTGAAGCCATCTTTACAAGAGATTCTTGACGATTATGGTATAAAACTTAAAACATTCTCTATTTCAAGATGTAAAGACGAATACGATGATCCGGAAATTCAGAAGATGATTACGGACAAAAAACGTATGCAATATTTGGGTTCAAATTGGGGTGCGCAACAACAAGTTGACATTTTGAAAAATATTTCTACGAATCCAGGTTCAGGAGGAATAGCGGGAGCAGGAGCAGGATTAGGCATGGGGATGGCAATGGGAGGAATGTTCGGAGGTATGGCACAACAACAATTCAATCAAAACCCTTTCCAACAACAGCAGATGCAGCAACAATCACCTCAGCAAACGCCACAACAAACAGGAAATCCTGTTATGGAAAAGTTGAAACAATTGAAGGAATTGGCAGATATGAATCTTATTACTGCCGAGGAATTTGAAAATAAAAAGAAAGAACTTTTAAGTCAACTATAATTATGAAAAGACTAATTTCAAATACGTGGAGCATTGTCGCCGTTATATTGATACTCCTATTTAATGTGTGCTTTTTCCTCTTGACAACAGATGATGTTGACATGGGACGAAGCATAACGACATGGGTTAGCTACGGTTTTATCCATGTTGCTTTCTTATTCTTATTGTTGGCTCCTGCTTTTGTGACAAAAGGTGCGTCAACTCGCGATACGGCACCGTCTGTTTTTTATGTATGTATTACCTATTGGTGGATTGAACTGATAGTTGGTGTTTTTTTCATTCTTATGACTTCTCCGGCAGTAATACGAACTGTTATAAATCCGTTAATCGATATTTTGTCGGGGAATGTCATTATTGAATTTTTTGCAAATTGGATTTTCGATGTTTTACATTCCGACCCGAACAAATTTGGAATTATTAGTCAAACAATTATTTTCGGATTGTTTATAGTAGTTTTAGTTATAGTCAGAGCTGTAGATAAAGATACCGAAGAGCAAGAATTACGTCGCGAGCATGAATTACAATATGTTAAGACAGCCGAAGCCCAATTAAAGTTTAAACTTGCTGAAATAACTGAAAAAAACACTGCTCGGAAAGTTGAACAATTGTATGACTATATTCGAACAAGTCCATTAAAATCTCATAATAGTGTGAGAGATATAGAAAATACAATCCTAAATAAGGTATTTTCCATAGTATCGGAAAACGATAATGAAACAATTTTTACCCAAGCAGAAGAAACTCTTCGCTTGGCTGAACAACGAAATAAAATATTACTAATAAACAACAATAAACTATGATGCAAGCACAAATAGTAGAATGTCCAAGTTGTGGACGCAGTTTGTCGCCCGAGATGAAGAATTGTCCTGCTTGTGGCAATGCAATTATTATTTCTTCTTTTACAAGTGTCGCTTCAATGCCATTGCCTACAATAAATAAATATGCAAATGCGTATCGAAACGCATTACAAAATAATCCTGACGACAAGACTCTTAATAACGCTGTAGGTATGTGTTATCTCAAATTGAAATTGTATGACAAGGCAATTCCTGCTTTTGAGAAAGCAATCGAAGATAATTTTGACAACGCGGAGACTTTTTTCTATGCCGCAGTTTGTCTGTTAAAAGGAAAGAAGGCGTTTTTGGCACAACGTCCAGAAATCAATAAAATCGAAAATTATCTTAATGCGGCTTGCATGATAGAACCGAAAGGAGTTTATTATTTATTCTGGGCATATATTAAGAAAGATTATTATGAACGGAAATTCCTGAATTCATCTCCCAAATCTAGTGAACTTTTGCAACAGGCTATAGATTGTGGTTGCTCCAACTTCGACAAGGAACAACTTTTTTCACTATTGACGGTTGAAAGTCCGTTTTGAATTTATTCTTCAAACTCTTCCCAGTAAATGGTATTGTCCCATTCGGCTTTTACACTTACCGAAGTTTTGAAGAAATAGATTTTTTCCGGCTGGCGTTTAATCTCTATGCAGCCTGTATCCCATTTATTGTTGTTGTTTTCGTCAACATAGCAGCGAAGGGAGTATGAACCCATGGGAATATTGTCGAAACGATAGCCGTTGTCGGTTTTTGAGGCATAAAATGTTTCTGGTTCTTTGGCCTCGCTTTCTACGTAGAATACAAGATTTTGCGACGGAAGTCCTTTCGTGTTTTTAATGATGAGGTTTCCTACGTTGTCCATTTTCGGACATTGGAATGAAAACGACAACGAATCGTTTGCGTCTCCGAACACGTCGTGGAATGTGCTGTCGGGAATGACGAGGTAATACGACGTGTTTCCCTCCCATTCCGCCGTGAGGGCATATTTTCTACCGTTTTTGTCGGTCGGAGTTAATGAGAAGTTTTTCTTTTGAACAAACTGTACGTCCGAAGGCTCTGTCTGCAATTCTGCGACAAAATCTTTCGAAGCAGATTTGAATGTATCGACAAGAGCACCTTTTTTGAGTTCTAATGAATATGTCTCGCCCGCTTTAGCAGTGTGATTTATCACAATAATTCTCGATGATTTTGGCGATATTGTTACGCTTGTTATGATTGATGTTTCGGTGGAATCATTTGTATTGACAAGCGAAAACAGACTGTCTGTCAACGATGCAATTGGATTGTTGCAAATGATTTCGAGAGGCTCGTAGGCTTTGAACTTGTCTTTTTGTTGATTGCGTAATTGTACAAGAAGTCGCTTGTTCGAACTTGGTTTCTTATACATTTTCTGCACAGGAACGTCTTTCTTATCGTTGAAATTCAGTTTTTGCACCGTTCCATTTTCATCAGTAAATTCTACCGTTATGGCCTGATTTTTCAGTTTGAGCGCGTCAGATTCTGGTTTTATCCAAAACAACAGTGCGTTCGATTTTTCATCGCGTTCGCAATAGTACCAATCGGTAAGATTGGGAAGACCGTCAAGAGTGACTTTT
Source organism: Bacteroidales bacterium (assembly GCA_017516865.1). Classification (GTDB taxonomy): domain Bacteria; phylum Bacteroidota; class Bacteroidia; order Bacteroidales; family UBA1715; genus UBA1715. Next base: position 72,619 of record JAFXAU010000025.1, read on the forward strand.
ACATCTTGAGGAATTGTCGGTTTACTAAAAAACAATGCAAAACGGTCGTTGGTTTCTTTATGCCGCAGGATTTCTTGACGGGCATAGTGTTTTTTCGGGCGGAATTTGGCATCGGAGAACGAGAAGAGTTCCTCGCATGTTGTTTTTGACGTATCGCAGGATTGGTAGAGAGCAATTTTGTCTAACAATGATTTGTCGACTGGACGTGAGAGTGTCAGAAAAACCGTGTCTTTGGGGAAAATCTTTGGATTTTTTGTAAGATTCGAAGTTATGTCAACTCTGTCGGGCAAATCTTTCAGAGCCTCAATCTTGAGTGTGTCACTCTGCATTTTCTGCGAATTTTTATTTTCCTGATACGTAACAATCGCCACGAGTGAATCGCAATTTTGTAAGGTTGTGTCTGTCAGCCAAATAATAAGACTATCGGGAGTGGTAAGCTCCTGCACAAATTCTTTTTCGGGAATCAATTTCACCGTAATTTCGCCTTGAACGTCGGTGGCGAACTTACAGCCATACGCATATTTGGAGATGCGTTTCCCCGATAGGACGCTTTGTTTCCATACTTCGTTTTCAAAGATGCTGAGTTTTATGTCTCGAGGCGCCCAACGTGTTTTTTCCACTAATTTGAAGGAATCTTTTACTTGTGTAATGAGAATGCTGTCTTCGAATTCTTCGAAACGAGTGGTGTCGTTGTGCGAATACCAAACGGTGTCTATATATCGTTCGGCGGTAGGTGTGAACACGCTGTCGAGAAAACCAATGCTTTCCGAAGGTTGATTGAAAGTAAAATCTTTGTCGGAATCAACGAGAGCATAGATTCTGTATGGTTTTGCCTCGATGTTCGAAAACGAGAAATCTCCCCGTTTCGAAGCCTGGGTAATGTAGCGTGGTTTCTGCGTTTGAAAAGCGGAATCGCTCAAATCGTCATACAGTAGCACGTATGTTTTTTCAGGAATTTTTTTGCTTCGAGCCGATGTAATGGTTCCCGATACTTTCATGCTGTCAATTCCCGCACCGGTCGAAAAGGCGTAAAGATATTGTTCCGTAACATTGTCTTCAGTCAAATCTTTAATTGCGTTGTTAAAGTTGAAACTGTAGGTTGTTCCCGATTGCAACTTTTGTTTCGATAAGTCTATGGTAAGTTTTTTCTTTTTCACCGTGATTGACGGCGTTTCTTCCATTACTGGCGAAATCATGCAATTATCTTCAATGTTTTCGAGAGCGATAAATTCATTGAATTTGACAACAATTTTCTTTGGATTGATGTTCTGCGAATTGTTCATTGGTTTTTCGAGAACGGCATAAGGTTCTATGGTATCGACGGGACCGCCTAACGGAGCCGATTCCCGAGCGCAGTTCATAAGAGTGAACGGAAACGGGAGAGCCAACAACAGCGGGAAAAGAAGTCGAATGAATATTGTATTTCGTTGTTTGTCCATAGAATCTAAATTCAGCCAAAAGTACTAAAATTTGTCGTATTTATCTATCTTTGTCAATAAATTAGGAATATGGCAGATAATAAATACAAATTACAAGTGTCGGATATCCGCGATTTGGTCAAACCGATGGGATATTGCATTGCGTCGGACAGAATTACTGTCGATGGCGCAAAGGTAGGTTTTATGTACCGCGAGGAACGCGAAGACGAAGACGACAGCGGCTGGCGTTTTCTTGCTGGCGACGAAACCGACGAATATCTTGACGACCAGCAACATTTTATGATGTTCGATGTGAATTATATTGCCAATTTAGACGAAGCAATCATCCCGTATTTGAAGTACAGAAAAGGCTCGGAATTGGAACGGGTAGAAGGTTCCGATAAATTCACAAGATATTGTGAATGAAAGTGTTGGCTGAATTTGTAGAAATAAGGGGTAAATAACTATTTTGTTTCCCGCCATTCAAATGAGCTAATCATCTCAATAATGTCTTCGCGGACAAAATCAATCACAGGAGCCAAAGAATCTTTATTCGGCGGGACATTGAAGTACAATGCTCCTCTCACAAAGTTTTTGGTGCTGTCGGTTACGCAAAATTGCATTGACGATGCCGCGTCGCCTTTTATGTCGAACAGCAGACCGTGCACGTGTTTGTCGTCGTAGTGGAATTCTTTCATGTTGATTGCATCGGCACGGACTTCGTGTTTGAAAGCAAGCTGGTGGGCGTCTTCCACAATCTCGTCTAAATTGTTTTTGAGAGGGTGGTAGCTTACGTGAATTGTTGCCCTCATCGAAGGAAACTGAACATTAACCCAATACGGCTCTGCCCCTGCGTCGGTATCTTGTTCAACTGTTGCATATTTCGGCACCACGAAAGAGTAGGGGAATCCTGTTTTTTCAAATTGTGTGTACTCACGTTCAGGGAAGTCAATACGAAAATATCCCCGTTGTTTCGGCACACGTATGTCGCGTTCCTGACAGCCTAACAAGGAACAGACAACAAGTATGGGAAAAATGATTCGTTTCATGGTGTAAAAGTAAAAAAATAATCGCATACCACGAACGATATGCGATTATTGATTCTCAATTAGAACGGAAGTTCTTCTTCGGGAGCGTCCTGCGAAGGATATTCCGCTTGAACTTCGGCAACAATTTGTGCCGCCGTCGGTTGAGGTTGGGCTGCTTGTTGGTTGTTCTCAAGCAAACTGCCCGAATCGCTTTTTCTGCCTAATTTGCGAAGTTCGTCTACAACAATTTCCGTGCTGTAGCGTGTTTCGTTCGTGTTTTTGTCCTGATACTGAGAATAATGTATACGACCTTCGACGTACACTTGATCTCCTTTTCTGACAAAATTTTCGCAGAATTTGGCCGTTCTGCCCCATACTGTAAGACGATGCCAGTCGGTACGTTCGGGAACTTCCGTTCCGTTTTGCCGAGTGAAGCCGCCTTCTGATGTGGCAACTCTAAGATGAGCAACTGGTTGGTCTTCCTTGATGTACTGTACATCAGGGTCGGCACCAACATTTCCGATTAAGATTACTTTGTTAATCATGATGGAATAATATTAATTGGTTAGTAAATCAGGTCAAAAATACACATTTTTTAATTATGACAAACACTTTTTCACAATTACTGTATCAATTCTTCCCGATTTACGTCAAGTTTTAGGAAAATGAACAGCAACAGAGTAAATCCCCACAACGATGAACCGCCGTAGCTAAAGAACGGCAGCGGGATTCCAATGACAGGCATGAGACCTATTGTCATTCCTATGTTTATCATAACGTGCATGAATAATATGCTTGCAACGCAGTACCCATAAATTCGGCTAAATCGGGTTCGCTGTCGTTCGGCGACTTTCATAATTCTGATTATCAAGTAGATGAACAGGCCCAAAATAACCACCGCTCCGGCAAATCCCCATTCTTCGCCGATTGTACAGAAAATGAAGTCGGTACTTTGTTCCGGCACGAAGTTGTTCTTTGTCTGTGTTCCATTAAGAAATCCCTTTCCCGTCAAATCGCCGGAGCCGATTGCAATTTTCGATTGAATTACGTTAAATTCACTACCGCGCGGATCCGATTTCAACCCGAAAAATACTTCAATACGTGTCCGTTGGTGTTCTTCCAAGATGTTGTAGAACACGTATTCCACCGATTCTGAGATGACAACGGTTGATAGACCGATTCCGAATAAAAGAATTATGAAAAAGTTTTTCTTTTTATATGAAAACCACAAGGTCGGAACTAACAATATTCCGAATCCTGCCAAAAAACAGAAGAATTCATTTATTTGTAAATCAAATATGTGGTAGATAAGTATAGGAGTCAGGAAAATGATTGGGACTGCAATTAGGACTATTGGCTGAAGTTTGTGATTTTTCTGTAGTCCGTATGCAACGAACGAGATAAGGCAGATGCAAATTGCGAACAACGAGATACTTGCCCCGCCCCAAATAATCGACAGTGAGAAGACCAATATAAAATAAATGCCGACAAGCAAAACACCCAGTGGCATTCCTTCACGGTAAAAAACTAAGAAAAATGCTGCAAAAACGAGTGCGGTACCTGCATCGCCTTGCCATACGATTAAAGCGGCAGGAATCAGTAAAATGAAGCAAGCAACGAACAAATCTTTCCATTTTTTGCCCGAAATGTGAATCCCATAACTTCCGAGATATTTTGCCACAGTCAGACTTGTGGCTAATTTTGCAAACTCCGACGGCTGAATCCGCAAAGGCCCAATTTCAATCCACGAACGGCCGCCGTTTACTTCTACGCCGAGAAAATATACCACAATGAGCGAAAGTATGATAAATCCGTAGAAGAAATATGCAAATGAGAAATACATTCGGCTGTCGATGATGAGCACCGTCACGGCGACCAAAAATGCTGCAATAATCCAAATCAACTGTTTTCCGTATTTTTGAGAGACATCGAAAATTGACGCTGCCGTTTCGTCGAACACGGCGGAATAAATGTTTACCCAACCGGCAAAAACCAGAAATATGTAGATTATTACAATCTGCCAATCCAAATTTTTAACAATATTTCCTACCTGTCGTGCCATTAGTGAATAAAATCTTTATCGAGAATCTGTTTTTCCCGCCATGTATTTGTTATCGTTCCTTTTAAATATTTTTCTATCATCAAACTTGCAATTGGTGCAGCCCAGGTCGCTCCGAAACCAGCATTCTCAACATATACCGAAATTGCGATTTTAGGGTCTTCGCGAGGCGCAAAAGCCATAAAAATCGAGTGGTCGTCGCCGTGGGGGTTTTGTGCTGTACCAGTTTTTCCGCAAATGGAGATGTCTTTCAGTGCGACAAACCAAGCCGTTGCACCAGAGTATGGTTCGCCCTGTACGACTTGATACATTCCTTCTTGAACAATGTCGTAGTATTTCTCGGCAATTTTGGTCTGATGTTTTTTGATGAAACTTTTGTCGAAAACTGTATCGTCAATTTCCTTCACTACGTGAGGGGTGTAGTAGTAGCCTTTATTTGCAATTGTAGCGGCCACGTTTGCCATTTGGAGCGGAGTCATGGTAATTTCTCCCTGACCAATTGATAAGGAAATAAGTGTCAGCGATTTCCAACGATTTTTACCGTATACTTTATCGTAGTATTCCGCACGAGGAACTATGCCCGGACGTTCGCTCGGCAAGTCTATGCCAAGTTTGTCACCTAAGCCGAAGCTTTTTATGTGCGATTGCCATGTCAAAAATCCTTCGCGGACAGATTTATATTTCGGTGCGTCGAGAATTGCCCTGAATACGTTGCAATAGTAGGCGTTACAAGACATTTTTATTGATTCAATCAAGTTTATCGGCGAATAGTGATTGTGACAGCCTACGTGCAATCCTCCCGAGTAGTATCCTGCCTGACAGCCGTACATGGTATTTGGGGTGATGATTCCCTCTTGAAGACCAATCAATGCGTTCAATGTTTTGAATGTTGAGCCGGGAGGATAACGGTCGCCTTGTATTGGTCTGTTATACAATGGTTTGAGCGGGTCGCTCTCTAATTTTTTGTAGTTTTCGTTCACCAATCGACCGACCATGATGTTTGGGTCGAAGGTTGGGGCAGACACAAGGGCAAGAATTTCGCCAGTTTTCGGGTCAAGAGCTACGATACTGCCTTTTTTGTTTCTCATCAGTTCCTCGCCGTATTTTTGCAATTCTATGTCGAGTGTGGTCGTGATATTTTTTCCGAGAGTGACAGGTTTATCGTATTTTCCGTCTTCGAAGGAGCCTTTCACGCGACCTTTCACGTCAACTTGATAGTATTTGCCGCCTTTCACTCCTCTTAAATATGGTTCATACCGTTTTTCTATACCAATTTTCCCGATGTAATCGCCTTGTTCGTAATACGGATTGGCGTCAATTTCTTTTTTGTTTACTTCGCTGATGTACCCAAGCACCAACGCTCCGCAGTGATACGGATAATTTCGAACCGTACGTGTCTGGACATAAAAGCCTTGAAAATTAAATAACTGCTCTTGGAGTTTTGCGTAGGTTTCAGCACTAATTTGCTTAACAATAGGATAGGGGCGGAAACTACTTTTCTTTGCTTTTTTGAGTTCCGTGACGAATGTTTCTTTTGGCACATTGATAATGGAAAGCAGTTTCAATGTGTCAAGATTTTTGATTTGTCCCGTGACGACCATTAAATCATAAGCCACTTCGTTTGCCACAATCAATTTCCCGTTTCTGTCATAAATCAGTCCTCGAGCAGGGTGCCGCACTTCGTAGCGACGACTATTATTCTCAGCATCAAGTTTATAGGAGTCGTCAATAACTTGAATATAAAACAACCGAGCAATGTAGAGTAGGGCGACTGCTATATAAATCGCCGACAAAACAATTCTTCGATTGGAAAGATTCATAGTCTACTTTTTTATTACAAACTTCTCCGTGATGAGAATAATCAATACAGTTAAAATAATGTTAATCAACACTTTTACAAACATGAACGAGATGTTCTCCACGGTAAACGTAAAACAAAAATAGAGCATAATGTGATGTATGGCAACGCAAGCCAATGTGTAGCGTGCCGCCCAACCAAAACCGAATACCGACATGAGCGGTTCGTTGTTGGCTTCGTAACCGATACGCGGAGCCATAATATCCAAAATTTTTGGACGGAACACAGCCATCATTGTCATAGCACTTGCGTGTACACCCAATGAATTGATAGACAAGTCTATAATAAAACCCGTCGCAAATGCCATAAGCAGAACTAGCGACGGCGACATGCTAACGGGAAGCAACAAAATAAACGCAACGTACAAATACGGAGAAATCATGCCGATAGCGGGAATATTGTTGAAGACCAATATCTGCAACAACATCAGCACCACAAAACGGATAATATATTTACCGACAAATTCCATTATTCTGCTCCTTCGAGATTTTGACGTTCTTTTTTAAATAAATCTTTTACAACGTACACGTAGTCAAGTCTTTTGAAATCGGTCGAAAGCAGTACGTCTGCCGAAAAGAAGTTGTCGTTCTGATAAAACGACTCCACCGTTCCGACCATAATTCCGCTTGGGAATAAGTTTGAATATGAATTTGTGACTAACGTGTCGCCGTTTTTAATCACCGCATGAAGTGGAATTTCTTCCAAAGTTGCTAATTTGTAATTCTGCCCCGACCAACTTAATGAACCATAAAATCCTGAATTTTTGAATCGTGTGCTTACTTTGAAGTTCGTATTCAAAACCGTCATAATGAGCGAATAATGCTGTGATGTACGGACGACGACGCCGACAATTCCCGTCGGGCAAATCACCGCCATGTTTTTTTGTATTCCCTGCTTCCAGCCTTTGTTTATGACAATGAAATTCTGAATTTTATTGATTGAATTATTGAGAACTTTTGCAGGAATATATTCGTATTGCTGTTCATACTCCGTGTCTTCTACAACAGAAGAATTTACCGCATTGTCGTATTGCGAAAACTCTTGATTTTCATAAAGTTTTGCATTTTCTTCGACTAATCTGCGGTTTGCAAATTCAAGATAGAAGTATTGTGTGATTTTATGTGTGACGGAGTGTAATTTACCTTGAAACGCCGTAGAAACAGCTCCGTATTGACTTTTTTGTGGTTCGTTGAAGTTTACGATAAGAATAAAAGAAATTATCTGCAATACAAAGAAGAGCAATATAAAACTATGCTTCTCTATGAAGGCAAATAATTCTTTCATTCGTATACGTCATTAGCGAATCAGGAACTGATATTTATCAATATTCTTCAGTGCAATACCTGTACCGCGTGCAACTGAGTGTAGCGGGTCTTCTGCAATCTTGAATTTGATACCTGTTTTGCGTTGTAATCTTTCTGCCAAGCCCTTCAACAATGCACCACCGCCTGTCAGCCAAATACCATCGCGGGAAATGTCGGAATACAATTCAGGAGGAGTTGCCTCCAATGCTGCGACAACGGCATTTTCAATTTGTGTCAGTGGTTCGTCGAGCCACGCTGCGATTTCTCTGTGGGAAATAGGAATTTCCAACGGAGCTGCCGTAACTTGGTGAGGACCTCTTACGAGATATTCTGTAGGAGGATTTTCGAGATCGGAAAGTGCTGAGCCGACACTCATCTTGATTTCTTCGGCAGTACGTTCACCCACTTTTATGCTGTGGTTTGCACGCAACGCTTCTTGAATTTTAGACGTAAATACGTCGCCGGCAACTTTTATAGACTTGTCGCATACGATACCGCCTAAGGCTATAACGGCGATTTCGGTTGTACCGCCACCTATGTCCACAATCATATTTCCTTGTGGTTCTTCAACGTCCAATCCAATACCGATTGCAGCAGCCATCGGTTCGTGAATCATGTACACTTCACGACCGCCGGCATTTTCGGCAGAGTCACGAACGGCACGAAGTTCTACTTCGGTACAGCCTGACGGAATACAAATCACAATTTTCAACGATGGAGTAAACAAATGCGATTTGTTGTGTTCCATCATCTTAATCATACCGCGAATCATTATTTCGGCACATTTAAAGTCGGCAATCACACCGTCTTTCATCGGTCGAACAACTTTCAATCCTTCGTGAGCCTTACCCATCATCTGGCGAGCTTTCGTTCCGATTGCCACCGCCTGCTGGGTTTGAGTATCCAATGTTACGATACTCGGTTCGTCAACAACAACTTTATCATCTTGAATGATGATTGTGTTTGCCGTTCCTAAGTCTATTGCAATTTCTTGCGAGAGAAATGAAAATAATCCCATTGTTTTCTATATTTTAATGTTTGAAATGTCTTCTTCCTGTAAACACCATTGCTATGCCGAACTCGTTGCATGCGTCAATTACTTCCTCGTCGCGGATGCTACCGCCTGGCTGAACAATGTATTTAATGCCAAATTCGTTGCATGCTTCCACGCTGTCTTTGAATGGGAAGAACGCATCGGAAATCAATACAGAATCCTCTATTTTGCATCCTTGTTTCAAGTTGAAACGTGGAATTGTCAAACGTTGCAAACTGTCGATACGGTTTGGCTGGCCCATTCCCGCACCTGTCAACCAATACGAGCCGTCTTCCGCCTGCGAAACGAGCGACATCGAGTTGCTTTTCAAGTATTTGCATGCTTGTGTGCCGAATTTTGCCAAATCAATTTGTTTTTCGCTGAACGTTTTGTTCGTAACTGGCTTGTATTCTGTGTCCATACCTTCGTCTTCGTCTTGTACCAACAGACCGCCGTTTACCGAACGATACAATTTCTCGCCTGTGATAGCAGGTTTAACTGGCGTTACCAAAACACGAAGATTTTTCTTCTTTGCCAAAATTTCTTTTGCTTCTGCTGTGTATGACGGAGCAATCATAATTTCGATGAATTTGCCCGTGAACCAGTTTGCAATTTCAGCATCAACTTCGCTTGTGAAGCAAACTATGCCGCCGTATGCGCTCACTGGGTCGCCCGCCCAAGCCAATTCCAACGCACGCATCGGTGTGCTTGCAACAGCCAAACCGCAAGGATTCAAGTGTTTTACAACCGAAACGGCTACTTTATTTGGAACATTTTCCACCGAATTGTATGCGTCGCTCGCCGATTTCCAAGCTGCGTCGGCATCAAGCATATTGTTGTACGAAATTTCCTTTCCTTGCAGACAAGGTGAATTTGCCAACGTATGTTCCAAATTTGTGTTTGCAAATTGGTAGAACACAGCTTTTTGGTGTGGATTTTCGCCATAGCGGAGAACTTTCCCGTTTGTCAGGCTGATTTTTTCGGAACCTTCGTTGCCTTGGTTGAAGTAGTTGAAGATTGCCGAATCGTAGTGCGAGGATACATTGAATGCGTCGCAGGCGAAACTTTTTCTGTCTTCGATTGAGCTAACACCTTGTTTTTCAGCCAACAAAGCATCAAGTTTGCCGTATTGTTGTTTTGAAGCAACGATAATCACATCTTTGAAATTCTTTGCCGCAGCACGAATCAAAGATATTCCGCCGATGTCGATTTTTTCAATAATGTCTTGTTCCGCAGCGCCCGAAGCAACTGTCTGTTCAAATGGATACAAGTCAACTATCACCAAATCAATTTCAGGAATTTGATATTGAGCCATTTGTGCCTGGTCGCCTTCGTTGTCGCGACGTGCAAGAATACCGCCAAAAACTTTTGGATGAAGCGTTTTTACACGACCGCCGAGAATTGACGGATACGAAGTCAAACTTTCAACGGGAGTGACATTGCATCCCAATGACTCCAAAAATGTCTGCGTTCCGCCAGTTGAGTAGAACGTAATCCCTAAATCTTTCAATTTCAGTACTATGCTATCCAAGCCGTCCTTGTGATAGACTGAAATTAACGCCGATTTGATTTTTTTATCTGCACTCATTATCTCAATTTTTATCTAAACAAAAGTAAAATTTTTATTCGTTATTCTGTTTTAAAAGCAAATTTCCTTACAAAAATATTTGTACCAACGCGCAAAGGGCTATCCACCGTGGCTTTGTTGATTTTTGCGAGTCGATTTGCCTGTATTCCGTAAAGTTGAGCAATCGAATAGAATGTTTCACCTTCGGCAACTTTATGCGTCTGATATTTACTTTCGGCACGTAAAGCCTTTCGCTCTAAGTAAACAATCTCATTTTCAGAAATTTCGTGTCCGATTTTGAAATCGTTTACGTCATATAGTTTCCACATTGGAATGCCAAAATCCTTCGATACGGCAAAAATGCTTTCGTTCTTTTGTAGAATCACGTATTTTTTACCGTTGTTCTTATAAACTTTTCGTCCCCGCTTCGTTGCGATGCTTTTGTTTTCGAGCAATTTTGGCGGTTCTACTGTAGACGCAGGTGCTTCAACGTCAACGACTTCCGCATGTTCTTCTTTTTCTTTTTGTTTGTCTTTTTCATCGAACATTTCAGCAGTCATCGTGTCGTATTTGTACAACTGAAAATCTTCGATGATTTTAATGAGCATTTTCGGATAATCAGGATTCGTAGCGTAGCCGGCACGTTTCAGACCGTATGCCCACGAAGTGAAGTCGTTTTTGTCAAATTCAAATAAAAACGCATATCGTTGACCGTTTCGCAGGAAATTTGAGTGGTCAATGTATGAATCATAAACTTTGTCATAAACGCGGAAACATTCGCCTTTGGCGTCGTCGTCGTGGTAAATGCGTTTTCCTTGCCACGAAGAGTGGCATTTTATTCCGAAATGATTATTTGAGGCGATAGACAAGTCGCTGTTTCCGTTGCTCGATTCCAAACAAGCCTGAGCAAGCGTGATGCTCGCAGGAATGCCCACACGTTGCATTTCCTGCACAGCCAATTTTGCATATTTCTCAATATACTCCTCGCGCGACATTTTTGTACCTTGAGCAATGCTCAGAAGGCTTATGCCGCACAGCAGTACCAAACTTGTTATCGTTCTTTTCATCTAAAAGAGATTACACCCACGTTTTGACGTTCCCAAAATTACTGAACGTCAGCAATTTTTAAGAGCATTTTTATAAAAGAATTTCACAAGTTATCATCAATGTAATTTATTGCAGAAACGACGTGCACATCGTCTCTGCATTACGTTCCGTGATGATATATCTGTAGCGACGTGCCATGGCGCGTCGCTACAAGGGATTATTCCACAATAATTTTAACTATTTGTTTGCCAACCGTCACGACATACACTCCGTCAAGTTTGACAGATACCGAGAAATTATCTTGTTTCTGTGCATTCACAAGTTTGTGACCGTTAATGTCGTAAACCGTGATTTCTAAGCAATCGGGATTGTTCACGTAGATTGTGTGACCGACAGAATAGACATTTGCGTTGGATTCTGCAATCGTGCGAATGGCAACATCTTCGAGGGTTTCAACTTCTGCAATGTTGGAAATAGCAAGAACAAACGGTCCCGATTCGGCTTTCAGGAACTGGGTTTTCGGATTTACCACTTCGGGTAGTTTTACGCCGACGTAGTATGAAATCACGTTGCTGATTGCCGTATCGACAGTGTATGACGTGAAGTTTGCCGAAAGCGTAGCCAAGGTATCGACAAGGATTTTGCCGTTTTCCTTGTGTTTGCACATCACTATAAACGACTCGTAATCAATACCTTCGTATGCGTTCCAAATCAGGTTCGTCTGATTTTTATTCTCCTCGGTGTCGGCACCGGCAACTTTGGCAATGTGCATCGTGGTGTGATGCTCGCTCATCTCGGTTTCCTCGCCGCACACGTCGGTTGCGGAAATCTTGTATCGCCACGGTTGAATGTTCGGATCGGCTTCTTCATCTTCGTAAACGCTTAATTCCGAATATTTTACCTGTGCAATTTCTTCAAAAACATCTTTTCTTTCCGATTCACGGTAAATCGTGTAGAAATCTATCAAGTCGGTGTTTTCCTTCAACCAAACCACCAAGTTCTTGCCCGTTTGTTCGCTCACGGTCACGAGGGCGATTTCGGGCTGTTTCAACGAAATTGAAGGAACGGTTACGTCCAATGTTGCAGTACAATTGTTCTCGTCGGTCACAACCAGAGTGTAGTCGCCTACACTGACGTTCATCAAATTCTTGCTTGAACGGCCATTGTTCCAATGATAGATAAGATTGTCGTCACCGCTGATGATTACCGCTCCGCTCTTTTCGTTGCAGGCGGTAGAAATGACATTAGATACAGTAACAACGGGTGCTTCTGGTTCTACCAAAGTATAATTATCACTGATTTGGCAGCCAGTTTCGGTGTTGGTTATCACAACGTAATAGTCGCCTTCTGCAAGGTTGGCAACGTTTTGCGTAGTTGCCTCGTTGCTCCACGCAAATGAGGCGTTTTCGGCACCTGTCAAGGTAATTGAGATTGCACCGTCGGCGTTGGAGCAAGTAGGATTTTTGATTTTTGCCGACATCTTCATTTCTTCTGGTTGAGAAACCGTGAATGTTTTGTTGTAAACACAATTTTCGTTATCGGTTATTACGACTGAATAGTTACCAGCAACTATGTTGCGAATCGTGTCTTCCACCGAAGTTTCGTTTTCCCATTTCGTTGTGTATGGTTCAGCCGCGTTCGTCACCTTCAGGGCGATTTCGCCGTCGCTTTCGCCGAAGCAAGACACGTTTGTGATTGTTTCCTCAACTTGAATGTTGCAAGCAAGTACGACAGTTGCCGTCGCCTTCACCGTGTTCTTTTCGCCGTTTGGCAATGTCGCCGTCACGGTGATTTCTGCTGAACCTTCGTATTCATACACAGTAAGGAACAGTTTGCCGTCGCTCACTGTTGCCGCCACCACGTTTGGAGCGGAACTTGCGGCACTGTATGAAATTTCACTACCTTCGGTAGTGACGAAAAGGTCGGTAAGGTCGATTGGAGCAGCTTCTCTTTCTGTTTTTAGCGTTGGGATTTCGAGAACGCCACTGATTTGAACTTTCTCTTTCTCCTTGAAGTTGGCAACCAATGTCGTGTCTTTCGTCACCGTCAGCTGTATTCTCTCGTCTTTCAGCTCTCCGTTGTTCCAGCCGATGAACTCGTAGCCCTCGTTGGCAACTGCCTTCAGCGTCGCAGTCGATTTGTATTCAACATAACCTTCGCCTATGACGGTTCCCATAATCTTGCTGTAATCAACGGAAACTTTGTACTCGTTGATAGTCCATTTGGCGTAGAACGTCTTGTCGCCTGTTTCGCTCGACAAGATTGACAATATGGTTGAACCGATATACGATGAATTGCTGTACCAGCCAGCAAATGTGTAGCCCTCTTTGGTCACGTCGGTCGGCAAGGTTGCGCCTTTACCATATTCGTAACGTTCTATATTTTGTCCTTCGGCGATTGTGCCTTCGTTGGTTACAAGAGTTACTTTATAAGTGTTTACAATCCAATTTGCATAAAATGCTTTATTACCGAGTTCGACAGACGAAATCATTGCAACGCGTTCGCCTTCAAATTCGGCATTGTCGTACCAGCCGTCGAAGGTGAAACCTGTTTTTGTCACATCGCTTGGAAGAATTACGGTCGTGCCGTAGATGTAGTTTTTCACATTTCCGTTGTTGATTGTTCCACCGTTTGGTTCGAACGTGATTGAATATGAATTAACAAGCCAATTTGCATAGAATGCCTTATCGCCGATTTCGTTTGAAGAGATTGATTGAACGGCCGAACCGAGATATGACGAATTGGTGTACCAGCCGCCGAACGTGTAGCCGTCTCTCGTAATATTTGTAGGCAAGGTTGCTCCTTTGCCGTAGGTGTATCGTTCCACATTGCCAGAATTGATAACGCCACCGTTGGTTTCGAGAGTTACGATGTACGAATTCACGTTCCAGTTAGCATAAAAGGTGAGATTTCCCGTCTTCGACTCGGAAATGCGTGTGACGCGTGCCGTTGCGCAGTCTTTGTCGGCGTACCAGCCATCGAAGGTGTAGCCGGTCTTGGTCACGTCGGACGGGAGCGGAATGCCGTAGCCGTAGGTGTAGTTCGCCACGTTGCCCGAGTTGATGGTTCCGCCATTCGCTTCGAGTGTGACGGTGTATGAGTTCACATTCCATTTTGCCCAAAATTCCTTGTTACCGATTTCGGTTGACGAAATTGCCTGCACGGCTTCGCCTACATACGCCGAATTGGTGTACCAGCCGCCGAAGGTGTAGCCCTCGCGTGTAGGAACAGGCAGTGTGATTTCGCTGCCTATGCGGTAGGTGGCGGGAACGTCGTCGTCGCCAATGGTGCCGCCGTTGTAGTTGAGCGTGATGTCGTAGTCAACCACGCTCCAGTCGGCCCAAAATTCGCGTTCGCCAAATTCGGTTGTGGAAATAAGCGTGACGGGGTTACCCGTACGTTGTTCGTTGTCGTACCAACCACGGAACAGATAGCCACGTTGCGTAACGTCGGCTGGAAGAACCACGCCCACGGTGTAGGTGTACGAGTCAACCACCACGTTGTTTATAGTGCCGCCGTTGGTGTGGAACGTGATTGGATAATCCTGTTCCTTCCAACGAGCCCAGAACTGCTTGTCGCCCAAGTCGGTGTCGGTGATTTCGGTGAACGCCGAGCCGATGAAGCTTGAATTGTCGTACCAGCCGGCAAAGTCGTAGCCAGTCTTTGTCACATTTGAAGGAAGTTCCGTGCGTCTGCCGTATTTATAGAGCACCACGTTGCCGCTGTTGATTGTGCCGCCGTTGGTGTGCAAGGTCACAAAGTAACCGTTTTCCTCCCATTTTGCCCAAAATTCCTTGTTGCCGAACTCAGCCACGGAAACCATGCTCACCGCGTCGCCCTCGCAGAGTTCGTTGTCGTACCAGCCGGCGAACATGTGGCCGTCGCGCTCCATATTGGAGTACGACGGAAGAACAGCACCCACGCCGAAAGTGTAGTTCGCCACATTACCAGTAATGATGGTTCCGCCGTTTTCGTGGAGCGTAATCCCATACGTTATCGGGTTCCATTTTGCATAGAATGTCTTGTCGCCGTATTCCGACGAGGCGATTTTTGTGACAGCCGTGCCTGTGCAGTTCACGTTGGCGAACCAGCCGCCGAAGGTACAGCCGTCCTTCTTGATGGCGGGAAGCGTGACTTCGGTGCCGTAGTGGTACGAAGTGGCATAGTCGTCGGTGGTGATGGTTCCGCCGTTGTTGTTGAACGAGATTACATAGTCGCGAACCGTCCAGAAGGCGTAGAGCGTAATGTCGGACGTGTTTTTATAGCGTGCCACAGCCGATTTTCCCTCATACGTGTAATACTGCACGCCGCCGCCGTTCTCCTCGGTGAAATATCCGCCGAAGGCGTATCCAACGCTGTCGGGACAGATAACGACCTGCAACGGTGCGTCGTAGGTCGCCTCGATTGAAGCCGTGCCGAGCGTGGTCGGCTCACCTTGGCTGAATGTTACGGTGTAGGTGTTAGGTTTCCACACGGCGAAAAGTTCCACCACCTCGTTGTTCACGTCGGTGAGGTTCTTCACGCTCTGACCGTCGGTGTAGGTGATTGACGACGCCTGTGCGGCCGTAGCCCAGCCGAGGAACTCGTAACCCGTGCGGGTGTAGGTGTTCGCAGCAAGCGGCGACTCGGCGTCGTAGGTGCAGGCGCTGTTAGGCATTGGCTCGGAACCGTCGGCACCTGCGGGATTGTATGCTATGTAGTACGTGTTTGTGGTCCATTTTGCGTAGAAAGTCTTGTCGCCCATATCGGTGGCGCCGATGGAATAGACGGGGTCGCCCGTGAGTTCGGCATTGGGATACCAGCCGTAGAACGTGTAGCCGGGCTTTTCAAGCACGGGGAGCTGCAGGGCGGTGCCATAGACGTGCGTTGTCACGTCGATGTCCGACGAAAGTTCCGCACCGTTGCCCACGAGCGTCACCTTGAACTGTTTCGGGCTCCATTTTGCGTAGAAAGTCTTGTTGCCCATATCGGTGGGATAGATTTCCGCCACGGGGCTTCCCGTAAGGGATTCGCTGGCGAACCAGCCCTCGAAGTTGTGGCCGGTCTTTTCGATGTTGGTAGGCAGCGTGGCTCCCACCGAATAGGTGTAGCGGCCGAAATTGCCGTCGATTATGGTACCGCCGTTAGGATTGAGCGAAACGGCGTAGGTGGGATACATTCTGAAGTTAGGCACGGAATTGTTGGCCGAAATTGACGAAACCGAGGCGGTATTGCCGCAGGCGTCGGTAACGGTGCCGTTGATGCCCGTAACCTTCACAGTTCCCGTGATGCCCGAAGCCGCCGTGGTTGTGAGGTCGGAGTAGAACACCAGCGTGTTGGTGTTGAGACCGCAGGCATAGTTGAACGAGAACGCCCGCGAGCCGATGCTGACCGATGCGCCCGAAACGTTGCCCGTGACAGGTTCGTTGAAGTGGACAGCCACATAGAGTCGTTCGCCGCTGGTGTAAATACGGTTGACGTTCGCCGAAATTCCCGTGATGACGGGGGCGGCGTTGTCGTACATTTTTATATTTGCAACAACAGGTTCAGATATATTTGCATAATCCGCAAGCATTATAAAACCTATGTGTTTTGTCGGGTCAATGTCCACAATCCAGCCATCGGTAACGTTCGATGTGTAACTGGGATTAACAACATATGATGGTGCTGAATTCCAGTCACTATGACCTTGAGCATCTGGTTTACTCTTACTTGGAATTACATAAGTTAAATACCAACTGTAATCTTTACGATGATAAAAATATGCATTAACAAGATTTTGATTTAACCCTACAGGACTACAACTCTCATAATGGCGATACCCCACTATACTTTCAACCGCAAGTTCACTGGATTTTCCATCTAACGTAACACCAATGGCCTGATCTTGATCGTAAGATTGACCTCTTAGATAATAAGTAAATTGTAGGTTAAAATCGTATTTTGCTGTTTGGTCGGTAAGGGTATAATATAATTTTTGAGAATCGGTAAATGCGTCACCTATGGCATTGCTACATACACGTTCAGTTTTTGTTCGTACATGAAAATATAGTCCGTCATCCCAAGTTCCATACGAACCAGCAGGACAAATAGTCTGTTGTGAAGTCACAGAGATATCGCTTGCCGAAATAACCGTAGCGTCGTCCCACCAGCCAGTGGCGCGAGGCGTGTTGGCCATGGAGTTGTTGTGAATGCAGAAATAGAACAGTCGCGAGATGCCCGACTCGAGGTTGAATTTATCAATGGAAGCAACGGAATAGAGCGGCACGGTAACGATTTTGGAGTATTCGCCAGCGGCGAAGTCAAGTCGTCCCGCCACGTCCTCGTAGTGAATGCCCGCCACGGCGCTACCGCTCTGCGTGTAGTATTCCACCCAGCTCGCCGCCGAAGCGTCGCTACGCGAAATGGTGAACACGTTTCCTCCCGAAACCGAGACGGTGAAGGAGTCGGGGTCGGCAAAGGCGGCAAGGGCCATTGCCATGAGAATGAATAAGGTAGATAATTTTTTCATATTTGTTTATTTTGTATGTTTCGTTTTTTATGTAGAGACGCGATTAATCGCGTCTCTACGAAAACGGGTGCAAGATAGGAAAAATAATGCGAAATGTTCAAGGCGGAATTATAAAAACAGAGAGGTTCTTCACTACACAATATCGTTTCGGGGAGGAGGTTCCTCACTACGCAATATCGTTTCAGTAAGGAGATTCTTCACTACGCTGCGCTTCGTTCGGAATGACGGCCGCATAGAATATAATAAAGGAAGGAGTCAGATGCGGCGAAGCCGCATCTGACTCCTTCCCTGTCGCCCTTCCCATTATGGTCGCGTCATTCCGACCGAAGGGAGGAATCTCATCAAAAAAAGGTGGAGTTTTTATTGACAACGGGAGGATTTGGTTGTATATTTGCGTCGTTCTTATGTATCAACATAAAGGCGTAAGCCCTGAACCATTCGAGCAACCACCGATTAAATTCGGGAAATCTGCCACTACGGTGAAGCAAGATTATTAAAGGGAGGTCTAACTCCCTTTATTTATTTTTATTCCATACCGTTTTGAATGACTTTAAAAATGTTTTTGCCACGAACATCTTCTTTGATACTTGTATCAACCGAGATCCTTTCAGCAAAAAGATTTCTTGTAGCACTGGATAAGACTCGAAAGCATTTTTTATTTCTTTCATTATATAATTCGTTTTCGTAGTTCCAATTATATCTATTACAAGTCTATTTGACTGTTCGCAACCTTTCTCAATCAAATGGTCAAGGGAGTTTTTGCCGTCGAGGGTTTTGCCTTCCACATAGTATAGTTTGTTATTCTGTCGCAGGACAAAATCCGCACTTTTCGTGGATGTGGGATTCGGCAGCAGAAAGACATCGAACTTGTTTGCCACGAGTTTTTGGGCAATTACAAGATTCTTGGGCATTTCGCCAGAAAGAAGAATGTCGTCGTACTGGCTGATGTTCAAGCCATAGACGGCATTTTCGGGTGTTGAATACCGTTTTAACACCTGAAACTCAGGGTTTTCCACTATCCATTGCAAAACGGAGACTTTTTCCTTATTCGTCGGGCATGCGTAATAATCCTTGATTGCCTTGTTGATTGACGTGCCCGCATACGGCGGTTTTTCGGTCGGCCTATACTCGCCAACCGGTTCTGCCACAATATTATCTTGAATGGAATCCTCACTGTTTGGATTCTCATACGTTACGACTATTTCCATAGGGCAAAGATATGGAAATAATGAGAAATGCTCAATGGGGAATGCGGAATTATGAAAACAGAGAGATTTGATAATTACTATTACAACAAAAAGGGGCGAACAACTTCGCCCCTTTTAAAAAACATATTTCAAGTGATTTTTATCCCTTCAATGCATTGGCACCGCTTACTATTTCGTTCAATTCGTTCGTAATGGCTGCCTGGCGGGCTTTGTTGTATTCAATTTTCAACTCTTTCAATAGTTCGCTTGCGTTGTCTGTAGCCTTATGCATTGCGGTCATTCTGGCGCCATGTTCCGAAGCAAACGATTCCAACAGAACATTGTAGAACTGTGTACGCAACGATTTAGGAATCAATTCGTTTACAATGTATTCTTTGTTTGGTTCAAAGATGTAGTCGTAATTGATTTTTTTGCTTGTCGATGCTTCTGTTTGTTCTATTGGCAGATATTGACTTGTCGTTATGATTTGCGTTGCCGCATTTTTGAATTTATTATAAACCACGACGATTTTGTCGTATGCACCCGAAGCAAAGGATTCCATCAGTTCCGATGATATTTTTGTGGATTCATCATACGTGAGCTTGTCGAAAATTTCGGCAAACACTTTTTTGGGGACAATGCCCTTACTTTTCATCGAATCAGCCACTTTTTTCCCAATTGCGAACACATCGACATTGCAGCCTGCATAGTCGTTTTGAGCGAGTGTCACAACGGTTTTTCCGATGCTGGAGTTGAAACCGCCGCAAAGTCCGCTGTTCGATGCAACTGCAACTATCAGCACTTTGTTTTGTGGGCGGACAACAGAATACGGATTGCCTTCGTTCGATTCGAGGCCGTTGCTTACATTTTGCAAGATCTCCTGCAATTTGTCGGAATACGGTCTCATTTGCAATACCGCCTGCTGAGCCTTGCGCAGTTTCGCCGCCGACACCATCTTCATGGCACTGGTTATTTTCTGCGTACTGGCTACAGAAGCGATTCTATTGCGTATTTCTTTAATACCTGCCATACGGGATTACTTTTTATATTTTGCCGAAACTTCTTTTGCTGCCGCAGCCAAAACGCTCTTGATTTCGTCGTCAATTGCGCCGCCTGCTATCTTATCAAGCGTGTCTTTTTGTTTCAGTTCAAGATATTCCAAATATTCTTTTTCAAATTCAAGAACTTTGTCGATAGGCACATCCGACAGCAATCCTTGCGTACCGCAATAAATAATTGCCACCTGATGTTCAACCTTCATCGGCGAATATTGTCCTTGTTTCAAAATTTGAACATTTCTACGTCCTTTTTCAAGTACAGCCATGGTTGCAGCATCCAAATCCGAACCGAATTTCGAGAATGCTTCCAATTCACGGAACTGAGCCTGGTCCACACGGAGCGTACCGGCAACTTTCTTCATTGCCTTAATCTGAGCATTACCGCCCACACGCGACACCGAAATACCCACGTTGATTGCAGGTCGGATACCAGCATGGAACAAGTTTGACTCAAGATAAATCTGTCCGTCGGTGATTGAAATCACATTCGTAGGAATGTACGCAGAAACGTCGCCTTCTTGTGTTTCGATAATAGGAAGTGCAGTCAATGAACCGCCACCTTTGATTTTGCCTTTCAACGAAGCAGGCACGTCGTTCATATTCTTTGCCACATCGTCGTTTGCAATGATTTTTGCAGCACGTTCAAGCAAACGAGAGTGCAGATAGAACACGTCGCCTGGATAAGCTTCACGCCCCGGTGGACGACGAAGCAACAACGACACTTCACGATATGCAACTGCCTGTTTTGACAAATCATCGTAGATAATCAAAGCAGGACGGCCAGTATCACGGAAATATTCACCGATTGCACATCCAGCAAACGGAGCGTAGTACTGTAATGCTGCTGGATCCGAAGCCGTCGACGACACGATTGTCGTGTATGCCATTGCTCCGTGAGCTTCCAATGTCTTAGCTATACTTGCAACGGTAGAACCTTTTTGACCTACAGCAACATAGATACAATATACAGGTTTACCTTTTTCGTAAAATTCTTTTTGATTGATAATCGTATCAATAGCGATTGCAGTCTTACCAGTCTGACGGTCGCCGATAATCAACTCACGTTGTCCGCGTCCGATTGGAATCATCGCGTCGATAGGTTTGATACCAGTCTGCAATGGTTCATTTACTGGCTGACGGAACAAGATACCTGGAGCCTTTCTTTCAAGAGGCATTTCAACCATGTCTCCTGTGATTTCTCCTTTACCGTCAATTGGTTCTCCCAAGGTATTTACCACGCGTCCGAGAAGTCCTTCTCCCACCATAATGGAAGCAATCTTCTGTGTTCTCTTCACTGTGTCACCTTCGCTGATTCCGTCGGATTCACCGAGAAGCACGGCTCCTACGTTGTCCTCTTCGAGGTTAAGTACAATACCCATAGTTCCATTCGAGAACTCAATCATTTCATTTGCCTGAACGTTCGTCAGACCATGGATACGGGCAATGCTATCGCCCACGGAAAGTACCGTTCCCACTTCTTCAAGTTCTGCTTCGGTTTTGTAGCCTTCAAGCTGCTTTTTTAAGATTTCCGAAACTTCTGCTGGTTTTATATCTGCCATAATTTAAACGTTTACACTTATTTGTTTGCAATCAATTCTTTTTTAATTTGTTTCAGTCGTGAACTTACACTTGCATCGTACTGTTGGTCTTCTACACGAAGAATGAAACCACCCATCAACGACGGATCGACTTTTGTCTGAAGTTCCACTTCGGTGTTCCGAGTTTTTTTCACGAGGTCGGCAACCGATTTCTCCTGTTCTTTCGAAAGCGGTGTGGCCGAAGTCAGCGTAACTGCGGTTATGCCTTGCTCCTTACGGTAAATAGTGAGCATGTTCCGCAAAATGTCCTGCGTGTACATCTCGCGACCGTTTTCAATTTCGAGATTCAAAAAATCAATAGTTTCTTCCGAAACTTTCCCTTTCAGCAAACTCGAAACGAAGGCTTTCTTGCCGCTCGGTTTCACAATCGGATTTTGGAAAACTTCAGCCAGTTCGGGAATTTCGCCCAAACTTTTTATAAGTAGTTTCACGTCGGCAATCACGTTCTCAAGAATTCCCTTTTCTTTGGCGAATTCGAAGAATGCTTTTGCGTACCGAACTGAAATTTTACTTTGATTCATATAATTTTATTTTTCGACTAATTGAACTTGAGGTTTTTTATAGACTCTGCGATAATTTCATCGGAAACTTTTTTGTTTTCTAATTCTTTTCCGATGACTTTCTCAGCAATTTCGAAAGAGAGTGTTGCCACTTGGCTCTTCAAGTCCTGCATAGCCTGATTTTTCTCGTTTTCGATTGAGACCTTAGCCGCAGCCATGATTTTATTTGCTTCGGCCGATGCTTCGGCTTTCGCCTGAGCAATCATTTGGTCTTTCATTTCGCGGGCTTCTTTCAACAAATTGTCGCGTTCTTTGCGTGCTTCTGCGATAATTCTTTCATTGTCGGCTTGAAGCTGCGCCATTTCCGCTTTTGTTTTTTCTGCCAACTGCAAAGCGTCTTCTATCGACTTGTTACGTTCGTTAATCATGCCAAGTACTGGTTTCCATGCAAATTTTATAAGCAGGAACACGACAAGCAAAAATGTAACTGTTGTCCAAAAGACTAAACCTATACCAGGGGTTACTAAATCCATATTATTATAATTTAATTTTGTTCGTTTTCAAAAAAAAGTCTGCTTTCGGAGCCAACCGCCCCAAAAGCAAACTGTTTTCGGGTTTTACTTAGCAATCAATGCAACTACGACTGCGAACAATGCAACACCTTCTACAAGAGCTGCAGCAATCAACATAGCTGTTTGAATTTTGCTGTAAGCTTCTGGCTGACGTGCAATTGCTTCCATCGCAGAACCACCGATTTTACCGATACCGATACCGGCACCGATTACTGCTAAACCTGCTCCAATACCTGCTAGAGGTACCAATGAAACTACTTCGTTCATACTATTTATTATTTAAGTTAAACAATCATTTTTATGCTTCGTGTCCCTCTGGCATAGCCAAACCAATAAACAATGCCGACAACATTGTAAATATGTAAGCCTGCAAAGCGGCAACGAATAATTCAAGTACATCCATAAACATTACAAAGAATACCGAAACCGGGGCAATCGCCAATGTTCCGAAGATGAAAATCAGCGATGTCAAACTCAGCACGATAATGTGACCTGCGGTGATGTTTGCGAACAAACGAATCATCAACGCGAACGGTTTCGTGAAAATACCGATGACCTCAACCACAGCCATAATTGGAATCAATGGCCAAGGCAGACCTGGCATGCAGAAAATATCTTTCCAATATTCTTTGTTTCCACTGAAGTTTGTGATGAGCAACGTGAACACCGCCAAGACAAACGTAACGGCAATGTTACCCGTCAAGTTTGCACTTCCTGGGAAGAACGGAATCAACCCCATCATGTTCGAAATCCAAATGAAGAAGAACACAGTCAACAAATACGGTGTGTATTTGTCGGCATGTCTGCCAAGATTAGGTTCAATCACATCTTCCTTGATGAACAAAATCACCGGTTCCAACCATGCTTGGAAACCTTTTGGTGCTTGTCCCGGGCGACGCTTGTATGCACGCGCACAACCAATGAACATTACCAACATGATGATTGCTACAAGGAATAATGTAAATACATTCTTTGTTATTGAGAAGTCGAGCGGACCTTTGTCGGTCACTTCGCCGTTTTCTACATAGAAAATATCTTGACCTCCCATTTCTTTTGCCACCATTTTATATGTATGGTCGCCTTTTGTTACAGTTTTATGTCCATGTTCAAACTCGCTCGACATGAACACGTCGATTGAGAATGGATTCGTGTTCACCAAAATCACTGGCAATGGGAAGCCGACAGCGTGACCGTTGTAATCCCACATGTGCCAATCGTGATTGTCGCCAATGTGACCAAAAATAGTTTCATTAATATTGAATGCTGGTTTTTCTTCTACAGCCGAATCGTCGTTTGCAAACGATATACAAGAAAAAAGGAAAGTGAAACAAACTATTAGAAAATTCCTTTTTGATAATTTCAATATCATAGTTTAAAATCTTTTTACTTCGTATAAAATTACAATCTTACAAATGTAGAATTTTTTTTGAAAAACGGCAATTCTTTGAAAGATTTTTTAAAGAAAAAGTTAAAAATCTTATAATTCAGATAGTTGCAAGAATAAATTTAGATATAGAAATGCACAATGTCAGGATCCTATTAATAAATATGAATCATCGAAAGCAAACGAAAAGACGTAGTGTGCCTCTTGTATAAAACAGGAGGTAATTCTATAAACTTTGAGCAAGTGCCTTCCACAAGTTGTCTTCGGGCACTGGGGCGGTGATTTTTATTGGTTCTTTGGAGACAGGATGGATAAATTCAACAGAACGAGCGTGAAGTGAAATTCCGCCATCTTTATTGCTTCGTTCCGCCCCGTATTTTAAATCGCCTTTGATGGGACAACCTATATGTGCCAACTGACAGCGAATTTGGTGATGCCGCCCCGTATGTAGGTCTATTTCAAGCAAATTGTAGTTTTCCGACGAGGCAATCAATTTATAGCTAAGTCGTGCGAGCTTTGCATCTTTTGAGTCTTTTTGACACACGAATGATTTATTTTTCTTCGCATCGCGGCGGATATAATTTTCGAGCGTGGCTGCCTCAATCTCTGGCCGATTTTTTACAATAGCCCAGTATGTCTTCTTGATTTCTTTTGAACGAAATTGTTCATTGAGCCGTGCCAACGCTTTGCTCGTGCGGGCAAAAACCACCACGCCACTTACAGGTCGGTCAATTCTGTGAACAGCGTTCAAAAAAACAGCTCCGGGCTTGTTGTATTTTACTTTAATATATTGTTTCGCCAAATCTTCTAAAGCAACATCGCCGGTCGTGTCGGGCTGAACAAGCATGTTGTTCGGCTTGTTTGCGACTAGAATGTGATTGTCTTCGTATAATACTTGAAAATCCATCAGTATTGCTCGTTCTCGTTAGGGAAATCGCCCGACTTCACATCTGCTATATACCCTCTTGTGGCTTCGGTTATCACGGAAAATAAGTCTGCATAGCGACGAAGGAACCGCGGAGAAAAATCCTTGTTGATTCCCAGCATATCGTGGAGCACTAACACTTGACCGTCGACACCTCCGCCTGCTCCAATGCCTATGATAGGCACTTTCACCTCTTTTGCGATTTTCCCTGCCAATTTTGCAGGAACTTTTTCAATCACAATGGCGAAACAGCCTGCTTCTTCCAATTTGTGAGCATCGGAAATAAGTTTACTTGCCTCTGCTTCTTCTTGAGCACGAACAGCATACGTGCCGAATTTATTGATTGATTGCGGGGTTAGTCCAAGATGTCCCATTACAGGAATGCCGGCGGTGATGATTCGTTTTACGGATTCAATTATTTCCTCTCCGCCTTCCATTTTCACGGCACCGCAACCTGTTTCTTTCATGATTCTAACAGCGGAGTGCAATGCCTCAATCGGGTCGCCTTGATAGGTGCCGAACGGCAAATCTACGACGATTAAACTACGGTTTACCGCACGTTGCACAGAAGCGGCATGGTAAATCATCTGGTCAAGCGTGATTGGTAACGTTGTAACATTTCCCGCCATCACGTTCGAGGCGGAATCGCCTACAAGAATCACGTCAATTCCTGCCTGGTCCAATATTTTTGCCAAAGAATAGTCGTAGGCGGTAAGCATGGAAATCTTCTCGCCGCGTTGTTTCATCGCACTCAATACGTGCGTTGTAACCACTTTTTCCGAAATTGTATTTGCTGTTGACATTTCAATATTTTTTTACAAAGGTACCATTTTATTTATGTAAGCATCCAAAATTTGGGAATTTAATTGAATCCCTCCGATGTCAGCCATTTCTGATATTCTACGGCGTTTTTTCTATGCTGTTCAAACGTCGAAGCAAAATTGCTGTAGCCTGAATAATTCGGTTGGGCACAGAAATAATAAAAATTGCTTCGTTCGTAATTCAAAACGGCTTCTATCGCGGCTTTCGACGGAATGCAGATTGGTCCCGGAGGAAGCCCTGCGTGCTCGTATGTGCTATACGGCGACGATTTTGCCCGTTCAATATGACCTTTGCGGATTCGTTTAATTTCGAAATCGTTCAAGGCAAATTTTATTGTCGGATCGGCTTGCAATTTGCCGCCTGTTGCTGTGCCGTTCAGTCTGTTCATGTAAACTCCTGCGATACGGGGTTTTTCGTCGTTGTGACGTGTTTCTTGATCAACAATTGAAGCTAAAGTCATAACTTTTTGCGGAGTCAGTCCAATTGATTTTGCTTTGCTTCTTCGTTTGTCATTCCAATAATTATTGTACTCTTTTGCCATTTTCTCTAAAAATTGACGCGCCGAAGTATTCCAGTAAAATTCATACGTATCGGGCAGAAACAAGCAGATGGTGTTTGCTTTGTTGAATCCTAGGGAATCCATAAACTGCCGATTGTCGGTGAGAGAAATCAAATCGTCGTATTTCGCTTCCAATTTTTCAGAGGCAAGTTCAAGAACTTCTTCGTAATGACGGGCATTTGTGATGGAAAGCCGTACCGTTGCGCGTTTCCCTGAACGGAACAATCGAACAGCCTCGAACGCCGACATGCCATTTTGCAATTCGTATAAACCTGGATAAATGTGATGTTCCAAATCAAGAATTTTTGCAACAAGGCGGAATCCCATCGGATGTTTTACATTAAAAACTAAGTCGAGATTCTCTGCAATATCATCAACGGAAGAACCTGTCGCTACGGTCGTGTACATTTTTTCTTGCCCCGATTTACAGTAAATATTTTCACCGAACATAATCAAGGCTAAATAGCCGCCAACAAGCAAGCCGACAGCAACGCAAATGCCTAAGATGTATCGCAGATTTGATTTTTTCTTTATAGCCATTTTAAAAAATTTACAATGCCCAAAACTATAAAAAATAGTTCAAAAACAAATAATTAAATACCTTTGCAAAAAAACAGTCTATGTTTGATGTCGAAACCATACGGAAGGATTTTCCCATTTTAAGCCAAAAAGTGAACAATCACAATTTGGTTTATTTTGACAATGCTGCCACTACGCAAAAGCCTCAGGCAGTGATTGATGCAATTGTTGAATCATATACAAAAACAAATAGCAACATTCATCGAGGAATCCATACATTGAGTCAAATTTCGACTAATTTATATGAAGCGGCACGAAAAACAGTGCAGTCTTTTATTCATGCTCCTCACGATTATGAAATTATTTTCACCAAGGGTGTAACGGAGTCTTTAAATCTTGTGGCACAGATATTTAGCGAAGCTTTTTTGGAAGAAGGTGATGAGGTAATTGTTTCGGCTATGGAACATCATTCCAATCTTGTTCCATGGCAGATTGTCTGTGAACGTCACAAGGCGCATTTGAAGTTTATTCCGTTCAATCACGACGGTGTTCTCGATATTGAAGCATATAAAAATTTATTTACTGAAAAGACAAAATTTGTTTCTGTCGTACATGTTTCAAATACGCTCGGCACGGTCAATCCGATAAAAACAATGATTGACATTGCCCACGGACACAATGTCCCCATAATGATTGACGGAGCTCAATCTGTGCAGCATTTCCCGATAGATGTTCAAGAATTAGACTGCGATTTTTTTGCTTTTTCGGGACATAAAATTTATGCTCCTACGGGCATCGGCGTGCTGTGGGGCAAGGAAAAATGGCTGGAAAAACTGCCTCCGTACCAAGGCGGTGGCGATATGATAAAGACCGTCACTCTTGAGAAAACAATTTATAATGATTTGCCATTTAAATTTGAAGCTGGAACTACCAATTACGTCGGCGCCCATGCTCTTGGCGTCGCTTTAAATTATTTGACAAATCTTGGCATGGAAAATATTCATTCTCACGAAAAAGATTTGATGTTGTATGCGACTGAAAAACTCAGTCAGATTCCGTATGTCACGATTATAGGCAACGCGCCCGAAAAAGCTGGAGCAATTTCGTTCGAAGTTGACGGAGCACATAGTGCCGACATCGGCATGATACTCGACAAACAGGGAATCGCCATTAGAACGGGAACGCACTGCACGGAACCTATCATGCAGTATTACGGTGTTCCTGGTACTGCGAGAATGTCGTTCGGGTTGTACAATACCCGTGACGAAATAGATTATTTTGTAAAAATGCTTTCGAAAATAGCAATGATGTTTCAATAAAAAATATAGACATGCAAAAATTAGAACCAAACGACCCCTGCTGGTGTGGGAGCGGAAAGAAATACAAGAAATGCCATTGGCTTCAGGATTGTGAACTCGACAAATATCGCCGCGAAGGCTTTCGAATTCTGCCTCGGACAATTTTATATTCTGCCGAGGAAATTGAGAAAATCCGTGCTGCCGGTGCGTTGAACCATGCCGTGCTCGATATGGTTCAGTCGGAAATCAAAGAAGGTGTTTCCACCGAACATCTCGACAATCTTGTGCGTGAATTTACCTACGACCACCACGCCATTCCTGCGTGTCTGAACTACGAAGGTTTCCCAAAAAGTTGCTGCATCTCCATCAACGAGGTTGTGTGCCACGGCATTCCTTCGCCCGACAAAATCATAAAAGACGGCGACATTGTGAATGTTGACTGTACCACAATTCTCGATGGTTATTTCGGCGACAGTAGCCGTATGTATTGCATTGGCAATGTGGCTCCGAACGCCCAGAAATTGGTCGATGTGGCAAAAGAATGTCTTGAAATTGGACTGAAACAAGTTAAGCCTTACGGCAGATTAAACGATATTGGCGATGCCATTGAACCGTATGCCAACGACAACGGTTTCAGCATTGTACGCGACCTGTGTGGACACGGTATCGGCAAAAAATTCCACGACGAACCCGAAGTGGTGCACTACGCGCAGCCCCGTCAACGTGGCGTGCTGATGGTTCCTGGCATGGTTTTCACCATAGAGCCAATGGTAAACGAAGGTACGTGGAAGTGCAAATTCCTGAAAGACGGCTGGACAGTCATCACTGCCGACAAAAAACTCTCCGCCCAGTGGGAACACACGCTGGTGGTGACGGAAAATGGGTATGAGATTTTGACGTAATTCACAATTCACAATGCATAATGCACAATTCACAATGAAAAATTAACACCACAACCAATGAAAAAAGATGCCGACAACATCATTATTGTTAAGAGTAAATCTTTTGCCCTTGAAATAATACAGATTTATTCATATCTGTGTGATACAAAGAAAGAGTATGTTCTTTCCAAGCAAATGCTTCGAAGCGGAACAAGCATAGGGGCGAATGTAAAAGAGGCTGTTCGTGCCCAAAGCAAAGCTGATTTTCATGCAAAAATGAATATTGCGCTTAAAGAAGCAAGCGAAACTGAGTATTGGTTGGAATTACTTACAGAGTCAAAAATTATTGTTAAAGAACAAGCGGATCAACTACTTTTCCGTTGCCGAGAGCTTCTACGAATGTTAACTTCTATCGTAAAAAATAGTGTCGCATAGTAAATTTCATATTTCACACCGCATGACAATACATTGCACATTGAACATTATGCATTGTGCATTGTGCATTGTGCATTTTTTCGTATTGTCATGACAAAAGCTGGAATATACATCCACATTCCCTATTGCGCTAAGCTTTGCTACTACTGCGATTTTCATTTTAGTCTG
The DNA here is from genome assembly GCA_017516865.1 of Bacteroidales bacterium. Taxonomy (GTDB): domain Bacteria; phylum Bacteroidota; class Bacteroidia; order Bacteroidales; family UBA1715; genus UBA1715. The sequence goes on from JAFXAU010000025.1 coordinate 102,329, forward strand.
AATTTGAAAACGCGGGAGGAGTTTGTAAGTGCTGTTTGTGAGGAGTTGCGTATGCGGAAGAATTTCGTTGCGGCTCCTGTTGAAACGTTGTATTTTGGTGGAGGAACGCCGTCGTTGTTGAGTGTTGAGGAATTACGGAAAATCTTTTCGGTTATTCGGAAGAATTTTGTTGTTCAGCCGTGGGCTGAGGTTTCGTTTGAATGCAATCCCGACGATATTACCGAGGAATATTGCAACGCCTTGCGTGATTTGGGCATAAACCGTTTGAGCATCGGGATTCAGTCATTTTTCGACGATGACCTTCGTGCGCTCAACCGCCGTCATTCTGCCGAATCAGCACGAAATGCAGTGAAAATTGCACAAAAAGTTGGATTTCAGAATATTACCGTTGATTTGATTTACGGTCTTCCCAATATGACGGTGGAACGATGGAAACAAAATCTTGCCGAAGTCGAAAAACTCAACGTACAACATTTATCGGCGTATTCGCTTATGGTAGAGCCACATACGGCGCTCAACACGTTTGTTCGCCGTGGAACAGTTCATTTGCCGACGGAAGAATCCGTTTTGGAACAATTTAATTATTTGATTGACTGGTCGGAACAAACAGGTTTTGAGCAATATGAGATTTCGAATTTTGCCCGTAACGGTATGTATTCACGGCATAATTCATCGTATTGGACAGGCGAACCGTATCTCGGAGTCGGTCCGTCGGCGCACTCGTTCGATGGCGAAAAACGTTATTGGAACATTGCCCACAATGCAAAATACATTGCGTCCATCAAACAAGGAATTCTTCCCTGCGGAACCGAAACATTGTCACTTCGCGACAAATATAATGAATTGATATTGACTGGTTTGCGGACAAAAAAAGGTATTTGTTGCGAAACAGTAAAAACGCTATTTTCCGATTTTTTCTTCTCTTTCGAGCAGCACAAAAAAATCTATCTTGCACGAGAGCTTTTACAAGAACAGAATGGCAACATTTCGCTCACACGCAAAGGTATAATGCTGTCGGATGCGATTATGAGCGATTTCTTCGTGACGGAATAAGTGTTTCTTTACCAAAGTTTTACAATCTTTATTGTTAATAAAATGTGAAATGTTTGTGGAATGTAAAAAAATTCCTATTTTTGCCTGCTTAATTTTTAGTATGAGTCGGACGAGGGATACATATACGATTCCATTGCAGTCGCTGAAAGAAGGGGTGTTCGACGAGGTGCTGGAAATTGGCAAAGAGTTCATTGAAGCACAAAAAATGGAAGGAGTGTTCGACGCAGACGTTCACGCCAAAGTTCATTTTGTGAAGCAGAAAAATCTGCACACGCTGTCAATCGTAATGAAAGGAACTATTTCGGTGGCTTGCGACAGATGTTTGGACGTGTTTGCCCTGCCAATCGAAATGAGTCAGGATATGGTTGTGAAAGTTGGTGAAAAGAACGACGAGCTTGCCGATGCGGAAAACGTGATAGTAATTGCTCCCGACGAGACTGAAATTGGTCTTTCGCCGATTCTCTACGAAATGATAATGCTCTCAATTCCATTGAAAAAAGTGCATCCGAACGAAAAAGATTGTAACGCCGATGTAGTTTCTTATTTGAAACAATCGGCAAACAAGAAAACAAAACAAGAAACAACGGATCCTAGATGGGATTCATTAAAAAATATGTTTAAAAATTAAAATAATAATAAGATGGCACATCCTAAACGAAAAGTCTCGAAAACGAGAAGAGACAAAAGACGTACACACGACAATGCAGTAATCCCAACATTGAGCAAATGCGCTACAACTGGTACTGTTCACCGTCGTCACACAGCTTACGAAGTAGAAGGTAATCTTTACTACAACGGCAAATTGTTGGTAGAAAAACAACAAGCTGCTCAGTAAGAGTAAATCAAAAATATATTTTGCAGAACAAGGTATTCCTTATTTTGAGGAGTACTCTTGTTTTTTGTGTTTATATTAAACCAAAAAAGGAATAATTTCATAGATTTGTAAAAATAAAGTTACAATGAAAAGTCTTTTCCGTCATTCGGTTGTAGTATTATCTCTTCTGACAATGCTTTCGTGTTCTTCGAGGGCTCAGGAAACGGGTTTAATGCAGCCGGCAGAAATGGCGGATTATGTTACGAATACTCCTTGCCAACTTATTGAGCATGTTGGATATACAGTTTGTTACAACATAAAATGGCATATTCCTAACTGGGTAGCGTATGAATTTACGTATGACGAAGTAAACGGCGACATTCCTCGTAAAGGGAATGACGTTTTTATGCACGACCCGCAGGCAAAAGGAACAATTGTAAATAAGTATGATTATTCAAAATCAGGATATGATAGGGGACACATGGCTCCAGCAGGAGATATGAAGTGGGACAAGAAAGCAATGACGGAAAGTTTTTACCTTTCGAACATTTGTCCGCAGACGCATAGTCTGAATGATGGTGACTGGCGAATCTTGGAAGAGCGAATTCGTGCTTGGGTGCGAAAATATGGGACATTATACATTGTATGCGGACCATTGATTTCCGACAATCCCCAAACAATTGCAAACGGGAAAATTGCCGTTCCGTATGCTTTTTTTAAAGTCATACTTAGAAAAAAAGGCGACGGGTACGAGGCTATCGGGTTTGTGTTCAAAAACGATGAAACTCGTGGACCACTTTCTTCGTATGCGGTTTCGGTCGATTATGTGGAAGAACTTACAAAGATAGATTTCTTTTCTCCTTTGCCTGACGAGGCAGAAGAGCAGGCGGAATGCGATTTTAATCTCTCTTCATGGGGATTGAGGTAACTCGAGATTTTCAGTCTTAAAATTTCTAATCCATGGGATATTTCACGCCCCATTCTTTGCGAAGCGAATCCATCTGGTGCATGACGGAAATCGTTTCGGCGTGTGGCATCATAGGTGATTCAAGCAAGCCCGCCTCTATGCTCCGACGACTTTCCATCACTTGATATTCATAGCCAGAAATCATATCCGACGGTTTCTCATAGGTTGCCACTAGTGCATAATTGCGATAAACCTCAACCCGTTCGGGACAGTTCACATTGTCAATTCTAATATAGCCCTCTGTGCCGCTGATAACGCCTTGACGGTCGTTGAGACAGCGCGCGCCAGCCTGTAGATTCGCCATTTTGCCGTCGGCGTAACTCAACGAAATACTTTCCTGCATATCCATTCCCGTTGCTCCCAACTGACAGTTCGTGACCGTTTTCACTATATCGCTACCGAAATACATTCGTGCAAAATTCAGCACATACACGCCCACGTCGAGCAACGCTCCGCCGCACAATGCTGGATTGGTGATTCTTTCTTTGTCTTCCAACGGATAGCACAAACTTGCCGAAAGCAAACGAGGTTCCCCAATCGCTCCGCCATCAAGAAGTTCTTTAATCTTATGTGACAGAGGCATATAGCGTGTCCAAATTGCTTCGGTTACGAATACTCCTTTTGATTCCGCAAGTTGCAACAATTCAGCTGCTTCGCGGGCATTGGCCGTAAACGCTTTCTCCACAAGACACGGTTTCCCGTGTTCAACGGCCAGTTTCGTATGCTGAAAGTGATGCGAGTGTGGTGTAGCCACGTAAATCAAATCTATGTCATTGTCGCGAACCAATTCTTCGTAAGAGCCGTATGCTTTTTCAATATTAAACTTTGCTGCAAACAACCGAGCTCTTTCAATTGAGCGAGAGGCAATCGCAGATATTTCATATCCATTCATTCTTGATACTGTCTCCGCCATTTTCTCGGCAATCCAGCCTGCTCCAATTATTCCTATTTTGAATGTGTCCATGTTCGTATAATCTGTTTTATTTATTATATGGCTTTGACATGTTTTGTCTCCCTTATTTCAATAATGCCCGGAATTTCTCTGTAAGAATATTCCACGCATATTTTTTCTTTTCATCGCGAATGTTTTCTGTCATTTTTATGGCATTGTCGGAAGCGAAGAATTTCACAATGGCGTTTGCCAGTGCGTGGCTGTTCGGTTCCACGACGTAGCCCACTTTCTCGTCGGGAATGATTTCTGCCAAACCGCCCACGTTGGTCACAATCATAGGTTTTTCAAAATGATAGCCCACCTGCGTCACACCCGACTGCGTGGCTGATTTATATGGCTGGACAATTACATCGGCGGCACAGAAATAATTGTTGACTTCGTTGTCGGGAATGTATTCCGAAAACCACGTAATATTTTGTATGCCAAGATGTTCGGTGAGTTTCTTATATTTTTCTTCGTTGCTGTAAAATTCCCCTGCCACGAGCAAATGAATGTTAGAGAACTTGATTCGCTCGTTTGCCATTGCGTGGAGCAGCAAATCCAAACCTTTGTATTCGCGAATGAAACCGAAAAACAAAATATACCGTTTGTCAGGATTTAAGCCAAGATGCCGACACGCCTGTTCTTTACTGATTAGCGCACCGTAGGTGTCGTAAATTGGATGTGGCGACCACGATTTTGGTTTTGGTTTGCGTTCAAACAATTCAATTTCCTTAAAAACTGATTGCGACAAGGTGAAAAATCCGTCCATTGCGTTCACAAAATATGGAGCAAGAATTTTGTCTAGAATCGATGGCTCATGTGCTATCATGTTATGAATCAATCCGATACATTTTGCGTTACATCGCCGTTTCAACACACGTGCGATAGTGCCGAAACATGGAGCCATAAACGACATCCAATAGGCGAAAATCACCACGTCGGGGTTTTGTTTAGCAATTGCCTTTGCCGTTTTTCGCCAGTTGAACGGGTTCACGGAATGAACCGAGCGGTTAATTTTCAAGTCGGGAGCGGTTCCGTTGGAATATTGCGTCTTCCCCGGGAACAAAAAGTTCGGATATTGCAGCGTGAATGTTTCAATGGAAATATCTTCGCCTTCCTTTTGAAACTCAATGGCAAGCCGTTCGTTGAAGGCGGCCAGGCCACCACGATACGGGAATGCAGTACCGACCAAAACTATCTTCATTATTTGTCCTCCCGTTTATTTGTATTCATACTAAACTCGCAAGCACAATAGCATTGGCGGTACAAATCTAATTCTTTGCTCAGTTCAATGCTTCGTTTGTAGCCGTCTTTTTTCTTAAAATCATAGTGCGTGTAACCCTTGAATTGTTCGCCAATGGCTTGTATCACATTTGAATTTTTATGCGGACTGATGGTTAATGTTGTCGCAAAGTGTTCAAAACCAAGTTCTTCGGCCTTTTGTGCCGTGGCAGAAAGCAATGTCTTGAAGCACGCATGGCAACGAAGACCGCCTTCCTTTTCGTGTTCCAGACCAGCCACATTTTTAAGCCAGAAATCATGGTTGTAGTCACCAACAATCAGTTCCACGCCAAAGTGTTTGGCAAGTTTTTCCACGTACAATTTTCGTTTTTCCCATTCTTCTTTCGGATAAATGTTGGGCATAAAATAGTAAAGTGTCAAGTCCCATTCTTCGGCAAGCAGCCGTTCCACCGACGCCGAGCCGCACGGAGCACAACAGATATGAAGAAGAATTTTTTTCATGTAACCGAAGGTTCAACTATTTATCGAATACAAATTTCTGACAATTTTTTGGACAAAGTAATAAAAAATGTCAAGAAAAGCGGAAGAATAAAAAAATAATCAAACCACACTCGTACAGTATTAAAAATAATACTATATTTGCCGTACACATTTCTAATTTCATGAAACGCTATAAGGTAAGGGAAGTGATAGATTTTCTAACTCGTGACGGCTGGATTCTGCAATATTGGAAGGGCGACCACCGCCAGTATAAGCATCCGACAAAGAAAGGAAAAGTAACCGTAAAGGGGAAATTGTCGGATAATTTAAGTCAAGAATTGTTGAACAGTATATGGAAACAGGCAGGATGGAAATGAAAAAAATTTTAGTACATATTGACTGGTGTGATAAGAATTATGGTGCAGTAACTGATTGTAAAGAACTTATGGGTGTTGTAGCCGTAACGGACAAGACAATGCTTGGTTTGAAATCCTCGTTGCTGGAATCTATTGATTTTCACATAGATGGATTGGTTAATGATGGAGAACATATTCCCGAATGGCTTGCGACCAAGAATTTCGAAATCGTGTATGATTACACGTTGAGCGCTATTTTACAAGAGTCACAGCGATTTACTACATTGGCTGCCATCAGCAGGGCTACAGGAATCAAGCATGCACAATTGTCGCATTACGCCAATGCAGTTTGTCGTCCTCGTCCAGCACAACGCAAAAAAGTAATCGACGGACTGCACTCCATCGGTCAGAAATGTCTTTCGCTTGGGTAATTACGAATTTATATAACTCATATCTCGTCTTACCCTTCGTGCATCATCCTGTGAATCATCGGAGAAAGCAGGAAGAGCAGAATGCTTGCGACCAATGCGGCAAGTCCTACGTTCACAAACACGTTGGTATAACGGAGCAAATTCACCACCGAAACTTTTTCTTCGTCGGAGATTGTCTGCAACGTTTCTTCCGAAACGTAATTCTTGTTTAATGCGGTTTGCAATGCCTGTTGCGAGTTTTCGCCTGCAAGTATGGCGGTATACGACGCCGTCGATTCATCTATGGTTTCAGTGTTTTCCGAATTGTCGGCAATTTCGTAGCTGCTTTCGTCGGTGGTCAGATTTGCAATCCAGCCGCCAACCTGAAATGCCAGCGACGATGACAAATACCACGCCCCAATCACCATTCCCACGATTTTGGGCGGAGCCAGCCGCGAAACCATCGAAAGCCCTATGGGCGACAGGCACAATTCTCCCAACGTCTGGAACATATAACTTAGAACCAAGAAAATAGCCGGCACTGCGGCGATTTTTAGCATTGTGTTGTTTTCGGCAATCGTTTCAAACGAAAGGAAACGCGGAGCCAAGCCCAGCAGCAAAAATCCTATGCTGAGCAATAAAATACCCATAGCAAATTTTATTGGCGTCGAAGGTTCTTTCTTCCGCTGTGCAAGCTGCATCCACAAGATTGAAAGTGGCGAGGCAAAAATCAAGATGAACATTGGATTTACCGACTGGAACAACGACGCGGGAATGACGCTTCCGAAGAAATTTCGGTTCACGTTTTCGCTTGCGTACAACGTGAGCGATGAGCCTGCCTGCTCAAAGAATGTCCAGAATAAAGTAATGAACAACAGTAAGATAAGTATGACAAACAATCTGTCGCGTTCAACTTTTTCGCTACGCAACGCTATCACAAATATGAATCCGAGAATTGCCAGCGAAAGTGGGAAGATAACGTAACTCATTATTTCATAATGCTTTACAAGCAAGGATATTCCAAACGTGCTGATGACGCATAGTGCGTAAATCCAAATTTCTTTCGACAATCCACAGAATTTCTGTGCAAGGGATTCTTTGTCGGGCACACCGCCAAGAGGGCGGTATTCCAATGTTTTTTCTCCCGTTTCGGCATTGATATTTTCGTGATAATCAATGATATGACCAAATTTCAAGAAGATGAACAATCCCGCCAACATTCCAATTCCCGCAATGGTGAATCCATAGTGCCAACCGTAGGTTTCGCCCACAATTCCGCAGAGAATCGGCGAGAAAAACGCACCAAGGTTCACGCTCATATAATAAATGGTGAATCCGCCGTCGCGACGAGGGTCGTTTTCTTCGTAAAGGCCGCTCAGAATTATTGGCATATTTGGCTTGAAAAACCCGTTGCCGACAATCAGAAACGAAAGAGCGAGATACAGGAACATTTCGTTCTCAATCGCCATCAAAAAATGACCGATTGCCATCATAATTGCTCCCCAAATTACGGCTTTTCGGTGACCGAGGAACTTGTCGGCAATCAGCCCGCCAATAAATGGTGACGCATACACCAACGAGCCGTAGGCGGCAAAAATGCCGTATGCCACGGTTTTCGACGTTTCAAGATTTTGAAATAATTGCTGGATTAAGTACAGCACCAACAACGCACGCATGCCGTAGTAACTGAACCGTTCCCACATTTCGGTGAAGAACAGCACTATAAGGGCGCGAGGTTGTTTCATATTTATCGGTTTCATTTCTAATATGTTATCGTTGCCGTTGATTCGCTCACGTCAATGCTGACGGTGCGACCCAAGTATGTTGCAAGATTTTTGTCCTCGTGACCCATATTCATTCCATAGATGATAGGAATGTTGAGATCGTCAAAATAATTATGAATAATTTCGTCGATTGGTCGGTCGTTGCCTTGCGATGTGCTGAAATCGCCGACAATCACGCCTTTCAAACCGTCCAATTTTCCGCTCAACTTCAAGTTTGCCAACATTCTGTCTATTGCATAATTGGCTTCCCCAGTGTCTTCAATCAGAAGAATGGCATTTTTCGCATTCAAGTCGAACAATGTTCCGCCCATGCTGTACATCAACGACAGATTTCCGCCGACCAAGCGGCCTTCTGCCTTGCCTTGTACACAGTTTGTATTTGTTTTTATGCTGTGATTTTTCAATTCTCCGAATAATGCTTTACGCAAACTTTCGTCGCTGTCGTTGTCGCCAAATGTCTTGACCATTGGTCCATGAATAGTTTCGTAGCCCATATTGTTCAATGCGATGTGCATGCCTGTCACGTCGCTGTAACCGACAATCCATTTCGGATGCGATTTCATTGGTGAAAAATCGATGTACGAAAGCACTTGGGCAACGCCATATCCGCCACGTGCGGCTATGAGAGCCTTAATGTTCGGATTGTCAATCAACTTTTGGAATCCGTCAATTCTTTCGCTCATTGTTCCTGCATAGCGACCGTCTTTATTGTAAAGATTGCTGGCTTCAACAACTACCAATCCCCAACTTTTCAGTTTTGCAATGCCATTTGCCAAATCACTTTGTGTAACGGCATTCGACAGTGCAAACACTCCAACGGTATCGCCCGCCTTCAGGTAATCGGGACGAATGTCGTCGGTCACTTCCTGCTGATTGTTCAGCACAGTTTGGTAGTAATAACTCGTGTAAATACTATCAACGTTGGTCACATACGTATTGTAGTAGTTGTATTCTTTTTTACAGCCGCATACGGCAGTAAGAATCAGTAAAAATGGCAGAATTCGCTTCATAATGATATTTTTTAATTTTTATCTTTTACTTAAAACAGGCTTCCTTGTTTTTCTTGTGGCAATCGTCCTAAATGTCTGTATGCGAGCGGTGTAACTTCGCGACCTCGCGGAGTCCGTTGCAGAAAGCCTTCTTTAATCAAGAACGGTTCATACACTTCCTCTATCGTCCCAGAATCCTCGCCTACGGCGGTTGCAATGGTATTTACGCCGACAGGTCCTCCGTTGAATTTGTCTATAATGGTACAAAGAATCTTGTTGTCCATTTCGTCGAGACCGTATTTGTCGATGTTCAAGGCTTCCAAGCCGAATTGTGTTATTTCTGGGGTGATTTTTCCTGAACCTTTCACTTGTGCGAAATCTCTGATGCGTCGGAGTAGTGCGTTCGCAATACGTGGCGTGCCGCGGCTTCGCGAAGCAATTTCCTTTGCTGCCTGCGTTTCAATGTGAATGCCGAGAATGCCTGCGGAACGAATGATTATTTTTGTAAGCAAATCAACGTCGTAATATTCAAAAAGGCAGTTTATGCCGAATCGAGCGCGGAGCGGACTTGTAAGAAGTCCCGAACGCGTTGTGGCACCAATGAGCGTGAATGGTGCGAGCGACAATTGTACCGAACGTGCCGCCGGACCTTTGTCTATCATAATGTCTATGCGAAAATCTTCCATTGCGGAATACAGATATTCTTCCACAACGGGCGAAAGGCGGTGGATTTCGTCAATAAACAGCACGTCGTTTTCTTCGAGACTTGTGAGTAGTCCAGCCAAGTCGCCAGGTTTGTCAAGAACGGGTCCCGATGTTACTTTGAAGTTTACGCCAAGTTCGTTGGCAATAATGTTCGACAGAGTTGTCTTTCCCAATCCTGGAGGGCCATGAAGCAAAACATGGTCTAACGATTCTCCTCGCATTTTTGCAGCGGCGACGAAAATTCTAAGGTTTTCTACAACCTTCTGCTGACCTGTGAAGTCGTCAAAATCCAACGGACGAAGTTTCTTTTCGAATTCACTGTCCTTGTTCGATATATGTTCAGGGTCAAGATTTGTATTCATTTTCGCTGTTTTTGCAAAGATATAAAAAACACTATTTTGACGGTGCTACAATTCTATTTTCTTGTCCGTCTTTGTAATAGACGGAATATTTGAGATTTCCGTTTTCGTTATAATAATTCCATGTTTTTACTGCCTTGCCGTGTTTCCATTGCTCGTTGTGTTCCACTTGACCATTTTGGTAGTAATAATAATGTTTCCCGTTAGGTTTTCCCGAAAAATACTCTCCTTTGAACGCTTTGTGTCCGTTGAGGTACGAACTTTTCCACACGCCGAATTTCTCTCCATATTCGTAGTTCCCTTCCGAAACCAAATCGCCGACTGTGATTTTCCAAATGCCCTGTTGACGGTCGTCTTTGTACATTCCTTCGCTCACAACGTTGCCTTCTTCGTCATATTCCATACTTAGGCCATTGCGTTGTCCTATTTCGTATTCTTCGCGTTTGATTACGTCGCCAGATTCGTTGTAAAACTCCCATGTCCCCGAATAGAGTCCGTTGCTGAAAGCTCCTTGCTGTTTAATTGTTTCGTCGGGGTAGAAAAATTTCCATACGCCTGATTTTTGTCCTTGAGAATACATTCCTTCGGATTCTATTTTCCCCGATGGATAGAAGAATATCCATTTTCCCGTTTTGTCGCCATTTTCGAGTGTGATTCCTTGTCCTACAAGTTTCCCTTGCGTGTCGTACAGTTCTCCATCGACGATAGAACCGTTTTTGTCGTAGTGGCGATGGATTCCGATAGGTGTTTTGTCGCGGTAGCCGCCTTTAAATTTTAGTGTGGAATCAGGATAATATTCTTTTTTCTCAAATGGGTCTTCGAATTCGTCCATTGTGGAACTGGAAGACATAAGACTATCGTTTTGGTATTCGCCCACCTGAATGAGTTGCTCGTGCTGGTTATAGAGCTTATATTTCCCATTCAGTTTTCCTTTGTCGTAGTAGGCTTCGCTTTTCATTGCACCGTTGGAGTAGAAACTGACGTGCTGTCCAGTTTTCAGTCCCAACGAATCGGTTCTGTTGATTGATTGGCTGGAAATGAGCCTGTCATTTTCAAAAATCAAGATTGTGGTGACGATTCCGTCGGTATATTCATATCCCTTTCCTTCTTTTTTGTTGTTCACGAACGGAATATCTTTGATTAGCTCGCCGTTTTTCGAAAAATATTGCTCGTTTCCTTGTTTTTGGTCGTTCACGTAAAGTACGCTTAGACTGAGAAACGACGTGCTGTCGGAGGTATATTCTTTGTAAAATCCGTTTTTGTGATTGTCGAGATACGAGATTTCCTTTTGCAAATTTCCTTGTTCGTCGAAAAAGCACCATATGCTGTCGAGTTGGAAATTCGTGCGTTTCCCGACAGATTTGAGTGTCCCGTTTGGATAATACGATTTCCAATAGCCGTCGGGTTGGCCATTTACAAGATAGCCTTCCGACGAAACAGTCCCGTCGGGGTAATAGTAGCGGGTTAATTCTTGTGACGAGCTGGAATTTATTCCCAAAACTACAGAAAGTAAAACGGCAAGAAAAACACGTTTTTCTGTAAGTGTACTATGTTTTGCCGTCTTTGTCATAGTGTTTATTTTGACAGTTCCAACATGGTGTTGAGAGCCTTCACCGCCTTACGGCTGACTTCTTCGTCGACAAAAATTTCGTTTGTTTCGTTCAAAAGGCAGTTGTACACATCTTCGAGACGAGTTTTCTTCATATCGTGGCAACTAAGAGTTGGACTTCCAAGATAGAAGGTTTTGTCGGGATTTTGCGTTTTCATAGGGTGAAGCACGCCCTTTTCGGTGCAGACGATAAATTCTTTTGCCTCTGATTTTTTTACAAACGAAAGTAGTTGTGCCGTGGAACCCACGTAGTCGGAAATTTCAAGAATGTCGAGCTGACATTCAGGGTGTGCAATTATAAGTGCGTCGGGGTGTAGTTCCTTTTGCTTCAAGACTTTACGTTTGTCAAGAAAATGATGAATTGGGCAGCAGCCGTTCCATACCTCGAATTGTTTTCCAGAAATTTTCATGGCGTATTTCCCTAAATTTTGGTCGGGAGTATAAAGAATTTTTTCTCCTTGGTCGAGATAGTGTTCAATAATTTTCAAACCGTTGGTTGAGGTACAGATGCAATCGCTCAAAGCCTTGATTTCGGCTGTGGTGTTTACGTAAGTGATAATTTTTGTATCGGGGTGTTCGTCTTTGTATTTCTGCAAATCTTTTTTTGTAATTGTCTGTGCCATAAGGCAGTCGGCATTCATGACGGGAAGAAGAACTTTTTTGTTTGGCGAAAGAATTTTTGCCGTTTCCGCCATAAAATGCACGCCACAGAACACAATAATGTCAGCGTCAGTCGACACCGCAGTCTGACTGAGATTCAAACTGTCGCCTAAAAAGTCGGCAACATCCTGTACGTCGTCTTCCTGATAATAATGAGCTAAAATAACGGCATTCTTTTCTTTTTTCAGTCGTTGAATTTCCGATTTATAGTCTATGTTTTTCATCACCATACGATTTTTAGCAAAGTAAAGATTTTTTTATGAAATCATGCGTAGTGCCGAAACATAAATATGAGAATCTGTTTTGATTTATTTACAATATTTTGTTATTATGCCCTCCGAATACCCGTCTTTTAATTCTTAATCCCATTGTTATTTTACCCTTCATTTCAAAACAATCTTTTAATTTTGTTGTATAAGTGTCTGTATGTCAATACTTTAACGGGGGTGGGTAAATTCAGAAAATTGATTATCTTTGCAATTGGAAATGACAGTTTTTATTACATCATATTATGTATTGGCAATAGTCCTGTTTCTTATGGCTGTTGTTTTCTTTTTTGTTCCGCTACCTAAGGACGAAGGGCTTCGAAATTATAAAATTTCGCTGCGTCTTTTCTCTCTATCATATGCGGCGTTGACAGTGTATTGTTTGATAAAACTTCACTATAAGCCGCAGTTGCTGAGCATACCTTTTTTGATTGCGGCACCGTCGCAGGCGATACTTCTTACGCTGTCGCATATAAATTTGGTGAATCCTCGACGGGTGACAAAAGCCCGTGCTATAAAAAACTTGATTCCACTGATTGTTTTCATTTTGTTGGAAGTAGTGCAATATACGGTGGCTGGTCATGTTGAAATGAGGAATTACCATACTCTGCTTTTCTGGGACAACGGCTATACGCTTGGCGAGTTAACCGATGTCCTTTTACGCGAGGCATGGTTCATAGTGTATTTTGCCACTTGTATATATTATGGAATAGCATATTTTCGTGAAGAAAAAGAATACAAGGTTCTTGCAGGAAATTATTCATCGGAAAACGAGATTGTGAATATGCCAGTGGCACGTGCCAGTTTCATTTGTGCCTTGTGTGTTGGTGTAACCACAATATTCATTACATTGTCGTTGAACGAATATATGTGTACGGTGTTGAATTATATGATAATGGCATTTTATATTGTAATGGCGTTGTTGTATTTGCAGTATCCAAAGATGTTCCTTGAAATTTCGGCGTTCATGTTCGAAAACTCGCCGAAACTCGAAAACGTGCAAGAACAAACTGTGGATTCCGAATGGACAGAAATAAGAGAAAGCATAATAGCAGAGGGTTTGTATAAACAGAAAGGTGTTACGGTGGAAGATGTAGCACGGCGTTTTGCAAAAAATAGGACATACGTCTCTAATATGGTGATTTAATACCTTTATAAATAAATTACGTATTGCCGAAGCCGAACGGCTTGTGAAAGAGAATCCTGACATGACATTTGCCGAGATTGCCGAAAATATCGGCTATACTGAGCAGTCGAACTTTGCGAGACAATTCCGTCAAATTATGGGCATATCTCCTTCGGCATTCCGAAAGGAAATTTTTGACGGCAAAAAATAGACAATCACCCCAAACGCTTGTCAATATTGGATTTTATCAATTTATATTTGTATGAATTGATAAAATTACTTTGCAAAAAAAGTAAAATCTTTGTTGAAATTTTAAAATTCAAATGGTATGAAAAGAGCATTCTATTCTTTAATGATGTTTTTGTCGGGACTTTTTGCAAGTGCTGCGACGTACAATGTAAAAATTAACGATGCAAATTTTGTTATCAGTGCAGAGTACCCTAATGTTGACATTACGAGTCAAGTAGGTGATTTGCTTCAAGTGGGCGATAAGGTTATTGTGACGGTTGAAGGGTATTTTGATTATAATGTAAATGTACGTTTACTTACCATAGCGGATAATTCCGAGGAGGCAAATTGGTATAAAATGCTGACAGAATGGAATGGTGTTGAACTTGGAACTGCAACTGTAGGAGAAAAATTCTCGGAATCGTACGAATTTACGATAACAGAAGATGCTGTTACAACAGACAAATATATTGTGCAGATTTCACTTGGTTTTAATAGTATATTGGAGGAAAAACAATGCCAAGAAAACGGTGGCATTGTAACTTTAAGTCATCTTGTTCCAGGTGCTACGGCATACAATGTATTAATTAACGATTTTGATTTTGATTGTAGTTCAGACAATGACATTGATATTTCAAGCCAAATAGGTGAGTTACTCAAAATAGGTGATGAGGTTAATGTAACAGTGGAAGGGTACTTCAGTGCGAAGGTAACAGGTGTAGGTATTTGTGGTATAGTGGATGGTTCCGAAGCTGCCAGTTGGTGGACTCCACTGACCGAAATGGACTATGCTTTATCTACAGTTATTGGTTCATCTACCGAAGTTGGAGAAAAATTCTCAGCGTCGTACGTTTTTGAAATAATTGAGGATGCAGTATCGTCAGAAGTTTATAAACTTCGGCTGTGTCCCAAAGTTCCCATACAGGCAGGAGACAATGTAACCTTGCGTCCGACCGACGAGCCAGACCCTGAAGGCGAAACATACACTATTGATATTACTTCGACGGTGTTTTCTAATGACGGGAATGGTAGCAATTACATGGCTCAATTCCCATTTGTAACTGAATCTACCACGCTCAAAAAGAATGATAAGGTTGTTGTAACTTTTGACGGGTCATTCTCTCAAGACATGAACGGCATCAATTTCATGATTTTTGATGGAAACTGGAGTGAAGTATTGGGATGGACTGCAAAATCTCTCTTTGTTTCGACCAACGAAAATATTGTGACATCGTATGAATTCAATATTAAAAACAATTATGAAACTGATAATTACTACGTCGCTGTGTTTGTCGAAGGATATGACGAAAATGTAGAATTGAAGTTTACTAAAACGGGAGATATAAATAACGAATACGAATACCTCGGCGGTCCCTCGTCCGTGTACGGTTCATTCTATACCGCCAACAACGGAGTTCAGACAAAAGTGCAGTTAGGAGAAGACGGTTCACAGGTATTGTTCTGTCTTGGTTCCGACGACAAAGGTTATTACTTTGTTTCGGGAACAAAAACTGCTAATGAAATAGTAAATTCAACGGCTGCTGAAACTAGATTCTCTGTCTCGTCAGAAAACGGTGACGATAACGATTTTAATTATGCCTCAAACAAGGTTTATGTGATGATAGGCGGCGTGTACGGATTTAAAAATAAGAATGCACAAGGTACTGTCACCGTTGTTGACATTGACGAAGAAACAGACGATGTTACGGTGAAAGTGGAAAAGGCAACAGGCTCAGGCGAAGATTTTTCTGACAAATTAGTGTATCTCGGCGGTCCTATGTCAAGCCTTGGCTCATTTTTTACAGCAGATAACGGTGTACAAACAAAATCGCAATTGGGTGACGATGCATCCAAAGTTGTATTCTGTTTTTCTTCATATGACGGTAATGTTATTATGTCGGGAACGGCATCACCAAATGAAATTGTAAGTTCGCAGGCATCGGAAACGAAATTTGTGGCAATGAGCGAGGCAAGCATGTCCGCATTCAAAGCATTGATTGAAACCGATTTTACAGAAACTTCTGTTGCTGTGATAGAAGGAAGTGTCTTTGCATTTAAGAATGAATATGCAACGGGATTTTTCAAGGTCGGCAATATTGATGGGGATTTGCAGATGAAACTGTATATGGAAACAAAATTTGACCAACCGGGTGATTATGAATACCTCGGCGGTCCCTCGTCCGTGTATGGTTCATTCTATACTGCCAACAACGGAGTTCAAACAAAAGTGCAGTTAGGAGAAGACGGTTCACAGGTATTGTTCTGTCTTGGTTTTAATGACGGCTCATACTCTATTATGTCTGGAACGGAATCTGCAAACGAAATTGTAAAATCGCAGGCATTGGAAACGCGTTTTGATATTATAGGAGATTTGGAAGTGTTAAACTATTTAACACCAATGGATTATCGTTTTACAAGATTAGCGATTGAAGAAGGCGGACTGTATGCGTTTATAAACAAACAAGTGAAAGGTTATTTTTCTGTTGTAGAAATACAAGAAAATACGCAGACGGTTGTTATAGACGCACATGTTGAAGAAATTTCGGGTGAAGATTTTCCTAATAAACAAGCCCTTCTGGGTGGTGCAAGTTCCATGTACGGTTCTTTCTATACTGCCGACAAGGGTGTTCAGACTAAAGCACAATTGGGCGACGATGCTTCGCAAGTCCTTTTTGCCATGTTGATGGGCAGCGAAGGTAATTGTACCGCCATGTCAGGAACATTATCAGCAAACGAAATTGTAAAATCTCAGGCATCGGAAACAAAATTTGCACTTATGAGAGCCACAGGATTGTCGGGATATTCCTTATTGAGTCCTTCCGACTTTACACAAACAAGCGTCTCTTTAGACGGGGGAGCAAACGGATATGCCTTCTCTAATAAAAATGCGTCTGGTTTCTTCACAGTGAATTATATAGATTTAGAAACAGAAACAATTTCATTGTTTGTATATTTAGAAACAAACGTGGTAAAAACATTCGAAACCTCGTACGCCGAATGGGACGGCACAGTTGATATTGACAACGACGGTATTTCCGACCAATGGGAAAACGATTTCGATGAATTTACAACGGCTGCCGGTTACGAAGAAGGCACTGAATGGCAACCGGCAACTGACGATAAATTCACACTGAAGATGTCGGGAATGGCGAACTTCACGGGATATGTTCAATTGCACATGGCCGATGTCCGCGAAGAGGTTGGATGGTTCAAGGAATTTTCAACCGCTCCTGAACGCATTTACGTGAAAGAAGGCGAACGTTTCGAGGTAGAACGTGAATTTGTGGTTAAGACTATTACCACAGGAAATATCGAAATGCTTACTCCAAAATTGCACATGGTTTGTATCGGACAGCCGACTTCGAGCCAAGACGGTTTCGACAATACGGTTAAAAAGACATTGTCGCTCACAAAATACGAAATGAAATATGTTCCGTTCGTACAGGAATTAGTTGCCACATGGGATTCCTACACTGGTAACGACACCGACCTTGACGGTATTTCTGATTTATGGAACGGAAACAAGTATGTTTTTGAACATTATAATAATGTTGGCGATTCGTATGAATTCCAGATGTCTGGGTTCTCGACTTTTACGGGAACTGTAAAATTCTGGATGATTAACTGGGGTGTTAATGGCCAGACATGGAACGAAATAGCAAAACCGTCGCCATTATTCAATGTTACCGCAGGCGAAGAATATAATTTTACATGGACGTTTGATGTAACGGAGGATGAATGGGTTGTAGGTAACGGTGCTGCTTCGGCTCTTCATTACCAATTCATGCCTTCTACAACTTCTACAAAAGAAGATTTCGACAATTCAGTGGAAATGAAACTGTTTGTGAACAGATATTCTCAAACGTATGTTCCTGTTGAGACAGTGCAAGCAGGCTATATTTATCTCTATAATGTATATTCTGACACATTGAAGATATATTTGCCAAATTCAGAAGTACTTTCATCAACATACGGCAGTCCTATCACATACGAAATTGTCAGTTCAAATACAAGTGTTCCTGCCTACATCTCGAACGACACGTTGTATGTTAAATCTATCGAAGATGACCGCTCGAAAAGCATAGAAATAAAATTGAAGGGAACTATAGAGAACGGTTCGTCTGAAACGGGGACTATAGCGGTATTTGCACAAGATGAGTATTGGGAGTGGAAGAGTGTCCGTGCAAACGATACGTTGGCGTTGTATGTGCCAAACGAATATATATTCTCAAATATGAATGGAACAGGATTCCCGACAAGGTATCGGATGTCGTATGACGAGACAGACATTCCTGTTGCTTTCTCAAACGATACGTTGTATGTAACGCCGTCGAAAGAGCATTTTGACAAATCAGTTGAGGTTATAATAAAAGGCTACTATAGCAATGGCTCTATTCTTGGTGAAAAATTGCACATTTATATCGAACACGATTCCATTGTTCCGAATCCAGAAATCGCTCTTGTTACGGTTAGCCAAACAACAGGGAAGAATCTTGTAGTATGGCAGAAATTTGATACCGACAAAATTGATCACTATAATATTTACCGCGAGGGCGAAGTGGCAGGAAAATACGAAAAAATAGCCGAAGTTCCATATTCCGAAACAAGTGTTTACGAAGACCTCGAAGCAGATCCTGTCGTTCAACCATGGCGATATGGCATTACCGCCACCCCAACCGACGACCGATATAGTGAAACAGAAATGATTAGTGTACACAAAACGCTGCATTTGCAACAGAACCAAGGTTTGGGGGGCGTTATCAATCTTTCGTGGAATGAATACAAAGGTATTGATTATTCTACGTATAAAATAATCAGAAAGTCGGTAGTTCGTAATGTAGAAACTATAGATACGATAGCAACTATTCCGTCGAATCTTACTACGTATACCGATATTAAACCGGCAAAAGGAACGCAAGCATATTATGTCGCAATAGAACTTCCTCAGACAATCGATCCGAATGTGCTGCTGAAGTCAGAAAATGGTCCATTCTTGTTGGCTATTTCAAATATAGCCGAGGTGGAAATCGACCCGACGGCGGTTTCGGAAGTTCAGGACGACAATGTGGAAATCCGTGTAACAGGTCGTGTTATTACGATAAAGAATGCCGAAAACGGGGCAAAAGTGTATGACGTTTCGGGACGTTTGGTCGCTGCATCCGACGTTGCTCCTGTTCAACAGGTTGAGGTGGCGAAAGCTGGCGTTTATTTCGTGAAAATTGGCGACAATGTGTTTAAGGTAGTTCTAAATTAAATATACTTTTTCATTCTTTTGGTGGAGACGTAGCAGCGCTACGTCTCTTTTTATTTGCAAATTCGAAAAAAACTGTAATTTTGTATTTATAAAAAAATGCAAAAATGGATGATAAGACAATAGTGATGGCTGCCGACCATGCAGGCTATCAAATGAAGGAATACATCAAAAAACAATTGGTTCAGGAAGGTTATTCTCCTGTTGATTACGGAACTGATTCTGATGAATCTGTCGATTATCCAGATTTTGCTCATAAAGTCGGCGAGGCTATCGAAAGCGGGGCATACTCAAGAGGATTGGTGTTCTGCGGTTCGGGCAATGGCGTGAACATGACGGTGAACAAGCACAAAGGTGTTCGTTCCGCATTGTGCTGGAACGAGGAAATTGCCCGTCTTGCCCGTGCACATAACAATGCAAACGTGTGTGCTCTTCCGGCTCGTTTTATTCCTGCACAGGATGCGTGGAGAATTGTAAAAATGTTCTTGTCGAGTGAGTTCGAAGGCGGCCGCCACGAAAAACGCGTCGATAAGATAGAGATACAAAAATAGAGTAGTATGTCAACCGAAAAAGCAAAAAAGTTTCAACTCGATGCCGCTCGGGTCGCTTTTGACGAAAAGCACCGAAAGACCATCCGTTTCAACATGGGTAAGTATTACGCCGCCGTTGCTAAAGGCAAGGCACGTTACGAAAGTTTCGAGGCAACGCGCGACAAGGCCGCGGCTATAAAAAGACATACGCTCGAACATTTGTCGGAATATCTTCAACAGTTCGAAAAGAATTTCACTGCAAACGGCGGAACTGTCTTGTGGGCACGTACTGCCGACGATGCAATTGCATATATCACAAAGATTTTTCAAGAAAACAACGTCAAATCCATTGTCAAAAGTAAGTCAATGACAACGGAAGAGATTGAACTGAACGAGAATCTGAAGAAAATCGGCGTGGAATCTGTCGAAACCGATTTGGGCGAATACATTGTTCAACTAGCTGGCGAAAAACCATATCATATCGTTACGCCTGCCATGCACAAGTCCAAAGCCGACGTTGCGGAATTATTCAACAAACATTTTGGGTTCCCGTTAGAAAGTTCTGCCGAGGAAATGACAATGCTTGCCCGTGCAAAATTGCGTGAAAAATACCTTGCTGCCGATGCAGGCATTACAGGTGCTAATTTTATCGTGGCTGACAAGGGTGCAATTGCGGTGACCGAAAACGAAGGAAATGCCTTGATGTCGACTTCGTTTCCGAAAATTCAGATTGCCATTGCCGGGATTGAGAAAATAATTCCGTCGTTCAAGGATTTGGGGTTGTTTTGGCCGCACTTGGCTCAAAACGGCACGGGACAGCCTATAACGGCATATTCTTCTGTATTCAGCGGTCCGAAAAAAGATTCGGAATCGCACGGACCGGAAAAAATGTATGTGATTTTGTTGGACAACGGTCGTACAAAAATATATAAACAAGACACGTTCCGTGTTGCACTTTCGTGCATTCGTTGCGGAGCATGCCTGAACGCCTGTCCGATTTATAAGAACATTGGCGGTTACACATACGACACGACATATCAAGGTCCTATCGGAACGGTGATTTCGCCTCATTTAAAAGGATTCGACCAGTTGTCGCACCTTTGTACGGCGTGCTCTTTGTGTGCAAATTGTGCAAGCGTCTGCCCAGTGAAAATGCCGTTGAACGATTTGATTTTGGAAAACAGAAAATTGGCGGTTGAAGGCGGATATTTCTCATCGTTGGAAAAACCTATCGTTGGTGGATTTACGTTCTTCACCAAATCTGCAGGACGAATGGACTGTGTTGGCGGAGGAATGAAAAACCTTGCCGCAAAATGTTTAGGGAAAAACGTGTGGGGTTCAAAACGCCAGTTCCCG
The DNA here is from genome assembly GCA_017516865.1 of Bacteroidales bacterium. Taxonomy (GTDB): domain Bacteria; phylum Bacteroidota; class Bacteroidia; order Bacteroidales; family UBA1715; genus UBA1715. Next base: position 123,448 of record JAFXAU010000025.1, read on the forward strand.
AAATTTGCAAAGAAATCGTTCAGGAAATTACGTTACTGGCAACAACAGAAATAAAAAAAGGAGACTCGCATCTCCTCTTTCTGCTTCACTTGCCGTAGCCGTGGAACATTCCGAACTTAATCGGCTGCTGCTCGAATGGTTCAGGGCTTACGCCTTTATGTTGATACATAAGAACGACGCAAATATACAACCATTTTCCCTGGTTGTCAATGGATAATTCCATAATTTTTTGTGGCAAAATTCGTTCATTCACCCCAAAATTCATATTTCATTCATGTAGAGACGCGATTAATCGCGTCTCTACAACATCCTATAACACAATATTTTACAAAGCACCCCCTCGCATTTCCCAACTCAAAACTCATAACCAATAACCCCTAACCACAGTATTTCCTCTCTTTTTTACTCAAATGCTTGACATTTATTTTTTTATACACTAATTTTGCACGATATAGTTTTTAACGTAAACTAACTGAAAATGAAACAGTTCGGTGTAATATTAGCAGCGATGCTCTTTGCTGTTTCCTCTGCCTTTGCAGATGGGACTAAGCAATTTATGCCGAATGCAGGAACAGACGAGGATAACCCAACTCCGAAAGGAATAACATACCTTTCTATTGCGGCACAAGAAGGCGGTAATGGTCCATCTCGACCATTTGCACGATACAACCATACAGGGAGGGCAACTGCATTAGGTGCAACAGACGATGCAAGTTGCGAAGAACCTCACCGCCTTCATATTCGTATAATAGATCCTGAACATGAAAAAATCCATTTCGGATTCGGAGAAAAGACAGCATCGGGAACGTTAAAATTCCGAATTAAAGATCCTACGGGTAAAATTGTGTTTGCTGAACGCGATGTTCCTACTTCTGGCACTGGATATATTGGGAGTGGGCATGATGGAGCAAGTTATAAAAAAGCTTATTTTGGTCCGAAATCAGTTGACTCGAGAGGGTACGACTATTTGGAATTAGATCCGGAAATGGACGGTGATTATTATATAGAATTTGATAATGGTTCAAATATTGGCTCTACTACAGGAAACACTGCAATTAGTTTGAAACTATTCGATATTACAGTCGTAAAAGATGGGAAAGCGGAAAACGGTCGTGTTTGGTCTCGAGCGTGGGGTTTGAATACTAATGGAACAAATCACGAGACGTATACGACATTTTATACTATGTCAACCGACCATTACCTTTCGAAGGTTTATATGGGTGGTTTTCAGCCGTATCAGTTTGTAATTGCTTGTAATTCCTATGGTTCTATAAATACTAAAAATTGCGAGGAAGACAGAAAATCGTTATATACAACCGACGTTCCTTTCAATCAGATTCCAGAGTATCAGGTATTTTTAACTAAGCCCGATCCTGCATATTGGGGCACGGCAAAAATTCCGAATGTGCCAGATAAATTGACCTTTGCCGGCGATGCAATGACCTGTGAGGATTTGATATTTGTGGTACAATTGCTCTACAATGAAAATGCAACGTTGGAACTTTACCTTGACACGAACGATGATGGTATTGGGGATAAAGTAATTGCGGCACTACTTGAAGCCAAAGCAATAGAGAATAGAGGATTTCATTATCCATGGAAAGATAGGACGCAATTACAAGATACATGTTCTACGTGTGACACCAGTTGGCATGGAGAAGGAATCGGTTGGGGGAAATATTTTTACAATCCAGCTGCCGAGGGTTGTGCTCGTAGATATACTTTATCGTTGTTTGACCAGTCATATTCATACGAATACATTGCAACTGCTCTCGACCACAGTACATACACAGACATAGACAGAGTTAACCCAGGAGATTCTTTAAGAACTATCCCGACTGTTACGGGAAGCGAAGGAAGTTTGCCAGGATTCTCCTTGACTTATCCCATTGGTACGGAACAAAACCCTGTTCTTATCACTTCCGCAAGTGAGTTGGATTTATTGGCAGGTGCACTTTCTTCGGAAAACGGAAGTTATAGTCAATGTATTGAAAACTTCTTCCATTATTGGGAAGATGGAGAGGAAAAATTTGCAAAATATTGCTATGAAATTCGACAAGATACAGGTAGCAATGCGGGTTTTAAAAACACCTATTTTTATATCACAGCACCGTCAGGAACAATTACTTTAGATGATTCATGGGATGGAATAGGAAAACTTTCTAAAGATACAGTTGCACCATTTAGAGGTCATATCCGTGCAGGGCGATATATGCCCAATCCAACATCAGACAATTTAAATGAAACTACCGCATTACATGCAGGAGACCAAGATACCATTACAATAAATGGTTCGATTGGTTTATTTGCTTACTGCGATGGTGCAACAATTGAAAATATTCATGTAAAAGGAAGTATTACAGATGCTACAGGGACGACAGATGATCCCACCAATATTTCAAGTTATTATGGTGTTGGAGCTATTTGTGATTATGCATTAAACACTACGTTTTCTCATTGTACAAACGCTTGTAAAATAGAAATAGACGAAGATAATGAGTCGACGTGTACGGGAGGAATAGTTGGTTACGGTGAAAATATTATTGTAGATTCATGTTCAAATTATGGCATAATTAATACTATTGCTCCTTCATGGGGTAAAGAAAATTACTCGGGTGGAATTGTCGGTATGGCACTTGGTACTTCTACAATCAATTATTGTTACAACGTATCGAATGTGAAAAATAAGGGTTACACAGGAGGTATTGTCGGTGGTTCTATAGGTGCAACTGTTTCTAATTGTAAAAATGCGGGATATGTAGAGGCAACACCTGCTCCATCTGGGTTGATCGGAACTGCAACTTATGGTGGAGGTATTGCAGGATATCAAATGTCGAATATGAACGTTATTTCTTGTTTAAATTCCGGAACAGTCACAGCCGATTATTGCGCAGGAATATGTTATACAGAACCAGATTTAACAATTTCATATTGTATGAACGAAGGAGGATTATACGGAGAGATAGATGAGTGCGCCATAACTGGCTCTGGAAATGATGACACGCACATCATATCTTCAATTTCCACCAATAATCCAGCCCAATATATTAATGGAAGTGACACTACAGAAATAACATCTGAAAATAAAGCAAGTATTTACGCAACTTTAGAATCAATTGATGCAAGTCCATTCTATGTAGACGAAAATTCTGGAGATTTGAAAATGAGCAACATAGAGTGTTGTGGACGAGTTTTTCGGCAGGAAGATGCTGGTCGTTTGTTCAATAGTAACACCACATTCTATATTAAATGGGACGGCAAAGACAGCGAAGGAGACTGTGTCACTGGCGATGTTACGGTAAGTTACCAGAAAAACTCTGGCGTAACCCACTTCCCGTTCTATGATCCAGAAAACAACAAAGAACAAGGTTTGGTAGTTTATCGTTTATCGCCTATTCAAGATAGTATATTGAATGCGAGTCCATTGGTAGAATCGGGTTCGTATGCGAACAAATATGGTTATCAACGTTTGCCCAAAAACTATTTCCAAGAATCTAATTATGACGAAAAGGAAATGGGAATAGAATTAAAGTTGTTTTGGGATGACACAAAGCTTTCGACAGGTTCGTCATGTACTCGTGAGATTGCTAATGGTTACCTTTTTGGGGAATCTGCAACTACGCCAGCAACGTATAAGGAATATCATGCTTTCACGTCGAAAAAAGATGCACAAAAAAATTGTTTAAATGGTGCGTATAGTTCAACAACAAGCGGCTGGACAAGATATTATATATGTGAAAATCTAAAAGCAGGTGGAAAATCTTCATATAAATTAAAAGTACAAACTTCGAGTGGATCAAGTGCTTGTCTTGGCATCAGTAATTTGGGAAGTAGCAGTGTTTGGGATAAAGAACCTAATGCTTCAAAAGCTGACAGATTAGGTGGATACTATGGCTCACAAGCAGGCGGACATTTGTTCCCTATAGATAATTTCGGAAACAAAAATATTATGAACACGTGGTGGAACGGCGTGGAAGTAAAACAACTTGTTCCATTGAAATTATATGAAAACGAACCAGCTGTTCTTATGCCAATAGAACTTACGCTGTGGACTGCCACAAATTTGGAAGAATCGGTATTGTTGGAATGGACAACGGCATCGGAAGAAAACAATGATTATTTCGCAATAGAACGTTCAATCGATGGCGTTACGTGGAAGGTTCTTGGCAACGTGGGCGGAGCAGGTACAACCAGTGCAACGCACTACTATTCGTTCGAGGATACAAAACCTGTTTCGGGCATTTCGTACTACCGCCTTAAACAAGTGGACTTCAACGGCGAGTACACTTATTCGAGCGTTAAGTGCATCAACCGTCCTGCCAATGCAGACAAAATGTATAAGGCATACGTAAATAAAGACATAGACGCCTTCATCGTTCAAGGCGAAGAAATTGCAGCATGCAACATCGAGGTTTACAACAACCTCGGCGTTAAGATGACAAACCTTTCGTTTAACCCAATTTCAACAGACAAGGTTGTCATCAACGTAGGACAACTGCCAATTGGAACATATTTCATCAAAATCTGCAACGGTTCCAAGTCGGTGGTAAAATCATGGTAAAAACAGATTTTTTCGGAATTATAGCTTTTAATCTTGCAGAGTATAGACTCTATTCTGTTCCATTTCTTTTTGTGGAAAAAGAAACGGAACCCAAAGAAAAGCCACCGACGTACCTGCTTGGCTAAAAATCAACGTCGTTCCGCTAAAAGAATAAAATTGCCGCTCCACACAATCCCAACGCAGGGCAATGCTATTCTTTTTTAACGCTGCACTTTGTTGATTTTCTATACGCCAACCAGCTAAGTCGGAAGATATTCTGCTCACGTAACGATAGCGTTGCGACTTTGCAGGCGAGCGTTAAGAAAATCTTTGAACGAAGCGTTAAGAACTCTCGGTTTGGCGGCGTTTGCTTGTGGGAGGTGCCATCCCCGAGAGTTTAGCGGAGAGAGAAGATTTTTAGCGAGAATGCAGCGTCGCCGGCGTTCTTTGGTTACTTTCTGTTGCTGTAGACAGAAAGTAACAGAGGATTAAAAATCCTTATCGTCACGGTGGCTGGATTACAAATCCAGCCGAACTGCGTACACAATCGTGTTACATGGGAAAAATATTCATCTCGCATTTCTTGCAATCAAACTCCACACGGAACGAATGTGATTTGTCGGACAAATAAATTGGTTCGGCGTTTCCTTTTTTACATTGCCCGAGTTGGTAACGAATACAATATTTTGTGTTCATCAGCGGAACGTTGTCCCTGTGTTCGCATTCAAATGCACGCTGTGAAATTTCCACCCCGTGTCGGCGGAAAAATTCCGCTGCTTTTCGATTTGCCACGTTCAAACGGAAATCGTGTGGTTCGTTGGTGGGATATAGTACCGTATTTTGTTGTAGGGACGCGATTAATCGCGTCTCTACAGAATCCATGATTTTTGTCCGTAACAAATCGCACGCTTCGCGTCGCAAGGAATTTATTTCCGCCACAGGGACAAACGGAATCGTTTCCCCTTGACAATCAATAGATTCTAAACAAAATATACTGTCGCCCATTTTGGAAATCTGCGAGATAAAAGTTTCCTTTTGTCGTTGTGGATTTTTGGCAATTTCTGTTGTCTTGCGTTCCACCTGTATAGAATGACCGTCTTTATCGGAAAGCGTTAGCGAATACGAAATGCCGTTGAATGTACATACGGCATGTACGGGCAATTTTCTTGGCTGATTGCTCTGGCTCAAGTTCTTTTGAAATTCAAAGTCGAAATTACGCCAAATTTCCGTTCCTACAGGAATTTGCACTTGCTTGTTTAAAGTAATTGTTTTGCCATTCACTGCATTAACTTGAATACCTGTGAGTTCGTTGTTTTTGTCATAGAAACAAAGCCCGTCGCCGTTGTGCAGTGGAATGTTTGTGCGGATTTGCAGACCATTTTTCCCCTGCGATTCCACGGTACCGATATATTCTCCCTGCGATTTCGGAGAACGGATATTGGCAATCTTATTTTGTTGTTTATCAATGTAATACTCCGTGTAACCTCGAGTAAAGGTTTTGTTGATGTCGGGAGTGAAAGTTGGACTACAAATGCCTTTTGAACTTCGCTGAAAATCAGGATGTTTTGCAATGAAATCGTTTAGTTTCGCATGGAAATATGCCGTTATGTTTTTTACATAATCTTCGTCTTTCAAACGACCCTCGATTTTGAAACTTGAAATTCCTGCTAAAATCAAGTCTTCCAAACGATTGCCAAGACTCATGTCTTTTGTTGAAAGGAAATAGCCTTCGCGACTTTCTCCCAATCCCTGCAAAGTATATTTATGGCGGCACATTTGGGCACATTCGCCTCGGTTTCCGCTTCGTCCTGTGGCGTATTCGCTCATATAGCATTGGCCGCTGTAGCAAACGCACAACGCACCATGAATGAAAAATTCCAGTGGAACTGTCGTTTTATCCGCAATATCCTTTATTTGTTTGAGATTCAATTCACGGGCGAGAACCACTTGCGAGAAACCGACTTTTTCAAGAAAATCAACCTTTTCGGGCGTGCGGTTGTTGAGTTGCGTGCTTGCGTGGATGGGAATCGGCGGCAAATTGCATTCGAGCAAGCCCAAATCTTGAATTATCAATGCGTCAGCGTGAATGTTGTATAGTTTATGAGCAATTTCAACTGCACGTTCTATCTCGTTGTCGTACAAAATGGTATTTAATGCCACGTAAACTTTTGCATTAAATTGATGAGCATATTGAATCAGTTCAGAAATATCTTCGAGCGAATTTGCCGCAGCTGCCCGTGCACCAAATGCCGGCGCGCCGATATACACAGCGTCGGCACCGTGGTTGATGGCGGTTATGCCAACTTGCAGGTTTTTTGCCGGTGAAAGTAATTCTAACTGTCGCATAGCAAACAGACTATCTCCGAATCTGTCCTTTCTTTTTGCTATTTGAGCTTGATTTGTTGTTCGAATTATTGTTTTGCTGACTCGATTGCGATGTTTTATACGCTGTGGTTCGAGAACTTGTTGTTTTTGACGGAGGAGCGGTTTCTTCCTCTTTCGGCTCTTTTGCCATAAACGTCTGGCGACGGATAGTGCTTTCGTCCGATTCAAATGCGTTGACTTTAGAATCCTCTATAGCCAAACTTCCGATAGAAGAGTTTTCAATAAGAAAATCTTCAATCATGCAGTTCCTAATTATCAAATCGGAAATAGTTGCATTCGTAAGAGTCAAGTATTCGCATATTACGTTTTCTATCAATACGTTAGTAATAACCGTCTGTTCAATTGTCACGTCGGTTGCCGTTACGTTCTGTACGGAAGATTCCACAGTTACCACGTTGGTAATCAATACATTGTCTGGACCGTATTTCCCGGCAATGGAATCTGCAACGCGTTCTGCGTATGTTTTTCGTGGAGGATTGTTTTCTTTTGCCGCACGAGCCGCCGCCGCTTTTGAACTTGGCGTAGTTCGTGGTTGAGCTTCAACTTGCATTACAGCAAAGAGACATAATAGTATGAATACGATTTTTTTCATATTTTGTTTCATTTAAATGCAAAAATACGTTTTTTCATTTTAGTTGGTATAATTTTATGAAAAATGTTAAATCTTTTAACCTATAGAGTTGGTAAGCTAAACAAAATGTATATATTTGCATCGTCTTCGCAAAAAAATGTGTCGGCATGTTTTAAAAAAGTTACATTTGCAAAAATTTAAAGGTTATGAACGAGAAAAAATTACTTACAATTCAAGACATATCGTGTGTGGGGCAGTGTTCCCTCACGGTTGCCCTGCCTGTTATTTCGGCTATGGGAATTGAAACGGCCATTTTGCCGTCGGCAATACTTTCCACTCACACGGGGGGGTTCACAGGTTACACGTTTCACGATTTAACGGAAGACATTCCTGCCATAAAAGAACATTGGAAAAAGGAAAACATCCGTTTCGATGCTTTCTACACTGGTTACGTGGGCAGCGTTAAACAGTTGGAATATATTTCCGACATTATGGACGAACTTCGTAAACCCGACAGCATAATAATTGTAGACCCTGTTATGGGAGACAAAGGTAAATTGTACCCAGGTTTCGAGCCAAGTTTTGCAAAAGAAATGGCAAAATTGTGCAAGAAAGCCGATGTGATTGTGCCAAACCTTACCGAAGCAGCGTTCATGCTTGATGAGGAATATATTGAATCGGGACACACGAAAGAATATATTGAACGTATTTTGAAAAAACTTATGGCCTTGGGTTGTAAGAATGCTTTGCTTACAGGTGTAAATCTGGAACCAGGTAAATTAGGAATTGCAGCATATAATGGTGAAACTAACGAAATCACATACTATTTCCGCGATCTTATCAACGGTATGTTCCACGGAACGGGCGATGTTTTTGCCAGCAGTTTCGCAGGCGCAATGACATTGGGAAAATCAGTTGACGAGGCAGGGAAAATCGCAGTTGATTTCACTGTTGATGCAATTGCTAAAACAATTGACGACAAAAGTCACTGGTACGGAGTGAAGTTCGAACTTGCCTTGCCAGAACTGATAAAAAGTATTCGATAGAATTATCTGAAGTCGTTTACAACAGCCATCATTTCGGAAAGAAGTGTTGGCTGTTTTTCTATTATAGTACCTATGACGGCAATGTCGGCACCATTTTCGTAAACCTGACGCAACGTCTCGGGCGTACGGATTCCTCCTCCGACAATCAACGGAATGGAGCAGACTTTTTTAACTCTTGAAATTATTTCGGGATTGACAAATGTGTTTGCACCGCTGCCGCCTTCCAAATATAACGCTTTAAGGCCGAGCATTTCGCCTGCCAGAGCTGTTGCGGCTGCAATGTCGGGTTTGTTGTACGGAATGGGACGAGTGTTGCTCATATATTCCACCGAAGTCGCTCCACCACAGTCAATGAGAATATAGCCTGTAGGAATTGTTTCTATATGCAGATTCTTTATGATAGGAGCAGCCAAAACATGGTTCCCGATAAGAAATTCGGCATTCCGTCCCGAAATAAGCGATAAAAACAATATTGCGTCGGGTCCTTCGCAAACCTGATTTGCATTTCCAGGGAATAAAATTACTGGTCGGTGAAAATGTTCTTTTATAATTTGAATGGCATTACGAGTACTCGAAGTCACCAAACTTCCGCCCACGAAAATAGAGTGCACGCCGCATTCCTGTGCATTAGTCGCTATCGAGCGCAAAGAATCGTCGGTTTGTTTGTCGGGGTCAATCAACAAAACTAATTGTTTCGAGCGATTTTCTAAAAAAGATTCGTAAACCATGTTTTTAAAAATTATATCGGACTTGCTGTCCATACAAGACAATATTTTTCTCCACGAAAATACGACATTTTTATTGATTTTGCCACACCTTCGTTCAGAACCTCTCCGCAAAGGTGTTTGTCAGTTTTTTTTACTCGAAATTTTTTGAAATCAGGCGTGGCGTTTGTCAATTTAAACAATGTTTCTTTCGCCGACCAGAGTAATATTAAATCTTCGAGCGAGTTAAAATCCGTTTTTTCTTCGGCAAGGACAAACTTGTGAGCCACGTTCATCACCTGTTCCCGATATTCCTCCACATCGACCGCCACAGTCTTGTTTTTCCCGACAACCACCGCCACGTAATTTTTTGAATGACTGATGGAAATTGACTGATTTGCCATCGTGGGTTTGCCGTTAGAATCGTAAATTATTTCGGAGTATGAATTGTAGAGCAATTCTCGGAGCATGAATCGGGGCATGGCGTATTCCAATTGTCTATTTTTATTGGGGATTTTCTGCATTTCTTCTTGTTCGCGAAGAGACAATACGCTCAAATAGTGCTGAGGTAATTCGGCTGGTTTTTCTTCGACCCACAATAGTATTTCGGAATTTTCAATTCTCATTTAGAAATAGTTTCAGAATAATGTATACATGGTTTCGACAGGCTCAACCATCCATAACTCATAATTTTTAATTCTTAACTCCCTTGTTTCTCCAATTCTTCCAAAGCTTTCAGTATAGTTGCATCGTCGGAATTGAACAATTCCAGAAATTCCTGGTCGCTGAGAATATTGCGAACCACGTAGCAACAGATGAATTTTTTTGCCAAGGCATATTCTTCGGTATTGAGTTTTTCGGAGACTTCGACGCCGCAAGTTTTCGCGAATTTCAGCAAATCCTCAACTGTCGCATTCTTTTCGGTAAAACTCACAATTTCGTCTTTCGACTGAGTTTTAAGGCTTTGGCGGTGTTTGTCGGAAAAGGCAAACGCAAAATTGTGGATTATTCCGCGCGATGACAGATTCCAGAACAGTGGAGAGTAAGATTTTTCTTTCATCGGGACAAATACGTCGGGCATAATGCCTCCGCCGCCATACACCACTTTTCCCGAGCGGGTAGTGTAGCGGAGCGAATCCGGGAAATTTATGCTGTCGGCGTCGAGTAATTCGCCTCGTGCATATCGGTCGACAAGTTCTCGGTCGTAGTCGGTCAGACTGCCGTTGTACGGTTTTTGAATGCATCGTCCCGAAGGAGTGTAGAATTTCTTTATCGTAAGACGTATAACGGAACTGTCGTGCAGTGTAAAATCTTCATTCACACAGCCTTTCCCGTATGTGCGGCGACCGACAACTATGCCTCGGGAATTGTCTTGCATGGCGCCGGCGAAAATCTCGCTTGCCGAAGCAGAATATTCATTCACCAAAACTGCTATTTTCAAGTCTTTGCATGTTCCCATGCCGTCGGCTTTGTAGTATTCTGGTTGAGAATTTCTACCTTTTGTAAAAACAATAATGTCGCCTTCTTCGAGAAATTCATTTGACAAGTCGACAACCGTATATAAAAGTCCGCCGCCATTTTCCCGCAGGTCGACAATGATGTTTTTCATTCCTTGACTACGCAGTTTTGAAACGGCTTCCATAAATTCGTCGTAGGTTGTCTGCGAGAAGCAATTTAACGAAACATATCCAGTTTTGTCATCAATCATATACGATGCGTCAATGCTGGTGATAGGAATTGCGCCACGGGTTATCTCGAATGGAATCAAGTCTTCGACGCCATTTCTTTTTATTCCTACTTTAACTTTCGTTCCGCTTGGGCCTTTCAGCAATTTCACCGTTTTTTCGTTGGTAATGCCATTCCCAGCGATAACCGTGTCATTCACCGTCACAATTCTGTCGCCAGCCAAAATGTTCAATCGCTCCGACGGACCTCCGTGAATCACCTGCACAATGACCACAGTGTCGTTTTGAATGTTGAATTGCACGCCGATTCCTTCGAACGAACCTCGAATTGGGTCTGTCAAATCTCGATAAGCCTCAGAGGAAATATAGGACGAATGTGGGTCGAGTTTTTCGAACAAATCAGGAAGGAAGTCGTTGGTGAGACTATCTATATTTATGTCTTCAACATATTCTCGTTCAATGAGTTGAAGAATTTCCGAAATTTTTGAGGGTTGTTGTGGTAGTGGTCCAGAAAATTTAAATGCTCCGCAAAACCATACTCCGCAGGCAAAAGCAAGTGCTAAAAGGAACGGAAGCAATATGACGATTTTATTTTTCATCAATGTTTAGTTGTAAAACCTCAATACCAGCCCGTTTCAAAAGCCGTATTCCGTCGTCGATGCGGTATGGTTCGCAGTATACTACTTTTTTTATGCCCGATTGAATAATCAATTTTGCACATTCAATACATGGCGATGTGGTGACGTACAATGTTGCTCCGTCGCTGGCGTTGGCGGATTTTGCCACTTTTGTGATTGCATTTGCCTCTGCGTGAAGAACATACGCTTTTGTTTTCCCGTCTTCGTCTTCACAAATATTTTCGAATCCCGACGGAGTTCCGTTGAAGCCGTCGGAAATTATCATTTTGTCTTTTACTATCAACGCACCGACCTGGCGGCGGATGCAATATGAATTTTCCGCCCAAATTCGTGCCATGCGCAAATACCGCTTATCAAGCTGTAACTGTTTTTCTGCCAATACTTTATAATCGCAAGCCATAACGATTGTTTTTTCGGTTGCAAGGTACGATTTTTAGTATAAATTTCAATATGGAGCAGTCAAATTATAATAAATTGAAAAACAGTTTGATAGATTTTTTTTCGAAAAATAGTTGACGGAATTTGAAGAAATAAAAAAGGAATCTCTATATTTGCCGCCGTTAAACCACATAATTTTTACAAGATGAAAAAGATTTTTAATCAGAAATTTCTTGTGTTCACGTTATTCACGTCATGTTTTTTTGTGAATACAAATGCACAGGTGTCGTATAGTTACGACAACAACGGTAACAGAACCGCAAAGGTAATAGTATTAAACACGCTGAAAAGTGATGAGGCTGTCTCCTCGGAAGCGTATGATGATGGAATTTCCGTTTTCGAAGAAATAATCGGGGAATCATCCATAACGATTTATCCGAATCCCACCAAAGGGCGATTACGTGTGGATATACACAAGGAATCGCCAATAGACAATGGATTTCTTGAAATTTTTGCTAATACGGGGAAATCTGTTTTTAAAACGACTACCATATTAGAATCAAACCAAATAGATTTATCAAACCAACCCCAGGGCATATATGTGATGCGAATCAATGTTGACGGGGAAATAACCACATGGAAAATCATTAAAGAATAATTAAATTTTAAAAGCTGCAATAATTTATGAAACGGATTAAAATTGCTGTAACAACAGTTTTGTTGTTCTTGTGCGGAGTGTCGGCTCATGCTCAGTACGAAGTAGGAGATATGGGCGGAGTGTTTAACGTAAGCGAGATGGGTGCTGCAACCTATTCTTTGCCGTTCGATTTGCCAGAAGGCATTAACGGAATGAAACCCTCGTTGGGGCTGGTATACAACAGTCAAGGAGGGAACGGTGTAGTAGGAGTGGGAATGTCAATCTCGGGATTGTCGGTGATTTCCAGAACGCCGAAAGACATCTTTCACGATGGAACAGCCAAAGGTATTTCGTATACTACGGCAGATGCGTATGCGAAAGACGGAGTACGTTTATTGTTAAAATCGGGATCGAACGGCAATTCTGGTGCAATATATAGTGTCGAAGGCCTGCCATACGACGATATAACATTGATGGGAAGCGGTCAGTCGCAGTCTTTTGTTGCAAATCTTCCTGACGGAAGCAAGGCTTATTATGGCACAAAAACGATTTTCCCCGTAACAACGGCTCCGAGTCTTTGGTATCTGGATAAAGTTGTCGATGTGTATGGGAACACGGTCACATATAATTATAGTAAAAGTGGTAATTGTGTGTATTTGACGAGTGTGACTTACGGCACAAACGAAAGTGTCGGTACAAACTTTTCGGCATCGGTAGTGTTTAATTATGAAAACCGTTCCGATACGGTAAAATCAATACACAGAGCATATAAGTGCAATATGTCGCGTAGATTGAAAAGTGTTGTAGTGAAAACTACGCAAAATTCCACAAGCACAACGTGGTATACATACAATTTAGCATATCAGTACACCGATGGATTTTCCCGTCTAAAAACAGTGACAAAGACATACGAGTCGGCGCAGCTTCCTCCGGTGACGTTTACGTGGCAAGGAATGTCGGGATTTTCTCTCACCAGAACGGCTATAAAGAAATTTGGCGACATTGTCGCCAAAGATGACAAGGGAGTTTATCAGAGCATAACAGGCGGAGAAGACAGATTAAACCAATATTTTTTCGCTGGAAATTTCTTGGGCAACGGGAAATCAGACATAGTGGTGGCGACACCATATAAAGACTACACGTACTTTAATATTTACGAATATGGCGATGACGGCATTTTTCGAGCTAAATCGAATAATGAAGTAAAAGCAGATCCTATTGATTATCATCAACTTGGAAATTACGTTGGCGATGTTGATGGCGACGGACAAAGCGAAATTATTATGCCTTGTACATCTAATGGATATTTTGGAGTATATGTGAGTGACAAAATGAAATGGCGCGATCCTATAGCAATTAACGGTGCGTATCCTGCGGGTGCCAACAATTCGCAACCGCTTGATAAAATCTTTTCAGAAAAATTAGTCGTCAATTGCAAACCGATACACACGATAGGCGATTTTTATAATTGCGGAAGAATGCAGGTAATATATGTAGAGACCGAACCGTATAATAGAGAATATACTTGTAAAATTCTTATGAAAAAGGCAGACGGAACAAAAACAGTATCGTCTTTTAAAATGTACGTTCCCAATGCTCCGAGACGTCTGATTGCGTCGGATTTCAATGGCGATGGATTACCCGATTTGATGGTTGTAAATAGAACGGGCTATCAAATCTATATAAATCAAGGTGTTGCAGAAGGCGAAATGCCTTTCCTTGAAACGGAACAGGTATACGGAAGCGAAGTATGCGAGGTGCAGAATGTACAAACAGGCGATTTTAACGGAGATGGGGTATTGGACTTTTTAATAGAATCAAAAGGCGATGACAATTGGTACTTCTGTTTCGGCAATGGTAACGGTAAGTTTACCAAAAAACTTGCATGTAACCTTCCCGACTGTACGGACAAAAACTATACTGAACGCGACAACGACAAACTTCATTGCTATGTAACGGATTTTAATAATGACGGGAAATCAGATGTGATAATAGTGAAGGCATTTTATAAGAAAAAGAAGTCGTGGGGTTCCGTTTGGGGCGAATATCAGGAAACCTATACGTATTGGATGAGGTCGACGGGAAATTCTTTGGCTGTGCAAAAGAAAACAACAACTTCGAATGTAAACGATGCCTCGCCGGCACATTTTACTGTCGGCGATTTTGACGGAGACGGATTCGAGGAAATTATCACATTTGGGAATGACCTACTTGGCGGAAGTACGTCACTGTCTGCTTGGAACTTGTATGACAATAAGAACCTAACGGCAGCTTCGAATAAAATCTCGAAAATCTCCACGTTAAATTATGGAACAGAAACCCTGTTGACATACGCCTCTTTGTACGATAAAACTGTCTACACAAAAGGGACTGACAGCAAGTTCCCGCTTGTGGATGTAACTCTGCCAATTCATGTCGTGAAGCAATCTACGCAGAATATGGGAGGTTGGTCGTATGTGATGGATTATTCGTACGCAGGTCTGCGGATACATCTTCGAGGACGAGGAATGTTAGGTTTTAAATCTACTACGACGTATGATGAAGGGACAGACAAACGTGAGACAAGAACAGTCAATTCTTTGGATGCCAACTGGTTCATTCCGAAGGAAATAACGACAACGACAAAAATTATTGACAGTGAAAGTAGCGTTAAAACAACAATATCGATAAATAAACGCAATGCGAACAATTACTTTGCATATCCGTCGACAATCGAACAGACTGACGTTTATGGAAATAAAACAAAGACGCGGAATAGTTACAATGTAACGTATGGCTATCAGACAAGTCAACGCACCGATTATGGGACGAGCAATAATATGTACAAAATGACAACATATTCATCGTATGTAAAAGTTGGCGGCGTATATAAACCACAATATGTCACCACGACACAAAAACATAAAGATGCATCGAAGGTATTTACTGTGCAGAATAGAAGTGAGTACAATTCAAAAGGGGCTGTAGTAAAAGCAACGGAATACGCGAATTCTGTTCCGAATTACCACACATACACATACGACATATTTGGTAATGTATTGAGCCATAGTTTATGGGCATCGGGGATAGACACAGTTACAACTACATATACCTACGATGCGACACATCGGTTTATTTCCGAGGAGAAGTCAAATACGAGTGGCATTTCAATGACATACACTTACAATGAGTTGGATTTGCCGACAAAAACGTCAAAATTGCTAGAAGGCTCTACCATAGAATATGAACAATACACGTATGACAATATCGGGCAGAGGACCTCGGTAAAAACGTATCCTCAGGTAACTACGTCGACCTACACGTATGGCTGGGGCAGTTCGGCGAAAAAGCGATATTATATTAAGGAAGAATGCACGGCAAGTCCGTATGTTGTAACATGGTACGACAATGTCAACCGTCCCGTACTGACTGAAACGCTCGGCGAGGACAGCGTGCTGATAACCAAGGAAAAACTGTATGACAGAAACGGAAAAATTGGAAAAATTACGTCTACAACGGGAAATACCTCGCACAATGTGTTGTACTCGTATGATTTTCTTGAACGGATTAGTATGGAGCACAGTAGCATGGGAACGGACAAGATATATGTCTATGAAAATATGAAAGTAAAGGAGTTTGGAACGATACCGGCAATGACAAAAACTTTTGATGAATGGGGAAATATTAAAACGATAACCGACGTTGACGGTGCGTCGGTGCAATATACGTATAATTCAAACGGCAATGCCGAAAAAATAGTGGCGGACGGAGCCGTGTTCCAGATGGAATACGATGCCAAAGGTCAGCAGACTTCGTTGACCGATGCCGATGCGGGAAAGACGACATACACTTACGATGCCTTGGGACGTATCATCAAACAGGTTGATTATAAGGGAATTGTAACAACAAACACGTATGATAAATCTGGTTTGTTGACCAAAACAACGTGTGGCGATGTTACCTCCACATATACGTACGATATGCGACAAAGATTGATTTCTGAAACTACTGGTTCAGAGTCGATTAGTTATCAATACAACACAAAAAATCAACTTACACGAAAAACAATTACCGTAGATAGTACAAGGGATTTAGTTTTTCGCTATTTTTACAACGCATTAAACCAGTTGTATTCGATGTACTACCCAGACAATACAAACGAACGCTATATATATGATGCTATAGGCAATGTGAACCGTGTGGTGTTTAACGGTCAGGATGTGTGGAAACTGATTTCGAACAACGGACGGGCACGCAGAGCTCAGCTTCGAGATTCGCTGTCCCGTAATGAATATAGGGGTGCCGACGGATATTTGAGTTACACTAGTTTTTTGTATAAGTCCAGCTATCTGAATAATTTATGTTACACCTTCGACAAGAAAAAGAACTTGCTTCTTAGCCGTAATAGTATGTTGACGGGCAGACGGACGGAATATTTTTCTTATGATTCGCATGACCGTTTGGTTGAAACAAAAATTTCGGGGAATTCCCAATACGTTGAGTATGCACCTAATGGAAATATCACCGAGAAAACGAATATTGGCACTTATACCTATGACTCCAACCGTCCGCATGCGGTTATAGAAGTTGAAAATTATGCGGGAACGGTTTCCGAAGTTCCGCAGTATATAACATACACGCCGTTCAATAAGGTTGAAACCGTGAGGCAGGGAGATTACCAACTTTCTATAACATACGGATCCGACCGTCAGCGTTGCAAGACGGAACTTTCTCGCAATGACACGCTGCTTTATACTCGCTACTATGCTGACAATTATGAGGAGGTACACGAAGGTAATAATGTATATCGTTACTACTATGTATATACTCCCGACGGTTTATCGGCTGTTGCTGAAAAAAAGAATACCACAATGAATATATATTCTTCCGAAACGGATTATTTGGGAAGCATAGTTTCATTGTACAATACAAAGGGGAAAATGGCTTTCCGTGCAGAGTACGATGCATGGGGCAGACAGAATGTTGTGGTCGACAGTCTTGCCCGATTCCAGCGTGGCTACTGCGGTCATGAGCATTGGCACGAATTCGACCTCGTGGATATGAACGGTCGAATGTATGACCCCGTAATTGCTCGATTCCTCTCGCCAGACCCATTTGTTCAGGCTCCAGAAGATTTGCAGAACTACAACCGTTATAGCTATTGCTTGAATAATCCGCTAAAATATAGTGACCCGAGTGGGGAATCAATCACTTTAGCTGTAATTGCTGGTGCCGTAGCAGGAGCATATATAGGCGGAGCAATGGCAAATGATACTTACAAAATTAAAGATTGGAATTTTAGTTCAAAGGAAACATGGAGTAATATGTTTTGGGGTGCTGTAGTAGGAGGTGTAAGTAGTACTATTGGAGCAAGTATAACAGCTGTGAGAATTCCTATTGAAAGTACCTCTGCGGTTATGGGTTTACCAGGAGCAAATATCGCTTCGATTGCGACATCTTCGTTATTAAATTCGGTTGGTACATGCATATATACCAATGGAAAAACACCAGTTTCTGTTAGTTTCGGTTTCGCTTCTTACGATTTTACAAATAATGAGTGGGGGTATCTTGGGAAGAAAGGTAATAGCAAACTTGAAAATTGGGGATATTTCATGGGAGCGATGGCAAATTTAAAAGATGTAAATGATGCTATTGACGCAACGTCTGCAAATTTATATACACAGACAAGAGACAGAGGGGCATTTGATAAAATTTCTCATTCTGCAATTGTATCAAAAGATAATGAAACTTTAATGTCCTATGGTCCCAATGGATATCCATACAAGAAATCCAAAGGCTTTGCATTTAGTGTTAGACCTAGTACGGCAGATTATAATACACACAAAGGAGAAGGTGTTGTTAGTAAAACTCTTACGTTAAACAAAAAACTTTTTAATGGTGTGAAAAAGGTAAGTGAAATTTTCCCTTACCAAGGAGTGACTTCAAATTGTGTTAATTGGGCTTCTTTAGGAATTTGGCTTAATGGAATTCCCAATATTGGTATTCACCCATTTCTTTTACATGGTAGCATTGCGGTGTATAACACAGGTATATATAATATTATGGCGGCACAAACACCATTGTTTAATTTAGTAACAGAGTATTAATAAATATTATTTAACTTTATGAAAAAAAAGTATATAACACTAATTCTTTCTATATTGCCCTTTTTTATAGGCTGCAAGGAGAAAAAACTATATGTTAATGCTAATGTTGCAAAACAAGAAACTCTCATTTCATTAGAAAGTAAAACTATCAATTTTGGAAACCTTTTATTTTTGAAATACATAGATAAAGGTAAGGTGAGTTTTCTTGTGTATGAGTATTTAGTAGATAAGGAATGCCAAAAAATCGATTGTGAAAAAATACGAGAAGTCGAATATGACGTAAATGATAAATTTATTGACAAACCATGGAGTACATCTAATCAGTTTAAAGAGGGTGTCAGATGTTCGTCATGGGAAAAGTATTTCACTTGTTTTTCTGACAATTTTCTTGACTTGACAAATGATGAGAAAATTAAGCTGTTGGACGAGATAGCTTCCAAATGTGAGAAATGAAGAAAATACTGACAGTCATAATCTTTTTGTTTTCGTATCAGGCGTACTCTCAATCCAGTGTATTGGATTCTGTTATATGCTTGATTATGAAAGACGTACAGAAAGACCTTGAAAAGGAGACTATTCGTCTTGAAGAATTTGACTGTGAAAACGTCAGCAAAAGTTTTATTATAATTCACTTAACGGGTGGTTGGTCTCCAGAAAAACAAATAGTATTGTTCTACAAGTATGGGACACCCGAAAATCTAAATCGGGAATTGCGACAAAGGCGATTCCCGCATTTTCGGAAAATGCTTTATTGGCAATTTGTCCGCGATAATCTTCGGAATAATGTGCTTGTTGCAAAGTATCTCGAATACAAATTTATCTGTCGGATAGAAAACTCGCCCGATGATGTCGTTTTATATGGGAAATACGATTTAGTTCAGAGCGAGGACGAGACAAGATATATCATAACGAATAAGGCAACAAAACTTCTACAAGGCGAAGAAATTTTAAATAGATTCAAAGAGGAGTTTTAGATTCTTTTGTGAAACAAAAAAAGGGAACCGCAAGATTCCCTTTTTACATATAAATAATGTAACGTTTTCGTTTAACCGTTAATCTTCGCCCAACTGTCTTTCAATGTACATGCACGGTTGAACACCAAATGATTTGGTGTGGAATCTTTGTCAACACAGAAGTAACCCACACGTTCGAACTGCATCTTGTCCAAAACTTTTACGTTTGCCAATGCTGGCTCCATTTTGCAATTCTGAAGAACTTGCAGCGAGTTTGGATTCAGATTGTCGAGGAAGGTCTTGCCTTCTTCGCATTCTTCGGGAGCTTCCACAGCAAACAATCGGTCGAACAGACGAACTTCGGCATCAACGGCATGATTTGCCGATACCCAGTGAATTGTACCTTTTACCTTGCGGCCATCGGGCGAATTACCGCCTCGCGAAGCAGGGTCGTAGGTACAGTGAATTTCGGTGATATTTCCGTTAGCATCTTTTATAACTTCCTGACACGTAACGAAATATGCATAACGCAAACGAACTTCTTGTCCTGGCGCAAGACGGAAATATTTCTTTGGCGGGTTTTCCATAAAGTCGTCTTGTTCAATGTACAATTCACGGCTGAACGGAATTTCGCGTGTGCCGGCGTTCTCGTCTTCAGGGTTGTTGATTGCCGTCAACATTTCGGTTTGTCCTTCAGGATAGTTGGTAATCACCACTTTTAATGGGTGCAAAACAGCCATCATACGTGGCGCAACTTTGTTGAGATGCTCGCGCAGACAGAATTCCAACACTGAGTAGTCAATCACGTTGTCGCGTTTTGCCACGCCGATTTTCTCACAGAAGTTTCTGATTGATTCTGGTGTGTATCCACGACGGCGGAATCCACAGATTGTTGGCATTCGAGGGTCGTCCCAGCCACTCACGTAGTTTTCTTTTACTAATTGAAGCAGTTTCCGTTTGCTCATCACCGTATAGTTGATGTTCAAACGGGCAAATTCATATTGGTGCGACGGGAAAATTCCCAGTTGCTGAATGAACCAGTCGTAAAGTGGACGGTGAATGTCGAATTCCAACGTACAAATCGAGTGCGTGATGTTTTCAATAGAATCGCTTTCGCCGTGGGCAAAGTCGTACATCGGATAAATGTTCCATTTGTCGCCTGTGCGGTGGTGGTGTGCGTGCAGAATGCGGTACATAATCGGGTCGCGCATTTGCATGTTCGAATGAGCCATGTCAATTTTTGCACGGAGAACTTTCGAACCATCGGGGAATTCGCCGTTTTTCATTCGCTCGAATAAGTCGAGGTTTTCCTCAACGCTTCTGTCGCGCCAAGGACTTGGAGTTCCCGGAGTTTGCACCGTACCACGGTTTTTGCGGATTTCTTCCAAGGATTGGTCGTCAACATACGCAAGACCACGTGAAATCAGTTGTTTTGCCCATTCATATAGTTGGTCGAAGTAATCCGACGCATAGTGGACGCTTGCCCATTCAAAGCCCAGCCAGCGCACATCTTCCATAATCGAATCAACGTATTCCGTGTCTTCTTTTACAGGGTTCGTGTCGTCGAAACGCAAATTTGTCTTGCCTCCATATTTTTTTGCTAAACCAAAATTCAGGCAAATTGATTTTGCGTGTCCTATGTGCAAATATCCGTTTGGCTCAGGCGGAAATCTTGTCAAAATAGACTTGTGTTTTCCGCTTGTCAAATCATTCTCAATGATTTCTTCCAAAAAATTCAGCGATTTCTTCTCGCTGACAGAATCTGTATTTTCTACCATAATATTATATTGTGTGTGCAAAAATAAAAATTTAACGGAAGTATTCGCTTCAAGTAAATGTTTTTCTTTTGTATCGGTATTTTTTTCGAAACACAAGAAAATCAACACTTATTTTTTCCTTTCGTAGAAAAGATTTCATTTTGGATAACATTAGGACGCAAAAATTTTTCCCTCTCGAGAGAAAATTTTTTCTCTCCCTATTTTTAATATTTTTATCCGTAATGAAATTTTTTTTCTCTCCTTGGGCTTCAAAAAAAGTATCGTTGCTTTTTTTAGAATGTAAGAGAATCAACAGTTATTTTTTTTAAAGTCTTGACTTTTTCAGTTTTTAATATATTATGCTGTTTTATAATTGGAAAATTGTTTCTTTGCAAAAAATTTTGAAATGATAGGACTGATAGAATTACAGGATATGGAATTTTACGCTTACCATGGCTGCTACGATGCCGAGAAGAAGGTAGGTGGACGTTTTGTTGTGAGTTTATGGCTGGAATATGATGCGTCGCAGCCTGCCGAAACCGACAATATAAAAGACGCGTTGAACTATCAGACTGCGTACGAAGTCGTTGAAAAACAGATGAAAATCACGTCGTCGTTGTTGGAACATGTGTGCAAGAGAATCATCGATGCTTTATTTGAAGAATTTCCACAGTTGTTGACCGCACAGGTTGATTTATCGAAAATGGCCCCACCAATAGGCGGGAAAATGAAATCGGTCACTGTGACGATGAAGAAAGAGAAAGAGGGATTTTCTGACGAAAACGAGGAAATACAGGAGGTAAATCCAACATTCCAATCAACGATTTTTAATCTGCCTATGTGCTAATTTTTTCGTCTTCGAGAAGAATTAGACGTTTTTTGATGCAAAAGCAGGCCGAAAAAAGGTCAAAAAACATCAAATAAGAGGCAGTTTAGCGACTTTTTAACAAATGTAATACTTTGAATTTCAGCGAGAAGAAAAATATTTTCAAAAAAATGTTCAAAAAGTTTTGCTGAATAAAAAAATATTCAAACATTTGCAACCCCGAAAGACAAGAAGGGTCTCCAAGTGAGAACGAGGTCAAAACGGGGCATAGTACATTGATATAATGGGGAAGCAAAGCACCTTACTTTTAAAAGTAAGTATAGGGTAGAGTTTATTATACAAGCGTTAATCTGCGAACAGAAACAAAATTTATAAGATTTACAACAACGAAGAGTTTGATCCTGGCTCAGGATGA
>JAFXAU010000026.1 GCA_017516865.1 Bacteroidales bacterium
CGGAACAGACATACACGGTGACGTTCGTCGGCAAGGATGGAAATACCCTGAAAGAACAAACCGTTAAGAAAGGCGAATCGGCAACGGCACCAGAGGCGCCAATTGTTGACGGCTTCACATTCTCTGGCTGGAGCGGTTCATTTGAAAATGTAACTGCTGATGTAACGGTTACTGCTCAATATACGGAACATGGCAAGGCAGACTACACGGCATTGAATGCCGCGATAGCACAGGCCGAGGGCTTGCCGGAAGACGATTACACTGCACAATCGTGGTCGGCATTGCAAACGGCATTGACAAATGCAAAAGCGGTTGACAAGAATTTGTATGCCGAAAGTCAGTCGGTAGTGGATGCTGCAACATCAGCATTGACAGCAGCAATCAGTGCTTTGACGGAACAGACATACACGGTGACGTTCGTCGGCAAGGATGGAAATACCCTGAAAGAACAAACCGTTAAGAAAGGCGATTCGGCAACGGCACCAGAGGCGCCAATTGTTGACGGCTTCACATTCTCTGGCTGGAGCGGTTCATTTGAAAATGTAATGGCAGATGTGACGATTACGGCTCGATATACAGAAAAAGGTAAAGCCGATTACACTGCCTTGAACGCTGCGATAGCACAGGCAGAGGGCTTGACTGAAGACGATTACACAGTACAATCGTGGTCGGCATTGCAAACTGCGTTGACAAATGCGAAGGCAGTAGACAAGAACTTGTTTGCCGAAGACCAAGCGACGGTAGATGCTGCAACATCAGCATTGACAGCAGCAATCAGCGCATTGGCAGAACAGACATATACAGTGACGTTCAAAGATTGGGATGGCACAGAATTGAAACAGCAGACGGTGAAGAAAGGTGAATCTGCCGTGGCGCCGACAAATATGCATCGTGATAATTATACGTTCTCCGGCTGGAGCGGCTCATACACGAATGTAACGGCTGACGTAACTGTTATTGCCCAATACACCGAAAACGGCAAGGCTGTGTATACAGCTTTGGACAATGCAATAGCTTCTGCCGAAGTACTCGTAGAGAGTGCATACACGATGCAGTCGTGGGCAACAATGCAGTTGGCGTTAAATGCGGCAAAATCTGTAGATAGAAATCTATTATTCGCCGACAGTCAATCAGTTGTAGATAATGCAGAATCAGCTTTGAGAAATGCCATTAGCAGTCTTGTTAAACTTGACAGACTTGCACTTGCTTCTACAATACAAGTTGCCACTTCGTTGTATACGAATGCGGAAGAAGGTACGAGTGTTGGACAGTATGCTTTGGGCTCAAAGAAAACTTTGAATGAGGCGATAGCAGTGGCTCAGCAAATCTATGCTCAAGTCTCGGTTTCTCAAGAAATGCTTGATAACGCACGTATTCAATTGCAGGCTGCAATTGACAACTTCAAGGCTCAAATAGTTGTGGTTGACAAGTCGGCATTGCAACAGGCAATTTCGAGTGCCTTGACGGCAATACAGAAAGCAGACGGCAATGTAGGGAATGAGTCTGGACAATATCCACAATCAGCCGTAGATGCTCTTCAATCGGCTATTACTGCGTCGCAGAATGTGTATGAAACAGTAAGTTCTCAATACATAATTGATGAGCAGGTTGTTACGTTAAATAATGCAATAGAAACATTCCTTGCTTCGCGGAATGCCGAAAACGTTGACATGACGGTACTTTCTACATTGATTACAACGGCCGAAAATCTGTTGGAGACTTCGACAGTTGGCGACAAAGACGGTCAATATCCAATCAATACGTACGTGGAACTACATTCCGCATGTCAAGGAGCAAAAGTTGTCCGTGAGTCACAAAGCCCGAAACAAGAAGATGTGAACATTCAAGTAAAACTCCTTCAAGATGCTATAGAATCTTTCATGAATTCTAAAATACATTTGGCTATCGACGAGATAACGTCTTCGATTGTCGTGTATGCTGTCGGTCACATGATAGTAATTGAAGGAGCAGAAAATGAAGACATTCAAATAATAGACATAAAGGGATGTATGATTGAAAATATTAAAGATAATTCACAATCAACGTTACAAGTTTATGTCAATAAAGTAGGATGTTATTTCGTTAAGATAGGAACAGAAGTAAGACGTGTAATTGTAAAATAAGTATGTTTTTGACTTACGCAATTGTTGGGACTGGAGGGATAGGCGGATATTATGGAGGGTGTTTGGCTAAGGCTGGACACCCTGTCCATTTTTTGTTACATTCCGATTATGAATATGTTTTAAAAAATGGGCTGAAAATAGATTCGGTTAATGGAGATTTTCATTTAAAGAATGTATCGGCGTATAAAAATTCACAGGATATGCCGAAGTGCGATGTCGTGCTTGTGTGTCTCAAAACCATACAAAATCACATTTTGCCATCGATTTTAAAACCATTGTTGCACGAAAAGACCGTCGTCGTGCTTGTACAGAATGGCATGGGAATGGAACAAGAATTGTCGGAGCAATTGCCTTCTACTTCCATTGTTGGAGCAACAGCGTTTATTTGTACCACGAAAGTCGGACCGGGGCACATTCATCATGCGGAATATGGTGCTCTTACGCTGGCAAAGCATTGTGGCGACTGCGACGAAATAGTAAGACAAATAGCCTCTGATTTTGAGAATGCATCTGTCAATGTGAGTGTTTTTGACGATTTGAATTCCGTACGTTGGAAAAAACTGGTTTGGAATATCCCGTATAATGGTCTTACTGTTGTGCTTAATGCGGCAACAGACACACTTACAAACAATCCCGACTCAAGGAAATTGGTTATTGATTTGATGAACGAGGTGGTTTCAGCCGGCCGTACATGTGGGGCAAAGATTTCAGATTCATTTATAGATAAAATGATTACGATGACGGAAAATATGACTCCATATTCCCCCAGTATGAAACTGGACTACGATGCCCGTCGGCCTATGGAAATTCAGACAATGTTTACCAATCCAATATCCATAGCGAAAGCACAAGGATTTGAAATGAGAAAAACAGAAATGCTTGAACAGCAATTACGGTTTTTAGAGAAAGTCGCAAAATCGATTTAAAGTTGATTCGCAACGTGTTAATATTTGTTGTGAATTATAAAACTTTATCTATTTTTGTTTCACTATTTTTTTTCTTATGCTTGATTGGAATAGTTTATTATCCCCCAAGCGTTTGGGGCTCGAAGATGAGGTGATGCGCTCGCAGGATGTGCGTTCGCAGTTTCAGCGCGATTACGATAGAATAATATTTTCGTCGCCATTTCGTCGTTTGCAAAATAAAACGCAAGTATTCCCATTGCCGGGTAGCATTTTCGTGCATAACCGTCTTACGCATAGTTTGGAGGTTGCGTCGGTAGGTCGCTCGTTGGGTAACATGGTAGCCAATGGATTGAAAAAACGCGGTGTGAAAATTTCTCAAAATCTGCTTGAAAGTATCGGCACGATTGTCTCATCGGCCTGCCTTGCCCATGACCTCGGGAATCCGCCATTCGGACATTCGGGCGAAAAAGCCATTTCACGGTATTTCAAGGAAATTGACACGAATGAGATTAAGTCTGTTCTTACGAAAGAACAATATCTTGATTTGCTGAATTTCGAAGGTAATGCCAACACATTCCGTTTGTTGACGCACCATTTTGCAGGTCGTCGTAAAGGTGGTTTTGCATTGACGTATGCCACAATTGGAGCACTGCTCAAATATCCTTGTACGTCGAGCGATATGCAGACGGAAAATACACCGTATCATAAATATGGAATTTTTCGAAGCGAACTTCCTGTTTTACAAACTGTTGCAAAAGAATTAGGACTGATGCCGTATGGCAAAAGTAAAACCGTTTTCGGGCGACATCCGTTGGCGTTCCTTATGGAAGCTGCCGACGACATTTGCTATCAGATTGTAGATTTGGAAGATGCTCACCGTTTGGGAATTATTTCAACCGCCGATGCAAAGGAATTGTTGTTCGCGTTTTTCGACCGACAAACAGACAGAGTTGTTTTGTCCGATTTGGAGGAATCGCTCAAAGGTATAACCGACGAAAACGAGCAGATGGTGATTCTTCGTTCCCGTACAATCAACAGACTTATAACCGATTGTGTAAATGTATTTTGGAACCATTACGACGAGATTATGCAATCATGCTTTTATACGTCGCTGACCGATTCATTTGAGGGAACGCCCAAGCAGGCATTGGACACATTGTCGAAACTTGCTACGGAAAAAATCTACAATGCCCGCGAGGTTATTGAAATTCAAGTTGCAGGACACAGAATTTTGAGCGAATTGCTGCAAGAATTTATTACGGCAGCGCTTTGCAAAGATAAAACACTATACGACAAACAATTGCTCAGTCTTTTGCCGTCGCAGCTCCGTGTGGCAGAATCCGACACCTATTCGCAAGTATTGTCGATTGTGGACTACATTTCGGGCATGACCGACGTGTATTCTTTGGAAATGTACAGGAAAATCAAAGGAATTTCGTTTTCAGTTATACGATAAAATCTATAACAACGTTTTCATTTGTGTTTTTGCGTATAAATCGTATATTTGCAATTTGAAAAGAATGATTTTGTAAACGAATCCATTTATATGAAAATCAAACATATAGTAATACTAATTCTTGCAATGGTGCTGGGTACGCAAGCGTATTCGCAGACTGAGAATTTTAGAGAACCACAGCGTGTAGAGTCTTTTTTGACGGAATTATATCCCGAAGCATTCAATTTGACGTTGATGCGCGATGCCATTCTGTATTATATTGACAAGGAACTTCGGAAAGAGAACTACCGTATGTTGATGCCGAATACGATTCTTCAGAATGCTTCGCAGGAATTTGCCGACTATATGGCAAAAACCGACGAAATCCGTGTGTCGTACGCACCTACAAAATATGCTTTGCAACAGCGTTTGGTAAATAATGACGGTGGTGTTCATCAAGTTGATGAAATTACGATGAAAACATCCATTCAGCGTGCGAAAATGTCGTTGACGTATGATGAAGTTGCTCAGGATATTGTATTCCAAATATTTAAGCGTAAATCGGCTGAAATTCTGCAAAATCCTCGCTACGTTTTTGCTGGTATTGGCTGTGGTATTGATAAGACAGGAAAAAAGTTGTACATTTCAGTAAGTGTTGGAAACTATAATCTTATTTCTGCAGCGAAAAAAGATATAAAGGCTTCAGGTCTTAAACTTTCCGCTTCAAATCAAGGAGTTGGGTGGTACGATGCAAAAGCCTGCAAAGCTTGTGCAAAGTTTAAAGATATTGAAGAATTACGTTCGATGGTTACTATAGAACGGAACAAAATTTATTTTGAAACAGCCGACTATAAAGCATTGAAAAAATTATTGAAAGACCCGACCGACGCTATAGCTGTCGATATTGTCAATATGAAACAATATCCATGCAACGGCGAAAATCTTGTAAACACGCAGTTGCCAAGCCGTGGTTTTATGACCAAGCCTATATTTGTGAAGGATTTTGACAAATTGAACATTTATGCTGGTCGTAATTCTTCGACAAAACTACGTTTGTTGTTGGGAGAGTTGCCAGAGGGAGTAACCGATTATGAATATAATGTGTTGGTTATCAAAGATAAACACTTGTGTAGAACTATAACTCCAAGTTTTGACAAGAAAATTGATGGTTTTGATATGCCAAAACTGCTTCCGTTCCCAGATACGGTAACACGTTACAACACATACATATACACACCAGTTGTAAAACGTGACACAATCAGTTTCATCATTCCGTTCGAAATTGGTCGTTCGCAGTATCGTGCATCGGATATTGCCGCTTTCGTTGATTCAATGAAACAACCTGATTTCAAACCTGTTGCATTTATTGTAACTGCGTATTCTTCGGTTGACGGCAATCCAGAGAAAAATATGCAATTGCGTGGCGAAAGAATCAATAGCATTGTCAGTGCAATTGGCACATATTCGGGCAATTCGGTTCCAATTTCAACAAAAAGCAAAGATTCGTGGGATTTGTTCTACACCGATATTGTTGCAACAGAGTGGCAATTTCTTAAGACAAAATCTCACGAAGAGGTTCTTGCCTACATAAAACGTGGCGACAATCTTCGAAAAATGGACGGTCTGCTTTCGAAGCATCGTTTTGCAGAAGTGCAAATTGTGGTTGACTACGATATTTCGTCGGTTCGCAAGGAGCAAGCATATACTATTTATATGTTTCACAAAGCATTGAAGGAATATAACGA
Organism: Bacteroidales bacterium; assembly: GCA_017516865.1. GTDB lineage: Bacteria > Bacteroidota > Bacteroidia > Bacteroidales > UBA1715 > UBA1715. The sequence goes on from JAFXAU010000026.1 coordinate 6,209, forward strand.
AGATTTGGCATTGGCTATACAAAAGTTCATTATGCAACAGGTGTTGTCGGGACGTTATCCTAAAAATGCCGTGGATAAAATGCAAATTCCAGACAAGGCTGCGTACGTTGGCATGCAGGTGAACAAAATGTGGCTCAAATACACGGTAAATAACATGGAATGCGACGAGGCGTTTCTTAAAGAAATGCGACGTTTGAACACGTTGAATCCTGACAATTTCTATGTCCGTCGAAATTTGGTATTTGCTCGTCTGAAACTCGAAACAATCGATAATGAATATTATGTGTCGGATATGCAGAAGGAAATTGACGCACAGTTGATTTCGGTTCTTCCAAAGTATGCGATAGACCCGTTGAATTTGGAATTGCAGATTAAGTCGTTGCAAAATCTAAATAAGACGTTCAAAGTTGCGAGTGAAGAAGAATTTGTGAATGCGGCGTTTTTACGTATCCGCGATATTATTGAGATTGATGATTATGATTGGAAAGGAGCTTTGAATTTGGCGTCGATATTTGTCGGTATGGGCGATTACGACTACCCGCTTAGTGTTATGTCGACAATGGTGAATTTGCCCGACGTAAGCGAAGAATTTATATTTGTATTCATTTCAATGTGTACACATACCGATTATATGTTCCATACGCAGGCGTTTGTCGATGCGTTGAAACGTGCCGGCGAAATGAACAAGGCTCGTTTGTGTGAATTGGTCGATACGGGGAAATTGTCCTTCCAAATGTTTGAAAATTCGGAAGTTAAAAAGACGTATTGTCCTGTTTGTAATCAGTAGACATAAATTACAAAATATATAGTGTAAGATAGGGTGGGGACGATATGCTCATCGTTTCCATATAAGTTTTTTTTTCTACGTACAAAAACCTATTTTTATAAATCACCCACTGATTTAATAGGTTAATAGAATTTTAATCCGTATGTTTGCATTACCTATTAAAATGATAGGTTGAATTAGAGTATGAATAACTTACGGATAATCAAGGATAAAACGGCAAATGCGGCTATGCGGACGGTCACCGTCGTGGCACTGCTTTTTGTGTTGGTGATGGGCTGGGGGCTCTATCAGAAATCAGCTCCGATATTAGGCGAAATTCCACTCTGGAATTTACTGACCGATTCCACATGGCAGCCGTTCAAAAACCAATTCGGTTTTCTTCCGTTTGTGATGGGAACCATTTGGGTGACAATCATTGCCATTGTAATTTCGTTGCCGTTGTCGCTTTTCACGGCGATTTTCCTTACGGAGTATTCGCGCCGGTGCGTGAAAAAGATAGTGTATCCTGCACTCGACATTTTGGCTTCGCTGCCGTCGGTCATCTATGGTGTATGGGGCACATTGGTAATCGTACCGTGGATTTCGGACAAACTTGCACCGCATTTTGTTGACTTTTCGGCTGGTTACACCACATTGGCAGCGGGTATAGTGTTGAGTATTATGGTGTTGCCGTTGCTTGTGAGTCTGTTTGTGGAATTGTTTTCAAGCGTGTCGGTCGATTTGCGTGACACGGCATACGCATTGGGTTCAACTCGTTGGCAGACAGCCCAAAAGGTTGTTATGCGGAAGTCGTTGCCGGGCATTTTCGCTTCGGTGGTGCTTGCCGTTTCGCGTGCGTTGGGTGAAACCATTGCCGTGCTGATGGTTTGTGGAAACTTGCCGCAAGTACCGCAGTCGGTGTTCGACGCCTGTTATCCGTTGCCGGCACTCATTGCCAACAACTACGGCGAAATGCTGTCGTTGCCAATGTACGAGTCGGCACTGATGTTTGCCGCATTGTTGCTTTTTGTGGTGGTTTTGTTGTTCAATCTCGTTTCACGAATCATTTTGCGGAAAATAGAAGAAAATTAGGAGTTAGGAATTATGAGTTGGTGGCTGAGCTTGTCGAAGCCTCGTTTGAAGTCAAAAAAAATGAAGAAAAGTATTGTTAAAGAGCAGTTTGCACGTTTGTTGATGTATCTTTCGATAGTCATCGTGTTGATTTTGGTTGCGAGCATCATCTGGACTATTTTCAGCCGTGGAGCGAAGTGCCTTACGTGGGAGATGGTCACATCGTTGCCGGGTGGCGGATTCTACATTGGGAAGGAGGGCGGCTTTTTGAATGCCATAGTCGGTTCGCTTTACATTGTGCTTGCATCTACGGCTATCGGGCTGATAATCAGTGTTCCTGTTGTCTTCTTTTTGAATGTGTATCTTAAAACAAAGTCAAAGTTGGCATACGTGGCGCGGTTGGCGTTCGACGTGCTATTTGGCATTCCGTCAATTGTTTATGGTGCGTTTGCCTTTACGCTGATGATATATTTCGGGCTCCGCACGTCGCTCTTGGGTGGTATTTTGGTGGAAACATTGCTGATAATTCCAATTCTCATCCGTTCGATGGACGAGGTGGCGAAGAATTTCCCTCGTGAATTGCTCGAAGCATCGTATTCGTTGGGGGCAACCCGTTGGGAAACTATGGGCGTGGTAATGAGACAGATTGCTCCCGGAATCGCCACGGCCACATTGTTGTCGGTCGGTCGTTCCATAGGCGACGCAGCTGGCGTGATGTTCACCGCAGGTTTTTCCGACACAATTCCCACGTCGCTCTCGCAACAGGTTGCCACATTGCCGTTGTCAATCTTTTTCCAACTGAGCGCACCGCAGATTGAAGTGCAGAACCGAGCGTATGCGGCGGCATTGGTGCTTACGATTATAGTTCTTATTATCAGTCTTTTAGGAAGATTTATTACAAACCGTTTTTCAAAACATAACTTACGATGAAACGTTTTCTTTTACGCAGATTTTTGGCAAACGACAGCAACGAACCATTTGTCCCGAACGAGAAATTCCAGCATCCCGAGGTCGCTTCGGAGCTTGTGGTTGACCATTTCAACCTTTCGATTGATGGCTCGCCGATATTGAAAGACGTGTCGGTGACGATTCCGGCGAATAAAATCACGTGTATTATCGGACCATCGGGCTGTGGAAAATCGACCTTGCTCAAAAGTTTGAACCGACTGTCGGATTCGATTGAGGGCGTAAAAACTTCGGGCGACATACGTCTTGGCGACACCAGCATAGTGAACTGTTCCGATTCTGATTTGGTGGAGTTGCGCCGTCGTATTGGGCTTGTTCCGCAGCGTCCTACGCCGCTTCCGATGTCGATTTTCGGCAACATTGCCTATGGATGCAAGATTCACGGCGTGGGTGGACGGCGGCAGTTGCGACGGATTGTCCGTCATTATTTGAAAGTTGTGGGTTTGTGGGACGAGGTGAAAGACCGTCTGCATAGTCCTGCGGTAAAGCTCTCCATTGGTCAGCAGCAACGTTTGTGTCTTGCCCGCAGTCTTGCCGTTGAGCCAGAGTTTATCCTTGCCGACGAGGCCACTTCGGCTCTCGACCCCGTTTCGAGCAAGATTGTGGAAGATTTGTTCGTCAAGTTGAAAGAGCAGTATTCCATAGTAATGGTGACACACACGCTCCGTCAGGCCTTGCGAATAGCCGATTATGTAATTTTCATTTATATGGGCGAGGTGATTGAAGTTGGCGACGCACAACAAGTTTTTAAGAATCCACAGCATGAACTCACGCAGAAATATCTGTCGGGAGCGATAAGTTAGAATGGATGTCACAGCGTGCCGAAACCGCCTTTAATTGAGAATTGACGACTGTTTAGTAAGGACGTGGCACGCCGCGTCCTTGTCTTTTATACACAATTGCGGATGCATTCAATGTGTCCCTACAAATATCCACATTCCCATCCGTAATTTTTTCCTTTTTTTTTCTTACTGCCCCCAATGCACGTCATTATCTCCATATGTAATTCACAATTTTAAAAATCGGGAATCTCGCGGAATACAGAATAAATGCTATCTTTGGGCAACCAATTTATAAAGAGTAGTAACGATGAAAAAAGAAATGGATTCAAGCCCAAAGAGCGAAATAATCTTGTATCAACCCAACGAAACGGTGTCGTTGGAGGTGCGGTTAGACGAGGACACGGTGTGGCTTACGCAACAGCAGATTGCGGAATTGTTTGGAACGCAAAGACCAGCGATAACAAAGCATCTGAATAATATATATGCTTCACAAGAGTTGGATGAGGCCAGCACATGTTCCATTTTGGAACTTATGGGTAATGACGGAAAACAAGTTTATAAGAAAAAGTTTTACAATTTAGATGCAATTTTATCTGTCGGCTATCGTGTCAATTCCCGAAACGCCACATTGTTTCGCCAATGGGTAAACAAAGTATTGAAAGACTATCTTCTACGAGGATATTCGGTGAATCACGTCTGTTCGCATTCAACAAAATGGGATTGGATAAGAATCTGATTCTTTCGGCTGTGAAAGGTGAATTTGAGAAACCGTAGGTGTTTCGGTATGATAATATACATAATAAACCTATTAAAGTAGTAGGCTATTTCGAAAATAGTTTATCTTTGCACAAGAAAACAATGTTGTGTTGATGAAAAAAATAGGGCTAATCGGTGGTGTAGGACCTGTTTCCACGGTAAATTATTATTTGGAACTCAATCGGTTGTATCATAATGATTTCGGTGTGAATGAATATCCTGAAATTGTGATTGACAGTCTGAGTTTGAACAAGGTAACTACGGCTCTTGCCGATGAACGCTATGATATTGTGTGTGAAATACTTAAAAAGAGTGCGGACATATTGCGGAATGCGGGGGCGGAATGTGTTGCAATTTGTTCAAATACGCCGCATATTGTTCTAAGTCAAATAGTTGATGAGTTGCCGTTGCCTATTGTGAGCATTGTTGATGCAAATGTGCAGGCAGTGAAAAACGGCGGCTACAAAAACGTGTTGGTATTAGGTACGCTTGCTACAATGCAAAGTGGTATGTATCAGTCAGTTCTTGCGGAAAATGGCATTTCGGCGGTTACACCAAGCGTGGAAGACCAACAAACGATAGCCGACATTATTTTCCCCAATCTCGAAAACGGCATTGTTGACCCCGACGAACGTTTGGAAATGCTTGCTTTAGTTGAGAAATACGTTGCGTATCAATCAGTTGACGCGGTTTTACTTGCCTGCACGGAACTTCCGCTCATCATAAAACCAGCCGATTTGACTATCCCTGTGATTGATACGGCTCTGGTTCATGCAAAAGAAATCTATGAATTCGCTGTAAAACAATGATTTACGAGATACAAAGTTTGCCCAAACGGGGCGATGTAGTTTTAGTTGGTTTGTCGGGCGGCATAGATTCCACGCTGACTGCCGTGATGCTGAAAGAAGCTGGTTGCAAGGTCATAGGCGTTACTATGTCGTTGTGGGACAGCCGTCTCCCGAAAATTGACAGCAAAAAAGAATATTGTTTCGACGCAAACGAGTCGATGAGCATTGACGACTGTCGTGCGTTTTGCAAAAAGTATGATATTGAGTATCACGTAGTTGACTTGCACGAGGAGTACCGAAAAAACGTGTTGGAATATTTCAAGGCGGAGTATCGGGCGGGACGGACGCCGAATCCGTGTATTCGTTGTAATTCCACTATGAAATTCGGCACAATGCTGTCGAGCGTGGAAAAATTGGGCGTTGACTACGATTATTTTTGTACGGGACATTATGCGAAAATTGTAAAGCCGACCGAAGGTTTGTTCGGTACCGAAAACCGTCCGTATATGGTCGCAAGCGCGTCGGACGCTTCGAAAGACCAGTCGTATTTTTTGTATCGCATACCTGGTTCCGTGCTGGAAAAAGTGCGTTTCCCGTTGGCGGAAATTTCCAAAAAAGAAGTATTTGAATTTGCGAAAAAGAACAACTTGTTTTCTGAAAAATATACTGAAAGTCAAGATTTTATAGATCCGCAATATTTTGACATTCTGTTTGCCGACAAACCATTTGCCGAAGGCGACATTGTTGATTTGGACGGAAAAGTTTTGGGCCGTCATAAAGGGATTGAGCATTACACTATTGGGCAACGGAAAGGACTCGGCGTTGCACTTTCGTATCCTGTCTATGTGCATTCCATTGATGCAGAACGAAATAGAGTAGTGTTGGCTCCGATTGAGGCGTTGCGTTCGTCATGTTTTATAATCGACGACTGCGTGTGGGCAGGCGGAGTGGAACCGCAGTCGGCTTTCGAAGCCCGTGTAAAAATTCGGCTTGCGGGAGGTTTGCATAACGCGAAAATCGAAGGAACCAAATCTTCACAACCAGACAATGCCAAATTGTGGAGAATCACGTTCGATGAGCCGCAAACGGCCGTCACTCCTGGACAGTCGGCGGTGATATACGACGGCGACGTGATTGTGGGCGGAGGAGTGATTGCAAAGGTGGAAAATTGAAATTTACAGAAAAATATGTTGATACACGAAATTCAAGCGGAAATACGACGGCTCAAGCGTGAAAAGGGTATTTGCATTTTGGCACACGCATATCAGAGTCACGACATCTGGGAAGTGGCCGATTATGTGGGCGATTCGTTCGGATTGAGTCAAAAGGCGGCTGAATCCGATGCTGATACGGTTTTAATGTGCGGCGTGCGGTTTATGGCTGAAACGGTGAAGATTTTGTCGCCGCAAAAACGCGTGATTTTGGCGAATGGCGAGGCGGGCTGCCCTATGGCGGAACAAATTTCGGTGGATTTGTTGCGGAGTTTAAAAGAAAAATACCCCGACCATACGGTGGTTTCGTACATCAATACAACGATACAATTAAAAACATTGACCGACGTGTGCGTCACTTCGTCGTCGGCAGTGAAGATTGTGCAAAACATACAAAACGACAAGATTCTGTTCATACCAGATTGTAACTTAGGCAGTTGGGTACAAAAACAAATACCCGAAAAACAATTCCAGTTTGTTCCCGGCGGTTGTCCCACCCATTTGCTGATTACGCCGAAAAATGTTGAACAGGCACGCCAGAAGCACCCAAACGTATTGGTGCTTGTTCATCCCGAATGTGCCGAAAAAGTTGTGGAACTTGCTGATTATGTGGGTAGTACCACACAAATAATGGATTTTGCAAAACAAAGTCAGGCAACGGAATTTATCATAGGTACGGAAAACAGCATTGTGCAGCATTTGCAGATTGATTGTCCCGAAAAGCGTTTTTACGCGTTGTCGAAAAATTGTGTCTGCCATAATATGAAAATGACCACGTTAGGCGATGTGTATGAATGTGTAAGAGGTATCGGTGGCGAAGAAATCACGCTCGATGCCGATACGCTTCGCAATGCCAGACGTAGTATTGACGAAATGCTCAGGTTGGAAAAGATTTGAGCGGATAGCCAACAAAAGAGGGGGGCACGCAAGTTCGCGGCATTGCACAATTCAGAAAACATGAATTGCGGCATATTAATTCATTTTGGTTTATGCTAAAGTAAAGTGTTTCAGAAATTTTTTATATTTGGAGAATAAATTTGTGAGATTATGAGCGAACAGGAGTTAAATTCATACCGGCTGACAAGTTTGGAAGAACCAACCGATGAAATGTTGGCTCAGATTATGCACGAGGCAGCCGAAGATGCAAAGCAGAAATCCGAAGAAGCACACAAACGATTCTTCGCTGAATTGTATGAAATGGCAAAACAAATAACCGCAAAAAATGACGGAGCATAAACCAATATTGATTGTGATTGCAGGTCCGAACGGCTCTGGGAAAACCACCATCACTTCAAAAATATTGAAGCACGAATGGTTGGAGGATGCCGTTTACATAAATCCCGACACGATTGCACAGGAAAAATTCGGCGATTGGAATTCCACTGAAGCAATTCTACAATCAATTCAATATTGTGAAAACTTACGAAACACGTGCTTGGGAAACAAACAAAGTCTGATTTTTGAAACGGTGCTTTCTTCCGAAAACAAAGTGGAATTCATAAAAAAAGCGATAGACGCAGGATATTTTGTGAGATTGTTTTTTGTCTGCACCAATTCTCCTGCGATAAACGCCTCGCGAATCGCAAACAGAGTTATTGAAGGCGGACACGATGTACCAATTTCAAAGATAATTTCACGATTTCAAAAATCAATAACAAACTGTTTGAAATTGCGTGATTCAGTTGACAGACTGTATGTTTACGATAATTCTGTTGAAAACGAGGATGCCACTTTGTTGTTCCGTTTTGCGAATGGAAATTTAATGAAAAAATATATCACGGAAGTTCCCCAGTGGGCAGTTCCGCTTTTGTTGAATTCTTAATCTTTTTGCCTATGAAGCAGTAGCGAGTAAGCACATGTATAAAATAAGCGTTAAGTTGAAATCTTGAGTTTTCGAAAACTGGACACTTTTTTGAAAACCGACCAAGTTTTAAGCGGAAGCGTTCACGCATGCGTGGACTTTATTCGTTTTTTGGTTGGTTAAGGTAGTCCAGAAATCCTCAAGAAACTCAAAGAACAAAATATAAGTACCACGCTTTTTTTATGTGCATATATGAACTTTTGGTACTTCCGACAATCTGCCTATGGTCGTGAGAATAGATGGCAAGACAAGAATTAAAAACAAAACATTACAATGAGTAAAAAATATTTTATCTGCGATTTTGCCCGTTCTGATTCGGGGAAAACCACGGTATTGAATCAATTGGCAAAAAAACTGAAACAACATAAAGAAATTGTTCAAGTCGATTCTGATGATTTGCGGAACGGCGATATGTGGTATTTGTTTGAGTATAAGGGGAAAAAGATTTGCATAATAACAAGCGGCGACAATTCCAAAGATATGGAAGAATGGTATGGATGGGCGTTGGATTACAAAGCCGACGTGATTGTTTGTGCTTCGCGAAGCAAAGGCGATACCATTGATTGTGTGAATGACTTTGCTGATAAAGGAGATTATTACGTTGTGTGGTTCTCGAATTATTACTGCAACAGTGACGAGGCTATAATCGACACGCTAAACGACAGTACGGTAGAGTCTATTTTGAATGTAATTGAAAAATTGTTAAACGTTAAATTTTAAGATTATGAAAAAGTTTTTGTTATTGGTCTTGATTTCTTTTTGTTGGATGAGTGTATGGGCTACTGATAATTTAAAATTTAGGTTTGATGACAATTCTAATACAGCAACTGTAATAGGGTGTCTTTCTGGATATGCAGAGACTCTTATTATTCCAGAAACAGTGTCATATTCTGGTAAAATTTATACTGTTACTTCTGTCGATCCTGACGTATTCTCGGATTTGTTTTTTGTTGAAACTATCACTATGCCAGAAAACTTAGATGTATCAGAAGCTTCACTGTATTTATACCCTGTGAATGAAGAGAATAAAAATATTTCCTATCATGTACTGAATGGACAAGAAATTGAACCAAGTGGACAAATTTATGTAGGGGGTAGTAGTCTACTAGAAATAAACACAACAACAATAACCGCAGGAAATACGTTTTCTGTAGTACCATTTCAAAAAGAAGTTGACCAGTGGGAATGGATTATTCCTGAAAACTGGGTTTCGCAAGAATTGATAAAAAAAGCACACAGTTCTTTATACTTTCAAAAAGACGGACTTCGTTATCGAATAATAAATGAAAGCGAAGTATCTGTTGCGTATTTTGGGGAAGATGTAATGCCTCGTCGTTCAGAATATAAAGGAGATATTGTAATACCCGGTACGATAACAACTTCCCAAGGAAACACGTTTCAAGTAACTTCAATTGATGAAGGTGCATTTTGTGATGAATCGGTACCTTATGAGTGGGGACCAGTTTACGAAGAAGGTAGTGGAGTGACATCTATAACATTTCCTGACAATTTAAAAGGAATCAATACTGCAGGCATACATTTTAGAAAAAATGGCATTTGGTATCGAGTCTTGAATAACAATGATGTTTGTGTTGCTTTTTCTCCGTCGTACACGGGTGATCTTATAATTCCAAGTACAGTGAGTGCGGGAAATACATTTACAGTTAAATCAATTGCACAATATGCTTTCGCATCTTGTAGTGGGGTAAGTTCAATAACAATACCAGAGTCGGTTACAAGTATCGGAGATGATGCATTTAGGGGTTGCAGTAATTTATCTTCTGCTACATTTGGAAATGTTGATGTTTCAAGGTCTGGCTTAACTTTCACAAAAAACAATATCACCTATCAGGTGTTGTCTAACAGCGAAGTGGCTGTAAGTGGATCAGAATCAACCATAACAGATGTAAGTATTCCTAATACGTTGACCGCAGGAAATATATTTGTCGTAAAATCTATTTACAAAAATGCCTTTGCAAATTGTAAAAACATAGAAACCGTAACAATTCCAGACAACATGGACGTATCAAAGTCTGGATTAACTTTCACAAAAGACAATATCACCTATAAGTTGTTGTCTAATAGTGAAGTGGCAGTATGTGGAGCAGAATCAACTATAACAGATGTAACGATTCCAAGTACGATAACGGCAGGAATGTCTTTTTCTGTTAATTCTATAGAAGAGAATGCTTTTAAGAATTGTACTAGTTTAGCTTCAATTACTATTCCAAGTAGTGTTACTTCTATTGGTGGAAATGCTTTTTCTGGATGTTCCAAGTTAGCCAAAGTAACATGTTTAGCAACTACGCCACCAGATGCGTCTGCAAAAACTTTCGAGAATTATAATGGCTACTTGTACATTCCATGTGAGAGCAAAGATGATTACGATATAGATGCCTGCTGGGGTTCATTTAAGCACGTGGAATGTATTGGTTCCGAAACAGTGGAATTAACAAAAGACGAAGTAAAAGTTGAGCCAGAGAAAACCGAGGCGATATTTTCTATGCCAATCAACGAATCGGCTAATTCCTACACGCTTACCATTCAAAACAACGGCGTAACGTTTTGCACACTCTCGTTCAACGCACAAGGACAGTTGGCAAACATAGATTTCTCTACAACAAAGAGTTACGAATTAAAGGCAGATGTGGCAGGCTTCAAATTTACGGTAACAGGTCTCTCAACGGCAGAAGACTACGGCTATTCTTTCAAGGCATTGGCATCAAACAAATCCGTGCTTAAAGAATACACTGGCACGTTCACAACCAAAAACGAAGACGGCACAGGTGGTAGCGTTCAAGGTGGCGGAGAAGGCACGTTGGCTGTAGAGGCAGTTTCCAATAGTACGGCTGTTACAGTCGTAAACGCTCAAATCCTTGTAAATGGCGAAGCACCAGCATTCGTGGTAACCGTTTCAGGTCAAAAAATTGCAAATGCAAACCTCAAGGCTGGGGTGTATTTTGCTGTTGTAGATGGCGAAATGGTTGGCGTTTCGGTTCGGTAAGGAGGTCTCTCTCTTCGCTCCGCTTCATTCGAGATGACGGGGCATAGAGGGGATAAAGGAAAGAAAAGGGAAAAATGCTCCGCATTTTTTCCCTTTCTTTTTCTTCTCCCTACCATAAAAGTGCTTTTTCGAGCGAAGCGAGAAATCTGTTTTTGTATTTCTCAAATTCAAAAAATCAGGAATCTTGCGGAATACGGAATAAATACTATCTTTGGGCAACCAATTTATAAAGAGTAGTAATCTATGAAAAATGAAATGGATTCAAGCCCAAAGAGCGAAATAATCTTGTATCAACCTAACGAAACGGTTTCGTTGGAAGTGCGAATGGAAAGCGAAACCGTATGGTTGAATCGTAACCAAATTGCTATGTTGTTTGGTCGTGACGTAAAAACCATAGGGAAACACATTAATAATGCCCTACGTGAAGAGTTGCAAAACATGGCAACTGTCGCAAATTTTGCGACAGTTCAAAACGAAGGCGGACGTGTTGTAAAACGAAGTGTGGAATATTACAATCTTGACATGGTTTTGTCTGTAGGTTATCGTGTTAAATCGCCACAGGGTGTATTATTTCGTCAGTGGGCGAACAAAGTTCTAAAAGAATATATGTTGCGCGGATATTCGATAAATCAGCGTTTTGAACGATTGGAACAACGTGTAGCCCAAACAGAAAACAAGATAGATTTCTTCGTCCGTACTTCACTGCCACCAGTTGAAGGACTGATGCACGAAGGACAGATTTTCGACGCCCGTGTCTGCGTTGAGAATCTTATAAAACAGGCAAAGCGGGAAGTTATAATGATTGATGGCTACGTTGACGCTGCAACGTTTGAAATTCTTGACGTTCGGCAGAAAGACGTTTCGGCAACGATTTATACGGAACGGGTTGGAGAATCATTGTTGAGAATCAAGGAATTGCACGATTCGCAATATCCCGATAAAACTATAGAATTGAAAAAATATGCCGAGAATTTCCATGACCGTTTTCTCATAATTGACGACGTGGTCTATCATTTTGGAGCAAGTTTCAAAGATTTGGGCAACCGCCTGTTCGCATTCAACAAAATGGGGTTGGACAAGAATCTGATTCTTTCGGCTGTGAAAGAAAAATTTGAGAAACCGAAGGTGTTTCGGTATGGTAATCACTACGCATAAAATCGTATTTTTAATATAAACCCACCAAATAGGTAGGTTATTTGCAAAATATCCGTACATTTGCAATAGTAATTTATTGAAATATGAAAACGCATTTACAAGAACTTGAGGCAGAATCGATTTACATTCTTCGCGAGGTGGCGGCACAGTTCCAACGACCGGCAATCTTGTTTTCGGGGGGAAAGGACTCGATTGTGGTTACTCATTTGGCTTACAAGGCATTTTATCCTGCAAAGTTGCCGTTCCCGCTCGTGCATATTGATACGGGACATAATTTTCAGGAAACGCTCGATTATCGTGACGCATTGGTCAAAAAACTTGGTGCCGAACTGATTGTAGGTTCGGTGCAGGAATCAATCGACACGGGCAGGGTGAAGGAGGAGACTGGCTACAATGCGAGTCGTAACGCGTTGCAAACCACCACATTGCTCGATACTATAGAAAAATACAAGTTCGATGCCTGCATTGGCGGCGCACGCCGTGACGAGGAAAAAGCCCGTGCCAAGGAACGTATTTTCTCGCACCGTGACGATTTCGGACAATGGAATCCTAAGAATCAGCGTCCAGAATTGTGGAACATATTCAACGGACGCAAAAATATGGGCGAACATTTCCGCGTGTTCCCCATCAGCAACTGGACCGAAATGGACGTCTGGCAGTATATTTTACAGGAAAAGATAGAATTGCCGTCGTTGTACTATACGCACAAACGAAAGGTTTTCCAACGCGACGGACAGTGGCTCGCAGCCGAAGACTGCATCAAACGGAAACCCGACGAGGTTGTGGTTGAAAAAGAAGTCCGTTGCCGCACGATTGGCGATATCACGTGTACGGGGCTGACGCTTTCCACGGCTCATTCTCTCGAAGATATTGTTGCCGAAATTGCCGCCACACGCGTCACCGAGCGTGGTGGTCGTGCCGACGACAAACGGAGCGAAACAGCAATGGAGGACAGAAAAAAATTAGGTTATTTTTAGTAGAGACGCGATTAATCGCGTCTCTACAATTAAATGAAGAAAAAATTACGAAAAATGAACAACGGATATTTGGATATGCAGCTGCTCCGTTTTACAACGGCTGGCAGTGTTGACGATGGTAAAAGCACGTTGATTGGGCGTTTGCTCTACGACAGCAAATCTATTTTCGAAGACCAGATGGAAGCGGTTGAAACTGCCTCGAAAAGTCGTGGAAACGAGGAAGTTAACCTTGCATTGCTCACCGACGGACTCCGTGCCGAACGTGAGCAGGGAATCACCATCGATGTGGCGTACCGCTATTTTGCCACGCCAAAGCGTAAATTCATCATTGCCGACACGCCGGGGCATATCGAGTACACGAGAAATATGGTTACGGGAGCATCTACAGCCGATTTGGCGGTGATTCTGGTCGATGCCCGACATGGCATTATGGAGCAGACTATCCGACACTCGTATGTCGCTGCGTTGCTGGCTATCAAGCAGATAGTGGTGTGCGTGAACAAAATGGATTTAGTTGATTTTTCGCAAGAAGTTTTCGATAAAATTGTGGGTGACTACAAGCAGATGTCGGCTCATTTACCCATTGGCAAAGTCGATTTTATTCCGATTTCTGCAAAAATGGGCGACAACGTGGTGAATCAGTCGGAAAATATGTCGTGGTATAAGGGGAAACCGCTTCTTGAATTTTTGGAAACAGTTGACCTTCAACTTGATACGGAAAATAAATTTAGAATGGCGGTGCAATATGTCATTCGACCAATATCGGACAAATTTGCTGATTTTCGAGGATACGCAGGTCGTGTTGCGAGTGGAAAAATCACAGTGGGAGAGAAGATTGCCGTTTTGCCGTCGGGACAGAAATCCGAAGTCGCTTCCTTATGGTTGGCCGACAAGGAGTTGACCGAAGCGTCGGCTGGCGATTCCGTTACCATTTGTTTGAAAGACGACATTGACATCAGCCGCGGCGATGTGCTTTGTACCGACAATGGACAAGTTCCCGAAGTTGGACAGGCAGTGTCGATGAACATTTGCTGGTTCCGCGAAACACCGTTGCAATTGGGCAAACGCTACATCATCCGTCATGCGACACAGGAAGTGGTTGGAATGTTTAAGGCAATCGACTACAAAATCGATATCAATTCACAAGATAAGATAACTGGCGTCAATCAGTTGACAATGAATGATATAGCATACGTGCAGCTGAAAACTGCCAGCCCGCTGGTTTTCGAACCATATCATACCAATAAGGTTATGGGCAGCGTGATAGTTGTTGACCCCGACACGAACGACACGCTGGGGGCAGGAATGATTGAGAATTAAGAAGTATGAATTAGAAATTATGTAGAGACGCGATTAATCGCGTCTCTACGGTAAATAATTAAAAGTCATGGATATACAATCATTAAATGCGCAATTTGCCCATTCATCGGCAGAAGAGGTCTTGGCGTTTTTTCTTAATGAATACAAAGGTGCAATCGCCCTTTCGTCAAGTTTGAGTTACGAAGACCAGGTGTTGACAGATATGATTTGTGAGATAGACAAGTCAACGAGGATTTTCACGCTCGACACGGGTCGTTGTTTTCCTGAGACGTATTCGCTCATTGAGCGCACCAACGAACGATACGGCATAAAACTGGAAGTCTATTTTCCTGATTATCAGAATGTTCAAAAAATGGTTGCCGAACATGGCGTGAATTTGTTTTACGGCAGTGTGGAACTGCGTCATTTGTGTTGTAATGTGCGTAAAATAGAGCCTTTGCAACGGGCACTCAAAGGTCTGAAAGTTTGGATTTGCGGTCTTCGCCGTGAACAGAGCGTTACTCGAAAGGATATGCAGCTTGTGGAGTGGGATGCCAACAACAACCTTGTGAAGCTTAATCCGCTTATTCACTGGACCGAAGACGAAGTGAAAGCGTATGTGAAACAACATAGCGTGCCATATAACAAGTTGCACGACAAAGGATTTCCGTCAATCGGCTGCCAGCCATGTACCCGTGCCGTTGAACCGGGCGAGGACATCCGCTCCGGCCGCTGGTGGTGGGAGAATCCCGAACATCGGGAGTGCGGGTTGCACAGGAGGTGATACCATACTTTTCCTGTGGTATAAAATCTTTGATATACTTGATGGTAAGAGACTATTCAACATACGGCCCTGCATATCGTAATTTCAAGGTTAGGGATGGTGTGTATGTCCCTGAGCCTGATGTGGATTTTTCAGGTGAAAATCCGTTTACAAGGATGGCCCCCATACGCGGTAAAAATAAGAATATCAAATTTGATGAGACGTACACCTATCTTGACAAATCACTGAAATTCAAAATATTACATTTTGCCATTTATCTGTTTGCTTGGACTGTGGCGTTCCCGATAAATCGAATCAGGTATGGTCTTAAGATTGAGGGCAGAGAGAAAATCCGTCGCAACCGCAAACTCATCGCCAACGGCGTGATGACTGTCTGCAACCATGTTCACCGTTGGGATATGATATGCGTTATGCAGGCAATGCGCTTCCGCAAGGCATGGATTCCTATGTATTCGCAGCCCTTCAACGGCAAAGACGGCTTCGTAATGAAAGCCGTTGGCGGCATTGCAATTCCTGATGAGTACAGCGGTCTTGCAAAGTTTGCCGGTGCTTTGGACGAACTGCATAAAGCCAAGCAGTGGATACACATTTTCCCGGAAAGTTGCAGTTGGAAATTCTACGCGCCTCTTCGGCCTTTCAAAATAGGAGCTTTTAATATGGCTTACAGATATTCGCTTCCTGTAATGCCGATGGTGATTTCTTTCAGGCCTCGCACGGGCTGGCGCAGGTTTATCAGCAAAAACGATCCATTGCTTACCATTCATGTGGGCGACCCGATTGTTCCCAATCCTAAAGCGTCGCGAAGGGATGAACCCGCGCGAATGCGTGACATTGCACACAAGACGATGCTTGACATGGCGGGCATTGTCTCTAACCCTTGGCCGTCAGGCATAGATTGAAACTTTTCCAGTATGAATGCTATTATTGATCCCGTACCAGTTGAACTGATTAAGGCGGAACTCACAAAATCGAAGAAACTGCAAGACACGAACAAGGGGCACAACGAGCTCTATATTGTTACATGGCAGGATTCCCCAAATGTTGTTACTGAAATAGGCCGGCTGCGTGAAGTTGCTTTCCGCCAGGCAGGCGGTTCCACAGGCAACGCCGTTGACCTTGATGAGTACGACAAGATGGAAAACCCGTATAAGCAACTGATTGTCTGGGACCCAGACAACGAGGTGATTATCGGCGGTTACCGTTTTCTTTTGGGGGCGGATGCCGCGTTTGACGAGAACGGTCAGCCGATTTTGGCAAGCTCGCACCAGTTCCGCTTCTCGCAGAAGTTTATCGACAACTATCTGCCATACGCCATTGAACTCGGACGCAATTTTGTCGCACCTGAGTACCAGAGTTCCCGAAACGGTGCAAATTCCATATTTGCATTTGACAATTTATGGGACGGTCTCGTGGCCATTATTATGAAGAATCCCAAACTGTTGTATTTCTTCGGAAAGATTACCATATACCCGTCATACGACCATATTTCAAGAGATTTGATTTACCACTTTCTTTGGAAGCATTTCGGTGATAAAGAAGAACTTATCCGCCCTTGGGACGACCTTTCGATAATGCCAGATTCCGATTCCGACCTGATGAACCTGATAGTGAATAAAGATGATCTTGTGGAAGATTTCAAGTTGCTGAAGGCTGCTGTCAGGATGCGGGGAGTGAACGTTCCGCCGAATGTTACCGCATATATTTCAGCGTCTTCGCGGATGATGATGTTCGGCACGGCTGTTAACCGGCTGATGCACAATATTGAGGACACGGGAATACTTATTCCTTTCGATGCAGTCTATCGTGAAAAGATGTGGCGTCATATAGGTGCGTATTTTAGGTCGGAACAGCGCAACAAGGCGGATCTTGCTGATTATGAAATTGAAAATCAAATGATTGAGCATTGGCTTAATCTGCGAAGGCGTAGAATTAGACGCCTGCTTAGAAAGTTGGGCAAGTAATTGGGATTGGTGTCATAATCCCGAACACAGAGAGTGCGGGTTGCATAGAAGATAGCATCCAACGAAAGACTTTATTTTCCTGATTTTCGTCTGTTACATTCTTTGCAGAGCATTTGGCAATTTTCGGCAACGGTGCGTCCGCCTTCGTGCCACGGGGTAATGTGGTCGGCTTCCATTTGCGAAAGTTCAAAATGTTCGTTGCAGACGGGACAAACGCCCAACTGACGTTCGTACGCCGCCAATTTTTGTGCGTCGGAAAATGCACGGATTGACAAATATTTTTCCTTTCTCGTGAGAACATACGGATAAATGCCCGTTTTCTTCGTCACATCATCGTCGAGAACGAGTTTGCTGACTTCTTCGTCAACTTTTTTCGTGTCTATCACCTTGTCTTTGAACTCTTTGTAAAGACTACCCCAATCCACGCCTTTCATTATCTTTTTGCGTTCTTTGGTCGGCTTAAACGATGACTCTATCCACGTAATGACAGATTGGAAAAACTGCCACAACGGCGCCGCACTCGCGTCGTGCTGATGATTTGCCATGTGAGTTTCGATGTTTCCGTCGGAAATCCACGAAATTGCTGTTTCCAAGTAATCCTGACGGATTGCCGAACCTGTCAGATAATCCGAACCGATTCTTGTGGCGGCACAGCCGGGTTTGCTGAAATATCGTTTTGCATCGCTCACCCACGAACCATGATAGACTGCGTTGCGAAGTTCTTGGTCGGTAAGTTTTTCGCCTGCTATGTTGATGGTCTTGAACCACGCAAGTTTCTCGCTGTCAGTTCCTTCGCAAATGTAGATGGATAGCTTGTAGTCAAGAATTTTATTTTGCTCGTCGTCTTGCAGATTGACAAAATACCGCATATCGAACGAAAAATCGCCGTTTACAAACTGGCATACGCTAATGGTACGTTGCTGACCGTCAATTACTTCGAACGTTCCATCATCGCATTTTGCCCAATACATTACGTTGAGCGGGAAACTTTTTGTGATGGTGTCGATAACCGCCTGCCGCTGCGAATCGTTATAGACAAACTCTCGCTGATACGGCGGACGAATGTTGAGTTTTCCTCCGAAGCCAACTACGCTTCCGTCTTCTGGATTGTCAATGTAGCCGTTGGTCAAATCCCGAACGGTGATTTCGTGAAGTTCTATTTTCATAATTTAATGTTTTTAGTTTTTACCATATTCCGCTTTTGGCTCTGCTGCAACAGATGATTTCGTTTCGGGAAATTCATATTCTTTATTTTTTTGACGACGACGGATGAGAATGCGACTATATGGACATTTGTTTACTCCATTAATACATAGGGCTATATCGGTTCTTCCACGATAGTTTTTCTTAACACCAATTTTCTTTGCCAAATCACCACTTCCAACTCCAATAAGTTCAAATTGTTCGGGATTGTAAACATCCACAAAAGTGTCAGGAACACCCATTATTCCATCATAGTCTATAGGAATATCTTGTACGGAATTAACATTTATTGCATCAAAATTCTGATATTTGGGATAATCGGTATCAGAATATAATTTGTACAATATTATTTCTTCGTGACGTTTTGCTATATCTAAATTTGTAAACCAAGTTATACCCGGAACTTTCCCAACCTTCTTCGTTTCTAGTCTATCCCCTTGTCTAATCTCTTTTGATTCACCTTCATAATTATCAGGCATAGCAAATAACATAGTTTGATTTGTATTATATCCTAACCAAATTTTATCAGTTTTTATATAAGGGAATATTTCAGAATAATGAATTGCATTATGACTTCCAATTATCACAAATTTCTTCTCATATTTCATCAATTGTGCAACATATTCGCGAAACAACGAAAACGGAGGATTGGTAACAACAATATCGGCTTGTTTGAGTAGATCAATACATTCATCGGAACGGAAATCGCCGTCGCCCTTAAAATAGTGAATGCCAATTTCGTCGGGGTCGGGAACACGGTTGTTGTTTTTGTCTCCATAGTATTCAAGCCAAATGGCACGTTCGGAATTGTTTTGGCTGAACAAATCACGTTCTTGGTTTTTGTAGCACGTGGTTATGAGTTTTTTCAAGCCCAACTGCTCAAAATTGTAACTAAAATAGTGGAAGAAATTTGAAACACGTGGGTCGTCGCAGTTGCACAGTACGGTTTTCCCTTTGAAATGTTCTTTGTAATGCCGTAGTTCGTTTTCAATATCAGCGAGTTGCGTGTAGAACTCGTCTTTCTTGGCACTCTTTGCTTGGTTTAGATTTTTGTTTGCCATCGTGATTGATAGTTAGTGCATTCACTATCAATCTTTATCGGCAACAAGAAAGGTGCGAGCCTTTCCATCATATTCACGAGGAGCGTCGCTTGAACCCCGCTGCACTGTTAGAATAGCCCACACCTTATCAGCGTGAGCATTAACTCAAAATACAGTGCAACGGAATAAACGCTTCCGTAAATGATATTATCCGATAATTCTAATCTTCAGTTTGCGACGCTTTTGATTCGAATATGAATAATAGCTAATGCTGTATGTTAAACTTTATATTTTTTTCTAATTCATACTTTTTGTTTTGTATTATTTGGTTTCAAAAGTATTAAAAAAGTTTGGGAATGACAAAAAGAATCAGAAAATGTCGTTGAGGAATTACAAATACGTGGCAGGGCAAAAGGTACAAAATAAGGCATCCTTGCCAACTGGTACGTATTTCGTGCATTATGGAACGCAAGTGAAAAAGGTTGTGGTGCGGTAATGCAGGTTGTATATGTTGTTTATGCTAAAAAAATGATATTACGCACAAAAACGTATTCCCATTAGTTCAAAATCGTAATTTTTGAAAATAACCTATCTGATTGGTAGGTTATGTTAAAATTTCCTGTATGTTTGTACTCGAATAACCTATCAAAATGGTAGGTTAATAACTAAAACAAATAAATATGAAAAGAACAAAACTAATTATTTCAGCATTGTTGCTTGCAGGAGTAGGGGCTTTTGCCCAGCAAGCGGAACAACCAGCAGCCGACAAACCGGCTGTTGAACAAGAAAAGAAGTTGGTGACACCTTCGGGATTTTTGCAGGCGGGCTACACGTACACCGATGCAAATACATCGACGTTTTTGCTTCGTCGTGCGAGAATTGTGTTGCAAGGCGACCTTTACAAAGGCAAAGCAGGCAAGTTTGACTACAAGTTGCAGCTTGAAGTTACGGGTACTCCGAAAATTCTTGACTTGCAATTGCGTTATCGTCCAATCGACGAGTTTGGCATCAAGTTGGGACAATATAAGTCACCGCTTTCAATTGAAAACTCGGAATACAATCCCGCAAGATTGGAATTTATCAACTACTCGCTTGTAGTTCAGCGACTTGCACGTATGAGTAAGAGCGATTTGTCTGGCTACAACGAAAATGGTCGTGACATCGGTTTGGATTTTGTCGGAAGTGCGTTCAAACAAGACGGATATTCGTTGTTGAACTACGAACTTGCCATTTTCAATGGCTACAAACTGAATACGAACGACGACAACCAGTCAAAAGACATTGTAGGCCGTTTGATAGTGAATGCAACCAAGGAATTGTCATTTGCTGGTTACTACCAGTGGGGCGAAGGAAATTTGCCTGAATATGTTGACTCACTTCACAAATATGTGGCTCAAACAACCGATTTCTACGTGCCTTTGCAACGCTACGGCGGCGGAGTTGCCTATAAGGCCGACAAGGCATTCGCACGTGCTGAATATATTGCAGGAAAAACGGGCGACATAAATGCAGGCGGTTTCTACGTTGCCGGCGGCTACGAATTTGTGAAACATTTTATGTTGACTGCCCGCTACGACTACTTCAGCGACAATACCGACGACAAAGACTACAATGTTGAACAAGATTATACCGTTGGTTTGAACTACACCCCGCTAAAGTCGCTTAACTTCAAACTGAACTATACGCATCATAATTACAATAGTAAGACTGATTTGAATGGTTTGTATTTGATGGCAACTGTAAAATATTAAAATAAACGTAGAGACGCGATTAATCGCGTCTCTACCAAACAATTAAATTTATATAACAATGAAAAAATTAGTAAACATTATTTTACCATTTGTTGTAGCAGCTGCAACATTGGTTTCGTGCGGCGGAAGTTCGTCGAACAACAAAGTTGAGAATGACGGAAAGTTGAAAGGCGAATTGTCGCTTTCGGGTGCGTTCGCGCTCTATCCGTTGGCAGTGGTTTGGGCTGAAGAGTTCCAAAAATTGAACCCCGATGTGAAAGTCGATGTGTCGGCTGGTGGTGCGGGAAAAGGTATGACCGACGTGCTTGCCGGCGTAGTTGATTTCGGTATGGTTTCGCGCGAGGTGTATCCACAGGAACAAGAAAAAGGTGCGGTAGGATTTCCGTCTGCCAAAGATGCCGTTGTGCCTACAATCAACGCGAATAACCCTGCTCTTGACAAAATTCTTGCTCACGGAATCACAAAAGAGATTGCGCACAAAATTTGGATTGACGGAAATGTGAAAACGTGGGGCGACGTGCTTGGCACCGACGACCAAACGCCAATTCACGTCTATACTCGTAGCGATGCTTGTGGCGCTGCCGAAACATTTGCAAACTGGTTCGGCGCAAAACAAGAAGATTTGGGCGGCACAGCTGTGTTTGGCGATCCGGGACTTGCCGCTGCAATTCAGAAGGATATTTACGGAATCGGTTTCAACAACATTGGCTACGCTTATGACAACGATAGCCATAAATTGAACGCCGATTTGCAGATTTTCCCTGTCGATGTTGACGGAAACGGTTCAATTTCTGACGATGAACAATTCTACGATTTGAAGGACAATGTGACGAAAGCTATCGCCGAAGGCAAATATCCTTCGCCACCAGCACGCGACTTGTATCTTGTAACCAAAGGCGTTCCAACCGACCCTGTTGTGATTGCGTTCTTGAAATACGTTTTGACCGACGGTCAGAAAAAGAACGAACCAGTTGGCTACATAGAAATCACACAGGATAAGATAGACAAAGCATTAAATCTGTTGGAAAACAAATAATAAAACTTTTTTCAGAAGAACCGCCGTATGGGAATGCCTGTACGGCGGTTTTTTTGAAAATAATTCGTCTATATTTTCTATAAAAATTACCGACGATTTATGAAAATCAATATTTTCGCACAAAAAATAATAAAAAATGAACGAATTCGGAATCTTCAAAAAAATTGATGCTCACACGCATATCGGGGCATTCGGTAGCCCGTTCAACATTGATTTCAACGTTGAACGTCTGCTTGAGCAAATGAAGGAATACAACATTGAAAAAACGGTGCTTTGTGCGGCAAGTGCCTACTCGAACGACGATACGCTTGCGGCGTTCAAGGCGCACCCCGACAAGATTGTACCGCTTATGTGGGTGAATTGCGCGCAAGGTCAGCCAGCCTACGATTTGTTGGAACATTACATTCGCGATGAACATTTTGCCGGAGCAAAACTGCAATCGTTGTTCGACGGCTACACCGCCGATGCTCCCTGCGTTGACCCCGTTGCCGAAATCTGCGAGAAATATGGCAAGCCGTTGTTTGTACATTCGGGACATCCGCCATTTTCACTCCCATGGCAAATTGGACTTTTGGCAGAACGTCATCCGCATTTGCCAATCGTGATGATTCACATGGGACACGCCCACGGGGTGTATGTGGATGCGGCAATCACTATGGCAAAACGCTACGACAACATTTGGCTCGAAACGTCGGGGACGTCAATGAGTTGCCAAATTAAAAATGCTTACGAAACCGTCGGTCACGACCGTGTGATGTTCGGCATTGACTCGCCGTTCCATCATCCAACCGTTGAAATTCAGAAAGTTCAAGCCTGTGGTGTTGATGACAAAGGTCTTGAAAATATTTTTTACAACAATGCGGCAAAATTCTTGGGAATTTAGAATGAGGGATAAAAATAAGGACAGATTTCTCTTATCTGTTTTTTGAAGTCTGCATTATTTTTTTATTTTTGTCACGAAATTCAGTTATCAATAAAAAAAACGAAAAATGATTAATTCACAGGACATTAAGAAAGGTGTTGCTATCCGTATGGATGGTAAAATATACGTGTGTATCGACTTCTTGCACGTAAAACCAGGTAAAGGAAATACAATTATGAGAACTACGTTGAAAGACGTGGTAAACGGTCGCGTGTTGGAACGCCGATTCAACATTGGTGAAAAATTGGAAGACGTTCGCGTTGAGCACCGTCCGTATCAATATTTGTATCAAGAAGGTACAGAATATGTGTTCATGAATCAAGAAACGTTCGAGCAAATCAACGTTATTCACGATTTGATTACAGGTGTTGATTTCATGAAGGAAGGCGACGTTGTTGACGCTGTTTTCGATGCTTCAACGGAAACATTGTTGTTCGCCGAAATGCCACAGTCTGTAGTTTTGGAAATTACATACACAGAACCTGGCGTTAAAGGTGATACTGCAACAAATGCAATGAAACCAGCAACGGTTGAAACTGGTGCCGAAATTCGTGTTCCGTTGTTCATCAACACAGGCGACAAAGTAAAAATCGACACAACAGACGGTTCTTACAAAGAACGTGTAAAATAAGACACGCCGTGCCGACAAACGAGGAGCTGCAGCAACAGTTGAAACTTGCTCAATACAAGTTGAAGGCATTGCTGGGGATTACCTTGGCAATCAACAAAAATATGCCGGCACACGATTTATTGGAGAAATACCGCGATATTCTTTGCGAGGGTCTGAATGTAGGAACTTTGGTAGTTTTCACCATTCAGGATAATTTATGGAACAAAGTCTTGTCGTATGGTGTTTCGGAAGAATTTGGCAACAATGCTGATGAGGTCTCGTCGGCATTGTTGTCTTTTGTTACCATCACCCAAGTAACCGACCGAACCGATTCATTTTTTGCCGATTTCGACATAATTATTCCCGTGTATCACAAGAGCAGGCCATTGGCGTATGTACTATTAGGGAAAGTCAAGGGCAACGAAGAATTATTCGGAAAATCTTCGGTGTTCAATCATCTAAATACGATTCGAGCATTGTCGAATATTGTTGTTTCTGCATTGGAAAACAAGCGGCTTTACAAAAAGTCGTTGGAGCAGGAAATTCTCAAGAAAGAACTTGAAGTTGCTTCAAGAATGCAGGCGATGTTGATTCCGTCGGTCGACGCTTTGCCCAACAATGATTTTTTGCGGGTGAATGTGTTTTACAAACCGCACCAGATGGTGGGAGGCGATTATTATGATTTTCTGAAATTGAACGACTACGAATACGGCTTCTGTATTGCCGACGTGTCGGGAAAAGGAATTCCTGCTGCCATACTGATGGCAAATTTTCAGGCAAATATTAGAATCTTGTTTAAACGGAGTGTTTCACTGAAACATCTTGTCAATGAACTGAATGAGAATGTAAATGAAAACGTTAGAGGCGATAGCTTTGTCACCTTTTTCATTGCAAAATATAATGCACAAAATAAAATTCTCCACTATGTAAATGCCGGACATAATCCGCCTCTGTTGTATGACAGCCCTACAAAAACTGTTTCGGAACTGACGCTCGGTTGCGTTGGATTGGGAATGTTGGACGATATTCCTCAAATTACAATGGGGACGGTAGAAATTTCTTCGGGCGACAAGTTGATTTGTTTTACCGACGGGCTTGTGGAAGGTATGAACGAACAGGGTGTGCAATTTGGCACGGAACCAATAGTGACGGCGCTCAAAGAAAACGAAAGCGCTTCGTCGGCGGTGGACTGTTTGAGCAAGACGCTACATGATTACACAAATGGAAAATTCTCCGACGACGTGTCGATTTTTGGGATAGATTTTCTATAAATTCCCTCTACTATACATGCTATGTTTTTACGATCCTGCTTTCTTGGCCAAAACTTTCTTCAGTGCAACTGCAAGTTGGTCAGGGCATGATGTGGATTTCATTCCGCAAGGGATTCCCTCAAGTCTTTTGATAACTTCTTGAGCAGGAAGTCCCTCGACTAATTTTCCTATACCTTTTAGATTGCCATTGCAACCGCCGTAGAACTGGACATTCGAAAGAATGTTGTTGTCGTCCAATTCAAAGTCAATTTGCTGGCTACAGGTGCCAACTGTTTTATACCGATACTTCATAGTCAGAAATTTATTCAAATATACAGAATTATTTTTTCGTTGTGGCAAGTGTCGAAAAATTATATCTTTGTGCTGAATATGGAACAGAACGAAGAATATACGGTCATAAAACCCATGTCGAGTTTGCTACAGCTAAACTTGAAGGACGTGTGGCGTTATCGCGACTTGATGATGATGTACGTGAAACGTAACATTGTCACAGTCTATAAACAGACGATTTTGGGACCGTTGTGGTTGATTGTTCAGCCAGTGCTGACGACCATAATGTTCATGTTTGTGTTCGGAAATCTTGCTGGTCTTTCTACCGACGGCATTCCTGGAGCATTGTTTTATTTCTCGGGAATTATTTTGTGGAATTATTTTTCGCAATGTCTGACGGGGACTTCGGGCGTGTTCATCAACAATCAGGGCGTTTTTGGAAAAGTGTATTTCCCTCGTCTTGTCGTTCCTATGGCCACGACAATTTCAAATCTTATTCAGTTCTGCATTCAATTCTGCGTATTCCTTGTTATATACGTATACTATTATGTTACGATGGAAGTTCCGATTACGCCGAATGTGTACGCATTTCTTTTGCCTGTTCTGGTGTTGCTTTGTGCGGGATTGAGTTTGGGTTTTGGTATTGTATTTTCGTCGTTGACAACAAAATACCGCGATTTGGTCTTTTTGCTTCAATTTGGCGTTCAGTTGTGGATGTATGCCACACCAGTCATTTATCCATTAAATTCCATTCCTGTTGACAAGCAATGGATATTCCAATTGAATCCGATGACGTCGATAATCGAGACGTTCAAATATGGTGCACTCGGCGTTGGAGTTTTTTCGTGGGGGGCATTATTGTATAGCGCAATATTTATGTTTTTTTTGTTGTTCGTTGGAATAATCATATTCAATAGAATTGAAAAATCCTTTATGGATACGGTGTAATTTTTTGCAGAGACGTTGCGTGTAAAGTCGCGAAATCAAGGAAGTTGCATCAACTTATATCTCGCCACGAGACTTTGTCAACTCTTCGTTCGAGTAAGCCTTTGCGAAGTCGTGAATTTTCTGGTTGTTCCAGCAACGGGTCGTTGTCGATTATTCTAAAGGCGGCATTTCTGGCAAGATTTATTATTTGTCCGTCTTGGGCAAGATTGGCCAATTTAAAAGTTATTGGCAGTCCGCTTTGTTGCGTTCCCTCAATGTCGCCTGGACCACGTAGTTTCATATCCATTTCGGCAAGTTGGAATCCGTCTGTTGTTTGAACCATTGCTCCAAGTCGTGATTCGCCGTCCGAAGAAATTTTGTTGCCAGCCATAAGGACGCAGAAAGACAAATCGGCACCTCGTCCTACGCGGCCTCTGAGCTGATGAAGTTGCGACAAACCGAATCGTTCTGCACTTTCGATAACCATTACCGTGGCATTCGGCACATTCACGCCAACTTCGATGACGGTGGTGGCGACCATAATTTGTGCATTTCCCGAGGCAAATTGCTGCATGGCCTCGTCTTTTTCGGCAGGTTTCATTTTCCCATGAACCATGATGGTTTTGTATTTCGGCTCGGGAAAAACTGTCGTGATAGTTTTGTAGCCGTCTTCAAGATTTTTAAAATCCATTCGTTCCGACTCCTGAATAAGCGGATATACGATATAAATCTGTCGACCTTGGGCAATTTGTTCTTTGATGAGGTCGTACATTTTTTGTCGCTGCGTGTCGCGGAGCATGGTTGTCCGTATTGGTTTACGACCCGGTGGCAGTTCGTCGATGACGGATACGTCCAAATCGCCGTACAACGTCATTGCGAGTGTTCGTGGAATTGGCGTAGCGGTCATTACAAGCACATGAGGCATGACGTTGTTCTTTTTCCAAAGTTTTGCCCGTTGAGCCACGCCGAATCTGTGTTGCTCGTCAATCACGCATAGTCCGATATTTTGAAACTGTACGGTATCTTCCAAAAGTGCGTGTGTTCCGACAATCATGTTAATGCTGCCATTTGTCAGTCCTTCGGCAATTTCGGCTCTTCTTTTTTTGGTTGTCGAACCAGTAAGTAGGGCAATGTTTATCGGCAGATCGCCTAAAAAATCCTGCAAAGATTTTGCATGTTGCTGTGCAAGTATTTCCGTCGGGGCCATGAGACAGGCCTGATAGCCATTGTCAATAGCCATCAGCATAGATAAGACGGCAATCAATGTTTTCCCGCTTCCCACATCGCCTTGAATAAGTCTGTTCATGTGCTTTCCCGATTCCACATCTTTTCGAATCTCCGACATGACGCGGATTTGAGCCTTGGTAAGCGGGAATGGCAAATGTTCTTTGAAAAAACGTGTGAGAAGCTTGTCACGAGAACGGACAAATGGAATGCCTTGAATTTCGCGTGCGTCCTTTTGTTTTCGCGATGCCATGACTAACTGGACCCAAAACAGTTCCTCGAATTTTATTCTGAATTGCGCCATTGAAACTTGGCTGAGATTCGTAGGCATGTGCAAAGTTCGGATTGCCGTCTCTAAATTTGGCAGTTTAAAATCGTCGAGAATATATTGAGGAAGTGTTTCGGCAATAGCATTCGGACCGATTTTTTCAAAAATATTTTCGACAAGATTACGGATGACTTTCCCGTTTATGTTTGCGTTTCGGGTTTTTTCCGTCGCGGGATACACGCCGATGAAATTCTGTTGTTGGTGCTCACGGAATTTTTGAAGTGTTTCCATTTCGGGGTGTGTCATGGAAAGGGTGCCGTGAAATTCATTCACTTTCCCGAAAAGTACATAGTCGACGTTTGGTTTTATTGCAGGTTCAATCCATTTTATTCCTTTGAACCACGTGACTTCCATGCGTCCCGTGCCGTCGGTGAATATTGCTTTGAGATATGCTTTTGCACCATATCCCGAAGTCTGTTTAGAAATGAATCTACCCTGAACTTGTACGGCATTTTGTGTCGGCATGAGTTCCGAAATCGAGAAAAATTTACTTCGGTCGATGTAGCGGAACGGCAGAAAATTGAGTAAATCCCACAGCGTGAAAATCCGAAGTTCTGTTTTGAACAAGTCGGCACGTTTGGGACCTACGCCGGGAAGGAATTGTATGTCGTCGTATAACGTACTCATTTTTTGAATTTTCCGCCTATGCGGGCACGCAAATATATTTGTTGAGAGTTGTCAATCACGCCGTCAACGTAGTGCAGACAGAATCTGAAACTTGCCTGAACTTGCGGATTGTTGAACACATACAGCACCATGTCGGCACGTCCGTAGTTTCCACATCGGAAAAGTGGGTCGCCCCATGGAAGATGTGTTCCGCCGCCATTGTAGTACACTGCGTCGAGGGCAAGGAATTTCTTTTGAATGTAAAACGTTGAATACAAAGCCATTGAACGGAGTGGACTGTTGATAGTCGTATCTTTTTTGTTGGCGTACCATGTCTTTATGAATCCGACCGAAGCCGACAGCGAATCAAGCCAGGAAATATTTGCATCGTAGCCGAGATTGAGGGCAAATCCACCATTGTCGGCTACGGATTTTTGTCCGCGGTTGCCTTCGGCGTGGTGGCGGTAGTAGAACATGTCTGTCAGAAAAATGTTCCACAACTGAGTTTTACCGCTGAATCCCGTAATGAATTTTTCACAATAGCCTGC
The DNA here is from genome assembly GCA_017516865.1 of Bacteroidales bacterium. Taxonomy (GTDB): domain Bacteria; phylum Bacteroidota; class Bacteroidia; order Bacteroidales; family UBA1715; genus UBA1715. The sequence goes on from JAFXAU010000026.1 coordinate 35,326, forward strand.
ATTTACTTGCGTATGCCAGTCAAACAATAATGTTTGTTCACCGTATTTGTGCGAGAAAACGGCACGTGCACCTTGATAATTCGGTCGGTAATACAACAACGAATCGGTGTAAAGCACGTTTGCAAATGTGTTTTTTTCGATAGGAAATGAACCTAACTGAAAATGAATCCACGGAGTTTTATATTGGTAATAAATGGACAGCACAGGCGTGTGGGCGAACATTTTTTCTCCATGTTCCACCATGTAGCTTCCTCCTCCGTGAATACTCTGAATGCTGTCAATCTGGTAGCCGATAGTCCCCGAAAGCCGTGAACCTAAAATTGTTTCGGGGAAACCATAGTACGTTGTAAATTCTCTATTGTCACCAATAAAATCGTAACCAATGTTCCAAACGAAATTTTGTGCCAGTGCTGACCATGCCGTCATAACGCAAATGGCGGTGGAAAGAATGACTTTTTGTAACAACGAACGTCGCATATCTAAAAATTTGAGTGTATAAAAGTAAATCATTTTTGCCAAAGAACGGTAAAAATCATATTTTTGTGTAAAAGTTATACATGATGGTGAAACGAAGTTTGTTTATATTGATGTTCTTTGTCTCGTTGTGTGCGGTGTCGTGCAAAACGCCGACCAATGCCCAGAAAGCATCAAAAATGGCAAAGGAACGATACAAATACATTAAGCACGATTGTCATTGTCATTCCTTTGTGGAACCCGTTCAGGAGGAAAAAAATATATGAATTTTTTCTTGGCAAAGAAAACCTTGCTGTATGTGCTATTGTCCGGTCATAAATATGGGCATCGGATTCATTCCCCCTTTGTTTATGACTTGATAACAACCGTTTTTCGGGCAAAATCCGACAAATCGCAATTCAAAAAAATTGAGAAAAGACGTGCGGAGCTTAAGGCAGACAATACCGAAATCGAAATTCAAGATTTTGGTGCCGGATCGGTGCGGAATGCTTCGAATGTCAGAAAAATTTCGTACATCGCACGGACAAGTCTTTCGCAAGGAAAATATGCTCGATTGCTTTTTAATTTGGTAAATCGCTACAAGCCGTCTACAATTCTTGAATTGGGCACGTCGTTGGGAATCAGCACCGCCTATCTTGCTACGGCAAATCCATCGGCACGGGTGGTGAGTCTCGAAGGTTCTCCGGCCATTGCGGCAATTGCAGATAAAACCATGCTCGATTGCTCTGCGGGAAATGTAGAAATTCGTGTCGGAAATTTCAACGACACATTGTCCCAGGCATTGACAGACTTACAAAACGTAGATTTTGCCTTTATTGACGGCAATCATACAAAAGACGCGACTTTGCGGTATTTTGAGCAGATATATCCATATTGCACAGAGCAATCAATTTTAATTTTCGACGACATTTCGTGGAGCGAAGGAATGCGCGAGGCATGGGAACAAATTGCCGCCGACCAACGCGTAAGCATAAGTATTGATTTGTGTAAACAAGGAATAGTGTTTTTCCGAAAAGGAATAGAAAAGCAGAATTTTGTGGTTCGGTATTGAGTCCCCGACGTTTACTTCATTTTCACTTTAATCAATGGGCTGTCGGAAATAGGGAACACCTTGGTAAACAAGAGTTGCGAGCCCAGTGCAATCAAAAATCCTAAAATTGAACCGACGTAAATGTCAATGAAAAAATGTTGGAGCAGATAAATTCTCGAGAATGCGGCTCCAAGAGCGATGATAAAGCACACAATGCCAATCCATTTTTTCTTTGAAAACATTGCAAGCAAGGCCATTATGGTAAACGAAAACATTGAATGTCCCGACGGAAAGGAATATTGTTCTTTATACACCGAAATGTCCGATAAAATATGCTTGTACGCCGAAAGCGGGAATAATTTTGTAGGTCGCGGAACGTTTCCGAACAAAATGTCTTTACACAGCATGGTAATGAGGAAACACAATATGCCTGCGGTTATGAATACAAGCATTTCGCGTTTCGAGACAAAGGCAAAAAACAGAATCACAAATCCTATGCACCAACCTTCGAACAGCAATGAATACCAGATGAAAAATGGGTCAAGACTTTCGCAGGCAATGTTTTCGTTTACCCAAAAGTTTGCAAAATGTTTGGTCCATTGCACAAGCGGATAGATTCCGAGCAAAATGAATGCATACATACAATACGAAAATGTATGTTTTGTAAGAAAATCCTTTGTCGAAACCAATGACAATTCCATCAGTATTTTTTTATTACAGAATACATTGTATCGCGCTCCACAGGCGTTTTGTTGCTTTCTTTTATCAACGCAATCATTTCCTCTTTCGTCAGTATTGGCCGTTTTTCAACGGAACCTGCCATGGAATAGATTTTTGTTGAATCGTTGATTGTGCCGTCGAAATCGTCAACGCCGTAATCGAGTGTGATTTGTGAAAAATCCTTGCCGAGCATCGGCCAGTACACTTTCAAGTGAGGGATATTGTCGAGAAACAGACGTGAAATCGAGAAATTTCTCAAGTCTTCGGTCCAGGGAAGTTCTCGCTCTATTCCCAACACGTTGTTTTCTTTCTTATATTTTAATGGTATGAACGCGTTGAATCCGTGTGTTTCGTCTTGCAAAGTCCGCAAACGGTTCAAGTGGTCTACACGTTGGGCGAATGTTTCTTTATGTCCATATAAAATTGTAGCATTCGTCTGAATGCCAAGCAAATGTGCTTCTTTGTGAATGGCAAGCCAGTCGGCACTTTTGGTTTTTGACGGACACATTTCTGCACGAAGTTTTTCGTCGAAAATTTCCGCTCCGCCGCCGGGCATCGCGTCAAGACCGCATTGTTTCAATTTAGTAAGCACTTCTGTTACAGAAAGATGGTTCATCTTCGCCATGTATTCAATTTCAACTGCCGTAAAAGCTTTTATAAATACGTGCGGCAAAACTTGTTTCACCGTTTTCAGCAAATCGCAGTAATAGTCTATAGTTCGTGTCGGGTGACAGCCGCCCACAATGTGGACTTCGGTCAGTGCCTCGGCGGGAATTGTCCGAAGTTGTTCCGCAATTTCTTCAATGGAATATTCCCAACTTTCCTGTGAGCCTGATTCACGATAATACGAGCAGAATCGACACTTGTGCACACATACGTTCGACGGCTCCACGTGTATGTTTTTATTGAAAAAAACCGAAGAACCGAACTTTTTCGTCTTGACAAAATTTGCCAACAGACCGACAAAATTCAAGTCAGCCTTTTCGTACAGTTTCAACGCCTCGTCGCAGGTAATCCGTTCTTCCTGAAATACTTTGTCTGCTATAGATTGCAAGTCTTTGGCGACCGATGTCTTTACAATAATATCTTGTATTTCTGCTGTATTCATCTTTCGTTTTTTACGGCACAAAGATACGGTTTCTCATTTTATTTTCATTACCATATTGCACATTCTATCAAGACAAATTGGCATATTTTAATGAATGATTCAGCCATTCTGTCCGTAAAAACAGGTTGGCAATCCTTTTGATAGAAATGATTTTGAATTTTAAAACAATAAAATTATGGACTTCAATCAATTCACTATCAAAGCACAAGAGGTTATGCAGCAGGCGGTCAAGATTGCCAATGCAAATAACCAGCAGGCCGTGGAGACGGGACATATACTTGAGGCTTTGTTTGAAAAAGCCGACAGTATTACTTCGTTTCTGCTGAAGAAGTTGGACGTCAACACGAGTGCGTTGTCGTCGGCTCTTCAAAGAATTATTTCATCGTATCCGAAAGTTTCGGGAGGCGAGGCATATTTGTCATCGGCAGCCAATAAAGCCATGTTGGAAGCCGAGAATCAGTTAAAATCGTTTGGCGACCAGTATGTTTCTGTAGAACATTTGTTGATAGGTATTTTTAAGTGCGGTGACCAAGTTTCGCAATTGCTCAAAGACAGCGGAATCACCGAAAAAAATCTTCTTGCAGCCATACAAGAACTGCGAAAAGGTTCTAAAGTGACAAGCCAGTCTGCCGAAGATACTTACAATGCCTTGCAACGGTTCGCCATAAACTTGAACGCACAGGCGCGTGCGGGAAAACTCGACCCTGTAATCGGCCGTGACGACGAAATTCGTCGTGTACTGCAAATTCTTTCGCGTCGTACGAAAAACAACCCAATCTTGATTGGTGAGCCGGGTGTCGGTAAAACCGCCATAGCCGAAGGTTTGGCACATAGAATCATAAAAGGCGATGTACCTGAAAATCTGAAAACGAAACAAATTTTCTCGCTCGACATGGGTGCGCTGATTGCCGGTGCAAAATACAAAGGCGAATTTGAGGAAAGACTTAAATCTGTCGTGAATGAGGTTATTTCTGCAAATGGGGAAATAATTCTGTTCATCGACGAAATTCATACGCTGGTCGGTGCCGGTCAGAGCGAAGGCGCAATGGACGCCGCAAACATTCTAAAACCTGCTCTTGCCCGTGGCGAACTCCGTGCTATTGGTGCCACAACGTTGGACGAATATCAAAAATATTTCGAAAAAGACAAGGCGCTGGAACGTCGTTTCCAGACTGTGATGGTGGACGAACCGAGTGTTGAAAATACCGTTTCGATTTTGCGTGGTTTGAAGGAACGCTACGAGAATCACCACAAAGTGCGTATTCTCGACGAGGCTATTGTCGCTGCCGTGGAACTTTCGCACCGATACATCACCAGCCGTTTTTTGCCTGATAAAGCCATAGACTTGATGGACGAGGCGGCTGCAAAACTTCGTATGGAAATGAATTCCGTGCCAGAGGAAATTGATGAACTGAATCGAAAAATCCGTCAGTTGGAAATTGAACGCGAGGCAATCAAACGTGATGGCGAAACTGCCCGTACTGAGACAATCGACAAGCAAATCGCCGACCTTCAGGCGGAATTGACCAAATACATGGCAACATGGAATTCCGAAAAAGAAATTGTGGCAAAAATTCATGCCAACAATCAAGAAATTGAAAATCTGAAATTCGAAGCCGAAAAAGCCGAACGTGACGGCGACTACGGCAAAGTTGCCGAAATTCGCTATGGTAAACTGAAGAATTTGGAAGAGGAGTCGAAAAAACTCACCGAAGAACTGAAAGACAAACAAGTGAACGGCGGCTTAATCGACGAGGAAGTCAGTGCCGACGACATTGCCGACGTGGTTTCGCGTTGGACGGGAATACCTGTGAGCAAAATGCTTCAGGCGGAAAAGGACAAGCTGCTGAATCTTGAAACGGAACTTCACAAACGTGTTGTGGGACAAGATGAAGCAATTACCGCCATTGCCGATGCGGTGCGTCGTAGCCGTGCCGGTTTGCAAGACGAAAAACGACCGATTGGCTCGTTCATTTTCTTGGGAACCACGGGTGTAGGTAAGACTGAATTGGCAAAGGCTCTTGCCGAATTTTTGTTCGACGACGAAAACCTGATGACACGTATTGATATGTCTGAATATCAGGAACGTCACTCCGTGTCGCGTTTGATTGGAGCGCCTCCGGGATACGTCGGCTACGACGAGGGAGGTCAGCTGACCGAAGCTGTCAGACGGAAACCATATTCCGTTGTGTTGCTTGACGAAATCGAAAAAGCGCACCCCGATGTGTTCAACATTTTGCTGCAAGTGCTCGACGATGGTAAACTGACCGACAACAAAGGTCGTACGGCAAGTTTCAAGAACACCATTATTATAATGACTTCGAACATCGGTTCCGACATTATTCAGGAACGTTTCGAAAATATGAACGAGAGCAACAAATTGGAAACGATTGAATCGACGAAAAACGAAGTGTTCAATTTGCTGAAAAAGAGCGTCCGTCCAGAGTTTTTGAACAGAATTGACGAAACAATCATGTTCACTCCGTTGACGAAGAACGACATCACTTCGATTGTCCGTATGCAGTTCAACCGTCTCGCAAAGCGACTCGAGGCAATGGATATTCAAATCGACATTACCGAAAAGGCAGTTGACGAGTTGGCTCGGTTGGGCTACAATCCACAGTTCGGCGCACGTCCTGTAAAACGTATCATTCAAAAAGAATTGCTGAACGAGTTGTCGAAAAAATTGCTGTCGGGCGAGGTCGTGAAAGATTCTAAAATTCTTGTAGACGTAGTGAACGGAGAGATAGTGTTTAAGAATTAATTTGTTGTATTTTTGCCACAAATTAATACGAGATGGAAACGAATGTTCAGATTCTGGTCGTAATGGTGGTATATGCCTTGTTCCTCTTTATGTGGGGACTTTGGCAGGGGCGTAAGGTGAAAAACTCGCAGGATTTTGCCATTGCGGGACGGTCGTTGTCGGGAGTGGTTGCCTCGCTGTCGGAACGTGCCACGGGAGAATCGTCGTGGGCTTTGCTCGGACTTCCTGGTGCGGCATACGCCACGGGACTTCTGGAAATTTGGACAGCAATTGGTTGCGTGGTGGGAATCATTCTCGCATGGACAATTCTCGCATGGAGAATCCAACGCGAGGCTCAGAATCTCGACGCAACCACGTTCACCGACTTCATAGCGAAACAGCATGGCGACAAGGCGCAACTTATTCGTGTCACGGGAAGCATCACCATTGTGTTCTTTTTCTTCTTTTACATTGGTGCTCAATTCATTGGCGGTGCAAAAACGCTCAACAACCTGTTCGGATTAGACCCCACGTGGGGAATGATAGCACTGGTGATTTTGGTGATCCCATACACAATCTACGGCGGATTTCGGAGCGTGGCTTACACCGACGTGATTCAAGCCGTAGTTATGATTGTAACTCTGATAGTCACGCCAATCGTGGGACTTATCTACATTGCCAACCAGCCCGACGGTGCCATTTACGCACATTCCATCACTGAAGCATTGAGCAAGGCAGGACCGCAGTTTACCGATTTAAGCGGAGGACTCGACGGTTTTGGCGCAGGCTGTCTTATAGGCGGCTCGCTTGCGTGGATGTTCGGCTACTTGGGCGGACTTCCGCAACTTACCACCCGTTTTATTTCCATCCGCGACGTGAAACAGGCAAAAATCGGACGTAACGTGGGCATTGTCTGGACAATATTTGCATACGTCGGAGCACTTAGCATAGGTTGGATAGGCATTGCGATTTTCGGTCCCGATGCGATTTCCGACCGCGAAAACATTATGCCTATTTTGCTTACGACGCTGTTTCCGCCAATAATTGTGGGCGTTCTGGTCACGGGTATTTTGGCGGCAGTCATTTCCACGGCAAATTCCGTACTGATTCTTTCGGCCACGGAACTCTCCGAAAATCTTATCAAACCATTGCAGAAAAACCAGCACGACAGTCTCCGACTCTCGCGGATTGTAACCGCCGTGCTCTCGATTTTAGCACTTTTGGTCGCATTTTTCTCGTCGTCGGAATTTGTTTACACAATTGTGGGCTACGTGTGGGCAGGCATTGGCTGCACGTTTTCGGTGGTGATTTTGCTCACGCTGTTCTGGAAACGGTTCAGCGGCGGGGCGGCAGTGCTCACAATCGTTACGGGAATGCTCTTTACCATTGTGTGGATAACCACGGGAATGGACAAAATCGTAACCGTACGGCTTATGACATTCATTGTCGCCGCAGTGGTGGCAATTGCCGGAAGTTACATTTTCCCACGCAAAGGGTAGGGTAGACGTCTATGATTTTTCGTGCCGCCAGTTCCACAACGCAATCACACCCCATACAATAAACGGCAGACTGAGAATCTGTCCCATATTGAGCGGAAGTCCCTGTTCAAAATTGACTTGCGGCATTTTTAGAAATTCTATCAAAAATCGACCTCCGAAAACCCACACGCCGAACATTCCTATGATAAACGAATCCGACAGTGATTTGCCGTGCGTCAGTCTTTTCCAGCAATATACCATATATACTGCAAACAGCGAAACGTAGCAAATCATTTCGTAAATCTGCGTGGGATGCCGGGGAACAGCCTGCTCAACGCCGCGAAGCACCTCGGGACTTTGCACAAACACAAATCCCCACGGAAGATTTGTCGCCGTGCCGTAAATCTCCGAATTCATAAGATTACCCATTCTGAAAAATACGCCGGCAAGCGGCACCACCAATAAAATCCGTGCAAGAATGGTTTTATACGGCAGTTCCTTTTTTGAAATAAATAAGATGGCAATTAAAACGCCTAAGGCACCGCCGTGGCTTGCCATTCCGCCTTCCCAAAGATGAAGAATTTTTGCAGGATTGCCGAAATAGTAGGCCGGCTCGTAGAACAGACAATGACCGAGCCTTGCTCCGATTACGCCCCCGAGCACGCTCGCAATTGCAATTATGTTGACTGTCCGTTCCGAAAAATTTTCTTTTCTACATATATAATAAGCAACATAGTAAGAAAGTACAAACGCAAGTGCGAACAAAATCCCGTACCACCGAATGGCGTATGTCTCGGAAAATCTGTATACGTACGGACTTACGTTCCATACAATTGATAGAATGTCCATGCTACTTGGTTGTTTCCTGTTGTTTGCTTTCGCGGATTGCCAAAACAATGAATACGAATCCCGCCAAAATAAACGGCACGCTGAGCCATTGCCCCATGTCGAATGTCATATTTTTTTCGAAATCGACTTGGTTGTTTTTTATGAATTCAATGCAGAACCGTGTGGCAAAGCACATAAGAAGTATGATTGCCATGATTACATATTCCGAGATTGGCTTGTTGTGTTTTGCCCTGAGTTGATAATATGCAATGAGAATGATGCCGGTTGTGAGATACGTAAGAGCCTCGTAAATCTGCGTAGGGTGGTTTGTGGTGAGCAAGCCTGACTGTACGCACGCGTCGACAAAGGCTTTTTTCTGACTTACGTCCAAAAATCCGTGTTCGAGCAGTATGTTGCGCAGACTTTCGAACGTCACCGCCGTGTGGGGCAGGCAATTCGACAAAAATGCCTCCAACGAAGGAACCGTGTCGGCAGTCACAAGTCCCGCCTGAGCCATTATTCCGCTTAATTCATGTGCATTGGTTTGAATAAGAGCGTCGCGGACGAATACGAATCCCCACGGCAAGTTCGTCGCCACGCCGTATATCTCGGAATTCATCAAATTTCCCATTCTCACGAAGAATGCGGTGATGGGAACTACGATTGCGACTCTCGCCATAAGCCAGAGAAATTTCTTTCCCGAGCGTTTCGAAAACCACAAAAATCCGCACAGCAGACCAACGGCGCCGCCGTGACTCGCCAATCCACCTTCCCAGACAAAGAGAATTTTAATGGGGTTCGCCAAATATTCCGCAGGTTCGTAAAGCAAACAATGTCCCAACCGCAGACCGACAAGCAGAAAAAGAAACAGACCGAATGCAAAGTCGTCGACTTCGCTTGCCGACAAGCCGTCGCGCTTAAAAATTTTCTTTGCAAAAATGTATGACAGGAAAAAACCTATGCCGAAAAACAACCCGTACCACCGAACGTGGAAACCGTCTATAATTGCCGGCGAAACGTCCCAAATAATATAGTTGAGCATCGTTTTAGTATTCGATGAATGTAAAGTTCAATTTCAAGAATTTTGAATATTGGTTACCCGACATGAGCATGTCGAGGTCTTCTTTTTCGTAGAACCAGTTGATGTTGATTTTGTGTTTCTCGACGTATTTTTCTATAAGAAGGAAAAATTTTGCGAGTTGTTTCGACGACGAGGTGTTGAAATATTCAATTTTAATTTCGAACACGAAAGATGTCGGTTCGGCTTCGTCTAACGTTTTGTCAACCCATTCTAAAACAGGGGCGTAGAACTCGATGGCGTTTTCGGGAAGCGAACGTCCCGAAATCGTAAAAACCTTTGATTCTGCGTTAAAATCAATATTTGGGGTGTCTTCTGTCTCTGCAATCTTAAAGTTTTCCATATCAATCTGTTTTAGAATATTGAACCCTTCGTAAAGGAAAATCATGACAAAAATAGTAAATTACTTGAAAAAGAAATAAATATATGAAGAAAAAGAAATCCAGAATTGTCCGTGGCGGGGAACGTGTTTTTGGAAAAATCGTCTAATATGCTGATTGTCAATTATTTTGTAGAGATGCGATTAATCGCGTCTCTACGGTCATATTCCGCCACAAAATACCTATCCATTTGCACCTGTAAAACATTGTTGCGTTAAAAATTCTCGTAACACGAAACATTTATTTTGTTTCATTTTGAAATACCCGAAACACCTACTCCTTAGGCATATTTTTGTAAAAAATAACAGGTTTGTATAAAAAAAATCAAATATTTCTTGATTTCTGCGTCTAATTTTTATTTATTTGCAAAGATATATTTGTATGAGAACGAACATGTTACATAGTAACCTACTTGGCAGATTGGGCAACGGTTTGCTGAAATTTGTTGTGCTTGTTGTAATGGTGTGCAACATGAGCGGAGCGTTTGCAGAAACAATTTCTACAAACACAACACTTTCTTCTGCAAAAACATACTCGGGCGATGTAACCGTTAAACAGGGTGTTACGCTAACCATTACAACAACTGATACGGTAAAAATAAACGGTAATCTTATTAACAATGGAGGTACTATTGTTGTTAATGGCGGTATTTTGATTGTTAATAGGAATGTGACGAATACGAGTGTGTCAAAATCAAAGGTTACTACAACAGAGACTACATTTGACCCATCTACTGCTGCCGGTAACCCCCAAAAAAATGACCACAAATTTATTGTTGAAACATCTATAAATTATGACTTAGGAACTATTTCTCTTACTAATGGTGGACAAGTTAATGTAAATGGAAATTTTACTAACAATAGTGCAGAGGTAACGGTTACAACACAGGCGTCAGATGCTATTTCTCGTATATCAGTAAAGGGTAATTTCATAAATAGCACACCATCAGTTACGGGTGAAAAAAGAATACAAGAGACAAGATATACATGGTCTAAATCATGGGGAAAATATGATTGGCGAGATGCAAGGGAGTCAAATAAAACAGAACCATTAACTTCAAAGATTACCCTTACAAATGGCTATCTACTTGTAGATGGGAATATGGAATTGCAAGACAATTCAACCGTAACATTTGCAGGAACAGGAATTGGAGAAGATATTGAATCAACCATTCGTGTAAGAAAGAAAAAAGATGGGAGCGGTGGTAATATGACCCAATCTGCTAACGCAGTAATTTCACTTGCTTCGGGAGCAAAAGGTACTATTGTCATAGAAAATAGGATTACAGACAAAACTACTTCTGATTCAAAACATCCGTGGACAATATCAGATGAAGGAGAACTAACAGTAAACTCTGGATTTAGTTTATATGTTTCAACATATCAATCTGATAAACTTAATGCACTCATAGATGAATCCCTAAGTGATAAAACAATAGATGAGTTACAAGAGAGATTAGATTTAATTGATGATGTAGATATAGAAGAATACTTGCAAGTTACATACCCCGATGAATACGCAGAATATTTAGCAAGTGGTTCGTCGAAAGCGTTTAGTAAATATCTTAAAGACAAAGGAACTTCTGTAGTTGGCGGTTTTCTTGAAGGTCTCGCAAGTTTTTTTGTTGGATATGATGCTTATGGACAGTTTAAAAAAGCAGTTCAACAAGCAATGAATGAAGAAATTGAAAATTTAGAAACAACAATAAGTATAAAAGAATTGATAGAAAAAGGAATTCAAGCAGCGTTTATAGCAAGACAAAGCGAGGGTATTAGTACCCTTCTCCCCATCGAACTCATCTCATTCACTGCCACGGCTACTGAATACGGCTATACGTTCAATTGGGTAACGGCTTCGGAGGTTGAGAATGACTATTTCACTTTGGAATATTCAATAAACGGTGTAGATTTCAACGAGATAGACTACGTTCACGGAGCGGGTACGACCTCGGAAACGTCGGAATACGAATATCGTTGGGACGAGGCTCCAGAATTTGATGTGGTATATTTCCGCCTAAAACAAACCGATTACAACGGCGAATATTCGTATTCTGATGTAATTGTTGCATCGCGCAAGAAATCTTCGGGTGCAAACGGCACGTTCCGTTACGGTCCGCTGAATTTGCAGATTCAAGACGGAGAATTGCGGTATATCCAAAAATAATCAAACAAAAGATTCCTTGCCTTGCTTCGCGCGGCTGCGGAAAGACGAACGGTTGATACTAAAAAATGTAAGAGGGAAAAAGCAACGCTTTTTCCCTCTTACATTTTCCATCCCCCCCCATACGAAACCGTCATTCCGACCGTAGGGAGGAATCTGTGTGCTGCCCCCATTATTATTTTCAATAAATCTTGACAAAACGATATTGTTGTTGTATATTTGCCTCAACGATTCCGTAGCTAATGACTACCGATTCGTTGCCAGAATGAGGAATGATTTTCATTCCTCAAACTTTTTATAGAGCAGCGATAAACACTCCTTATTTGAAATCCAAATTTCTGTTATTTCCTGTCCCTCTTTAATACGTTGTCGAATGACACGTTTCATATATGCCTCTGTCAATTCTGGTGCTTCGATTATTAGCCTCGAAGCCTGTTTCAATCCATGCGTCAGCATATTTCGGAAAGCATTTTTGGGATTGTTGGACGTAAATCCTTCGTGTTCGTACCATTTGCCGTCAATGAGCATATCGGGGCATTTACCTTCGTACTTCGTTCCACGGAGCGAACCATATATACGGGAGTATTCAAAATTAGGAGAACGCGTCAGTTTAGGCGTGAGAGCCACTTGCCTACCATGTTTTGCAAAAAACAAACCTACGGCAAGTAATTTCTGATAATCAGAATCATGTTCCGATACATTTTCATGAACGGCAACCCGCCCTCCATTTTCAAACGTGACTACAATACGAAAAGGCTCCTTTTCATCTTTTCCAATGAGGTTCTCCATTGATTATGTGTCATAAATGTGATGGGCAAAGATAAAAAATAATGAATAGGTTGTCGCCATTTCCTACAGATACGTTTGCGTTTCCGAAAACATCGCACAATTATACACACATTTGCATTTACGTTTCTACAATATAATTGTGTGAATATCTGCAATTTGGTATTTTTACAGGACTAACGAAGGGTAAATCTATAAAAAATTGTACCTTTGAAACGTTATTTTTTGAATAGTAACTTTTAATCTTTATTGTATGCAATACGGCTATTTTGATGACGAGCACAAGGAATACGTCATCACCAAACCCGACACTCCCACTTCGTGGAGCAATTATCTTGGCGACACTCGCTATGGTGCAATCATTACAAACAACGCTGGCGGATATTCGTTTTTCCGCTCGTCGGTGCAAGGTTGTTTTCTTCGGATTAAATTCAACAACGTGCCGCTCGACCAGCCCGGTCGCTATTTGTACATCCACGACTGCGAAAGCAAGGATTTCTGGTCGGGTTCGTGGCAACCAGTAGGAAAACCGCTTGACAAATACAAGAGCGAATGCCGTCACGGTTCGGCCTACACGAAAATTTCGTCGGAATATAGCAACATAAAGACCGAAACGCTTTATTTCGTGCCGATGGGACAGGAATTCGAGGTGTGGAACGTAAAAATCACCAACACAGGCAAGAAAGCCCGTAAACTACGTGCGTTCACCTACGTTGAATTTGCGTCGAACTGGAATATGAACGACGACAGCAACAATCTGCAATATACGCAGTACATTATTAAGACTGCCTACAAAAACGGTTTCGTTGACCACGGCAGCAACTTGTATATGCCCGAAGACCCCGACAATTTCCAGAACAAAGATCAGGCGCGTCACTCGTTCATTGGCGTTGTGGGACAAAAAGTTACGGGTTACGACAGCGACCGTGCCAAATTCTTGGGAGCATACCGCACGTATGCAAATCCGCAAGTTGTGGCTAACGGAAAATGTAACAATTCCCTTACCGAAGGCGACAACGGTTGCGGTACGTTGCAAGTAGATGTTGACCTGCAACCGGGCGAGACAAAGGAATTTTCCGTTGTTCTTGGTATCGGCAAGGCGTGGGAAGAAGGTAAAAAAGCGGCAAAAATGGTTGCAACGCCAGCCAAGGTCGAAGCCGAATTCAACAAAATTGTGAAATACTGGCACGGACGTATCGAAGGTCTTTCGGCACAAACACCCGATGCGGCTTTCAATAGCATGATAAATATGTGGAATCCGTTCAACAACCTGATTACGTATGCGTGGAGCCGTGCGGCCTCGCTCATCTACCGTGGCGAACGCGACGGAATGGGCTACCGCGACACGATTCAGGATATGCTCGGCATTATCCACAACATTCCAGATGAAGTTGTTGACCGTCTTGAACTTATGTTGACAGGACAAAACTCCAACGGTGGCGCAATGCCTGTTGTGAAACCGTTTGCACACAATCCGGGACACGAGGCACCGACTCCCGAAGCCGACTTCCGTTCCGACGACTGCATGTGGTTGTTCAACACGGTTCCTACATACGTGAAGGAATTGGGCGACATCAATTATTACAACAAGGTTCTTCCGTTCTCCGACAAGGGCGAAGGCACCGTTTTGGAACACTTGAAACGTGCCATCCAGTTCAACCTCGACCGTCGTGGTAAAAACGGGTTGCCGTGCGGCCTGAAAGCCGACTGGAACGACTGTCTTGTCCTCGGCGCAAAAGGCGAAACGGTGTTCGTGGCAATGCAACTTCGCTATGCGTTGACGGTTTATATCGACATTTGTACCCGTTTGAACAAGAAAGACGAAGTGAAATGGGCGGAAGGTCATTTGACCACGTTGACGAAGACCATCGACAAAGTTGCATGGGACGGCGAATGGTACGTGCGTGCAATCAAGGAAGACGGCTACATTTTCGGTACGAAAAATGACCCATTGAACGAAGGAAAGATTTGGCTGAACCCGAACTCGTGGGCAATCATTTCCGGTCAGGCAACCGGCGAACGTGCCGAAACGGTTATGAACAGCGTTGAGAAACATTTGGCTATAAAATACGGTTTGGTTCTGTGCGATCCTCCATACGAAAAAACAGAGGCGTCGGTTATCAAGGCACCGTTGTTCAACAAAGGTATGAAGGAAAATGCCGCCGTGTTCCAGCACACGCAAGGTTGGGGAATTATGGCCGACTGTATTTTGGGACACGGAAAACGTGCGTTCAAAAACTACAAGAACTATCTTCCTGCCGCATACAACGAAAAAGCGGAAGTTCGTCAGATTGAACCGTATGTATATGCACAAACCACCTGTTCGACATACAACATGCGTGCTGGTCAAAGCCGTTGCCCGTGGTTGAGCGGTACGGCTTCGTGGGCATATTTCACGGCGGCGCAATACATTCTCGGCATTCGTCCCGACTACGACGGTCTGTTGATTGACCCATGTATTCCGGGATGGAAAGGATTCACGGCGACACGTAAATTCCGTGGGAAAATCGCGAACATCACCGTAAAGAATCCTAAGAAGGTAGAAAAAGGCGTGGTTTCCATCACATTGAACGGCAAAGCTGTTGAAGGCAACGTGGTTCCGTTCGACAAGATGAAGAAAGAAAATGAGATTGTGGTGGTAATGGGGTAACAACAACCCTTTTGCTTACGAACGACAAGAAAGAGATGTAGCAATGCATCTCTTTCTTTTTTGCAAGATTATTCCACAATAAAGGGATTCCCGCAAGGGAGTCCCTTTTTTCTTGCCTACATACCGGAATCCAAGAGAAATCGTATATCTTTGCATTGTAATCAATACATAAAAAGTATAATGCAAATGATAAAAATTGAAGACGTGCAGGACAAGGTCTTGCAACTTCGCAATGAAAATGTGATTATCGATAGTGATGTGGCTACGCTGTATGGCGTGGAAACCAAACGAATCAACGAAGCGGTGAAAAACAATCCAGAAAAGTTTCCAGAAGGGTATGTCTTTAAACTGACTCAACAAGAGAAAATAGAGGTGGTCGAAAATTTCGACCACCTTAATCAGTTGAAATACAGTAAGGTAGAACCTGCCGCTTTCACAGAACGAGGTTTGTATATGCTTGCCACCATACTCAAAGGCGGCAGAGGGGCTTGTAATAAGTATTTTCCCCATTTTAATCTAAAAAGAAGTATATGAATCTTTTTTTTCTTGAAAATTTTCTTTTCTTTGTAGAAATTATACGATATAAAATTCCGAATACAAATTGTACTATTATGAAAAAAATTCTTTTATCCTTGATGGCATTGGTTGGCACGATTGCAGCTATTGCACAGATTTCCGACGGTGTGTCGGCAACGCTCCAAAATGGTGAAACAACTTCAGTGTTTTATGGCTATGATTCCTTCAAAGATGCAGTGGCAACCGCTCCTAACGAAGGTGGTGTTATCACGCTCTCTCCCGGTGCATTTAGTAATCCCGGAGCCATCACAAAAAGTATGAAAATCTATGGTGCCGGATTTGAAAAAGATGCGTCCAATAACATTAGCGAGACGCGCGTTAATGGCGACCTGACCATTACAAGTACGGATGAATTCTCCCCTATTGTACGTATAGAGGGAATTTACTATACAGGGCAAGCAGTAATTAACGGAACGCAACTTGTAGCTAATACGGAAATAATTAAATGTAGTTTTGGTTATTTTTATAACCGAGTGGAAACAAATAATATCATTATCCGTCAATGCTATATTCGCAATTGGGTTGATGGACAAAGCAAGAAAACAACTTCCTTTGTTGTTGCCAATTGTTGGCTTCGTGGCATAGAAAAATTTGCGGCAGGTAGTCAGGTAAGTATTGACCATAGTATTATAGTTGATGATTATTACAGCCAGGGACCATATTATTATACTAATAATATTATTAATCCATCTCATGGATATCGTTTTTCTGCGGGTGCTACATGCTATAACAACGTGTGTAGCAACAATAAACTTGATGTTGGAGGAAACAATGTCTGTGAAGGAAATTATGACCAATCTCTTTGGACTGATTGTAAAACCTTATTCGCTGATGGACAGGATAATTGGGACTACGCTACAGAGGACGGGACACCTCGTACTTGGGAACTCGCAAATCCTGAAACATACGTAGGAACTGACGGAACACCATGTGGCGTTACTGGCGGCAATTTCCCGTGGAACCCGATACCTTCCACCCCACGTATTATCAGCACGTCGGTTGACTCGAAGAGCGAACCGGGCAAACTGAAAGTGTCTATCAAAGCTGAAGCAAGACCATTGGAGTAATTTCTCCCAAAGAGACCGACTATGAACAGAACGAAACATATAGTACTGTCCATATTGACATTGCTCTGTTGCTTGACGACAACGGCACAAGTTTCCGTTACGACGTGCGAATATTGGTTTGACCAACAATTTGACAGTCGTACTACGGCAGAAATGACAAGTTCCACTTGGAGCGAAGAACTTGACGTGGCAACGTTGTCCCCTGGTCTGCACAATGTGGCATTTCGCGTGCTTGCGGTTGACGATACTAAAACGCTCTACAGCCCTGTCGTGACGAAATTCTTTATGCTTTTTGAAACAACACCGAGTGGCGAGAATTCTTTACAAACCTATGAATATTGGATTGACCAAAAATTCGGCGAACGTGTAAGTGGCACAATGGACGCAAGCGGCATTGTCAATCTCGACATTGACGTTGCCTCGCTTAATCCTGGTCTTCACAACATTGCCATGCGTGTGATAGACGCCGTTGGCAAGGTTAGTCCCGTGATGGTGAAGAATTTTATGCTGTTTGAAACGACGCAGAGTGGCGAGAATTCTCTCCAAACCTACGAATATTGGATTGACCAAAAATTCGACGAACGTGTAAGTGGCACAATGGACGCAAGTGGCATTGTCAATCTCGACATCGACGTTGCCTCGCTCAATCCGGGGCTTCACAACATCGCCATGCGTGTGATAGACGCCGTTGGCAAGGTTAGTCCCGTAATGGTGAAGAATTTTATGTTGTTTGAAACGACGCAGAGTGGCGAGAATTCTTTACAAACCTATGAATATTGGATTGACCAAAAATTCGGCGAACGTGTAAGTGGCACAATGGACGCAAGCGGCATTGTCAATCTCGACATTGACGTTGCCTCGCTCAATCCGGGGTTTCACAACATCGCCATGCGTGTGATAGATGCCGTTGGCAAGGTTAGTCCCGTGATGGTGAAGAATTTTATGTTGTTTGAAACGACGCAGAGTGGCGAAAATTCATTGTTGACTTACGAATACTGGCTTGACAGCAATTTTGACGAGCGGGAGACTGCGATTATACCTGAAGATGGCACGGTGATGCTTGACATTGATATTTCAACGCTTAACTATGGTCTGCATACATTTAATTATCGTACCATTGACAAAGCGGGACACACATCCGCCGTTGTATTCAAGTCGTTTATGGTGACGAAAATCGAGGGACCCTCAAAACTTGTCGGTGTGGATTATTGGTTTAACGACGAGCCACGTACCCGAATTGTCATAGATCCTGCCCAACAAAGCATTGATTTGGATGACATTGTCATTCCTTTGGAAAACGTCAAACCACGAAGTATTGATGCGGAATATGTTTTCGACGTGGAAACGATGACAGTGACCACGAAGGAAACGATAACAGTTGGTATTCAAGTGTTTAACAACGATGAAATTGGTTCTGAAGCCATAGTTGACACGTTGGAAGATATGAGTCTTACCGTAGAGCCAGTGTTTGTGGAACTTGGCAACGAGAAAACAGAAACAATAAGTGCGCCACAAGGTGGTCAGGTTCAAGGATTTAGTTATACAGGATTTGCGGAGGATTCACTCCATTGGGAAATTACAGGAACCGATGCTCAGTTTGACTTCTTTGATGCCGATGGCAATCGCATTGCGCCGGAGACGAAGACGATAAACGAGAAAGATGTGTTTGTAATGACAATGCCGACCCCCACGGTTTATATACTTTCGTACGGAGCAACGGAAACGGGCGACTTTACCATAAAGGTTGCTCAACCTATTGAACTTATTGTAAACGATGTTTCGCGTCAGTACGGCGACGAAAATCCTGAATTTACCTATAATAGAGTTGGTGCCGATGTTTTGGGCGAAGTTGCGTTTGTCACGGATGCCGATATTTCCTCACCAGTAGGCGAATACGATGTGGAGCTAAATCTTGATGGTGTGGAAAATTCGTATGTGACGGTGAGAAATGGAACGCTGACCATTACGAAAAGTCCGCTGACGGTGAACGTGGATAATGCCACGATTACTGAGGGCGACGAACTGCCGACGTTTGCGGTGTCGTTCGATGGTTTCAAGAATGGCGAGGACGAAAACGTGCTGACAACAATTCCTACTGTAACGACCGAAGCAACGAATGCGTCTTCCGCTGGCGAATATGACTTGGTGATTAGTGGTGGCGAAGCGGAAAATTATGATTTCACGTATTCCAACGGGAAACTCATAATTCAGTCAAAAACAGGAATCCCAATTCTTTCAATGCTTCAAATTGACAAACCGACAAACGTATATACCATAACAGGAGCTTTGATACGCCAAAATGCCACATCACTTGACGGCCTTCCTTATGGCATTTATATTGTCAATGGAAAGAAAGTGTTGCATGTAAAGAAGGAATAACTTATTTCTATGAATACAAATTCATGGCCTTAACAAACATAGAAAAGCATTACAACAAGCACAACGAAGACCTTCGCTTGTGCCGACGGCACGGCATTGTGGAGTTCGAAACCACTATGTACCATCTGCATCGGTTCTTGCAGCAGGGGCAGACAATCCTCGACGTTGGAGCTGGCTCTGGACGGTATTGTTCGGCACTGATAGCCGAGGGTTATCGGGTGAAAGCCGTGGAACTCGTCCGCCGCAATATTGAAATGTTTCTCAAACGTGAACCAACGGCCGATGTGATTCAGGGCGATGCCAGAAATATGTCGTCTATAGCGACGGACTTTGCCGATGTTACGCTTCTGCTCGGACCGCTGTACCATCTTATAGGCGACGGCGAGAAACTAAAGGCACTGAACGAGGCAAAACGCGTGACCAAGTCGGGAGGACTGATTTTTGTGGCGTATCTGATGAATGAATACAGCATTCTTTCGTATTGCTTCGACGAGGAAAGAATCGAGGGACTTTTGGCGCAAGGAGCCGTGGATAAGGATTTTCACGTGAGAGTTCAGGAGGGGGAATTGTACGACTACGTGCGTCTGGAAGACATAAACCGTCTTAACGAGAAAGCTGGTTTGGAGCGTGTCACTATCTTTTCTCCCGAAGGAGCCGCCGACTATATGCGTACCCGCATCAATCACATGAGCGACCAGACATTTGCCCGTTTCATCGAATACCAAAAATGCGTGTCGGAACGGCAGGAACTCATTGGGGCAGGCAGCCACGTGGTAGATGTGGTGCGTTGTTCGTAAGTCGTATTTGGCGTTTTACAGAAATTCAAGCAGGCGTTTTACAATTTTTTCCGAAGCTCCTTTGCTTGCGTAGAGAAAATCATGGTTTTTCTGTCCCGATTCTTTTCTAAATTGTTCGTTATCAACTAATTTCGAAAGAATTTCGTAACATTCCTTTTCGTTAGAAATTGGAAAACCGCCGGCAATTTTTTTCAACTGCATTGCCTCAAAAGAATTGACATGTTTTGGGCCATAAATCACAGGATTTCCAAATGCCGAAGGTTCCGCAACATTATGGACACCTGTCGAGAATGCGCCGCCGACGTAGGCTATATCCGTATTTTTATACAATTTTGCAAGCATTCCAATTGTGTTGACTATTGCAACACGGCAAGCCGTTTTTCCACTTTGCGTATTCACAAAATCTGTATAGCGTTGCGTTTCAATTCCTTCTTGACGAAAAGTCTGCTCTATTGCCTGAATATGTGTTTCGTGTAATTCGTGAGGAACCAAAATCAGTTGTAGATTGTCGTGTTCTTTGAAAACGCGGAGCAATGCAGGAAACAAATGTTTTTCGTCTGCCGGCCACAAACTGCCACCAATAAATGTTATCGGCAATGGATTTTCAAACAATTCAACATCAGGTTGTAGCATAACCGCCTCAGCCTTTGCTATAATTTGATCGTAACGGGCATCACCCACAACTTCCAATCTGTTTTCGAATGGAAAAATATTCAAAAATCGTTGTTTATAGTCCTCCGAAACAGGAAGGATGTATTGTATATATTTATAGAATAATCTGTTAATCACAGCATTAAGCCCTTTATACCGTGCCGAATCTTCTGCCAGTTCTGCAGAGCAAAGCAGTACGGGAACCTTTGACCAGTGTGCCGCCATAAGTATTCCTGGCCACACGTCGTATTTAGCTATCACCCATGCTTTTGGTTTTAATCGTTTGAAAAACAAATAGTTAGTAACACATACATCGAATGGCAAATAAATTGACAAATCAACGTCTTCCTTTCGTCCGTGATTCATGCCCGACGGAGAAAAAAACGACGCAACAATCTTTAAATCGGGATGTGTTTTCTTCAGAGCTTTAATTATCTGTATGGATTGCTCCCATTCTCCAACCGATGCACTATGGAAAAATACAATTTTCTGTCCAGCATTTTCTTTGGCAAATTTACGGATTCGTTTGGGTTGTGTGATTCGTCCTATCAATCCCTCGCGCATCTTGGCATTGAATAATGCACCGATACAAAATACAGGTATCACCAAACAAACATAGATAAGAGTATAGAAACACAAAAAGACGTATACCATGTCAGCAAAATTTTCTATGCAAAAGTAGTGAGTTTTCTTTGATTGGCATAGAGAAACAAGCAAGTTTGTGAAAACATTCCAAGCCGACTGTCGGTCGAATTTCGTCTTTTTTTCAAAAAAATGATACTATAATTTGCGAGTAATAAAAAAATAAGTACTTTTGCATCGTCTTTTAAAGGAAGATGGATTGATTCAGTAGCTCAGCAGGTAGAGCACATCCCTTTTAAGGATGGGGTCATGGGTTCGAGCCCCATCTGGATCACGAGAGGAGGACGAAAGTCTTCCTCTTTTTTTTATTTAATGCACTGCTCTATATATGCGATTATTCCCGTTGTCTCCATTGGCGAAAACCATCTGTAATCGTTACTCCGCTTAATCCATGTGATTTGTTTTTTGGCGTATTTCCTTGTGTTTTGTTTTATCTTTTCGATTGCTTCTTCGCGAGTACATTTCCCATCAAAATAATCGAAAAACTCTCTGTAACCGACGGTTTTGAGAGCCGTGCAGTCTTTATACTTTGTTAGGGAACGGACTTCTGCCTCCAGTCCTTCTTCAATCATGACATCAACACGTTTATTGATTCTTGAATAGAGTTCTTCGCGAGGAAGATTCAACGCAATTTTTATAATAGAAAATGGTCTATCTGCTTTTTGTTCCTTTCTCTGCTGGGAATATGGTTTTCCTGTCTGTATGCAAATCTCAATTGCTCGTTTCAATCTAGCAGGATTTGACAAGTCTACAATTTCGTAATATTCAGGATCTAAATGTTTTAACGTCTGGCGAAGGTGTTCAATTCCATTTTCTTCGAACTGACGATTGATGTTTTCCCGCAATTCTGCATCAATATCAGGAATTTCGTCAATGCCGTTGCATACAGCGTCAATGTAGAGTCCCGAGCCGCCGGCAAGAACGACTACATCGTGATTTACAAATAACTTCTCGGCAATTCCTAATGCTTCGTGTTCAAATTTCCACGCATTGTAGTATTCGGTAACGTGGTGATTTCCAACCAGATGATGTGTAACCGCAGACAATTCTTCGTCAGACGGATAAGCTGTCCCTATCCGTGGTTCTGTATAAATTTGCCGCGAGTCGGCCGAAATAATTTCCGTTTTGAAATGTTGGGCGACGCGTATAGCCGTTTGGGTTTTACCAACGGCTGTCGGACCAGCAATTACGACGAGTGTTTTCATCAATAATCGTAGTCGTTTCCGCCACCGAAGTCATCGTAACCACTGCCAAATTCGTCTCCAAAGCCAAGCTCGTCACGGTCTTCGTTGCTGAAAAGGTCATCGTCGTCCAAACCGGTTTCGTTGAACATTTCGCTAAAATCTTCCGAAGAATCGTCCATTGTTTGCAACGGCGGATTTCCCGTGGAATGCGAACAGAGCGGATATTTTTTCTTCGGATCCTTGTCCATTATGTCTATCAACGTACAGAATAAAGCACGGTCGCCAAAAAAGTCAAATTGATAAATCACTTTGTCCTCTTTGTTTTCCAAAAAATCTTTCAATTTAGCCTTCTGCATGGGGATTGTTCCAGTGTCTTCTTCTCCCATGTCGAACAACGTAATCTCTTGTTCTTTGTCCCATTCGTCGTTAGAAACAAAGAACGAACTCATTTCCGAATCTTTAAAATCGCAGGCTTTGATGATAGCCTTGTGAAAACTAAGAAACGTATCGTCTTCCGAAATTTCGATTATTCTATTGAAAAGTTCGTTTTCGTCGCTTATGATTCTGAATTTGTATATCATATTGTTAAATGTGTTAAAAAGTTAAGTGTCTCCGTTAATTCATTCTTTTGAATTTCCGTTGCCATTCCGAATGGGATTGCATCGGGCAAAAGAGCTGTTTTGTTACTGATAATATTTTTGATTTTATTCCTGTTTTCTTGTACTATTTTTTGAACTTGTGAAATATCGGAATATTTTTCATAAAATACAACAGCTACGGGAGATTTCAGTTCAGAATCGTTTTTTAAAATGAGAAAACCGTTGTCAAGGTGCTCTAGTCGCGAGATAAGGTAAATCGACTTGTTGTATTCGTAATTGTTCATGTACTTGAAGTGCATTGAAACGGTGTTGAACGGTTCCACGGCTTCGAAAATCCGTGTAATTTCAAAATCTTCGGGGACAAAAATTTTCGAGACATTTTTTGTACTGAGACCATAGAAATTAAAAATGTCTTTTCCCAGTTTAGAAAGTTTTTCTGCATTTTCGGTTCCGTCCAATACGGCTATCGAAGTTTTTTCGTCTCTCAGTAAATTCGGACGTTTTGTTGCATAACGGGCAAACAGTTCATTGGTGTTTTCTGCAATAATAGCATCGAACGGGTGCAGTATCGCATCGTCTATTTCAATGTAGTCCGCAAATTCAGGTTCGATTTCTTTCAATTTTTTTAGGACAAACCATGTGACGAAATCTTTTTCCGTCGGACGGACAATGGCATGATTTCCAGTGAGTAAGATACAAACAATATCGGAGAAGCATTCCAACGGAATTCTGTCTGTCAACACAGCGGCAATACGTTTATCCGTATTTTCGGGACAAGGAAAATTTTGTACGGCAGCCGACAGGTTTTCTTTTGTCAGCAGTTGCGAATGATTCAAAAAAGCCAATTTGATGTTATCCGTCGAGTACCATGGATTTTTGAATTTTGCCCGATTGAAAAGTTGTAACAAATCAATTTCGGCATCTGTATCGCTTTGTTGCGAGGCAGTGTAAAGATACTGCCCTAACGATACAAATGCCGAAATCCGTTGTTGTAGATTCATAAAATTAACGTTCGTCAATTACCTTTACGCCAGGATTTTTTGCCTTATCGAACACAAACGAAGCGTCGGGAATTTGTTCGTTAACTTTGAATGTATTGACGGTGATTGTGTACTTGTTTCCGTCTTTTGCGAAATATTCTGCTTTCCAAAGTTGAGATTTATCCTTGTCAATTGAAAGACGGACTTTAGAATATTCACTTTTCTCTACGTTTTCTGGATACAAATCAATTACGTAGATTGCACGACTGCCTTCGAAACGGTCTTGAATGAATTTATATTTGAATCCCTTTTCGTACATAGTTAATACGGTTGAAGGATTCAACATTCCTGAATCGTCGTTGTCGGCTTTAGAAACAACAACTTCTTTCTCTTCGACCATGTGTGTCCAAAGAGTCATGCCGTCGCAGTAGAGAACATTGTCGAGAATGGAAAGTTTGTATTTTTTCCCTTTCATTAACATTGTTCCAGTAGTCTTGTCGTTTGCACCGTCGGGAGACGTGTGAACGAGGGAATACGTAAGATTGATTGTGCTATAACTTTTTGTTTTTTGAGAAACCTTGTCAAGAATTTCTTTTGCATTCTTTGTGTTTTGTCCGAATACAACTGCTGTGCAGATTGTAAGCATTGATAGTACCGAAATTATTTTTTTCATACTTGTAAAATTTTATAATGACAAATGTCGGTTATCCAATAATTGTTCCAAAATTTAAAATCCCTTTAAAATACCGTTTTCACGGAGATTATTTAGTATCTGTTCCAGACCGATAGAGTCGGTTGCAATTTCGCGTGCTTTGCTACCGTTGTATGCCCCCACGACTTTATATCGTTCCAATTGATCCATAATTCGGCCGGCACGGTTGTATCCAACTTGGAACTTTCGTTGTATTGCCGAAGTAGAAGCCGTTCCCGATTCTATAATTGTCCGTGCTGCGTCTTCAAACAATGGGTCGAGGTCGCCGGCGCCCTTGTCGCTGTCGCCTCCGCCAGAATAGCCGCTGTCTTGATTTTTCTCCTTGACTTCAGGCAGTTGCATCGGTTGTCCGTACCCTTGTTGGTTGCCAATGAAATCGACAATCCGTTCCACTTCTGGTGTATCGACAAACGCACATTGTACGCGTTCCAACGCATTTCCTGCGTACGAAACGAGCAAATCTCCCTTGCCGACCAAACCTTCGGCCCCCGGCGTTCCCAAAATAATCATACTGTCGGTGTTCGATGCGGTACGGAACGCAATTCGTCCTGGAATATTCGCTTTGATGACGCTGGTGACGATTTTCACGCTCGGCTGTTGCGTGGCAAGAATCAAGTGCATACCAACGGCACGGGCTTTCTGGGCAATACGTGCGATAGGCGTTTCAATTTCTTTTCCTGCCTGCATCATAAAATCACCATACTCGTCTATTATAATAACAATGTATGGTAAATATTTGTGTCCCTGTGTCGGCAACAAATGGCGATGAATGAATTTGTCGTTGTATTCAATGATGTTTCTGCATCGGGCGTTCATCAACAGTTTGTAGCGTTCTTCCATTTCTTCGACAAGGGAATTCAACGTGGTGATTACCTTCATGCAGTCGGTCAAAATAATGTTTTCTTCGCCGGGATACTGTGCCATGTAATGTTTTTCCAAACCGCCGTAAATGCTGAATTCCACCATTTTCGGATCGACCATCACAAATTTAAGCTGTGACGGATGTTTTTTGTATAACAACGAAGTGACAATTGCGTTCAATCCGACCGATTTCCCTTGTCCTGTTGAACCAGCAACCAATAAGTGCGGCATTTTTGCAAGGTCGAACATATACACATCGTTGGTGATTGTTTTTCCCAATGCCACAGGCAATTCCATTTTCGATTCCTTGAATGCTTTGGAGTTGATAACGGAGTACATCGACACCGTTTGTCGGTTTTTGTTCGGCACTTCAATACCAACCGTTCCCTTACCCGGAATCGGTGCAATGATACGGATACCAAGAGCGGAGAGGCTCATCATTATGTCCTTTTCGAGCGACTGGATTCTTGAAATTTTTGTTCCCGCCTTTGGCACGATTTCGTAAAGCGTGATGGTCGGTCCGACCGTAGCCTTAATCGTTTCTATTTCGATGCCAAAATCTGAAAGTGTTTTTTCAATAAGATTTTGGTTTCTGATTTGTTCGTCGTAGTCAACTTCAACGGCTTGTTCGTCGTTTGGATATATTTTGAGCAAATCAGTTCCTGGCTGTTTGAAATGCGACAAGTCCGCTTTCGGGTCGTAGTCCTGCATTTCCATTTCAATGTGACTGGTGTCCTCAACAGCAGTATTTGTGTTGGTTATTTGCATTTTCCCGTCAGGAATATGAGGTGGAGTTATAGTTTGCTGAGGTCCAACTGGTGTGTCAACATCTGCAACAGTTGTTCCGTCGTCTTGGGGCTCGTCATCTTTTGGTTGATCATTTTCAGGTTCGTCTTCATCGTTCGGGTCAAGCGTTGTTTCGTCGTCGTCATCCTCATCTTCTTCCTCTTCATCGTTGTCGTCGGAATTTTCGTCGTCGCTAAAATCCTCGTTTTTATTTTCGTCTTCGTTTTCGTCCGATTCTTCTACTGGTTCTTGTTCTTCGGTATGTTCGTCTTCTGTTTCATTCGTCGGGTTCTCATCTTCTGGCGTTTCAACAGGATTTTCTGCCTCTGTTACTTCAGAAATTTCGGCTGTAAACTCTTCTTCGTGTGGGGTATCTTTCGTAATTTCTTCAGGCTGAGAAATTTCTTGATTTACAACTTGTTCTACTTGAGGAACAACAGGTTCGGTATTGTCAGCAGGCGTTTCTTCTTGGGTATTTTCTTCCGTAGCCTCTTCAGCTTCTTTCTTGCTGGAAAGGAAATTGCGGATTTTTGTCAGTACCCAGTTGTGGATAGAATTAAACGTACAGAATACATAAATTATATCGAATGCGACAATAAGCAGACCTGTGACGAATTTCCCTAAAAGATTTGGCAACAGTTGGTAACTCAAATAGTAACCGAGACAGCCGCCAATGTTGCCGTCCCACACGTCGTTGAAGAAGAACCCGAACGTAATGGACGACACTATCATCAACGAAATCGCAATACAAAGGTATCGATAGACAGATGTTTCTTTAAAGAAATTGAGTGCACGCAACATGCAATAGAAACAAAGGAACACGATTGCAAACGAACCGATTCCAAACCAGTCGTGAATGAACTTTTTCGATACAATTGCCCCGATTTTTCCTGCTCTATTTTGAATTTCCGATGGCGGAAGTTCCGTGATAGACGGGTCTATAGCCGAAATTTCCGCCGTTGTATCACGGAGAACGCTTTGGTCATTTTCCCACGAGGAGAAAAACGATATGAATGCTATGGTCAGAAATACACCAACGACAAGAAGCACGCCAGCCAACGCCAGTCGTCCTTTGGTGTCTTCAATATGGAATAGTTGTTTTAATCTTTCAATCATTAGAATTCCATTTTTAAGTATTCATCAAAGATAGCGTTCATAGTATCAACTTCGACATTCACAAAATCTTTCGGCACATAGAATTTAGACGAATCGACCGCATTTTCCGAAATACCGCTCAGGCTTATGTGCATAGAAATGCCCTTGAGTGCAACTCGGTAGTCTAACAAAACTCCGTCAATCTCTTTGTAAGGATTAGGCCAGTTAGGATCATGAATTTTTATGTCGTTTGTATACCATATATCATATTCTTCCTTCGACTTGTCTTCGAACGAAACGTGGACTTTGTGGGCGGTAAAACCAAGAATTTCTTTTTCTTCGTCCGTCGGGGTGAGGATTAAACCAGGGAGCGGGTCGAATCCAATCATTCTTTCTCCGAATTTTGCTTTACAAGTGTATTTTTTCGGCATGAAATAGAAGAGAACGCTGTTCGTCTTTTCCTGAACATTTGAAATATACGCTGCGCGGAACATTCCAAAGGCACTGATTTCTGCCGTGGAACTGCCGTTTTTGTAATAGTATTTCAAAGTTTCGGGCAATAGTCCGATGATTTCCCTTTCTGCTTTTTCCTGCTCGTCGTATTCAACAGCAAAGGTAAGAGTGCCTTCGTTCGTTCCTTTTTTACAAGACGACAACAAAAGCATTGCTCCAATGAGCGTTAACGCTATGATTCTAAACGATTTATATAAATTCATCAAGAAGTTCCACTAAAATCACGCAAAGGTATAAAAAAAGATGATAAGAGGGGTTAACTTTCTATCTCAAAGAATACTTTATAAAAACTTTTTCCTCGATTTTCGTCGTAACCGCGTTCCAAGAACTCAGGACGGGAATGGACGTAGATGTGAAAATTTTTATCAAGTTTGATGACGCTCCGCAAATATCGTTTGGATTTTTTCACTGCGGTTTCGTCTATGTCGAAACTATTGGGAGCTTCGATTTCGTGAATGCGGCTGTAGTGTTGTTTGAAATTATCGAATGCCTCAATAACTTCTGGATTTCCAATGGTTTCTTGCGTAAATTGTTTTTCGTCGAATGTCTGGTTTGTTTGGAAGTAGTTCAAAGAATTTTGCAAAAATTTTACTCTTTCATCGTTTTTAACCGATTCGTTTTGAGCCAAAATCTCTTCGTTGAATTCTTTACAGATTTTCAAAAATGATTCTGTGTTAAAGTATTCATTTTCAATAACTTTTGCTTCGATGAATTTATCTATCCAATATACATTGTCGCCTTTTGAACTGTCCTGTGCTTTAATGAGATAGCCATATTCTGGTTCGATATTGAAAATGAAACAGCCTTTTTCTATTTTTTTGAGGCTGATTCCGCTTTCTGCTTGAAAATTGACTTCGTTTTCGTTTTGGAGAATTTTCAAAAACGTCTCTTTGGATTCGGATTTGAAAAGTCCCACGGCATCGACCATGTTGTCATCGACCATGCAGTTTGAAAAATACACGACGTAAAATTCGCTGTAAGTCTGGTCGTTTTCGTCGAGTACGTTGTAAAGTTTTTCAGCTAATTTTATCGATGAACTGTAGAATTCGCCTTTTTGCTGAAAAATACGTGCCACTTCTTCTTTTACGGCAAAACTATCGTCCCTGAAACGGTACAATTCCGGAGCCTTGAGAGACAGCGAAAAAAATGAATTTAAAATATACTGTGTCTGTTCGTCAATGAACTGAATTTCGTGTTTTGAATAAAAGTTCTGACGCTTAGGGTCTTCTTCCGCAGCCGCTTTCATTCCAATTTTATGAATGACAAGCGATTCTATGTTTGCATTTGAAATATCTATCATTGTATTGAAATTTCTTGATATGCAAAAGTAATAATTTCGACGTCGGAAATGAGAATTAAGAGTTAAAAATTAAGAATTAAGAATTAGGAGTTATTGGTTATGAGGAACATTTTGTCGATTTCAAATCGTGTGTTACCGTTTAAACACGTTTTTCAGTTTTTGCACGAGTGATTTTTCCTGTTTTACTTGATATTCCTGAATGAGCGTTGCTACGTACTGGCTCATTTCGTCGGCAGACTGGAAACGAAGTTTTTGTGCATTGTAGAAAAATTTCAGCCGAGCTTCGGGCTTGTAGCGCATGGGCGGAGTTTTGAAAATGTGCTTTGCCGTTGCTTTTTGGAGCATTTCAAATATCGATTTGTCTACTCGGTGGTGTGGTTTCAACGGGAAAGACAATTGCATGTTCAGAATCAGGTTTTTGTCGTCGTTTTCGCAAATAAAGGCGTGCTCGCGGGCAAAAGCTTCGAACAACGTTATACCTAAGCTATACAAATCGCAGGAAGCGTTTATCAACGGATTTGCTTGCAATACCAATTCGGGAGCCGAGTAATAGAGTGAATACGGTGTTGAAGTAAAACCGAGTATGTTTTGACTGTTGATTTGTGCGTATTCAAGGTTGAGCAGTTTTACCGTCGGATTTTCTATGTCGATTTGTCCTGCATTGTTGGCGACCAGAAAGATTGTGTTTGGCTGTATTCGCCTGTGTATTATTTTGTTATGGTGGAGTGTTTCGAGGGTTTTACAGACTTTTTCGGCAACGGTGAGAAAAAATTTTGTATTTCGTAGATGAGGATAATCGCCGGTAAAAATAACTTGTTGTAAGTCAATGCCTTGTAAATGCTCACGAATAATATACAGCCCGTTTTCATCGACAATGCAGTCGAATGTTTTTACTAATCCTTCGTCTAATTTATTGAAACTGAGAAAGATATTTTGTACAAGCTGCAAATGCTGCGGACTTTTAATCAATTGTTTGTTTCTCAAGTAACGAACAATAACGGGCGTTCCGTCCTGTTCGCACTTTCCACGGAATACAAGACCGAAATCTTCGGCATTTTCGCTTTCTTCGGGTTCCACGAATTCGAAAACGTACGAATGATTCTGTCCGACAAGTCGTTTTTGCATAAATGAATTGTTTTAGGCAAAAATAAAAAATTTGAATGAGGTTAAAAACAATTCCGTGTAGATGTTAAAAATTTTTTAAATACCTTTTAAACGGCTCTACATACGCATTTGAATAAAATCGCTTATTGCATTAAGCGATTTTTGGATAAAAATGGTTATTGTATTAAGCGATTTTTTATAATCGATTCTTATTTTGTTATAAGCCAGATAATTATGCTTGCAAGAACACCTGTTGTTAATCCTAGAATCCTTATCTCAGTATTGCGGCGATTTCTGAATTGATTTCTTGTGAGGAAAGCAAACTGTTTCGTAAAACATTTCCTCTTCCTATTGTGGGAAATTCCGAAAGAAAAGTTAATCGTTTTTTCTTTTTTCGCTCAATAAAATCTCGAAATTCTTCTGGTGAAAAATCTTTTAGTTGCGCAGAAGTCAACCCCGTACGACTTCTATGTGTCTTACATTTTCAATTGATAACATGTGTATTCTTTTTTACGAAAAATAAAAAAATCCCTTACACAACGTATGTAGCAAAATTTTTCAAAACAAAAAATCGCCAGTCCGATGAGGATTGGCGATTAAAATATAGGCATTGATATGGTGCTTTTTGATTTTATCAATAATCGTCATAGTAATCGTCGTAATCATCATAAAAGTCATCATCATAAAAGTCATCATCGTAGTCGTCATCGTAGAAATCATCATTGTCATCATAAAAATCCTCTTCATCGTCCCAACTGTTTCTGTCATGAAAGCAATCACTACACTCTGGTTTTGCATACGAGATTCCGATATCTTCTTCTCCGCATTTGTGACAATAGTTTTCCTTGTAATCGGGATTTTGATAATAACTCCATGTTTCATAACAATCTTCACACAATGGTCTTGATGGATTGTATGCTATTGGTTTTCTACATCTAATACAAAAGCCAGAATGAGGTACTTTATCATGTGTTTCTTGCTTTTCTCTATTATTTTCGGGGAATAAAAGTAATTGGTCTTCGTTTTTTATTGGGTCAGATAGGGAGAATATTTCTGAGCATTCCATCTCACATTTTTCGTAAATTTCATTGTCTTTTGGGTCAGATTTAGAAAGTCGAGTTCCAAATTCTCTGTTTTTTTCAGATGCTTCATACATATTCATTGATGTAATCACCATCTCTTTTTCGTTATAATAACATTTGCCATGCAAATCTTCATAGAAATAAAACGAAGCCCAATCTTTTAAATCATGAAATGTTTCCAAATCCATTTTTTTGTTTTTACCCAAAAGGATGGACACTTCAACGCCCCTTTGTGCCGCTGTCTTTAAACGTTCTCTATACGTTTTAGAAATTTTCAAAAAAGGAGAGACAATAAAGATTTCCTTTTTTGCATATTTTATGATGTCATCAATTGCTGAAATAATCCCTTTAGTTGTTAGAAATTCTGCCATATAATTCCAAATTATAAGCAAAAATAAAAATTTCTCAATATTTCTACAGTTATAAATCAGCAAACATCCATGATTGAAAACATTTTGTTAAACATTGCATTTCCCCTCTTGTTTGCACGTCAAATTTTATTATTTTTACCTCACATGTAAATGGAAGGCTTTATGTATAAAAAACATATTATAGGGTTACTCATTGGACTGATGGTCGGGGTGAATTGTTTCTCGCAAGTTGAGTTGGGAGGAACAATTGGCTTTGGAATTACAAACAACTGCATGACAATCGATTTGAATCCCGAAGCGGCTCTTGCATTGGGAACGAACAAAAATTTCAAACTTGGATTTTCACCTTTCTTTATGTACAATAAGACCATAGGCAATTCGTATTGGACTGCCATGTACGGTACTCGGGAATTTGTGGAGTTTCACTTCAATTTTAATATTTTCCTTCATGGAGAACTGGAATCTGCAAAAATTGTGGATTCCGAAGGAAACAAAGCCTCGCTTTTGGCTTTGCCTTTGGGACTTGGCGGAACAACGCACATTTCGGAAAAGTTGGACGCATATTTCATGGTGCTGTATGATTTTCTCTATGACGAATCGTGGGCAGTACGTTCGAATCCACAATTCAGAGCAGGAGTACGATATAGGTTATAAAACTAGAGACGCAATTGCGCCTCTATAATAAGTTGGTGATTTGAAATTCAAAGGTTGAAACTGTTCGGAGGTCTTTGTGACTTCGACAAATTCAGTCTCCATGTTGTGTTTTAATTGAAACTTTTCAAGCCCTCGAAATCAAGTGTCGCAAAGTAATCGTTAACCGTTTCGGCACGACGAATCATTTTTACCGAGCCGTCGGTGCGGAGAAGCAATTCAGCCGAGCGAAGTTTTCCGTTGTAGTTGAATCCCATAGCATGACCGTGTGCACCGGCATCGTGAATGGCAAGAATGTCGCCAATCTCGATTTCTGGCAGATTACGTTGGATTGCAAACTTGTCGTTGTTTTCGCACAGCGAGCCTGTCACGTCATATACGTGGTCGCATGGCTGATTTTCCTTGCCCAACACGGTTATATGATGATATGCTCCGTACATTCCCGGACGCATAAGGTTGTTCATGCTTGCGTCGCAGCCGACGTATTCGCGGAATGTGTGTTTCAAGTGACGAACCGTCGTCACCAAATATCCGTAAGGACCTGTGATGAAACGACCAGATTCTAAATATAATTTCACTGGTGCAAGTCCATTAGGAACAAGAATCGATTCGTATTCCTTGCGAATGCCTTCGCTGATTTTGAACACGTCGAGTTTCTTCTGCTCAGGGCGATACGGAATGCCGAGTCCTCCACCAAGGTTGATGAAATCGAAGCGAATGCCCAATTGTTTGTGGATTTTTACGACAAGATTGAATAAAATTCGTGCCGTTTCGGCAAAATAATCCTCGTTCAACTCGTTGGAAGCCACCATAGTATGAATGCCGAAACGTTTCACGCCGCGTTCCATCAACATTTTGTAGCCATCGAAGAGTTGATTTTCCATAAAACCATATTTTGCTTCTTCGGGAGTGCCGATAATGGCATTCCCCGATTTCAGATTTCCCGGGTTATAACGGAACGAAACCAATTCGGGCAAACCGGCAACTTTGTCTAAATAGTCAATGTGAGTAATGTCGTCGAGATTGATGATTGCACCCAATTCCTTGGCTTTCTTGAACTCGTAGTCGCCCGTGTCGTTCGATGTGAACATAATATTTTCGCCGAGATTTCCAACTTGTTCCGAAATGAGCAATTCAGGATAGGAACTACAGTCGCAGCCGAAACCGTGTTGTGCTAAAATCTTTATCAGATAAGGGTTTGGAGTAGCTTTTACTGCAAAATATTCGTGAAAACCCTCGTTCCACGCAAACGCCTTTTTAAGTTCTTCGGCATTCTCAATTATCGCCTTTTCGTCGTATATGTGGAACGGCGTAGGATATTGTTTTATGATTTCCTGAATTTGTTCTTTTGTGAACGGAACTGATTTAGCCATTGTCGTTTATTTTTTATGCGACAAAAATACAGATTCTCATTAGAAAATTCCACAAAATCGTTACATTTGTTGTGATGGAAGAAAGTATTTCGTTATCGGAATTGGCTTCAATAATTTCCGAAGGATTGAAAAAATCCCTCGAGCCTAAGTATTGGATAGTGGGAGAGATAAGCGAAATTCAGGCAAACCGCAATGGTCATTGTTATTTGGAACTTATCGAGAAACTCGAAGACGAAGAAAATCCATTGGCAAAAATGCGTGCCACAATATGGGCTAATGTTTACAGAATGTTGGCTCCCTATTTTGAGTCTGAGACAGGCAGCCAGTTGTCTGTCGGTATGAAAATAATGGTTCAAGTTTCGGTGAATTTTCATGCACTATACGGGTTCAGTCTGCAAATTACCGACATAAATCCGTCGTACACCGTTGGCGAAGACGAACTACGTCGACAGAAAATTATCCGTCAGTTGGAGGAAGACGGTGTTTTTGAACTGAACAAAGAAGTAGATTTGCCATCGGTCATTCAACGGGTTGCAGTCGTCTCGTCGAACAATGCCGCTGGGTATCAGGACTTTATAAATCAGTTGGAAAACAATACTTATGGATTTGACATTCGGACGACGCTTTTCAATGCGGCGATGCAGGGCGTTGAGGTAGAAAACTCCGTAATAAATTGTCTTGACGAAATTGCAAGCCGCGAAGACGAATTTGACGTTGTGGTCATTATTCGTGGTGGCGGTGCTCGTACTGATTTACGTTGGTTCGACAATTATAAAATTGCCTCGAATGTCGCACAATTCCCTTTGCCTGTCCTTACAGGAATTGGTCATAACAAAGATTTGTCTATAACCGACATGGTTGCCCATACGTCGCTCAAAACCCCGACGGCCGTTGCCGATTTCATCGTCGATACGAATGAAGAATTTTTGTCGCAACTCAACGATTTACAAGAACAACTTTCGGATTTGTTCCACGAACGCATGGATGACGAAACCGACAAATTGCGGGATTTTTTATCTGCAATAAAACAATCATACAAAATTGCGTTGCTGAAAGCAGAAAGTTCCATTGAACAGACAATTCAGGGAATTTTACATGCTGCTGCAATCAAAAAGACAAAAGCTCTTGCAGATGTGGAAAAATTGCAACAACGAATTTTTGAAGGAGTGCGGACAAATATTAATAATCGTGCAAACAGATTGCAACTCGTTGA
The DNA here is from genome assembly GCA_017516865.1 of Bacteroidales bacterium. Taxonomy (GTDB): domain Bacteria; phylum Bacteroidota; class Bacteroidia; order Bacteroidales; family UBA1715; genus UBA1715. The sequence goes on from JAFXAU010000026.1 coordinate 70,697, forward strand.
GTCGAAAATAGATGCAAAAAATCCTGAAAAAATTTTGAGGTCTGGATACACGCTCACGACAAACTGCAAAGGAGAAATTATCCGTTCGCGTAAACAAATAAAATCTAAGGAAATAATTGTGACACATTTTGCAGATGGACAAATTGAAAGTACGGTTAATTAAATGCTCAATGCGTAATGCTCAATGCGTAATTAAAAATGAATAATTCACAATGTATAATGCACAATGCACAAAAAATGGGAGGGATAAAAAAATATACTTTTAGATGGTTGCTTGTGAGTATATTCATAGTTCTTTGTAACTACGGAATGTCGCAGAATTTTTCGGGTGGATTGATGGGGGGCTTTACAACCAGTCAGGTTAATGGTGACGAAAACGGTGGTTTTCATCGAATTGGACCCATGGGAGGAATTTTTGCGGAATACCACCAAACCAAAGACTCTCCGTTTTTTCACGTTTTTGAGTTACGCTTTGCTGAAAAAGGAGCAGCGAATGCCGGTCACGATTTTAAAACCTCGTTAGGATATGTCGATGCGGGATACCTGTGGGCTGTTTGTCCAGCTTATTTTATTGGTGACAATTTTCCGGCTCGTTTACGCTTTAAAGTTGGTACGGAAGTTTCAGCAAAAATCTACGAAAACACTTCGTTCAATGGTGTGAAAAATAAAAGCGAGGCACTCGGCCGACTTGACTGGCAAATCTGCGGAGCCTTCGATTTTATGTTTCCAAGAGTGAGCTTTGAGGCAGGAACGACGTATTCCATCATTCCAATAGAAAATAGATACAGAAACCTTGTACTATACGCTTGTGTTCGTGTATATGTTATTCCGAATCTTGCTACTTTTTAAACGTTGCCAGCGTTTTCCAATCCTTTGCCTGCATACCATTTAGGTTTGGCGAAGCATTTCCTGCCATTTTGTGGAATGCAAAATAATACAGATTACCCTCGGTGTCCATCAATATTTTGTAACAACGTCCTGGAATCATTTCGCCATTCTGAACCATTTCCTCGTCAGTCCAGCCGACAATGTGAAGGAACAGTGCGTTAGCTTCTTTTCTACGGATTACTTTTTCCAAATCATCTCTGTCCTCGCATATAGAGACTTTAGCTAATGGATTTATTGCAGAAATTTCTGACGGTTCGTCGAACAGAGGCGTTTGTTCGTGTTTCACCATATAAATTGTTTTCCCCGAGATGCTCTTTTTCTTTTTCGTGTACGATGCGAACTTTTTGTCTTTCAACAACGCAGGATTTGATGGAATTGCCTGGACATGCTTGTTGAAGAACGCAACAATTGCAGGCAGTTTATATGTCATTTCGAATTCGTCACTCAAATCGTAGCAAAGCGGAAATGTACAAACTTCGGGCAAATCGCTAAGAGTTTCGTATTCGCCGCCAATCCATAGGCTCAAAAATAGGTATTTAACAGAATCCTTGTCTTCGACGAACACCGTAGTTACAGGAACGAGGAACGCATTTTTAGGATTTTGCAGTTTTGTGCTGTCCAACACATCAATATGAATAAACTTGAACGGCGTCAGTGTCCAGTTTTTTTCGACAGCCTTACGGATTTCCGAATTATAGTCGTTTATCGGATTATTGTCGAGCACCACATACAAAGTTGCTCCCTGGAGCATGTCGTTCACTTGATTTATCGTCGCAGTAGGACGTTGTGCAAACATTGTTACCGAAGCAATTACGGACAATACAAGAGTAAAAATTCGTTTCATATTATTTTTTGTTTAGTTGAATATACAAATTACATCCCGAAGTGATTTCGAACGACTGGGAAATAGATTTTTCCGTGTCGGTCTCGAATTTGTCACGCCATATAATTACGTATTTCCCTGGTTGTAAGGTGAGTACGTCGTTTTTTCTGCTGTCGGGACTTAAATATGTGACAAATTCCAAGTCGGTATTTCTGTCGATATATATTGCACCGATACCCATTTGCGGTCGTGTGAATGTAACATGACCCGGGGCGGGCACTTTTATTGTCTTAACTTCGTCGGGTTTCACTTCCACGTCGTAAAAATATGTTCGTGGCATGGTCAGCACTTCAAGGTCGTATTTCCCGGTAATGTATTTGACTTTTTCGTTCGCCTGCTGAACCATCAATGTGTTCATGTCGCCCTGCTGACGGACAATAGTTTCGAACGGCATGGACAGATTTACGCCATACGGACGTTCTACCATTAAATATCCCTGAGGAGCGTCAATTTTTACAATCGTATGTTTTCCTGGTTCAAGATTCACATTTTCTGCATATACTGGCGGAATAGTATGTACCTTTATTTTGTAGGAAACCAATGGGTCGAGGAACAAAATGTCGGGTTCGCCAGGCTTTATGACCGAATGGACAAAATTATAGCGGATGAAACCTGTAACATTGTCATAAAACGTCATTGGCACGTCCGTCTCGCGCGGTTTCTTGTATGCGTCAAGCAGATACACCTGTAACGGTGTGCTGGTCATTGCCTTATCCATCGCCATGTTCAACACGGGCAAGAAATCAAGTTCGTTTTTCGCACTGAATACGTGGCCAGCACAATCGAACATTTTGTTAAAATCAACTTCGTTGCCTACGCCGATGATAAATGGTTTGAGTATGACACCCTTTTCTTGCAATTTGCGGGAAATGGCACATGGGTCACCGTCGCAGGCTTCAACACCGTCGGTAATCAGGAAAATTATATTTCGAGCCGTAGAATCGGGTGGAAAATCTTTAGCGGCCTGTTCTATGGAATATGCAATCGGCGTTGTTCCGTGTGGATTTAGTGACAGAATTTTATTGACAATTTCGGGGAGATTGTTTTTCCCGAACGGAACTTCAAGGTGGGAATCCTTGCAATCTTGCGGCGGAAACGGCGAACGATTTCCGTATATACGTAAGCCGACTTCTACATTCGGAATTTTTGAAACGCTGTCGATGAATGGAATCAGAATGCTTTTTGCCACTTCCATTTTTGAATGTCGTTCCCAAATGCCGAGCATGCTGTAGGAACCATCGAAGATAAAAAGTACGCGCGTTAGCGGCATCACATTCGGAATGGTTGCCAACTGTTGGGCAAAAACAGACGTGTGAGCAAGACAAACAACACTCACAAGCAAAATAACTATTTTCCGTAATGTCTTCATTCGCACAAATTTAAACAAATCCATCTTTTTAAGACGGAAATATGTCGGTTTTATTACTTGTCGTGTGTTTTTTTCACAACAACATCTTTGGTGGAATACGTCTGCAACGAATCTCCACCGTCAAAAATCAATAGAGCGCCGTATTCGGGATGACGGGCGAAAAACTGTTTCGACTTTTCCACGCCCATCACCATGCAAGCAGTTGCAATTGCGTCTGCCTCGATACATTCTGTTGCAAAGACAGTCGCACTCAACAAATCAGATGGAATGGTCTGTCCTGTTTTGGGATTGATGGTGTGCGAAAACTTTCGGCCGTCTTCATAATAAAATTTCCTATAATTTCCCGATGTCGCCAACGAACGGTTATCCAATTCCACAGCCACGTCGAATGACGATTCTAACGATTTTTCGTCAATACCTTCTTCTGGTCGAGTTATGCCGATTGTCCAAGTATTTCCTTTGGCATTCACGCCCTTAGCACGCATTTCGCAGCCGACGTCGACTAAATAGTTTTTCACTCCAAGATTTTCGAGGTATTGTGCGATTAAATCAGTCGAATATCCCTGAGCTATTGCATTTCCAATGATTTGAACCCTCGGGTCGGATTTTATAAAACGATTGTTCTGAACCGAAAACTTATCCATACCGACAAATTGTCGAATGCTGTCAATCTGTTTTGCCGTCGGGACTATAGAACCTTTTGCCGTGTCGGGCCCGAATTTCCACGCATTCACCAACGGAGCTACGGTAATATCAAACATACTGTCGGTTATGGAAGACACGAATTTCGATTTTTCCAAAAAATAACAGAACTGCGGCGTGAGTCGTATAGTCGTGTCGTTGTTGTTTATTCTCGAAATCATTGATTCGCCGATGTACACACTAAATGTTGTGTCAAAGTTTTTCAGCAACGAATCGAACTCAGGTTTCCGCATTTTCGTGTCTTCATATATCACACGATAATAGGTTCCTTGTGCCAAGCCTGTCACTTCGTAATACTGTTTTTTCCCGTCACTGCCGCAGGAATTTAAAAATAAAACAGCGACAACTCCGAGGAGACATCGCTGTATGTTTATTTGTTTGAAATAGTTCATTTTACGGTTTTTTAATAATTCCGTTCGGTGAATTTTCTATGAAAGACAGTATCATGTCTCTTTCTTCCGATTGTGGAATCTGCGTTCTTACCATTTCGAGCGCATCTTTCTGCAATACGCCTTTTTGCAAGAAGATCAAACGATAGATATCTTGAATCTGACGAATTTTTTCTTCGGCAAAACCACGGCGAGCCAAACCTACGGAATTTACACCGATGTATTGGATAGGTTCTTCGGCTGCTTTTACAAATGGAGGAACATTTTTACGGATAAACGTGCCGCCACCGATGAATGCGTGGTCGCCGACGTGCATAAACTGCTGTGCGCCAGCCTTTCCTTCAATGATAACAAAATTACCTATTACGCAATGTCCCGAAAGAGCCGCATAGTTGGCAAAAATGCAGTTGTCGCCCACAATACAGTCGTGTGCAATGTGAACATATCCCATCAAAAGGCAATTTTTCCCGACTTTTGTAGTCATTTTGTCGACAGTTCCTCTGTGTATCGTCACACATTCGCGGATAACTGTATTGTCGCCAATTTCAGTCGTAGTGTGTTCACCGGCGAATTTCAAATCCTGTGGAATTGCAGAAATGACGGCTCCTGGGAATATGTGACAATTTTTCCCGATTCTTGCACCTGGCATAATAGTCACATTCGGTTCAATCACTGTTCCGTCGCCGATTTCCACATCGTCATAAATATAAGAGAATGGAGATATTACTACATCTTTTCCAATCTTTGCATCAGGATGAATAAAAGCTAAAGGCTGTTGTGTCATCTTAATTCGTTTTTTTATTTGTTTGTGCTTTAATTTCGCCTTCCGCAACCAATTGACCAGCTACGAAAGAATAACATTTCATATAAACTACTCCACGTCGGATTGGAGCAAGAAGTTGCAGTTTAAACACCAGCGTGTCGCCTGGACTAACTTTTTTGCGGAACTTCACGTTATCGACGCTGAGAAAATATACTAAATAATCAGAAGGTTTTTCCACCTGCGACAATGCGAATACACCTGCGCATTGTACCATTCCTTCGAGAATCAGTACGCCCGGCATGACAGGGTCGGCAGGAAAGTGACCTTGGAAGAACGGTTCGTCGGCCGTCACATTTTTAATTCCCACAACTTCCTTGTCGGAGACAGACATGATTTTGTCAACAAGCTGGAACGGATAACTATACGGCAACAAAGCTTTTAATTTCTTGTTGTCGTACACAGGTTCCGCCGAAAAATCAATGCTTGGAGCAATGACCTTAACCGAAGGTTTGAGTTGTTTTCTTAAAATCTTTGCAAATTCGGTGTTTGCCTTATGACCAGGAATGGTTGCAATAATATGACCTTTTATTGGTTTGCCGACCAACCATAAATCACCTATCAAATCCAAAAGTTTATGGCGGGCAGGTTCGTTTTCGAACGACAATTCCGTGTTGTTCAAAACGCCTTCTTTTTCAATATTGATTTCCTTTCCTGGAAATAGTTTCGACATTCGTGCAATTTCTTCGGGAGAAACCTTTCGGTCGACAAACACGATTGCATTGTCCAAATCGCCTCCTTTTATTAGATTGGCGGCGAGCATCATTTCTATTTCACGGAAAAAGCAGAATGTCTTGCAACACGCAATTTCCTTTCCGAAATCGTTCAAGTCGCTCAAACTTGCAAATTGGTTACGGAGCATGAACGAATCGTAACTGATTTTTACATCGACACGGAACGTATCGCACGGATATGCAATAATTTCAACACCGCGTTCTGGTTCGAGATATACAGTTTTTTCTTTGATTTCGAGATATTCAAGTTCTGCGTCCTGTTCTGTTGTGCCGACTTTTTCAATGCCGTCGTAAAATGGCTTTGCACTACCGTTCAAAATAGGAACTTCAGGACCGTCAACTTCAATCAAAGCATTGTTTACATGCAAAGCATGCAACGATGCCATCAAATGTTCAATGGTACTGACGAATGCTCCTGGAATTCCGATAACTGTTCCCCGCGATGTGTCGACAACATATTCTGGATTTGCCGGAATTATCGGCTTAGAATCCAAGTCAATACGTTTAAATCTGATACCCGTGTTCGGTTCCGACGGAAGAACCGTCGCCGTTGTCACTTTACCCGTATGCAATCCTTTACCCGAAAAAGAGACAGGCTGCGAAATTGTACGTTGCTTTTCTGACATAACCCTTCTTTTTAATAATGCAAATATATGGATTTTCAATTAAAAAGAAAATGTATTTCTTTTTTGAGCAAAGAATTGATAGAATTATAAGTTCATCCAAGATACAATAGAGCAAAAAAGCCACGCTCTCACGTGGCTTTTCTTAATCTCTGTTTTAATTCATAAACGTATTCAAGTATTCCGAAGAAAATGTAAAAATTTGTTTGCGAGTACATTCGCTGTGTTGGTTCTGGCAAAGACGGATATGGGGAAGTGGTTCAAGAAAAACTATAGTGTACAAATTGTAACCATTTGATTTTTGCATTTCTGTCTTATTATAGTATTGGGTATTAAATAAAAATCTTACATTAGCAGAGTAAAATTTATATTTGGAATTATGATTTTTCAAAAAAATATACTCAAGAAATATCTTTCTGCTTTGAATGCGGAAATTATTGAATCGTCGTGGAAACAATACCAGTCGTATTTCCTAAATCCCGACATTCAACAAAATATCCGTCAAAGCAAAGAGGAACAGTTTCAGGAGGGTTTTCTGCGTGAGTTGTTTGTGAAAGTGTTGGGTTACACGCTCAACCCTTCGCCCAATTATAATCTGATAACCGAGCAGAAAAACGAATCTAATTCCAAGAAAGCCGACGGAGCCATTATTGTAGGTGGAAATGTTGTTGGCGTAATTGAATTGAAAGACCATAAAACCACTGATTTGTCAAAAATTGAAAATCAGGCGTTCGGCTACAAGAGTCAGCACAAAAACACAAGGTATGTAGTTATCTCCAATTTTGAGAAACTGCGTTTCTATATCGATAACGCTGTCGAACATATTGAGTGGAACCTGTTTACGTTGACCGAGGAGCAATTCAAAGAACTGTATTTCTGTTTGGCTAGGGAGAACATTAAGGCTGATTTACCGCTCAAAGCCAAACAAGAAAGTGTGAGCAGGGAAGACCAAGTAACGCAACAGCTCTACAAAGACTACTCCGCTTTCAAACGGGAGATTTTCGCCGACATATTGGCAAACAATACGAATGAAGAAACGCCGAAAGAGCAGATACTTCTCCTTTTCAAAAAGACCCAAAAACTCCTTGACCGTCTTCTGTTTATCTTCTTTTCCGAGGACAGCGGATTGCTGCCGCCAAACTCAATGGTGGAGATACTCAGACAATGGGAGCAACTTAAAGAAATGGATGCGTATGTACCCTTGTACGACCGTATCAAAAAGTATTTCGGTTATATGGACACGGGCTGGCAGGGCAAGAAATACGAGATATTTGCCTACAATGGTGGCTTGTTCAAACCAGACGAGGTATTGGACTGTATCAAAATCAGCGATGACATTTTGGCACGGTTTACACAAAAGTTGGCGGACTACGATTATAATACGGAAGTCGATGTCAATATATTGGGGCATATCTTTGAAAACTCGCTCAACGAGATAGAGGAAGTGACGGCGCAAATTAACGCAGGAGAGGCACCAACTGTTAGCAAAAGAAAGCGTGATGGTGTCTTCTATACACCGCAGTATATCACAAAATATATTGTGGAGAATACCGTTGGTCGGCTTTGTGCAGGGAAGAAAGCCGAAATGGGCATCAACGAAGCGGAATACTTCGCGGACAAGAACCGTCAGACGGCAACAAAAAAACGACTTCTTGCACAACTCACCAAATACCGTGAATGGTTGTTGAGCATCACTATCTGCGACCCTGCCTGTGGATCGGGTGCTTTCCTCAATGCCGCGCTTCAGTTCTTGATGGCGGAGCATAAACTGCTCGATGAGATGGAAGCCAAAGTAACGAACTCGAGTATTGTCTTTCCTGATGTGGAAAACTCGATTTTGGAGAACAACCTCTACGGCGTGGATATCAACGAAGAAAGTGTCGAGATTGCCCGTTTGGCATTGTGGCTGCGTACTGCCAAACCACACCGCAAACTCAACTCGCTCAACAATAATATCAAGTGCGGTAACTCGTTGATTAGTGACCCTGCGATTGCAGGAGAGAAGGCTTTTGACTGGGAGAAAGAGTTTCCGCAAGTGTTTGAGAAGGGCGGGTTTGATGTGGTTATTGGAAATCCGCCGTATGTACAATTGCAGAGTATGGGTGCAATGAGCGATGTTTATGCAACATGCGGTTTCGAGAGTTACAACAAAAGCGCAGATTTGTATTGTCTTTTTACCGAGCGTGGATATAATCTGTTGAAACCTAATGGTTTACAGTCGTTCATTATGCCCAACAAGTGGATGTTGGTCGATTACGGAAAAGAGTTGCGCCGATTCTTGTCGAAAACAGCCTTACGGCAGATTTTGAATTTTGGCGACATTCAGTTTTTCCAAGATGCCACCACCTATGTCTGCATTTTTGTAACTCAAAAATCGGATGTAAAAGCCAAGGTTTCAGCACTTTCACTGAACAGAAAAACCTACCACAGCGATTTTATGACCGAAGTTCCTACCGCTTTGCAAGAGTTTGATTATGAAACGTTTGGCGATGAACCGTGGATAATCCGTTCTGCCGCTCATACAGCAGTTTTGAATAAAATACAGCAAGGCAAACCGTTGAAAGACTTACCGATAGCCATTTATCGTGGAATTTTGACAGGTTTCAACGATGCTTTTTTCATTGATGGTGAAACACGCAGCCGCCTTATTGCCGAAGATGCAAAAAGCGAAAAAATAATAAAACCTCTTTTACGCGGAAGGGATATTCAAGCGTGGGTGCCGAATTGGGACGAACAATATTTGATAGGTACATTTCCTTCATTGCAATTGAATATTGATGATTTTCCTGCCATAAAAAATCAATTGCTTTCGTTCGGTATTGAACGTTTGGAACAATCAGGAGCAAAGGGCGCTCGCAAAAAAACGCCAAATAAATGGTTTGAAACACAAGATTCTATCGCTTATTATCAGGAATTTTCGAAGCCCAAAATAATGTATCCGAATATGACTTCAGCATTTCCATTCATTTTCGATGGCAAGGGATTTTACGGAAACGACAAGACATTTATGATTACCGCCACCGACGACAGTTTTGATTTGAAGGCTCTTGCTGCCATTTTCAACTCAAAACTTTGCAAATTATGGATTTGGTACAACTGTCCTGAACTACAAGGCGGCACACGCGAAATCCGCAAAGTCTATTTCGAGAATTTCCCTGTGCCCGAATTGAATGAAAATACGACAAATGTCCTTTCTGGTTATACAGATAAGATGGTTTCATTAACACAAACCTTGCAGGAAAAATGTGGTCGTTTTCTGCGTCGAATAACCGAAACCTACAATCTGCAAAAAATAACGCAAAATATAGAGTCGTTTTATTCTATAGATTTCAGTACCTTTGTAAAGGAATTGGGAAAGCAGAAAATAAAACTTTCGCTTGTGCAGAAAGACGAGTTGGAAGATTATTTCAACGCATACACAACCGAATGTATATCTATCAAAACCGAAATAGAAAACACTGATAAAGAAATAGATCAAATGGTGTATGAACTATATGGGTTGAGTGAAGATGAGGTGAAGGTGGTGGAAAATAAAGGGTGAAATATTTAATGTTATTGATATGGAACAGAAATCTAATGTTCAATTCAGAGCAGAAAAAGAATATAAGAATAGTCGAGAAAAGTTTTTTCTTTTGCTTAGAGAAATAATATCGAATTCTATACATGCCGTATTAATTCGTCAGAGTAAGGAAAAGGATTTTATCCCAGATATTAATTTGAAAATATGTTACGACGATACACAATGTAAAATTGAATTAACAGATAATGGAGAGGGGTTTAATGAGAACAATAGTCTGTATTTTGAAGAATTAGACAAAGTCAATCCTGAAAAAGAGCAATTTAAATTTCATCCATTGGGACAAGGAAGGCTTGCGATTGTTTATTTTTCTGATTCAGCAATATATGAAACTGTATATAAGAATGCAGGCAGTTACAAGAAAAGAACAATAAACTATCCTCAATTAAATGATGGACTTTATCATCTTAATCTTTTCCCTGAAAGTGATATTCAAGCCCAAGATACTTATACTAAACTAACTATCATACTAAACAAACAAAATTCCTTGAGTAGATCAAGAACGTTTTTTAACAAATATTCTGATTCTGAAAAATTTAAAAATTGGTTTGTTGAAAATTTTTTCCCTTTTATCGTTACCAATGAGAATCTGGAAATAAAAGTAAGTTATAATGGTGCACCTCAAATAGTTGTAAAAAAAGATAGTTTGGAATCAGAAACCAAAGCTATACCAATTGACATTCTTTTGAATGATAAGAATTATCAATTTAAATTATGGCTAATAAAGAAAGATACGGCAATGTATGGCGATAATCAGATAACCTGTTTCGCAAGAAACCTGAGAGCTGAATTGTCTAATGGAAAATTAATGTATTCCATAGATAATAAAGAAGGGTATTTGTTATATCTGACATCAGAATTTTTTGATGAGTATGTTGACACAAAAGGGGAGAAAATAGATATATCTGACGATGCACTCTTACATATTAACCAAAAGATTAATGAGAGATTGGATAAAGAATTTAAATCTGTAATAGAGAGTAATAAAAAAATTACCCAACAGAACCTAAAGAATTTTAAAAAACAATACCCCTCTTTAGATCCATTTGTGGACGAAGCTATCCTTATTTCAGGGAAGAATGTTATAAAAGAAGATGAGATAGTAAAAAGGGCTATTGACGAGAAAAGTAGAATTGAAAAGAAATTTTGGATAAGTGTTGATAACATTCAAGTTGACGAGGACACAGAATCTTTTGATGATTCCGAAGATTGTCAGAAACTTTTAAATTCAAGTTTACATATTTATGTAAAGCATCGTGAAACTGTATTAAAACGATTAAAAACCTTGGTAAGGAAATTTGATGAAGAAGGGGTGAAAAAAACAGAGTTAGAATCCTCAATACATGAATTGTTTCTTAAACGAGGTGTCACCTTGAAAGAATCATCAAACATAAATCACTTACATAATCTTTGGATTTTAGACGATAGATTTACCACTTTTTCAAATAATTTTAAAGCCCAAAGTACAAAAACAGGTCAGGCTTTGTCTGATATATACATTTGGGCTGATGATCCTGAAAAGACAAAACAAATACTAATTTTGGAATTAAAATCAACAACAAAAGCCCATAATGCAGGGGCATCAGACGAAAGTATGATTGCACAAGTAAAAAGGTACGCCCAGAAATTCTATAAAAACCCAACAAAAGAGCTAAATTGGGATGTTAACACTGATAAAGTACAATACATAGGTATTATTCTTGCACGAAAATCTGATGTTACCAAAGAACTAACATCAAATAATGTTAGTGGAGATTATCATTCCATTCCTTTTTTGGAAAATTCTTTTTACTTAAATGAGAATTTTTCAATAGATGAAAAGGATCCCAAAAGAAAAATTCCAATTAGAATAGAATTATATTCGTATGAAGATATTCAAGAATTGGCATCGAGCAGAAATGATGTTTTTTTCAAACTCCTAAAAAATGAATTTGAAGTAACTACATACGATGAAAACTCTGATATAAATTGATGTGTGTAAAACCCAATGTGAAGCGTTGCCACAAATAAAAAGAAAATAGAGAAATATGGAATCGCAAACAACAGAATATAAAGATACAATAAAATCATGAAAACTAACAACCCAACACCAATCAACGAAAATCAATTCGTGTTATACCAACTTCCAGAGGAAGAAGGAGTTATACAAGTGATTATTAAAGACGAATCGATATGGGCAACGCAAAAGGCAATGGCACAACTCTTTGGTGTTGATAAATCGGGGGTTAGTCGTCACATTTCCAATATTTTAAAGGAAGGAGAATTGAATCCAGATACGACTGTTGCAAAAATTGCAACTGTCGTTAATCGAGGTATAAGAGGTGAGGTAGAGGAACAAATTGACTTTTATAATCTTGATATGATTATTTCAGTCGGCTATCGTGTTAATTCAGCAAAAGCAACAAAATTCCGTATTTGGGCTACAGGTGTGCTAAAAGAATACATCCGAAAAGGCTTTGTCCTTGACGATGCACGCCTGAAAAATCTTGGCGGTGGCGGTTACTGGAAGGAACTTATTGAACGCATACGTGACATTCGATCGTCGGAGAAAGTCTTTTACCGCCAGGTGCTTGATATTTACGCCACAAGTATTGACTACGACCCTCGTGCCGAAATTTCCATCGAGTTTTTCAAACGCGTTCAGAACAAGATTCATTTTGCCGTACACGGACAGACAGCTGCCGAGGTTATTGTAAACCGCGCCAATGCCGAAAAGGAATTCATGGGGTTGACGACATTTGAAGGCAGCAGACCGCATTTGAAAGATGCCATTATCGCAAAGAACTATCTGGATGAGAAGGAATTGAGGGCTATGGGACAGATTGTTTCAGGATATTTGGACTTTGCTGAACGTCAGGCGGAACGCCAACAGACAATGACGATGAAGGATTGGGCAATGCATTTGGATAAGATTCTGACTATGAGCGGTGAAAAATTGCTTGAAGGAGCAGGAAATGTTTCTCACCAGCAAGCCATTGACCATGCCACAAATGAATACAAGAAATACCAACAACGTACGTTAAGCCAAGTGGAGAAAGATTTCTTAGACAATATCAAATCATTGCCAACGAAATAAAGATTCCGCTAAAAACAAAAAAGCCACGCTCTCACGTGGCTTTTCTCGTAATTCCGAATTTACAATTCTTAATTCGTAAACGAATAGCTTTGGTCCTTTTCGTCCATATATTCGTCAAGGGTTTTCATCGGTTTGGTGATGATTACGCGACCTGAACGGATAAATTCAAGGATTCCGAGCGGACGGAGTTTCTCCAACAATTCCTGCGTTTGTTCTGCCGTTCCTGTCTTTTCAATGACGAAGTATTCTTGTTGCATATCAAGAATTCGGGCATTGTTTTCGCGGATGAATCGTCCCATGTTTATCATCTTGATTGCCGCCATCGGCATTTTGTACAGAGCCAATTCTTGTGCAATCAGTTGTTCTTCTTCGTAGTAGAACGCCTTGATGACTTCCACGAGCTTGTCGATTTGTTTCACGACTTTCTCAACCGTTTCCTTGGTAGAATTGACTACGATGGTAAAGCTGTGGATGCCTTTAATCTGCGATTCGGAAACCGTCAAACTCTCGATGTTGATTTTTCGGCGGGTGAATACAATGGTGATTTTGTTCAGTAAACCAATGTGGTTTTCGGTGAACGCTGTGATTGTATATTGTTTTTTCTCCATAATTCGTTATTTTAATTTCATATCAGAAACTCCGTCGCCCGGTTCAACCATAGGCAAAATGCCTTCTTCAGGTTCTATCGCCACTTCGAGCACGTATGGACGGTCGTCGGCGAGCATTGCGTCGATTGCTGCGGAAAGGTCTTTTCTGTCAACCACACGCTGACCGTCAACCTGCCAACCTTTGGCAATGGTGATGTAGTCGGGACCGGCAATATCGACGAACGAGTAGCGGTGACCGAAGAATCGCTCCTGCCATTGGCGTACGTTTCCAAGGTATGTGTTATTCAAAAGTACGATTTTCAAACCGATGTTGTTGGCCGCCATCGTGCCTAATTCCTGTGCTGTCATTTGGAAGCCGCCGTCGCCCACGAATGTGATAACCTGTTTTTCGGGACGGGCAACTTTTGCTCCCACGCCGGCAGGAATACCGTAGCCCATGGTTCCAAGTCCGCCCGAAGTCAAGATTTTCGACCCTTGGCGGAATTTGTAGTAACGGCAGGTTGCCATCTGGTTTTGCCCGACGTCGGTTACCACAATGGCGGTTCCTTTGGTTTTTTCAGAAATCAAATTTACGACTTCGCCCATCTTTATGTCGCCCGACTTTGGATGAATTGCGTTTTCAATCACTTCGTCGTTTTCGATTTTATCCAATGGTTTGAAACTGTCAATCCACGCTTGGTGATTTGCAGATTTTACACCGTTGGCAAGGGCTTTCAGGGCTGTTTTTGCATCGCAGTTCACCGCAAGCGTCGGCTGAAGAATTTTACCGATTTCGGCACGGTCGATTTCTATATGGATGATTTTCGCCTGTTTTGCGAATTTGGCGAGATTACCCGTCACACGGCTGTCGAAACGAAGTCCCACGCCAATAATCACGTCGGCTTCGTTGGTTTTTATGTTCGGTGCATAGTTTCCGTGCATTCCGAGCATTCCAACAAAGTTTGGATGGTCGTAATTGATTGTGTTCAAACTCATTATGGTCGAAGCGATAGGAATGTTCGCCTTTTCCGACAAAGCAATTAGTTCATCTTGTGCCTGCGAAAGTTCTACACCGTGACCAGCGAAGATGATTGGTTGTTTCGCGTTGTCAATCAACTTGATGGCTTCGTCAATTTCCGTCTGGTTCAGTTTAGGGTACGGATAGTAGCCACGAACGTATTCACACGGTTTGTAGGTGAAGTTAGCAATTTCGGTTACAAGAGCGTCTTTCGTAATGTCAATCAAGACTGGACCCGGACGGCCTGTGCGAGCCAGATAGAACGCCTTGGCGATAATTTCAGGAATTTCGTCGGCCGAGGTGATTTGGTAGTTCCATTTTGTGATTGGCATTGTCACGCCAATGATGTCAACTTCCTGAAACTCGTCGGTTCCCAGCGAACGGGCAACGACTTGTGCGGTGATTGCCACGATAGGCGTTGAGTCAATCATTGCGTCGGCAATTCCCGTAACCAAGTTTGTGGCGCCGGGACCCGAAGTCGCCATACAAACGCCCACTTTCCCCGTTGCACGTGCGTAACCTTGTGCCGCGTGAACGGCTCCTTGTTCGTGGCGGGTGAGAATGTGACGTAGTTTGTCGGTGTAACTATATAATTTATCGTACAAAGGCATAATCGTTCCGCCCGGATAACCGAAAACGGTGTCGATTCCCTCGTTTGTCAAACATTGTAATATTGCGTCTGCTCCAGTCATGTTTTTAATTATGAGTTAATAGTTATGAATTATGAGTTACTCATTGTGCATTATGAATTGTGCATTGTACATTATTCAATCACGCGAACGCCGCCAAGGTCAGCCGAAGCAACGTTTTGGGCATATACTTTCAATGAATCGGGAACGAAACGTTCTCTGTTCGGTTTGAAAGCGTTTTTGCCTTTTGCAAGTTCTTCGTTTCTTCGTTTTTCCATTTCTTGGTCGGAGATGAGAAGTTCCACCTTACGGTTAGGAATGTCGAACAAGATTGAATCGCCGTCGCGTACCAATCCGATTTCGCCGCCGCTTGCCGCTTCGGGCGATACGTGTCCGATTGACAAGCCAGAAGTTCCGCCAGAGAAACGACCGTCGGTGATGAGTGCACATGCCTTGCCCAAATGTTTTGATTTCAAATATGAAGTAGGGTAGAGCATTTCCTGCATGCCCGGACCACCTTTCGGACCTTCGTAGATGATGACAACCACGTCGCCTGCCTGAATTTTGTCGGTGATGATTGCTTCGCACGCATCTTCTTGAGAATGAAATACTTTTGCTGTTCCTTTAAATGTGAACAGTGATTCGTCAACACCGGCAACTTTCACGATACAACCTTCTTTAGCGATGTTTCCGAACAATACTGCCAGACCGCCGTCTTTGGTGTATGCGTTCTTAATGTCGCGAATACAGCCATTTTCACGGTCGGTGTCGAATTCCTTGTACATAGTGTTTTGAGAGCCCATGGCAGTTGTTCTGTCGCCTTTCGGAGCACTTTTGTAGATTTCCGTCAATTCTGCCTTTGCTGTCGGACGAAGAATGTCGTATGAATCCAACGCTTCCTTCAATGTCAGTCCGTCAACACGTTTTACAGACGTGTCGAGCAATCCGTTACGGTCAAGTACGCCAAGGATTCCCATCACGCCGCCGGCACGGTTCACATCTTCAATGTGATATTTCTTCGTATTTGGAGCAACTTTGCAGATACAAGGAACTTGACGCGAAAGCATGTCAATGTCCTTCATCTTGAATTCCACGCCAGCTTCGTGAGCCACAGCCAAAAGGTGTAGCACCGTGTTCGACGAACCACCCATAGCAATGTCCATCTTCATTGAGTTCAAGAATGCTGCACGAGTGGCGATGGAACGTGGAAGAACCGACGTATCGCCGTCGTAGTAGTATTTCTTAGTATTTTCAACGATTTGTTTTGCCGCACGGATGAACAAATTCTCACGGTTTTTGTGTGTTGCCACAATGCTACCGTTGCCCGGAAGCGACAAACCAAGAGCTTCTGTCAAACAGTTCATTGAGTTAGCCGTGAACATACCCGAACAAGAGCCACAGGTAGGGCAGGCGTTTTTCTCAACAGCGTCGAGGGTGGCGTCGTCAACGTTTGAATCGAGAGCCATAACCATGGCGTCAATCAAGTCGTATTTTTCTTTGTTGATCACGCCGGCTTCCATAGGTCCGCCCGAGACGAAAATTGTAGGAATGTTCAGACGCATGGCGGCAATCAACATTCCCGGAGTGATTTTGTCGCAGTTGCTGATGCAAACGAGAGCGTCAACTTTGTGAGCGTTGCACATATATTCAACGCTGTCGGCGATGATTTCACGCGAAGGAAGCGAGTAGAGCATACCCGTGTGTCCCATTGCGATTCCGTCGTCGATTGCTATGGTATTGAATTCAGCCGCAAAACAGCCCTGAGCTTCGATGGCAGCTTTGACTTTTTGGCCAATTTCGTGTAGGTGTACGTGACCTGGAACAAATTGTGTAAACGAGTTTGCAATGGCAATGATAGGTTTGCCAATTTGTTCTTCTTTCATACCATTAGCACGCCATAAGCTTCGTGCTCCTGCCATCAGACGGCCTTGCGTCGATGTTTCGCTTCGTAACGGAAATCCCATTGTATCTTAATTTTTAATTTTTAAATCCTTTGATGTGCCCCGAAATAAAAAAGCACCAGACTTAGTGAAGAATGGTGCTTTATATTGGAAATAGTCAAACACCATTCATTACTGAATGACATCCACGACTACCACAAATACAGTTTCTAAAAGCATATCGTTGTTTTTACGAGTGCAAATATAAAAATAATTTTGAATAGTTTGGAAATAAGAGAAATTATTTAGTAGGGGCGAGAGATTATTCGCCCCTACAATAATATAGAGTGTCGTTTCAAAAAACTATTTGACCTTTTCCAGAGCTTGTTCCAGCGTCAATCCTGCAAAATCCTGTGCACCGAACAGACGGCCGCTTTTTTTGTCGTTTACGAATGCTCCCAGAACTATTCCTGGAATTACAGAGTCTGGGTCGTTTGGCGCGTTAGGTCCGCCCAAGTCGGTACGGCACCATCCTGGGTCGGCAAGGCTGATGATTACGTCAGTTCCGTCGACTGTACCAGCGAGGTCGGTAGTAACCTTGTCGAGAGCGGCTTTACTTGCCGAATAGCCTGCTTGTTGAGGTTCGTTGCGTATTCCGCTTGTTGTATTGATGATTCGTCCGAAACCTCTTTCTTTCATCGCTGGCAAAAATGCGTAGCACAACATCATTGGAGCTATGGTGTTGATTAAGAAACTTTGCGTATAATCTTCTACAGGGGTTTGGAAATAATCAGTTCTATATGCAATTTGTACTGCTGCATCGTTGAAAAGTATGTCGATTTGCGTTCCTTTTGCGTTTATTTCCGCAATCATTTTTGTAACTTCTTCGGGCTTTGAAAGTTCGGCAGCGACGCAGTATGCTTCTACGCTCATGGCTTTAACTTCTTCGAGAACTTTTTTCGTGTGTTCCAGATTACGGCTGTGAAGTACGAGATTGCAGCCTTCTGCCGCCATGAATTTTGTGATTCTGTATCCGATTCCTCGGTTCGCTCCTGTAATGAGAGCCCATTTCCCTTTTACGTTTGTCTTCATGTTATTAAATTAAGATTTATGAATTTGCAATGCATTAAAAAAGCAGACTTGTATAGTCTGCTTTTATGTTAGAGAAAAGTTGTTTATTATTCTTCTGAACCTGTAACATCATCATCGTCAGAATTGGTGTCATCGTCACCAGAAACAACATCGCTAAGATCTATGTTCATGCCTTCGACACCCATCATTGCAGCCATAAATTTTGCTGCAACAAGAGCTTCCTCTTTAGTGTCAGCATTCTCAGTTATCTCGTATTCAACAATAATAGTGTTACCTTTTTGTTTTACGTCTTTAATGCCTTCTTCGTTTTCACCATCTTTGTCTTCCATATATGCCTCGTATGCCGCTGCAGCTATAAGCGATGAAGAACAGGTTACCGTGGCTGTGTATTCTGTTACTTTGCCATTGCTGTCCCATTTCCATTCTACTTTTGTTGACTGCATTCCTGCACCAGTAGGGTCTGGATATTCTACATAACATCCATTTGATGTTTCTTCAAACGATGCTTTTGTCGCAACACTTGGTGTTGGATCGTCTTTTTTGTCGTCACCGCAACTAACCATTGCGAAAGCTGAAACTGCGGCTAATAAAGCCATAAAAATACGTTTCTTCATAATACTACTAAATTAAGTTAAACAAATTTTGTTTTTTTATTTGACAATGCAATAATAATGAAAAGTTTAGATAAATCATAAGAATGAAGGTTATTTTTTATGATTTGAGAACAAAATTCAAAAAAAAAGCAGACCCGAAAGTCTGCTTTTACATATGACAATCAATTGATTTTAATCTTCGAGGTCGTCGTCATCGAAATTGGATTGTTCATTCATATATGCTTGTTCTTCCTCAGTATATTCAACTCCCTTAACACCCATAAGCATAGCTATACTTTTTGCTTCGACTATGGCATCCATTTTAGTTAATCCTTCAGGTACCTCGTAAATTGCAGTGAGAGTACTACCATTTATTTTAAGGTCTTTGATTTTACCCATTTGGTCATATTCACTTTCAGGATCGTTCATTTCGTCTTGTGTCTGTTTGAGAAGTGCTTCTGCAAGTTCTACCGAACTACAGTTTAATGTAGCAACAATGTCTGTAATATTACCGCTACCATCCCATTTCCATACCACTTTTTGTGATGCGGCCCCTTCTGGCATACCTTCTAAGTCTTCTTCATCTAAAGGAGTCGTTAACCAAACCGAATTGCTGTTTTGGCCGAATGACGATTCTGTAGCTGGAGCTGGATTATCTTTTTTGTCATCATCTCCACAACTTGTCATTGCGAAAGTTGCAACTGCGGCCAATAAAGCCATAAAAATACGTTTCTTCATAGTACTACTAAATTAAGTTAAACAAATTTTCTTTTTTATATTTGACAATGCAATAATAATGAAAAGTTTAGATATTTCATAATGTTTGAAAACAAATTATTGAAAAGGTGTTGTTTTGGTGTCGTGGATTATGGTTTGTAGTGATAGCAGAGTTTTGCGAAGTCTCATTATATTTTTTGTGAAATCGATTTCAGTTTTTTTATTTTTGCAAAAGAATAGTTGTTAAATTGATACTGATATGAAGAGTCTTTTCGGAAAATTACTGTTTGTACTGTGTATGGCAATACCATTTTTCTCATCAGCACAAAATTTTAAAGAGAAAATCTACCAAAAAAGGGATATTGTAGAGCTTGAGTCTGGTGAAGAAAATGAACATATACCTCTTGAGATATTTGCTATGAAAGCTCCTGATTCCACGCGATTTTATTTGTCAGTAGGTCCACTTGGTGTTGGCGATAATGTGATGCAAATCCATTTTGATCCTCTTTTTGAATTATTTCTTGAAATAGGCGAAACGCTGTCGCAGACAGAAGAGACACTTTATAAGATTCAAGATTTGTACAATCAGGCGGAGGGTACGTCAATACAGTTGAACGGCTGTCTTGCTGTTGGATATCCCAACAAGGAGATTGAGCCTGTCACCATTACAAGAAAAAATTTCATGGTGACAAAATATCTTGAATTTAGCGTGGTTCGTGACGGTTACATTCGTGCAACGTCCGTTCCAAAATCCGATTTCAATTCCTTGATGCTTACGTATAAATTGAATAGAAAAAGAACGCTCAAAGAATTTAAGCAATAAGAACCAACTGGTATGAAAAGTCTAAATGAAAGAATTTGTTTTTGATTTTTTTCTCATTTTTCATTTTGAAACACCAAATTTCCTATATTTACAAACTTGATTTTTTACGAATGTGTGGTGTGGCGAAAAAAATATTGACTTTTCTAACATTTTGTCCCTCAATTATTTGGATAATTCAAATAGTTGTATAAACACACATACACAACCCTTTTGTAAACAACCACTTACGTGGACTGAATACGTTATGCGACTTTTCGGCACGGGCCGGGGAGTCGCTTTTTTTATGCTCAATTATTAATGCACAATTCACAATGCATAATGCACAATGGAGGGGTGTCGTGGTGGCTGAGCTTGTCGAAGCCACAAACATTCGACGTTCGTTTCGACAGGCTCAACGACCGCCGTCATTCCGACCGCAGGGAGGAATCTGTTTACAAAACGAAATAATCTTAATTCTTAACTTTTTATTCTTAATTAATGAAACGTTTTATAACTTTTATTACAGTTTTGGTGCTTGCCGTTGCAGCAATGGCGCAGGCACCGCAAAAAATGAATTTTCAGGCGTTGGTACGCGACGGCTACATACAGGCGGCATTCTCTGTTTCCGACAGCAAGCAGGTGTATTTCTCGCAAGGAAACTTGCAATACCAGGCAAGCACGAACACGTGGCGTTTTGCGGAACACCAGTATGATATGATTGGTTCGGACAATTCGAATATTTCAAGTTCGTGCAGCGGTTGGATAGACTTGTTCGGCTGGGGCACGTCAGGTTGGAACAGCGGAGCGAACGCGTACCAACCATACAGCACAAGCAAAAATCCCCGCGACTATTATCCCGGCGGAGGTTACACCAACAACTTAACAGGCACTTACGCCAATGCCGACTGGGGCGTTTACAACAAAATCTCCAACGGCGGAAACCAAGCAGGATTGTGGCGTACGCTCACTAAAGACGAATGGCAATATTTGATTTCTGGTCGTGCACAGGCAAGCCGCCTGATGGGACAGGGAAGAGTAGACAACGTGAACGGCTTGATATTGTTGCCCGACGGTTGGGAAACTCCGTCGTCGGTAAAGTTCACATACGACCCTGTCAATTATTCAACGAACGTGTATCCTTTGGACGAATGGACTGTAATGGAGTCGTACGGTGCTGTGTTTCTTCCTGCTGCGGGCTACCGTGACGGAGCGGACGTGTACAGCGTTGGTTCCGACGGCTACTATTGGTCGAGTTCGGCTTACGACGACAACTACGCGTACTGTCTGTACTTCGACGGCAGCTACGTGGACGCGGGCAACGACTACCGCGACTTCGGGCAATCTGTCCGCCTTGTGCGTGGTGTGGAGGAATAATGCACAATTCATAATGCATAATGCTCAATGGTGAGATTCCTCGCTTCGCTCGGAATGACGCGGTTGGCGGGGAATACAATGAAAGATAAGTGAAAATGGCGGAGCCATTTTCACTTATCTTTTTCTCCCTTCCCTGAGTCTCCGTCATTCCGCAGCCGAGCAACGCGAGGCAAGGAATCTGTTTTGTATTTCTCAAATTTAAAAATCGGGAATCTTGCGGAATATAGAATAAATACTATATTTGGGCAACCAATTTATAAAGAGTAGTAATCTATGAAAAATGAAATGGATTCAAGCCCAAAAAGCGAAATAATCTTGTATCAACCCAACGAAACGGTGTCGTTGGAAGTGCGGTTAGACGAGGACACGGTGTGGCTCTCGCAAGCCCAAATGGCAGAATTATTCCAGACAACAAAACAAAATGTTAGCTTACATATCAATAATATATTCAAAGAGAACGAGTTAGACAAAAATTCAGTTGTCAAGGATTACTTGACAACTGCTTTGGATGGGAAAGCATATAAAACAAAATATTATTGTTTAGACGTAATCATCTCTGTGGGCTATAGGGTAAAATCTATTCGAGGTACTCATTTTCGTCAATGGGCTAACAAAATCTTGAAAGACTTTCTGTTACATAATCATTCAATTCTTCAAGAAATAACTTTGCTTCGCAAAGAGGTTGACACTCGTTTTATCAAGCACGAAGAAAAACTTCAAGAACATCAAAACAAAATTGATTTCTTCGTCCGCACCTCATTGCCGCCAGTTGAGGGACTGATGCACGAAGGACAGATTTTCGACACCCGTGTTTGTGTGGAAAACCTTATAAAACAGGCAAAGCGGGAAGTTATAATGATTGATGGCTACGTTGACGCTGCAACCTTCGAAATTCTTGATGTTCGGCAGAAAGGCGTTTCTGCAACGATTTATACGGAACGGATTGGAGAATCATTGTTGAGAATCAAGGAATTGCACGATTCGCAATATACCGACAAAACAATAGAATTAAAAAAATATGCCGAGAACTTTCACGACCGTTTTCTCATAATTGACGATGTGGTCTATCATTTCGGAGCAAGTTTCAAAGACTTGGGAAACCGCCTGTTCGCATTCAACAAAATGGGATTGGATAAGAATCTGATTCTTTCGGCTGTGAAAGGTGAATTTGAGAAACCGTAGGTGTTTCGGTACGGTAATTCTGTAGAGACGCGATTAATCGCGTCTCTACAATTTTAATAAATAGTAACCCATAATTCATAATTAAACGAATTTTGGTATATTTGCAACGTATATGTGAAATAGTGCATGTACAAAATTTATGGAAAAACAGAATATATCAAATATACGTAAAGAAGGTACAATGGCTTCGACCGAGGATTTGGAGGCATACGTACAGAAGGTTAAGCAGTCGGCGCAACGGAGCGGCAGTTCCATGTTGTACTGCTACGACTGGATGAAATATCTTGACACGAACAGTAATCAAAATAAAATCGTTGAGGTTCGTTTTAAAAATACGAGAAAGGATTTTTATATAAACGAGCAAGGATTGGCGTTGTCGATTGGCGATATTGTCGCAGTTGAAGCTTCGCCTGGTCACGACATTGGGGTTGTTTCGCTTACCGGCGATTTGGTTCGTTGCCAAATTCATAAGGCATACGGAAAAAAACTTCCTGAATCGTTTGGAAAAATCTACCGTAAGGCTAAACTGAGCGACATTGAAAAATGGAAGGAAGCTAAGGCGTTGGAACATAAAACGATGATTCGTGCACGTCAGATTGCAAAAGACCTTCGTTTGAATATGAAGATTGGAGACGTTGAATATCAGGGAGATAAGACAAAAGCAATTTTCTATTACATTGCCGATGAACGCGTTGATTTCCGAGAATTGATAAAGGTCTTCGCGGAAGAATTTAAAATTCGTATTGAAATGCGGCAAATCGGTGTCCGTCAGGAAGCTGGACGAATAGGCGGAGTGGGGTTGTGCGGTCGCGACCTTTGTTGTTCGACGTTCATTACGAATTTTAGTTCCGTGTCGACCAATGCGGCACGTTATCAGGAGGTTTCGCTCAATCCGCAAAAAATGGCGGGACAGTGCGGCAAACTGAAATGCTGCCTGAATTTTGAACTTGCCTGCTACATGGACGCACGTAAGAATTTCCCTGAATCGAATGTCGCTCTTGAATTTAAAGAAGGACGTGCTCATTTGGCAAAAACCGATGTTTACAAGGGAATTTTAACGTATCAGTATAAAAAAGACGACCTTCCCGTGTTTGTAGAATTGCCTGTCGACCGCGTGAAGGAAATAATTGAACTGAATAAAAAAGGCATAAAACCTGATTCTCTTCTTGGAAATGTACAATCCGAAGAAGTTGGTTATGAACCTGATTATGAAAATGTTGTCGGTCAAGAAAGTTTGACGCGTTTCGACAAGAAAAAGAAGAAAAAGAAACACGGTAACCGTAATCAGAATCAAAATCAGCCTCAAAATCAAAATGCGCAGGGTTCTCAGCCAGCGCCGGTACAGAACCAACAGAAAGGGGCGGAGGCACAAAATAAGCCTCAGCAAGGAAATGCAAATGGTGGCGGTCAAAATAAAAACCGACATAAACATCGGAATAATAACAATCGCCCTAATCATCAGCAACAGCAAGGCAACGGAGGTTCGAATGCGTAAGTTGTTCATTGTGTTACTCGTCGTATTGACGGCTGCATGTAATTCCAAACAAGTTTTTCATGAACGCGTCGTATTTGACAATTCGGAGTGGTGCAAAGATTCTGTCGTGCGTTTTTCTGTAGATGTCACAGACACCGTGCAGACGTATGACGTGGTTTTTTCGATTGTGAACGAAGATGATTATCCATACGCAAATTTGTATTTGTTTACCGATATTATTTTTCCGAACCGTCAATTTTTACGCGACACGGTGGAATTTATGCTGTCAACTAACGACGGTCAGTGGTTGGGAAGTGGTATGAACGGCTACGAGAACAACTTTCAATTCAAGTCGAATGTCCGTTTCCCGCAGTGCGGAACGTATGTGTTTGCCTTTGAACAGGCCATGCGGTGCAAAAACAACGACTGTTGCGTGGAAGGAATAAAGTCAGTCTCCCTTTCTCTGAATAAGAAATAATATGAGTGCAAAAAATAAATTACAGCGTTTTGCCGAAAACGAAACTTTTCCAAACGTCATTCAGCCTGAATTTGACGAAGTTTTTCACAAGGATTATCGGTTGAAAAATAAGTGGGCTGCTGAATTTTGGAAAAACACGAATCCTTTGGTGCTGGAACTCGGTTGTGGGAAGGGCGAATATACTGTTTCGTTGGCGGAACGGTTCTCCGAAAAAAACTATATAGGAATCGACATTAAAGGTGCTCGTTTTTGGCGTGGAGCAAAGTCTGCGTTGGAAAAAGGATTGCCAAATGTCGCTTTCGTGCGGACACGCATAGAATTTATAGACTCATTTTTCGGAGCAAACGAGGTTGACGAGATTTGGATAACCTTTCCCGATCCGCAACTTGCCGAACGACGTGCGAAAAAAAGACTGACGTCACCTCGGTTTCTCAATATGTATCTCGGCATGCTGAAACCAGGAGCAAACGTAAATCTCAAAACCGACAGCAAAGAATTGTATGACTACACAAAATCATTGTTGGAATTCAATAAACAGGAAATTTTGATAGCAACCGATGATTTGTACAATTCTCCGTATTGCGACGAAACACTTTCTATAAAAACACACTACGAATCGTATTATCTTTCACAAGGTAAACCAATTACATATATACAATTTAGATTGAACGGTGTAATACAAGATTTACCCGAAAGTGAGGAATAGAGAAAATCATAATAAATGGTGATTGTTCTACTTTAGAATTTAAAACAACTTTGTTCGCATAATGAATAGGAAATCAATATGAAGTTGTCAGAGTTAAAAAACGGCGAAACGGCCGTTATCGTTAGAGTTCAAGGACATGGCGGATTCCGTAAGAGAATTATGGAAATGGGGTTCGTGCGCGGGCAGAAAGTCACATCTGTCATAAATGCTCCAATGAACGATCCGATAAAATACTCAATAATGGGGTACGATGTTTCACTTCGTCGCAGTGAGGCGAATCTTATTGAAGTACTTTCAGAAGCGGATGCGGATGCAAAACTTTCGGCGGAGGACGCAAAAGCGCCAAGTTATTATGCCTGTGGCGAATGTAGTGCTTGTCAGTCGAATTGCTTGACAAATCTTCATAAAACAACGCAACGAAACATCATCAATATTGCGTTTGTTGGAAATCCCAATAGTGGGAAAACCTCGTTGTTCAACGCACTTTCGGGTGGAAGTGAACACGTAGGAAATTACAGCGGTGTTACTGTCGACGTAAAAACTGGCCATTTCAATTATCGAGGCTATCACTTCAATGTGAGCGATTTGCCAGGAACATATTCGCTTTCGGCGTATTCTCCCGAAGAAATTTATGTCCGCCGTTATCTGCAAAATTCTATGCCCGATGTTATTATCAACGCCGTGGTCGCATCGAATTTGGAACGAAATTTTTATTTGACGACAGAACTCATCGACCTCAATCAGCGAGTGGTTGTGGCATTGAATATGTACGACGAACTTACCGCAAGCGGTGCAAATCTTGATTACGGACATCTTGGCTCCATGATGGGGATTCCAATGGTACCGACCGTTGCTAAAAATGGTCAAGGACTGGATAAACTGCTTGACACTATTATAGAACTATTTGAGGGGAAAAATGAGACAGCCCGTCACGTACATATCAACTATGGCAACGTGATGGAGCCCGAAATCACTGCGTTGAGCGAGAAAATGCACGAGTCGCACGATTTGCCTCAACAGTTTCCTGCTCGTTACTGGGCAATCAAAATGATTGAAAACGACACGGAAGCTATTGAATCGCTCAAGTCGTGCCAAAATTTCTCGGAGTGGGAGAGAATGGCGAAAACTTCGGCGGAACTGATTGAACGACAGTTAGGTACCGATGTTGAGACATCTATAAGCGACGCAAAATATGGATTTATTACGGGAGCGTTGCACGAAACCTTTGTCGAAGGGAAAATCGACATTAACCGAAAAACACGGAAAATTGACAAATTGGTAGCAAACCGTTGGCTGGGCTTTCCACTTTTCATACTCATAATGTGGCTTATGTTCTACGTCACATTTGAACTTGGCGCTTTCCCGCAGGATTGGATTGATGCGGGTTTTACTTCACTAAGTGACTGGTTGAATGAGGTTATGCCCGACAATATTTGGCGTTCCTTGTTTGTTGACGGAATTATAGCCGGCATTGGCGCCGTGTGTTCATTTGTGCCGAATATTTTGCTTCTGTATCTTTTCATTTCGATTATGGAAGACTCTGGCTACATGTCGCGTGCTGCATTCATTATGGACAACCTTATGCACAAAATGGGATTGCACGGAAAATCGTTCATTCCAATGTTGATGGGTTTTGGGTGCAATGCTCCGGCAATTATGGCGACACGAACCATTGAAAGTCGCAGTAGCCGATTAATAACGATTCTTGTGATACCGTTTATGTCGTGTACGGCTCGTTTGCCAATATATGTGTTGTTGGCAGGGACGTTTTTCCCAGACCACGCTGCTACGATAATGATTTTCTTGTATTTACTCGGTATTGTCGTTGCCGCCATTAGTGCGAAACTGCTTCGTGCCGTAAAGTTCGGCAAAGACGAGACTCCGTTTGTGATGGAGTTGCCGCCATACCGAATGCCGACGATTGTGGCTGTGCTGAAACACATGTGGGACAAATGTTATCAGTATCTTAAAAAGATTGGAACGGTGATACTTGGAGCATCAATCATCATTTGGTTTTTGTCGTATTTTCCAAGACCGACAGTGGAAACTACCAACGAACAAGGCGAAGTTGTCGTCGTTCAGGCAGACGCAAGTCAGACGGACTTTGAAAACTCGTATTTGGGACGATTCGGTAAATTGGTGGCACCGGTAATGGCACCGTTAGGACTTGACTGGAAAGCGAGTGTGGCTATCATTGCAAGTCTTCCGGCGAAAGAAATTGCAGTAAGTACCTTGGGTGTGCTTTATGGTAATGAAGACGAGGACACTTTGGGCGATTCGCTTGTTGCTTCAAATTCGTTCACCAATGCGTCGGCTTTGGCGTTTATGGTGTTTATGTTGCTCTGTTTCCCTTGCATGGCGACAATAGGAGCAATATATGGCGAAACGGGCAAGAAACGCTGGGCGGCATTTTCAGTGATTTACCCTACGGTTGTTGCGTGGGTTATGGCGTGGATTGTATTCCTGATAGGGAGTTTTGTGATATAAAGAGTAGACGTAGCGCTACGTCTCTGCAGAAAGGGAAAACATTTTCAATAAAATCAAAAGTTACTACGTTTTTTTCTCTACCTTTACGGTCGATTATTTACAATGAGAAAATACGTCGTTTTCATAGGTCTATTGATTTGGAACACAATTGGTTTCGCGCAAGTTCCCGGCACGTGGAATGAATATTTCTCATTTCGTAATATACAGCAACTTGAAGCTGTTGACGATAATGTTTTTGCTTTGTCGGAAAATGGCATTTTTATATATAACACTTCGACGCAAGAGATTCAAAAAGTGACGAAATTAAACGGGTTGAGTACCGTTGGACTGAGTTGTATGGCTTTTTGCGATTCCACGTCGTCGTTTTTGATAGGATATGGCGACGGTACGCTTGATATTTTAGAATATCCGTCACTAAGAGTACAATCCATTCCTATCATTGCGAACAAATCAATTTATGGTTCAAAGAAAATCAATTCGATTGTAATGAAAAACGACACCGCCGTGATAGCCACCGAATTTGGCGTGCTAACCTTTTCTATGACGACGAAGAATTTTATTTCAACAACCATTTTGAGTGACGATGGAAGTTATGTGGCGGCTAAATCGGTCACGACGGACGGCGATAAAATATACGTTGCGACGACCAAAGGAATTTTCTCGGCGAACCTTTCAAATGCCAATATTTCCGATTTTTCATCGTGGACGAAACTCAAAAACATTCCATACGAAAACGATACCATCAGCCACATTGCTGCTCTTAACGGCACAATTTACTATGCTCACAAAAACATTGCCGACGCAAGTAAAGATTCTGTCTTTAAAATACACGACGGGAATGCGGAGGCTTTTAAGACGCAGATGGGCGATATAACAGCTCTTCGTGTAAGAAAAACGGATATTTGTCTGACATCGCATTATACTGCACGATTGTACAATCAAGAAGAAAAACTCGTTTGTCAATTTGACTCACTGAGTGTGAATAATTTCTTTTCCGATATTGTTCGGATGGAGAATGGTTCGATTTATATAAGCGACAAAACGCTATGTTTATATGATAACTATTCAAAAAAGAATATTATTCCCAATGGGCCAAATTCAAACCATATTACAGATATGTACTTCATAAATAACGAATTACATGTAGTCTGTGGAAACATAGCATTATGGGAGATGTTAATGTATAACATAAAAACAGAAGGTGGTGGTTGGTATGGTCATACAAACTGGAAACTTGGAAATTCAATTTGTGTTTATGCAATACCGAATACGAGAACGTATTACATAGGAACGTATGGATTTGGTTTTACCGAAAATGAAGTTGCATGGCAAACAGGCAATGTTTTTGATGCATCAAATTCAGCTCTACACACATATTATTCAAGCGATAAAAATACAAGTATCTATGACATTACAAGCGACAAATATGGTAATCTTTGGTTGTTGAATTCTGGTAATGATTATCCATTAGTGGTAAGAGATGTTAATAATAACTGGTATTCGTATTATTTAGCAAAAACATCAGGGAGCATTAAAAATCAAAAAAATCTTTTCAAACACTTTGTAATTGATAGTCGTGGATATAAATGGTTGACCGGGACAGGGTATTTAACTGTATTCTATGAAAATAAGACATTTGACGACACTTCTGATGATAGTTTTATACAAATTGCATTAAACGACAACGAAGGATCTATTGCTGAATATACGACCTGTGTTGTGGAAGATTTGGATGGTGAAATATGGATTGGAACAAGTCAGGGTATTGCCGTTCATTCAGCGCCTTCAAGAGTGTTCAAGGATAGAAAAAATATCTCAAGAATCAAGATAGAAATAGATGGTGAAGTTGGATATTTGCTTAGTTCCGAAATTATCACGACTATTGCGGTAGATGGAGCGAATAGGAAATGGATTGGTACTGAAAATTCTGGGGTTTTTCTTATCTCTGAAAATGGAACGGAGCAATTGCAGAATTTTACAAAAATTAACAGTCCGTTGCCCTCGAACACAATCACTAGTATTGTGATAGATCAAGAAAGTGGTGAAGTGTATATTGGAACAGAAGATGGACTAGTTTCATTCATTGGTTCTGCAACAATCGGTGACAGCGAGATGGAAAATATCATTGTATATCCTAATCCAGTTCGTGAAATATATGAAGGTGAGATTTACATTAAAGGCGTTGTATCCAATGCTACAATAAAAATCACCGATGTCTCTGGGAACATAGTCCGTACAATAATTGCCAATGGCGGCACGGCGATATGGGACGGTCGTAATGTATATGGGAACAGAGTAAAAACTGGAGTATATTTTATTTATATTTCTGATGAAACAGGGCAATTTACCAAAGTGACAAAAATGTTGTTCATTAATTAAGTCCTGTGTTTTTGAAAACAAACCGTACCATCAAAAAATTGATGGGTATGACTATAATGAAGACAAAGATTGGGGCAATTGATGAAGAAAGCCCCAACCATAAAAATACATTCAGGAAAAGAATATGCAAGCCATAATTTATGGCGTGAGCGACACCGAATCCGAATCCTTTTTTCAAAGAAGGTTTTTCGCGAAACGTAAAATATGCCGACAAAAAGAAATTTCCGAAGAAACTGATGATATATCCAAACGTGTAGTCAACATTCAACCAAAATTCCGTCTGCGGAGTGACGAACTCCTTGAGCAAGTAATATATACCATAATGAATGGCTGTGGCAACGACCCCAACACATCCCCAACGGATAAACTCCACGAGCTTTTGATTTGATACTATTTTCTGAACAATTCTATTCACATCCGTAATTATCGCAAAACTATTACTTTTTTAGTCAAAATAACTACTTTTGCACCAAACAAAAAAAACGATGAAAATATATTCCATATCGAAAGACGATACTAACATTATAAAAGGTGTTGGCATTCTATTAATAGTCTTACACAATTTCTTTCATTGGATATCACCTTCACCTGGAGAAAACGAGTTTAATTTCAGTTCAGAAAGAATCTTTTATTTCTTCAAAGAATTATATGCCTATCCTGGAGAAGTTATTAATATCCTGTTTAGTTATTTTGGACATTTTGGAGTACAATTATTTCTCTTTATTAGCGGATACGGAATGACATTGTCGCTGTTGAAAAAAAACATGTCGTGGGGAGGATTCCTTGTGACACGTCTCAAAAAACTTTATCCGTTATTATTTACTGGAATTGTCGTTTTCTTCGTTTACACACGCCTTGTGGATGGAATCTATCTTTCGAAATACGCATGGCAGGAACTTTCATATAAGACGCTATTTGTTCACACACTTCTGCCCAAAAGTGGTATGGGACATATTGGACCATGGTGGTTTTTTGGTCTCATATTCCAACTTTACGTTTTTTTCCCTTTTTTGTTGAAAATCATGCAAAAATACCAATGGAAAGGGTTTCTTGGCATTTGTATTCTTGCATATGGTACCGTCTTGATTTCTCAGTTTGAATTTAAGGAATTAAGCGAAGTTCCGTTCTTGGAAAATGCACCCGGACATTTACCAGAATTTTGTCTTGGCATTTATTTCGCATTAAATAAGGACAAGAATCTTCATTTCTTCTGGTTAATAGGAGCAATACTTATATTCATTCTGGGCAATTTCTTTCACATAATGTATCCTCTAACGTTTTTATCCATCACAACTATCTTTGTTTTCTCATACCCAAGCATTAAAAATGGTTGTGAACGATTTCCACGTTCCATAAAACCTATTCTCCTTCATGTAGGTTCTATTTCTATGTTGCTTTTTGCAACACACACTCCTATAAGGAATTCCTTGGCACAATTCTATAATACATCAAGTGGGGCAATGATGCACTTGTTGGGGGCAATTATTTATCTCATTGCAATTTATTGTATTGCACTCATAAGTAAATTATTGTATAAAGCCCTTGTAAAATTATTTAGTTACATACCTACACCCACAAATACGAAGAACACATTGTTCGAAAAAATATTTTTTAGTGCTTTTTGTGCATTTTATGCCTATGTCATATGCTTTTATGTTTTATCGGTAAAACCACTACACACTCCAGAAGCCGCTCAACCATCAACATATTGCGAGCAAGACACGATTGACATCACCAATGATTATTTTGTCCTTGCACGCTACGATATCAACGACAATCCACGGAGCATTGATATGCAAGTAGAATTTGACTATGAAAGTTTTAGCGACGAATATCCTGCTGTAGTTTTTGACATAAGCGGATTGCTCTGGAATGATTATTCTATGGGGGGAGAGCCGAATACAGGTACTAAGCATTATACCTATAAATACAAGTTTATTAGACCTGTTCTGAAACGTGTCAAGGGAAAACAATTGTCTATCATTTTTCGAACAAAAAACGAAGTTCACGGAGAAATAAAGAACGTGAATATTGTTGTCAAAAAATAAGGATTATTTCTTATTCGTCGTTGTGGGCTTCAAAAGTTTGTTTTTGTAAAGAGTGTACTCGCTAAGCGTTTGATACATCGTTAAAAACGTTTGCATATCGTCTAACAGTTCCTCATTTTCTATTTGTTTCAAGCGCAAACCTCTTTGAACAGAATATAATCGACCATAGGCCAAATACACCGTGTCAAACAAATATTCTACCACATCAGTGTTGTTTAACATAAACGCTTGTCTCTTATTGCATTGGAAAGATTCTGAAGTGTCAAAAGCTGTTCCCAGCCAATGACAGTTATTGGGTACGTCAAAAGAATAATTGTGTTTTAAAAAAGAACTTACAGAAGGTGTTATATCATAGTGCGACACAACGCCTTCCATTGTTTTTGTCAGACAAAGTAATGGAGAATAAATTATTAATGGAACATTATATTTCTGTATAGGAATGTTAGGATTTCCCAATTTCCCCGTTCGATGGTCTCCTGTAACAATGAAAATAGTGTTATCATAGTCATCGCGAGTTTTATAATAATTAAACAACTGCCGTAAACTTTCGTCTGTATATAAATAACAAGAGAAAATATTTAAATTGTCCTTGACAATTTTACCTTCCTTAGTTGTTTCGTCTATATGCCAATTCTTCAGAATTTTATTTCTATATGTATCAATATTCGGGATTTCAAACGGTTCATGTGAAGAAAGCGTAAGATATATGTCAACAAACGGGTTCGTGTTTTGTTGTCCTTTTATCCGTTCTGCAAAATCGAATAATTCTGAATCATCAACACCCCAACGATAAAATTCTTTTTGTAAGGAACTTCTTGCCTCCGTCATCGTGTCAAGTGTCACATCGGAAATATAATCCACTCCATTTGCCTTCATAAAAGCATTTTGTCCTCCGAACGAAGCAGCACCACCATAGAAGAACGACAAATAATATCCATTGTCGTGAAACTCTTTCAACAAAGAGTTGTATTCTGGTATAGGCAACCATTCATTCGCAAAGCCCTTTCTTCCTTGTGGCACCGACGCAAACACCGCTGGCATCACTCCAAATGTCCGTTCTGTAGTGGAAACGCAATTGGGCCAATATAAACTTTTTTGTTTGAGACTATCAAGAAACGGCGTGAATGAAAGCGAAGTGCTATCAACACATGTCAAATACTGACCAAGACTCTCCACAATAATGAAAACAAAATTCGGAAGAGTATCCCTTGACGAAGTTTTCATAAATGCACCTAACACATCTGCGTCGGTAAATTTCCGCATAAACGGATACTGACTGTCAATATAATCGGTTTTATTATTCTTCGTATGATAAACTTCAGTTGCCTTTGCCACGTTCTGCATCTGTGTGTAAGAATCCTTGTCCTTCTCTTTAAAATCAAGTATTTTCACAATAGAATAGGACGGTTGGTTTACCGCATACAAAAAATCCGTGTGCGACGATTCAAACAACCATTCTTCTCGGACAAGGTTCTTATATTTCACACAACAAAAAACAACTATCGTAGCCAAAAGACATACAATTGACGGAACAAAGGCAAACGTTTTCTTGTCAGTGGCAATAAAGAAGATAATACCCAGAGCAATATATAAAACAAAAAAAAGTACACTTGTAAAAGAAACGGAGGTTGACCACAAAACCGTATCAAGAATATTACGAGGCGTATAGGCAAAAATCACATGGTCTAATGGGGATCCAACATTATAAAAATATTCGGTCAAAATGAACGAAAGTAATAAATACCCTATCACAAAAAACCACTGAAAAAATCTTCCAACTTTGGGAAACAGTGTTTTTATAATTGCAAGCGGAACAAGTACGACAACAGCTACTGAGCACGACAATAGTATATCATAAAAAAAACCGACAAACATGGAACTTGTCTTCGTCAAATCGGCATTAAATCGGAAAAGTATTTCTAAGAAAAATACAAGTCTTACCAACAAAAATAGCCCTACAACTTGCACTAACATACGTGCCCATTCTTGCAAAGAAGTTGTACCTATTTTTTTCAGCGTATCCATTTTGCTTTAACGTGTGTACAAAAGTACGTCTTTTTTATATCTGTCTATGGTATTTCGCTATTTTTGTAAAAAATTGTTGCGAGGTGTTCAAAGGTTTCAATATAGGAAAAACATGGATTCTTTTTGTGTGTTTTGCACTATCCATTTTTGTTAAATGCATCTTCTTTCACTATTTCTGTTGCGATAAACCCTTGCAAGAAACACTTTTTGCAAAATTATTTCCAGCACTCTTTTTTGCAAGTTTTATTTTTCTCTTCAATAAATCCCGATGGACTATTGTCTTGTCTGTCTTAATAGACCTATGGCTTGTGGCGGAACTAATTTATTTTAGGGCAAACGATTTTTTTCTTGATGAAGAAACTATACTCCTGGTTAGCAATATGGATGGTTTCTGGAATTCTATCCTCACGTATCTCCATTGGAAAATCATTGTATTTCCCATTATAACGATCATTTATTCTGTATTATGTTTCCTATTACCCGTTGAAAGGAATGTTATTGGTTTCGCCATCGTTATGATTCTGTCATTGTTTTCGGGCGTAATTGATTATTTCTACGGATATTCCAAAGACCGAAGCTGGGCAAATAATGCCTTCAAAGTTGCAAGACTTTCGACAAACGGAGAAACGTGGAGTGTTCAATGGGTTTACAATCACTGGGTTATGGCTCAAACGCCATTGCACTTTTTCTTTGCATATCCGTATCATGAACTATGTAAACATATTTACAAACAAGACAACATAAAATTATCGGACCAGGAACGACAAGAAGTTGAGAAACTGTTATCCACTCCAGAAACAATCGAAACGAAAGAAAATCTTATTCTCATTATTGGCGAAAGTTTCGAAAGTTGGGCATTCGAAGCATGCGACGTGTCGGGAGAACCTATAATGAAAAATTGTAAAAAATTGATGAGTAAATATAATACTCTTTACGCCGATAAAGTATCACCTCAAATAAAAGCTGGCACATCGGGTGACGGTCAAATGATTTTGACTACGGGTTTACTTCCTATTTCTTCGGGCGTAGCTTGTATGTTATACGGAGATAACGAATACCCCAGTTTTGCAAAATTATATCCAAACAGTTATTTGATAAATCCTTGTAAGAACGTGTGGAATCAAACTCAGGTTACAAAAAGTTATGGATACAAAACTTTAATAGAAAATGAACGCGAAAATTGGATGACGGATGAAGAAGTTTTCACTAAAGCAACCGAGTGTTTTTCTAAACAACCGTTCTGCCTAACTCTTATTACCATAGCGACTCATGGTCCATTTGAACAATCAACAAAATCAACACTTCAATTCTCCGATAACGTACATCCTAAATATGCCAACTATCTAAAATGTATGCATTACACCGATAGTTGCATTGGCATTTTATTGAATAGAATGGAACAAGATTCGCTTTTCAAAAACACCAATATTGTTATTACTGGCGACCACACTATTTTCAAAAGTGCCTTGTTAAAAGAATTCAGAGAATCAGCAGAAAAGAATAATCTACCCCTGCCTACGGATAAATCATATTGTCCGCTCATTCTATACTCGCCTTCGCTTACTGAAAAGAAAGAAATTACCGATGTTTGTTACCAAATGGACATTTATCCGACAATACTCCATTGCATCGGAGCTGACAAATATTATTGGAAAGGATTTGGTATCAATCTTATGAATGATAGCGTTCGAACCAACCGACAGTCTACTGATTTTACAAAATCATATCTGCTATCGGATAAAATTATTCGTGGTAATTTCTTCCTCAATGAAAAAGGCAACTAAGATTTTTTTCTTGTGAATATCGACAGTATCTTGGAATAACAATATCCTATCGCCACGCTGACGATGATTGCCGTCAATATTGCATTAAAACGAGAAAAGCCATTCGTTTCCCAAAAGAAGAAAAACAAAAATTGGTGGAACAAATAAAGAGCCATTCCATATCTTGCAATAAAAACGACTACCTTGTTTCCAAACACCACGTCCATGAGAACGGACTTATACATATATACATAATAGATAAAGAACAAGAACACCACAGGAATAAATTCTACAGCAAGTCCTTTTCGTAAATAAAAAACAATCAAGAACACAAGTAGGATAGAAATAATCTCCTGTCCTTGCATTTTCCGAGGTTCCAAATTACGTATCATTATAGCCAAAAGCATTCCCGTCAAATATTCCAAAATCCGATAAAATGGACTGATATAAAACAACCAGATACCATAACCATCGTGAAATCGCAAGGAACTCCGAAGAATAAACATCGCAAGGACCAAAGTTACCAACACCAATTGTACGTTGCTCTTTTTAATCTTGGTGACAAGCATATACAATGGCGGAGATATTATATAGCAGAACAACAATGATGAGATAAACCAAGAAACGCCGACATACTCATAATAATATGGAGCAACCGAAGGTGACGGAATATATGATTGCAGTAACAATACATGAGGAATTATATCCCATTTTACCGCAATATGACGAACAAAAATGCATACAACGAGACTTAACCAATACAACGGAAAGATTTTGAGAAGTTTCTTTTTGTAATAAACACCCCATTTCTCTGGTTGTTTATAAAGGAATCCCGAAAGCACAAAGAAAAACGTACAAATCAACCATCCTTCACCTATAAACTTCATATCAGCATGCATAAATGCAATCCCCAATAGGAAAAGGAGTCGCAAACCTTGAAAATTTTTTGTTCTTTCGTTCATTATTGCATTATCACATTATTGTTCATAGTACTCATTGGGGATTCCTCGTTGAGTATGTTTGTGCGTATCGGTTTGATTACCAGATTGTCAACACAAAAACTCTGACTGGGTTTCAGCAAATCATTGCGAAGCGAGATCTTTATATTGTCGCCTGAATGAATTTCTGGAACGATAAACGATACTTTCCCCCACGTAAAAAAGATGTTGTCTAACGCCTGAAACAAATCAGTCCAACAATAGAAAGTCGATTCTCCTTGTTCGTTGCTGACAAAAATCTCCACTATGGTACGTCCTACAAAATCGTTCTTATAGTCGCTCACCATAAATGAAATTTCCACTGTATCAGATGTTTGAATGGGTGCTTTTCCGTCAAATAAAACATTCCATTCGTTGCTTTTACATTCTTTTGCACCAACACCTTGAAAACATGTTGCCGTTGTCGTATTGTCCCACGTTTCCTCAAATACATTTTTTGTAGAATCATCACAATAAACGTTTTCTGCAATTTCATAACGATGTATTTGTCTGTATCGTTCTTTTTCTACTGCACAAAATTGTTGTTGCAGTTCTTGCAAACGTGCAGGATAGATTGAATAAAATACTATTCCGTTTTGTGAGAAAAGCGTATCGGAATACGAAACTAAACGTTTCTCGTTTTCATTCAACTCTTGCAAATCAGTCGGTGTCAATAGTAAGATAGCACGTGTGCTGTCCATATCACGAAGTATTTCGTATGGCATATATGGTGCCTGACAGAGCGAAATGTTTTTATATGCCTGTTGTATTCGTGAACGACTCGCATATAATGAATGCAAAGGCAAACCTGTTTTCATGGAAACATATACCGATTTTTCAAACATTCCCGCTTTCGGTTCTATCCATATATGTTCTGTTCCCAAACTATACATTGGCAGCGGCAATATAGATTGATATTTGGAAACATCTATCTGGGAAACCCAAGCATTTTCTGGCTGACTATTTTCATAATCCGTCAGCAACGGCTTTTCGTTTGTAAAGTTTCTATGCTTATTAAAAGTATATATATCAAATGTATATATAAAACATACAACACATAAGATAATCAACTTGACAGTTCTTGAGAACTTCTCGGAATATGAAGCCAAAATATAAACGGCAATAATATTTGCTACATAATACATCAGCCACAAAAATCTTCCTGTGGCACGTAGCTGGGCAAGAGGCCCCAAATAGTTCAAATAATATTGAGGCATTTTATCCAAAGGTCTGCCAAATGAAAAGATTGTCAGTGCTATTGCCGACCAAAAAAGAATAGAGAGAAATGTATTATCGGTAATTTGTAATAAATCTCTCCATCGCAATCTAACAATTTTCTGTACAAATGTAAACGCAACAATAACCAATGCTATCAATGCGACAAATCCTATAAAAGAATACGATTCCCATTCTATGTCTGTATTCCAATAATCTCGTCCTACTGGTGTAAGCAAACCTTGTGGCATTCCCTTATACACGCTGAAACCCCATGGAATGGCAGTCCTATCTTCTGGGTCATCTCCTATCTTTGTTAAAATCATAAATAAAACAAAGGGAACTATGAACTGAACAACTGCATGAAAAACAGTTTGAATTTTATCTCTATCGGATTGACAGAAAAAGACATATCCGCAAACAAAAACCCATATTGCTGCAAGAAAGAAGATATAATATGGATGAACTAATCCCGAAAAAAATGTCAGAAAAGCTATAAAAATGCTATATCCCCATTGATAAGTCTTAAACCACCGAAGGAAGAGATACAAAGCACATGGTATGATAAAGGCATAACTCAGTGTTAAGTGTGCGGACACTCTGTCCATCTGTGGTGAAAGATACGTTATTGCTATTGCTGACAATACTGCAATTATCTGTTTGATTCCTAATTCTTTCAATAATAAATATAGAAATATGGAACAAGCTATAATTGACGTGTATATGAACAGATTTATCAGCACGAGAACATATTGTGAAAAATCTAATCCTAAATATCTTTTAAAAAACTGCAATGGTGCGGAAATATACCATTGCGTTCCCGTATATGTATAATGGTCGCCATACGGATAATTCATACTGTTATTCTCTACAAGCGACGTGTCGTATTTAACATGGTAATACGTATTGTAGAAATCCTTCAACGCGTCCCCGTCGGGCGAAGTAAAGTTTCGAGAAAGATTGAACAACGGATTACTGCCTGCAATTAACAACAATACGACAAAAGACAATATGGTTGTACATATTAATCCTGTGGCTTTGGTCGTTAATTTAAAATTCATTTCTTCTCAATTACTTCTTTTACAATATAGATCGGTCGGCCCTTGATTTCATCGAAAATATAACCAACATATTGCCCAATAATTCCGATTATGAACATCTGTACGCTGGCGAAGGCACTCATAAAAACAACCAAGGTGGTGTAACCCGAAACTGGCGTATTCAAAAACCACATTACAAGCGAATACACAATCAAAATCAAACTGATACAACCGAAGATGATTCCCGCAAAAATTCCTAATTGCAATGGAATTTTTGAAAACGAAGAAATTGCCGAAAATGAAAGTTTCAACAATTTAAAAAACGAATAATGGCTTTTGCCAGCCGTACGTTCTTGTGCAACATATTCCATTGTGGTTTTGGTGAATCCAACCAATTGTATCAAACCACGCAAAAATCGGGTTCGTTCACGAAAATCTTTCTTCAGAACTTCGGCGACATTTCTTGAAATTAGGAAAAAATCCGAAGCATTTTCCGCCAACTTGGCGTCGGATATGCTGTTGATGAATTTATAAAAACACTTTGACGTGATTTTGTTCATAAGCGTAGCGTCCTTCCGTTCCAGACGGACCATATTCACCACATCAAATCCGTCTTTCCAACGAGCAACCATTTCTGGAATTTTTACGGGCGGATGCTGTAAATCGCTGTCCATGCAAATAATCGCATCTCCTTTGGCATAGTCGATTCCAGCTATCATTGCAGACTCATGACCGAAATTCTTCGAGAAATTTATCAGTCTTACGTGTTCGTCAGACTCTGCAATCGGTTTTAAAATTGAGAGCGTGGCATCCGTGCTGCCGTCGTTCACAAAAACCAATTCGTACGATTCAGCCATTGCCGACAAAACACGGCTAAATTCTGCATAACTGTTGGCTATGCCCTCTGCTTCGTTAAACACCGAAACTACAATAGATATGTCTACTGATCGAGCCATATAATCAATATATTTATTTTACAAAGATACGTTTAAATATCATTCACAAGGCAATTAATGGGTTATTAATTGTCTGTGCTCATAATTTCGGTTTAGTTGTCGTTTGTCTTTTCTTTATTAGAAATAGGTTTTCTCAAATAATTATTATCAACGGTGTAAACACTTAGAGATTGAAACATCGCAAGTTCTTGTTTCATCCGTTCTTTTTCCGCCTCATTCTCATACCATTTCACATCAAGGTTCGGTAGTATCAAGTATAATTCGTTATTATACAGGTACAACGAGTCGTGTATCCACTCCTCAATTGCACGGTTGTTCAGCATAAATATTTGTTTCTTCTTTGATACAAACCTTATCGTCGTATCAAGTGATTCACCCAAATAATGTGTCGTTTCAGGAAATTTACATGAATAATTCTTCTTTAGATAAGACGTTAACGAAGGTGCAATGTCATAATGTGAAACCACCGATTCCATGTGCCTTGGTCGTTTCAATAAAGGGGAGTAGATTATTAGCGGAACATTATATTTACGAAGATGGTTCTTCCCGTCGTTTACAAAAGCCATGCGGTGGTCGCCAGTGATTACAAAAATTGTATTTCGAAAGTCTTTACGCGTTTTATAATAGAGGAACAAATTTCGTAAAGCATTGTCTGTATATAGATATGTTGCATAAATGTTTTTATGATTCCGTATGATATTCGCTTCGTGGCTTGTGTCGGTTCTGCAAAGGTCAAGTGCTATTTGTTCGTACGATTCGATTCCGTCAAACACGAATGGTTCGTGGGTGGTCAATGTTAAATAGATATCAAAAAACGGATTCGGTTGCATATTTTTCTGTTTGCGACAAATAGCCGAATCTATCATTATTTCGTCATCTACGCCC
The DNA here is from genome assembly GCA_017516865.1 of Bacteroidales bacterium. Taxonomy (GTDB): domain Bacteria; phylum Bacteroidota; class Bacteroidia; order Bacteroidales; family UBA1715; genus UBA1715. Next base: position 112,065 of record JAFXAU010000026.1, read on the forward strand.
CAACGGTGGTTTTCACGGAGTAGTTCTTGTGTGTTTTTAGATTCTGCTGGCGAAATATCCATAATCTGTGATATATGATTTTTTCGCAAGAAATTTTCCTGTCCAGAGAAAGAAGCACAACCACCATAGAAGAAAGATGTATAATATCCATTATCTTGTAAGTCATTCAACAATGAGTTGTGTTCTGCCATCGGAATTCGTCTATTGGCGAATCCTCGTCTGCCCTGAGGAACGGAGGCAAATACTGCTGGCAGTACGCCAAATGTACGTTCTGTAGTAGATAAACAATTCGGCCAAAACAAACCTTGGCATGCAATGCTGTCTAAAAATGGTGTGAACGAATATTTGGGATTGTCCACCGTTAATTTCCGTCCCAGACCTTCAACAATTATAAATACGAAATTGGGACAATTCCCGTCGCTCGTTGTATTAAAGAATTGACCTAAAATGTCAACATCAGTATTTTTATACAAAAATGGATATTGCAAATCGTAGTAGGAACGTGAATTATTTTGGCTCCACCACCATTGAGCGGCATTCTGAATGCTTTCTAAAGAGACATTTTCTTCATCTGCTTGTGTATAATCTGTAATTTTTATGTAGGTATATAAAACTTGATTTACCGCAAGGTAGAAATCGGAATGTAGTACATATCCTTTCTCGCTTCTAACAATTGACTTGCAGCGAAACAACGCAAATGCAGTACAAGACAAAGTTAGCATCACTCCTGAAAAAAATACTGTCGGTTTCATGATTTTTCGAAAACGATAGGAACTGTACCATGCAACAATATACAAACACAAGAAAATAATTGTTACAAAAGAAAACTGCGTAGATGCTATTACGGTTGACCATAATTCTTGCGGAGAATACGCAAAAACGACTTGATCCAATGGGCGTGAAACCTCACAATAATATTCCGCTAAAAGTGCAGTTGTAATTGTATACAGACCTAAGATTCCTTGTATAATAACTTGGTTCGTTTTGGGTGAAAGTTTTTGCAAAAATACATACGGAATAAAAGCTATAACAAAGATTGATGCCATCAGCAACAAGTCATAATAAAAGAAACCGCTAAGAACAATTAAAAGTTTTTCGATGGCAATTTGTAAACGAAAATGTAGCTCTATAAAAAAACAAAAACGTATTAGAAAGGACAAAACAATAGCTTGAAGAACTGTCTTGCACCAAAATGGCAGTGCTGCTACAATATTATCTTTTATAGTACTTAACATCGCTTTTACTGCGTCAAAATTACAACTAAAATTCATTTCCACAATTTATAACAGCGGAGGTGTGGATTTTAATTCTATTTTCAAAAAATAGTGTGTTGTATTTCAGAAATTATGACTATCTTTCGCCACTCAAAATTTCGATGTTTAATAATAAAAAATAACTATGAAATACGGCTTTTTCGATGACGCGAACAGAGAATACGTCATCACAAATCCCAAAACTCCTTATCCTTGGATCAACTATCTTGGTAATGAGGATTTCTTTTCTTTAGTATCTAACACGGGTGGCGGCTACACGTTCTACAAAGATGCAAAATTCCGCCGTTTGACTCGTTACCGTTATAATAATGTACCAACCGACGATGGTGGAAAATATTTTTACATCAAAGACGGTGACACAGTGTGGAATCCAGGCTGGAAACCTTGCAAAACTCCACTTGACAAGTACGAATGCCACCATGGTATGAGTTACACCAAGATTATTGGTGAGAAAAACGGCGTACAGGCTGAGGTTCTTCAATTTGTTCCACTTGGTTTCTGGGGCGAAATCTTGAAAGTTTCGTTGAAGAACGACAGCAAGGAAACAAAGAAACTGAAACTGTTCTCGTTCATCGAATGGTGTTTGTGGAACGCTTCCGATGATATGGAAAACTTCCAACGTAACTTCTCTACCGGCGAGGTTGAAATTGAAGATTCTGTGATTTATCACAAAACTGAATTCAAAGAACGTCGTAACCACTATGCGTTCTATTCGGTAAATACGCCAATCCAAGGCTACGACACCGACCGCGAGTCGTTCATCGGCTTGTACAATGGTTTCGATTGCCCTGACGCTGTAATGGAAGGTAAACCTCGTAACACCGAGGCACACGGCTGGTCGCCAATCGCATCGCACTACATTGAAGTGGAATTGGCACCTGGCGCAAGCAAAGATTTCATCTTTATGCTTGGTTACGTGGAAGTTGCTCCCGAAGAAAAATGGGAAAGCAAGTTGGTTATCAATAAGAAACCGGCTAAGGCAATGATAGCAAAATACGACACTGTTGAAAAAGTGCAAGCTGCTTTCAACGAACTTCGTTCTTACTGGGATAACTTGCTTGGCAAAATCACTATCAAATCGAACGACGAACGTCTTGACCGTATGGTGAACATCTGGAACCAATACCAATGTATGATTACGTTCAACATGTCGCGTTCGGCTTCGTTCTTCGAATCGGGCATCGGACGTGGAATGGGCTTCCGCGACAGCAACCAAGATTTGATTGGTTTCGTACATCAAATTCCTGCACGTGCCCGCGAAAGAATCCTCGACATTGCCGCCACGCAGTTCGAAGACGGTTCGTGCTACCATCAATATCAGCCACTTACCAAGAAAGGTAACTCGGCAATCGGTGGCGACTTCAACGACGACCCGCTTTGGTTGATTCTTTCAACTACGGAATACATCAAGGAAACAGGCGACTTCTCTATCCTTGACGAAATGGTTCCGTTCGATAATGACGAATCAAAGGCAAAAACACATTTCGAACACTTGAAGATTTCGTTCTACCACGTGGTGAACAATCTTGGTCCTCACAACTTGCCATTGATTGGCCGTGCAGACTGGAACGACTGTTTGAACTTGAACTGCTTCTCGAACGATCCGAACGAATCATTCCAGACAACTGGCAATAAGAAAGGCCGTACGGCTGAATCGTTGATGATTGCAGGTTTGTTCGTTATTTATGGTAAAGAATTTGTGAAACTTTGCAAGCAAATCGGTAAAAACGACGAAGCTGCCGAAGCTCAAAAACACGTTGACAATATGATTGAAGCCGTTAAGAAAGACGGTTGGGACGGAGAATGGTACTTGCGTGCATACGACTACTTCGGTCGCAAAGTTGGTTCAAACGAAAACGAGGAAGGTAAAATCTTCATTGAATCGCAAGGCTGGTGTACAATGGCCGAAATCGGTAAGGAAGAAGGTCTTTGCCAAAAGGCATTGGATTCTGTGAAAGAACGCCTTGATTGCGAATATGGTATTGTGTTGAACAACCCTGCTTTCACAAAATACTATATTGAATATGGTGAAATTTCAACATATCCAGCTGGTTACAAAGAAAATGCAGGTATTTTCTGCCACAACAATCCATGGATTATGATTGGTGAAACTATGATTGGCCGTGGCGACCGCGCTTACGAATACTACACGAAGATTGCTCCAAGTTTCTTGGAAGACATTTCAGACCTTCACAAGGTCGAACCATACGTATATTGCCAGATGATTGCAGGAAAAGATGCATATCGTCCGGGCGAGGCAAAGAACTCGTGGTTGAGCGGTACTGCTGCATGGAACTTCTATGCAATCATTCAATACATTCTTGGTTTGAAACCAGATTACGATGGTATTTCTATCAATCCTTGTATTCCAAAAGCATGGGATGGCTTCTCAATGACACGTCAGTTCCGTGGTGCTACATACCAAATCACAGTCAAGAATCCTGACCACGTAAGCAAAGGTGTTAAGAAACTGATTGTGAATGGAAAAGAAATCAACGGCATTGTAGTTCCAATGCAAGAAGCAGGAAAGACACACACTGTTGAGGTTGTGATGGGATAGGGGATAATCCTCGATTTTATAGAATTTTCAAAGGCTGTCCGAAAGGATGGCCTTTTTTGATGTCATCAATAGAACCTCTCTTTTCCCACTGCAGTTTGTATTTTTTATCGGGACAATGTTTGATTTGATACCAAAGATACGAGAATTATATTTAATTTAAGTACACGAAAAAAATAAAATTATATATAAATTTACATGGAAAGATTCTTTATTTTTGCCATAAAACATTAATGTGCGATTATGAAATTATTAAGAAGTCTTATTATATTGAGCATTGCGGGAGAGATGCTTACCGCATGTGGCGATGAACCAGAAGTGACGGTTTCGTTGAAATTGTCGAAGAGAGAACTGATTTTAAATAAGACCGCACAGTCCAAGGTTGTTACTATTACCACGTCCGAGTCGTGGGTGGCAGAAACTCCAGCAGATTGGTTATTGGTGTCTCCATCATCGGGTGATGGGACAGAAACAGTTACGGTATCAGTGACTGAAAATGACCAAGGTGGCGCACGAGAATCGTATGTGAAAATTACTACGAAGTCTAAAGCAATGCAGTTAGTCGTGCTTCAGTCAACCAATGAAAACGGTGCGATACAAACTCCATTCTCTGTTTCCGCAGACAAACAGGTGTATTTTTCTCAGGGAAACTTGCAATATCAAGCTAGAACAGGCACGTGGCGTTTTGCAGAAAACCAATGGGATTATGTTGGTACGCAAACACCAGATGATAATGGGCATTATGGAGGTACTATAAAAGGGAGTGATAATGCAAATATATCTTCAACGTATGATGGCTGGATAGACCTGTTCGGTTGGGCTACGTCAGGTTGGAACAGTGGAGCGAATGAATACCAACCGTATTCGACAAGTACAATCTCTACTGATTACTATGTAGGCGGTGAAAAAATCAACAACCTCACGGGTGAGTTTGCAAATGCCGACTGGGGCGTGTACAACAAAATAAATAATGCTGGTAATCAGGCGGGTTTGTGGAGAACTCTAACATACGAAGAATGGATGTATTTGCTTTATGATAGAGACGACGCAATTTTGTTGAAGGGTTCTGCAACGGTGAACAGAATTACAGGAATAATATTGTTGCCAGACAACTGGACTGCACCAGAAGGTATTACATTCAAAACTGGAACGAACGGATACGATGATAATATATATACGATAGTAGACTGGTGTAGGATGGAGGCTTACGGTGCCGTTTTTTTTCCAGCCGTTGGCATTCGTAACGGTTTGGATGTTGAGGACGTAGGTTACTTCGGATCCTATTGGTCTTCGTCTGCGTTCGACAACTACACCTACAATATGTACTTCTTTAGTGACTATCTTGGCATGGACGGCAACGAAAACCGCTACGAAGGGCGGTCTGTTCGCCTTGTGCGAGATTTGTAGAAATTCCCATTTCAAACCAAAGAACAATACTATTGTAAAGCCGAGGAGTAGCACAAATCGCAATTCTTCGGCTTTGGGGGTTACAAAAAAAGCACTCACATTCGTAAGTGCTTTCGTGGGCCCTGCTGGGCTTGAACCAGCGACCACCTGATTATGAGTCAGGTGCTCTAACCAGCTGAGCTAAGAGCCCGACTTTTATTTCTAAAAGTTTTCGAGTGCAAAAATAGACAAATTGTGTTATTTTGCAAGCGAAATATTTTTTTTCTCTATGAAAGACAAAATTAAAAATATCATATTCGATTTTGGCGGCGTGGTGTTTCAGATTGACGAACGCCGGACTATAGACGCTTTTTCACAGTTGTTCCAATGTTCTGGCAAACAGGTTTTGGATTATTTGTTTTCTAACGATTTGTTCCTTTCGTTTGAATGCGGGAAAGTAACGCCCGACGATTTTCTGTCGCATTTGCAATCGTTGGCACCGCAGCCCGTTACGAAGGAACAAGTTCTTGCTGCGTGGAATGCTATTTTGGTCGGTTATCCGAAGGAACATATTCCGTTGCTGCTCGCGTTGAAAAAGAAATATCGGACGTTTTTGCTGAGCAATACGAACGAAATTCATACCGGCGAATTTGGAAAAATTGCGCAAAAACAGAACCTTCCAATTTCCTCGAATTACGATTTGTTCGAAAAAGTGTGGTATTCCAACGAACTTGGAATGCGGAAACCGAATCCCGACATATTTAAATATGTATTGCGTGACGCCGACATTGTTCCCGAAGAAACTTTGTTCGTCGACGATTTGCAGGAAAATCTCGACGCTGCCGCAACACTAGGGATTCATACACACCGAATAACCAAAGAATGTGGAATTTTGGATTTGTTTCATACATGGATTTAATTGTCTAAAAAAGAAAAAAATCTATAAATGTCAGCCATAACGAAAAAGGTTGTATCTTTCGCCGACAAAAAATGTATCATGGATTTTAACACAACAATAGCAATTATCGGGGGCGGGAACATTGGAATGTCTATCGCCGAAGGTTTGGTAAATGCAGGCAGATACAAGGCGGAACAGATAATTATTACGCGTAAGAAATCTGATTTGCCTAAAAACTTGCACGAAAATGGTTTCAATTTTCAAGAAAACAATGCCGATGCGGTTTCGAAGGCTCGGATTGTTATTCTTGCCGTGGTTCCTCATATTTATGAGATGATTTTGGACGGAATAAAAGATGCGTTCACGGAACAACATACGCTTGTGACTATCGTTACAGGTGTGGAAATTGCTGAATTTCAGAAAAAAATCGGCAAGGACATCTGCATTGCCCGTACAATGCCGAACACGGCAATCCGCATCCGCCAGTCAATGACGTGTATTGCAACGAATAAACCAGATTCAAAACAGTTCGAAGAAGTAGTAGACATATTTAATATGTTGGGGAAAACGCTTGTGATTGACGAAGAGTTGATGCTTTCGGCTACTGCGTTGGGCTCTTGCGGAATTGCATACTTCTTGCGTGCAATACGTGCAGCGTCGCAAGGCGGCACGCAAATCGGCTTTCATGCTGGCGAGGCTGAACTCATTGCGGCACAGACGGCGAAGGGAGCGGCAGAGCTATTGCTACAGCTACATTCACATCCCGAAGATGAAATCGACAAGGTTACGACGCCTCGTGGTATAACAATCGAGGGACTTAACGAAATGGAGCATAATGGCTTCAGTTCCGCTATGATAAAAGGTATTGTACGTTCTTATGACAAAGCAGCAAATAAAGATGAATAATATGAATTTAAAAAATGTATTGGCGTTCGCTTTAATCGCATTGGCGTTCGCATCGTGTGGAAACAAGAAAAATCAAGTGTCGCTTGCGTCTTACGCAGACACGGCTAATTATTTTGCAGGAAAAATCGCCGATTTAGAGGCAAAACAACAACAGTCGATGGACGATATGGACTTGTTCCTACAGTTGTCGGAATCGGCAACGGTGGAAAGACAAAAAGCCAACGAGGTGCTGACGCAAATGTTCTCGAAAGAGTCTGACACATTGTTCTTGCCTTTCGAGCAGACAAAAAATTTAGATAAAATAGAAATTTTGAGCGTGTGGGTTACTGCTATGGAATTTGATAAGGTTCTTATTGAAGCACGTGTGAAAGCTGTAGACAACAGCAGTTTCATGGGACCTCATGCAGGTTTGGTGGTGAAGGATAGAAAAAATGAAGAACTCGAAGTCGGCGGTGGTATTCAAGGACCGACAGACGATAAACTTGAAGCAGGAAACGTATATACGTTTAGCGGAAAAATAGAACATCTTCATTTATTGTCGCAATTCAGAATGTTGATGTTCAACGAGGATATCAAGAAGTGGTAGAAGTATAAAATAATTTGGAATTTTTGTTGTAGAGACGTGATTAATCGCGTCTCTACTTTTTTTATATAAATCAATCTGTTTTTCTGACGGAAATTTTGCATTTCCAATAGCGGATGTCGGGTGATAAATTCATTCGAATGCAATACATTTTCACTTATTCACAACGAAAATGTCTTCCAATCCTTTGTTTTTACTGAATTGCAGTCATCTTGCAGAAAAGTTATCAACAAAGTGGGAAAAAATGGCAAAAAATGTAAGAAAGTGGGAAAATTGTGTTTAATTTTACCAACGAATTCATATTGGAAATTTTATGTTGACATTTGTAGGTGAACACACGGCAAAAATCGATGCGAAGGGACGAGTTCCGCTGCCGTCTCCGCTGTTCCGCCAATTAGGCGAGACGGGCGAAGGCGCACATTTCGTGTTGAAGAAAAGTATCTACAAAGATTGCTTGGAACTTCATCCTATCGAGACGTGGCAGGACATGATGCAGCAGTTGATGAAAAAGTTGAATCCGATTCTCAACAAGAAACATAATCTTTTCATGACGGAATTTAGCAAAGGGACTGCGGAACTTTCGCTGGATTCTATGAACCGTTTGTTGGTTCCGAAAAATCTTGCCGAAGTGGCGGGACTTTCGAAAGACGTTGTTTTTCTTGGTGTTGAAGGAATTATTGAGATATGGGATAAATCTAAATTCGAGGCTGGAAAGATGTCTCAGGAGGATTTTGAACAATTGGCTGGTGAAATTTTTACAGATGATTTTAAATTGAATGAGTAACGCTATATGAAATATCATGTTCCCGTCCTTTTGAATGAATCAATCGAAGGACTGAATATACATCCGAAAGGAATATATGTTGATGCCACCTTTGGCGGCGGGGGACATTCGGCGGCGATACTAGCGAAACTCAACGGCGGACATCTGTTCGGTTTTGACCAGGATTCCGACGCTAAACAGAACGGTTTCGATTCGGAACAATTTACGTTTGTTCATCACAATTTCGCCTATGTCAAGAATTTCATTCAATACTTCGGCGTGGGCGGCGTTGATGGCATTTTGGCGGACTTGGGCGTTTCTTCCCACCATTTCGACGATGCCGAACGTGGTTTTTCATTCCGTCACGATGGACCGCTTGACATGAGAATGGACAGGTCGGTGAAGAAAAGTGCCTCGAATGTGGTGAATGAATACGACGAACGACAGTTAACCGATGTGTTTCGGAATTATGGCGAAATCGCCAACGCCCGTCGGTTGGCGCAAGAAATAATCGCTTGCAGAAATGCGGCACCGATTGTTTCAACCGAACAACTGAAGCATATTGGACAGAAATTCTGCAACAAACAGACTGAGAATAAATATCTGTCGCAAGTGTTTCAGGCGTTGCGAATCGAGGTGAATAACGAAATGCAGGCGTTGAAGGATTTTTTGAGCGGCGGTCTTGCCGTGCTGAAACCGGGTGGAAGATTTGTTGTCATCACCTATCATTCGCTGGAAGACAGGTTGGTGAAGAATTTCTTTAAAACTGGCAATGTCGATGGGGTGATGGAACAAGATTTTTATGGAAACGTATCGTCGCCGTTTACGGCAATTACCAAAAAAGTGATTGTTCCGAGCGATGAGGAAGTAAAAGAAAACAATCGTGCTCGTAGTGCGAAATTAAGAATAGTGGAAAAAAATGGCTAAAGGTGCTAATGACAAGGGTGTTATGAATTCCGTGGCACAGTTTCTTACTGGCGGTTTTCTTACTTCGGAGAAGGTGAAGGGCTTTCTTCCGATTTTTGCCGTCATTTTGCTCCTGAGCCTTGTTTCTACTGAAATCGGCTATCGTGCATATCATTTGCAAAAACAAAATGCAAAGTTGGAAAAAGAAATAAAGGATTTGCGTGCGGAATATGTTTCCACCCAGCAGATACTTATAAATAAAAAGAAGTTAATCAATCTCCGAGAGCAAATCGAAGAGAAAGATTTGGGCTTGAAAGAATCAAAAACCCCTGCATATACGATTTCGGTGAATGGAAAATGATAAGGAAATAATAAAGAAGATAACCAATCGGTATATAGTGGTGCTCGTCGTAATATTCGGCGTGGCTGCGGGTGTTTTGTTCAAAGTCGGGCGTATTATGTATGTGGAGGGTCCGGAATTGAGGGCGGAAAACGAAGAGATTATGAATAAACCAGTTGTACCCAAACGTGGTGATATTCTTGATCGAAACGGCAACGTGCTTGCTTGTTCCGTGTCGGAGTATGCGGTTTATTTTGACAGTCGCATTGAGCATTTCAAGAAAAATCCCGATTTGTTGAATAAAACTGTTTTGGATTCATTGGCTGACGGTTTGGCAAGGGTGTTCAACGAACCTGGACACGATAAGAAGTACTATTATAATAAAATTATCTCAGCACAGAAAAATAAGAGAATTCTTCGTCTGCATGAGAAAAATGTCGACTTCACAACCTTGCAGGCGTTGAAGAAGTTGCCGCTTCTTCGCGACGGTGCCTACAGGGGCGGTTTTCATGTCGAAGTGGTGAACAACCGTGTGTACCCGTACGGCGGCGTCGCAAATCGTGTAATTGGTACGTTCCGCGAAAATCATGGAACCAATGGCATAGAAGGTGCGTTTGACAAATATTTATACGGCGACCCTGAATTGAAACGACAAGGTTCTATAGCTGGCGATGTCAGCGATATTGGTGACGGTGACGATGTTGTGACGACGATAGATGCTGAAATTCAAATGATTACGCACGAGGAATTGAATAACGTTCTTACAAAATATGACGCGGAGTGGGGCTGTGCGATTGTAATGGATGTAAAGACGGGCGAAATCATTGCTACTTCGAATCTTTCGCATAACGACAGTGCGACTGATTCTGCTTTCTACGAAAACTATAATTATGCCGTGAAAGAGCGTTGCGACCCAGGTTCTACGATTAAACTTTCTGCCTTGATGGCTGCTTTCGAAGATCATTATGTGGATTTGGACGACACGTTGGACATTGGTGGCGGTCTGTGGTATTATCCACGTGCCGACTTAACCGTGACAGACTGGAATCATAACAAAGGCGCTGCTCCGAAACTATCGGTAAAGGATATTTTTGCCAATTCGTCGAATGTGGGAATCAGCCGTATAGTTGACAAATACTATTGGTCGACGGGAAAGGAATGGGATTACATTCAGCGGATGAAAACGTTTGAACTTGACCAAAAGTCGGGCGTTGATTTGATCGGCGAAGCGGCTCCGCGTATGAAGGACCCGACAATGAAATCGTACGAAAATGGCACGTTGCTACAGATGTCGTATGGCTACGATATTGAACTTACTCCGATGCAGATTCTGACGTTCTATAACGCCGTGGCAAACAACGGAAAGATTGTCAGACCACATTATGTACGCGAAATTCGGAAAAACAACAAGGTGGTGAAACGCTTCAAACCGAGCGTCATAAAGGGAAGCATATGCACGAAGGAAACGATAGAAAAGTCTCACAAAATACTCGAAGCTGTAGTTGAAGACGGAACGGCCAAGAAATACAAAAGCAAATATTATAAAATTGCTGGTAAGACGGGAACGGCACAGACATTCGAAAAAGGTCATTACAACAAAGGGAAATGGCGTGGGTCGTTCTGTGGTTATTTCCCTGCCGACAATCCAAAATATTCCTGCATCATAGTGATTCAGGCAAAAGACGGTGGAGAATATAGTGCCGTGGGTGTGTTCCGAAAAATTGCCGACAGAATTTTCTTTATGGACGAAAGTCTTTTGAATCATGCAGTTATAGATGACAAGGCGGCAAATTCTTTTGTGCCGACGGTTTCGAATGGTAATGTTCAGGATTTTGGGAAAATTTTTAAAAACCTCTCAATTCCGTTCGATAAATCCTCAGGTTCCGACTGGGTTCACACCGAAGTTGACAAAAATAAGGTGAAGGCTACATCGGTGAAAATGGAGTCGAACAAAATGCCGAATCTGCGTGGAATGGGAATGCGCGATGTGTTGTACATAGCCGATAGTTTGAATTTGCAAGTGGAATGTCACGGTGCCGGCAGATTGACTCGTCAGTCAATTTTACCCGAAACGCCGTTCAGAAAAGGTGATTTAATAGTGTTAAATTTTGAATGATGAAGAATTGTAGTTTACAGAGCATTCTTGCCGACGTTGAAATCGTAAAGATTGTCGGAAACGATGAGAAAAATGTCGTCGCAATTGACACGGATTCCCGTAACATTGCGAAAGACATGGCTTTTGTCGCTATCCGTGGCGTGGCTGTCGACGGACATTCGTTTATCGGCAAGGCGGAGGAATTGGGCGCGTCTGTTGTGGTTTGTGAACAACTTCCCAAGATTGTCAATCCGAATGTGACGTACGTTGTGGTGAAGAATTCGGTGATTGCGTGTGGCTACATGCTTCGGAATTTCTATGGAATTGACTTTGGCAAATTGAAGGTTGTGGGCGTGACGGGAACAAACGGAAAAACAACCACGGCGACGTTGCTCTATCGCATGTTCACGAAGTTGGGCAATAAATGTGGTCTGCTTTCAACTGTGGTGAATTATGTTGCTCAGGAAGAATTTCCGTCAACTCATACTACGCCCGACATGGTGCAGCTATATAGTATGTTCGACAAAATGCAGCAAGCAGGCTGTACATATTGTTTTATGGAAGTCAGTTCGCACGCAATCCATCAGCATAGAACGGCTGGCGTGGTCTATTCGGGTGGCATTTTCACCAACTTGACGCAAGACCATTTGGATTATCACAAAACGTTTGCGGAATATTTGAGAGTGAAAAAATCATTCTTCGACGACTTACCTGCCAATGCTTTTGCATTGACTAACGAAGACGACCGCAACGGATTGGTTATGCTACAGAATACAAAGGCTCAAAAAAGTACGTATTCGCTGAAGAGCATGAGCGATTTCAAATGTCGCGTTTTGGAACAACAGTTCGACGGCATGTTGCTGAAGATTGACGGCGTTGAGGTTTGGGCTAAGTTTATTGGATATTTCAACGCATATAATTTGTTGGCGGTTTATTCGGCTGCAATGTTGTTGCATCAAGATAAACAGCGTGTACTCGAGGTTCTTAGCGCATTGACGCCGGTTGCAGGTAGAATTGAATTTTTCAAGCGAAACGACAATGTTACGGCCGTGGTTGATTACGCACATACGCCCGATGCGTTGGAAAACATTTTGTCGACGTTGAAGGCTTTGTGTCCAAAGACAAATAAGATAATCACCGTGGTTGGTGCAGGCGGAAACCGCGACAAGACCAAACGTCCGCTTATGGGAAAAATTTGTGCCCGTTTGAGTAATCAGGTGATTTTTACGTCGGACAATCCGCGTAACGAAGACCCTGCCGACATCGCCCAACAGATGCTCGACGGCGTTGAACCGCAGTATCTGCCGAATGTCATCACCGTGCTCGACCGTAAGCAGGCAATAAAAACAGCAACCCTGTTTGCCCAGAGCGGCGACGTTATTCTGATTGCAGGCAAAGGTCACGAGCCATATCAAGAAATACAAGGCGTCAAACATCATTTTGACGACAGAGAAATAGTTAAGGAATTTTTTAATTTACAATAATATGCTATATCATTTATTCTCGTATTTAGACCAGTTTGATTTCCCAGGAGCAGGTGTTTTCCAATATCTGTCGTTCCGGGCGGGCTTTGCGTTTATCACGGCATTGCTTATTTCAATTTTGTTTGGTAAGAAACTGATAGAAACATTGCAGAAAAAGCAAATCGGCGAGATTATCCGTAATCTTGGACTCGAAGGCCAGATGCAGAAAAAGGGAACGCCGACGATGGGTGGAATCCTCATCTTCATCTCGATAATGCTGGCAACGTTGTTTTTTGCCAATCTTACTAACGTGTACATTCTTCTGATGCTGTTCACGACGATTTGGTTCTGTCTGCTCGGCTTCATGGACGATTACATTAAAGTGTTCAAAAAGAACAAAGAGGGAATGCCGGGACGCTATAAGATTGTGGGACAGGTGATTTGCGGATTTGTAGTTGCATTGACGTTGTATTTTAATAACGACGTGGTGATTGTAGACAAGTCGGAGGTCATTCCAACTACGCAACAGCAGTATAGCCAAGAACAAATAGAGCACACTCGTGTGGAATTGTATGGCGAAAAATCTACAAAAACAACTATCCCATTTGTAAAGAATCATGAATTCGACTACAAATCAATAGTGGGATTCCTTGGGCAAAATGCTGTTTGGGTTGGTTGGATAATTTTTGTACTTGTCGTGATTTTTGTCACCACGGCGGTTTCGAACGGTGTAAATTTGACTGACGGACTCGACGGTCTCGCCACGGGAACGACGGCAATTGTCGGTGCGGTTCTTGGTGTTTTGGCATATCTTTCGGGTAATGCGATTTATTCTAATTACTTGAATATTATGTATATACCGTATTCTGGAGAATTGGTCGTATATGCATGTGCATTTTTGGGTGCCACTATCGGATTTTTGTGGTACAACGCCTTCCCGGCACAAGTATTTATGGGCGACACGGGTAGTTTGATGCTCGGTGGAATTATCGGCGTATTCGCAATTTTGATTCGTAAAGAATTGTTGATTCCGATTTTGTGCGGAATCTTCTTGGCAGAAAGTGTGTCGGTTATTCTTCAGGTGTCGTACTTCAAAAAGACGAAAAAGAAATACGGCGAAGGTCAGCGGTTGTTTTTGATGGCGCCTTTGCATCATCATTATCAGAAAAAAGGACTTCCTGAATCAAAAATCGTTGCCCGCTTCTGGCTTGTTGGCTTGATGTTGGCTGCTTTGACATTGGTAACATTAAAATTGCGTTAATAAAATAAATGAAAAAAGATAATTTCATAGTCGTACTTGGTGCTGCCGAAAGCGGAGTTGGTGCTGCTATTTTGGCAAAAGAGAAAGGATTCGACGTGTTTGTTTCCGACAATGGAACAATCAAGGAACAGTACAAATCGATGTTGGTTGAAAATAACATTGAGTTTGAAGAGTCTGGACACACCGAAGAAAAAATTCTTCAGGCGAGTGAAGTCATAAAAAGTCCGGGAATCCGTTCCGACGCACCACTTATCGTAAAATTGCTGTCGATGCAGACTCCTGTGATTTCCGATTTGGAATTTGCGGCTCGTTATACAAATGCAAAATTGATTTGCATAACAGGCAGTAACGGTAAGACTACCACTACATTGTTGACATATCATATCCTTAAACAGGCTGGTTTGAACGTCGGTTTGGCGGGAAATATTGGTAAAAGTTTCGCATTGCAGGTCGCTCACGAAAATTTTGATTATTATGTGTTGGAAATCAGTAATTTCCAATTAGACCACATGTATGATTTCCGTGCCGATATTGCAATTTTGCTGAATATCACTCCCGACCATTTGGACCGTTACGAATATAAATTCCAGAATTATATTAATTCAAAATTCCGCATTTTGCAGAACATGCAGTCGGACGATACGTTTATTTACTGTAGCGACGACCAAGTTTTGATAGATGAAATAGGCAAACGTACCGTTGCTCCCGAATCGTGGGCATTCACCGTTTCCGATGACTCTTCGAAGCAGGCATATTTAAAGGGCGGAAATATTTTTGTAAACGTTCGCGACGGTTTCAATATTGACGTAGATACCATGCAATTGCAGGGAAAGCATAACTACGGCAATTCAATGGCGGCAATGCTTGCTGCGAAGGCTGTCGATATTAAGAATGAAAAGATTCGCGAAAGTCTCAAGTCGTTTAAGAATGTTGAACACCGTCTTGAGAAAGTCCCATTTTTGGTAAAAGGTGTCGAATTTGTAAACGATTCTAAAGCGACAAATGTCAATTCCGTGTGGTACGCACTCGACAGTATGACGAAAAAAGTTATCTGGATTGCAGGCGGAACCGACAAGGGCAACGATTATTCCGAATTGTACAAATTGGCTGAAGAAAAAGTCAAAGCGTTGGTTTGTCTTGGAATTGATAACGAAAAACTTAAAAAATCTTTTGGCGATAAAATTGATGTGATTGTTGAAACTCGTAGTATGAAAGAAGCCGTGGAAACGTCATTCAAGTTGGCGAGTCCGGGCGATGTAGTCCTACTTTCCCCTGCGTGTGCAAGTTTCGATTTATTCAAAAGTTATGTAGACAGAGGTTTGCAATTTAAACAAGAAGTAAGAAATTTATAATGGCAGAAACAACGTCGGAAATAAAAAACACATTGTCGTCGCTCGGAATACGATCGATTTGGGATGTCCTGATTGGTGACAAGCCGATTTGGATTATCTATCTTGTGTTGTCTTGTTTCTCGTTGGTTGTGGTTTACAGTTCTTCGAGCATGGTGATTTTCCATGGAGGTGAATTTAATTCCACGAACGTTCTCATAAAGCAGTTCGGACTTTTGGCTGTTGGTATATTGATTGCTGCGGGAACGGCGTGGCTTGTCTATCGCTACGAACCGAAGATTTTGCGTAAATCCGCATACGCTATTTACATTGTGGCGATAATTCTGCTCATCATGACGTATATTCCGTCGTTTGCTCCCGAAATAAACGGTGCGCATCGATGGGTGAATATTTTCGGATTTTCCATTCAGCCGAGTGAAGTTGCGAAAATGGCATTGGTGATATTGGCTGCCAAAATCATGGCAAAATATCGTGGTGAATTGGACAATACCCGTAAGGTCTTGTGGCCTATCATCATTACTTCGGGAATTGCGGCGCTGCTTGTGGTTAAATCGAATTTCTCGTCGGCGTTGTTCTTGATTTTCATCATGATTTATATGATGTACATTGGTCGTTTGCCGTGGAAACACATCGGTCTGACGTTACTCGGCGTAATGGGAATCGGCATGATGGCGTTATTGCTCATATTGACTTGTCCTGAACCTGCTGCAAAGGTTCTACCTCGTCTTAAAACGTGGAACACGCGTGTGGTAAGTTTCTCGCCGGCTTTGGAACGATTTGCGTATAAAGTTGAAGGCGAAAATGACAAAAAGAAGACAAGTCATGTCGATAACCACCAGATTCGTCAGTCGAAAATAGCCGTTGCCGAGGGAATGTCGTTCGGAAAGGGTCCTGGGAATAGTACTCAACGCTATAAATTGTCGCAGGCATATTGTGACTTCATTTACGCCATCATTATTGAAGAATGGGGTTGGATTGGTGCGATTCTAACTGTACTTACGTATTTGTGGCTGTTGATACGGGTGCTGGTTTTGGTAAAACGAACCGACCGTTGTTTTGACACGATGGTAATCGTGGGGTTGATGTTCATTATTGTGGCACAGGCGTTTCTGCACATGGGCGTGGTGGTGAATCTTCTGCCTGCAACGGGACAGACGTTGCCGATAATTAGTTCGGGTGGGTCGTCATTGTTTATTACAAGTATTGAATTCGGGATTATTCTTGGAATCTCGAAATATAATAAAGAACAAAGTGAAACAAATAAAGAAACGAAGGAGTAGATTATGATGAAGGTTTTAATCAGTGGAGGCGGAACAGGCGGTCATATTTTCCCGGCGGTAAGTATTGCAAATGCGTTACGTGAGAAATATCCCGACTGCGAAATTTTGTTTGTCGGTGCCGAGAGCCGTATGGAAATGGAGCGTGTGCCGGCTGCTGGCTATAACATTGTCGGTTTGCCTATACGTGGATTCGACCGTAAACATATTCTTAAGAATGTGTCGGTTTTGATTGATTTGTTCAAAAGTATGCGCAAGGCTAAGAAAATTATTAAGGATTTTCAGCCTGACGTTGCTGTTGGTGTTGGCGGATATGCGAGCGGAGCTGCTATGAAGGTTGCGGCACGGATGGGCGTGCCTGTCTTGTTGCAGGAACAAAACGGTTTTGCCGGTGTGACGAATAAATTATTGAAAAACGATGCAAAGAAAATTTGCGTGGCTTACGAAGGCATGGAAAAATTCTTCCCTGCCGAGAAAATCGTGCTGACGGGAAATCCTGTCCGCCAAAATCTTGCTGGTGGCGATAAGACCGAGGCTTTGAAAGAATTTGGATTTTCGGCTGACAAGAAAGTGCTTCTTATTATTGGAGGCAGTCTTGGCGCCCGTACAATAAACAACAGCGTAATTGCTCATTTGTCTGAAATTGCAGAAAGTGGCGTGCAAGTTTTGTGGCAGACAGGAAAAGGCTACATAGAGGCGGCTCGAAAAGCGGCAGAACCATTTATGTCGGAACGACTTGTCGTTACCGATTTTGTTGGTCGTATGGATTTGGCATACGCAATGGCTGACTTGGTTATTTCCCGTGCCGGTGCAAGTTCTATTTCGGAACTTTGTCTGTTGGGAAAACCGTCAATTTTAGTCCCTTCGCCTAATGTTGCCGAAGACCATCAGACGCACAATGCAATGGCATTGGTAAACAAAGACGCTGCCGTGCTTGTGAAAGATGTTGACGCCGATAAGGATTTGATTTCCACTGCGCTGAATCTTATCAACGACGAGGCAAAATTGAATGAATTGTCAAACAATACGAAGAAATTGGCTCAATTCGACTCTGCAAATAGAATTGCCGACGAGGTTGTGAATTTGATAAAAACGAAATAAATGAAACAAAACTATTATTTTATCGGTATTGGGGGAATCGGCATGAGTGCCTTGGCTCGTTATTTTAACTTGCTGGGGGCAAAGGTCTATGGCTATGATAGAACTCCGTCGGAACTGACGCACGCGTTAGAATCCGAAGGCATGGCTGTTCATTATACAGATTCTGTCGATGAAATTCCGCAATCGGTACAGGCCGATAACACGATAGTTGTGATAACTCCTGCAATTCCAAAGGATAACAAGGAATATCTGTTCTTTAAAGAAAATGGTTTCACAATTTTGAAACGTGCACAGGTACTTGGACTTATCTGTAAGGAAAAGAATACGGTGGCAATCGCAGGAACTCATGGAAAGACATCGACGACGACGTTCACGACGTTTTTGCTGAAAAACTCTACAAAAGGTTGCAGTGCGTTTTTAGGTGGCATTTCTAAGAATTTCCAATCTAATTTCGTGTTCGATGCCAAGTCACCGTTTGTAGTTGTAGAAGCTGACGAATTTGACCGTTCGTTCCATAATCTTTTCCCATCAACGGCAATTGTTACGGCAATGGATGCCGATCACTTGGATATTTATGGTACGCATGAGGCGGTGATTGAATCGTTCTACAAATTTGTGAGTCAGATTCGTGATAACGGCATTCTAATTTATAAGAAAGGATTGAATTTTGAACCTGTCCGTCAGGTTTTGGAAACCAAAGGCGTAAAACTGTACACCTATGCGTTGCAGGATTCTTCGGCAGATTTCTATGTGAAATCTATCGAGGTGAAAGACGGTGCGTTTTTGCTGACGCTTCACACGCCACAGGGTGATGTCGCAGGCATTCGGTTCGGACTGATAGGAAAAACAAACGTCGAAAATTTTGTCGCTGCCGCGGCAGCATCGTTGCTCAATGGATTGACGACGGACGAATTGCTTTCGGCAACGAAAAATTTGAAAGGTGTTGTTCGCCGGTTCGACGTCCATGTGTCGACCGACAATGTGGTGTATATTGACGATTATGCACATCATCCCGCTGAACTCAAGGCTTGCATTCAGTCAATTCGCGAAATGTACGCAGGGAAAAAACTCACTGGCGTATTCCAGCCCCATTTGTATACACGTACAAGAGATTTTGCAACGGAATTTGCCGAGAGTCTTTCGTTGCTCGACGAGTTGATACTGTTGGATATTTATCCTGCACGCGAATTGCCGATTCCAGAAGTTACGTCGAAAATTATTTTTGACAAAGTGACTTGCAAAGAAAAAACACTTTGCTCGAAAACCGAATTGCTTGACGTGCTGCGAAACAAAGAAATAGAGGTGTTGATAACACTCGGTGCCGGCGACATTGACCGTCTTGTTGAACCGATAACAGAAATGTTGAGTAAGTAATGAAAAAGATAGTGACATATATTCCTCTGATGCTTGTGACAATTGTCGCAATTGCTTGTCTCTCGTTTGTAGAGACGGAGCGTGCGAAGTTGCATTGCAAAGATGTTGTCGTGTCGATAGCAAATGTGTCGCATGCTCATTTTATCAACGAGGAAGATGTGTACGAGATGATTGACCTGAACAAAAACCAGATTGTCGGTTCAGAAATCATCAACATCAATATTGCCGATATTGAGAAAAAAATTGAGGCGGATTCCACGGTTCTTTCGAGTGAGGTGTATTTTACTGTCGACGACGTTCTGCACATCAATGTGGTTGAACGTACGCCGATTGTTCGGATTGTGGCGAAGGATAAGACATTTTATGTTGACGAGAATGGCTGCTCGATTCCGATTTCACGTCGTGGTTCGGCGCGTGTGATTGTGGCTTCGGGCGAATTTACCGCCGACAATAAAAAAGTGTTGGCCGATGTAAGACAGCTGGTCGACAATATTAGAAACGACGAGGTTCTGCTGCCAATGATTGAACAAATCTACGTGACGCCGAATCATAATTTTATATTGGTGAGCAAAGTGGGACCTGCGCGGATAGAGTTTGGCGACATGGACAACTGCGAACGTAAGTTCCAATATTTAAAGACATTTTACCGAGCCGACAAAGTACGTGAGATGTGGCACATGTACAAATCGGTGTCGCTGAAATATAAGAATCAAATTGTATGCACAAAAATTTAAAATAAAAAAGTATGGAAGAAAATGTAAAGGAAAGTCACGAAAAAAGTGGCGTGTTTTCAGCAATCGATGTCGGGACGACGAAGATTGTAGCGTTGGTAGGACGCAAAAACGAAGAAGGGAGAATTGAAGTTCTCGGTATGGGCGATGTCGATGCAACTGGCATGGCAGTGGGTACAGTAATAAATGCTTCGTTGGCAACGGAATCTATCAAAAAGGCTGTTGCCCATGCACGTGAGGAAGCAGGCTGTTTCCCGACCTGTGTTGTTGTCGGTGTTGCAGGACGCCATGTACATTCAATGACGCATAGCACGGGATTGAACAGACAGGATTCATCGCAACCGATTTCGAAAGACGACCTTGAGCAATTAGAAATGGGTGCACACAATGCACCAATTAGTTACGGTGAAAAAATTATCGACGTAATTCCAATTAGTTATGTTATTGATAATAAGGAAACTATATCCAATCCCGAAGGCGTTGGCCCATGTCACCGTATTGATGCGAATTTCAATGTAGTATATGGAAAAATCGATGACCTGAATTTATTGCAGCAATGTATAGAAGGTGCTGGTCTGACTGTCGGTTCTGTCTGTCTTGAACCGATTGCTTCGGCAAAAGCGGTTCTGAGCGATGAACAGCGGAAAAATGGTGTTGCTTTGATAGATATAGGAGGTGGAACGTCGGATATAGCAATTTTTAAGGACGGAAAACTTCGTTCTGTGGAAATTGTTTCGATAGCAGGAAACAATATCACGTCGGATATTGCAATGTCGTGCGATGGTATGTCGTTCGAAGTTGCCGAAAGTGTGAAGATTGGCCACGGCCGTGCTGTTGCCGATTTTGCAAAAGACAATGTGGTTTTGGCATATAAAACTTCGTCGACCGACGAGACTAAACAATTGTCAATAAAAAGGTTGGCACAAATTATTCAATCGCGTGCCGAAGATATTATAGACTCGGCACAATTTACAATTGGTACGTCTCCTTATGGTAGAGATCTGCCAGAGGTGGTCGTGACGGGCGGCGGCGCAAATCTGAAAGATTTCACGGTTTTGTTGAAATACAAGATTGCGAAAAAGACTTCGGTAAAAGCACCGGCAGAAGTCGTTTTGTATAAAGCAGAAACATTATCCAACAGCCGCTATTCTACGGCAGTAGGGTTGCTGATGCGTGCAGCAGAAATCTACGAACAGGAACAGCAAAATCAGGAAATTGTTGAAGAAACACCGGTGGAGGATCCTTCTGCGCCAGTTGAAGAGATGGAAGTTGTTGCTGTTGAAGAAGAAAAAGTGGAGAAAAAAACGAAAGAACATAAAAAGTTCGGAGACCGCTTGAGAAGAGGTATCGATTTTATTGGCAAAAAACTTGTCGACGGACTTGATATGAACGATGAAAATTAAAAAATGTGGTAACTCTAAAATTGTAAAGTTATGGTGGATATAGCAGAATCAATAAATTTCGGCGAGCCAAAGAAGGCGGCCGCAATCACGATAATAGGCGTTGGCGGCGGTGGCGGCAATGCCGTTAATAGAATGTATAAAGACGGAATGGAATATGTGGACTTCATAGTTTGCAATTCCGACCGTCAGGATTTGGAAAAAAGTCCAATCCCGAACAAAATAGTCTTGGGTCCTGGTCTCGGTTGCGGAAGTAATCCTGAGTTGGGCGAAGAATATGCAAAAGAAAAAACAGCAGAAATTGAAGAAAAACTTGCCGATACGCAGATGCTGTTCATCGCGGCAGGAATGGGCGGCGGTACTGGTACCGGCGCGGCTCCGATTATTGCTGAGATTGCAAAGAAGAAAGATATTTTGACAGTCGGTATCGTAACATTGCCATACGCGTTCGAAGGTCCCGAACGTATGGAAAGTGCCATTCGAGGCGTGGAAGCAATGAGTCAGAATGTCGATTCTATTTTGGTAATCAATAATCAGACGTTGTGCGAATTGTTCGGAACATTGAAATTGACAGAAACCTATAAACGTGCCGACGAAACATTGGCAACGGCTACAAAGGCGATTGCCGACATAATGCAGAA
The DNA here is from genome assembly GCA_017516865.1 of Bacteroidales bacterium. GTDB lineage: Bacteria > Bacteroidota > Bacteroidia > Bacteroidales > UBA1715 > UBA1715. The sequence continues at coordinate 134,370 of JAFXAU010000026.1, forward strand.
AACAGGTTTTGTGAACGTCGATTTTAATGATGTGAAAGCCGTGTTGAAAGATAGTGGCGTTTCTATTATGGCGGCAGGCTCCGGCTCTGGCGAAAATCGTGCATTCGATGCAGTAGAACAGACACTTAGAAGTCCGTTGTTGAACAAATCGGATATTCATGGTGCAAAGAAAATTTTGCTGAACATCACTTCGACTGCCGAAAACGAACTTACAACCGACGAGTTGGGTATCATTATGAATTATATCCGTCAGAAATCCGAAACGAATGTGAATATCACTTGGGGATATATGGTTGGCGAACAGGAATCGGGCGACGAAATCGGTATAACAATGATTGCAACAGGTTTTGAAATGAGCGATATTCCTGAATTCCAGAAACCTGAGCCGAAAGAGGTGATTGTTGTTGGTCAGAAAACGCAGGAACCACAGCAGTTGTCAAAACCTCAGACGGAATTGTTTCCAAAAGAAGAACCGACGGATATTACGTTGATGGGGAATAGTCAGTTTGATTATAAAACGTATCGTCAGGCCGACGATACAAGTTCATTTGACAACATTCCGGCATGGCAACGTCGTAATGCGACGCCAATGACGGAAAAACCTGTCGCTGATCCTCATGCAACAATGAGCCGTGCTCAGCAAATCGAACAGGCTGTTGCCGACAGAATTCAAGGATCGGCACCATCGCAGTTCTCAATAGACAAAGATTCTAAAAATATAATATTTGGCGACAACAAATATTTAAATCATAACGTGGATTAGCATCTCGTTATACATAGTAAACATACTTTTTTACCCGAAGGCGTGCATCCTTCGGGTTTTTTGTTGCTCGCGGCTCATTTGCATTCTGTTATTTTTATCATTTCATAGGCGTAAATCTTCTATTTTTGAAAAATATACAATCCCTCTTTCATTAATTATTCTTTAAACCACCCTCCTTGTCATTCATTTTTTCCATTTGTTTCTTCCAAACTCACATTTTATTTCTATTTTTACAAAACAAAAACAAATGATATGATGTAAAATATTTGTAACATAATAATTTTCTGAGCTTTACGCTGTTATTCTCAACTTAGTAAAATCGCCAAATTTTAACGAACACGAGAGTAAGAAGCGAGAGAGGCACGCCTGAGGGCGTGAATCGTTTCGTGCTTATTGGTGTTCATGGTGTTTGGCGATGCCTACTAAGTTAATAAGCGAACAAGCGGACGATTCAACGCCTTTTTTAATGGAAAATACTTTCGATATACATATCGGTCATGCAATAAAACATGTGCTTACGCAACAAAGGCGGAGTGCTGCTTGGTTGGCAAGTGAGTTGCATTGTTGCAGGACAAATGTGTACCTCATTTTCGAAAAGAAATATATCGACACCGAACTGCTTCTTCGAATTTCCAATATTCTTGAATACAACTTTTTCGCCCTATTGTCCGACTATTTTGAGCAAAAACGAAAATAAACAATTGTCGTGATTTTCACGACAATTTGTTAAGATATTCACTACAAATTGCAATCAAATACATTTTTGTCTCTCTGTATTTTTGAAAAAAATTATAACAATGAGAAAAATTAAAGTATTATCAATTATTTGCTTGGCATTGCTGGCATTAGTTGGATGTAGGAAAAAAGAAATCAACAAGTTGAAAGACGAAGTGAACGATCTGAAAACACGTGTTACGGTTTTGGAAGAAACTTGCCGGCAGAACAACACGAACATTGTTTCTCTACAAACAATTGTAAACGCTTCAACTGAAGGCGACTACATAACAAGTATAACTCCTATCACCAAAGACGGTGTTGAAATTGGCTACACAATTGTGTTCAAGAATCAAAAACCAATTACCATTTATAATGGAACTAATGGCACTTCGCCAACAATAGGTGTAACAAATGTGGATGGAAATTACTATTGGACGTTGAACGGAGAATTATTGCTCGACGAAAATGACAATAAGATTCGCGTGACGGGCGAAAATGGAGCAAAACCAAATTTGAAAATAGAAGATGGCAACTGGTATGTTTCATACGATGATGGTTCTTCTTGGAATTTCGTTTCGAACGTTAAAGACGGTCTTGGTGGAGCAGTATTTAATGAAGTTACCTATGATGAGAATTTCGTCTATTTCACATTAGCAGATGGCACGCAGATAAAAATTGCTCGACAAGATGCTGTTGCTGTTTCTACAAAAGATGGCGCAATTTTAGCTGTGTTTTCTGTTTCCGAGACCAAGAAAGTATATTTTTCACAAGGTAATTTGCAATATCAAGCAAGTACAAACACATGGCGTTTTGCCGAAAATCAATGGGATTATGTAGGAGATGCTAATAACGGAACTGTATTTGAGAATACAGAAAAGAGTGACAATGCTAACATTTCTGATAGTTATTCTGGTTGGATTGACTTATTCGGTTGGGGTACAAGTGGTTATGATGATAAAAATCCATACATGACAAATACTGAAGCTGACTATGGAAATGGAATAAACGACATATCAGGAACAAACTATGATTGGGGAGTATATAATAAGATTAACAATGGAGGAAACCAGACGGGAGAATGGCGTACGCTTACAAAAGAAGAATGGAACTATGTGATAAATACACGTAATAATGCCTCAGACAAAAAAGGTCTTGCTAACGTTAATGGGATTCCTGGACTTGTAGTGCTTCCTGATAATTGGACGTTGCCAGATGGAATTTCTTTCACAAACGGAGCAAATGATGATTTTTCTCAAAACACATACTCTTCCAACGATTGGAGCATTATGGAGGAAAATGGAGCGGTCTTCCTACCTAATGCAGGTCATCGCTATGTAACAGTTGTGCATGGTGCGAAATCAAACGATTATGAATGGTCATACGGTTACTATTGGTCTTCGTCGTACTCCAATAACAAAACAGCTTATGCCGTTTTTGTCTGTAGAAATGCCATATCTGCGGGTGAAAGCGAAAAATACACAACATATGAAGGATTTTCAGTCCGCCTTGTTAGAGATGTGGAATAGCAAAATGTTAGTGTCGAATAACAAGGAAAGAATATGAAAGTTCTTCCCTTGCGTTATTTATCGTCTATTTTAAAATATATTTTACTGGCAAAAATCAATCTCTTTCATATAGTTTCATTTCCCTCTTGTTCATACAATTGATATTTTTTTTCACCAAAATAATTTCTTAAATCCACTTTTGCTTTTTGTAGCTCTGTTGATGCTCTTGGGAAAGACTTTCCAACTATTCTGGCATGAAAAATAAAATCATAACCAGAATAATTTGAATTCGTTTTGAAGAATTCCACAGTTTCAATCAGTTGATTTACAGCATCTTTATAGGCTTTCCCTTTGAATTCAACTAAATATAAGCGATTGTCGTCTAATAACAATCCACCATCGCATTTATTTTGTTGAGTCGTTATCAATGCACCATCAATTTTCAGGCAAATACCAATGTGGTTATCTGCATTTTCAGCTGTCCATTTTCTTTTATGTTCCCCCTTTAACGCAAAGAATTTTCGTATGTCATTGCTCAATTCAGCATTTTTTTGAAATGTCGGAGCTATGATTTGTTTGCCGTTATTTTGAACATCCATAATTAAAATCCATTTTCAGACAACAAATCCAACATTTCATCAAAATCAGAATTGATTTCCGCTGAACAACTATCTATTGCTTCGGCATCAATTAATTGAGTCTCTTCATCTTTTATGCTAAATATCTTTCCAGCCTTGAATTGATAAGCGGAAACATTGGCAAATGCGACTCTCTTATCTGCTCCATAAGGGATTATAGATTTTCCTATTTTTTCAAAAACATCTTCAGCAAAAATTGAATTATTGAGAGCACTCAGAATATACGGAGAATGTGTGGAAACAATCAGTTTATTTTCGTTTACTTTATTATTGTATTCAAGCAAATGATGTATCACCTTTTGCTGAGATGTCGGAAATAAATTTTGTTCTGGCTCTTCAACAATATTTATTGTATGTTTAATGTTTATTTGAGCTGCTAAATTCGATAATAAGATTCTCTTTTGCTCCTCTGTATATGTTTTATCGTTCAATATTTTAGCAGACTCTTTCTTAAACGTGTCACGTTGTTGTTCATCCATTTCTTGTTCCTTTTCCAATAATCTTGAGACATAATTAGCGACAACAAAAACGGGCACAAAAGATTGAAAACCACTTGCTGAATCGGCAAGCTGAATTTTATAATCCGCACCTTTCACATATAAAATATCATTCAGTTTGTTATATTCAATGTCAACATTGCCAATTGGCAAGTGAAACGTCTCTTTCTCCTTGAAACTTTCTTTAGCTTCCTGAAATGTTTCTTTAAATTCTTGAAGTGATTGTGACCATAGGGTTAATCTTTGTCCACTTTTTAATTTTTTTACAGAAGATACAAAATTTCTTTCTGCGGGAAAATACGTTATTTTAGGCAAGCTATAGTGTCCATTCGATTCTTGTATATTAAGATTCTTGCCGGGTTTATAGGTTATTTTATATGCATCACCTTCATATTGTATTTCAGTATTATCTTTCAGATAACTGTCTATACGATGGTAAATCAAATAATTTTTGAAAAGTCGTTCCTGTTTACGGAATCTACTTGTAGTGCCAGCACTTCTAAATAAGTCTTTTTCAATCCATGAAAATGTGGATATTAATTTTGCCACAGTACTTTTCCCAGACCCTTGGTCTCCAATCAATACAGTAACTTTCTCAACATCCATCCAACCATCGTTTTCAAGGAATCCTTCATGAATTGGTCCGAAGTTTTTTATTTTTATTCTGCTCATAATGAGTGTCTTATTTTTTCGTAAAAATACATATTTTTAATGCTCTACAAACTTTGACTCTCCATTTTTTTTACATGATTACAAACAAAAAAGTGGCCTGCCTTGAATTGGGCAGACCACTTTTGATAATTCCTATCAATCACCTTTTTGGTGGTTATGAGGTTTTAAAGATGCCGTATTACCTGGCGTTTTTTTGTTATCACGTTGCCGTCTGTCTGGTTGTCCAGTTGAGTTCGCAATTCTTTTTGGTCCTCGTTTTATTCCCATAACACATCACTTTTATTAAGTAAAAATTATTTAACCTCCTCAAAATCCACATCTGTCACTTCTTGGTCGCCACCGTTTTTGCCACCTTGTTGTTGACCGGCATTTGGGTTGGCTTGTTGACCGCCTTGTGCCTGACCGGCGTTGTACATATCCTGCGAAGCGGCTTGGAACACTGTGTTCAACTCGTTCATTGCTGCGTCGCAAGCGGCTACGTCTTGTTTGCTGTGGGCATCTTTCAACTTAGCCAATGCTGCTTCAATTTGTGATTTCTTGTCGGCTGGCAATTTGTCACCCAATTCCTTCAACTGTTTTTCCGTTTGGAAAATCATACTGTCGGCTTGGTTCAACTTGTCGATACGTTCTTTTTCAGCTTTATCGGCTGCTTCGTTGGCTTTTGCTTCTTCACGCATACGTTTGATTTCGTCGTCGCTCAAGCCAGACGATGCCTCGATTCTGATGCTTTGTTCCTTGCCTGTGCCTTTGTCTTTTGCCGATACGTTCAAGATACCGTTTGCGTCAATATCGAACGTGACTTCGATTTGTGGCACGCCACGTTGTGCGGCTGGAATGCCGTCCAAGTGGAAACGACCGATGGTCTTGTTGTCCTTTGCCATAGAACGTTCGCCCTGCAATACGTGGATTTCAACCGAAGGTTGGTTATCGACAGCAGTCGTGAATGTTTCAGACTTCTTGGTAGGAATAGTCGTGTTGGCTTCGATAAGTTTCGTCATCACGCCACCCATTGTTTCAATACCCAACGAAAGCGGAGTAACATCCAACAACAACACGTCTTTCACTTCGCCTGTCAACACGCCACCTTGAATTGCGGCACCGATGGCAACGACTTCGTCAGGGTTCACACCCTTGGAAGGAGCTTTGCCGAAGAATTTCTCAACAGCTGCCTGAATGGCAGGAATACGAGTAGAACCACCTACCAAAATCACTTCGTCAATGTCGCTTGTGCCAAGACCAGCTTGTTGCAAAGCAGTCTTACAAGGTTCAATTGTACGTTGAATCAAATCGTCAACCAATTGCTCGAATTTTGCACGAGTCAATGTACGTACCAAGTGTTTTGGAACACCGTCAACAGGCATAATGTACGGCAAGTTGATTTCGGTAGAAGTTGTGTTCGACAACTCGATTTTTGCCTTTTCGGCAGCTTCTTTCAAACGTTGCAAAGCCATAGAGTCCTTGCTCAAGTCGATTCCGCCGTTGTCGTTCTTGAATTCTTGTACCAACCATTCAATGATTCGTTGGTCGAAGTCATCACCGCCAAGGTGCGTATCGCCCGCAGTCGATTTTACTTCGAACACGCCGTCGCCAAGTTCCAGGATTGACACATCGTGCGTACCACCACCGCAGTCGAACACAACAATCTTCATATCCTTGTTAGTCTTGTCCAAACCATAAGCAAGCGCAGCCGCAGTAGGTTCGTTCACAATACGTTTCACAGTAAGACCAGCAATTTCACCAGCTTCCTTCGTTGCCTGACGTTGAGCGTCGTTGAAGTAAGCAGGAACGGTGATAACCGCTTCAGTCACAGTTGTTCCAAGATATTCTTCGGCAGTTTTCTTCATTTTCTGAAGAATCATTGCTGAAATTTCCTGTGGCGTGTACAAACGGCCGTCGATGTCAACACGAGGAGTGTTGTTGTCGCCACGGACAACCTTGTAAGGCACACGATTTATTTCACTTGTCAAACGGTCGTAGGTTTCACCCATGAAACGTTTGATAGAGAATACGGTTTTTGTTGGGTTAGTGATGGCCTGACGTTTTGCAGGATCACCAACTTTTCTTTCGCCATTGTCTATAAAACCAATGATTGAAGGCGTTGTACGTTTACCTTCGCTGTTTGGAATTACGACTGGTTCGTTTCCTTCCATAACCGAAACACACGAGTTTGTGGTTCCTAAGTCAATTCCTATTATCTTTCCCATTGTATTAATTTTTTTAAGTTTCTAAATAATTTTTCCATTTCTTGTCAATCATTATGCCACACGTTTTTTTCAGAAAAACAATGAAATTGTGGCAGAAAGGAACGAAGTTTTCTCTGATTTTGGCAGATTTTACTGACAAATAGACACATTTTCTTTTCAAGCGACAGTAAAAATGACTACAGAAACAGAAGATGTTTTCGGTAAATTCGTATTTTTGTCAAAAACTATTGATTATGAGATTAAACGGACGACGCGAAAGTAGTAATGTTGAAGACCGTAGAGGTGTTTCTGGCGGTGTTGGAACGAAAGCGGGATTAGGCATTGGAGGAATCATTTTAATTGCAGTAGTGACATTCCTGTCAGGCGGCAATATTGGCGATGTGGTTACCAATGTGATTCAGAATGTAGGAACGGAGGCTTTGCAACCTGCTCCTTCGTCAAATCAGCAATTCTCGGCAGAAGAAGAGGAATTGGCGAAGTTTTCACGTCAGATATTGGCTGGCACCGAAGACGTGTGGACGGCGGTATTTAAGAAAATGGGAAAGACATACACGCCACCTACGCTGGTGTTGTTCACAGGTTCCGTCAATAGTGCCTGCGGTTCGGCAAGTTCGTCGGTTGGTCCGTTTTATTGTTCGGGAGACCAGAAACTATACATTGACTTGTCATTCTTCACTCAGATGAAAAAGCAGCTTGGTGCCGACGGTGATTTTGCGTACGCCTACGTGATTGCACACGAAGTCGGTCATCATGTCGAGAATTTGCTCGGTGTGTTGGGACAAGCACATAACCAGATGAACAGAGTCAATAAGACCGAGGCGAATAAAATTAGCGTAAGATTGGAATTGTTGGCAGATTATTATGCCGGTGTGTGGGCTCATTACGACAATCAAAAATATAAATCGCTCGAACCTGGCGATATGGAAGAGGCTATAGATTGTGCACAGAAAATCGGTGATAATTATTTGCAGGAAAAGGCACGAGGTTACAGCCAGCCCGAAAGTTTTACGCATGGCACGTCGAAACAACGTATGAAATGGCTCAAACTCGGCATTGAAACTGGCGATATGAGTAAAACAACCTTTGGTATACCCGAAAAAGACTTATAATAATGTATAGATTTCTTGTTACAATCATAATTTCGTTTCTTTTTGTGACATTTTCGTATGGTCAGGAGGAGAATGGCTATTCGCAGAAAGTGAAAAATAAGACTTATCATTATGACAAAGCAGGAAACTGCATGGGCTTCGACCGTTACGATCCTAAAAGGAAGGCTACCATTCATTATGACTGCCGCAAAAAGGAAGTCGGCTACGTGAAAGTTGACAGTAAAACCCGTCGTACAATAAATTATGATACAAATGACAATATTGTCAGTTATTCAAAGGTAAAAAGCCAGAAAACCTATCGTTACGACAAGGATGACAATTGTTTAGGATATTACAAAAACGATTCTCGTAACAAACGAAAGGTTTATTATGATTGTAATGACCAGATGAGAGCCTATTCGAAAACCGAAGGCGATAAAACATTGTATTATGGTCAATTCCCAATTATTGGGTGGTGATTTTTCGAAAATTCTTTAAGTGCACGCAGATTTTTGCCGAAAATCAGAGTGTTTTTTTATCGGTTTAGAAGATTTTTGAAGGATTTAGTCAAAAAAGCACGATTGTAATTTATTGACACTCAGCCTGAAGAAAAAATATTTCAAAAAAAGTGTAGAAAAAGTTTGGAAGAAAGGAAAAGTGTGTACATTTGCACACCCCAAAGGAGGAATGTCGAGTGAGGAAGATAGGGTGTTAGAGAGAGTACATTGAAAGAAATGGATATTTAA
>JAFXAU010000027.1 GCA_017516865.1 Bacteroidales bacterium
TGGCTACTGGGATGGAAGATACGAAGGCAAGATGATGCAGTCAGACGTGTACATCTGGAAGATGGAAGCAACGTTCTTGGACGGTCTGCCTTGGGACGGCTTCGATGTCGGAAACGGCAAGAAGGCTAAATTCGGTAGCGTGACATTAGTACGATAAAAAAGAAAGAGGCTGTTGAAACAACAGCCTCTTTCTTTATGTTAACATTTTTAATAAATTTATAAACTCCACTCAAATCCGTCCTTTGTGTCTTTCACCGAGAAACCAAGATTTGCCAACTCATCACGGATTTTATCGCTTGTAGCCCAATCTTTATTTGTCTTGGCTTGCTTGCGAATTTCCAAAAGTAAATCAACCGCACCTTTGTAAGCTTTATCTTGCGTGTTGTTGCTTTCTTCAACGCGAAGACCGAGAATATCCTTTACAAACACCTCAAACGTTTGTTTTAATTCGTCCAAATCTTCTTTTGAAATAGTTGCTTTACCGTCGGTTACGGAATTAATTGCTTTGGTTGCATCAAACAAGTTTGAAATTACGATAGGCGTGTTTAAATCATCGCACATCGCCTCCTCACAACGTTCGCGAAGACCTTTTACATCAACGGTTGATGAGGCACTTGGCGTAATTTTCTGCAAACGGTTGTATGCATCAACCAAACGGGCAAAACCTTTTTCTGCAGCTTGCAACGCGTCATTACTGAAATCAACGGTGCTACGGTAATGTGCCTGCAAAATGAAGAAACGGATGGTCATCGGCGAATAGGCACGTTCCAATTTCTCGTGCGTTCCGTTGAAGAACTCGTCGAGAGTGATGAAATTATTGTATGATTTGCCCATCTTCTGTCCGTTGATGGTAATCATATTATTGTGAATCCAATATTTCACCGTTTCGTGGCCGAGAGCTGCCGTTGACTGTGCAATTTCGCATTCGTGGTGCGGGAAAATCAAGTCCATACCGCCGCCGTGAATGTCGAATGATTCGCCAAGATATTTCGTGCCCATTGCGGAACATTCCATGTGCCAGCCAGGGAAACCGTCGCTCCATGGCGAAGGCCAACGCATAATATGTTCTGGTTGGGCTTTTTTCCACAAAGCGAAATCCAACGAACAATGTTTTTCATCCTGTCCGTCGAGTTCGCGGGTTGTAGCCAAAAGCTCGTCAATGTTACGTCCAGAAAGTTTTCCATAATGGAAATCCTTGTTGAACTTACGCACATCAAAATAGATTGACCCTTGACTTTCGTAGGCGTAGCCTGCTTCAAGGATTTTCTTCACAAAATTGATTTGCTCAATAATATGTCCCGATGCCTGTGGCTCTATGCTTGGCGGAAGCACGTTGAGAGCAGCCATTGCATTACGGAAGCGGTTTGTATAATATTGTGCCACTTCCATTGGCTCTTTTTGTTCCAAACGGGCTTTTTTTGCAATCTTGTCCTCGCCTTCGTCGGCATCGTGTTCAAGGTGTCCCACGTCAGTAATATTGCGCACATAGCGAACTTTGTAACCAAGATGCGTAAGATAACGGAACAACACATCGAACGTGATTGCCGGGCGGGCATGACCCAAGTGAGCATCGCCATAAACCGTTGGACCGCATACGTACATTCCCACGTGTGGGGCATGAAGCGGTTTGAACAATTCCTTTTGTCTTGTTAACGTATTGTATATCAATAAGTCTTGCATAATTCTGTGTAAATTTCTTTAGAAATTCGCAATTCTAATAATGTCGGCGAACACACCTGCTGCCGTTACTGCCGCACCTGCACCTGGACCAATTACAATCAATGGTTGAGTACGGTAGTGCGCCGTTGTAAACGAAATAATGTTGTCGCTACCCGTAATGTTGTAGAACGGATGCGAAGCTTCAACAGCTTTGATTTCGGTACGTGCCTTGCCGTTTTCGTATGTCGCGATGTATTTCAGGTGTTTGCCTTCCTTTTCGGCTTGTGCGAATAGTTTTGCAAATTTCTCGTTGTCGTATTTTTCAAGAGAATCCCACAATTCCTCCACCGTATTGGTTTTCTGGCTTTCCTATGAAAGACAGTTTTCTACGTCAACATCTTCCAAATTGAACGTACAACCAATTTCGCGCGAAAGAATCAAAATCTTGCGGGCAACGTCCTTTCCGCCAAGGTCGATTTTCGGGTCTGGCTCGGTGTAACCTTTCTGACGGGCTTCCTTCACCGTTGTTGCAAAATCTTTTGTTGACGAGCAGTTGCTGAAAATAAAGTTCAGCGAACCCGAAAGAATTGCTTCAATCTTGATGATTTCGTCGCCACTCTTGATTAAGTCCTTCAATGTGCTGATGACTGGCAAACCTGCGCCCACGTTGGTTTCGTAATAGAAACGGGCACCTGTTTTTGCCGCAAGAGCGTGAATGTTTGCATAGCGTTTGTAGTCGCTTGCGTTGGCAACCTTGTTAGGCGTAACCACCGAAATATGTTTTTCCAACATTTCTTCGTATTTGTCGGCAACGGCATAACTTGCTGTGTTATCGACATATACGCTGTTTCTTAAATTCAGTGCCTTGATTTCGGCAACGTATGCGTCCAAGTCGGGTTTGCAACCTTTTGTCTTAATCAACTCTTCCCAATTGTTCAAATCAATACCGTCGGTATCAATCAGATAACCGTCGATATTTGAAATACCCACAATCTTCACGTCGATTTTATTTTGTTTAATCAGCGTGTCGTGTTGTGCGTTCACCTGACGGATAAGCTCGCCACCAATGGTTCCCGTTCCCACAACAAACACATTCAACGTAGTTGTATTCGACAAGAAGAATGATTCGTGTAATGAATTGAGTGCCTTGATTTTATCTTTTTCGTTGATAACAACCGAGATGTTCAGTTCGCTTGCTCCTTGTGCAATTGCAACAACGTTGATTCCGTTGATACTCAAAGCGTTGAAGAACTTGCTTGCCACGCCGGGGATGTTTTTCATATTTTCGCCCACAGCGGCAATAATCGAAAGATTGTTTTCAACTTTGATAGAGTCAATCAAACCTGACTTCAATTCCATTTCAAACTCTTTATTTAGAGCGTCTTTCGACTTTTGTGCCTCGTTAGGAAGCACGGCGAACGTGATGGAATGTTCCGACGAACATTGCGTAATCAAAATTACATTGATTGACGCTTCGGCAACGGCACGGAACAGACGCATTGAAATACCTGCTTCGCCAATCATACCGCTACCTTGCACGGTTATCAAACTTACTTCGTCGATGGAAGAAATACCTTGAACGCGCAATTCTGAATTTGTGTTTTCCTTTGAGATGAGCGTTCCTTTTGCCGTTGGGTTGAAAGTATTTTTTATAATCACGGGAATATTTTTTGACATTGCTGGGATAACAGTTCGTGGTTCAAGCACTTTTGCGCCGAAATGCGACAATTCCATTGCCTCGGCGTAAGTCACGTGTTCAAGCGGGTATGCTTTTTTCACTTTGCGAGGGTCGGCGGTCATCATACCGTCAACGTCGGTCCAGATTTCCAAGATGGAAGCATTGATGGCACGAGCGAAAATTGCAGCCGAATAGTCGGAGCCGCCACGGCCGAGTGTAATAGTCTCGTTGTCGTCGGTGCTGGCAATGAATCCTGTTGCCACAAACAATGTGTTAGTATTATTGATTTTTTTCTGAATGAGTTCGTCGGTTTTCTCAAAGTTGACTTTTGCCGCACCAAACGTTTTGTCTGTTTTGATTACCGTGCGTGCATCAAGAAATTCGCAGTTTACGCCACTCTGAGCGATAGTTTTTGCGATGATGTATGCCGAAAGACGTTCGCCCACGCTGGAAACCAAGTCCAACGAGCGAGGAGTAAGTTCGCGGATAAGCGAAATACCTGTGAGAATATCCTTAAGTTCAGAAAGGACATCGTTGGTGTATTGCTCGCAGTCGTCTTTGTAACTACCAGACAATAAATTGTTTATCGTTTCAAAATGACGATTCTTGATTTCGGTCAACGTTTGGGTGAAATCGGTCGTGCCTTTTTCTGCCTTTGTGCAGCATTCAATCAACATATTTGTGACACCGCCAAGGGCTGATACCACAACAACTAACTGTTCCTTTGCGAGATTTTCCTTAATAATCGCAATCGTTTTCGTAATGTTCTCGGCGTTCTGCACCGATGTTCCACCAAATTTTAAAACCTTCATAGATGTCATTCAAAAGTCACCAAAAGTAATACAATTGCTGAATTTACGCAAAAATGAAGGGCGATTTTTTGATATTGTGTACTATTTCCCTTTCAGTACCGAATTATATAGTTTTGAGTCTGTCAGGTATTTTTTTGCTTCCGAAATGAGTTTATCGTTGCGGGTGAGATATTTACACTGACCTTCTTCGGTATATAGGTTTCGGATGACAAGTGACTCAATTTCCTTTGAAATCTGTGCTTTGTCGTTTTGAAATAAGTCTGCTTGTTGTTTGTCAATATTTTTCTGAAGCACAGACACTTGGCTGCTGATGTCGAGATGTTCTTTGTCGGCAGCTTTGGCAAATGAGGCGAGTAGTTTTTCGCTTTCGGAATGGAATGTGTAGCCAGTACGTTCGCAGAATGTGATGAATTTCTGATAATCTTCGTCGGTAAATACGTATGTTTCTGGTTTAATGCTTGTTGTGTCTGCCTGTGAGTACTGTGTATTGATGAAGTCAAATATTACGAATTCAGACAAAAGATCTTGTAAAAGTGCCGACGATGAGTCTTTTGAGATTGTAACATCGGGAATAATGCCTCCTCCGTCTTTTACGGGACGGTGATTCCGAGTGTAAAATGTTTTTTGTAGAGAATCGGGAACAATTGTAGGATTGCCTTCTGCATCGCGGTGAGTGTAGTCGAGTTTTTGAATGCACCGGCCGCTCGGAATGTAATATTTTGATGTGGTGATTTTTAGCAACGAGTTGTGTGCAAGTTCTTTACGCGTTTGAACTAAGCCTTTGCCGAATGTCTGATTTCCAATGACAACGGCTCGGTCCAAGTCTTGCAGTGCTCCAGATACAATCTCTGCTGCCGAAGCAGAACGGTCGTTCACCAAGACCACAAGTGGAATGTCGGGGGCAAAAGGTTCATTTTGCGTGGAGAATTTTGAATTTTCGCTTTTGTTTTGTCCTTTGGTGAACACAATTCGTTCACCTGCAGGAATAAAAATATTGACGATATTAATTGCCTCTATGAGCAGTCCGCCTGGATTGCCACGTAAATCAAGCACAAGACCTTTTGCTTTGTCATCCCCTATAAGTTTTTTGCAAGCTTTCAGCATGTCGACGGAGCAGAGTTGAGAAAATTCGTTGAGTTTTATGTAACCGATTTCGGGTGTGAGCATACCATAATACGGTACGCTATTGATTTTTATATTTTTACGTTCGATTGAGAAGTTTTTTCGTTCACCGTTGCGGATAATTCCTAATTTCATTGTCGTACCCATCTGGCCTTGAAGAAGTTGTATTGCTTCGTCATAGGGCGTATTTATAATGGAATGTCCGTCTATTTCGACAATTCTGTCGCCGAGAATGATTCCCGCAGCTTGTGCTGGCGAATTCTTCTGAATGTCGGTAATCATGAGAGCATTGTCGCGTTTAGTTACCGAAGCTCCAATGCCGCCATATTCTCCTTTCGACATTATTGTGTATCGTTCCACATCGGATTCTGGAATGTAGTTCGTGTATGGGTCGAGAGTTTTCAGCATTTCGTTGATAGTTCTCGACATTAGGTCGCCAGGTGCAAGCTCGTCAACATAGGAGTTAGAAATTTCTGAAAATAGGGAATAAAAAATATCGAGATTTTTTGCCGTCTCAAAGTCTTTGGTGTCGTCGTAACTCATTAAAAAGAGTGGAGACGAGAACAAAAAGACTAAAACAAATATTCTTAGAAAATTCTTTCTCATATTCATATAAAGCAAAAATTAGAGATACAAAGATATAAATTCCTTGTATTTGACGAAATATGTATAATGTGTCATCCATTAGTTGATGCCTATGGCATTGGTGTTATCCCAACGGTTGCGTGTAAAGTTCCACGTCGGAGGCCTCGATGGTTTTTCCGCTCAAAATTACCAATCGTTCAATCACGTTGCGGAATTCACGGATGTTTCCTGTCCACGGATAGGTCTGTAATTTTTTTACGGCGTCGGCGGAAATCTCTTTCTTTGGAACGCCCATTTCCTTGCACGACTCGTTCACAAAATGCTCGGCAAGCAGTGGAATGTCGTCGATTCGCTCGGCAAGCGACGGCACTTTTATGAGAATCACGCTCAAACGGTGGTATAAGTCTTCACGGAAACGTTTCGCCTCAATTTCCTCCTTCATATTCTTGTTGGTGGCGGCAAGCACGCGCACATCAACCGAAATGTCCTTGTCGCTGCCCACACGGGTGATTTTTTGTTCCTGCAACGCACGAAGCACCTTTGCCTGTGCCGACAAACTCATATCGCCGATTTCGTCAAGGAACAACGTGCCGCCGTCGGCTTGCTCGAATTTTCCGATACGTGTTTTTATTGCCGAAGTGAACGAACCTTTTTCGTGCCCAAACAATTCACTTTCAATAAGTTCCGAAGGAATCGCCGCACAGTTCACTTCAACGAATGGCGCGTTCTTCCGATTACTTTGATCGTGGAGGGCACGGGCAACCAATTCCTTTCCAGAACCGTTCGGACCGGTAATCAGCACACGGGCGTCGGTTGGAGCAACTTTGCCGATAATTTCTTGTATTTTTTGCAATGGCTCTGAATTACCAATCATCTGATATTTCGAGCCGACTTTCTTTTTAAGGATAGCCGTTTCTTGAACTAAATTCTTTTTATCCAACGCATTACGAACCGTTACAAGGATACGGTTCATGTCCAATGGCTTGGAAATAAAGTCGTAAGCACCCAATTTGATGGATTTCACGGCGGTGTCGATTTCGGCGTGTCCCGACATCATAATGACAGGCACGTCGCCACGTTCCTTCAAAACTGCTTCAAGGAAGGCGATACCGTCCATTTCGGGCATTTTTATGTCGGAGAAAATCAAATCGAATTTCCCGTTTTGAACTTTTTGCAGTCCATCGGCACCATTTTCGGCAACCTCCACCTTATAGTTCTCGTATTCAAGAATTTCCTTGAGCGAATTGCGAATCGCACGTTCATCGTCAACAACTAAAATTGAAATTGCAGCCATGTTATAATTTTTTTATTTTGTTTTGGTGGTTTCGACAAGCTCAACCACCCATAACTATTAACTCCTAACTTATATGTGTTTCAATAATTGTTCTTTTTCTACGGTAACCACGCCGGGTTGTTCGCAAACCAAACCGCCCGCAATGTTCGAAATCCGTGCTACTTCCTCCATCGGGAATCCGAGCACGTAACACACTGCGGCAGTGCTAATTACCGTGTCGCCCGCACCAGAAACGTCGGCGACGTGGCGAACTTGCGTTGGAATCGTGACATAATGGTTTTTGTCGGCAATGAAAATTCCGTGTTCCGAAAGTGTAACCATCATTGTGTCAATATTTTGCGTTGCCATAAACTCTTTTGCCAAAGCGAACAACGATTTGCTGTCGTCTTTGCGGCACGATTTCCCGATACCTTCGGTAAATTCCTTGAAGTTCGGTTTGAACAACGACACGTTTTTGAAATTGTTGAAATTCCGTTTTTTGGGGTCAACCAATACGGGAATGTTCTGTTTTTTTGATTCGTCAACCACAAATTCTATCAAGTTCTTGGAAAACACGCCTTTATCGTAGTCCTGCAAGATTATGGCGGAAATTTGCTGTTCCGAAATCGCTTTGCGAATACAAAGTTTCAACTTTTGAAAAATATCTTCGCCAATCACGTCGGTTTGTTCCGTATCAACGCGGAGCATTTGTTGTTTACCACAAATCACGCGAGTTTTCACCGTGGTTTTTCGTCCGTCGGCAACCACGCAATAATCCGACGCAATATTTCGACGTTTAAGAATGTCGAAAAATTTGTGACCTGCGTCGTCGTTGCCGACCACGCTGCACAAGATAGGCTTCATGCCAAGCGAGGCAATGTTTTTCACCACGTTGGCTGCGCCACCGAGACGGTCCTCAGTCGTTTCAACCGACACCACCGGCACGGGAGCTTCGGGCGAAATGCGGTCAACGCTGCCCCAGATGTAGGAGTCAAGCATAATGTCGCCCACGACCATTATCGCCTTTTCGTCTGATTTTTCAAATTCTGCTTTGCAATCCATTTGAAATAAGTTTCAATGTATTTGCAAAGATAATAATTTAACGTGAATTCCCCAATTTGAACCATATTGTATCTATTGTATACTAAAAAAGGAAATCTGCTATGTGTGGAAAAGCTTTAAAGGGATTATTCTATTTAATACCGCCCTCTTCGCCAATCTCAACTCTTTCAACGTATAGTTCAAAACTGTTTATTTTTTTCGTAACTGAATATTTGCAGAAGACGAAAACTATTTTTACTTTTACATCGAATGTTACAAAATTATTAATCCGCGTGTCCCGTAGTGTTCACGCACAAAATGAATTATTATGGCAGAAAAAAAAGAACACAAAATCATTACGAGTGAGGCTGCGAAAACAGCGAAAAATAATGGTGTTGCTGCACAACAAATTGCACAATCAACAGTGGGTCTTAGAGTTGGTTCTGTAGTTTTGTGGATTGTAGCTCTTGTTGCAGAATTTTTTGCAATCAAGGCTATTCTTGCACCAGAAGACGATCCATTTATTTCGGGAATGGCTCCGCTTACCGCAGGAATCATTTTCTTAGTTGTTGATTTAATCGCTGTTATTGCTGGTTCATTGTTGTGGAAAAAGGCAAATCACATTCACCCAGCTTCTGAGAAGAACGCTCTTACGTTCTGGTTGTGGAACAATTTGGGTGTTATTATGACGGCAATTGCATTCATTCCTTTTGTTATTTTGTTGTTGACTAACAAAAATGCCGACCAAAAGACAAAAACTGTAGGAACAATCGTGGCTGTTGTTGCAATGCTCATCGCTGGCGTAAGCAGTTACGACTTCAATCCATATTCGGCAGAAGAGCAACAAGAAATTTTGAATATGGAGAATGCTACTTCTACGGTTTATTGGACAGAAGGCGGAACAGTATTCCATATTTACTCAGAATGTCAGCACTTGAACAATTCCGAAGAATTGCATCAAACTACTATCGACGAAGCAGAACAAGCAGGAAAAGAACGTTTGTGCAAGACTTGTTTGAAACGTCACGAAAAAGAAGCTGCCGAAGCTCCTGCTCAAATTTCTGAAGAAGGACAATCTGCCCTTGAAGAAGCAACAGAAACTGCGGAAACTGTAAAAGAAGAAGTTACAGAAGCGGTAGAAGAATAATAAATCGTTGAATGGTTATGGTATTGTAGAGACGCGATTTATCGCGTCTCTACGTTTTTTATGCATATAGGCTCACGTATGGATTCCCTCGTTTTTCCTCGCCAATAGTAGTCGGATAGCCGTGTCCCGTGTATGCTTGGGTTTCGTCGGGAAGAATGAATAACTTCTGTCGTATTGAATGGATGAGCATTTCCTCGTTTCCTCCGTGGAGGTCGGAGCGACCTACGCTGCCGGCAAAAAGCGTGTCGCCGCAGAACAGAACGTGTTCTTTTTCGCAATAATAACAAATGCCACCAGAGGAGTGTCCCGGCGTATGAATAACGATAAATTCCGTATCGGCAACGGGAATTTTTTCACCGTCGGAAACGTAGTGTGTCAGTGCAGGCGGTTGTTGCATTTCTATGCCGAATAGTCTGCTTTCCGCTATGGCGTTTTCAATAAAATAGTGCTCGTTTACGTGAGCATAAAATTCAATAGAAGGAAAATTTTCAGCTAAAAATTTTGCCCCAAATGCGTGGTCAAGATGACAGTGCGTATAAAGAACCTTTGTCGGAGTCAAATTGTGGTTTCGGAAAAACTCCATCAACCGTTGTTCCTCGCTCGGGGAATAACATCCTGGGTCAATGACGACACAATCAGCAGAATTGTCATTATATATAATGTATGTATTCTCGCTAAAAGGATTGAATGTAAACTGCTTTATCTTCATAATTTTAATTCATAATTCACAATGCACAATTCACAATTAGATATCAGTTCTATTATCATTGTGCATTGTACATTATACATTGTGCATTTTTTCACTTCCCCATTTTTCTGCTATTTCGCTCAATAAATCTTTCGTCTCTTGTAAGTCAGTGAGGTTGAGTAATTTAATTCGTGTTTCCCGAAAATTTTCTAAGCCTTTGAATGTACGGGCGAATTGGCGTCGCATGTGAATTACGCCGATGGTTGGTCCCATAAATTCCACCGATTTGTCCAAATACTCTTGAATCTCGGCAACTTGTTCTTTTATGGTGAGTTCAGGGAGAATTTCTCCAGTTTTGAGATACTGTTTGATTCGGCTGAAAATCCACGGAGCACCGATACTTGCACGGCCAATCATTACAGCATCAACTCCGTATTTGTCGAAAGCCTGTTTTGCTTTTTCGGGAGAATCAATGTCGCCATTTCCGATGATGGGGATCTTCATACGGGGGTTGTTTTTCACTTCGCCAATGAGAGTCCAATCCGCTTCGCCAGTGTACATTTGTGCACGTGTTCTACCGTGAATTGTCAGGGCTTGAATGCCCACGTCTTGTAATTGCTCGGCGATACTGACAATGGGCATGTCGTTGGAATCCCAACCCAAGCGTGTTTTGGCGGTCACAGGCGTTGAAACAGCATTGACAACAGAACGGGCAATGTCGACCATCAGCGGAATATTACGTAGAAGTCCCGCCCCGGCACCTTTGACGGCAATCTTTTTTACTGGGCAACCGAAATTTATGTCAATAATATCGGGTTTGAATTGAGCTTCGACAATTTTTGCCGCCTCGGCCATAACCTCGGGCACTTTCCCGAATATCTGTACAGCAAATGGACGTTCGTACTCAAAATTCTTGAGTTTCCGCATGGTTTGATTTATAGAGCGGACAATGGCGTCGCTTGCCGCAAATTCGGAATAGAGCAGGTCGGCACCATGTTTTTTGCACATGTAGCGGAACGACGGTTCGCTCACGTCTTCCATTGGAGCCGCAAATAAAGGATATTTGTCGAATTCTACCGAACCTATTTTCATTTCAGTCTGATGCCGTTTTCTTCAATTGTAATTTTTCCTGCTTTGTAAAGTCCGCCCACAGCCATTTTGAACGATTTTTTGCTCATTGCAAGTTGCGCTTTAATCTCCTCGGGATTGCTTTTGTCGTGCAGTGGCAGAAAACCGCCGTTCTGTTCGAGAGCAGAAAGTATAGTCGATTCAATGTCGGAAATTTTGTTTTGGTAGCCGACTTTCGAAAGACTTATGTCTAATTTGAGATCTTCGCGGATATTTTTGATGTATGCGATTTTTTTGTCACCGATGTTGAGAGGTTCAAAAATCTCGTTGTTGTAGATTATGCCCCAATACAGCCTGTCAACAATAACCTTGGTGCCTAATTCAGTCTTAGAATGAATTTGAATTGAAACCTCGTCACCTTCGGTGTAGGGAGGATTGTATTTGTCGAGATAGCGGTCGATTTTGGCGGTTGCGGCAATGCGGTCAGTTTCTTGGTCTATATATATGTATACCCAATAAGATTTATTCCGTTCCATTCGCATTTTTTGTTCACGGTACGGCACGAACAAATCTTTGGGTAGTCCCCAGTCGAGAAATGCTCCGAATTTGCTCATATCCTTAACTTTGAGATATGCGAACTCGCCGACTTCGGCAAACGGTTCTTCAGTTGTTGCAATAAGTCTATCTTCGGAGTCAAGATAGATGAAAACCTCAATTTCGTCGCCCTCTTTCAAATCCTTTGGTGCATAACGGATTGGAAGCAGAACACTGTCGTAATCTTCGGCATCGAGATAAAAACCAAAGTCAACGGAGCGGAGAACTTTTAATGTATTTTTTTTGCCTAATTGTAGCATCGTGAATCTTTTGGTGCAAATGTAATGTATTATTTATAAAGCAAGTAGAAGTTTTTTTTAGAAAATTATAGGGATTTTGATAAAAAAATTGTCTATGAGATAGAATTATTTTATAATTTTACGGGCTTAAAAACTGAAAACTAAATTAAGTTATGAAAAGATATTTTTTAAACATTGTCACTCTTATTTTGAGTGTATTGTTATGTAACGGTTTGTATGCTGCTGGAGGTATAAATACTGGCGGAGGTGCAGTGAAGTTTGGTAGTAATACGCAGTATAGTTACGGTATTATGCCGACGAACCTTCCAAGTGGCGGTACGTATGGAGCTTCGCAAAAGGCTGCAGATGCGTACAATGCGTGGAAAAATGCGTATGTCGCTTCATGTAGTTCAGGTCAGTATCGTGTAAAATTCGACGACGGCTATTCGACAGTGTCAGAAGGTATTGCGTATGGTATGTTGCTTTCGGTGTATGCCGATGACAAAGATTTGTTCGACGGATTGTGGGCATACTATAAAGCAAACAGGAATGGCAATGGTGTGATGAACTGGAAGATAGGCGGATGTAGTGGCGTGAGTGGTTCAAATGGAGCCACCGATGCCGAACTCGATGTGGCTATGTCGTTGATAATTGCTTCGGAACAGTGGGGAACTTCGTATGCAACCGAAGCTAAGGCGTTTATTAAAACGATAAAGAATACCGAAATGAACGGTGACGGTCAAACATTGAACGGCGATGCGTGGGGAAATACTAACTCATGTCGTAACCCAAGTTACTTTGCTCCAGCATATTACAAGGAATTTGCAAAGGTTGACACCGACAATGGAACATTCTGGGGAACAACAGCAATCAATGCTTCAAATACAGTGTTGAAGGCTAATAGAAACAGTACTTCGGGTTTGGTAAGTAACTGGTGCGATAATTCGGGAACCGAAAACACTTGTGGTAACACGGGTTCTGGAGCCAACGGATATGGAGCTGATGCTTGCCGTAATCCTTGGCGTATGGCTGTTGACTATTTGTGGCATGGAAATGATTGCTCTTCCGCAGCATCGGACATCAACGCAAAGTTGATAAACTTCGTGAAAGGATACGAAAACCAGATGAAAGGCCCTTTTTCTAACAGAAATGTCTCAAACCCGAGTAGCGGTTCGTATGTAAATGGTTCGTATTCTACGTTTGCGTTACCTCCAATGACTTCGTCGTCTGCTCAAAGTAGTTTGAACAAGTGTTACTCGGCGGTAGCTGGTCTTGCAGATGTTGATGCATACTTCAATTCAACAGTACGTTGTATCACTTTGTTTGTGTTGACAGGTAACTTCTGGGCTCCAGGAGCTTCGGGATTTGTATTCCCGCCATCAGTATCTTCAGCAGAAACAAACTCCGCAGGAGATGAAATCACATTGAACATGTCTAAGACAATGAAGTCTGGAACATCTGCGGGTTCTAACTTTACGGTTTATTACAATAATAATGCCCAGTCAGGAATTGTGTCAAATGTAAAAGTGAACAGTGATAAAACGGTTGTTCTTACGTTATCAACAGCTCCACAACCAGGACAAACAATCACATTGTCATACAATGGTAGTGGTAATATTAAGTCATCAGAAGATGCAGTTCTTGAGGCATTTACAAAAATTGAAGTTTTGAACATGCTCGCAGGAAACGAAACAATTTTGGATGACTGCGAAGATGGAAACGAATTTAACAATGTTGGCGGTATTTGGTTCTCTTTTAATGATGAACCCGATCAGAAAGGTGCTTGCCAGCCAGGAACAAAAAGTTCTATAACTCCACTGTCGACAAAGGGAAATCCTTTGCAAATGGCTTCCCCGGGTTACGATGGAGATGGTTATGCTGTACATTGTTCATATAAGTTAGGTTCAAATTATACTCCATATAACGGAAATTCCTGTGCAAGTTGGACAAACCCAGCATACGTTGGTATTGGTACATGGGTTGATGACGTGGAATCAAATACTATGGATTGGACAAGTGGTACCGGTGTGACGTTCTGGTACAAAGGTCCTAAGTGTACATTTCAGGTGATAATCTCTGAGGTAACTGATTATTGTTTCCATAAATACGATGTTCCCGAATGCTCGTCATGGGAGAAAATTACTGTGAAATGGAATGAACTGGCACAACCGACTTGGGGTACTGCAGTTAATTTTTCTGCAAAGCACGTTCAAAAACTTCAGTGGCAGTTTGAAACTGGCGTAACGGGTAATTCGGGGGCTACTGGCGATATTTGGATTGATGAAGTTCATATTCTTGGTATGCCGCCTGTAGCATTAACGAAACTAACAATCTCTCCTGTGTCGGATGATGATTTGGCAGATGATGACTTGCACGCAAATATCGACCCGTTGAAGATTCCTATTGCTTCGGGTGTGGCTGGCGATACATTGTATTTAGAGACAACTCCTACTCCGAGCGATGCTTCGTATCCAGTTGTATTCTGGTCTTCATCGGACGAAGATGTTGTTACGGTTGACTACAAAGGTCGTGTAATCGGTGTTGGTTATGGCGAAGCAACCATTACGGCTCGTTCAAAAATGCATCAGGATATTTCTGCAACGTATTCGGTAAAAGTACCTGCTCCAAAGAAGAATCCAACGGCAATTTCGTTCGATGAAAGTTCGTATGAAGTAACGGTTGGGGAAACAACAACGATTCTTGCTTCTTTCAGCCCTGATGGTGTAACGGAAACTGGTTTGACGTGGACATCGTCAGATAATACCAAGGCTACAGTTTCTTCATCAGGTGTGGTAACAGGTGTTGCGGAAGGTACGGTGACAATCACTGCTACAAGTACTGCCGAAGGATGTAGTAATGTAAAGAAATCGGTACAAGTAACAGTTAAAGCTGTTGCAGTTACAGGTATTTCTGTTGCCCCTGAGTCTGTAACAATGGAAGTGGGTGGCTCTGAAACAGTAACGGCTTCCGTAACTCCTCAATCGGTGAGTCAGGTAGTTACGGCAGTATCGGCAAATACAGATATAGCAACGGTTACCGTAAATGGTAGCGAGGTGATTATCAGTTCGGTTGCCGAAGGAACAACAACGGTTACAATTACTTCCGAGGCAGATAATTCATTCTCGAAAACGGTAAATGTAACGGTAAATCCTGTTGCTATTACAGGCGTTGCAATCTCTGGCAATGAGACCGAAATCCTTGTGGGTGGTACTACAACATTGACGGCTGCTGTTACACCAGCCAATGCCGCTCAAACAGTTACTTGGACATCTTCTGACGAAAATATCGCAACGGTAACTGGCGGTATTGTAACAGGTGTTGCAGTGGGTACGGTAACTATCACCGCAACTTCAACAAAAGACAATACGAAATCCGATACATATAGTATAGAGGTAAAACCAATAAAAGTTACAGGTATTACAGTTGCTCCTGCAACGCAATCATTATCGGTTGGCGGAACGGTTCAATTGTCGGCAACGGTTTCTCCTGCAAATGCAACGGATAAAACGTATGAATGGTCAAGCGACGATGAAACGGTTGCTACAGTCGATGCCGATGGTTTAGTAACGGCGTTGAAGATAGGAACCTGTACAATAAAAGCTACTGCGAAAGATGGTAGTGCAGCCTCTGGTTCTTGTGCAATTACTGTTGCAGCAACGCAAGTTACTTCAATTTCGGTGTTGCCAGAATCTGCTACGATAAAAGTTGGCGCTACTCAGCAATTGACTGCTTCGGTTCTTCCAAACGATGCAACAGACAAGACCTATACGTGGTCTTCGACAGCTACCGATGTGGCAACGGTTTCGGCTGACGGTTTGGTTACTGCAATTAAAGCTGGATCGGCTACGATTAAGGCAACGGCAAACGATGGTAGCGGCGTTGTTGGCGAATGTGCCGTAACGGTTGAAAATATTATGCCAACTGACATAACAATGGCAACATCGTTAGGTTTCACGGTTGGTGACGATGCTAAAACATTGACTCCGACATTCACTCCTGCAAATACGACAGACCAAACAGTTACGTGGACTTCGTCTGATGAAGCAGTTGCTACAGTTGTTAATGGCGTTGTAACTCCTATAGGAGAAGGTACTTGTACGGTAACTGCGACATCTAACGCTGATAATTCAGTGAAGGCAGTATGTAATGTCTCGGTTGTTGCAAGTACGGTTGCAGTAGAAAGCGTTTCGCTTCCTGCAACACAAGATGTGTATTTTGGAAAAACTGCTACATTGACTGCAACAGTAACACCAGACGATGCGACAAACAAGGCAGTTTCTTGGGAATCATCTGATGCAGAAACAGTTTCGGTTGACGCAAACGGTGTCGTTACTGGTAATAAGATTGGTTCTGCAACAATTACTGTAACGACCGAAGATGGCGGAAAAACTGCCACTTGTGTTGTTACAGTAAGTCATAAACATATTGAATCAATTGATATTTCTCAATCTACGTTGGCTCTTACATTGGCAAGTGCGGCAACACAGTTGACGGCTACATATTCGCCAGACGATGCAACTGATACAGAATTAACATGGACAGTTGACAAACCTGAAATTGCTACTGTTTCTTCAACGGGTGTTGTGACTCCTGTAGCTGAAGGTACTGCAATCGTAACTGTGGCAAATGGTTCTGTTTCGGCAACATGTACAGTGACAGTTTCTGCAGTTGAAATTACAGCAGTTACTCTTGATTTGTCAACGTTGACATTCACAATGGGCGATGCAACTCAAACGTTGACAGCAACAGTTGAACCAGAAAATGCTACAGTGAAGACTGTTACATGGTCGTCTGACAATACAAATGTTGCAACGGTTACAAATGGTGTCGTAACTCCAGTTGGCGTTGGAACATGTACAATTACCGCAACGGCAGGTGCAAAAACTGCTACTTGTGTTGTGACAGTGAATCCAAAAGC
This sequence comes from Bacteroidales bacterium, assembly GCA_017516865.1. Lineage (GTDB taxonomy): Bacteria > Bacteroidota > Bacteroidia > Bacteroidales > UBA1715 > UBA1715. The sequence goes on from JAFXAU010000027.1 coordinate 16,825, forward strand.
TGTTACAGGCATTACATTGGATAAGTCAACATTGGAAATTTCAGTAAATGGTAGTGCAGTTTTGACTGCTACTGTTGAACCTGAAGATGCAACAAATAAAACTGTAATTTGGCATTCTGCAGGCGAATCGATAGCTACTGTAACAAATGGTATTGTAACTGGTGTTGCCGCAGGTGTGACAACAATTACTGCAACAACAGAAGATGGCAATTTCTATGCAATATGTGACGTTACCGTAAAAGCAAATACTATTGCTGTTACAGGTGTTACATTGTCACCTTCGGGAACAAAGACAGCAGCACTGAATGAAACAGTTACATTTACTGCAACGGTTGCTCCTACAAATGCAACAAATAAGAATGTAACGTGGACATCATCTAACACGTCGGTTGCAACGATTGCCGACGGTGCAGTTACATTGATTGCTCCAGGTGTGACGACAATTACTGTGACGACAGAAGACGGCTCTTTCTCGGGAACGTGCGAACTTACTGTGACAAATATCATGGCGTCACAGATTATCATTGACAACGCACTTGCATTGAAGGTTGGCGAATCAGGTCAGATTTCATTAACAATTGTTCCTTCTGGTGCGAGTCAAACTGCGACATGGACTTCTTCTGCTCCAGAAGTTGCAACAGTAGATGCAACTGGTAAGGTTTCAGCTTTGAAACAGGGTACTGCAAAAATCACTGCAACAACGACTGACGGAACTGATTTGTCAGCAAATTGTGACGTAACAGTGTCAAATGTTGCGGTAACAGCAGTTGCATTGGATGCTTCATCAAAGGTAATTCGTGTTGGAAAAACTGCAACGTTGACAGCAACGGTATCTCCTGCAAATGCAACAAATAAAGAAGTAACTTGGTCTTCAAGCAAGACTGATTTCGCAACGGTTGCTGATGGTGTAGTTACTGCAATAGCTGTTGGAACAACTACAATTACCGCTGCAAGTGCCGAAGATGTATACAAGAAAGCAAATTGCTCTGTTGAGGTTGTAGATGCGTCTGAATTACAAACAGAAATTGCAACAGCAAATGCTTCATACTCTTCTGCTGTTGAAGGAACAAACGTTGGTCAATATAAAGTAGGTTCAAAATCTACATTTATGACGGCTATTTCTGCCGCTCAAGCCGTATTTGACAATGCTGATGCAACGCAGATAGAAATTGATGCAGCACTTGCAGCATTAAAATCTGCTGAAAAGACATTTGCAAAAGCGTTGATAGTAAACGAAACATTGATTTTCGACGCTGAGCTTGAAGAAGAGAATATGACTCGAATGGCTACGTTCTGGTTCTCATTCAACGATAGTGAGCCAGGAGGTTCTTCTGTTGTTAGTCCTCTTTCAACTACAACAAGTCCGTTCACAATGTCTACGCCAGGTTATAATGGTAAGGGTAAGGCTGCTATGATGGAATACACGCTGGATGGTTCGAAAGCGCTTGGTTATAGTCCATTCGTAGGTATGGGCTTGAATTTCAAACCTAAAGAAGGTCAACCATTCGACATGACAGGTTCTACTGGTATTTCATTCTGGATGAAGAGCGATAGCAAAGTTTATTTGGAATTCGAAACAACAGAAATTACAGATGCGTGCGATTTCTACTATTATTTCGAACAAACATATCCTGAATGGACGCTTATTGAATTGACGTGGAGCGATTTTGAACAATATTCTTGGGGTAAACAAGTCGATTGGGATTTGACAAAATTGACAAAATGTCAATGGAAGGTTCAAGAACCTGATGGCGAAACAGGCAAGGTATGGATTGACGAAGTGAAGATTTTGGGTGTAGCCCTTGATTTGCCAGAAATCGTAACGAAGACAGAGTTGTATTCAACAATCGGTGACGCAAACGATTTGTTGGAATCGGCAACAATTGGAACACTTGACGGAAACTATCCTGCTTCGGCTGCAAGTACGTTTACGACTGCAATTGCGGCAGCACAAGCCGTCGCAGATAATCTTGAAGTAACTCAAGATCAAGTTGATGCAGCAGTTGTTACGTTGAATGCAGCTATTGCAACATTCCAGAGTTCTCAAATAGAGGTTGACCGCTCTGCCTTACAAGCTGCAATACAGACGGCTAAAAATTATTATTCTACCGCTGTTGAAGGGTATCAGGAAGGATTGTACATTGTCGGTTCAAAAGCAATTTTGCAGTCGGCAATATCTGATGCAACATTAGTAAATGTTAAATCTGGAGTGTCACAAACCGAAGTGGCTACGGCAACTGCTACATTGAATGCTGCTATTGAAACATTCTTGAGTTCATTGTATGTGCCAGATGCAGTTAATAAGGCAATATTGCAGACTACAATTGGTCAAGCTAATACGTTGTATAGCTCTGCTGTTGAAGGTTACTTGAAAGGTAATTATCCTGTAGGTTCAAAAACTGATTTGATGACGGCGATTTCTGCTGCTCAAGCGGTTAACAGTGATGCTAATGTTTCGCAAGAAGCAGTTGATTTGGCTGTAACGAATTTGAAAACTGCGATAGAGACATTTAAATCGTTGGTAATTACGGTAGATAAGTCAGCATTGTCGTTTACAATTACTCAGGCTAACACTGTTTTGGCAAAAGCCGACAACAATACAGGTGACGGTTCGGGACAATATCCAGCATACGCTGTTTCTGAGCTTACAAGAGCAATCAACGAGGCTCAGCAGATATACGAAACATCAACAAACCAAGTTATTGTTGACGATGCTGTTCGTACTTTGACTTCTGCAATTACAGTATTCGAACAATCTGTTAACCCGACTGTGGTTGATTTGTCTGATTTGGTGAACTTGGTTGCCGAAGCTGAAGATTTGATTAACAGCACACCAAATGTAGGAAACTTCTTGTTGGTATACACTGATTTGATGTGGAACAAGAGCAATGCTCAAGTTGAAATTGCCAAACCAACTCATTCACAAGAAAATGTGTATACGCAAATACAGCGTTTGACAGCTGCAATGGAAGCATTTAGAAAGGCTGTAGCGGATAATCCTATATCTGCAATTGATGATGCGGCTGTGGCAGAATTGTCAATATATCCGAATCCTTGCCAAAATATGGTTGCAATTGTAGCTGGAAAAGATATTCAAACAGTTAGTGTTGTGAATGTTTCTGGTGCAAAACAGTTCTCTGTTGAAGTAGATGCTTCGGAAATCGAAATTGATATGACAACAGTGAAAGCAGGATTGTACTTCGTACAGATTACGTATGTTGATGGAACTGTTGAAACGAAGAGAATTGTAAAACAATAGTCTTTTTTTCATAATAAGAGTGGTTGGGGGCGAATGTTTGTTCGCCCCCTTTTTTGTTCGTGGAATAATTTACTCTCTATAGTCTTGTAGAAAGGGATTGATTTATTCTGAGTTTTATGCTAATCTGTTAATCGGAAGTACTCTGCTCTCATTGCGGTAAATATAATCGAGAGAGTGGTTTATTACAAACCTAAAGAAAGATTCAAGAGGGGGCTTAATGTGGTCTATGACCTGAAGTAATATGATGTTAGCAATCAAAAAAGCGGTACAGAATAATCCATACCGCTTCACACACACTATAATAACTATAAAACAATCAATTACTTTTTCTTTGGAACAACTGTTCCGACAAATACTAACGTCTGTTCTGTTGGCTTTGCATTTGATGTTACAACAGCCGTTTTTGAGAACTTACCACCTGTTTCGGCATCAAATGTAACTTGAATGGAGCCTTTCTGCCCTGGCATGATTGGCGTTTTGGGCCATTGTGCGTTTGTACAGTTACATGCTGGTTCAACTTTGGAAATAATCAATGGTGCGTTACCTGTATTCGTAAATTCAAAAACAACATCAACAGGAATACCTTGAGGAATTTCGCCAAAATTATATGAATCAATGTCCCATTTGATTACGGGAGCCTTCAAGTCACTCACATTCAATTGTTTTTTTTCGTCCGGGTCGCCCCACTGTGCAAACGATACAAAGGGTACGATACTTGCAAATAATACTGCTAAAAAAATCCGTTTCATATTATACATTTTTATATTAGACCAAAAAAGTTATCAAAAGGTTACAAAAACCTTTCGTAAAATTGAGTTTGCAAAAACAATGCCAAATTCTAAACTGCTTTGTTCCTGCATTTTCGCTGTTTAGATAAGTAATTTTTTTAATCACGTTTAATCTTCAGTAATTTTTATAACTTTGGTGAAAATTTTTTCTATGGATAGCAGGATTCAATCGGTAAAACTCAATTTAGGCATTATAGGGAACTCTCCACGCTTGAACAATGCGGTGGAGATTGCCTTGCAGATTGCCCCGACGAACTTGTCTGTCCTTATTTTTGGTGAAAGTGGTGTCGGGAAAGAGGCTTTTTCACAAATTATTCATAAAAATAGTCTACGAAAAGACAAACCGTATATAGCAATAAACTGTGGCGCAATTCCAGAAGGAACGATTGATTCTGAACTTTTTGGGCATATCAAGGGTTCGTTTACAGGTGCTGTCGGAGACAGAAAAGGATATTTTGAGACAGTGAACGGTGGCACAATTTTTCTTGATGAAGTTGGCGAATTGCCGAAATCAACGCAGTCGCGCCTTCTTCGTGTCTTGGAATCGGGCGAATTTATCCCTGTTGGAGCGTCGAAAGTTCAAAAAACCGATGTGAGAATTATTGCAGCGACAAATGTGGATTTGCAAAAGGCGATAGAAAATGGAAAATTTCGCGAAGATTTATATTACCGCCTGAATACGGTCCCTATAAACATTCCGCCGCTTCGAGAACGTAAAGACGACATTTATGTGTTGTTTAGAAAATTTGCAAATGACACCGCCGAACAATATCGTCGTCCGCGAATCGACCTTGACGAATCAGCAAAAAATATGCTCGCTTCGTATCGTTGGCCGGGTAATATCCGCCAATTGAAAAATGTTTCGGAACAGATTGCAATGCTCGAAGATGGTCCTAAGGTTTCGGCAGAAGCAATGGCAAAATATCTTCCTGATTTTGGTACTTCACATTTGCCAGCGGTGACTAAATCAAGCGGAGAAGCAACGTATGCGTCGGAACGTGAGATTCTGTTCAAACTTATGTTTGACATGAAAAAAGACATGGACGATTTGAAAAAACTCGTCAACGGCATAATTCAAAACAGCGGTCAACATACGGCACCTGTGATAAATCATCAAGATGTTGAGGATAAATTTTTCGATGGAGCGTATATTGATGTACACAATGAAGAACAGCCGATTAACATTGTCCCGCCATCACGTCAGACAATCGTACGAGACGAAGGTCATATAATTGACACACAAGAAATTAAAGACGAATCGCTTTCGTTGTCGAACAACGAAATTGCTTTTATAAAACGTGCTCTTCAAAAATATAACGGAAAGCGGAAACTTGCGGCTCAGGAATTAGGCATTTCGGAACGAACACTCTATCGAAAAATTAAAGAATACAATCTCGAATGAAAAAAATTTTCTGCTATATAGTATTGTTTCTCAGTGTTGTCGGGTGTTCCGTACATTACTCGTTGTCGGGTGCGTCGATTTCGCCGGATGTGAAAACTTTTTCGGTTGCATATATTCCGAATTATGCAGCAAATAAGCAGGCAACGTTGAGCGACATAATGACAGAAGGTTTGAAAGACAAATTCCGTTCCTCGGCAGGTCTTTCGTTGGTTTCGAGCAATGGCGATTTGCAATTTTCGGGTAGCATAGTTGATTATTCAACATCGTATCAAGGTGTTACGGCAAGTCAATTGGCTGCACAAACCCGTTTGACAATCAGTGTACAGATAAAATACATCAATAAAACCGACGAAAAACAAAATTTCGATAAGCGTTTCTCTGCTTACAGAGATTTTGAAGCGACACAAAGTCTGTCCGATGTGGAAGATGTTCTTATAAAAGAAATTTCTGAAGAAATCATCGAATCTATTTTTCTTGAAAGCGTTGCTAACTGGTAAAAAGAACGGATATGAACAAAAAACAACTGAAACAATATATTGAAAATCCAAATCTTTTGTCTCCTTCGGACACAAAGAAACTTTCTGTTTTGGTTGAAGATTATCCGTATTTCCAAACAGCAAGAATGTTGTATGCTAAAGGGTTGCAGGTCAATGAAGATGAGAAATACGAAAAACTTTTAACATTGACGGCAACATATGCGGCAAGTCGTGCAAAATTGTTTGAATTACTCTCTTCAGAGCAAGTTGATGCCGCGCTTCCTGTTACTGCTTCTCATGAGGTAAATCAATCAGAAGAAACTCAAAGTAACGAAAAAAACACGCCTGAAATAGTTCAAGAACAAGCGGTTGCAGAGATTCAGTCTACTCAGTCTGAGAAAATCGAAGAACAAGAATCAACAGAAAACAATGTTGTTGACGAATTAGTTTCCGAACCTGTAGAAAAAACAGCGCCGGATGTCCCTGAACCAACTGTAGAAGAAATAATTCCTGAGACTGTTCAAGATGTTGAAGAACACGACATTGCAGAAACGGTCGAAGACGAAGTTGTTTCTGAAAATACCGAAGTAGTTGAATCGCCAATTGCGGAAACAAATATTTCTGAACCAACGATAGAAGAACAGGTTCTTGAAACAAAAATAGAGGAACTTGTTCCTGAAAATATTCAGAATGACGAAGAACACACAAAAGAGGAAATTATAGGTGAAAGCGTTCCTGAAATCGTAGAAGAAGTCGAAACGCCGATACCAGAAAAAGTTGTTTCTGAAACATTGGCAGAAGAACAATCTCCTGAGGTTGTCGAGCCTGTCGAAGAGCAAAAAGATGTTGAGGAAGTTACGCAATCTGAAATAAAAGAAGAACCTGCTCAGGCGGAGTCGTTGGCCGACATAATTCTTCGGAAGTATCGCGCTATGAAAGAACAAGAAGGCGCGGCAATTCCGACAAAAGAAAAAGCCCCTGTCGAAGAAAATCAATCATTGTCTGAGCCTATAATTACAGAGAATGAGACTGTTATAGAAGAAGTTGTTCCACAAGAATCAGAAGAACTTTCGGAAGTTGTAGAACAGGTAATAGAAGAACAGAACAATGTCGTTGCAGAAGCCATAAATGAAATTATTGAAAATAATGTTGACGCAGACGTTGTTCAGCAAGAAGCAGAAGATGTTTCGGAAATCGTTGAAGAACAAAACGATGTTATTGAAGAAGTTGTAGATGAGCCTGTAGAGGATGACATTGTAGAAAAGGAAGTTGTTGAAACAATTGAGGAACAGACAGAAAATCCATTGTTGGATTTTTCATTTACCGATTCTGAACGTGAAGAGAACGAAACTATAGTTTCGGAAGGTAAAACAGAGGTGTCGTCAATTGATTTTAGTGGACTTTTTAGTGAGAATACACCTTCGAACGATGAAATTGTTCAGCCGACAAATGAATCCGAAAAATCCGAGACTCAGGAAGAAATTCAGGAGGAAACTCAACCAGTTGTGGAAGAAGTTGTGACAGAAATTTTCGAGCCTGTCGAAGAATCGGCACCAGTGGAAGTTGAAGAACAAAAAGAACCGGAGCGGCACGATTGGTTCGAGAATTCTGAAACAAAGCCAGACACAACTCGCATGGATTTAATTGATAAATTTATTTTCGACGATCCGAAAATGCCGAAATTAGACAACACAATTATTCGTGCAAATGCAAAAGATTTGGAAGACCTATCAAAATCAGCCTCTAACGAGTGTGAATGTATAACCGAATCAATGGCCAAAATTTACATCAAACAGGAACTTTTTGACAAAGCAATTAATATATATCAAAAATTGATTTTGAAATATCCAGAAAAAAGTGTTTACTTTGCAGACCGAATTAAGAAAGTACAGGAGTTAAAAAAATAAAGGACTATGGTAGTTATAAATGTATTATTGATAATAGTAAGTATTCTATTGATTTGCGTAGTGTTAATCCAGAATTCCAAAGGTGGAGGATTGATGTCATCACAATATCAAATGGGTGTGGCAAGAACGACTGATTTTGTTGAAAAAGCTACGTGGACGTTGGCAGGAGCATTGATAGTATTGTGTATTTTCTTGACAGCATTGTTGCCTACAAACAGTGTACAAGAATCACATTCATTGTTCGAAGACAACGCACCGACTGTTCAAATGAACGTTCCATCTGACGTTCCTACGGCAGAAGATATTCAGGAATAAAAATTGTTCTCATAATTTTAGAGGTGAGGGTGTCAATATGTCAGGTATTGACACTCTTTTTTTGTGTCTATATGAATCTTTGTCGCATTCTTTAAAAAGTGTATGGTTGTCGAACTGACAAATTTTCCCGAAAAATGACTTGGCACAAAATATGACAAGTCAGCGACGAAAATTAAAATGTTTAATCTAAAAATTATATAATTATGGCAGATTTTAAAGGTAAACCATTGGCAGGCAAGGTTCTTGTAAAACCAGACACAGCCGAGGAAAAAACAGTTTCGGGAATCATTCTTCCTGATTCAGCAAAGGAAAAACCTCTTCAAGGCAAGGTAATCGCTATTGGTAAGGCTAAAAAAGACGAAGAAATGGAAGTTGCAGTAGGTGATACTGTATTGTACGGAAAATATGCGGGAACGGAACTTACGTTCAACGACGAGAAATATCTTCTTCTTTCACAATCAGACATTCTTTTAATATTGTAATCATTTAAAATTTAGATAATCATGGCAAAAGAAATAAAATTCAACATTGACGCCCGCGACTCTTTGAAAAAGGGTGTTGACGCCTTGGCAAACGCGGTAAAGGTAACGCTTGGTCCTAAAGGCCGCAACGTAGTTATTGAAAAGAAATTCGGCGCTCCGCAAATTACAAAGGACGGTGTGACCGTGGCTAAAGAAATTGAACTTCCTGACGCATTCGAAAATATGGGTGCTCAAATGGTTAAGGAAGTTGCTTCTCGTACAAACGACAATGCTGGCGACGGTACGACAACTGCCACCGTTCTTGCTCAGGCAATTGTCGGCGTTGGCTTGAAAAACGTTGCAGCAGGCGCTAATCCAATGGATTTGAAACGTGGTATCGACAAAGCCGTTGCCGCTATCGTCTCAAATCTTAACGCTCAAGCTGAACAAGTGACAGTTGACGGCGAAAAAGTTGAACAAGTTGCACGTATCTCGGCAAACAACGACGAAGAAATCGGTAAATTGATTGCCGAAGCAATGAAGAAAGTGAAGAAAGAAGGTGTAATTACCGTTGAAGAGGCAAAAGGCACGCAAACAACTGTCGAAGTTGTTGAAGGTATGCAATTCGACCGTGGCTACATTTCTCCATATTTCGTGACAAACACCGAAAAAATGGAGACTGTTCTTGACAATCCATACATCTTGATTTACGACAAGAAAATTTCTTCGATGAAGGAAATTATGCCAATCCTTGAAGCTACATTGCAGACTAACCGTCCTCTTTTGTTGATTGCCGAAGATGTTGATGGCGAAGCTCTTACAGGTTTGGTATTGAACAAACTTCGTGGTTCGTTGAAGATTGCAGCCGTTAAGGCTCCTGGCTTCGGCGACAGAAGAAAAGAAATGTTGCAGGATATTGCAATTCTTACCAACGGTACTGTTATCAGCGAAGAAACAGGCTTGAAACTTGAAACTACTACAATCGACCAACTTGGTCAGTGTGAAAAGATTTCTATCAATAAAGAAAACACAACGATTGTCGGCGGTAAAGGTTCAAAAGATGCAATCAACGCACGTGCGGCTCAAATCAAGGCACAAATCGCAGCAAGCACGTCGGATTACGACAAGGAAAAACTTCAGGAACGTTTGGCAAAATTGGCAGGCGGCGTGGCAGTTTTGTACGTTGGTGCAACTACCGAAGTTGAAATGAAAGAAAAGAAAGACCGTGTTGAAGACGCATTGAGCGCAACTCGTGCCGCTGTTGAAGAAGGTATCATCCCAGGTGGTGGTGTGGCTCTTATTCGTGCTCAGGAAGCGTTGAACGGTTTGACAGGTGCGAACGAAGACGAAAACACTGGTATTGAAATCATTAAACGTGCCATTGAAGAACCTCTTCGTCAGATTGTGGCAAATGCAGGCGGCGAAGGTTCTGTAGTGGTGAACAAAGTTCGCGAAGGCAAGGGTGATTTTGGTTACAATGCCCGCACAGAACAATACGAAGACTTGAAGAAGGCAGGTATTATCGATCCGAAGAAAGTAACTCGTATCGCTCTTGAAAATGCAGCATCTGTTGCCGGAATGTTATTGACGACAGAATGCGTGCTCGCAGAAGAAAAGAAAGACGAGCCAGCTGCTCCAATGGGTGCGCCAGGAATGGGTGGCATGGGAGGAATGATGTAATCTACAACATATCATTCAATGGGAAAAGGCGGAAGAAATTCCGCCTTTTTTTGTGAATGATATTATGAAAGAAAATATTTTCTTGTCGCCTGTAAAGTGCCTATACCAATTGGACGTTCTTTGCAATCTTTAAAGATCCTCCTTTTTTTGTCACCGAAAGTGTGTATGTCGCTCCAAAAATAAGAGCGTGGTTTTGTTCTTCGTGTCCCGATGGGAAATCAAATGCAACGGGATAATCGTACTCCTTTACCGCATCAAGAATGATGCTTTCTACAGAACCATGATATTCGTCAACTCCGTTTTTCATGCCGCTCATGGTTCCGACAATTAGTCCGCTTAATTTCCCCAAAATGCCTGAGTGTTTCAAGTTTTGAATCATTCTGTCAATATGATAGAGGTATTCGTTGAGGTCTTCAATAAAAAGAACGGCTCCGTCGTAGTCGTATTCAAACGAAAGACCGCGAATGCTGTATAGCATGGAAAGATTTCCACCGACAAGTTTTCCCGTACATTTCCCTGGTCTATTGGCATGAGAAACGGCCGATTTTATAGGTTTTATTTTGCCGAAAAGTGTGTCGTGTAACGTTTGAAGCGATTCTTCGGTGACATTCGGAAAACTTTTTGCCATTGCTCCGTGAATAGATTCTACACCAAGCGAATTCATTTTTGAATGAAAAACAGTTATGTCGCTGAAACCTACAATCCATTTTGGATTAGATAAAAGTTTCAAATAGTCAATGCCTTCGACTATGCGAATTGCTCCATAACCACCTCTGGTACAGATTATTGCTTTGACTTTTTTGTCGTTTATTGCTTGCTGGAAATCCGTGCGACGACATTCATCTGTGCCTGCAAATACACCGTCACGTTCGTATGCGTGTCGACCAATTTTTACGTGCAGTCCCCACGACGTAAGTACCTGAACGGCAAAATTTATGCTGTCTTTTTGTATTGGTCCTGAAGGAGAAACAAGTGCCACCGTGTCACCTTTTTGTAAAAAATTTGGTCTTATCATTGTCATAATTTATAATATTCTCGTAAAAAATATATCTTTGCGAAAGTAGTAAAAATAATAATTAGATGTCAGAATATAAGCGTTATCTTGTCACAGCAGCCCTTCCGTATGCGAATGGGCCTGTCCATATAGGCCATTTGGCAGGTGTATACGTGCCAGCCGATATTTATGTACGTTACCTCCGCATGAATGACAAAGATGTGATTTTTGTGTGCGGTAGTGATGAGCACGGTGTGCCAATTACTATAAAGGCAAAAAAAGAAAATTGTTCTCCACAGGATATTGTTGATCGTTACGATGCTATTATTCGTAAGTCTTTTGAGGAATTTGGTATAAGTTTCTCAAATTATTCTCGTACGTCGCACGATTTGCATACAAAAGTTTCTTCAGATTTCTTTAAAACATTGTACGACAAAGGTCAATTTATTGAACAAACGTCGGAACAATACTATGACGAGGAAGCAAAACAATTCCTTGCAGACCGCTATATTGTTGGAACCTGTCCGAAGTGTGGGGCTGAAGGTGCATACGGCGACCAATGTGAAAAATGTGGTAGTTCGCTTTCACCTGAAGAGTTGATAAATCCAGTAAGTAAATTGTCGGGAGCAAAACCTATAAAAAAAGCTACGAAACACTGGTATTTGCCACTTGACAAACACGAGGATTTCTTAAGAAAATGGATTTTGGAAGACCATAAAGAATGGAAATCAAACGTATATGGTCAGTGTAAATCGTGGTTGGACGGCGGTTTGCATCCGCGTGCCGTGAGCCGTGATTTGGACTGGGGCGTGCCTCTTCCGTTGCCAAATACCGAGGGTAAAGTGCTATACGTGTGGTTCGACGCACCGATTGGCTATATTACGTCAACACAGGAATGTACTCCAGATTGGGAGAAATATTGGAAGTCGGAAGATACGAAATTGGTTCATTTCATTGGAAAGGACAATATTGTGTTCCATTGCATTGTCTTCCCTGTAATGCTGAAAGCTCACGGTGGTTACATATTGCCTGATAATGTTCCGGCAAACGAGTTTTTGAACTTGGAAGGCGACAAAATTTCTACATCAAAGAATTGGGCTGTTTGGTTGAATGAGTATTTGGAAGATTTTAAAGACCAACAAGATACGTTGCGTTATGTACTGACGGCAAATGCTCCCGAAACCAAGGATAATGATTTTACGTGGAAAGATTTTCAGGCTCGCAACAATAACGAATTGGTTGCAATTCTTGGAAATTTTGTAAATCGTGTTGTGGTTTTGACACAAAAATACTTTGCTGGTAAGGTTCCTGCGCAAGGGGCATTGACCGATGTTGACAAACAAGCATTGAATGCAATTGTGGTAGCAAAAGAAAATGTTTCAAAGAATATAGAAAATTATCGTTTCCGTGATGCGCTGAAAGAGGCAATGCAGTTGGCTCGTGTAGGAAATAAATATCTTACAGAAACAGAACCGTGGAAATTGATTAAAACCGACGAATCGCGTGTTGCGACAATTTTGAATGTTTGTCTGCAAATCACTGCAAATTGCGGAATTATATTCGAACCATTTTTACCATTCTCTGCCGCAAAGATTATGAAAATGTTGAAACTCGAAACGGCAAAATGGTCCGATGCGGGAAATATAGGAATTATGGCTGTTGGTAAGGAAATCGGTCAGCCAGAGTTGATGTTCAGAAAAATCGAAGATGCCGAGGTTGATGCACAGATTGAAAAATTGAAGGCTGCGAAAGCTGCTCGTGAGGCGGAAGAAGCTTTGAATGCTCCTGTCGCTCCACAAAAGGAAACGATTGTGTATGACGATTTTGCAAAGATGGATATTCGCGTCGGAACGATTTTGGCAGCCGAACGGGTTCCAAAAACCGACAAACTGATGAAACTCACTGTGAATGTGGGAATTGATACTCGAACTATCGTATCGGGAATTGCCGAACATTTCACTCCCGAAGAATGTGTCGGACGACAAGTGTGCGTGTTAGTGAACCTGCAACCTCGAAAATTAAAAAACATAGAATCAAACGGTATGATTCTTATGGCAGAAGGTGCTGACGGCAAGCTACAATTTGTTGCGCCAGAAGAAAAAATAAAAGAAGGATGTGCAATTTCATAAAAAATTCGCATTTACTTAATTTTTGTTATATATTTGCTAAATATTTGTAGTTCAATAGCCTAATGAGAACGAAAAAACTAATAGTTGGTGTATTGATGGTGGTAGGGTGCTTGACGAGTGCCATGGCTCAGGATACGCACTTTTCTCAGTTCGATGCGGCACCTTTGTATTACAATCCTGCGTTGGCGGGAGTAAATGAGTGTCACAATCGAATCTATACGAACTACAAAGGCCAATGGAATACGTATAGCACTTTTTTAGCTTCGTATGACCAACCGTTGGAGAAAATACAATTATTGGGCGGTACAATTGGCTTGGGAGGACTTGTCGTAGCTGATTATGCGGGCGAAAACTCGTATGGAAATACACAGATAAAATTTATGCCTGCGTATCACTATTCAATCATTCCAGGAACTCTTCGTATTTCGGCAGGGTTAGACGCTATGTTTGATTTGATGAGCATTAGCGAAGACAAAGTTGTTTTGGGAGGCGGAATTGATCCAATTACGGGCGAATCGACGGCAGGAACAGATTTCGAGCACACAAAGCGGTTCTATTATGATATGGGACTTGGCTTGAACTTTCAATACAATATCTCTCCACAATTCCCTATCAATGCAGGTATTACATTTTTCCGTCTATTCGGTTCTGGTGGAGGTGGAATCGCAGTTGCATCTTCGGATGCCGAAAGCAATTATCGACGTTTCTCGTTAAATGCCAATGCAGTATATCCTATCAATACAAGATTGACTTTACTTCCAAGTTTTATTTATACAAATCAAAAAATGTATAATGAAATGAACATCGGAACGTATTTGAAATGTGGCATCGGTGACTTTACACCGTTGATTGACGCATTGTACGTTGGATCTTGGTATAGAGTTAAAGATGCTATTATTTTAGGTGTGATGTTCGACAAACCGATAAATAAAAACTGGACACTTCAATTCGGTTTCAGCTACGATGTCACCGTGTCAAGTTATCGTAAGTCAGACAAATGGACGACGGGAAAAAATGTTAAGGGCGACAGTTTCGAGTTCTCTCTTAAATTGTTGAATTGCCGTCTTCCGATAGTTGTTAATCCAGAAGGTATTGTTAACGATCCATTTAGATAGAATATGAATCGAATAAGTCGCATCTGTACCATAGTTATTTTTTCGTTTTTTGTTGCAATTGGTTCGTTTGCACAAGGAAAGAAACAATATTACGAAGCATATATAGCGTTGGGTGACACGTGTTTTGCTCACGCAAACTATTTTGGCGCTCATCAGGCTTACGAAAAGGCTCTTGCCTATGTCGACAATCCAAATATTGCGTTTAAGTGTGCCGAGGCATGTCGTGGTTACCAAAATTATCCTGATGCTGAAAAATATTACAAAATAGCGATTTCTAAGGATTCAATCACATTCCGTCTTGCAAATTATTGGTATGCCGAGATGTTGATGTTGCAAGGTAAATATGATGAAGCAAAAGAACAGTATGATATTCATTACAAATTGAACAAAAACAAAAATGACTATTATACAAAACGAGCAAAGGAACAATCTACCAACGTTACTAAGAAAATCAAGAAAGTAGGAGAGTCTGTAGGCTTGGAAGTAAAGCATATTAACGACTTGGATATCAATTCAATGTATGCTGAATATGCTCCGTGTCAATATAATGACTCTATATTCTTTTTTGCCGGTGTTCGTCCGTTGGATGCTAAATTGGCGGATACGTCTTTTATTTATGCAAACTATTTGACTCGTGTAATACAGGCAACGAGACGCAATGACTCGACGTGGTCTAATGTAAAGGTTGTGAGTTCGCTAATTGATCCTAATGCCCATGTGAATAATTTGTCTTTTACTCGCGATGGGAAAACAGCATATTTCAGTAAATGTTTTGGATATAATTGTTCAATTTACAAAGCCGACTTCGACCCGAAATTCCTTGATTTCTCGAATGTAACAAAGTTGCCTGCTCCTATAAATATGGCGCAGACAAGTAATACGACGCCACAAATTGCGTATACGTCGCAGGGCGATTACTTGTTCTTCGCATCGAATCGAAAAGGAACAAAGGGCGGATATGATATTTGGTATGCGTCGATAGACTCATCAGGAAATATCGGTTCCGTTCAAAACTGCGGAAAAAATGTCAATACTATCGGCGATGAGGTTACGCCGTTCTACGATGCCCGCGATTCTTTGCTATATTTCAGTAGCGAATGGCATACGACTTTGGGCGGATTCGACATTTTCTCGTCAAAAGGTGATTTGAGCAGTGGCCGTTGGACCGATGCCGTCAATATAGGTGCTCCTATAAACTCGTCGTATAATGATTTGTACTATGCGTATTCACGTGACTCGTTGAGAGCATATTGGTGTTCAAATAGAGAAGAGTCGGTGAAACTTATCGGAAAGGCTTATAGTAACGACATTTATTCTCATTCTTTAATTCGTCGTTCTATTTCTCGAATTACCGATTTGGTTCCAATCACGTTGTATTTTGACAATGACTATCCAGACCCGCGTTCCAAGGATTCTGTGACGGATAAGATTTATGAAAATTTGTATAACGATTTCGTGGTGAAGAAAGATGAATATATTAAAGAATATACCAAATATTCGCCAGAAGAACGTTTGAAATACGATACTCGAAATGTTGAAACTTTTTTCAAGGATTTACAAAGTGAGTGGGAAAAACTTGCGTTGTTTGCCGAGTTGATGGAGGTGATTCTTGCCGACGGTCAGGATATTGTCGTGGCATTTAAGGGATATGCCAGCCCGGTAGGTAATTTGGCGTATAATGAAATTGTTGCAAAAAAACGTATTTCGTGTATTCAGAATTATTTCGTATCATATCACAACGGAGTGCTCAATCAATATTTGCACAATGAACCAAAATCCGGAAAGGGAAGTTTGAAGTACATTTATGAGCCAATCGGTGTTGTAAAGGCGGAAAATACGTTCTATACAAGTTCGGGAGCTCAGGTAAGTGCAATTTCCGACCGTCGCCAAAAATGGATGTCGGTATATAGTCCGGCGGCTGCATATCAACGTAAAATTGAAATCATTGCCGTTGACATAGAATACGAAAACGAATTGTTTGAAGAAATCAACCGCGAAATCAAGACACAAAAGAAAATGGTCGACGAAGTTGATGGTACGTCGTTGTATAAAGAAGGCGAAGAACCTACCGAAAATGATGAAGAATTGAATGGCGGCGGATTTTCTATTCAACCTGCATCAGAAGAAGACGCGGTTGAAGATGACGGTACAAAGCTGAAATTGAAACCAGCAATTATTATGATTGATGCAGAGGAGGAAGAAGATACGGTTCCTGAAGTCAAATATGAGAAAAAGGAAGAATCTGTAAAACAACAGCCAGCTTCAAGTCCTGCACCGAAGGAACAAACAAAGAAAACTGAAACGCCTGCTGAAACTCGGCCAAAAACTGAACAACAATCGAAAAACAACGAACTGAAAAAATACGACGGGACAGAAATATTTAAAGTAAAATAAACGTTATCTTGTTATGAAACGTCTCGTTTCCATATGTTTACTTTTTGTATGTCTTTGCTCGTTCGGTCAATTTTCCAACGATTGGATAGACTATGACCAAAAGTACTATAGAATCCCGATAACGTCGAAAGGAGTTTACAAAATTACTTATGCAGATTTAGTCGCAAACGGAATTTCCGTCGGCGATTTTGACCATAGAAATTTACAGATTATACATAACGGAGCGGTGCTTCCATTGTTTGTCTCCGCCCAACCTGATGGAATATTCAGGAGTTCCGATTTTATAGAATTTTATGCCGAAGGCGGAAATGATGGCTGGCTCGATTCGAAAGTTTATTATAATAGTAAACCATTCAACGAAGCATACAGCCTTTACAATGACACCGCAGCGTATTTCCTGACCATTGCGAATACATTGGAAAGTCCTCGATACGACACTTCGCGTAACACGAACTACGGAAGTTATACACCAGCTCAGTACTGTCTGACAACGGTTCGGTCAAATTATACTTCGACATTTAACGAAACAAAGGCATCTCCGTATATTTATCCTGCCGAAGGTTGGTGTGACGCTTTTTTCGACATGGGCGGAAATGTTACCAAAACATTGATAACACCAAATTATGCGTCGGTAAACGTTCCTTCTGAAATTTCTTTTGGAATTGGCGGATTTTCGGAAACACAACATGATATTGTCGTTACATTGGAATCTGACGAATCTTTTAGATTAGATACGACGTATTACGATTATTCTGCAATACATAAGATTTTCACCTCTAACAAGCCTCTAAGTGCGGTGACAACATTGAAGTTTCAAAGTATTGCAGGTGATAAAACTGCCGACAAAAATAGCGTGTCGTATGTTCAAGTGACTTATCCGAGTACCTTCAATTTCAGTAATAAAAATCTTTTTGAATTTACTTTGCCCGAAGTGAGCGAAGGAGATTACATTCTTCTCGAAATATCAAGTTTCAATGCGGGAGGCGTGCCGCCGATTATTTATTGTCCCGATTTGAAAAAAAGAATACTGACGACAGTCAGCGGAGGTACATATAAAGCATTGATTCCGAATGTTCATAAGAAACTGGAATGTGTAATGGTTTCGCAAAATGCCATGAAAAAGGTGTCGGAAATTAGACCAATCCAGTCGCAAATTTCTAAAAGTGCAACGCAGTTTCTTGATTTTTCGCAAGAATTGAATCAAGGTACATATATCATTATAACGGAAAAATCTCTGTGGTATCAAGCAGTTTTATATAAACAATATCGGGTGCGGACAGGTGAGTCTGTTGTTTTGGTCGATGTTGACGAATTGTATAATCAGTTCGCCTACGGTGTTCGAAAGCATCCGTATGCGATTTCTGCTTTTATAGATTATGCTGTAAAGAATTGGGGAATAACGCCGAAACATGTTTTCATTATAGGGAAAGGTTTTCATTTGACGGCATACAGAAACAACGAAACAATGTACAAGAGAACCTTGGTCCCGTCAATGGGAAATCCTTCGAGCGACATTTTGCTTACGTTGAGTCCGCATGGTTCGTCATTAAAGACAAATATTGCAATCGGGCGTTTAGCCGCAGAAACACCCAATGAAGTCGCCATTTATCGTAAGAAAGTTATGGATTTCGAGTCGCAGGAGCCAAATCCGTGGATGAAAAATGTGTTACATTTTGGAGGTGGTACCACAGCCTATGAACAGTCTCTGTTCCGTTATTATCTAAATAGATATGCGTTGACGCTAAAGGGAGAATATTTCGGAGCAGACGTTCATTCGTTTTATAAGGAAAGTTCCAATGTCTACGAAACGACGGAGCCCGAGGCAATTCGAAAATATATGAACGAGGGTACGTCGTTGATGATATTCTTTGGACATGCTTCGGGAAGCGGATTTGACCAAAATATAGACCATCCATCGTTGTTTAATAACCAGGGAAGATATCCACTCATTTTGGCAAATTCCTGTTATTCGGGTGATATTTTTGCCGACAATGACTATAATGTGAGCAAAATCTGGACATTTGCCGAAGATAGAGGCTCTATCGGTTTCTTGGCGAATGTTGACGTGGGTGTCCCGGCATATTTGAATTTGTTTGCATCGTCGTTCGTCAGAAATATTGCGTATAGCAATTATGGAAACTCCATAGGTTCGAGTTTGGCAAAAGCAATGACAGATTTATCAGGACGTAATATTATCTACAATGATTTGTATGATGGTGTGACAGGTTTCACTTTACAGGGTGATCCAGCGGTAAAACTGCATTCATTTGAAAAACCAGATTTATCGGTAGATGAATCGTCGGTGTTTTTTACACCTTCGGTAATAACCACCGATATGGAAACTGCGGAATTTAATGTTGCTGTGGTAAATAAGGGACGTGCTTTTTCTTCGAAATATTCGTTAAAAGCGACATTTGCGTCGGCAAAAGGTTTTCAATATGTTATCGACACAGTTGTGTACGGCTCATATTGTTGCGACACAATGACGTATGTATTGAATCTTGTTGATTTTGACTCGGGGGAATATACTGTCACTTTGGAAGTTGATTGTCAGAACGAGATAGAAGAAGTGTCGGAAGATAACAATTCTGTTCAGGTGAAGTTCTTTGTCAGTTCTCGTGATGTATTGCCTGTATACCCAGAGAATTATGCCATTATTCCAACCGACACGGTGACGTTGAGAATGTCGTCGGTTGATGCTTTTAATCCACCTGCGGAAATATTGGTGGAATTAGACACGTGTTCTTCCTATGATTCTCCAGTTTTGCAGACGGCAAGAATAAAAGTAGACGGGAAGTCGTTGGTTTCATGGAAACCTGAAATAAACTTTATAGATAGTACAACATATTTTTGGCGTGTGACAACGGCAGATGCAGATTCGGCAAAGTGGAATGAAAGTTCGTTTACATACGAAAAAGGGAAACGCGGATGGGGACAAATCCATCGTCATCAATTTGTTAATAATACTCTGACGCACATGGAGTATAATGATACGACAAAAAAATATTCGTTCTCGTCAGTCCCGCATGAAATTACTTTAGAAACACGCGGAAATTGTTCTACAAAAATAGAATATTACGAATGTAAATATTCTATTGACGCCACGATGAAGGAAAATACTGGTTTCCCAGAAAATGCTCCAGCTCTACATGTTGTAGTATTAGATTCCGTAACACTTGAACCATGGCTTTCAAGTCGAAATAATTATGGTCAACGAAATTATCCATCTGCAAACGGACGTGTGCGTTTTCATTTAGCATTTCCTGCTAATAATGTAACAGCTCAAAGGAATTTAGCTAAATTGTTGTTAGACACTGTACCAGTTGGTAATTATATTTTCTGCTATAGTTATGTTAATCCTTATTGCCAGTCGTGGGACCAATCTTTGAAAGATGCAATGGATTCGTTGGGATTTTCAGCCTACAAGACGGCACCTGATAACTATCCATATATTTTCTACACGCAAAAAGGATATCCTTCTTCGTGTGAAGAAGTTGTAGGAACTTCGGAAAAAGATTTGATTCGCTTTAGAAAAATTCTGACTGCAAATCATAACGAAGGACATATTAGAACTGCGAATGTTGGACCCGCAAAGTCGTTCGGACTATTGCAATGGAATAAAACTTTGCACGACGAAGACAATTCATATTTGACTATTTTCGGTGTTACGAACTCCGACGACGTGTATGCTTTGCGGAATGAATTCCTTTCTCAGCGTGATTTAGATACACTCATCAATACGGACAATTTCCCAAGTCTGCAACTTGATTGTTATATGACCGACCCTGCACGTACACCAGCGGATTTGAATTATTGGAAGTTGTATTATACGCCGGCAATGGAATTGGCGGTGACGCCAGAGCATGAATATTCTTTTTATGAAGACACGCTTCAGCAAGGAGACGTGTTACGTGTTACTGTCTCTGCTCAAAATGTGTCTTCTTCGGCATCGGATAGTGTGTTGGTTATGTACGAAATACGAAATAGTCACAATGAATTGGTATATTCAAACTATAAACGGGTTGCGGAGGCTCCTGCGTATGGTTTTGTAGTTGATACTCACGAGATTCCAACTAGCCTTTTAGATGGATTATATACACTCAAAGTTGAGTTCAACCCTGTAGATCCGGAAACGGGTGAATATGACCAGCCTGAGTTTAATCATTTTAATAATACCTATTATCAGCTGTTTTTTGTCAAACGTGATGAAACAGCGCCTGTTATTGACGTTGTTGTGGATGGTAGACATTTGATGAATGGAGATTTGATTTCGGCACAACCGACTATTGCGATAACGGTTTTTGATGAAAATCAATTCTTTATGCTGACAGATACAAGTTTGGTAACTGTTTCTATAAAGAATATGGAAACAGGTGCGGTTACTCCGTATTATTTTGCAAGTGACATGTTGAAAATGATTCCTGCCGAAGACGATGAAAATATCTGCCGTGTGTTGTTTTCTCCTGAACTTCTTGCGAAAGGAGTGTATGAACTTCACATTCAGGCAAACGATGTCTCGGGTAATAAATCTTCTTCGCAAGAATATGTGATTCAATTCGTTATAGAATCCGAAACGAAAGTTTCGACTTTGTATAATTATCCAAATCCATGTTCGGATTTTACAACGTTCCGTTTTGTTTTGACAGGTTTGGAAGTCCCTAAGAATGTTTCAATTGTAGTGTCCGACAGCAAAGGGCGAATTGTCAGAGAGATATTTGTTCCTAATGCCCATATCGGTACGAATGTTCTTGATGTGTATTGGGACGGACGAGATAATGCGGGCAATGAACTCCCGAATGGGGTGTATTTCTATTCATTACATTTTGATGATGAATCGTCGTGGGAAAATCTGCCGTTAAAACAAACGAAGCCTTTGAATAAAAAGACAGGAAGATTGTTGATAAATAGATAATTATAGGCTGTGTGGACAACGCACGGCAGTCATACGTTTACTTCTATTCGCCTTGTCAAAAATATACGAAATCGTCAATTCAAATGCACCGTGTCCGTTTGATGCGGTTCTCAATGTAGAAATGTTGAGGTCGTAGTCAAGCATAATGTCGAACTCCTTGTAACGTGTGCCTAAGCCAAAAATAATTGCATCTTTGTTTTTGGAACGAAACCACAATCCTGTTTGTATTTGTGAGAAGAAAGGGTTGTCTAAATAAAAAATGCCCATTCCGCCAAGATGGAACTCGTGTTGTTTCCCTTGAAACTGCATTTTTATTCCTGGTACTATGTCAATATTTTGTGTGATGCTTATGTTTGCTGTTCCACAAATCACCGTTCGAGTTTTTAGTTTTACGCCGTCTTCTTTGTAAAACGAAACATTTGGTCTGTTCAAATTGTAAAAAGCGAATCCGACTGTATATGATTGCTGCTTGTTTGGTTTGAACAGAAATTGAGTTCCAAGACTAAAATCAAAATATAATCGAGAGTTCATGTCAATATCTTCGCTAATTTCAGACTGAGGATTGAACCTGTCTCCTTCAAATTGTTCGAGAAACGTCAGCGAAGAATAATCTAACGAGCAATAGTGGATAGCAGGAAGTAAACCGTACGAAAAAATAAGCGAATTTCCGTTAATCGGAATATGCTGTGCCAAAGGAATCCCGAATTGAACAGTTGTGTAGTCGGCGTCGCCTGCCATGTCATAGTTGAAGAGCAAACCGTAACCAAGTGCCGTCTGCATGTGTCGGTTACTTATTTTCGCATCAAAGTTGGCAGAAAGTGTCTGGTAGGGTTCTGCAACCGTACGGTATTGGTCTCTGTATGCAATGCAAAAGCGGTACGAACCTGTAAAAAAACCTGCGTTTGCAGGGTTTAGGTTCAATGTATTTGTGTAGAAGTTCGAAAAATGAATATCTTGGGCGAAATTGTATTGAAAAAGGCCCGAACAGAAAAGCAATATGACAATAAATCTTGCTTTCATCGGATTAAGGTAATGTTGCCTTTTGTCTCGAATACTTCACCGTTAAAGCAAGTAGCTTTTAGGTAATAAACAAAAACTTGAGGTTGCAGGGGCTTCCCGTTGTATGTTCCGTCCCAAGTGTCGGATAAGTTGTCGGTAAAGAAAACTTTTTCTCCCCATCGGTCGAAAATGGCAAATTCTAAAGAAGATACTACACCGCTTTTAACTTGAATTACATCATTTTTACCGTCTTTATTTGGTGTAAAAGCGGTAGGAACAAAAATGAACGGAATGTCGCAAATCCATTCTTTTGATTTTAAGGTAATTGTATCTGAATTTTGACAGCCATACGTGTCAATTGCGGTTACTTTGTATGTTATGTCTAATTCCACGTCGGGAGTTATGGTTGTTATTGCCTTTTGATTGTCGTCTAACCAAATATTCGGAGTCCAAAAGTATAAGGTTGTGTCAATAGGATTTTTTGTTGCATACATTTTCACGCTTTGTCCCACATACAAAATCGGTGATTCTATATAAATATCGACCTCAGGAAGTTTTTCTTCCAATTTGATTTCTATTCGTTTGTCCAAATTTGTCTCGCAGCCGTGAGCATCGGTAATCGCCGCCATATAGTAACCTGGACAGAGATTCCGCAGTTTGTTGGTTGTTGCTTTGTTGTTCCATAGGTATGTATATGGTTTTGTTCCGCCTTTGACTTCTATGTCGATAGAACCGTTGCACGCACCTTTACAAGTTTCGTGCGAGCACGAGATACTTTCAACCATAAGAGAGTCAGGTTCGGTAATGTTGAAATTCAATGTATTCGTACAACCTAAACCGTCGGTAACGGTGACTGTATATACTCCAGCGCCAAGGTTGTAACGCCCGAATTTCTTGCTGCCATCTTCCCATAAGTATGTGTATGGTTCTATGCCGACGGGGGAGACTTCAAATTGGGCATCGGTCATGCCATAACAACTGATTGGCTGATAATTTTCCGTATGTAAAAATAACTCGTCAACCTCAATTTGAACGGTGTCGGAGTATCTACATCCAATCGCATCGGTGGCAAATACGATAAAATTTGTCGTTTTGGTCGGGTGAACGTAGGCAGTTTCTTCGTCTTCGCCCATTCGAATTTCTTTTTTCGGCATCCAATTGTATGTCAGAGGATTATCGGGATTCAAGTTCTGTACGGTTACGGGAACCAAATCGCCTGAACAGATAAGTGTGTCGCCAGTGGCAAGAATTTCGTTGAAGAATACCTCTATTGTAATTGAATCTTGAGCTTCGAAATCGCAGTATGTGCTAAGCGTTTTTACGTAGTAGGTTGTTGACTCTAAAGGAGAAACGTCAATGTAATTAACCGAAAAATCTGGATTGACAATTTTCTGAAATTTGTTGTCGGTCGACCAGAGAAATCTTTGCGATGGCGCGTTGGTTTCGGCGGCAAGACGGATTTTCTCGCCTTTGCATATTTTTGGTACAACTGGCAAATTATTTTGTGTGACATTAATTTGTTTGACAAAATAATTTTCGTTGAATGTGTTGACCGTCTGCTCGTAAATCGTCTGGCACCACCCCGACGTTACTGTCAATTGATATGTGACTGTGTCGTTCGGTGTTGCGTATGAATGTGGCTGCGAAGGGTCGGTAATCCAATCTTCCGGCGACCATGAATATTCAAGTGATTCGTCGTATTCATTAGGAATGCCGATGAGAACACTGTCGCCTAAACAGATATTTTTTGTTTCCAATGTCTCATAATTGGTTTTGTGTGCTATGGTAAATTGTTTTGAAACAGAGTCTTTCTGGGTACACGACGATGAATCACGAACGAAAAGTGTTATGTTGTATGTACCGACTGTGTCGAAAATATGAGTCGGAGATTCTTCGGTGGATGTCGTACCGTCGCCGAAATCCCATAAATAGGTGACGTGCGGATTGTTGTAATGAATTTGTGTCGTGTTTTTAAACGTGAGTTCTTTTGTCGCACAACCTATTTCTGGAATATCGAAATCGGCAGTAATCAAGCCAAAGTCAATGACGAATCGTAACACGGCAGCATTACAGTTGCTGGAATTGTTTTTTGTAGACCATACGCCTGGATTAGGATATACAGGGAAACCATTGCAACCTCCGCAACTTGCACAGACGCTTTGATAGACGTATCCATTCGCATCGAAACGGCTGGTCCCTCCGTCAACGTGGTCACGACCACTTTGGGCACAGCCGACATCAAGATATTCTTGTGTAAGCATGTCGTAAATTCTTGCTCCGTTGGCAATTTCTCCGAAATAAGTCGCATAGTCCAATTTATGTGCCTCATCGTCAAGAACCATGATGTAAAAGTCCTTGCCGTCGGTTTCTTTCTGATATGCGTCTGGAGTTATGTCCATTCCTTTTGTCCCTTGTATGCTGGTCCATCCGTAGTCGTAGATAGCCTGCGTACCACTTTCGTTTAATATCCATCTCGGGTAGTTATTCCATTCTCGGCCTACGCCGGCAAGGTATATCCGGTTGCAGATGTCGACTTCGAATGCGGTAGGAGATATGTTTGGCTCGCCCGAACCGCTTCCGAACACTGTCGACCAGTTTAATTTGCTTAAATCGTTAGAAAATGACGCAAGAAATTGTCCACTGTTGGGGTTATTGTATGTGGCATTGTTGATGAGTGTGTTGCCAGATGCAGTGGTTTGTCCGAATAGGAACACGTTCCCTTCGCCGTTTACACGGACAAAGTGAGCTTGGTCATATTTTGTTGAGCCGAAATAGGAGCCTGCAAGGAGTGTCCCGTCGATTGTGTTCAGATTTAAGACAAACGCGTCAACGGTTCCGCCTATACGGTCTTGCTTATAGCCACCTGCGGGCAGATTCAAGGTTGGAGAACAGGTGCCGCCTGTCACATAGGCATTGGTTCCATGGTCAACGTCAAGGGAATATGCGGCGTCTTTGCTGTCGCCGCCAATGTAGGAGCTCCATTCCAATGTCTGCATGTCGGGGGTAAATTTGCAGACAACGCCGTCCTGCATTCCACCGAAGTCGGGTTGAAAGGCATTCACAATCGGAAAATCGTCGGAAAATGTCGTTGAGGCAATGTAGATATTGTCGTTATCGTCAATCATGATTTCGCCTCGTGCACCGTCGCCGTAATTGTAGTACAACGAATCGTGTCCGTATTCCAAATCGGTTTCCCAACTGAAGTTTATGCCGTCGTTTTTCGTGCCGCCAAGGAAAGTTGAGGTGACAAGTTCGGAACCGTCGGCCGATAGTTTTGCGATGAAAATATCCACGCCCTGTTCGAAGAGTATCAAGTTGTCGTACATGATAGAATCTCCACCCATAAACGTCGGTTGATATGCATTGGCAATAGGAAAATCGGGCGAGCCGGTCGTACCGAGAATCAAAAGTTCGTTTTGGCTGTTTGCAATAAGGCTATGTGGCATTTCGCTACTGAGGCCGCCGAGATATGTGGCATAGAGTCTGTTTTTCCCTGTACCGTCAAGCTTTAAAAGTCCAATGTCCCAGTTCCCTCCTGCATATTCGGTTTGAATCGCCCCCATGTTGATAGGGTAGCCGAATCCGTCGACAATTCCTCCTAAATACACATTGTTTTCACCGTCATACGTTGCCGTAAATCCCCAGTTGTCGGCCGTAGAACCTGTGTAGGTCGAAAAAATCAAGTCGGGGTCGATGTAGAGGGTGTAGTTTTTATTATACCCTCCAATTTCGTACGACACCGATGTGCCTTCGAGTTTGTACGCACAAGGAATTTCTATGGTGTCGTTGTTGATAATTTGATATGCATACGGTTTTTGCTCATACACTTCGTTTACAGATGTTTTGACTGCCAAAGTTCCGTCGGGACGGACACTCATTGACGACACATACGAGTAATCAAGTCGAATTTTGTCGGGATTCCCGTTTGGATGAATGATGAAGTCGTATTTTAAATTAGCGGTGTTTCCATATAGATGCAGGTCAATGTTTTTATAGATGTTTTCGTAAATCACATCGTTGAAACTTCTTACGTTTCTTGCCCATTTTCGTTTGTCACTGCCGTGGAAATAGTTTTCGGTGTACGCATTTTGGTTGTAACCGTAAATTCTGACTCGCGAATTCATATTGGCAAATGAAACCTGATAGGCGTGTGCTTTAAGCGAATCGGGATGTTTTTCGTATATGCGTCCAGGTTGTTCTCCCGTTTCGAGAAATCGATGGAGGCTTTGCTCCATTTCCTCGTCGGACAGAGAGGCTGTTGCATGATGATGGTTTGAATTTTCCTCGGAAAGAAAATAATACGTCAAACAATTTTTTTCGAGAAAAACATAGCCTTGATATAACTGACTGCGAAACAAAATTTTGCTGTCCCATTGCTGCTGATTTTCCGTAAAATATATCGCCGAGCCTTGAGAAAAAACATTCAAAGCAACAGAAATACATAGAGCGAAAAATATAATTTTGTTTCTCATCAAAATCAATCGACAAAATTTTCGTAAAGTTATAAAAATCTTCTAATTAAAAGACAAGAAAGGTGACATAAACCCTAATGACTATGAGAGTATATTTATTTTGCTAAGGATGACAACCATCTTTTGATTTTGTTTCGTAAAAAAAACTTACTACTTTTGTCAAAACGTTAAAAATTTAAAAGAAAGAAACAGACAAGAAAGTTGAGTAAATACAAGTGCTAGGCACTATGCTTGATTCCTGGAATTGCAAATCTGGTAAATTTATAATGGTACAGGAAGTCCCTAAGTATAGTCCGCGTCGCGCGACGTGGATTATTTCTTCCCTTATTTGTACCAAGGTTACCAGAACCTGCAATTCCAATAAGCCCTAACGAAATAATTCACGTTTTTTTATGGAGAAAATCCACTTTGGAAACGAAATACAACGAATAATGAAGCAGCGGAACGTTAGTGCTGCCGAACTTGCGAAGATTCTCCATCTTCACGTCCACTCAGTATACGATATGCTTAAACGAGACAACATTGACGTACACCGTCTAATGGAACTTTCCGACATATTGAATTATGATTTCTTTCAACTTGTCAGGCCTTCGTCTTCTTCAATGCCTACTTGGTGTAATATCACTTTCGACAATGGGAAGATAGTGATTGAAAACAAACTCTCGTGAGAAAATTTCTCATAAAAGTCAAAATCAATCTCACATAGCAAAGTCTTGCATTACAGCAAATTATGCAATCTTTGTAGCCAGTTAATTTATTCACTAATTAAAATATTTTAAAATGAAAAAAACATTCTTATTCGCAATGGGCGCACTCCTTGGAGGAGCCTTGTTATTCACTTCATGTGGGAAAGATGACAAAGAAGACGACCCACAACCAGAACCAGAAGTTGATATTCGTGACGCTGCTGTTGGAAACTTTAATGGTACGATGACATGGTATTGGCTAGTAGATGGAGAATTTGAAGCAGACGAAGAAACTTTTGGTGAACCAGAATCTGTTAATATTAGTGTCTCAAAAGATGGTACTAATAGTAATGCAATTAAATTGGATGTTGACGGTGATGTTTTTTATGGTAGTAAAATCGAGGCTGCATCAAATGGTTTTGGATTTGATATAGAGTCTCAAACTTTCGACGGTATGACCATTAAAGGGTACGATGCTGGCTCAGTTGGAACAACGAAATATAACGGAGTTTATTTAGATGATACAAAAAAATTAAACGTCGGATTTCAAGTCTCAATTAAAGATAGTATTAAATATTTCACGGCTGACATTGAAGATGAAGACGAAAAAGAAGAAATGGAACTATTGTTAAATGCGATGTGTGCAGCAGTAGGAGCTGAAGGTGCCGTTGTTATATTTGACATGAATAAACGTTAAACGTAATCAATTACGTTATACAAACTTTCAAAGTTATTTGACAAGATGCTGTCTTCGGGCAGCATCTTTTTTTTGTCCCTACGGTTTGATTATATGAAGAATTTGTGTGTATTTTGTGTTGTCAAATGTGTGATAGTACAAAATGAAACAACAATATAAACTCACTCTTTACCGATACCTTGTCGCTTTAGGGTTATTGCTGATAACTCAAATTATTTTTTACATGCTGAATGCATCGTTGTTCAACGTGACAGGCGGCAAGGAATTTTTCAATATCTGTATCGGCAATGTGCGTTTTGCACTTTCGTCGGTAAGTTTCTGGTTGTCGCCGTTTCTGCTTTTGGCACTCCTTCCAATACCGCTTCAGCAGAACAAAATTTACCGAATTGCAACATTTGTCCTGTATGTCGTCGGAGTAGAAATTCTGCTGTTTACAAATCTTGTGGATTGCGGATATTTCCGTTTCACGTTCAAACGTACCACATTCGACATTTTTAATTATTTGTCGGTCGGTGGTGATTTCTCGGCTCTGATTCCGCAGTTCCTCAAAGATTATTGGCACATTGCTCTCATCTTTGTCGTTATGAATGTGATTCTATTCGGAATGGATTTCTTTTTGAGAAAAAAACTAACTATTCTGAACAATGAAATCTCATACGGCGGAAAGTCTCTTTTGAAACGGATGGCATTTGTTGCCGTCGCCGCCGTTCTCATTTTTATCACGCAGCGAGGCGGCCTGCAAAACAAACCGCTCAGGTTGTTACACGCAAGCAATTATGCGACAACTCAAAACACGGCACTCGTACTGAATACTCCGTTCACCATGTATCGCACGATTGGAAAATCGGCTCTGTCGCCGAAGTCATATTTTCCTGAAAACGAAGTTGATACAGTATTTTCTCCTATTTGTCAACCAAGTTCCAATGTGTGGACTGATACGCTTTTCGCAGTCAAGCCAGAAGTGGGAAAGACGAATGTGGTTGTCATTATTGTAGAAAGTTACGCTGCGGAATATTTTTCGACATACAATAAAACTGACGTAACTTATGTCCCGTTCCTTGATTCTTTGGCAAAACACTCAATTGTGTTCAACGGCATGAGCAACGGTAAACGAAGCATTGACGGTATTCCATCCATTGTGTCGTCGCTTCCGTTGTTGACAGAAGAAAGTTACATTACCTCGCAGTATAGCGAAAATCGGCTTTCGTCGTTTGCAGGGCTACTTGAACCATGCGGATACCACACGGCATTTTTCCACGGTGGTTACAATGGCACTATGAGCTTCGACGTGTTTACCTCAAAAGTTGGCTTTTCGAATTATTTTGGCAAAAACGAATATGGAAACGATGCCGACTATGACGGCAATTGGGGCATCTTTGACGAACCGTATCTTCAATATATGGTTTCAAAACTCAACACGTTCTCTCAACCTTTTGCAACCGCAGTTTTTACGCTTTCGTCGCACCATCCTTACACTATTCCCGAACAACATAAGGGCAAATTTCCGAAAGGTACGCTCGTAGTCCACGAAACGGTTGGATATACCGACTACGCTTTGCGTAAATTCTTCGAAAGTGCTGAAAAAACTGATTGGTTTAAAAACACCATTTTTATAATTACCGCAGACCATAGCGCTCTGACAGGCACTAAAGAATTTCAGACAGAACTTGGATTGTACAGAATACCTATTCTCATTTACTCTCCAATGCTGAAGCATGGCGTAAATACCGACAAAACCATGCAGCAGATTGACATCCTGCCAACGCTTGCCGATATGCTGCACGTAAATAAAAATATATTCGCTTTCGGCAAAAGTGTGTTCTCCGAATTTCCTCATTATTATATCCGATATTCCAACGGTGAGTATATTCTCTTGATAGACAAATACATAAGTAAATATCGCGAAGGCTACGACATTCAACTTTTCGATGCCGAGAACGACCCCGATATGCGTAACGATATTGCAACCCAACATTGGGAAACAGCGCACTATCACGAACAACTCACAAAGGCAATTATACAGCAATATAACAACAGACTTATCCATAATCAAACAATCATAGATAATCAATGAGTTTCTTTGACCAAATATCAAAATCGCTTTCGTATCATGGTAAAGCATTCGGCTTCATCATTGCGAACAAGTTTGCTTGGACGTTGTTCGTCCCGATAGTCGTTTTTATTGTGTTGTTGGGGTTTGGAATTTTTGCCGTCGGAAGTTATTTTGCCGACATGTTGGTTGACATGGCGGGAGAACTTTTGGAGGAAAGTCCGTTTCTCATTACAATCTTTTCGACATTCATCATTATTGTCATTCGAATATTGTTGTTCATTATATTTGGTCTGTGGGGCGGTTACGTCGTGGTTGTAGTCATGTCGCCGTTTTTGGCTTACGTTTCGGAGAAAACCGAGACCATTCTTTCGGGTAGGGAATACAAGTTTGATTTTCCGCAGTTCATTCACGATATTTTCAGAGGAATTGCCCTTGCCGTGCGCAATATGTTCATGGAAATTCTCATTTCCATTGTCATTTTTTTCTTGCCTGTCATCCCAATTATCGGTGCATTGACATCGGTCACAGTTGGAACAGTGTTTCTCTTTTTCGTCTCGGCATATTTTTATGGATTTTCGTTTATAGACTACACCTTGGAGCGTCGAAGACTGACGGTAGGGCAGAGCGTAACCCTCATGCGTCGGAGAAAGGGAACGGCGTGCGGTCACGGACTTGTTTTTGCGTTGATTTTGTTTATTCCAATTGTCGGTGCATTTATCTCCGCCGTATATGCAATTATTTCTACTGTTGCTTCGACCATGGAATTTGTTGATGAACAAGAAGCTATGGCGCCGACTCAAGGAGCTTTGGAATCTTGAAATAGAAAAATGTATTTCAGCTTTTTATTGTAAAAAGCTATTCTCTTATGAATGTCATTTTTACAAGCCTCGTTTACATCTTTCAACGGAATAGCATAATATGTTGCATAACGATATTCGTTTCCCGACAATACAAATTTTAATGTGTAAGTAACGTGCGTGCAGTACCGTGTTGTTTCTTCGGTGTAGGCAATCACCAGCGTGTTCGACGCATAGCCGATTTCGGCATTGAGAACGTTGGTCAGATAATCGATGATTCCGTCGCGAATCTGCTCCTGCGACATGTCTTTACACGCAACAGGCGTCATGTCGCGACTCGACTGACTATAGGAATGCATAGTCAAGGCACACACAAAACTTATACATAACAAGATTCTGTTCAACACCGATTACAATTCTTTACTCAATGCAATTGTGACGATGGATATATTTTGTCTGTCCACGATTTCCTGACGAAACATATATCCAACATTCACACCGATTTGTTTTCGGAATTCCACACCACAATTTATGCCATATTTAATTGTTTCTATGGCATATCGGCTTTCGTTTCCAACAAGATGGTATGTTTCGACAAATACGGACGGACGCAGCCTGTCTATTCCCGTATACACAAGCTTTATTTTGTTCTTATCGACAAAAGACGGACGAACGTCTTCGGCTTTTTTAATGTATGTGTTTTTTTCGAGATTCATTTTATTTTGGTAACCAATGCGGAGATTGCCGAATTTCTTCTTGTACCCTGCAATGGCGGCAAATGTATGCACGGGGAAATAGCCGTTCTTTCTGTATTTGTCGGCAAATTTATACGATGTCCCGACAAAGAAATGTTTCGTGATATTGTAATCCAAACCTAATTCGGCACTTGCCTGTTTCAGCAACGCTCCCGTCTGCTGAAAACGCGATTCCGCCTCGAATTCCAGCGACAACTTTTTCGACAAGTCAACCGACGTGCCTATGCTTGTCCATACTTGAAAAGAGTGTGTCTGGGCAGACACACTCATTATTTCAAAGCACGCACATAGTATAAAGAGGCACCGTTTCATTTATGCTTCATGAACATCCGACATATTATTTTCTCCGTTGTCCTGCTCGTAGTAATAGATTTGAATCCACGTAGAATCGGTCAGATAATTTATGTCGCCAACTTCAAAACGCTCAATTTTCAATCCTGTACGTTTTTCCAAGTCGGCCTTCAATTCGGCATAGCATTCAGGTTTCACAAGAGCGATGTTGTCATATTTCACACGTTTGCGCGATTCATGTTTAATCATCCACACCTTTTCAAGGAAGAATGCAACCGTAACAATAGCAAGGTTTGTAAACACAAGTTCGGCATAGCTTACTTTCTTGTTCGACAAGGCGTTGATAACGGAAATACCAATTACAAGGAACAGATATGTCATTTCCTTAATCGGCATCAATTCCGTTCTGTAACGTATGATTCCAAAAATTGCAAACAAACCGAGTGCGAAACCAACTTGGATTTTTACGTTTCCAAGCAAGAAGCACAACAGGAATACGATTGTGGAAATAAGAATATACGTGAACAAAAAGTCGCGACGTTTTGTCACCGGATAATACAGGCATCTTGACACCACAAAGATGATGAGGAAGTTAAACACAAAACGAATAAGCAGTTCTGCAAACGATGGCACGTCAATAAGTGCAATTCCAAAAAGTTCGTCCATATCTATTTGATTAAGAGTTAATTGATTCTAAATATTTTACTTTAAGTTTGTCTATATAGCGAATTTTCTTTTTAAAACGGTTCTTTTTAATTTCCTTGTAAACCACCGCTGTTCCGATTGCGTATTTACTCATTCCCCGTCTAAAGATTCTATTTTTAAGCAGTGCTTCCTGCATGTACGAAACTGCGCTGCTCTTGTCGCGTTTGAGTTCTATGATGCAGATGTGCGAAAAATCGGCCTTCTCGCCCGTAATGCAGTTTGTCACCATTAAGTCGGTGTCGACCGTGCAGCGTTCTCCGTGAACAAGGTCGACCAACGTGACGCGCGTATATTCCACCAATGTTTTCGGGAACAATTGTTCGCCGGTAAACGGACTGTGCTTTTTTATAAATTCGTTGGCTTCGTACAGCGGATTTACAAACGGAAATTCTATACGTTTCTTTTTGGTCCGTCCCTTGTTGTTCTTGAATTTTATTTCGAGAAACTCCGCTCCAGTCGAAAGGTACGTACGGTGACGGACTTTGTAGCGATTCAATTTGCCGTTTTGGTGAGCAATGTACATTTTATCGTCGGCAGTATCGAAATATGTTGTCCTATACTGTTGATACGGCGTATTGTTTATATGAAGCACGGCATAGTTCGGTGCAATGTGCGAAAGGACGTCGGCAAGCTGCGTTCTACAGAACACATATTTTGTGTCCGTTCTGTTGAGCAGTTTCACAGAATCCATTTCGTCCAATGTTATCGGACGCATTGCATCTACTATTTCCCGAACAGTTTGTGCCATTATTCAGCGTAATAAGTGTATTCGTATAATTTCTTTTTCAGGAGTTTTCCTGTTGAATCATAATATACTTTTGACACTTTCTTGCCAGCTGTGTTGTATTCGTAAACTGCTTTCTCTTTCAGTTTTCCAGAAGGTGAATACTCGTATTCGGCAGTTTCTTTTTTGCCTTTATATTCGTAGACGTAGTATTTCTTCAAGTCTCCGTAATCGTCGTATTCGTAGCGTTTTACTACGCGTCCGCGGTCGTCGCGTTCTTCTTTCGAGTCAAGGATTTTCTTTCCCTTTGCATCGACTTCGTAAACTGTTCTTGTTTTAACTTCGCCAGTCTGGGCGGATACTGCCGTGCAAAGGAACAATCCAAATGCAAGACATGCTAATGTGTGAATTGTTTTCATCTTTATCGAGTTTTAATAATTTTTAGTTTTTATTGTGTCGAGAACAACCGATGAGGTATTCGAAACAATTTCGAAAGACCTGTAGCAAGCAGAATCGCCGTCAGCAGGCAGTTGGTTTTCGCTCAGCACGAACAAACGGTATTTCCCTGGTATGAGATTGCCGATTACAAAATTGCCTTTGCCGTCGGTACGGTATCGGTCAAGGATTTCGTCTTCGTTTGCAAACTGAAGGTATACTGTTGCATCTGGGGCGGGAATTGTGTATTGTGCTTTGGAACCAATGTAATATGTCTCGGTTACGTTGCCTTTTACCGAACCGCCACCGCCGTCGTAGTCAACATGTTTATATACTATCATTGTATCGGCAACTGCCTCGCTTTTCTTTTTATCCAATGAAACTTTTTGCGAAAATGTCAATTTGGGATATTTTGTATTCGAAAGCGTGTCGTCGGAATACACAAAAATAGTGTAGTCGCCTTTGGTCAAGTTAGAAAATTTGTATTTCCCGTTGAATCCGGTACGACCTTTGTCGTCGGCCAACCCCGATTCGCCATACGAAATGTACACGTCGGCATCGGTAGCAGGATACATTTCGCCCGATTTTTCTTGGAGCGAGTTAATGTTCTGCGTCATAACAACACCCTCAATCGAAGCAAGTCCGCCCTTTCCTTCGTCGGGTGCACAAGCAACGCAAATGCTTATGACAGAAACTAAAAGAATTATTTTTTTCATTTGTCAGAATATCTCATTTTATAGTTTTCAAAGATAGACATTTTTTTGTAAATTCCTAACTACGGCAATCAAATATTATACCATGAAAAAAACGTACTCTGTCGGCAAATCATTCCCGAAATTTATTATTTTTACCTTTCAAAATTATATCGAATGAGAGTCTATAAGTTTGTAATAGTAAGTATGTGTCTGTTTATTTCGGCGTGTACGCAGGCACAGCAGCAGAGAGAAATCAAGTCTTCGGAGGTCATGAAGAATCTGAAGAAAGGCAAGAATATTGAAATTGCGAATAAAATTATTCTTGACGATGTGGATTTTACGTCTTCGGAGAATTTGCAAATGCTGAGTTCCAACCAGTTACAAAATGTTGTCGAGGGTAATATATTTTTCACAAACTGCATTTTCATGGGGAAAGTCACAGCTGTCGGCGAATACAAATCGGTAGCCGTGCAGACCAAATTCAATAATAATCTCGTTTTTCAAGACTGCGATTTTCGTGGCGATGTGGTGTTCGACAATGCGGTAATTATGGGTTCGGCAAATTTCTCAAAAGCAAAATTCCGAAAAGATGCGTCGTTCAACAATATCATGGTGTGGGCAAAAGATTCCTACTTCTCGGAAGTGGAGGCAGAAGGCACGATGAATATGATTTATGCCACATTTAACGGCAATCTCTATATGCGTGATGCGGTTTTCCAACAGGCGGTTTCGTTCCAAGGCATGACCGTGCAGGGAATGTTTGCTGCAAGCGGAATGAAATGCTCTAAAATGGCTGAATTCGATATGCTCACCGTCGGTCAGCGGGCAAATTTCAATTATTCGTCTTTTGCGCAACAGCCGACGTTCAATCAGGCTCGCTTCCACGACGACGCTGACTTTGTGGGCGATACAATAAACAATATGAATGAAGTTTTTGAAAAAACATATATTTACGGAAAATTGCAGATTGACGACACGGTTTATCCAAGTTCGGGAAATGTGGAACAAATTTTGCAACAAAAGGGCGAATCAATAAAGTAAAAATTAAAACAATACGACAATGATACGGAAATTACGAAGCAAATGTCTGCCGCTGCTCTTGTGCGGTTGTCTTTTTTTACAAGGTTGCGGGAACGAAGCTCTCAATCAATTATTAGTGGAAATTTTAGTAACTGCCGCTTCGGGTTGGCTGATTGACGATGAGGATATGGACAATATTCCCGAAGACGTTGTTGTGGTAGACCCCGACGATGAAACCTTTGCTTCGAGAGTCGATTTGTCGTCGAAATTTCCGCCTATTGGCGACCAAGGAAGTTATGGAACATGCGTTGCATGGGCGGCAGGATATAATTTAAAAACTGCTCTCGATGCAATTGATAACGGCTGGACAAGTTCGCAACTTGCAAGCACTTCGTACCAGACAAGTCCTGCCGATTTGTGGGCTGCTATTCCCTCAAGTTCAAGAGGCTCCGGCTGTAACGGTACGAATTTCGAGCCGGCACTTACGGCATTGATTTCCAAAGGTGCGGCATCGTTGGCATCTGTTCCGTATTCAAGCCTAAAATGTTCCGGCAATTCCCCAAAAGGAAACGCTTCTCAAAAACTTGCCAACTATCGTAAAATTTGCGACGGCACTCAAGGAATGACGCTTGCGAACTTTAAACATTATCTGAATCAAGGCCGTCCTATCGTTATTGGCGCACGTTTGGGTGACAAATTCATGGAATGGAACAGCTCTTCGCCTATAAAATCAGACACATATTTAAAAGAAGGCATGCAGCATGCGTACCATGCAATGGTGGTGACTGGTTACGACGACAGCAAAAGTGCGTTCCGTGTACGTAACTCATGGGGCAAGTCGTGGGGCGACGCAGGTGGCATTTGGGTTGATTACAACTTCTTCCTAAAGAATTTTGTCTTTGCCGCTTTTGTTGCACAAAATGCTTCGAGCGTATCGTTCAGCGGCTCTTCCATTGCCTCTACGGATTTGACTTCGGGATATGACTTGC
The DNA here is from genome assembly GCA_017516865.1 of Bacteroidales bacterium. GTDB lineage: Bacteria > Bacteroidota > Bacteroidia > Bacteroidales > UBA1715 > UBA1715. The sequence goes on from JAFXAU010000027.1 coordinate 53,975, forward strand.
TGGCATACAAGGCAGTAGACAATGTTAATCCCGACGGCGGCAGTGAACTGAGCAGAACATTCTCGTACTCAATTTATAATTCAGGGACGAAAACTATCACGGCAAGTCAAAAATGGTCTGTCATCTACATGTATTACAATGCCAACAACGCTGACGACTATAGTGTGATTTACGAAGATTATTACACAACAGAATATGGAGACAATGATGACCACATGGGACAAATTTCGCCTGAAGAAATGGGAACATTGCAGGGCGGTTATTGGAACAACTTCGACGTAAAATCGGGTGAACAAGTTGGCGACGAATATGACATTAACTATACGATGCCAAAAATTTCGGGTAAATACTATCTCGTTGTTATTGCCGATGCCTACGACGCAATTGCCGAAGGAAACGAAGACAACAACTTCTATTTCATCACGTCGGAAAACGGTAAGCCGCTTGAGTTTGAAAACGGTGTGATTAAAAATCAGACAATTTCATCGTCGCTTAAAGCAATGAAATTGCCAAAACCGTTTGGAAACACCGAGACGCAGACGCCTGTGACTAAAGAAAATCTCAACGCATACACACCTGCCGAAATCAGTCGTCTTTTGCTTCACGACAAATCTACAGGAAAACTTGATTCAAAAGTTGCCCAGTATCGTTTGAAATCGGCAACCGTGACGGCGAAGAAAACGAAAAAGAAATAATCGATTTATTTCTGAACGAAATACGGAATTTATGGGTAGAGACGCGATTAATCGCGTCTCTACAAATAAAATCTTCTTGTGTCGGGAATTCCTTGTTCGTCTGGATTCCTTGTTCGGCTGGATTTGTAATCCAGCCGCTGTTCACGGAGGGAATTACATTCCCGTATAGTTGAACGGAGTAATTTGTCGAAGTTCTGCTTTCACTTCTTCGCTCACGTTGAGTGTTTCAATGAAATTGTGAATTGACGTTTCGTTGATTACATCGTTTGTACGGGTGAGTTCCTTCAGCGTTTCGTATGGTTTCGGATAGCCTTCGCGACGGAGAATTGTCTGAATTGCTTCGGCAACCACAGCCCAGTTTGCTTCCAAATCGGCGTGAATGGCAGTTTCGTTGACGAAAATCTTACCAAGTCCTTTTTTCAGCGAAGCAAGTGCAATCAACGTATGACCGTAAGGCACGCCCACATTGCGGAGCACGGTTGAATCCGTCAAGTCGCGTTGCAGACGCGAAATAGGAAGTTTTGCAGCCAAATGTTCAAAAACGGCATTCGCAATTCCTAAATTTCCTTCGGCATTTTCGAAATCAATCGGGTTCACTTTGTGCGGCATGGCAGACGAACCAACTTCGTTTTTCTGAATACGCTGCTTGAAATAACCCATCGAAATGTATTGCCAAACGTCTTTGCACAAATCCATCAAGATTGTGTTGATTCGTTTCGACGCATCGAACAATGCGGCAAGATTGTCGTAATGCTCAATCTGCGTGGTAGGGAACGAACGTTCCAAACCGAGGTGATTTTTCACAAAATCGTTGCCGAACACTTGCCAGTCTTTGTTCGGATAGGCTACGTGGTGAGCATTGAAATTGCCCGTGGCACCGCCGAATTTTGCAGAAAACGGAACGGCTTTCAACTGTTTCATCTGCACGTTCAGACGCGAAACAAATACGTTGATTTCTTTTCCTAAACGTGTCGGCGAAGCAGGCTGACCGTGAGTTTTTGCCAACATTGGAATGTCTTTCCATTCGTCGGCCATTTTTGTCAACGTGTCGATTATTTCCTGCAAATTTGGAATAATCACGTCGTTCATTGCTTCTTTGAGCGACAATGGAACCGACGTGTTGTTTATGTCCTGCGAAGTCAGTCCAAAGTGAATGAACTCTTTGTATTCCTGCAGACCGAGTTTGTCGAATTTATCTTTGATGAAGTATTCCACGGCTTTCACATCGTGGTTGGTGATTTTTTCCGTTTCCTTGATTTGCGTGGCGTCGGCTTCGGTAAAGTTCCGATAAATATCACGCAATTTTTCAAAGACTTGAGCGTCAACGTTCTTCAACTGCGGAACTTCGTTGCACAATGCAATGAAATATTCAACTTCAACACGCACACGATAATTGATGAGTGCAAATTCAGAAAAATAATTGCCCAAAACCTCGGTTTTGCTTCTGTAACGCCCGTCAATAGGGGAAACTGCCGTAAGAGAGTCTAAATTCATATCATTTTTGTTTTGTGCGGCAAAGGTAATAATAATCAATTGCATAGACTTGGAAAAACGATGTTTTTTCTGTTACTTTGAACGATAATTCAAAATAGCACTAAAAATGAAATCACAAGTGTTCAATCCGTTTCTCCCGTTGAACGAATATGTTCCCGACGGAGAACCGCACGTATTCGGCGACAGGGTGTATATTTTCGGCTCGCACGACAAAGAAGGCGGCGACACATTCTGCATGCTCGACTACGTGGCGTATTCGGCTTCTATTTATGATTTAAAAGCGTGGCGATACGAAGGGGTGATTTACCGTGCCGACCAAGACCCCGACTATGCGAACAGAAAATATATGTACGCTCCCGACGTGGTTCGGGGCAACGACGGCCGTTACTATTTATATTACAGCATGTCGGGATTCCGCGGCGTGGGCGGCTATTTCGGCCCCATAAGCGTGGCGGTGTGCGACGAGCCGGCAGGGAAATACGAATTCATAGGCTACGTGAAATATCCCGACGGCACACCTATGAAGGATTATGTGCCGTTCGACCCGGCGGCTATAAACGATGGCGGACGAATCATGCTGTATTTCGGTACGCAGTATCCGTTCGAAGAGGAACCCGGTTTCTTCGAAAACGAGGAACATATTCAATGCGAAATGGATATGTTCGGGAAAAGCCGCGACGAAATTCTTTCCATGGCACGCAAGGACAGCGTGATGGGACCTGTGATGGCGGAACTCTGCGACGATATGATGACGGTGAAAGTCCCCCCGAAACATATTATTCCGTACAAGATCAAGGGCACGGGCTTCGAGGCTCATCCGTTCTTCGAGGCAAGTTCCATACGGAAGGTGGGCGACACGTATTATTTTGTGTATTCATCTATGCAGAACCACGAACTGTGTTATGCAACAAGCAGCTGTCCCGACAGGGATTTTGTTTTCGGCGGCACAATAGTGTCGAACGGCGACGTTGGCCTGAACGGGCGGACCGAAGCGCAGCGCCTCAATATGACAGGAACCACGCACGGCAGCATAGAAAACATCAACGGCGAGTGGTATGTTTTTTACCACAGACTGACGCATAAATCCGATTACAGCCGACAGGCGTGTGCCGAGAAAATCTCAATTCTTCCCGACGGCTCAATTCCACAGGTGGAAATAACCTCGTGCGGACTGAACGGCGGAGCGTTGACGGCACAAGGCACATATCCCGCCGTAATTGCCTGCAATATTACGAATGGAAACATGCCGCACGGCTCGAATAAGATTTATACAGAATCATTTCCCAACGTGAACAACGAAGGCGACCAACGCTTTATAGCCGAAATTGCCGACGGCACCCTCATAGGTTTTAAATATTTTGATTTTCAAGGAAATACAACCCTTCAAATAACATACAAAGGCGACGCCGACGGAGTGATTGAAGTCTATCAGCAGACCGACAAAGCCTGCCTTGGAACATTGCAAATAAAACCTTCTAAAGAATGGCAGAGCACAAAGGGAAACATACCGTTTGAAAACGGCATATCTCCGCTGTTCCTTATTTTCCGAGGCAAAGGACAGATTTCATGTAAGGAGATTTCGTTTTAACAGTTCGGCACAGTTCTGCTGGATTTGCAATCCAGCAGCTATGAGTATAAGGATTTGTAATCCGACAGAACAGATGATTACATTTTCAAGGATTTGATAACTGTGTGAAGATGAATAAAAAAAAGAAAAGGAACGACTAAAAAACACCACATAACCAATCATGAAAAAGCCGCAACACCATGAAAAAAAAAGAAAGAAGTCCCTTTCGGGATTCAAAGATAGCCGTTCCTCTTCTTTGTTGCATTGCAAAGATAATATCTTATTTTGATTTACAATAGATAATTCTAATTTTTTTCTTGTAAACTATATTTTTTTGGAATTATATACTTTCATCGTGTAAATAACCTCATTTGTTAGAATACACCTTCTTTTCTGTTACTTTCTGTCTACATTTGTTCCGTTTCTTTTTCCACAAAAAGAAATGGAACAAGAATAAATTTGCTATACCTGTCGCTGTAGACAGAAAGTAACAGAAAAAATGATATTCGTTGCGGTCGGATTACAAATCCGACCGAACAAGGGAGGGCGGATTGCAAATTCGCCCCAACAGGGGTCCGCCTCAACAGGTTACAAATCCGCCCCAACAGATTCTATCTCACCTCTGTTTTCGGTTTTTGTACAACTGGTACGAATTCACAGTATTGTGCCAAATGCTGTAAAATCCGCCAGATATGGCCGTTACAGGATTCAAAAACGATGCGCCCATCCAAATCATAAACACCGTGTTTTTCTGCCCGAGTGCCTGACCGCCGCTGATTCTGTCGTTGTAAATCCCGCCGATTTTCTTTCCTAACAGGAACTGAAGCAGGCAGCAGACCATTGTGACAATCAGCATTTCTACAAGACAAAGAACCGAAACATTGCTATGTGCGACAGCCTGGGCCGTTACCGCCATTGCCAATGCAAGCGCCACTATCCAAAAGTAAAAAGCAAGGTCTCGTATCTGCAACAACGCCGTAAGCAGGCGAGGGAAGAATACGCGGACGCCCCAGGCCAGAAGGAAAGGAAATACCAGCAACGGGAATACCTTTTTAATAATGGCTAAAAACGATGTCCAGAATGACAATTCAAGATTGGTGTTCAGCATGGGGACAATAAGCGGAACGGCTATAGACGTGACAAGGTTCGAGATAATGGTGTACGTCACCAGTGACAGCTTGTTTCCGCCAAGTTTGTCGGTAATGACCACCGCCGCGGTTGCCGTGGGACAAATCATGCAGCACATGGCGCATTCCAAAACCACCTGCGATGTGAACGACGTGGTCTGTCGTGCTATGCAGGCAAGAGCCACGAAACTTCCCGCCTGAATCAGTGCAAGCCACACGTGCCACGGACGAATCCTGAGATGCACGGGATTTATCTTGCAGAACGAAAGAAACAACATGACGAACAAAAGAAGCGGCTGAACAATGGCAACCGTGTCGTACACCATTTCGCGCACGTGCGGAGATACGTTGAACTGACGATACACAACATACGACAGCACCCCCGCCAGCATTGCTATCGGCAATGAAAGTTGAGAGATGAGGGTTGAGAGTCGAGAGATGAGAGTTGAGAGACGAGAGTTGAGAGACGAGAGTTGAGAGTTGAGAGTTGAGAGACGTGAGTTGTGCATTGTGAATTGTGCATTGTGAATTGTGCATTGTGAATTGTGCATTGTGAATTGTGCATTGTGAATTGAGCATTACGCATTGAGCATTGTGAATTGTGCATTGTGAATTATGCATTGTGAATTGAGCATTGAGCATTACGCATTGAGCATTCAAAGATATATCACCTCCGGCTCTATCGTCAAGCCATAGGTGTCGCTGACTTTGGTTCTCACGTGCGATGCAAGGTTAGTAACGTCGGTTGCGGTGGCGCCGCCTGTGTTTGTAAGCACCAGGGCCTGTTTGGGGTGGACTTGTGCGCCGCCGATTCGGAATCCTTTCAATCCGAGAGAATCGATGAGCCAGCCGGCGGCGATTTTCGTCTTGCCGTCGGGAGCGGGGTAGGTGACCATGTCGGGGAACGATTGTTTCAACTGTTCCGCCTGTTCGGTCGGAACGACAGGATTTTTGAAAAAACTGCCTGCGCTGCCGATTTCTTTGGGGTCGGGAAGTTTTTCCTTACGAATGGCGATAATCGTGTCGCGTACAATTTGCAACGTCGCCGTCGATTCATCTATGCTGTTCCGCAGACTGCCGTAGCCGAGATTGAACGGAGCGTTTTTCTGTAATTTAAATACAACTTCAGTAACTATATATTTTCCTGCTTCTTCGTGCTTAAAAACACTGTCGCGGTAGCCGAACCGACATTCCTCGTTGGAGAAGACACGCTCTTGCTGGTCTTCAACAGCCATGCACACGACCCTATAAATCGCATCTTTCGCCTCGGAACCGTAAGCGCCGATGTTTTGCACTGGACTTGCACCTACGCAGCCGGGAATATACGACAGGTTTTCCACCCCGTGCAGGTTGTTGGAAACAGCCCATTGCACAAAATCGTCCCACACTTCGCCGGCGGCAACGGCAACGAACACGTCGTTGCTTCGTTCCTCCGTAATGCTGATGCCTTTGTTTTCGGGGTGAATGACCGTTCCCTCGAAGGGCTTTGTCAGCAGGATATTGCTTCCGCCTCCCAGCACAAAATACGGCAAGTCTTTTCGGAATTCGTTTTTAAGAAACGCCGCAAGTTCCTGTTTGTCGGAAAAGGAGAAGAAAAACTTGGCTTGTTCGTCGATGCCGAACGTGTTGTATTGTAGCAATGAGAAATCCGAATGAAGCATATATTATTTTTTTGGTAAAGATACAAATTAATTTTGTTCTGTTACTTTCTGTCTTCAGCGACAGAAAGTAACCAAAGAACGCCGGCGACGCTGCATCTTCGCTAAATTTCTTCTCATTCCGCTAAACTCTCGGGGATGGCGCCCCCCACAAACCCTCGCCGCCAAGCCGAGAGTTCTTAACGCTTCATTCAAAGAAATTTTTAACGCTCATCTGCAAAGTCGCCACGCTATTGTTTGGTGGAGAATAGTACTTCTTTGTTACTTCTTGTTCGTCTGGATTTGCAATCCAGACGCCTTTGTTCCACTAATCAAAAACATTTGTCAGCACGACAGTCCGACTGAGCCGAGAGGCGTGAAAAAAATCAATGGAGAGAACGTTAAAA
>JAFXAU010000028.1 GCA_017516865.1 Bacteroidales bacterium
AAATTTTTTTTCTCTTTATCGCTCAAAAAAACGTACCGATACTTTTTTCAGAAAGTATGAAAACCAACAATTATTTTTTTCTAAGTCTTGACTTGTGTTATTTTCTGACTTTGCGTCCTATATTTTCCCAAGAATATCCCCTGCTATAATTTCACTCATTTTCATAATCGCAAACCATTGTTTGCCCAAATCTTTAAGCGAGGCACCAACGTGATATACGTCATCGTCCAAAATCAGGAATCGGTCGTGAGATTTTTTGAGACGTAAAACGGTGATTGGTCGGCATTGTGCGTTGTGGCGGTCAATATCGAGTTGCAGTTGCGCGCCAATGCTGTGGGTGTAAATGGTTGCCGTCACATCTTTATTCCTTTTTTCAAGCATAAGCAACGTACTTTCATCAATATAGTTATCAATCAGCACAATGCGATGTTTGGCAGATTTTATCAGTCTACAAGCAAGTTCGTAGGCATCAAAGATTTGCCCGTCGAAAAAAATGCCTTCCACTGGCGGCAATGCTGTGCGGACGAAATAATCAATCTTGTTTTCTGTTTATGTAACACGTTGCTCAAGCCGTTCAAAACGTTGATTTATTGAATATCCCTTGAGCAAATAGTCTTTCAAAACTTGGTTTGCCCATTGACGGAATTTTGTTGCATTCCGAGAACTTACTCTATAACCAACAGATAAGATGGCATCCAAATTATAATGCAGAATATTCCGCTTTACCATACGTGAACCTTCTGAACGAACTACCGAGAAAATCTCGGTAGTTGATTTTTGATCCAGCTCATCTTCCTCAAAAATGTTTTTCAAGTGCAATCCCACGTTGTCAACAGAACAACCAAATAATAACGCTATTTGCGATTGAGACAACCAGACGGTTTCCTCGTTCATACGAACTTCCAAACGGATTGTGTCATCGGGATTGTAAAGGACAACCTCACCAGTCTGTGGTGCAAGCTGTTGGGATTCAATATTTTTCATATTCTATTTTTACGGCCTTTCCTTTAAAATTGTTACTAATCATGTTTCGTTAATAGGTTAGGTAAAAATAGGATTTTTAAATTAAAAATTAGGAATTAAGAGGGAAAAACTTCGGATGTAAATGTGTGGCGGGGACGATGTAGGGCTGTCACAATGTGGCAGCCCCACGTTTATAATGGCTGCCGAAATACGACAGCCCTACTGAATTACCGTACCGAAACACCTACCGTTTTGCCATCTGCCACCACAAAATACACCCCTGCCTTGAGGTTTGCGTTTGCGATTTTTTGACCTGCAACGGTTACCACGAATGCTGGCGCTTCGCCGTTTACGAGAATTTGACCGTTTAAAACTTTCACATTAAGCGATGTTTGAACGTCAGCAATAGTTGTTAGTGTGATGTCGTCATTTCTTACGCGAATAGAAGCAGTAAACGTCTCTGAAAAATTTTTGTAACTCACCGTAACAATACATTCACCTTCTTTTTGAGAATTGAAACCCGAAATTATGTAATCGAAAACCTCAATTGATTTTCCGTCGCTATAATTTGCAGTAACCATGAGTCCCAACGTGTCAAGAATCTCTCCTACATAATAATTCAGTTTTTTAGGATCTTGTATTGTAATTGACTGCAATGTTGCTGGAATAGAATCTGGTTGTTGAATGTTTTGCGTATCGGATGATGATTGAATAATAACGGCGACAGAACCATATTTTGCCTTTTTACCGTTGCCTACATCGAATCCTTCCCAAACTTCACCATCTAGAAAGGATGCCTCCATCTTCCATATATAGGAATCTGTTTTCACGTAGTTGCCATTTTGTTTTCCATCCCAAAAACCTACAAATTCGCCATTCTCCACTTCGTTTGATGACCAAATCTCTGTACTCCATTTGTCATATACAGAAATTATGCATGCAGCTAAATTCGTGCCAGTCGGTTTAAAGGTATTTTTGGTTGCATCGTCGCTTTGTGGCAAAAAAACGTTTGGGATAGACAACGTATTTTCAACGACTTGTGCTGAAGCAACAAGATTTATGAAGAAGACCATAAAAAAAGCAAAATATCTTTTCATCTTGTACGATGTTGAATACAAAGAAATTAAAATCTTCTACAAAGATAGTATTTATTTTGCAACCAAGAACATCAGTCAATAAGAACTTATATCTTCGCAAGAATATCCCCTGCTGTAATCTCATTCATTTTCATAATCGCAAACCATTGCTTGCCCAAATCTTTGAGCGAGGCACCAACGTGGTACACGTCGTCGTCCAAAATCAGAAATCGGTCGTGAGATTTTTTGTACCGCAAGACAGTAATTGGTCGGTATTGTGCATTGTGGCGAGCAATGTCGAGTTGCAGTTGTTCGCCAATGCTGTGAGTGTAAATGGTTGCCGTCACGCCGTTGTTTCTTTTCTCAAGCATGAGCAGCGTACTTTCGTCAACGTAGTTGTCAATCAGCACAATACGGCGTTTTGCAGATTTTATCAGCCGGCAGGCGAGTTCGTAGGCATCGAAAATCTGTCCGTCGAAAAAGATTCCTTCCACTGGCGGCAAGGCAGTACGGACAAAAAAGTCAACCTGTTTTTGTAATTCATATATTTGTTTTGTGTGTTCTTGTAAAGTATATTCTATACGATGTTCAAAACCAGCAATATATTGATTGAAATTGTATCCTTTTAGAAGATACTCTTTTAAGATGCGGTTTGCCCATTGACGAAATTGCACACCTTGTCGCGATTTTACACGATATCCTATGGATAAAATCACATCAAGATTATAATAATCTACTTGATATGTTTTTCCATCAGATGCAGTTGTCGCAAAATTTGCGACAACTGACAATCCATTTAATTCTTCACGCAGAGCATTATTTATATGTTTGCCAATAGTTTTCACATCACGACCAAATAATTGTGCTATCTGGTTCCTATTCAGCCACACGGTTTCGTCGTTCATACGAACTTCCAAACGGATTGTGTCATCGGGATTGTAGAGAACAACTTCACCAATCTGTGGTGCAAGCTGTTGGGATTCAATATTTTTCATATTCTATTTTTACGGCCTTACCTTTAAAATTGTTACTAATCATGTTTCGTTAATAGGTTAGGTAAAAATAGGATTTTTTAATTAAAAATTAGGAATTAAGAGGGAAAAATTTCGGATGGAAATGTGTGGCGGGGGACGATGCAGGGCTGTTACATTGTGGCAGCCCTTGAATTGAGTTTATAAAAACACGGCACACCACGTCTCTACAGGATTAAATATTCTACTTCTTTGAAATAATATGTCCGTTCTCGGCCTGTAGAGTCAATTATATGCAGCTTTCCATCGTTTGCCACCGACGTGATTGTTCCTATAAATTTGCCGTCTTTGTCCTTGAAGGTGGCTTGCTGGTCTTTCAAATATAAATGATTGAGATATTCGTCTTGAATGGCTTTGTTGTTCTGAGGAATTTGCGAATAAATTGAGTCAAGTTCTTTGAGAAATAAGAGTAGTAATTCGTTGATATTAAACTCTTTATGAATAATATTTTTAAGTGAGATAGGATTTTCCGCGCCAATAAAATCTTCCTGATTCACGTTCAAACCAATGCCAATAATCGATGATGCGATTTGTTTTCCGTTTAAAAGATTTTCAATTAAAATGCCGGCAATTTTTTTGTCACCGACATACAAGTCGTTCGGCCACTTTATGGCAACATTGTCGCAAAACAGCGACACGGTTCGAAACAGTGCCAGTGAAACGCATTGTGAGAGAATAAACTGATTATTTGCTGAAATTTGCGTAGGATGCAAAATCACCGAAAACAAAAGATTTTTCCCGCTGTCGGCAACCCAATGATTGCCAATTTGCCCTCGCCCTTTTGTCTGAAAATCAGCACGAATCACGGTAAATTCCGGCACGGTTTCCGTTCGTGCCAATTCAAGGGCATAGTCGTTTGTCGAAGAAATTTCTTTTAATTCAATGATATTGTTGTATCTTTCCACCGCAAAATTTTTCTATATGAAACGAATTATCACATTTTCACTTTTGTTGCTTATTGCACAAAGCATTTTTGCCCAAGAAGTAAAAATCACAGGCAAACTTATAAATTTCAAATCAAATGGCAATGACACAGCATGTTTGAAGATAAATTCTTCTATGAACAATCCGATAGTTTTAAAATCACCAATATCGAAAAAAGGTGAGTTTAAGTTTACGTACACCGAGAATGCGACAAATTACTGTGAATTGTATTTTTTAGCGAATAGTAGCAATCCCGACTTGAATTCCGAAGAAAAACTACCCTTATTTTTAAGTTCGGGCGAGTTAGTTTCCATTTCCGCCGAAGCGTCTCGATTAAATGAAACAGCTGTTGTCGTAGGTTCTACACAAACCGATGCAATGCAAAAAAACGTGCGTACGCTTCAGGCCTATATGAACGAAGCTCAAGTTCTCAAAAAAAGATATGAATTTCAGGTTGATTCCTTGGAAAAACGGAAAAACGACCAATTGGCAAATGCGATTCGTCGGAATCCCAATATGCTAAGCAATTTGTCGGTAATCAGTGTTTTGCCAATGGAAACGTATTCGGATGTATATCAGCTGCTTGATTCTGCATTGATGGCGACATATCCGAACAATGACTTTGTGAGGGATTATCATGAGCAGATGCGAAAAATGATGGTTCTCCGCGAGGGAATGGTCATTGACGACATTATTTTAGCCGATGCAAGTGGCAAGATGAAAAACTTGGAGTCGTTACGAGGAAACGTTGTCTTGATTGATTTTTGGGCAAGCTGGTGCCGTCCATGCAGAATGGAAATCCCGAATTTTAAGAAATTGTATGAATCGTATCATTCGTCTGGATTTGATATATTTTCGGTCTCGGTCGATAACGATATGTTTGCGTGGAGGACAGCGTTGGAACAAGAAAAAATGCCGTGGATTAACGTTCGCGACGACCAAAAAATTTACAGTAACAAATACAACGTATCGTCAATCCCTTTCACAATTCTGATTGACAAAGAGGGGAAGATTATTGCCAAAGGTTTACGCGGACCAGAATTGGACAAGGCAATCGGCAAGGCGTTGGGAAAACAATAGTGCGCGTTTTACATCTCTAATAATTAGAAAAACAGTCGAAATTCGCAATATATTTTTTACTTTTGTTATATGATCTCGGTAACAGAACAAGGATTGGAAGAAGCTTTGCGTTTTAAGGTCAAAGCCTCGTTGTCGTTGGAATATCTTCCTGCGAAAGCCATTTCGTCGTTCGACGACAAAACGGCACAATTCTTTTCGTCCCTGATTTCGGGTATGGCAAATTCCAACGGTGGAACTATTTTTGTCGGAGTAAAGTCTCTCCGAAAATCGCCGAAAAATCTCGAGCCACTGTCGAATAGCGACACAGTTTCGTGGTTGCGAATGGTTTGCAAGACAATGATTTTCCCAGAAATTCCCGACTGTCTTGTGGAACAAATTCCTGTTGACGCAAACGGAAAGTTCATAATAGGTATTCAAATTCCAAACAGTCAGATGGCCCCGCACATGTGTGTCGACAAACGATTTTATCGCCGTTCCGATACAAAAATCTCGTTGATGGAAGAATACGAAATCCGCGACCTTTACACAAAAGGCAAGCGGCCAGAAATTGAACTCTACACAGTCACCAACACCAACGGCATTCCGATTCTATCGGGCGGAAAGTTTCAAAAAATAAACTTCTATCCTCGGTTCCTCGTGAAAAATACGGGCGGATGTGTGGAACGCTTTTACAAAGTTGAACTTTCGGTTCCGTCGGCAATTAACAATCCGATGTTCAACAATATTCAAGATTATTTTTCGCGTTTCGAAGACGGATTCAGCATTTATAGTTTTACGGGGAAAAACGTATTGTTTCAGGGTGAAATTGCATCGGTCGTGGAACCGAACTTTGTCGTTGAAGAAAAAACATACAATGCTTTCGAGACAGGCGAAATCATTCTAAAATTTTTCTATTCCACAGGCGTGGAGACAAAAACATTCCACTGCAAAGAGCTGCTACTCTACAGAAACAAAAAGATTGAACACGACGATTTCGCCGAGATTCATCAAATTGAATAATTAACGAACTTCTTCCAACAATTTATCCAAATCAGATTTTTCTACCGAAGTTTCAATCAAAACTGGATAGTTGATTTGGTCGGCGATAAGGTATGAAACAGGAAAATCGGAGAGTAATTTCTTGTAGAACGTATATGCTTCGTCTTTTGTGCGGAAATCGCCCACGCGGATTTTGAAGAAGGGTGGCTGATAAATCAGATACGCTCCCATGTCGGGATATTTCGACAAAAATAATTTACGGACATTCTGTGCCTCGTTTCTCGAATTGGTCCCCGACGAATTGTAAATCTGCACTCGCCAACCTTGAACTTTCCCCGAATTGGCCTTGTTAATTGCTACGTGTGTATTCACAAGCTCTTGGATTCGAGGGTCTTGATTTATCGTAATAGTTCCGTAACCGTCCTTACTTTCGGCAAGAACGTCGGTTATGGATTGCGTCGTGTCGCTTTGTGAAAACGCCGACACAGCACAAAACATAAGGCAGAACGCAAGAATATTTTTTTCTATCCAATTCATCAAGACAAATATATAAAAAAGTAAAGACGATGTGTACATCGTCTCTACAAATTATAATGTTCTCGAAACTTCTTTTTCTTCGAATGCTTCAATAATGTCGCCTTCCTGAATGTCGTTGTAGTTGTTGATGCTCAATCCACATTCAAAACCTTTGGTCATTTCTTTCACGTCGTCTTTAACCTTACGCAGCGATGAAAGTGCACCAGTGTAAATCACAATACCGTCGCGAATTACGCGGACTTTCGACGTACGCATGATTTTTCCGTCGGTGACGAAACAACCGGCAACAGTTCCCACTTTCGAGATTTTGAAAACCTGACGAACTTCGCAGCTTCCTGTAACTTCCTCCTTGATTTCTGGCGAAAGCATACCCGACATTGCGTCTTTCACCTCGTTTATAGCATCGTAAATGATTGAATACAAACGGATTTCTATGCCAAGCTTTTCTGCCATACGGCGAGCGTCGGCCGAAGGACGAACTTGGAAACCGACGATAATTGCCTTCGATGCCGAAGCCAACAATACATCAGATTCGGAAATCTGTCCGACAGCTTTGTGCTTAATGACAACTTGAATTTCTTCAGTAGAAAGTTTCAACAACGAATCCGACAAGGCTTCGATAGAACCGCCCACGTCACCTTTCACAATCAAATTCAATTCCTGAACGTTGCCAATCTTAATCTTACGGGCAATGTCTTCGAGTGTTTCAGGTTTCATGGCACGCAATTCCTGTTCGCGTTGCAGACGTTCGCGTTTGCTTGCAATATCGCGGGCTTCGCGTTCAGAACCCATCACGTGAATTTTGTCGCCTGCCTGCGGAGCACCGTCAAGACCGAGAATCATAACTGGTGTTGACGGACCTGCTTCTTCAATTCTTTGTTCACGTTCGTTGAACATTGCCTTGATTTTTCCAGCGTGCATACCTGCCAAAATCACATCGCCCACGTGTAACGTACCCGAACTAATCAACACATTTGTCGTGTAACCACGGCCTTTATCCAATTTCGATTCAATGACAGTTCCCTGTGCCGGTTTGTTAGGATTAGCCTTCAGCTCAAGCAAATCGGCTTCGAGCAGAACTTTTTCCATCAACAAATCGATATTCTTACCGAATTTTGCCGCAATTTCCTGACACTGATATTTTCCGCCCCATTCTTCCACAACATAATTCATATTGGCAAGTTGTTCACGAACCTTATCAGGATTTGCTCCTGGCTTATCTATCTTATTGATTGCAAACACGATAGGAACGCCTGCAGCTGCTGCGTGATTTATAGCTTCAACAGTCTGTGGCATCACATTGTCGTCGGCGGCAACCACAATAATGGCAATATCGGTTACCTGGGCACCACGGGCACGCATGGCGGTAAACGCCTCGTGACCAGGAGTATCGAGGAATGTGATTTGACGACCGTTAGGTAACGTAACATGGTATGCGCCAATATGTTGCGTGATGCCACCAGCTTCGCCGGCAATCACATTCGATTTACGTATGTAGTCGAGCAACGAAGTTTTACCATGGTCAACGTGTCCCATCACAGTAACGATAGGAGGACGTGGAAGCAAATCTTCTGGCTTGTCTTCCACTTCTTCGATGGCTTCTTGAATGTCGGCACTTACGAATTGAACCTCGTAGCCGAAATTTTCGGCAATCATTTGAATTGTATCGGCTTCCAGACGCTGATTTTGCGTAACCATCAGTCCGATGTCGAAACAAGCCTTGATGATGTCGAGAACTGGAATGTTCATCATTGCCGAAAGGTCGTTTGCCGAAACCACGTCGGTAACTTTTAGGATTTTTTCCTGTTCTTGTTGTTCCAGTTCGGCGAGTTCCATCTCCTGACGGATTTCCTCACGTTTGTCGCGACGGTGTTTCGAAGAACTTGTCTTACGTCCCATGCCGGCAAGTTCGCGGCGGACATTCTTAATATTGTCTTCAACTTCTTCGTCGTCAACGGTATCGTAAATTACCCGTTTGCCGTTTTTCCATTTACCAAACTTGTCACGCGAAGCATCTTTTTTGTTGTAGTCTTCCGTGCCGTCTGTCTTGACTTTCTGACCTTTTATGCGGTCACGTTTCTTTTTATCTTTTTTACTGCCAGAACGCGAATCGGAATCCAAATCCATTTTGTCGACAATCTGCGGACCTTTCAGCGTCGGAACTTCAGTTTTTATGAAATTCGACTCGTTGGAACGCTTATTTTCCGCTTCTTGTTTTTCTTTTTCTTGACGGCGGGCTTGAGCATTTTGTTTTGCCAACAGTTGCTGTTGTTGTCTCTCTTTCCGCTCTTGTTCTTTCTCCTTACGAGTTTTCTTGTCAGGATGGGTTTTAGAGTTGATTGAATCGAGGTCAATTTTGTCGAGGATTTTTATGTTGTTTTCAACTTTTGCACGTGACAGAGTGAAAATTTCTTCCTCAACAGGAGCCTTCGGAGCTTCGGGAGCAACAGTTTTTTCAACCTTTGGCTCTGGTTTCACTTCAGGCTGTTTCGGTTCAACTTCTTCTACAACCTCGACTTTCGGTTTTTCTTCAACTTTCGGAGCTGGTTTTTCAACCTTTGGTTCCGGCTTAGGCTCTTCTACAACTTTTTTTGCAGGTTTTTTAATCGTAGGGATTGTACCGACGATTTTAGGCCCTTTTAGTTCTGGAGCCTCAATTTTTATTTCCTCAACTTTTGGTTGTGAGGGAGCAGGTTCTTCCGTTTTAAGTTCTACTTTGCCTTTTGGCATACGAGTTTCGGACATGTCAATTTTCTTGGCTTCGGCCTTTTCCGAAACACCGTCAGAAAATTCTTCTTGAAGCAATTTATAATCTTCTTCCGAAATTTTAGCAGATGGATTGTTTTCAATCTGCACACCTTTCTTTTGCAGGAATTCGACAATTCTGTCCATTCCTGTATTCAATTCCTGTGATACTTTTCCTAATCTTGCCATACTAAATTGCTTTTCCTTAATTTTTATTTTGTCCGAACGTATGCGATTTGACTAATCTTCAAACTCTTCACGTAAGATTTTAACAACGTCGTCGATTGTTTCTTCTTCCAAATCGGTACGGCGGACTAATTCTTCCTTGCTCAGGCGGAGAACACTCTTGGCCGTGTCGCAGCCGACTTTCTTGAGCTCGTCGATAATCCATTCGTCGATTTCGTCAGTGAATTCGTCAAGATCAACGTCTTCCTCCTCTTGCATGTTATCACGATAAACATCAATGTCGTAGCCAGTAAGTTGGATTGCAAGTTTTATATTTGCACCGCCCTTTCCGATTGCCAACGAAACTTGGTCTGACGGAATGAACACGTCTGCTTTCTTTTTCTCTTCGTTGATAGAAATCGATGTGATTTTTGCCGGACTCAACGCACGTTGGATGTACAATTGCGGATTCGACGTGTAGTTGATAACGTCAATGTTTTCGTTTTTCAGTTCACGAACGATACCATGAATGCGGGAACCTTTCATTCCGACGCAAGCGCCAACAGGGTCGATTCTTTCGTCGTAAGATTCTACGGCAACTTTTGCCTTTTCGCCCGGAATGCGGACAACTTTCTTTATTGTGATAAGTCCGTCAAGAATTTCGGGAACTTCAAATTCGAACAAACGTTCCAAGAACGAAGGGTGAGTTCTTGAAATAATTACCAGCGGGCTTCCGTTTTTCATTTCAACACGTGCAACCACGCCACGAACTGTGTCGCCTTTACGGAAGAAGTCCGAAGGAATTTGTTCAGATTTCGGAAGATACAATTCGTTGCGTTCGTCGTCGAGAATCAGGATTTCTTTTTTCCAAGCCTGATAAACCTCGCCGCTGACGATATTTCCGATTTGGTCTTTATATTTTTCATAAACATGGTTCTTTTCCAAATCCATGATACGCGAAATCAAATTTTGGCGGATAGACAACACCTCGCGGCGGCCGAAATCCTCAATGTTGATTTTTTCTGTAACATCTTCGCCAACTTCGTAGTCAGCATCGATTTTCTGTGCGTCGGAAAGCGAAATTTGACTGAGAGAGTCGTTCACTTCGCCGTCGGCAACAACCTCGCGGTTATGCCAAATTTCAAAGTCGCCCTTATCAACATTAATAGTGATGTTGAAACTCTTCTTGATAGCTTCGTCGTCTTCGACGTTGAACTTACGTTTCAACAAATTACTCAACACTTCTTCCAGAATATTAACCATCATCGGACGATTGATATTCTTGTCCGTTTTGAACTCGGAAAAAGCTTCCGCAAGATTTTGATGCTCTACTTTCATCTTTTTAAATTGTTACTTTGACAATAGAAATTTAGATTATTTTATTTTTGAATTGTATTACACATTCGGTCTTTTGGATGTCGGCAAACGGAATGACCGTTTCGAATTCCATTTCTTTCTTTTTGTTTTTTGGTGGAACTTTCACAATGTCTTTGTGTCGCACTGTGACAGATTCGTCGGTAACATCCAGCAATTCGCCCAAATATTTCCGTGCCGCCGTTGTTACCGTCACCATTTTACCTTTATTTTTCTCGTATTGACGACGAACTTTGAACGGCTCCGAAAGACTGACCGACATCACCGTCAGTTCAAAATCTTCCTTGTCCCTGTCTAAGTTACTTTCGATAAAATTACTCAAATCCACGCAAGTGTCAATGTCTACCGAAGTGTCGGCATCCATTTCAACCACAATGACGTTTGCCGGCGAAATCGACAACGAAACCAAAAACATATCGGTTCCTTCCGTAAACTTCGCTACCAAATCTTCTATCGTTTTCTTTTCAATCGCCATAACTTGTGCAAAAAAAGAGGGGACTGAATCGTCCCCTCAATCGTTGTTTCACGGTGCAAATATAACTAATTTTCGTCAATCGCAAAGTTTTTCGGCTTTTTTGTTTATCTTCGGCTCAATTTT
Organism: Bacteroidales bacterium; assembly: GCA_017516865.1. GTDB lineage: Bacteria > Bacteroidota > Bacteroidia > Bacteroidales > UBA1715 > UBA1715. The sequence goes on from JAFXAU010000028.1 coordinate 11,472, forward strand.
TATGTCATACGATGAAATTATTCAATATAATATTATTACTTCTTGCCTGCCTCGTTGCACAGGGAAAAGATTACTCCATCACCTTGACGGTGAATGGCTTTGGCGGACAAAAAACGTATCTCACCAAAGTCGAAGGCGATTTGTCTATCTTAACCGACACGCTTGTAGCCGACCGCTACGGTGTTTTCCGCACAACGTTCAGCGACGAGAACGAAACGGGATTCTACAAATTTATTTTCCCGCAGTTGAACAATGCCGAGGTTCCGTTCATATTTAATAATGAAGACGTTGCGCTCACGACCGAAGCAATAAATCCGAGTGCATATATTCAAGTTGTTTCGTCGAAAGAAAATGATTTATACTATCAATTTCAGGCAAAGACGGCTATTTTCAATCATCATGTGGGCTTGCTCGAAATGGTTTACGAAAACTATTCTGGTGACGAGTACTTGAATCAAACCGAGAACGAATATATTCGTCTTTTGCAAGAATTTTCGAAGGACCTTGGCAGTATGCGAGAACGTGGGAAAAACACTTTTGCGTGGAGGGTGATAAAATCTTCTGTTCCGCCGCTTCCGCCCATGTTGCTTTCTCAATCGGAGAAAAACAATTTTTTGAAAGCGCATTATTTTGATAATGTTGACTTTACCGACACACTTCTCATCAATTCCGAAGTGTTCAACACGGCGGCAATCCAGTATCTGTCGGTTTACACGTCGAAAATCCAGCAGTCGAACAAAAACGCCATTTTCATGTCGGCTGTTGATACAATTTTGGAGAAAGCGTCGGTAAACGAGCAGACGTATGAGTTTATCGTAAATTATCTGCTTGGCGGCTTTGAATCGATGGGAGCAAATGAGATTGTTTCGTACATTTCACAAAAATATCTTGTGGGTAATACTTGTGATAACGAGCAGGGAAACACGCTCCGCCGAAAGGCTTTGAGCAACACCGAGCTTGCCGTTGGCAAACAGGCTCCGCTTGACTTGCTGACAGCAATGAATTACAAAAAAGATATTGACTTTGCGAACGAAAACGTGGTAATTATTTTCTGGGCTACGTGGTGCAGCCACTGTGTGGAAACGATTCCGCAGATTGTGGAATTATATTCCAAAATACAAAAACCGAAATATAAATTGGTGACAATCGCCTTGGACACGACAACCAATGAGTGGGAAAAATTCATCGATGCCAACGCGGCGTTTGCCAAGTCGAAAAACCTCATCGACACCGACGGATGGGATGGGAAAGTTGCCGAAACATACCATATTTACGCTACTCCGACAATCTTTATGCTTCAAAAAGGTAAAATTGTGGCAAAACCGATAGAAATAGAGGAGTACAAAGAAATGATAAAAAGACTTAAATGGGAATAAAAACTTTACGATACACGCCCACGGTTCTTTGGTTTGGAGCAATCTTGTTTGCCAGTTTCATGCCGTCGCAACATCTTCGTCATGAATGGTTTCTGTTCCCGAACGAAGACAAAGTAATTCATGCGATAATGTATTTCGGACTTGCACTTTTATTTCTGCTTAACAGTCGGAAATCTTTTTCGCTTACAAAGAGGTTCATTATAATTTCTGTCATTTCAATTTGTCTCATCGGCGGAATGATAGAATTGCTGCAACCAATTCTCAGCAATCGCACCTGCGATTTTCCTGATTTTGTAGCGAATAGTACGGGCGCAGTTTTGGCAGGAGGAGTCGTGTGGATTTTGGGAAAGACGAATATGCTTCGTTAGTTTGGTTGAGTCGGAATTTAAAGATTGTTTCAAGAACTTTACCGGGTCAAAAAGAAAAGTTCATGTGTAAACCTTACTTCTACATTGTTGTTAAATTCCTTAGAAATTTCTATTATTGCACATTATAATTTGAATTATGCAGACAACGACAGAATTGGCTATTGCGGCGAAGAAAGCGTCCATCGGGCTTGCCGCTCTTTCAACAGAAAAGAAAAATGAAGCTTTGGAATCAATTGCCAAAGCATTGTTAGACCATAAAAACGAGATTTTTTCGGCAAATCAAGCAGATTTGGAACGGAGCAAGGCGGAAAATCTTGCCGCACCGCTTCTTAAACGTCTTAAATTCGACGAGGGAAAATTGAACGATGTTGTGGCAGGCATAAAAAGTCTTATCGGCTTGCCCGACCCAATTGGCGAAACGCTTGCCGCAACGGAACTTGACCAAGGTTTGGAACTATATAAGGTGAGTTGTCCGATAGGCGTGATTGGAATGATTTTCGAATCTCGTCCTGATGCTTTGGTGCAAATTTCGTCGCTTTGCTTGAAAAGTGGCAATGCAACATTACTGAAAGGTGGCCGCGAGGCAATCGAAACGAATAGAATTCTTGCTAAAGTTATTCGTGAAGCATCTGAAAAATGTGGCGTTCCTTCTGGTTGGATTCAGCTTCTGGAAACACGCGAAGATGTGAACGAAATGCTGAAACTCGACAAATACATTGACTTGATAATTCCTCGTGGTTCCAACGCGTTCGTCCAATACATAATGAACAATTCCAATATTGCCGTGATGGGTCACGCCGACGGAATTTGTCACACCTATATTGACAAAGATGCCGACGAAGATATGGCAATAAAAGTTGCCGTTGATGCAAAAACACAGTATGTGTCGGTTTGTAATGCTACTGAAACAATATTGATTCACAATGATATAGCACAGTCACTTCTACCAAAACTTGCAGATGAATTGGTAAAACGCAATGTGGAAATTTATGGTTGTGAAAAAACGCAAAAAATCATTTCTTGTGAACCTGCAATCGACTGGAAATCAGAATGGTTGGACTATAAAGTTTCAATTAAAATTGTAAGTTCGTTGGACGAGGCAATTGAACATATCAATACATATAGCAGCCGTCACACCGAGGCTATCATCACGAAAAATGCGCAGGCAGCCGAGAAATTTATGAATCTTGTTGATTCTGCCGATGTGTTCTGGAATTGTAGCACTCGTTTTGCCGATGGTTTCCGTTTCGGACTTGGCGCTGAGGTCGGCATAAGCACGAACAAGCTGCATGCTCGCGGACCAGTTGGTCTGGAAGGATTGACGATTTACAAGTGGAAACTGAAAGGAAACGGACAAATTGTAGCCGACTACGTTTCGGGCAAATCGTCGTTTACTCACAAGAAACTCAACAAAAAATTCTCAATATAATGCTTGATTCGTATTCACATTTTTTCTTCGTCGGCATTGCAGGCACGGGCATGAGTGCCATTGCACAATATCTTAACGGCATTGGCAAAAAAGTTTCCGGTTCCGACCGATTGTTTGGTCAGGAACAGAAAATTCTTTCGGAATCGCAGTTCGAAGCGTTGGGAATGCACTGCTATTTCCAAGACGGACGCGGAATTACGCCCGATGTTGACGTTGTGGTGGTTTCCACGGCAATCGAAGAAACAAATGTTGAATACCAAAAAGCGTTGCAGCTGAATATTCCTATAATGAAACGTTCGCAACTTTTGGCTGAAATCTCCAACAGCGTGCGGACAATCGCAGTAGGTGGAACGTCGGGGAAATCCACTACCACCGCAATGATTTTCCATATTTTGGAACAATGCGGAAAATCACCGTCGCTCATCACTGGTGCAGGTTTGAGCGTGTTGCAGGAGAAAGGTTTGCCTGGCAATGCATGGGTTGGCAAAAGCGATTTGTTGGTGATAGAATCCGATGAATCAGACGGATCAATTGTGAATTACAAGCCGGAAATTTCGTTGTTGCTCAATATTGACCGTGACCACAAGGAATTTGACGAATTGGAACAATTATTTTCAACTTTTCGTGACAATACCAAATCGTATTTTATTGCAAATCAAGATTATCCACTTACCAAAAAGTTGTCGCAAACGAACAACTATAATTTTGGAACGGTGGAATCGGCGGCAATTCGAGGGACAGATTTTAAGCAAGAAGGATTCTCGATTTCGTTCAAGGTAAATGGCGTTCCTTGTACAATTCCTGCAATAGGTAAACACAATATGGAGAATGCGTTGGCAGCAATCGCTTCAACAAATGCTTTAGGTATTTCTTTGGAAGAAAGCACCAAGGCATTGGCAACATTCCGTGGCATTTATCGTCGTGCGCAGTTGGTGGGAAAAACAAAAGACAACAGCTATGTGATTGACGACTTTGCACACAATCCAGCCGAAGTTGCCGCTGTCATAAAAGCCTGTCAGCAAATTGCTCCACGTGTGATTGCGTGGTTTCAGCCACACGGATTCGGACCTATGCGGTTTATGCACAATGAGTTGACTACGATGGTTGGCGATGCGCTTCGCGAAAACGACATTTTCTTGATTGCCGACATTTATTATGCTGGCGGCACGGTTGACAGAAACATTTCATCGACAATCGTGAGCGAGGCAATGATTGCAAACGGCAAAAATGCTGAATATGTGAAAGACAAAGATTTTTCTTTGAAACGAATCAAGGAACTTTGTCAGCCAAACGATGCAATTATCATAATGGGAGCAAGAGACCCACATTTAGATGAATTTGCGAAAAGCGTTTTAGAGGAACTTTCTTCAGTTCATTAATTCTTCAATCTCTTCCTCTTCTATCGGCATAGTTCCCATAAAATCGTAGGAACCGTCTTCGGTGACTAAAATGGTGTCTTCAATGCGGATGCCAGTGTTTTCTTCGAAGCAATAAATTCCTGGTTCACAGCTTACAACCATTCCCGGACGGAGAATTTCGGTCTTTTCGCCCACGTCGTGCGTATCGAGACCGATGAAGTGCGAAACGCCGTGCATAAAGTATTTGAAGTACGCTGGTTTGTCACCTCGGTTTAGTATGTCGCTTTGCTTTAAGAGACCAAGCGTAAGCAGTTCTTCCTGAATAAGTTGGCAAGTTGTTTTCTGGTAGTCGTTGATGGTGATTCCTGGTCGGATAGTTGCGCGGATTTGTTTGAAAATACGAAGCACCGCGTTGTAAAACTCTTTCTGGCGTGGCGTGAATCGTCCATTTACGGGGAACACGCGGGTGCAGTCGCTTGCGTAGTTGGCATATTCCGAGCCGAAATCCATCAATATGAGATTGCCATTTTGTAAAATTTGGTCGTTTTTAATGTAGTGCAGATAGCACGTATTCCGACCATTTGAAATTATTGGCTCGAATGCGTGCCCATTCGCTCCGTTACGAATGAAGCAGCTTGTCATAATTGCCTCAATTTCATACTCATACATGCCGTGCTTAACCTGTGGAAGAATTTCGAGAAACGCCTCTTTGGTAATGTCCGACGCTTTTTGAATTAGTGCTATTTCTTCGGGTTCCTTCACAATTCGGCAGGCGGTCATTATGTTTGCAAGACACTGAATATCTTTGTTTTGCCATTTTTTTGCCAACTCTTCGGCAAATAATTTTTCAGGTAAAAGAAAATCCGTTTTTAGTCGAGGATTACAATTTTGACTATAAAAAAGATGGTCGCTTTTGTTGGCGATTTCGTCCCAAATCGCATTAAAGTTTTCAATGAAATGAATCTCTGTAATCCCTGAAATTTCAGTTGCTTCCGCATTGGTGAGTTTTCGACCTTCCCATTGTTCCAATTCGGTTTTTTGTTCTAGAATAAAAAGAATCGCTTGTTTTTCGGGAAGCGCATTTGTAAGAATGAGAATGGATTTTTCCTGTACAATGCCAGTCAAGTAGAAGAAATCGGAATTTTGACGATATGGATGGAACTCGTCGCCGTTTTTTGGCATCTGCGGATTCGAGAACACCACCGCAGAACTGCATTTGGGAAGTTTATCCAAAACCTTCTGCCGATTTTTTACAAATAATTGTGAAGGTATCGTATTGTATCTCATACTAATTTTAACATTGTATTAAAGCAACGATTCAACTACTTTTTCAAAATCTTTCAAAAACAACATATTAGGTCCGTCGCTTTTTGCAACTTCGGGATTTGGGTGAATTTCGAAGAAATAGCCGCTTGCGCCGAATGCTTTTGCCGCCAATGCCATAGCTGGCACAAACTGACGGTCGCCGCCAGTTTTGCCGCCTGCCGCGCCGGGACGTTGCACGGAATGCGTGCAGTCCATAATCACCGTAGGCGTGAATTGTTTCATATCGGCAATGTTGCGGAAATCAACTGCAAGGTTGTTGTAGCCGTACATATTGCCTCGTTCGGTCAGCCACACGTTGTCGTTGCCCGAATTGCGGACTTTCTCCACAGGATATTTCATGTCGAAACCCGACAGAAACTGAGCTTTTTTTATGTTGACGATTTTCCCCGTCTTTGCCGCAGCCACAAGCAAATCGGTCTGCCGACAGAGAAAAGCGGGAATTTGCAGAACGTCGGCTACTTCGCCAACTGGCTGTGCCTGAAACGATTCGTGAATATCGGTTACTATTTTTAACCCATATTTTGCCTTGATGTCGGCCAACATTTGCAGACCTTTCTCAAGCCCCGGCCCACGGAACGACGACAGCGACGTGCGGTTTGCCTTGTCGAACGACGATTTGAAAATTATGTCGATGCCGAATTTCTTGTTCAAACGAACAAGTTCGGTAGCCACTTCCTCCAAAATGTCCATTGTTTCAATCACACAAGGACCAGCAATAAAAATAGGTTTCGTGCCCATAGTCAAAAATTTATTGCCCAAAGATAGAAATTTAGAAGATATAATTTTCTTATCTTTGCTGCATTATGATGAAAAAAGCCCAAACACCGTACCCAGAATGTACGGAAGACGACATTGTACTTGTGTGCGAACCAGCAGCCGAGTATGGAGAACCTATTGTCTATCAAGGTACCACGATTACCAATGCCTTGAAGGACTATTATGCGTTTACCACCAATCATGAGAAAGTGGATGTGTTGAAATGGATAGTTGCACAATCAAATTTTGTCGAAATGCAACGATTTTCAACGACGGAAAACAAAATATTCACCCTATATGAAAACCAATACAACGAAATACTGAAAACTGGCGAAATACCAAATAATCTGCAAATTGCACAGAAGTTTGTGATGAACGGCTATGATGTCTTTCTGCTTTCTAACCCCAAAGGAACAAAAAGTGCAGATTTTATTATTCGTAAGCGAAATTGTCTGTATTATGTTGAAGGGAAAACTTCTTCTGGAGGCAGTTCGTTGGTGCATAGATTTGAAAAAGGGGCTGGACAAGCGGACAGGATTGCGGTGAATTTCACCCAAATCCCAAGTTTTCACGATATATATACACAAGTAAAAAAGGGATTCGAACATAATCAAAATGTAAAAGATTTCTTTATTTTCAAGGGTTCTCGATTGATTCTGATTTCAAAAAAGATGGCGGAATCAAAACGATTCGACATAAACTTTAAGTCATTATGGAATAGCAACAAATAAAAAAACTACCCTTTTCAAGGATAGTTTTTTATGAACTCCCATACCGTGGTCAAGAGTTCCTTCCGACTTAACGGCCAGTGCCCACGTGTTTCTAAACTTTCGTCTTCATTTTTCACCTAGGACGATGCAAATATACAACATTCTTCAGCGGTTGTCAATACAAATTCGCGAAAATCCACCGTGTTATTGCTGAAGAGATTTCTCGCCCAACTACCCCCCTAAAGAAATCAGTTATCTACTTTTTGAAAACATTTTTGAAATTCTCATTGCTCCATTTAAGGAATAATTCTTCTCCAAAGGTAGTGACAAAAAGTGAGATGTTTTCTTTGTAACATTTTACAGGATTTCAAACCATCATTAACACAAATAGTTTTTTGGGTGATTAGTGAAATTTGTTGTTTTTTGCAGTGGAAGGTAGTTGAAGATTCCCCGATGAAGAACAACGATTTTCGGTTTTTCCTTTTCCAATGGAAAAGCAATTTATTAATTGTAAATAAAATGCAATATTTTTCATTTTGCTTTTATGTCAACGTTTCTTTTTTACAATGAAAAATTTGCTACCACTTGGTAAAAATTTACTTTAGATTTCATATTCATCCAATGGTGCACATATACGAAATGCCTCTATTGGACATTTTTCATTTTCAATAAGTTTATCCCAAAATGTTTTGTCAAAACGTTCGTCCAAAAAGATATATCTTAATAGAATAATTAGATTCCTCCTGTTTTCATGACCATATTTGCTTTCTAACTCATAAAATGTATGATACCTTTTATTCAACCATTCCTTTTGTATATAATCTACAACTGTTTCAATGAATTCTTGTTTTATTGTATAAAAATTTGAATATATTTCATCATCTTCTTCTATATGGAAATATGGGTAGCAATCATTCTTCACTGCAAAGACATAACTTTCAGAGTACACTCTCCCCCCATATTCCGAATGATAGGATTGTAAAATTTGTTTTTTTCGGACATAATACAATGCTTTTAAAATCTTTTCTTCCATAGTAAATCTATTTTTTATTGATTTCCTTATTTATATTTCTTATAATATCAGATAAGTTATGACTAATTTTTTTCATAGACTCATAACTTGTATTGTCAATTATATTTTCGCATTCTGTTACGGCTTGCTTTATTTCAATGTTTTCTTCGTATAATTTATTGCTTCTAATTTTAGAAAGTAATTGGTTCAACTTTTTTTCTAGTGTTTTACTTCCACCGCCAACCGTATCTAAATTATTGCTATGACCATTTTTTTTGTTTACTATTACTATAACATCATTAATTTCTTTCTTTAAGAGAACTAGCTCATTAAATGTGAACCTTTCCTCTATTTTCATTTTAAATGCTATAACATCATTTTTTGTGGTTTCCGTATGCTTTCTTAATATCAAAGTCCATATAGTACAAGCTACGGTAATAAATGTTGCGATTGGTTCTAAATAATCCAATCTATTGATGAAATTATTGAAAAGTTCTTGCATAAATTTTCTTTTTGTTTATTCGTACACAAGACAAACTTGTCTTAATTTATTTTTATTCAACATCTCTTACTAAACGGACAGACCACCCGCCGTAGCGGTTGCTGTAGCTCGTGTGCACGTGGTATTTGCCGAAGACCAGATCGTAGGCGTAGTTGTTGTCGTTAGCCGAACTCGACCAATAGTAGCCGTAGGAACCAACGTAGATGACATCCGTATCGGCACGGCGGCCCGCAGCAGGAAGAAACACCGCACCGTTCGCTTCCATCTTGCTCCATTCGGAAGCGGAATATGTGTTTTGCGACCAATCGCCTTCTCCATACGTAAATGTAACTCCTGTTGGCAATGTCCAGTTGTCTGGTAACAAAATCAGTCCGTTCACGCCATTCACAGTCGCCGTTCCGCGCAAATAACGGGCATCGGTTCTATTTGAAATCACATAGTTCCATT
>JAFXAU010000029.1 GCA_017516865.1 Bacteroidales bacterium
ATCGTGACTGGAGTTCAGACGTGTGCTCTTCCGATCTGCAGCAGCAGCTGAAGAAAAATCTGAATTCGATGTAATTTTGAAGTCAGCAGGCGCTGCTAAACTTCAAGTTGTAAAAGTTGTTAAGGAACTTACTGGTCTTGGACTTAAAGAAGCAAAAGATATTTGCGACCAAGCTCCTAAGGCTGTTAAAGAAAAAGTTTCTAAAGACGAAGCTGAAAAAATTAAAGCACAATTGGAAGAAGCAGGAGCTGAAGTTGAACTTAAATAAGATTTATAATCTTGAATTTTCAAGGTTTTAGCCGCTAAAAGTGGCTAAAACCTTTATCTATCTTACCATATTATAAGTTCAATATATTCAACTTTTCGCAATGAAGACAAAGGAAAGAATTAGCTTCTCAAAAATTAAGAATAAATTAGACTATCCTGATTTCTTGGAAATTCAGTTGAAGTCTTTTAACGAGTTCTTCAAAGTTGACTCAACACAAGAAGAACGAAAAAAAGAAGGGTTAAGCGAAGTATTTAATGAAAATTTCCCTATCGCCGACACCCGCAATAATTTCGTATTAGAATTTCTTGATTATCAATTAGATCCACCAAGATATTCAATCGAAGAGTGTCTTGAAAGAGGTTTGACATTCAGCATCCCTCTAAAGGCGAAGTTAAAATTATATTGTACTGATCCTGAACATGAGGATTTCGAAACGGTTGTACAGGAAGTATATCTTGGTACAATACCGTTTATGACACCACGAGGAACATTTGTTATAAATGGTGCGGAACGTGTCGTTGTTTCTCAATTGCATCGTTCTCCGGGCGTGTTCTTCGGTCAAAGTATTCATACAAACGGAACAAAATTGTATTCAGCCAGAATCATCCCATTCAAAGGTTCTTGGATTGAATTCGCTACAGATATAAACGGTGTGATGTATGCCTACATCGACCGTAAAAAGAAGTTGCCTGTAACAACTTTGCTTCGTGCTATCGGATTCGAGAGCGATAAACGTATTCTCGAAATTTTCGATTTGGCAGAAGAAGTTAAGGTTTCAAAGGCAGGTTTGAAGAAAATAATAGGCAGAAAACTCGCAGCAAGGGTTCTTAAATCATGGATTGAGGACTTTGTTGACGAAGATACCGGTGAAGTTGTTTCTATTGAAAGAAACGAGATTATTATCGAACGTGAAGTCGTTATCGAAAAAGAACACATCGATATGATTCTCGATTCTGGACAAAAAACAATTCTTCTCCACAAAGAAGACCAGAATTCTTCTGATTTCGACGTGATTTACAATACCTTGCAAAAGGACCCTTGTAACTCGGAGAAAGAGTCGATATACTATATATATCGTCAGTTGCGTAATGCAGAACCGCCAGAAGAGTCTGTTGCACAAGAACTTATCAAGAATCTTTTCTTCTCGGAAAAAAGATATGATTTGGGCGAAGTTGGTCGCTATAGAATCAATGCTAAATTGTATACCGACATCCCAGCAAATGAAGAAAAGTTGACAACGCGTGTGTTGACTGAATCGGATATTATTCGAATCATCAAATATCTTATCCAGCTTATCAACTCGAAAGCTGATGTAGATGATATCGATCACTTGAGCAACCGTCGTGTAAGAACTGTTGGCGAACAGTTGAGAAATCAGTTCGGTGTTGGCTTGGCTCGTATGTCAAGAACAATTCGTGAACGTATGAATGTACGTGACAACGAAGTATTTACCCCGATTGAACTTATCAATTCTAAGACTCTTTCGTCTGTAATTAACTCATTCTTCGGAACAAACCAGTTGTCTCAATTCATGGATCAGACTAACCCGCTGGGCGAAATGACTCATAAGAGACGTTTGTCTGCTCTTGGTCCTGGTGGTTTGTCAAGAGAAAGAGCCGGTTTCGAGGTTCGTGACGTGCACTATACTCACTATGGTCGTCTTTGTCCGATTGAAACGCCAGAAGGTCCAAACATCGGTTTGATTTCTTCTTTGTGCGTATTTGCAAAGGTTAACGATCTTGGTTTCATTGAAACTCCATATAGAAAGGTTGAAAATGGTAAAGTTGATTTGTCTGAAAACGGTTTGGTATATTTGAGTGCTGAGCAGGAAGATGGAAAAACAATTGCTCAGGCCGATACCCCGTTGAAAGCAAATGGAGAAATAGCAATAGACAAGGTTAAAGCTCGTATGGAAGCTGATTTCCCTATCGCTACACCAGACGAGATTTCTCTTATGGAAGTTGCTCCAAACCAAATCGCATCTATCGCGGCTTCGTTGATTCCGTTCTTGGAACATGACGATGCTAACCGTGCTTTGATGGGTTCTAACATGATGCGCCAGTCAGTGCCTCTGTTACGTGCAGAAGCTCCGATTGTAGGTACAGGTATTGAACGTCAGGTCATTAAGGATTCCCGCGTTCAAGTAATGGCCGAAGGCGACGGTGTTGTTGAATATGTCGATGCAAGAGAAATACATGTTCGTTACGATAGAACAGAAGAAGAAGAATTTATCAGTTTCGATGATAATTTGAAGGTTTATCCTATTATCAAGTTCCGTAAAACTAACCAAAACACTTGTATCAACCTTCGTCCGATAGTGGAAAAAGGCGAAAGAGTTGTTAAAGGTCAATGTTTGACTGAAGGTTATTCTACTCAAAACGGCGAACTTGCAATTGGACGTAACTTGAAAGTTGCATTCATGCCTTGGAAGGGTTACAACTTCGAGGATGCTATCGTGATTTCTGAACGTGTTGTTCGTGAAGATATAATGACGTCAATCCATATTGACGAACATATTCTTGAGGTACGTGACACAAAACGTGGATTGGAAGAATTTACATCAGATATCCCGAATGTGAGCGAAGATGCAATCAAGAACTTGGACGAACATGGATTGATTCGTATCGGTGCAACGGTAAAACCAGGCGATATCCTTATCGGTAAGATTACTCCGAAAGGTGAATCTGATCCTTCTCCAGAAGAAAAATTGTTGCGTGCAATCTTCGGTGACAAGGCTGGCGATGTAAAAGATGCTTCTTTGAAAGCCCGTCCATCATTGTATGGAACGGTAATAGACAAGAAATTGTTTACAAGAAGTGTTAAAGACAGAAAAACTAAGGCTAACGAAAAACCAATTCTCGAAGGTTACAAGGCTGAATACGATGAAAATTGTAAGAAGTTGACAGATATCCTTATCCAGAAATTGTTCAAACTTACTGAAGGCAAGACTTCGCAAGGTGTGAAAGACTATGCTGGAAATGTCCTGATTTCGAAAGGTGCTAAGTTTACACAAAAACTTTTGAACGAAATTGAGGACTATACGGATGTTGTAACAGAAAAATGGACAACGGATAGTGCGAAGAACGAATTGATTTCGAAATTGCTTCACAACTATTGCAGAAAGCATAAAGAAATCGAAGGTGAATACAAACGTAAAGAGTATGCTATTTCTGTCGGGGACGAACTTCCTTCGGGAATCATACAATTGGCGAAAGTGTATATCGCACAAAAACGTAAACTGAAAGTCGGTGATAAGATGGCAGGTCGTCACGGTAACAAGGGTATTGTTTCTCGTATCGTACGCGACGAAGATATGCCGTTCTTGGCTGACGGAAGTATTGTCGATATAGTTCTTAACCCTCTTGGTGTGCCGTCTCGTATGAACATCGGACAGATTTACGAAACAGTATTGGGCTGGGCAGGAAAAGAACTTGGCAAGAACTATGCTACACCGATTTTTGATGGTGCTTCTTTGGAAGATATTACGAAAGAAACACGTGAAGCTGATAAAGTTGCACGTGCAGCAGGTAGAGCAGGAGTTCCTGATTTCGGTAAAACATATCTCTACGACGGTGGAACAGGTGAACGTTTTGACCAGCCTGCAACTGTCGGCGTGATTTATATGTTGAAATTGGGTCACTTGATTGATGATAAGATGCACGCTCGTTCAATCGGTCCGTACTCATTGATTACGCAACAACCTCTTGGAGGTAAGGCACAATTTGGTGGTCAGCGTTTCGGTGAAATGGAGGTTTGGGCTATCGAAGCATTCGGTGCATCAAATATTCTGCAAGAAATCTTGACAATCAAATCTGATGATGTTTATGGCCGTGCCAAAGCATACGAGGCGATTGTTAAAGGTGAACCGTTACCAACTCCGGGATTACCAGAGTCATTCAACGTGTTGCTGCATGAATTGCGTGGCTTGAACCTTAATATCGATTTTGAATAAGCATCTGAATTAGTTACAATTTAAAGTTCATAAAAAATGGCTTTTAGAAAGGATTCAAAAGTAAAAAGTAGTTTCTCAAAGATTAGCATCAGTCTTGCGTCTCCAGAAGATATTCTGGACCGTTCAAGCGGCGAAGTTTTAAAACCAGAAACTATCAACTATAGAACGTACAAACCAGAACGCGACGGCTTGTTCTGCGAAAGAATTTTTGGCCCTGTAAAAGACTATGAATGTCACTGTGGAAAATACAAACGTATCCGTTACAAAGGAATCGTTTGTGACCGTTGTGGTGTTGAAGTTACAGAGAAGAAAGTTCGTCGTGAAAGAAGCGGACACATCAATTTGATTGTCCCTGTGGCACACATCTGGTATTTCCGTTCGTTGCCTAACAAAATCGGTTATTTGTTGGGTATTCCTACCAAAAAACTTGACCAAATAATATATTATGAACGATATATTGTTGTTCAGGCTGGTATAAAGAAAGCTGACGGTGTCAACGATTTGGATTTTCTTTCAGAGGAAGAATATCTTGACATTGCAGAAACATTGCCGAAGGAAAATGATATGCTTGACAATTCAGACCCGAACAAGTTCATCGCTATGATGGGTGCTGAAGCAATCGAAGAACTTCTTAAGAGATTGGATCTCGACAGTTTGTCGTATTCATTGCGCGATCAGGCAAGCAAGGAAACGTCTCAACAACGTAAAAACGAGGCTTTGAAACGTTTGCAGGTTATCGAGGCATTCAGAGAATCAAAGCATAAAAACAAACCGGAATGGATGATTTTGAAGTGTATCCCTGTGATTCCGCCAGAACTCCGTCCGCTTGTTCCACTTGACGGTGGTCGTTTTGCTACTTCGGATTTGAATGACTTGTATCGTCGTGTGATTATCAGAAACAACCGTTTGAAACGATTGATAGAGATAAAGGCTCCAGATGTGATTTTGCGTAATGAAAAACGTATGTTGCAGGAAGCTGTTGATTCTCTGTTCGATAACTCAAGAAAGACAAATGCGGCAAAAACTGATGCAAACCGTTCTTTGAAGTCTTTGAGCGACAGTTTGAAAGGTAAACAAGGTCGTTTCCGTCAAAACTTGCTCGGTAAACGCGTTGACTATTCGGCTCGTTCGGTAATCGTCGTAGGTCCTACGTTGAAATTGCACGAATGTGGTATTCCAAAAGGAATGGCTGCTGAATTGTACAAACCTTTCATTATCAGAAAATTGATTGAAAGAGGTATTGTAAAAACAGTAAAATCTGCCAAGAAGATTGTTGACAGAAAAGATGCTGTTATCTGGGATATTTTGGAAAATGTAATGAAAGGTCACCCAGTTCTGTTGAACCGTGCCCCGACATTGCACCGTCTTGGTATTCAGGCATTCCAGCCTAAGATGATTGAAGGAAAGGCTATTCAACTTCACCCGCTTGCTTGTACGGCATTCAACGCCGACTTCGATGGTGACCAGATGGCTGTTCACTTGCCTCTTGGCAATGCTGCCGTGTTGGAAGCTCAGATTCTTATGTTGTCGTCGCACAATATTTTGAACCCTGCCAACGGTGCTCCAATCAAGGTGCCTTCTCAGGATATGGTGCTCGGTTTGTACTATATTACTAAAGGTATGCCAGGTGCAAAAGGCGAAGGCTCTTATTTCTATTCTCCAGAAGAAGCAATTATTGCTTACAACGAGAAGAAAGCCGACCTTCATGCTTTTGTAAGAGTTCCGAGAAAATTGTGGAAATTCGCTGACGAAGAGAAAGATATTCTTAAACAGTACAAAGACGAAAATGATAAATCAAAGTGGATTCTTACCACAATTGGTAGAATTATCTTCAACGAAATTGTACCTGAAGAAAGCGGTTTCATCAATAAATTGTTGACTAAGAAATCTTTGCGTGACATTATCACCGACGTGCTGAAAGTTGCAGGAACGCCTAAAACTGCCGACTTCCTTGATAATGTGAAGAATATGGGTTACCGCATGGCATTCGAAGGATGTTTGTCATTCAAACTCGACGACGTTGTCATTCCAGACGAAAAGGTTGGCTTGGTACAAAAAGGTTACGACGAAGTTGAAGAAGTAGTGAATAACTACAATATGGGTTTCATTACCAACAACGAACGTTACAACCAAATTATCGATATTTGGACACATACTAATGCCGATTTGACTAACAAGGTGATGGACAGACTTAAATCTGACCAGAACGGATTCAACTCTGTATACATGATGCTTGACTCCGGAGCCCGTGGTTCTAAGGAATAGATTCGTCAGTTGTGCGGTATGCGTGGTTTGATGGCGAAGCCTCAGAAATCAGGTGCCGAAGGCGGTCAGATTATCGAAAACCCAATCTTGTCGAACTTTAAGGAAGGTTTGTCTGTCTTGGAGTACTTCATCTCAACTCACGGTGCTCGTAAAGGTTTGGCCGATACGGCTTTGAAGACTGCCGATGCAGGTTACTTGACAAGACGTTTGGTAGACGTTTCTCACGACGTGATTATTACAGAAGAAGACTGCGGTACGTTGAGAGGTTTGGTTGCTTCAGCCGTTAAGAACAACGATGAAGTAGTAGAATCACTTGGCGAAAGAATTCTTGGTAGAACAAGTGTTCACGATATTTATCATCCACAGACTGGTAAATTGATAGTGAAAGCTGGTGAAGAAATCAACGAAGCTATCGCACAGGAAATCGAAGATTCTCCGATAGAACAAATCGAAATCCGTTCGGTATTGACTTGCGAATCTCGTAAGGGTGTTTGTGCAAAATGTTACGGACGTAACCTTGCAACTGCAAGAATGGTACAGAAAGGTGAGGTTGTCGGCGTTATTGCTGCGCAGTCAATCGGTGAACCTGGTACGCAGTTGACACTTCGTACGTTCCACGTGGGTGGTACTGCATCGAATATTGCAACTGCATCTTCATTCGAATCAAAATGGGACGATGTTCGCGTTGAATTCGAAGAATTGAGAACGATTGAAGGCGAGGTTGAAGATAGCGACAAGGATATTCTTATCAGCGGCGAAAAGAAAGTTGGCGACAAGATTGACGTTGTTATCGGTAGTCTTGCCGAAATGAAGATTATAGACAAGAATACAGGCAGTGTATTGACTACTCAAAATATTCAATATGGTTCAAAATTGTTGGTTAAGAATCATGCTGAAATAAACAAGGGTAAGTTAATCTGTACTTGGGATCCGTACAATGCTTCGATTATCTCTGAATTTGCCGGTGTAATCAAGTACGAAAATGTTGAAAAAGACATAACATTCAAGGAAGAAAACGACGAATCAGGATTCAAGGAAAAGATTGTAATTGAATCGAAGGATAAGACCAAGAACCCTGTAATTCAAATCGTTGGAAAATCTAAGGACGTTCTTAAGAATTACAACTTGCCGGTAGGTGCACATATTACTGTGAACGAAGGCGATAAGATTAAAGCTGGTCAGACGTTGGCTAAGATTCCTCGTGCAGTAGGTAAGACTGGTGATATCACTGGTGGTCTTCCACGTGTTACGGAATTGTTCGAGGCTCGTAACCCGTCGAACCCTGCTATCGTTTCGGAAATCGACGGTAATATTTCTTTCGGAAAAGTCAAGAGAGGTAACCGCGAAGTTATTGTTACTCCTAAGGCTGGAGAAGAAAGAAAATATCTTGTTCCTCTGTCAAAACAGATTCTTGTACAAGAAAACGACTATGTGAAGGCTGGTACAAGTTTGTCTGACGGTTCTATTACTCCAACCGACATTTTGGATATTCTCGGTCCTACAAAAGTCCAGGAATATATCGTGAATGAAGTTCAGGCCGTATATCGTCTGCAGGGTGTGAAGATTAACGACAAACACTTCGAAGTGATTGTCCGTCAGATGATGCGTAAGGTTCAAATTAACGACCAGGGCGACAGCAAATTCCTCGAAGGAGAAATTGTTGACAGATGGGATTTCTTTGACGAAAACGATAGAATCTACGATAAGAAAGTCGTTACAGATGCAGGTGATTCTGAACAACTTGGCGATAACGAAAAATTGAAAGCCGGTCAGATTATTACCGTTCGTCAGTTGCGCGATGTTAATTCGCAATTGAAACGTAAGGATTTGAAACTTGTTGAAGTCCGCGATGCACGTCCGGCTACGGCAAGCCAGATTCTGCAAGGTATTACGAGAGCATCTCTTCAAACTCGTAGCTGGATTTCGGCTTCTTCGTTCCAGGAAACGACAAAAGTTCTTAACGAAGCTGCAATCAATGCAAAAGTTGATGATTTGGAAGGCTTGAAAGAAAACGTTATCATTGGTCATAAGATTCCTGCTGGAACAGGTTTGCAAGAATACGACAAGATTCTTGTAGGTTCCGAAGAGGAATATGCCAAATTGAAAAATAGAGATTAAATTGTAATCGACATTAATTGAAAAAAGAAAAGGGAAATTCGTAAAGAATTTCCCTTTCTTTTTGTGCCGTGCTGAATTATTTACACGTATCGCAGACATAAGGAGTTTGTTGTGGAGCAGGGTGGACCCGAACAGGTTCGTAGATGTACACGATAGAATCGTGAACATTGTCGCCTTCGCCCACTTGCACAACAACTGTCCCTTTGAGAACAGACGGTGCGAAATAAGGAACTGTAAGAGGAATGATAGAATCCCGTGCTTCTTCGCCTTCGCCTACGCGAATAACGATACCTGTTTCGTCGGATTTCATAATGGTGATTTTTTCACTCACCGTCTGCTCCTCTACTGTCTGCTGTTCTTGTACTTGAGGCGTTGCCTCCTCTTCTTCTTTGCCGCATGCAACTATCGTTGCCACAGCAAGCATTGAGATAAAAAATACTTTTTTCATAACACTACTTTTATTAAATAATTACTATTCATACTTATTTTACAAACTTAAACGAAAAAGTTTTATTCCCGTCATTAGAATAAGAAAACTAACTTTTTGCGATGATTATCAATACTGTAATCAGTATTACTCCTGTGCATATCCAGCCCATAGTTAAAATATATAAAGTTAATTAATTACGATTTTTTGTTTTTCGGTATTGTTCACAATAAGCACATACGTACCTGATTTCAAGCATTGCACGTTGATAATTGCCGTTTGGCCTACAACTTGTCGTAACATTAGTTTGCCTTGTATGTTGAAGATTTTTATTTCATTTTCTACTTGAGGCAAGGTTAGATATAATTTGTTTTTTACAGGATTGGCGGTAAACTGGCACTTTACGTCAGACATCTTAATAATCGAGGTTGAATAATACACTATGGATGATTTCTGTAATATTTTTCCTGAATTTTCGTCTATAATTACATCAACGGCTGTTTCGAGATTATTTTTGTCAATTATTGAAACTTTATAGGCGTAATACAGATTTTCGTCATCAGGGTTTAAAGTATTGTGAGCAATCACTTTTTCTGTTTTATACTCCATGTCATAATATGTATCTATTCCAAAGACGTCTTTTTCGGCAATTTGTACAAGTTCTAATTTAGTTAACGGTGTATTTTTTTCAATTTCTCCAATCGAAGAATAATAAGTACCATCGATTAGATAAATATTATTCTTTTTAACATGAACCAAGAGATCTGCGTCCATTATTCTGTAATCATCCATATATTGGTGCATCCTTAGATGAGTGGAGCCATCGTCTTGAGAGATTTCTTCCTTGAAAACATCAAATGTAATCTGAGAATCAATAGAAAGAATTTGTTTTAAAGTTTCGTCAATCGTGCTTTCATCATATTGTATTTCCTCCTCCACGTGAAGAAAGATTTGTCGTATTTCTTGCGAGTAACATAGTTCGCAGAAACACATGCTTAGAATTAAAAATACTTTTTTCATAACACTACTTTTTTATATTTAAAATTATTGTTTGTTTATATAGTCTGTTGATATATGAATGACTGCGTATTTACCTGAGATTTTTTTTATTATTTTTTTGTTTTATTCTAAAAGACAGCTTCTTATTTGTATCGGGAATATCTTCTATTTTATGTAAATCCTTTATTTTTATTGGTTTTCGGCCGAATGTCAGCTGTATCATTGCCCCTATGGTCAAACAACAAATAAGAAAAATACCCAATACTTTTTTCATAAATTTTATTATTGATTCGTTTATATAGTCTGTGATATTGTCAATGACTGCAAACTACCAGATAAATTTTATTTCCAGAGTAATGAGAAAGTGAAGGGATTTAAAAAAAATTGTTGCTTGACAGTTGTTTTTGTCCAACAAAATCCCTTAATACAGAATAATCTTACAAGAATGTTCGTGTTTGTTTACAATTACAACATACACACCATTCAAAAGGCTTGCCATATCTATTGTGGCTGATTCTTTGATTTTTTGTTGCATAACTTTTTGACCGCCAGTGTTGTAAATTGCCACAACATTATTTTTGGTCGGAAGCGATATGTGGAGAGTGTTCCCTTCGAGCGCAAACCATTTATCGGTCTGTGTGGTATCTGCCACAATCGGGAATTCATCTGTTTTTTTATTAATCTGTATGTAGGGAGGATTGTTCTCAACGCCAACGGCATACCACGCATCGGCAACAGAATTGTTATATGATTGATTATTTGGAAACAAATCTGCTGCGGCTTTGAGCGTGCACGCCCTCATATCGGCAAAATTGCTTGTGGCTGAAAGATATTCTGTTTCCGCACGATATACAATTTTTGCAGCGTTGGAAATCCCGATTCCCTTCACGCGGTAGGATTTGTTTAGGTCGTTAATCCCGGAACCGCCTTCGCACAGCAGATAGAACCAATAATTTAAAACACCGCTGTTGGTATGGACACCACAATAGTCGTTGTTCTTACTTGGAGTGCACCCTTCGGTTTCGTACCAATATAAACCGCCATACGTGTCAGACTGTCCCTCTGAGTTAGGGTTGCTCATGCTACGCAATGCCGTATGGTCGGTACGAATATCAACGTCTTCACCGCAAAGCCATGTCTGTTTGTTGTTCGTGTAATAATCTTCCACACACGTTCCCCAAATATCGCTCAAACCCTCGTTAATCGCTCCCGATTCCCCTTCGTATTTCAAATTGGCGGAATAGGTACACACCGCATGTCCAAGTTCGTGGGCAACAATATCCAAACTCGTCATAATATCCTGATTCTCATGGCCGTCGCCAAAACAGAACAGTTGTAACGTACTTTCCCAAAACGAATTTTCATAATTTGTTCCATAATGTACACAACAATTTATAGGAGCTCCCTTGTCATCGTAACTATTCCGTTGAAATGTCGTATAAAAATAGTCATAAGTTTTCATTGCTGCCCAATGCACGTCCAATGCTCCGTCGTTTTTGTCTGAATTGTGGTATTCCGCAGTTGTCCAGTTATTGTCGGCATCGGAAAAATCCGTCAGTTTTGCCGTATTATTTGAATGATTGAGATTTCTTGTGAAAATTCCGTTTCCTCGTGTCACATCTCTCAATACATATCTTGAATCATTATATGTTGTTCCAATAGTTTGTGTTCCGCTATATCGTGTGTTTGCAGTTCCTTTGGCGTAAATTACCCGTGAGATTTTATCAAGAATTAGCCCCGATTGTTCGTCAATTATAACATCAACAGATGTTTCAAGGTTTTTCCCGTCGGAAACAGATACATTGCTGGCAAAATAGAGATTTTTATCTTCGCTGTTGAAACTATTTGGGGCAATCACTTTTTCAATAGTATAGTGAAAATTATAATCTGGCACCGATTCAAATACCTCAGTTTCTGCAATTTGTACAATTTCAGATTCACTTAACAATGAAACGTTTTCTAAATTGTCTATCGAAGAATAATATGAGCCGTTGATGGTTGTGATTATGCCATTTTCAATATGAACCAATAAATCCGAGTTCAAAATTCTATAATCTCCATAATATTGATGGAGTCTCAGAAGTATTGAATTTTCCTGTACTTCATTCATTTTATACGTGGTGAATGTAGTGCGGGCGTCCGTTGGAATGATTTGTTTCAAGGTGTGGTCAAGTGTTGTTGAATCATAGGCAATCCTTTCTTCTAATTTGTGGAATATACGCTGTGGCTCCTGCGAATAGCACAATTCGCATACGCAAAGGCAGATTATGAAGGATAGTTTTTTCATGCTATGTAAATTACGAGGAAACAAAAGATTATACTGCATAGAGTGGAATGTTGGCAAGTTGTTGTTGCTCTATGTATTGCAACATTGAATATCGGATAGCATGTAAATCAGGATTGTTTTTCAGTAGGGTTGTTAAAGAATTGGATTTAACGACACCGCCTGCTTTCACTTCTATTGGCACCAACTTGGCATCGCGTTGAATTAGAAAATCTATTTCAAGTCGCGAGTCGTCGGTTTTGTGATAATAGATTGGCGATATATGCTGGGATTTCATTTGCTGTAAAACAAATTGCTCGGTCAATCCACCGCTATATTCCTGAAAAATATCGTTTTTAATGAGCACTTGGGCTGGGTCGGTGTTCACCATTGCTCCCATAAGTCCCAAGTCGAGCATATAGAGTTTGAAAGAGGTCAAGTCTTCGTATATTTCGAGCGGAAGTGCTGGTTTTGTGCATCGTGGCACTTTGTAAAGCAAGCCTGAATCGGTCAGCCACTGAATCGCAATTTCAAATTCGTTGGCACGGGCACCTTTCTTTAACGCACCATAGATGAATTTTTTATTTTCTTTGAATAGTTGTGAGGGAATGCTTTTCCACACCATTCTTATGCGTGGCACTTGGTCTTTGGGCGCGTGTTTTGAAAAATCCCGTTCATAGCCCAGTAAAATTTCCTTTTGTATTCGCCTAACTTCTTTCAATTCTTCGGTTTCCACGTATTTCTTCACAACTTCGGGCATTCCACCTACGTAATAATATTGTCGTAACAAATCAATGTATTTGTCGTGAAGCGGATTCAACACTGCGAAATCACGGTTTTGAAGCAGATTATAACATTCTTTTTCTCCTTTCGCCAGCAGAAATTCGCCAAAATTCATAGGAAAAACGTCTATCACATTTACTTTTCCAACTGGAAACGACACATTTTCGTGCAACGAAATTCCCAATAACGAACCTGCCACCGCTATATGGTATTCTGGAGCCGATTCGTAGAAATATTTTAATGCTTCAATTGCTTCGGGAATATCCTGAACTTCGTCTAAAATTATGAGAGTATCGTGTGGCGTAATATCAACGGAAGTCAAGGCTCGCAGTCCACGCAAAATCCTATCTACATCAAAATCTTGCGAAAATATTTGGCGTGCCAATTCGTTCTTGCGGCAAACAATGTATGCTTCTTGTTTGTATTCACGTTTGGCAAACTCACGCAACAACCATGTCTTTCCAACCTGTCTCGCACCGTTCAAAATAAGCGGTTTTCTGTCTTTGCTGTTTTTCCATTTTATAAGTTGTTGTAATACAAGTCGTTCCATACGATTAATTACATTTTCCCGCACATGATTTTAAGCAAAATTACATTTTTCTGCATATAAAAGCAACTGTTTACTACATTTTTCTGCACATGATTTGGGCTGCTCACTACATTTTTTTGCAGATGAATCTCTACATTACCAAATAAATTTGATTCCCACTGGCAACGAGAACGTGAATGGATGTTCTGTGCAATAGGTTTCCAAGTTGCTGCGTGTCGGGAGATAATATAGCATGCTCGGCTCTGTAAAAATGCCGATGTGCGGAGTAATATTATATTGCAGGCCAACTCCCGTGCTGAGCGACCACAGCCATGGAACATTAGTGTCTGTCATTTCGCGAGGGTATTCGTTTGTATTGAATTGCGAATGGATTGGGATTCCCATCGTCACGCCAAGATTTCCGTAGAGATTCCAACCTTTAACCGTGGCAAAATTATACATTCCCTTTATTGGAATGCCAAGATAGTGGATGGTCTGCAACTGTCCTCGAGTTACGGTTTTGTTTGTGTCTTTTTCAAAATCGGAAACAAGACGCATATAACTTATACCGGTTTCAATGCCAAACCGCTTGCTCTGTTTGTAATGGGCAAGCACTGTCAACGTGAGAGGCATATAGTGATGAGTTGTGTAGAGAACCGTGTCGGTTGTTACAATAGAGCCTCCTTCAGGTGGCTTGATACCTGGTCCGTCCACATCAATGTCAACTTCTTTTATTATTGACTTGGACGCATTTTGTTCGTCGAAACTTCCGGTGTACGCGACTCCTATTGACCACTTTTGTGATTTATTGTTGCTGATTACGGACTTGTCGGGGAATATGTCGGCAAGATTGTAATGCGGATTTTCTGTTTTCGGCATGAACTGGATTGTATCACGGGATTGGGAATCGTGCGCAGTGTCGGCTACGATTGTTTTGTAGGCAATCATATCGTTCACCGTGTCGGAAATGACAGGCTCGTTTGTCTGGATGGTTGCAGACTGAGTTTTTGTTGCAGGAACAATGTTCCGCTTCGTAGGTTGATGAACAATTACGGGGTCTTGTGCTTGTTCTTTCTGCATCTCAGTTGTTTTCTCCTCAGATGTTGTCACAATTGTTGATTCTTCGTTGGAAACTGGATTTTCTTTTCGGAGAAGAAAGAACGTAATAGGAATGAGAAGCAACAGCAGTGCAGGCCATGACTTTTGAATCATAGAACGGAGCTGTTTCTTTGCACGTGCCAATTGCGACGAAGACGAATGCGGCTTAATATTGAGCAGGGCTGCAATTTCTTTGTGCGACATACCTTCCAATACCGACAACTTGAATATTTTACCATAACCTTCTGGCAATTTTTCAATCAGACTTGTGATTTCGCTCATGGAAAGTTCTTTATAGTCAGGAGCGTCGGTATCATCATTCCAAAAATCCTTTTTGCCGATGTTCTCAAATGAGACGGTCTGGTGTTTCATTTGATAGTCCTTGTATTTCGATGCCACGTTCCGTGCAATCGACATCATCCATGCTTCGGCTTTGCTGTCGTCGCGTAATTTGTCGAGCGAGGTGAAGATAATTACAAATGAATCGTGTATGGCATCGTTGATAGACTGGCTGTCGGATAGATACCGCCGGCACACGCTCTGCATTTGCTTTGCGTATGTCTGATACAATTCCCCGAGAGCGGCATTGTCGCCTTGCCTGCACCTACTTATCAGTTGTGTTATCTCCATTAAGTCCAAAAAATCTGCCCCTATGTCCTATAAGGATAAAATGACTGCACGAAATTTTGTTTTTTTTTCGATAATTTTTTTTTATCGTTTGCAAAATAATAAAAAACAACTGAAAAAATTTTTTCTGCCAATGGGAACAAATACGAAAAAGCAAGTCGGATGATAGTTTTACAGAAAAAATCCGTTACTTTGTATTTCGAAAATATAGAACCAGAAAATATGGAAAATAACAATCAGCAAATTAGCATAGATTTGCCGGCAGATGTGGCAGACGGCGTGTATTCAAATCTTGCGATTATTTCGCATTCAAATTCTGAATTTATTGTTGATTTTGCGAGAATGATGCCGGGTACTCCCAAGGCAAAAGTCATGTCGCGGGTGATTCTTACGCCCGAACATGCAAAGAAATTATTGGGTGCCTTACAAGACAATATTCAAAAATATGAGCAAAACAACGGCCCGATAAAAATCACTCAAAATATTCCTATTCCGACTATCGGAAACAGTTCTGCACAGGCATAGACGATGGAAACTCCCAATTTTATATATGGTGCACATGCAATTTTGGAGGCATTGAACGAATGCCAGCCAATTGACCAGATTTTAATCAAAAAACAATCTGATAGTGAGCAGATTAAGGAAATAATTGTTCAGGCAAAAAAGCAGAACGTCACTATAAAAAGTGTTCCGATTGAAAAGTTGAATAAAATCACCCGAAAGGCTCATCAGGGCGTAATTGCGTTTATGTCGCCAGTGGAATTTCATGATGTGGAGCAGATTGTTCCGTCGCTATTTGAAAAAGGCGAGGTGCCATTTTTGGTTTTGCTTGACCAGGTGAGCGATGTTCGGAATTTTGGTGCAATTACGCGGACGTGCGAGTGTATGGGCGTGCATGCAATTGTGATTCCTCATCACGGCTCGGCACAGATAAATGCCGATGCGGTAAAAACTTCGGCAGGAGCGTTGCTGAAAATACCTGTTTGTAAGACGTTTTCGTTGAAAAAGACAATCTCATATCTGCAAGAAAGTGGGATAGAGGTGATTTGTGTCGCAGAGAAGTTTTCGCAAAATTGCTACGATGCCGACTTAACCAAGCCTGTTGCATTAGTGTTTGGTTCCGAAGATACGGGCATAGAACAGTCCATAATAGACATGGCGAGCACATGCATAAAAATTCCTATGCAAGGCGAAATTTCATCGCTCAATGTGTCGGTAGCCGCAGCAATGTGTATTTACGAAGTTTGTCGGCAAAGAAAATAATCATTACAATATGTAATATTTTACTGTAGAGACGTGCCACATGGCGCGTCTCTACAAATTATTATTCCACTACAATCTTCACCGCTTTGTTGCCTACAATCACAATGTAAATACCCTTTTCAACATTGAATGATTTCACCGCTTCGTTGTTCCCTTTGGCACGGACGATTGTCTGACCAATTGCGTTGCATATTACAATCTGATTTTCGCCAGCATTTTCAACTACGATTGCGTTGTGTGCCGCATACACGTTCACAGGTTTTTCTTCTACAAAAGAAATTGCTGTTTTGTTTTCAACTTCGGCAATGTTGCTGATTGCCAAATTGAACGGCCCACTTTCTGCTTTCACGAATGGATCGTTAATATCAATTGTTTCTGGCAATTCCACGCCAACGTAATATGAAATGGTTCCTTGTGCAGGTTGTAAATCGGTGTACGTCAACACACTTGAGTTGACTTTCTTGATTTCTTCCACGCCTTCGTTTGTCACACGGAAAATGGAGTATGTCAAGAAATCGAATCCTTCGTATGCCGTCCACGAAAGGTTGTTTTCGGTGCCGATACTTTTGTTTTTCTGTAAGTGTATCGTTTTGTGGCTTGGACTCAATTCCGATTGCTTTCCGCAGTTGTCGGTTGCCGAAATTTTATATCGGTACGGATATTCAAGACTGTTGGCGGTCACGTCAACGTAGATGCTTGTTTCATTGTATTGTACGTCGTCTAATTTTGCATATTCGCCTAATCTTTCCGTTTCTCGGTATATTGTGTAAAAGTCGATTGCCTCCGACGCTTCTTTTTGCCAGATAATCAAGTTGTACGGCGACTGTTCCTGACTTACCGATACCAAAGCCAATTCTGGCTGATACTTGAACGATTCATATTCAATTTCTGTTTCGTCGGTTACCGTACAGCCGTATGCGTCGGTGATTGTGAACGTGTATGTGCCTGCAGGCAGATTTTCGCGTTTCAAATCGGTGCTTTCGTCGTTCCACGAATATTCAACTGGCTCGTTGCCTTTTTCGTACGAAATTGTGATTTCACCCACATCGTGGCCGCAGATTGCATTTTTGAAATCTTTGGTAAGGACTGGCTTGTTGCTTTCGTCTTTGACCAATTCTACCTTGTCGGTATATGTACAACCGTATGAGTCGGTTACCTTTAATTTATACGTGCCTGCTGACAGTTCATTTTGGTCTTTTGTTGTAACATCCGAGGGATATTGTATCAGGAGATTGATTTCGTCAATTTGGAACTGCATTTCGCTTTGGTAGTTATTCGCACCTCTGTAAGTCCAATAAAAATCGTTTGGTGCAAGTCCTTCGTCAAAATAGAAAGTTACTAATGTCCATTCTTCGTGTGCAGGTATTAGTTTTTCAAACATATTATCTCCAAATGCTCGAAAAACAATTCCCTCTCCTTTATGGTAAAAGGAAATTCCCTCAACAAAGTTCGCCAAGCTACTAATTTCGGAACCTATGTGTGTATAGAATCCTGCATAGTCGTTCGTTAGGTTTTGGCTAATCGACGACGCTTTTATAATTATTGATAGCTCTGTGCCCAATGCACCGTCGTTTGCAATTCCAGATTCGTCGGTGTTCGTAGTTCCTCCGTATCCCTTATCATTGAAAATGATTATGTTGCTATAAAGTTCATTTGTCAGCCCTTTTTCAAAATCACTCATTTGCATGGGTGAAATATGGATCCACGAGAACGAATAAGGTTCGGTGCCGCTTGTGACGGTTGTTGTGATTTCTCCATTTTTGGTTTCGCAGATAGGATTTTTTATGTCGAATGAAAATTTAGGCAATACGCTATAATCTTTTTCAAGTGTGGCAGTTTTCGATGTTGCACAACCGTATGCGTCGGTAGCGGTTAGGGTATATTCACCTTCTGCCAAATTTTCTCGGTCTTTGTTGGTAGCACCGTCAGACCATTTGTATGTGTATGGTTCTGTTCCTTCGCTCACCGTTGCTGTAATTGTACCGTTTTCTGTTTCGCAAATAGGGTTTGTTGATGTCAATTCAACAGAAGGCACAACAGAAAAATCTTTGTTCAATGATGTTGTTGCGATTGTCTTACATCCATAACTGTCGGTTACGGAGAACCGATATTGCCCAGCGGCTAAGTTTTGCACGTCTTTCTCCGATGAGAACGTTTCTGCATCGTCGTATGACAGAAGAGTTAATTCGTCAATCCAATAATCAGGGGTGCTATTTCCATACCATACAAAAAATTTTACGTATGGAATGTCGTATGTTTCAATATTCATATTTTCCCAAGTATAGCTCACAAGCGTCCAATCGCTATGATATGGGATTGTGTATTCTGTACTCCAACCGGAGCCCTCGACTGATATTATGAACTCAACTGATGTACCTTTGTGATAGAACGAGAACCCATAAGAATAAGCAGCCTCGGGATTCAAGGATAGTTCATCTAATAGGTACAAATTAAGCTGGTACATAACATTGTCATTCGAATTACGTTGTACGTGAATAGCTTGCTCAGACCCTGCCGCACCACTATTTTCAATGGAAAGTTCCGCACCGGAATAATCTTCAGGATTGTTTGGGTTGATTTCAAAAATCCCAGATAGGTTGTTGGGTGCTCCATTTTCAAAATTTACTAAAGGAATTTCTTTTTCATTTGCCTTGCCCCAATTATAGGCATATGGTTCAGTTCCTCCATTCACCGTTGCAGTGATTTCTCCGTTTTCTGTTTCGCAAATGGGATCGGTGGAATTCAACGAAATCTGCGGCATATTGTCTTCGTTAGGATAAAGGGTGACGTATGTCGTATCGGAAGTATAACCTTCGGCATCTGTTGCAACAAAATAGTATTTGCCAGTGGTCATTTCGCTACGAGGATTGTCGGTGTTACCGTCGTTCCAGAGAACGGTGTACGGTGCAACGCCATTGGTTACGTCGAACGAAGCCGAACCTGTTGCCGAAGTACAGATAGGATTTGTTGTTTCTAAATTGAGAATTTTGGGCTTTTTGCCAAATGTAGCTATAAACGAAGTGTCTTTTGTTACTGTTATGGTACGTGGGTTTTCCTTATTGCCATCGTTCCAACTGCCAAATTGGTAATCGCTCTCGTTTGTTGACGTTGCCGTTAAAACCATTGTAAATTCATCGTCGCAGGCATTCTCCAACTCAATAGTGACAACTCCATATTCAGAGTTTGATGAACTTACGGAAAATTTATGCGATGAGGTTGCCAAGTTTGATTTGTATGGTATCCAATCCTCGTCGTTCATATAATTTTCAATCGCGTCACATGGCACGTAGATTTTGACATCCTCAGGGAAAGCATTTTCTCCTAAAGCAGGAGGAGTTTGTGATTCAATAAAGATAGTATGTAAATTTTCACAATTATTAAATGCGTCCACATCAATATCTATTACAGAAGCAGGAATAACAATTGACGTGAGACTTTTACAAGATTGAAACGATTCTTTCCCAATAGTGGTAAGGGTATTAGGGAAAGTTATGGAAGACAAGCTGTAACAGCTTGAAAATGTACTTTCTCTGATTTTAGTAAGACCATCGGGAAGTTTTACTGATTTCAGATTATAACAGAGATAGAATACGGACGTACCCATTGTAGTGACGGAGTTTGGAATTTCTATAGATTCCAAATTTTCACAACCCCAAAACAGACCTTCACAGAGATTTGTAAGGGAGTTTGAAAGCGTTATGGATTGTAGATTTTTACACTCTGCAAACGCATAGTTAAGTTCCTCAAGGGAATTAGGAAGTACAACGTTTTTTAATTTAGTACATGATTGAAATGCCTGGTCTCCAATAACCTTGACACCTTCTTGTATTGTTACAGATGTTAATTTCGTGCAATTGTAAAAAGGTCGATCGTATCTTTTCCCGACTCCTATCACAGTGTACGTTTCCCCATCGTATTCCACTGTTCCAGGAATAATCAAATCTCCAACTGGTGGATTTTCATACGGCTCATTTGTGTTTTTTTCATAAGTTACATTAACTGTTTTATCTTCTTGAGAAATAATGTCGTAATACAATATGTGCTCACTTGGACTTACTGCCGAAAAATCGTAGGCGAATGTCTGTATTGCCGTGAAGATGGCTATCAATAAGGGAAAGATGTATTTTTTCATAAGAATGACTTTATCTGTTTATAAATTTGACGGGGCAAAAATACATTTATTTTGGAATTACGAGAGGGGAAATCTGCAAATCTTGTTTGTAATCTGTAGAGACGCGATTAATCGCGTCTCTATCAGAATTATTCCACAACAACCCTAAACGCCTTGTTCCCGACAATCACAATGTAAATACCATTTTCAACATTGAATGATCTTTTGGTTTCGTTCATTCCTTTGGCACGAACAATTGTCTGTCCCATAGCGTTGCAAATCGTAATTTTGTTTTCGCCAGTATTTTCGATTACAATTGCGTTATTTGTTCCATATACATTCACAGAATTTCCATCAACTGTTGAAATGCCTGTTCCGCCTTGAGATTCAATTTCGGCAATGTTGCTAATGGCAAGGACAAACGGACCACTTTCAGCTTTTACAAATGGTTCGTTCACGTCGATAGTTTTTGGTAATTTAACAGCCACGTAGTATGCCAATGTGTTTTCTGGAGCGTTCTTGTCGACGTATGTCCAGTTGGTTGACGGAACTTCGTCTATTGGCTGTACAGGGTTTTTGTCGTCTTTTGTAATTCTGTAAATGGAATACGTTGAGAATTCAAAACCTTCATATCCGTCCCAAATGAGGTTGACCACGCCTCCCACACCAAGACTTGCCGTGGCATTGATTGTTTTATGGTTATCGCTTAACGGCGATTCTTGTCCACAATTGTCGGTAGCCGAGATTTTGTAGCGATAGGCCTTCGTCTGACTGTCAGTGTTTTCGTCTAAATATATGCTTGTATGGTTAAAAGGAACATCGGCAATCTTTTCATAGTCGTTTGCTGAAGACGTTTCACGATAAATGGAATAAAAATCTATAGCTTGTGTTTCTTCTTTTTGCCAAACTACCAAGTTTGCAGGCGATTCCTGACTCACCGTAACTAGTGCGATTTCGGGTTGATATTTGAACGATTCGTACACGATTTCTGTCGTATCGGAAGCTGTACAGCCATATTCATCATGAATATTGAAAATATACGTACCGGGAGCCAAGTTGTTGCGCGTCAATGTCATTGCATCGAAGTCTTCCCATGAATACAGAATAGAACCACTGCCTTTTTTATACGAAATAGTAATTTCGCCTACGTCATGTCCACAGATTGCGTTTGAAAATTCTTTGGTGATTACAGGTTTATTCGTTTCATTAACCCGCAGCGAAACAACTTTGCTTGTGGCACAGCCCATTTCGTCGGTTGCGGTTAATATATAATCGCCTGATGACAAATTCTTTATGTTGTTGCTAAAAACTTCAGCATTTTCATGATTAATCAAAAGTGAAACTTCGTCTATCTGGAATTCTATATCTGATTTGTTTGAAAATTCGTGTCTGAAAACCCATTGAATCTCTTTTATTTCTTGTTCGCCCGTCTTAATTCCTAAATCTTCATCCCAGTAGATGGTGACAAGTGTCCATTCAGAATGAGCTGGAACAGTTTTTACGTCATAACTATCAGTAAGTCCAACCCCGCACGCATCGCCTTTGTGGTAAAACGATACGCCTAATGATTTGGAAAATTTTTCGTCGAAAGTATAAGAACCATATAATGGCATAACGAAACCAGCATTGTTGTAGCCGAGATAGTTTCCTATCGTGATTGACGTAGCCTTCAATAGATATGATTTTCCTGTTCCGTTGGCTCCATCGTTTACCACGCCAGACTGGCTCACGTCTGTTGTGGAGTATGTGAATATTTCACTGTCGTTGAATGGTTTTACCGCAGATCCAAACCATGTAAGAACTCCTTTTTCAAAATTGGCTACGGGAAACCATGTCGCTTCCTTCCAATCAAAATTGTAGGGAACGTCTGACTGAACTGCAATTTCTCCCGTGGAAGATGTACAGATAGGCTCTCGTTTGAGTACTTCGTATTCTGGCAGGTCGTTGTAGTTTTTCTCTAATGTAACAGAAAGTGACACATTACAGCCATCTGCATCGGAAATAGTAACGGAATAATCTCCTTCCCCCAAGTTGCTGCGGTTTTGACTGGTGTTCCCATCGTCCCACAGGAATGTGTATGGTGAGTGTTCTTCATCGACTATGGCAAGAATGGTACCGTTTTCTTTTTCACAAATAGGGTCTAAAGATTCCAAGTAAACCGAGTTTAAAATCCGAGAGAAATCCTTGTTAAGGATAACCGACCTTGTGTCTTCGCAGCCTGTGGCATCTGTTACTGTTACTGTATATTTCCCAGCCGACAGGTTATTTAAATTTTGGTCTGACGAGTATACGTCAGCTTTATCGTACATAAGAATTGAAACTTCGTCAATACCAAAGTCGTACGATTTACGGTATTCGAATTCTTTCGCCGAAAAAACAATAGCCACAATGTCCTCCTTGGTCAGTTCGCTCCATGGAACGATAACTTGTGTCCAATCCAAATGAAATGGAATGTTGAATTTGTTACTTCTTTCTAAATTGTTGTCCAATGCATACAGATATAAAGAAGATCCTTTGTGATAGAAAGAAATTCCGTATGTGTTGGTTGCAATGTTAAATTGATCGTAGTATTGTTCATAAACAGCAGCATTTTCTCCGGTTCCATAAATCGGCGTGTAGTCGTTTCGGAACGGAAGTTCAATTTTAAACGTTGCAAGCGAATCGGTGCCAATTTGAACATTTATTGCGTTCCCCGAAACGCCGCCTGCGGTTGGTGTAAGAGCAAACGACTCGAATATGTCGGTTTGGTTGAAGTTTGTTGCAGCATAAAGTGTTGCCGTACCGTCGAGACCGTTTTCCACGCTATTCATGTTTTCCTCGAAGTTCCACACGGTTTCTTCAGTAATTTCCTGCTTTTTCCACGTATAGGAATATGGTTCAGTTCCTCCGCTCACTGTGGTCGAGAGAGCACCTGTAGCACTTTCACAAATCGGATCAATAGAAGAAATTGTTGCCTGAGGCATACTGTTGTTCTCTTGGGATGTAAGCACCACGTCAACAGTGTCGCTCGTGAAGCCAAGAGCGTCTTCCACAACGACCCGATACCTTCCTGCAACCATATTGTTGCGAGGATTGTCGGTGATCCCGTCGTTCCATAGTATTGTGTATGGTGCAACACCGTTTGTCACCTCAAACGAAATTGAACCAGTTGCAGAAGTACAAATAGGATTGACTTGCTGTAGATTGTTAATTTGCGGCTTTTCTCCGAAAAGTGCCGTAAACGATGTGTCTTTCGTTACCGTTATTGTGCGTGGATTTTCCTTGTTGCCGTCGCTCCAGCCGCCAAATTGGTAATTGTCGTAAGTCGGTGTGGCGGTTAGAACAAGAGTAAATTCATCGTCGCACGTGTTTTCTGCATTGATAGAAACCGTTCCGTAATTCTTTTTTGACGAAGAAATGAAAAACTTATGCGACGCCGTTTTCAAATAATCTTTGTATTGTGCCCAATCCTCGTCGTTTTGATAGTTTTCCAAAGCACCACAAGGGACGTAGATTTGTAAGTCGTTTGATACTAAAAATGGGTCTTCTCCAATTGATGGTACTGACTCTGAATTAAAAAACAATTGTTGAACACTACTATTATGAAATGATTTATTAAAAGCTCTCCTTCCAATTTCCGTAACGCATGCTGGTATAGAAAGCGATGGCGTTTGTACATCAATAAATGCACCTTCTCCAATTGAAGTAAGAGTGCTTGGAAGTTTTAGTGATGTAATTGGGCAATATGCAAATGCGTAATCTTTGATTATAGTGACATTTTCTGGTAGAGTAACAGATGTAATATTGTCACAATGAAAGAACATGTATCCTTCAATTGTTGTAAGAGAATTTGGTAGAACAATTGAAGTTAGTCCAGTACAATCGCTAAATGCAGAATTTCCTATGCTATTTATTGAATTTGGTAAATTGATTGTTTGAAGTTTTACACAATTCGCGAAAACGCGATTACCGATAGTTTCAATGGTTTCTGGAAGTGTTACCGATTGCAGTTTTTCACAATTTTGAAATGCACCATAATCAATGGTAGTTACACCTTCCTGAATAACAACTGATTTTAATTTTTTGCAGTTATAGAAAGCACTTCTACTAACACTAACAACAGTATATTGAACACCCTCGTTTTCTACGAAGGCAGGAATAATCAAATCTCCCTCTGGTTGAGTTTCATAGTACTCACTTCCATTGTTGATTTCATAAGTAACATTTGTCGTCTTATCCGTTTTTGAAACGTACGAATAATACAACGTATGTCCGCTTGGACTTACAGCCGAAAAATCGTAAGCGAATGTCTGTACTGCCGTGAAGATGGCAACTAACAGGGGGAGAATAAGTTTTTTCATAGCTGTAAAGTATTAGATTACTCAAATAAAGATTCTATAAATGATTTTTTGTCGAAGAATTGAAGGTCGTCAATTCCTTCGCCAACTCCTATGTATTTTACTGGAATTTTGAACTGGTCGGAAATGCCAATCACAACGCCGCCTTTTGCTGTTCCGTCAAGTTTTGTGAGGGCTAAGGCATTTACTTCCGTTGCTTTTGTGAATTGTTTTGCCTGTTCAAAAGCATTTTGTCCCGTCGAGGCGTCGAGAACCAATAAAACCTCATGCGGTGCTTCGGGGACAAGTTTTTGCATGACGCGTTTAATTTTCGTCAACTCGTTCATCAGGTTGATTTTGTTGTGCAGACGGCCTGCCGTGTCGATTATGACTACATCGGCATTGTTGGCCATGGCAGATTTAAGCGTGTCGAATGCCACCGATGCAGGGTCGGAGCCCATCTGTTGTTTGATGAGAGGAACTTGTACTCGTTCTGCCCAGACTTCAAGTTGTTCTATTGCTGCAGCACGGAATGTGTCCGCCGCTCCTAAATAGACGTTTTTGCCCGCAGCCTTGAATTTTGCCGCAAGTTTTCCGATGGTCGTGGTTTTACCAACGCCGTTAACACCAACAACCATAATGACGTATGGTTTTGTCTGTACGTCGAGGAAATTTTCAGAAACATCGTTGTCGTTTTCGGCAAGAAGTCCCATGATTTCTTCCCGAAGAATTTTCTGTAATTCGTCGGTACCAATAAATTTATCGTGGGCAACACGTTTTTCAATTCGTTCAATGATACGTAGGGTAGTATCTACGCCAACGTCGGAAGTAATGAGAATTTCCTCCAAATTGTCGAGGACCTCGTCGTCGACTTTTGATTTACCGGCAATAGAACGTGCAATTTTTTTGAGAACGGATTCTTTTGTCTTCTCCAGTCCCTTGTCCAATGCTTCCTTCTTGTCTGTTTTGAAAAAATCGAATAGTCCCATCTGTATTTTTTTGTGCGTAAAATACTAAAAAAACAAAAAGCCTTATCAAAATGACAAGGCTTTTTTATTAAAAATATACGAGAATACTATTTTTTGTTCAAATATGCTTGAACTTCTGAATTAGGAACGATTTCTTCTGAGAAGATGTAAGCTCCTGTTTTCTCTGAACGAACAGTCTTGATGACTTTTGTATAATCTTTACCAGCACCTTTTTGAAGGGTTGCAACTACTTTCTTTGCCATAGTCTATTATTTTATTTCTCTGTGAACAGTTACTTTACGTAAATATGGATTGTATTTCTTCATTTCCAATCTGTCAGGAACATTCTTACGATTCTTTGTCGTAATATAACGTGACATTCCTGGAACGCCGCTTTCTTTTTGCTCTGTGCATTCAAGAATAACTTGTACTCTATTACCTTTTTTTGCCATTGCTATATGTATTAATAGTTTTGAATATATCCTTTCGCTTTTGCGTCTTTAAGAGCTTGGCTGAGGCCTTTCTTGTTAATAGTTCTTAATCCATTTGCCGAAACACGAAGGGTAATCCATCTGTCTTCTTCTGCTAAATAGAATTTCTTTTCGAGCAAGTTTACGTCGAAAATTCTTTTCGTCTTTGCGTTTGAGTGGGAAACATTGTTACCGCTCATTGCTCTCTTTCCTGTAATTTGACAAATTCTATACATTGTACTTCTGCTATTTGCTAGTTTATACTACTTCCTTTAAAATCGGGTTGCAAAATAATTGAAAAAATCTCAAATAAAAAAATTTCTAACGAAGAAAATTAGAAAAAAAAGAGGGTCTGTTGTTCGACCCTCTCTTTTCGCGTATTTACAAGAGATTTTATGCAAATTGTTTGAATGTTTTCTTAATAATATCAATGCTTTCGCGAAGTTGTTCCTCGTTGATTACAAGTGGAGGAGCAAAACGGATGATGTGTTCGTGAGTTGGTTTTGCCAGCAATCCGTTGTCGCGCAATGCCAAGCAGAAATCCCATGCTTTCTTTCCGTTGTGTGGTTCAATAATAACGGCATTCAACAAACCTTTACCACGAACCAATTTCTTCATTGGGTGTTGGAAAGAATTCAACTCGTCGCGGAAGATTTTTCCAAGACGTTCTGCGTTTTCTGCCAATTTTTCATCTCTCAAAACTGAAAGAGCTGCGATTGCAACTTTTGCAGCAATTGGGTTTCCACCGTAAGTAGAGCCGTGTTCACCCGGTTTGATGTTCAACATAATGTCGTCGTCAGCCAAAACTGCCGAAACAGGCAACATACCGCCACTGATTGCCTTACCCAAGATAAGAATGTCGGGACGAACGCCTTCGTGGTCGCAGCAAAGCATTTTACCCGTACGGGCCAAACCAGTCTGAACTTCGTCGGCAATGAAAAGTACGTTGTGTTTTTTACACAAATCGTAGCATTTTTTCAAATAACCATCGTGAGGAACATATACACCAGCTTCACCTTGAATAGGTTCTACCAAGAAACCTGCAACTTTGTCGCCTTCTTTTTCAAGAACTTTTGCGAGTGCGTCAACATCATCGTAAGGAACTTTGATGAAACCAGGAGTAAGAGGTCCATAGTTTGCATACGATTCAGGGTCTATAGACATTGAGATGATGGAAATTGTTCTTCCGTGGAAGTTACCTTCGCAGCAGATGATTTTTACTTCATCGTTAGGAATACCTTTCTTTACAACACCCCAACGACGAGCAAGTTTCAATGCTGTTTCGTCGCCTTCGGCACCAGTATTCATAGGAAGTAATTTATCGTAGCCGAAAAATTTAGTTGCAAATTCTTCGTATTCACCAAGCGTATCGTTGAAAAATGCACGTGAGGTAAGGGAAATTTTTTGTGCTTGGTCAACCATTGCCTTTACGATTTTTGGATGGCAATGTCCTTGATTTACTGCTGAATATGCAGACAGATAATCGTAATAGCGTTTGCCGTCGGTATCCCAAACATATACACCTTCGCCTTTCGCCAAAACTACAGGGAGCGGATGGTAATTGTGAGCGCCATACTTCAGCTCTCTGTCCATGTAATCCTGTTGAGTCATAATTATTTAAACATTTTAATAGGTTAAACTTCATTTTAACGAGGTCAAAGGTAGAAATTATTTATAAACGTGGTCGGAATTTTTTATTTTTTTGAAAGAAATACTGATTTCTTGTGGCATAAATATTCGTCAATATGCCCTTGTGCCAAACTTGTTAGTAAAAAAAGGATTCTTATGTATTTTGCTCTTGTTGTTTTGATAAATTTGCAATGATGAGAAGGTTTGTTTATATAGTATTTTCTTTGTTGTTGTGCGGTCCGGCATTTGCACAGCACGGAGAAGTTGATTCTACCAAATATCATAAGATAGACGAGCAGATGCAGAAGGCTCAGGAGTTTTTTACCACGGGCAACGTTGATTCTATTCTACATTATTATCATACGGCACAAAACATGGCTCAGGAGTTTGGCCTAAAGGAAAAACTCTCCGATACATACTACGAAGAAGCCAAGCTGTATCTGATGATGAACGACAGGGAACATGCTATGGAAATGTTCAAGAAAGCTGCTGACAACGCCCGTCAGAATTCATACTGGATGGGGTTGAACAAGGCATTAGGACAGATGGCAAGTGTGTCGTGGATGGCTGGCGAGAACGTGGAAGGTTTACAGTATGCTAAGGAAGCCGTCGAAGCAGGTCAGAATGCAAAATACGACAGAGGTGTCGCAATCGGATATTTGCAGGCGGGTAATATATTGCAGAACCTCGCCCGAAACGAAGAAGCTCTACAAAGTTATTTGGAAGCAAGTAAATATTTCGACAAATGTGGATTCAAGTCCGGCGTTGCTTCGTGCTGGATTAACATGGCGGGAATTTACTATACGCTCGAAAGTTTTGATTTAGCTTTGGAATATGATAGAAAGGCGATGGATTTGCAACGCTCGTTGGGAAATATGGGCGAAGTTGCCAATGTGATGCAAAACATGGCGGCAATCTACGCAGGATTTAACCGCCAAAACGCTGTGACAAAATATTCACATCTGGATTCGGCATTCTATTATTATAATGAAGCAATTAAAGTTTACGAAGAGCAAAAAGACTCGTTGAACATTACTAAATGTTGGACGAATTTGGGCTTGATGTACATGGTTTCCAAAGATTGGAACATGTCGAAAAAATACTTTGGCAAGGCTGCCGAAGTTGCAACACGAAGAAATTACACGAACGAAATCATTTCTATTTATAATGGATATGCCTTGTTGTATCAAGGTATGAAGCAGTACGAAAAATCGAAGGAATATTTCTTGAAGGAATATCCGTACATAAAAGCTGGTGAATACAAGGAAAAGGAAATGATGTGGTATCGCGACATGGCGCGAACTCTTGATTCCTTGGGTGAATACGAAGAGGCTTTGAGAAATTACGAAAAATTCGTTGTGATTCAAGATACGCTCCGTCGTAATGATATTGACCGACAGATGAATCAGTTGTCGGCACGTTATGGTTCTGAGTTGAAAGACCAGGAAATTGCTGCGGCAAAGGAACGTCAGGCTTTGATGAAACGTGAGCAGGACGCTCTGCGGAAACGATTCTTCGTCATGGTCGGCGCGGCTATCATCATCGGTATTTTCTTGATTTTCGTCGTTTACTTGTTCATTCAAAAACGAAAGGCTAATGTGAAACTTGCCGAACAGAACGACAAAATCAATAAGCAGAACGTGGAAATTGAGCGGCAGAAGAACGAAGTTACTGCTCAGAAGGAACAGATTGAATTGCAACAACAGAACATCTTGGATAGTATCCATTATGCAAGCCGTATTCAAACAGCTATCTTGCCGCGACCAGAATTGGTTGAAGATTTGTTCCATGAACATCGCTTCATTTTGTTCAAACCTCGTGATATTGTCAGTGGTGACTATTATTGGATTGGTAAAAAAGCACAGTGGAAAATTGCCGTTGCCGCCGACTGTACTGGTCACGGTGTGCCAGGGGCATTCATGAGTATGTTGGGAACTGCGTTCTTGAACGAAATCATTAACGACCCGACTATGCCCGATATTCACGCTGGCGAAATTCTCAACAAACTTCGTGAAAACATCATCAAGGCTTTGAAACAAACGGGTGCTGCTGGCGAACAAAAAGATGGTATGGACTTGGCTATGTGGATGTTCGATGAAGAAACCCGTCAAGTTCGTTATGCAGGTGCAAACAACCCGTTGGTGATTGTTCGTAAAGATTTTGTAGAGGGCGAGGTAGAGGAAGACGATAGAATCAAAATTCAGGAATTTGTTTCCGAAACTAATGGCGAAACGTATCACATCATTCAAATTGCCGGCAATAAACAGCCGATTGCAATTTATCCCGAAATGGTTCCATTCGAGGAAGTCTGCTTGACTTTGAAACCTGGTGATACGTTGTATACTTTCTCCGATGGTTTCCAAGACCAGTTCGGTGGCGAGAAAGGTAAAAAATTCATGATAAAACGTTTGAAACAAGTCTTCGTCAATATGTATGAATCTCCTATGGCAGAACAACGTGAACTGTTAGACCACGAATTGGTGACGTGGATTGAGAAAGGAAATACCGAACAAGTTGACGATGTGTTGGTTATTGGTTATAGAGTTTAAACGATAAGAAATGTTTCAGTATTCATTGTCGGAAATTGCCGAAATAACCCATTCTACATGCGAAGGGAACGGCAATTTAAGAATTACAAAAGTTCAGACGGACAGCAGAACTTCGTTCGACGAAATTTCTGCTATTTTTATGGCTATAAAAGGTGCCCGCGGAAACGGTCACGACTATATTGTGGATATGTACGAACGCGGTTGCCGAAATTTTTGGGTTCAAATAGGCGAAAATTATCCACACTATTCCGATGCAAATTACATTATTTCGACTTCGGTAATCGGTGCTTTCCAAAGTCTTATGGCTCACTATCGGCAGCAATATCAAAATCCGGTTGTGGCTGTTACGGGGAGTAACGGAAAGACTATTGTAAAAGAGTGGCTGTATTTCTTGTTGAAACAATCAACGTCAGTCGTAAGAAGCCCACGCAGTTATAATTCGCAACTTGGAGTGCCGTTGTCGTTGATGTTGCTTGACAAACATTTTTCGTGTGCAGTAATCGAAGCGGGAATTTCGGAAGTTGGCGAAATGGAGCGTCTGCAAACCATGATTCAACCGACTATCGGTGTGTTTACGAATATTGGCGACGCACATCAACAGCATTTTACTTCGATGGAACAAAAAATCCACGAGAAAATGTTACTCTTCAAAAATGTAGAAACGTTAGTATATTGTTCTGATTATAAACAAATTGATACAGAAGCAAGGACGCTGCAAACGGTAAAACTTGTGGCTTGGGGCTTTTCCGACAACGCGACAAATAAAGTCGTTGCTGTGAAAAAGGACGGCTCTACTGAAATTACTGCTACATGGAACGATAAAAAAGAGTCTTTTGTCATTCCATTTACCGACGCCGCTTCGATAGAAAATGCCGTCCATTGTTTTTATGTGCTCAGGGTGCTTGGCAAGGATGTTGAGTTGTCGTTCTTTGGAGAATTGCCAATGGTGGCAATGCGTTTGGAACAAGTTGCTGGAAGAAATAATTGTGTTTTAATAAACGATAGCTATAATTCTGATTTCCAGAGCGTTAAAATTGCATTGCAATATCTTCGTCAACAGCACAAAAATACTTCGAAGACGTTAGTCTTGTCAGACGTGAAACAGACGGGCATGAACTTCGACGAACTCTATTCGAGCATTGCCGATATGATTCGTGAATACTCAATCAACCGTGTGATTGGCGTCGGAAAGGATATTTCAAAATATTTGAAGAAATATCTCCCAACGGGACATTATTATAAATCGACAGAGGCTTTACTTCCAAAATTCCATGAATTTGCGTTCCAAAACGAGACAATTTTGTTCAAGGCGGCACGTGAATTTGCATTTGAACGGCTGGTGGAACAACTTCAGCAACAATCGCATCAAACTGTGCTTGAGGTGAATCTCAACGCCATTGTCCACAATTTGAATTATTTCCGTTCTTGCTTGAATCCGCAGACGAAAATCATGATAATGGTCAAGGCATTTTGTTACGGCAACGGTTCGTATGAAATTGCGAACATTCTTCAGCACAATAAGGTTGATTATCTTGCAGTTGCGTTTGTCGATGAGGGAATTGAGCTGAGAAATTCAGGCATAACTGTGCCTATTATTGTAATGAATCCTGAATATGGCATGTTGTCGACGTTGTATGAATATGGTTTGGAACCAAATATTCACAATTTTGCCGTTCTCGATGAGGTAAAACAACTTTGTGCAACGAATCCAAACAAAACGTATCCTATTCATCTAAAGATGGATACGGGCATGGCTCGTTATGGTTTCCAGCCTCATCAAATACAGAATCTTATCTCTGAGTTGAAACTTGTTCCGAACTGCACTGTCGCATCAATCTTTTCGCACCTTGTCGGTAGCGACGATGCACAATTTGACTCGTTTACGATGAATCAGATTGAATTGTTCGACACGATGTCGAAACAAATTATGGCAGAATTCCCGTATCCGATAATGCGTCACATTCTTAATTCTGCCGGAATTGAGCGTTTCCGCGATTACCAGTTCGACATGGTTCGTTTGGGAATTGGTCTGTATGGAATCAGTTTTGTCAATCCACAGGCTTGTCAGCCGATAAGCACGCTAAAAACGTTTGTCTCGGGTATTCGCGACATGGAAAATAATGCGTCGGTTGGATATTCCCGCAAAACTATCCTTAAACGTAAATCAAAAATTGCCGTCATACCTATCGGATACGCCGACGGCTTCAATCGGAAATTAAGCAACGGTGTTGGCACGGTGCTCATTCATGGCAAAGAAGTTCCCGTGGTCGGCAACATTTGTATGGACGCGGCAATGATTGACATTACAGACGTACCCGATGTGAAATTGGGTGACGAAGTGATTTTGTTTGGAAAAGACCTTCCAGTCACGAAAATGGCGGAAAAAATAGGCACAATTCCGTATGAGGTCATGACGTCAATCGCACGAAGAGTAAAACGTGTTTACGTGTACGAATAGTTAGTAATTGAGAAATTCAACAATCTCGTTCTCGTTGATTTCCTTATAGTTGAACGCTTTCTTGAACATTCCTTTTTCAAGGAAAATATACGTCGGGAAATGCCCGTAGTTTATGTCGATGAGCATATACGGCGGCATTACCGTGTACGAGTAATTTTGCGTGTTGGTAGTATCTTTAAAGACATTCAGCGAAGAATCTGAACTTGCCCAGATAATGTTTTTAAATGCCGTCACATCTAAGTCATTTTGTTCAAAAACGGCCTGCATGATTTTATTTCCAGCCTTGCAGTGACTGCATCCTGCTGAGACGAATCCAATGATTTCGTTGCGTGTAGAGTCGATAATTGTATTGTACGGTTCGGTTGCCATTGTGGTGGCGAAAGCTGTTGGGTTAAAACGCTCCTCGCTGTCTTTGAACATTTTAGAATACAGCACATGTGGCGGTACACCCAAAAATGCTATGAACAACGCACTGAGGATTGAGATTGTAATAACATACGGTTTTATCGGATGATGCAGTTCCTCCTGTCGTTTAACTCGAAGCAGGAAGCCAAAAATTAAAACGTTTTTAATAATCGAAGGAATTGGATTCAGCTCAATTACATCGCCAAAACAATGACAGTTCTCGTCACCACGGAATACCGCCGCGTACACAAGAAAAAGCGAAAAGCCACAAAGCATTGCAACCGCCGCCCACCAGGTTTGTTTGTAGAATATTCTGAAAATCAGTCCAACACCGATTAAAAATTCGCATACAATGAGTATTCTTGTCAGGAATGACACAATTACAAAACTAAAAAATCCAAAACTGTAAACGTACAGTTCAAAATTTTCAATGGAAATAAGTTTGAGGGCGGCCGATAATAAAAATGTGCAGCCCAATATGATGCGAATGATGGATTGAACTAATTTTTTTATGTCCATTTCTTTGAAATTACTTTACAAATATAGGTAAAAAATCCATGTTTGTCGGTTTTTCGACGTAAAACGATAAAAAATCCAACTCGAATGAAATGAGGTAATTACATAATTTGTATATTTGTGCAGTATAAACTTAAAAAATTAAAATTATGAAAAAAGTTTTATTAGTATTATCAGTATTCGGAATGCTTGCAGCATTCTCATCTTGCTCAAGAGACTGCGTTTGTAAACAAATTACAAAAAATGAAGATGGTGACAGAGTATCAAAATCAAAAACTGTTGGATACGATTTAGATGACAAAGATAACTGTAAAGATAGCAATACCGACGGTTATGATAAATTGCCAGGTGGTGGTGAATATAAATTAAAATGTCACAAAACAATGTTCTAATCGTTTGGAACACAAAGAGAAAAAGGCAACCCGAAAGAGTTGCCTTTTTTTATGCCTGTATTACGAGATTGCTATAACTATTGCTTCACAAATTCAACCTATAGAAATTCACAATTATTTACAGATTTCTTTCAGTTTATCTATCAGCATTTTGTTTTCTTTGGCAGTTCCCACGGTGATTCTTAGGCAATCTTGACAAAGAAATACTTTTGTACGATCGCGAACGATAATTCCTTGCTGGACAAGGGAGTTATATACTTCGTGGGCATTATTGATTTTCACCAGCAAGAAGTTTGCGTCGCTTGGATAAATTTTTTGTACGGTTGGAATTTTTTCCAATTCAGGAATCAATTTTTTTCGTTCTGCAAGAATTTCTTCCACGTAGTCATCTTTCTGCGAAGCGTATTTCGACAAAATCTCGCAGGCATATTTTTGCATCATGCCGTTCATATTGTACGGCAATTTAATTTTGTTGATGACAGCTATAATTTCTTTTGATGCGAACATCATTCCCAAACGACAGTTTGCAAGTCCCCATGCTTTTGAGAACGTCTGCAACACAACTAAATTCGGGTATTTTTCGAGTTCGTACAACCACGATTTTTCTGTGCTGAAATCAATGTATGCCTCGTCAATTACAACGATTCCTTTGGCTGCTACA
Organism: Bacteroidales bacterium; assembly: GCA_017516865.1. Taxonomy (GTDB): domain Bacteria; phylum Bacteroidota; class Bacteroidia; order Bacteroidales; family UBA1715; genus UBA1715. The sequence continues at coordinate 35,068 of JAFXAU010000029.1, forward strand.
ATCACTTTTCGGATTGACTCGCGGTCGTAAGAATTCCCCGATGGATTGTTCGGAGAACAAATCCACGTGAGTTTCGTGTGGTTGTCCATTGCGGCAATAACCTTGTCTGCCTGAAGTTGAAAATCCTCGGTAAGCGGAACTTCCTTGCAGGCAACATCGTTTATTTCTGCCGAAACGCCGTACATTCCGTACGTCGGCGGACAAACAATCGCGTTGTCAACGCCGGGTTCGCAAAATGCAGTGTACAGCAGACCGATGCCTTCGTCGCTACCGCTACCACCAAGAAAAATCTGCTCTATAGGCATGCCTTTTATGTTTGAAACAACCTGTTTCAATTCGTGTTGGTACGGGTCGGGATAGCGGTTGTAGTTGCCATTTCCCACCGAGCCAAAGGAATTTTCGTTTGCATCGAGATTGACCAATGCCACGCCTTGAAACTCGTCGCGAGCCGTTGAATACGGTGTGATGTTTCGTATGTTGTTTCGTAAAATATCGGAAAGAACGAAGTTTGAATCTGCCATATTGTTATTATTTGATGGACAAAAATAAGAAAATCAAAGCAGATACTTTGTATTCAGGCAATTTTTTCTGATAGGGGGTATTTCAAGACAGCCAACGACATTGGCGGGACAAGGTTCTGCTTGATTGCATCGGTATGGATATGGTAGTTGATTTTGGAAAGTTCTCGCTTGGCTGACCAGCCGATTTTTTCTTGCTCAATAGATTTTAACCGCTGGAATTCTTTTATCAAATACAATTCAAATTCCACAGAAACCCAACTTGCAAATTTAAATGCAATATCACGTTGGGCATATGTTCCACCTTGTGTCCCATTTTTTGTAATAATGCCAATTGCATTTGTTAGTTCAATCCATCTCGTTGGACTCATGGTAAAAGAATTACTCCCTGCTTCCTTCAAAAGGGGGTCGATTTCGACCCCTTTAAAGTTTTCGTTGTTGAGATTCTCCCATAAAGCAAGATACTCAATTGTATTCTTTGTTCGTAACCAATTCTTAATCACATCTTTAGGTTCGATTGCATTTTTAATTTTCGCAATATCCGTTATGCAGATGTAATCATACGATTCAACTTTTATAATTCGAATAATGTTGTTTTGTACCGTAATTTTTGCCATTGTTATGTCGTGTTTTGATTTTGTACAAAGGTACCTTTTTTTGAATAATCTTTGCTATTTTTCAAGGAGATTTTCGACGGTCATCTCTCCATTGAACATTGCGCATTGAGCATTACGCATTAAAAAAGGCCGCCTTACGACGATCTTTGATTTATAACATCTTCATTTACAACAATTTGTAGAGATGCGATTAATCGCATCTCTACAGAAATTACCGAACCGAAACGCCTACAGTTTTGCCGTCTACCACCACAAAATACACGCCTGCCTTGAGGTTTGCATTTGCGATTTTCTGTCCAGAAACGGTTACCACGAATGCCGGAGCTTCGCCGTTTACAAGGATTTGACCGTTTACGATTGTAACCGCCGTGGCGTTGGAAACCTCGGAAACTGCGGTGGAACCGCCTTGTCCACCACCTTGTTCGTCTGCGGATTTATAATGAATAAATTCACTCCAATATTCCGTTTCTGCATACGCCTTGAGGCTTGATTCGGGTACCGAAACTGGAATTGTGTGGTCAACATTGTAGAATGATTTTTCGTATAGCGAAGGTGGATTTTCTGCCAAAATTGTCATTGATTTTAGATTTTCGCACAAGGCAAATGTGTTGTCTCCCATAGATTTAAGCGTGCTTGGCAACTTCAAATCTTGCAAATAGGTGCAGCCATAGAATGCGGCATCGCCAATGGAAATTACACCTTCAGGAACTTCCAATGATTTAAGGTTGTGGCAGTTATAGAATGCCCAATCGCCTATGGTTTCCAAATTGCTTGTTGATGCCTTGAGCTCCGAACCATCAAACAAAATTTGCTCCAATTTGCGACAATCTTCAAACGCACTGTTATCAATCTTTGTAACAGTGGCAGGAAGCGAAATGCCTTTTAACGCCGTACACCCAGCAAACGACTTATAACCAACCGATTCCAATTGTGTAGGCAACGTGACTTTTTCGAGTTTGTAGCAGTTGTTGAATGCCATATCGGGAATATTTGTGTTTTCTATACCCGACAAGTCAATTTCTTGTAATGTACGGTACGAAAGATTTATGTAATCCAACCCGTTCCTGTCAAGCACACCACTGGTAAGAGTTATTTTTTCTAATAACGTACTAAAACTTCCAGGTTCTGAAGAATTATATTTATTGAACGGATCTGCAGGTCCAGAGTACTCCGTCAATGCCGTGCAAGTAGATAAATCTCCTTCTATGGAACATGTACCATTTTTTATTATTAAGGTTTTTAAATTAGAACAACCAGAAAATGCTGACTCTCCAATCGAAGTCACGCTGTTGGGGATTGTTACTGATGTCAAGCCGATACAACCATAAAAAGCATGGTTTTCAATCGAAGTCACGCTGTTGGGGATTGTTACCGATGTCAAGCCGATACAACCAGAAAAAGCATAGTATTCAATCGAAGTGACAGCAAATGTATTACCTACTATCGTTACCGTACTTGGAATTATTATATCACCAGTTGGGTAATCATAAGCAGAAACAGAAACTTCTTTACTATTCAATACTTTATAACACATATTGTCCTTTGTGAATTCCAATCCTGCGTTATAAACATCCAAACCATCAGGGATTGTTACCGCTGTCAAGCCGCTACAACCCATAAAAGCACGATATCCAATCGAAGTCACGCTGTTGGGGATTGTTATCGATGTCAAGCCGCTACAACCATAAAAAGCTGACCCTCCAATCGAAGTCACGCTGTTGGGGATTGTTACCGATGGCAAACTTTTACAGCCTTCAAAAGCATAATCACCAATCGAAGTCACACTGTTGGGGATTGTTACCGATGTCAAGCTGCTACAACTAGAAAAAGCACCATTCCCAATCGAAGTCACGCCGTTGGGGATTGTTACCGATGTCAAGCCGCTACAACCAGAAAAAGCTGACCCTCCAATCGAAGTGACGCTGTTGGGGATTGTTACCGATGTCAAGCCGCTACAACCAGAAAAAGCTGACCCTCCAATCGAAGTCACGCCGTTGGGGATTGTTACCGATGTCAAGCCGCTACAATTATTAAAAGCTGACCCTCCAATCGAAGTCACGCTGTTGGGGATTGTTACCGATGTCAAGCCGCTACAACCAGAAAAAGCTGACCCTCCAATCGAAGTGACGCTGTTGGGGATTGTTACCGATGTCAAGCCGCTACAATTATTAAAAGCTGACCCTCCAATCGAAGTCACGCTGTAACTATTCCCATTGTATGTCACGGAAGATGGTATTGTAACATTGTCAGAATAACCAGAATAATACCCATACGTTACAGCCACTGTTTCTGACATTGAATCGAATGTGTAATAAATTCCGTCAACTTCAAAATCGTACGCCCACACGCTGCTTGCTACAAACAAAGTGAGGAAAAGAGTAAAAAGTTTTTTCATAATAATTCAATCATATATTAACAATAAAATAACAGGATTAATCTTTTAATAATTTATATTTCTTCTGGATTACAGATTAACTCTTTCCATTTCTCTATTTTCGAGAAATCATAAGATTTATTCTTGTCTTCATTAACAATAAAACCGGCCTTTTTGTCAATGACATATAGGAATCGATCCAAATCTTCGAATTTCACACTCAATCCGTGATATCCTTTTTGAGCAATCTCACGAAGTTTTTCAATGTATTCTATGTAAATATCTATTAATTTAGATATATCTTGACTTGATAATACTTCATTTACTTTATAATCAAATGCTGCACGATACGCTCGTGCATCAATTATTTGAAATACATGTGGATTTCTAAAGCGGAGATACGTGGACGCCATTGGCAAGCCTACACCTTCACAAGCAAGAAGATCTTTTAAAACATTTCTGGTCTTTTTTTCATCAAATTCAGTCAACGATTTTAAATTATTGATTTTTTTTATGACTTTTTTATCCAAGCTAACATAGCGGTCTAATTTCCATAAAGTTATTTGTCTAATTGTACTAATGTTAAAATCTTCGTTTTGAAGATTATCAAGATCATCGGTTACTTCAGAGTATTCAAAATCTTTCTTGAATATTTTACCTTCTTTTTTTATTGTATAATTTGCCATATTGTTTGTTTATAAATGATTTACAAATAACCATCAAATTTTTCCTCCACGCAAAGTCCTTTTTAGTCCTTGTTTAAAATTGAAAATCGCATGCTAAAACATTCATTTCAAAATAACATATAATTGTTTGATTATCAAAGAAAACCGTGTAGCGAGATATTTTACAATTTTGTAGCGAATTGTATTACACAATAAGACGAGGGTACAACGTCAAAGTTGTTTTGATATATCAACTAAGAAATTGTGGTTCAATATGTTGGAAATTCTCATCAACATTTCTACATCAATGTTTTTTCGCCTGAAAATATTGTAGGCGTTTACTCTGTGGCAATTGAGCTGTGCGGCAAACCACGTTACCGAGCGTCCCTGATTCCTCAGTTCCTGCCGGATCATTTCCCCTATGTGCAGATGGTTGAATTCTTCCATAAAAAAAGCGTTTGCCGTTTCGATTTGTCGCTTATTACTAAATCGTGGCTCTGGTAAACCATTGGGAACTAATAAGCACGAAACAGCCCACGCCTTGCGTGAACTTTTTGCATACTTATTTTTGTTCCCTTTTGAGATTCTATTTTGAAAATTTACCAGATTTTCGATTTAGAAAAATAAGAGCGTAAAAATCAATATATTAAAATACCTTATCTCATAGAAATGTATTTGGTTTGTTCATCATTCAGAAAAAAACAGTGTTAGTTTGTTTTTAAACTATTCAATCGTACCGAAACCGCATTCTTGTGCGCGTCAAGCATTTCGGCTTCAGCCATTGTTTCTATTGTAGGACCAAGTGTTGTAAGTCCTTGTGGTATAATTTCTTGGAATGTGATTTTACGGACAAAACTATCAAGCGAAACGCCGCTGTATGCTTTGGCGTAACCGTTTGTCGGCAATGTGTGGTTTGTTCCCGACGCATAGTCGCCAGCACTTTCGGGAGAATAATTTCCCAAGAAAACAGAACCTGCATTTACAACCTTTTTGCTGAATTCAAATGCCTTATCAACCGAGAGAATCAAATGTTCGGGGGCATATTCGTTCATCATTTCCACAAGTTCGTCTTGCGAGTCAAATACTATTATTTTGCTGTTTGCAACCGAAATTTCCACTATCTCGTTGCGTTTCAGCTGTGCCTTCTGTTGCTCAATAGCTGTCTTTGTCGCCTCTGCTATTCGTTTCGATGTTGTGAGCAAAATCGCCTGACTGTCTTTCCCGTGTTCGCACTGCGAAAGAAAATCAGAGGCAATGAAATCTGGATTCGCTGTTTCGTCAGCCACAATCATCACTTCCGACGGACCGGCGGGCATATCAATTGCAACGCCTTGCATGCTCACCATCATTTTCGCTTTCATCACGAATTGGTTGCCAGGTCCGAAAATTTTATATACCTGCGGAATTGTTTCCGTTCCGTATGCCATGGCTGCAATGGCCTGAGCTCCACCTACTTTGAATATTTTCGTCACGCCTGCCTGTTTTGCCGCATACAAAATTGCAGGGTGGATGGAACCCGTCTTCCCTTCGGGTGTACAAAGGATTATTTCCTTACAACCTGCTATTTTAGCTGGAATGGCAAGCATTAAAATTGTTGAAAATAACGGAGCGGAACCACCCGGAATGTACAATCCCACCTTTTCAATGCCAACGCTTTTCCGCCAGCATTTTACACCGAACATGGTTTCTGTAACCGATGGAATTTCCTCCTGACGTTCGTGAAATTTTGTGATATTGGCAATGGCAACTTTTATTGCGGCCTTTAGTTTGTCGGAAACAAGCGATTCGGCAACGGTAATTTCTTGTTGCGAAACCGTAAGATTTTGAATATTGGGATTGTCGAATTTACGGCAATATTCAAGCACGGCTTTGTCGCCGTTTTCTTTCACATTAGCCAAAATTCCAGCAACAATAGGCTCAAGTTCTGCATTTTCGAGCAAAGGACGTTTTAAAATTTTTGCCCAGTCTTTTTTGTCAGGATTTATGTATGTTTCCATTGATTATCACTGTTTTAATGTTGATATTCCATTGATTATGGAATTTTCTACACGGCAAATATATTGAAATTAGGAATTAAAATTTAGGATTTAGGAATTTAATCTGCAATCCAAAACTTTCTACCATCCCAATCCTACGATGGTGAATACTGCAAAAACCACGCTTGCTATGCCGTTGGTTGTACCGAAAGCCATGTTCACCCGCGAAATGTCCTTGGGCGAAAGTATTGCGTGTTGAAAAATGAGACAGCCAATGAAAAGTGCCGCACCAATCCAATAAATCCATGAAAATCCGGCATAAATGCCGACAAATATTGTCAGTAGGGCGGTGGTGATGTGTATGAGTATTGAGATGAGAAGTGCATTTTTTCTGCCGAATTTCTCGGGAATGCTGTGCAACGACTGCCCTCGGTCAAATTCTTCGTCCTGCAAGGCATAAAGAATGTCGAATCCTGCCATCCAGCCAAGAACGATGAACGAGAAGATTATGGGAATCAGCGCAAATTCTCCCGATACGGCAAGATATGCTCCAATTGGAACCAACGACTGCCCAATACCAAGTACAATGTGGCAGAGTGAAGTGAAGCGTTTTGTAAATGAATAAAACAACACGACGCCAAGGGCGATAGGAGAGAGGTAGAAGCAAATCGGGTTGATGAAATAGGTCGTTGTGATAAAGCAGACCGACATCAAAATGACGAACAGCAATGCCGCGCGCGGGCTGATTTTTCCTGCTGGAATTTCTCTTTTTGCTGTTCTGTCGTTGAGAGCGTCGAATTTATAGTCGGCGTAGCGGTTAAAACCCATTGCAGCCGAACGACAGAAAATCATGCAGAGAAGCACATATAGTAATAGGTTCCATTGAAACGGATATCCGTCGTACATGACTGCGAGTGCAAAGCCTATTGCCGCAAATGGTAACGCAAAAATTGTATGCGAAAATTTTATGAGGCCAAAGTAATCTTTTATGTTCATGGTTATTCTTGAACTGGTTTGTCAAATGAAACGGAACGTGCAATTGCTTGTAACTGACGCATAAAGTTGCGTTTTTCTTTGTTCGGGTAATACACGTATCCTTCGATTGTGATAAGCATATTTTTTTTCGGATTGCAGAACGTGTAACTTGTGAACGGTCCTGCCATGAAATCGTTTTCCACGCGCCATTTCCCTCGTAATTCAACAGTGTAATCGTCGTTTACGTATTTCCCGACTGTGCGTTGAATTGGAAGAATGTATTCCGTTGTCATGTAACTGCCTTCCAACGGGCCGGGAATGTGTGCCTTAACAATCGAATCACGATAATTCAGCATGTTTGTTTTGTTGAATTGTGCCGTGTCGGTGTATGGGCGCTGGTAGATAATAAGTCCTTGACTGTGAACTTTTGTTTCTAACGAGAGCCACATGAAATTTTCTTCTGTTTTATTTATGCTGAATCCGTTAGGAACGGAAATGTTCATGTTGAACTGCTTTTTGATGCTTTTTTCCACAATCTGGTCGTTTGCCTGTTTGTAGAGTTGCTGATAGCGTTCAATCTCGGCTTGAATAAAATATTCGATGACGTTGTCGTGGCGTTCAGCCAGAAATTTTTTGAGCGTGTCGGGATTGTTTGTTCCAATACTGACGTATGCCTGATGTTTTGCCCACAAGTCTTTCTTGTATTGAATTTTTGGAGTGGAATATTTTCTGTCAACTTCCAAATAGAGAATATTTCTGTACGAACGGAATGTGCTTGAAAATGCGTTTCTGCTAATCATGATAGTCGAAAATGGTGATTCTGCTTGAGTAAGACCAATTTCTTCTTCGTTCAGAATATCGCTGATTTCTTCGCCTACTGGGGAGTTTTTATATTGATCGTTGATTACGACTAACAAATCCCCTGGTTCGCCTGTCATGGAACTGCCGCCCATGCCGTCTGCACATGCGGAAAATAGTGCGCAACAGCAAATTATGTAAATTAAAAATCGTTTCATATTATATTTCATCTAATTTATTCCACCAAGTGAATTTAAGTGTTGTTGCACCAGCAATAATAATTGCGATTGATACTGCAAAACCAATCCAGTTACGTGTTATCAGGCATATTGGCATGGCAACCAACGATGTTTGGGTAACAATACCGACAGCCACATTGCCCATATCTTTCCAAAAACGTGTATTTGGCTTGAAATCGGGATTTTGTGCTTGAACTTTTTGTAGCACTGGATTCCAAAATCCCCATGGTCGAATTGTTGAATAGAAATTAGTAAGTGTTTGTTCGTCAGTTGGTTGTGTAAGCAAAGTACCTAGGAGACAGCCAATAATCGAAATAACAAGTGTTATAGGGAATGTGTATAGTGCGATAAGACTTGCTGGGATGAAACTAAAATTATCGGTAATAACCTCGGGTGCAAGCAGTTGTATGCATCCGATGATAATTCCCGAGATGATTCCTGTCAACATTCCCCAGAAATATCCTTCGCCATTGAATCGCCACCAATACCATTTGAGCACATTCGACGCAATGTAACTCGCATAAAATGCACCTGTGACGATTTGTAGGATTTCGTTAATGTTTTTAATTGTAAATCCCAAAATTGTGCTGAAAACAACGGCGCATGTTCCCACCGTGTAGTTTATTCTTTTTTGTTGTGTCGGAGTCGCTTCGGGATTGATGTGCTTCAAATAAATATCGTTTGAAATGTACGCTTGTGCTGCGTTGAGCGTTCCTGCAAACGTCGACATAAATGCTGCAAGTAGACCGACCAACAAAAGTCCCAATAATCCGGCAGGAAGGAATTTTACCATCGCGGCAGGGAGAATCTGCTCGAAATCAATAACTCCGTTGACCGAGAGGTTGAGGTCGTCGTAAAAAGCAATTGCAAGAATTGCAAATCCCGATACCATGAAGTAGCGAATTGGGTTGAGAATGACAGAAACGGAACCGCTCATTTTCAGTGCGTCTTGCGGAGTCTTGTTCGCCAAAATTTTCTGCATGTCGTACGTCGGTGCTGGTCCAGCCAAGCTGACCAAAATACCTTTCATAAACATAAATCCGAAGAACAGACTGAAAAGTGAATAGCCGTCTTCGGCGATTTTTGAATTTATCTCATGGAGTTTTCCAGTCCAGTCAATATCGAGAGTGTTGCCGAATAACGGGCTGTTCCAACCGTCGGGTGTGAGGGCGGCAAGTGTTTCTGGACTTACATTGTACATTGCAATAATTCCAATTGCGATTGACGCTATTGTCATAATTGTGTATTGAACCACGTCTGCCCACACAATACTAATCATTCCACCTAAAATTGTATAGAATGTGGCGAAAAGCGTAAAGAAAATTCCGTATGCGTGTGGAATGTACATCGCGGGAATACAGTCGGGAGCAATGTGCAGAACCGAGCAAAGCCATTCCCAAGGAATAAAAAGCGTCAAAAATTTCCCTAATCCGACGAAACCGTACGAAAGCATGGAAAGTCCGATGAGCAACGCAAAACATACGACAATCCAGTGCGACATGTTGCTGCCTTTCCCGTTACCAAAACGTGTCTGAATCCATTCGGCTCCTGTTGTTACATTAGAACGGCGAAGCCATGCCGAAAGGAACATCATCAAAAATATCTGGTTGAACGTCGGCCACAACCAAGGTAGCCAAATACTTTTAAGACCGTAAACAAACAGAATTGTCACTAACCACATGGTTCCTGAAATGTCGAACATTCCTGATGCGTCAGACAAGCCAAGCATGTACCATGGCATTTTTCGCCCACCTAAAAGATACGAGGATTTATCCTTTTGTGCTTGTCTTTTAAAATAAACACCGATAAAAACGATTATTGCAATGTAAATGAAAATGACGAAAATGTCGAGTCCTTGTAAAACCATGTTTCAATAATTAAAGATTCATATATTCTGTAATGTGTTTTGCCACGCGTTCCGACGCGCCTTCGTTGCCAAGTTTTTCTCGTAGTTGGGCGTAATTGTTTAAAATGTTGTTTCGGAAATTTTCGTCAAAAAGAATTGAATCCAACGCTTTCGACAGTTTTCTCGAAGTCATGTCGGTTTCCAAAAGTTCGGGAACAATCTCGTGTTCCATAATGAGATTCGGAAGACCTAAATTATTGAGTCTGACAAACAATCTTCCTAAATACCACGTTATTGGATTTGTCTGATAGACAATGATTTCGGGAATGTTGAGAATAGCCGTCTCCAACGTTGCCGAACCCGACACGACTATGGCAGCTTCGGATTTTTTGAGCAATTCGTATGTTTGGTCAAATACGACGGAAATATTGTTTGCCGTGATGTATTTTTGATAAAAATCAAGCGGGAAACGCGACATTCCAGCAATAACAAATTGATAATCAGTATATTTTTCGGAAATAGACTGCATCGTTTTGAGATTTTCCCGAATCTCGTATTCGCGACTGCCAGGCAAGACTGCAATGAGTTTTTTGTCGGGAATTGAATTCATGCGTTTAAATTCCTCGACACTATATTTTTCTTTGAATTGTGCAATGGAATCGAGTAGGGGATGTCCTTCAAAATCAACGTAATAGTTGTGTCGTGTTTCGTAGAATTTTTTCACAAAAGGCAATTCCACAAACATGTGGTCGATGTTTGCCTTGATTGTTTTTACTCTGTTTTCTTTCCATGCCCAAACTGTAGGCGAAATATAGAAAAACGTGCGAATGCCGATGTTTTTTGCAAACGGCGCAATTTTTAGGTTGAAACCAGGAAAATCAATAAAAATAATGGCGTCGGGACGATGAGCCGCAATGTCGTCTTTGCAAAATTGAATATTGTTTAATATGAGTTTTGCGTGTTTTACAACTTCTACGATTCCCATGTAATCGTATGTTTTGTAATGTTTTACAAGTTCTACTCCGGCTGCTTCTGCCATCAAATCGCCGCCCCAGATTCTGAATTGTGCTTCGGAATCGTATTTCTTCAACCCTTTGATGAGGTTTGAACCATGTAGGTCTCCCGATGCTTCGCCGGCTATTAAATAATATTTCATGGTTACAAATCGAGAATAAGTAATATAATGGTATAAATCATTGTTGGAAAAACCACGCCTTTTGCTGCATTGTCATAATGCAAAAAGTAAAATAGTGCAAAAACAAATGCGATAGGCAGGATGCACCAGAGAAATACTTCGGTTTGAATGCCCCAGACGGAAAGTTTTGCCACAAATTCCGAGAATGAATTTGTCTTGTTGAACCATTTGTACACGCCAAACAAGGCAATTGGTGGAATAATCGCACCAAGGCCAAGTCCTAACCAAAATTTGTCGATTCTTTCTTGTATTTTGCTCATATTTAATTCATTAAGAGTGATAATGTGCGTATTGATTGTTCGTCGCTGTTTTCAACCTTCATGGGAACAATGGCGATAAAATCGTGTGCCAGACACCATTCGTCGCTGTCGTGGTTGTCGGGTTCTTCGTTGTGGTATTCGCCTGTAAGCCAATAACAAGTGTTGTTTCTTGGGTCTTTCTCCTTTTCGAATCGTTCTATCCAAAGTCCCTTGGTCATGTGACAAACTTTTATTCCTTGAATATTTTTTTCGGGTTTCGGAAAATTTATGTTGAGAAAAATATGTTCGTTAAGACCGTGCTCCAGAATGGTTTTGGTGATTTTTTGGATATATTTTCTATAAGGCTCGAAATTGATTTTTTCGGCAAAATCGAGACTTGAAAATGCAATGGAAGGGATATTGTTTATGGCCCCTTCGCGTGCACAGGCAACGGTTCCCGAGTAAATTGAACTGTTCGCGCTGTTTGAACCATGGTTGATTCCCGAAACAACTAAATCCGCCTTGTGATTGGGCAATAATTGGTCAAGTCCGAATTTTATGCAGTCAACCGGAGTGCCGTTTAATGAGTATATGTGCAGGTTTTCGTCGTTTTGTCTGCATTTTGCCCTCAACGGAACTTGGAACGTAAGTGCATGAGCCATACCCGATTGATGTTGTTCTGGCGCAACAACATAAACTTCACCGAATTCGCACATGATTTCGGTCAGAAAGTGCAGTCCTTGGGCTGAAAAGCCGTCGTCGTTGGAAACAAGTATGACAGGTTTTGTCGATTTCATCGCACACGAAATTTTTTGCTAATATAGTATTTTTTCAGATTTTATAAAGATGTTGACTTGCTTTGCCGTTACTTTATAAAAAAAGAGTATTTTTGTTTTGCTAAAAAACGAATAAGTAAAATGAACATTTCTTGGAATTGGCTGAAGGAATATATTCAGCTTGACGTTGATGTAGAAAAGGCATCTCAGATATTGACTGACATAGGTTTGGAGGTCGAAGGGCTTGAAAAATATCAAACAATAAAAGGCGGACTCGAAGGCGTTGTTGTCGGAAAAGTGTTGACGTGTGTCGACCATCCAAATTCCGACCATTTGCATATTACAACCGTCGATGTCGGCGGACCTGAAATTTTGCCGATTGTATGCGGCGCTCCGAATGTTGCGGCAGGACAAACTGTAGTTGTTGCTACCGAAGGTACAAAGTTGTACGACGGCGACAAGGAATTTGTGATTAAGAAATCAAAAATACGTGGCGAAGTTTCGTGCGGAATGATTTGTGCCGAAGACGAAATTGGTGTCGGGACAAACCACGACGGAATTATGGTACTTCCTGATTCTATCCCTGCGGGAACTCCGGCTGCCGATTATTTCAACGTGAAAGATGACTATATAATAGGTATTGGTCTTACTCCAAACCGTATAGATGCTGCTTCGCACGTAGGGGTTGCCCGTGACCTTGCTGCATATATGAATCTAAAATCGCCTGTTCAATTGAATATTCCGTCGGTTCAGGCGTTTGCAATGTCAAATAAACCGTCGCCAATTTCTGTTACGGTCGAACGTCAGGATTTGTGTCCTCGTTATTCAGGTTTAGTAATTTCTGGCGTGACGGTGAAAGATTCGCCCGAATGGTTGCAGACTCGTTTGAAATCAATTGGTTTACGACCAATCAACAATATAGTGGATGTCACGAACTTCATTCTTCATGAATTGGCTCAGCCGCTTCATGCGTTTGACGTGGCAAAGATTGAAGGCAATGAAATTCATGTCCGTACGGTTGCCGATAAAACCAAAATGGTCACGCTCGATGGCGTGGAACGTGAATTGTCGTCGGAAGATTTGATGATTTGTAATGCAAACAAGCCTATGTGTATTGCAGGTGTGTTCGGTGGCTTGGATTCGGGTGTAACGGAATCTACCACGTCGGTATTCATCGAAAGTGCATATTTTAATCCTGCGTCAATTCGTAAAACTGCACGTAGACACGGCTTGTCGACAGATGCTTCGTTCCGTTACGAACGTGGAATCGACCCGAACATAACGAATTATGCGTTGAAGCGTGCTGCCTTGTTGATTCAGGAAGTTGCAGGTGGCGAAATATGTTCTCCGTTGTTCGATTCGCACCCGGAAAAATTCCCTTCGTTCCCAGTTACGTTAAACTTGGACAAGGCTTACACGTTGATGGGTAAAAACATCGGCGACGACGTTTTCAAAAAGATTCTCAAAGGGTTGGAAATCGAAATAGTTTCCGAAAATGGAAGAACGCTTGAATTACTTGTTCCGCCATATCGTGTTGACGTGCAACGTGCCGAAGACGTTGTGGAGGATGTTTTGAGAATTTATGGCTATAATAATATAGAATTTTCCGATAATCTGCATGCTGCCATCACTCACATGGATGGCGTAGACCAGACGAAAATCCGCAATACTATTGCCGATATGTTGGTCGACAGCGGCTGGTGCGAAATAATGAACAATTCGCTCACAAATTCTTCGTACTATGCAAATTTGGAAAGCGACATAAAAAATCATCTTGTAAAAATCCTTAATCCGCTTGGTGCAGAGTTGGATTGCATGCGTAACACAATGTTGTTCAGTGCGCTCGAGGTGGTTTCTCACAATTTGAACCGTCAGCAGAATGATTTGTCGTTGTTTGAATTTGGCAGCATTTATTTTACAAAGGCTTCGGAAGGTAGTGTGACTGACAAATACGGCGAATCGCGTCAACTTTCTTTGTGCATTACGGGTAAACAACGTGCGCAATTCTGGGGTGAAAAACAACAGGATACTAATATATATGTATTGAAATCGGCTGTTCAAAAGGTGCTGATGAAGTTGGGTATGTCGAACATTCAATTTGTGACGAAAAATGACGATATGCTTTCGGGATTGGAATGTACGGTATTGAATAATGTCGTCGTTGCACGTCTGGGTTCTGTTTCCAAGTCAATTCTGAAACAGTTCGACATCAGTAAACCTGTCTATTTCGCCGAAATATATTGGGATGTGCTTGTCTCTAAGTATCATCGTAAAACGCAGGTGAAGGAACTTCCGCAATTCCCGTTCGTTCGTCGCGATTTGGCATTGGTTATCGATTCTCATGTTCAGTTTGAGCAAATTAAGAAAATCGCATTTTCTACAGAACGTCGCTTGTTGAAGCAAGTCAACATTTTCGACGTATACGAAGGAAAGGGAATCGCTTCGGGCAAGAAATCGTATGCGGTTTCGTTCATTTTGCAAGATGAGCAAAAGACGTTGAAAGATGCTCAGATTGACGATGTAATGAATCGTTTGATAGCGGCATATAAGAAAGAACTAAATGCAGATTTAAGATAAAATACATTTTTTTGAGAAATATTTGACATTCTTAAAAATTTAGAACTATCTTTACATTTTAAATCGGCATGAAAAGAGTAGTAGGTTATATTATCGTGACAATTTTATCCGTTGTGGGATATGCACAACAGTATAATCCTATGTACTTTGAGCAAGTTTCGATGGAGCAAGGTCTGTCGCAAGTCAGCATAAACTCAATATTGCAGGATTCGACAGGTTTCTTGTGGTTCGCAACTCTCGACGGTTTGAACCGTTACGATGGATATACGTTCAAGGTGTTCAAACCACAGGCCGACGACCCAAATTCAATTTCGAGCAACCGCATTTTGTGTCTGTATCTCGATTCGTATGGAAAAATCTGGGTTGGAACGCTGGGCGGCGGTTTGAACGAGTATAATCCATTGACGGAAACCTTCACCCGCTATATGCACGATCCCGATGACGAAAATTCTATCAGCAACAACGACGTGTATGGAATTGTTGAAGATGACGATGGTCTGTTGTGGATTGCAACGTATGGCGGCGGTTTGAACAGTTTCGATCGAAATACGCATAAGTTCACCGCGTATAAGCATAATCCAAGTGATAAAAATTCTATTGGAAGTAATCAGGTTCGCGTGGTAAATAAGGACTGCTACGGAAATTTGTGGATAGGGCAGAACGAAGGTGGCGGACTTGATAAGTTCAACAAAAAGACTGGCGTTTTTACTCACGTTGATTTTATCGCCAACGATATTATGAGTATCGAAAATGATAAAAACGGCGATTTGTGGATAGGAACATATTACGGTGGTTTTGGTGTGTTGAATCCGCAGACGCACCAGTATAAACTATATGAGAAGAAGGCAGGCGATACGCTTACGTTGTCTAATAATATTGTATGGACGTTTTACGAAGATACGCTTTCTAATATAATGTATGTGGGAACCCGCGGTGGAGGTTTGAACATGTACGATTTGACAACAAAGAAATTCCTTGGTTGTGAGAAAATGAATCAGCATGAGTATGGTCTTGCGTCTGACAATATTTCTTCGGTTTTGCGTGACCGTTCGGGCATTCTGTGGATAGGAACGGAAACGGCAGGCTTGAATAAATACAACACACATCGGAAAAAATTTGCCATTCTTCATCCAGGACAGGATTTTCATTCTTCCATAACATCGGACAATGTGATGGCTATATTGGAAATTAACAATCTTTCGCCTGAACACGATGGTCATTTCCTTGTTGGCACACGTGGTGCTGGACTTTTGTATTATGACAAGGATTTGAATATCATAAAAACGTATCAAAGTGCAAATGGGAAGGATGATAAAAATGGTTTCAATGTGATAACCTCTATCATTCAAGACCCACGAGGCTTTTTCTGGTTGGGAACCGATGGTAACGGTCTGTTCCGCTTTTCGCTCGAAAAAGGTGTGCTTGACCATTATCTATATGACGAATATGCCACCAATGTATTGTCAAACAATGCGGTGACGGCTCTCTGCTTGGACAATAAACAACGGCTGTGGGTTGGAACCTACGGCGGCGGTTTGTGTAAGTTCGAATGGGAGAAAAATCGTTTTACTACCTATACGGTCAGTGCGTCAAATTTCATGCGTAACGTAATTTGGTGCGTTATGCAGGATTCTCAGGATATTATTTGGGCTGGAACTAATGGACGTGGTGTCATGTCTGTCAATCCCGAAACCGACGAAGTTGAATTTTACGAACCGAATCAAAATGGACCGAAATCGCTGACGAGTGAAATTATCTATTCTTTGTTGGAAGCTGGTAACGGAACATTCTGGGTAGGTACTGGCGGTTCGGGAATTTGTAAATTCAACCGACGCGAAAAATCATTCTTGTCGTACACGCGTCGCTCGCATGGGCTGACAAACGATATGGTTCTCGGTATGCAGGAAGACAAACGTGGAAATTTGTGGATAAGTACTTGCTACGGTTTGTCGAAGTTCGCTCCGTTTGCCGAAACATTTACGAATTATAATCAGACCGACGGCTTGCAAGGTAACTCGTTTAACGAACGTGCGTCGTTCCGCTCTTCTTCGGGAATGTTGTTCTTCGGTGGTTCGCAAGGTTTGTCATATTTCTATCCCGATAGCATTGTGAATGATTCCTATACGGGACGAGTTGTAATTACTGATTTGAAGATTTTTAACAAGCAAGTCGAAATTGGAGAGAAAATTCAGGGCGATGTAGTTTTGGAACAATCAATTACGTCGACAAAGAATTTGGTTCTGTCGTATAAATACAATTTTTCGTTGGATTTCTCTATCTTGAATACAGTTGCTCCGTCGAAGGTGCAATATAAATATCGTTTGGTCGGTTTCGACGATGATTGGAACATGACAGATGCTACTAAACGCTCGGCAACGTATACGAACCTTGCCGGTGGTGACTATGTTTTTGAAGTTACCGCAACTAACAACGACGGCGTTTGGAGCGACGAAATTACGCAGTTAAAAATCACAATCGTTCCGCCGTTCTGGAAAACGACGTGGTTCTATTCATTGCTGATTCTCGTTTTCGGCATGGGCATATACATATATATAAAGTATAGAGAACATTTCTTCAAAGAGGAAAATGCCAAGTTGGAGAAAATGGTTGCCGAACGTACGTTCGAAATAGAAAAACAAAAAAGCAAACTGGAATTGCAGAGTGATTTGTTGTCGCGTAGTAACGAGGAACTTTCTAAATCAAATAGAATGATTCGCGATAGTATCAGTTATGCAAAACGTATCCAAGATGCTATTCTGCCTCCAATTGACGTTCTACACGAATATATGCCGAATGCGTTTGTTCTGTTCAAGCCTCGTGATGTCGTGAGTGGCGACTTCTATTGGTTTATGGAAAAAGAAGGTAAAATGTATGTTGCTGCTGTGGATTGTACTGGACATGGCGTTCCGGGTGCGTTCATGTCAATGATTGGAGCGACTTTGTTGCAGCAAATTACCTACAAACGGCTTCGTACTCCTGCTGAAATCCTCGACAGACTGAATGTCGGTGTCCGTTCGGCGTTGAATCAAAAAGAGAATGCTTCTCCAGATTCTCAGGAAGATGGCATGGATGCTACGCTTTGCTTGATTGACAAGGAAACAAAGACAATTGAAATTGCGGCGGCAAATCATATATCATTCTATATTTATGATGACATTATCCAGTCAATCGAAGGCGATATGGCTTCGGTAGGCGGTTCTATTACGTCCGAAGCGGGTAGTAGTTACACGAATCACAAGTTTGTGTATAAACCAGGCGCACGTCTGTATATGTTCTCCGACGGCTTCCAAGACCAATTTGGTGGAACTGAAAATAAAAAATTCTTGGGTACGAACTTTAAGAAACTTTTGTTCGACAGTCGCAATCTCTCTATGAATGACCAATGTGCCTTGTTGGATAAGACGTTTGAAGACTGGAAAGGTAATCGTAAACAAATTGACGATGTGCTTGTCTTGGGTATACAACTCGATTAATCGCCTTTCTCTTTGTATTATAGCGGTTTTTGCGTTTTCGGTTGAGGTTGTCTCTCAATCGGTAGCTCATTCTTCTGTCCCGTATCCTATGTTTCCCGACGCACAGTTTGTCATGCCAGACTTGCCTGATGATTTGGATTTCTCCAACGATAAGAATGAAGCATACGTTTTTGCGTATCCGTTCGAAGTGTCTATTCGTAAACAGGATATTGCCCCCGTACTAAAAAATGATACACTATATTATAATGTATCAATTTTGTCAAAGGACGCGTATTCGTTGAATTTGATTTTTGAAGCTGTCAGCATTCCCGAAGGAGCCCGTTTGTCGGTGTATGGAGCAGATTCTGTCGATTTTAAGACGTACACAAGTGACGATGTGTTTTTAGCAGGCGTGTTGGCTACGCCGCTTGTGCAGGGCGAGGTTATATATGTGTGTTATGCCGAAAAAAACAATCTGTCGAAGTCGGGGAGTTGGACGATAAAACAGGTGGCTCACGATTACAAAAATGCGTATTTGAAGCCGAGTCTTTTGAAATCCACTGCATCTTCATGCAATGTTGATATAAATTGTGACGAAGGTGCCGATTGGCAAGTGGAAAAACAAGCTGTATGCAAAATGGTGATTCAGGGAGTGACGCTCTGCACGGGAACGCTTGTGAATAATACCGCTAAAGACATGACTCCATATATTATCACGGCAAATCACTGCGTGGCGAGCGAATCTAAAGCGTTGCGGACGGTTTTTTATTTTGATTACGAAAACGAAACGTGTGGAACTGCGTCGGCAAATCCGTCGAAGACCATTTCGGGTTCTTCGCTGGTGGCAACATCGCCTACGGGAAAGGTTGATTTCTCTTTGCTGAAAATGAGTGAGATTCCCCCAAAGTACTATAATCCGTACTATGCCGGTTGGAATGTCGCTTCGTCAATAGGGAAGGGAACGGCGTGCATTCACCATCCTAAAGGCGATGTTAAAAAAATCTCTGTCGATAAAGATAAACCGTCAACTGGAACGCTCAATACGGGCGGAATTAAATATGTTGAGGATGGAAACTGGCTTATCTCACGTTGGGAAACTGGAACAACCGAAGGCGGTTCGTCGGGTTCGCCGTTGTTCGACAACGAACATCATGTGATTGGCATGCTTTCGGGGGGGATGGCTTCGTGCGACGAGCCTGTCAATGATTATTTTGCAAAATTTTCGTATGCTTGGGATTATTACGACGTGTCCTCGAATCAAGTAAAAGCATGGCTCGACCCACTTGGTATCGGAGCTGATGTCTGTCAAGGATATAATCCGTATATGTTGGCGGCAAATATTCTGTCGAACGTAAATACAACAGACTCTTTGCGGTTGTTCACGTTTGGCGACAATGCCGATGGTTATTGGTCGGGGTGCAATGAAATAGGATGGCGAAGCGTTGCAGAACGGTTCTATACAAAAAAATCAATTTATTCCCTTACTTTGTGCGGAACAATAGATACAACCAAAGATTTGTCAGATATCCGCATCTGCGTATGGTCGGGAAACAGTCAGCCAGAAAAAGAATTGTACTCCATGGAGTTGACAAAAAATTATATACACGATTCGGTGACAATTTTTATCCCATTGAAAGAACCGATTAGTCCTGACGGAACATTTTGGGTAGGGTATCAGATGAAACATGATACTCGTTTGTTTACGGGTTTTGTAGCCAATGTTGAAAGCGATGGAACTCTGTTCGTGAAACACCCTCGTTCGTGGGTGAATACACAGACAATCGGATTTCCTGCACATTTAGGTATCTCTCTCGGTGTAACCGATCGCCCCGATACCGTGATTGTGAATGCTTTCGAACGTCCGTTCTTTGCGAATAATATTGTAGCAAAAGAATATCCTATGGCAACCAAAGAATTATTTGCAATCGATTCCATAGGAAATACCACGAAACAAACCTCTTATTATAATGTATCGAGCGAAGGGGTTGCACGATGGACAGGACCAAACGAAATTCATGTCGACTGCGTGGGGAATGCCGTCAATATAACAGAACCGACTTGTATACGTAGCGTTAAAGTGGGTGTTCTTGCAATTCCTGACGAAACGGCAACAACTACCGTAACCATCTGGCGAGGTGATTTGTCTGGAATATTGACACAAAAGCAAGTTAAAAACTCCGATGTGAAGGCAGGAAATTTCAATCAAATTCATCTTGATACATTATTATATGTAGACACATCTGTTGTAGTGGGTGTTTGTTTTGATTCCGTGAATTACGAAAAAAGTCTGTCCATTGGTCAGTATTATGACGTGGAATCTCGAATGGACGGCATGTTTTGTGTTGATGGAGTGTGGCGTTCGTTCCAGCAATTTTCCATGCCATACAATGTTGCGGTGCAGCCTGTAACGGCACGTTCGCGCTATCATTTCAATCCCGATTCGGCAAAAATTTTGACATATCCAATCAACATTGGTTCCGATGTGCAATTTGAAAAAAACAACACGTGTGTGATTTATCCAAATCCATGTACCGACAAATGTATGCTTACAACCTATCCGCAGATGCATATCACGGCAAACATACGGATTTATACAGAATCGGGCAATTTTGTTCATTCTGCAAAATATAAAAGCATAGGTGGCATATTCGAAATTCCTATGAATAAGATGCCGCAAGGAATTTTGATTCTGAAATTTGAATCCAACGGCGTTTCGTATACAAAACGGATAATCCATGTTTGCAATTAGTTAACATGTAGAGATGCGATTAATCGCATCTCTACCATAAATTTTTCGATATTGATGAAAAAATATTGCATTCCGTGTAACTTTTTTTCGTTAATTTGCGTCTTGTGTATGTAAAGTGTATAAAGTGTAAAATATAAAAACTACAAAATATGAAACGGTTAACATTATTATTATGTACGTTGGGCTTAACAGTTAGCTTGTTCGCACAGAAGGAACTTACCATCTCTGGAGGTAACAGTGTGTCGGCAATGGTATGCCAAAACAGTGTGCTCTATGTATGGGGTTCTAATAAGAATGAGAGCACAACAGGTTTGTTGGGCGTTAGCAGTACTGCTGCATATGAACCCATGCCGAAAGAAGTGACGTTCTTTACCAGTCAGGATATTTATATCCAGCAGGTGAACTGCGGTTCTGGTTCTCACTTTATTGCCTTGGACTGTGCAGGAAGAGTATGGTGTTGGGGTAACAACAGTTTAGGACAGTGCGGTACGGGAACCATTCCAAATGCACAGGGAACTGTACAATCAACACCGGTCCAAGTTAAAACGGGAAATGGTGATTTGAGTGGTACTGCTTATTCCGACGGTGGCTATTTGGTAAATGTAGACGTTGTGTACGCTGGAAACAACAATAGTTTCGCCATTTTGGGCGACGGTCCGTACAAAGGCCGTTTGGTAGGTTGGGGTGGAAATAATAAAGGATTTGATAGCCAAGGGTATGATGATGCCTATGGTCAGTTGGGATGTGGTAATCAAAATAACCAACCATATCCTAAATTTGTAATTACTCCTAATGGAAATCCATTGGAAGGAGTAGTTCAAGTGTATGCTGGTGATAACTGTGCGTATGCTTTGGTCGACCCTGATGGCGACGGTGTAGGCACCGTTTATTCATGGGGACATCAAAAAAGTAATGGTTCTTTGGGACGTAGTGCAAACGGAGGTACGGGTAGCAACGATGCCGATATTCGCGACCCGTATGCAAGACCTGTAATTATGGAAAATGGTACCCCATTAAGCAATATAACAATGCTGGGTTGTGGCGATGGTGAAGGATATGGGTTGGACGTAGACGGTTACATTTGGTCGTGGGGTAACTCTTCGTGGAATAATGCCGGCGGTATTATGGATGCCAACACAGGTTGGATAGGAACAAATGGTATTCCGAAACGTGTTGCTGCTGGTGAAACTACGGGAGCCAGCAACGATGGTACATATCTTCTTGCAAAATGGGTAGCAGGTGGTCAAGGATTTGGTATGGCCATCACTGCCGACAACAAGCCAGTAGCCTGGGGTGGTGGCGGTTGCGGCGACGGTGGTGCAACCGGTAATGGTACTTTGAATGGTTCTTCTGCAACACAACATGGTGCACAATATATTAAGGCAACAGGCGGAATTGTGTACGATGACGTTGTGTTGATTAACCGTGCTGATACATGGGGATTCTTTGGACGCGGTGATGGTTCAATGTATGCGTGGGGTTGTAACCCTGTTGGTCAGTTGGGTATTGGAAGTACGACAAGCCAGGCGTATGCAACAAAAATCAATCCTCCTACGAACTGTAATCCTCGTCACCCAGACCCTACGGTTTCAATGACACCAAGTACAGATATAACTGTATGTGAGTCAGCATTCGACGGTATAGAGTTGGACGCAGGCTTTGTTATCGGTTTGGAGTTAGCAAAATATTATAACATTAAATGGTATAAAGACGGTTCGGAAATATCAGGTACGTCGGGAACAGTTGCTGAAAAAGGAACGACATATATGGCAATGACTCCTGGTACATACAAAGTAGAGATAACTCACAAAGAAGATGGTACGGGTAATGGTTGTGTGTCGTACGAACCAGCTACTGGCGAAATTACAATAGACACGTACAAACAAACATATACAATTCCTGATATGACATATTGTCCAGGAAATGATTCTCTTGAAGTTAAGGTAAACGCTGCATCGGGAAGCAAGGCAATTTATTCTTGGTATTATTCTGATGCGGAAAACGCACCAGCTATCGCTACGACAGTTGGAAGCGGAACAACTAATTTGTATATTGGTGACGATGCTGTTCGTCCAAAAAATGGAAAGAAAACAATTTATGTAGAAGAAACTTCAGCAGGTGTTGGTACATTTATTCCAAGTTCATTTGCAAATGGTTCTTCTACACAAAGTATTTCTCAGCAAAATAACATTGCAAACCCTGGCTTTACTGTAAATAGTGCAGTAACATTGAGAAGTTTCAAATTGAAAGCTCAAGGTGCAATGCAAAGTTATTATGTAAATGGTAGCGCTACGTTGTCAGGAACAATAACATTCACTGCAAATCTTTGCAATCCTAAAACAGATAATGGACATGTGGTGGCAAATAAAACATCCGTTATAAAGAGTTTTACTGGAACAATGACTATGCAGAAAGAAATAACTGCAACGGGAACATATAAATTTACTGAAGTTGTTACATTCGACTGTGGTAACTATGAGTTGAAGCCTGGAACATATTATCTGGTATTTTCAGGTGCTACAAAGACTGGAGATGCAGATGCAAATAATTCGGTCGTATATTATACATCAAAAGGTCTAGTAGGTGTAAAAGATACATATACAGGTACGTATATTGAGGGTATCGGTGCGGCTCAGGACAACAATTTCCAGACAAATCAGACTGGTGTGTTCTTCGACATAGACTTTGCAACTCCTCAAGGATTCTGCGACCGTATCCCTATTGAGATACCGCAAGAATGTCCGTGTGATGCTCCAGATGATGTAGTAATTAATTGTGATGATGCGTCATTCGTTACAAATGATACAATATATATATGTGAAAATAATGCAAGATGTACTTTAACTACAGATGCATGGGCTGCATCATCGGCATCTAATAAATTTAGTTATCAATGGTTTAAAGATGGTGCATCTTCTACAGCTGTTTCATCTGGTAATACATCAACTTCATATAGTGTGACAGATGCAGGTAAATATAAAGTTGTGGCGTATTTCTCGTCAACTGGCCGTTCTGTAACAGCTTGTGCTGACTCGGCTGAGGTGACGGTACTTTTGAACCCAGTACCAACAGTGAAAGTTTCTGGTGGTGGTGAATTCTGCGAAGGTAACGAAGCGTCATTCACAAGTCCTGTTACATTTACTATGACAGGTGAACCGAAGTTCCGTGTTTATTGGAGTTATACAGACCCGACAGGAACGACGAAAACAAAGAATAAACGTTCAACAGCTTATGATGTTGAGGCCGATATTCCAACAACAGTGGGAGAACATGTTTACACGGTTACATCGGTTAACGATGACGGAAACTGCAAGAACGAAAATGTAACGGGAACTGCCAAGGTTATTGTAAAACCAAAACCTACAGCATCAATTGTTGTTGATCCTACTTCGGCTACAATTTGCGAAGGTTCGGGTGCGGTATCGCTTACAGCAGGTTGCGATCCTACTGGCGATGTAACATACGCGTGGACGAAAGACAACAGTAATAGTGGCTCTGGTGCTGGAAAATCGTTGACTGCACCGTCTGAATCAGGTGTATATGCCGTAACGGCTACATTGAATGGTTGTACAAGTGATCCAGTATCGCAAGAAGTTACGATTAATCCGAAACCAGAAATCAAGACATTGACATCAGATAAATCTGCTGTATGTAGTGGTGCTTCAATTACCCTTACTGCAACGGTAAGCGATGCTGGTGACGGAACATTTGAATGGAGTGGTGACGGAGTAACTGGTAATGGTGCTACGGCAACGGTTACTAACGATGTGACAACAGATACTGAAGTTACTATTACGTTGAATTATACGGGTAAAGAAGGTTGTGAGGCAGAAGCAAAAACAATCAAAGTAACATTCTATGCATATCCTGATGCTCCAACTGTAAAAGATCAGGCATATTGTGTTGACGATACTCCAAAACAATTGGAAGGAACGGCAATGTCGGGTGCTACGTTGAATTGGTACGGAACGAGTGCTACTGGTGGAACAGCAAGTTCTACTGCTCCAACGCCATCGACGGCATCGGCTGGTGAAACATTCTATTATGTATCACAAACAATCAATGGCTGCGAAAGCAAGACGAGAGCAATGGCAACGGTTACTGTTGATGATACTTTGGCACCAGTGATTACCGCTGATCCAGGTTTCGAAGTGTGTGAGAATGCTCCAATAGCACTTAACGTAGAAGGTTCGTTCAGATCAACTGTTTGGTCTGGTTCTGGAGCAAGCAGCTTAGATGCTACGACAATTCAGAGTCCGACGTTCGCTGCGACAAAAGGTTCGTATGACGTAATTGTAAAAGTAGAAGATACAAAAGGTTGTAAGGGTAGTGCTAAAAAGACAATCACTATCAATCCTATACCTGAAATTACTCAACTTTCGCAATTAACTAATAAGTGTGTATCCGACGAAACTGCTCAAACGATAACAGCTACCGTTACTCCTTCAGGAATAAGTGGTACAGGTACTTGGACCGGCGATGTTACTAATCCTGCAAATACCTCGGCATCTTATACACCATCGGTTGCTGGCGTAGGAACACACACTATTTTATACGACTTTGTAAGTGATAAGGGTTGTGTGGCAGAACAAAAATCTACTTCGGTTGAAGTGTTCGATATGCCTAATCCTTCAATCTCGCTTAGCAAAAATAGCGTCTGCGAAGAAGGACAAAACAGCGAAGTTGTTACTGTAACTTCTCAAGGAACCGCTGCTACTGGAACGTTCGTATATTCTGTAAATAATGGCGGTACTGTAGATGCTTCGACGGGAGCATTTGACCCAACTCAAAATAAACCTACATCGGGTACTGAAACAGTCTATACAATAAAATTGGCATACACTGATGCAAATCAATGTTATGGCGAAGCTACCGCAGATGTAACGGTACATAAGTTACCTACAGTAACAATTTTAACAACGAATCCAACAGAACTCTGTTATAATGGTGCTGCTATAAATATTGCTACTAACGTAGCTCCGGCAGGTGGCGTTGGCGAGTGGACTGGTACTGAATCTCAAACAAGTGACAAGTTCGATCCAAGCGTTAAAACGGTAGGCGCTAATGCTATCACATACACATATACTGATACGTATCAATGTCAAAACAGCGATGATTATAGCATCGAAGTTAAGAAACCGGCTGTTCCAACTGCTGGCGACGATGTTAATGCTATGATAAACGCAGGAAATTTGGTTGGTAAAGATGCAATGACGGCAACAATGAACACTCCAGCTGACGTATTACAATGGATGCCAGCTACGGGTGGGTCTGTCATTACAGAAGGTACAAGCTATACAAGTCCTGAAACAGAAGTTGGTTCATATCACTATGCTATACGTGCAATGTTGACTGTGAATGGAGCTGGCTGTTATAGTGATAGCGTAATTGCAACGACAAATATTTCTAAGTGTAATGCAATGGCTCCAAAATCTTCCGACATCTATGTATGCGTTGGTGGCGATATGAAGAGTTTCTCTGCTGTTCAAACAAGTACGTTGACTAATCAGAAGATTTCTTGGTTAAGTGATAACCCTGTCGGTAAAAATGGTACAGAAGCCGATAGTTGGATATTAAAAGATAATAATACGTCATTTGAACCAACGGGCGTAAATACATCAGTTGCAGGTGATTATGTGTACTATGCTGCAGAATATGACGGTATTGAATCTTGTTGGTCGGCTGGTACAAAAGTTACATTGCATGTGGTTGACAATCCTGTGGTAACAATTTCTTCTCCTGAAAATATTTGTGCGAAAGGTAGTGACGTAGTTCCAGTAACTGTTAATCCTCAAAACGGAAGCCTTTCTGCAAATGTTGGTACAATGAACGGATTCCAATGGCTGCCAGGCGATTACACTGGCGATAAAGAAGAAGTAACATTCTCTTATACGGTAACTAGTGAACCGTATGCCGATGGTACTACTTGTCAAACAACAGTAGAATCAAATACGACGGCTCACTTTATGGAAGCTCCAACGGGTAGCGAAACAAACTGGTTGATTGGCAATATCGATGGAATTACTACTGGTTTGTTGACAGGTACGAGAACATCGACAGGTCAAACAATTACGTGGTACGATACACAATCAAAAACAAATGTATTGCAAGCATCAGGTGATGCATTTACACCTGACAAAGCTGCATTGAAAGCCGAAGTTGGTTCTGCCGCTACATACGTGAAGAAATATTGGATAACCCAAACTGATGCGTATACTTGTGAAAGTGAACCTGCAGAAGTTATCTTAAATTTGATTGACTGTCCGTGGGAAGCTCCAACTGTGTCAGGCGATGAAAAATGTCTTAATATTGCATTGGATCCGTTGAGAGGAACGGAAGGCGCTTCGGTTGCAACTGACTCAAAGAATGGTGTGACAAAGTGGAATTGGTACAACGAAAGTAAATCATTGATTACAACTACTACGTCTTCGGAATATGCTCATGGGGTTTCTCAGGCAACTGCTGGAACAACAACATTCTGGGTGTCATATTCGGCAGACGAAAAGAATAGTGGTAATGAATGTGAAAGTCCAATGACACAAGTGACGGTAACTGTATTGCCTTTGCCTACAGTTACATTCGACAAACAGGAAGAAATAGTTTGTTACACGACTGAAGAATTGAAGATTAATGTTAAAGCAACATCAGAAAATGGTGTTGGAACTGGAGCATGGACTATAAGCGAAGGCGATGCATCTGCTATCAGCTCTAACGGAATCTTCTATCCTCAGAAGAATGGTAAGAACGAAGGTCAAAAACAATACACATTGACGTATACATATACTGATGCAAAATCTTGTGTGAGCGATAATAGTCGTACTGTTGATGTGATTTATCTCCCTGCTCCTGAAACAAGAGGTTTCTATGCGATGACAACGCAATCTAACCCTGTAGAGGTGAAAGTAACAAGCACTATGACTCAAGGCGCTTCTGCAAAATGGTTTGATTCAGAAACATTGGTAAATAACGAATTGGGAACAGGTACGACTTGGGCAACTGGCGATGCAACAAGTCAAACGATTGACAAAAATTACTATGCTCGTCAGTACAAGGAAGGATGTTATAGTGAATCAACTGTTGCAAATGTAAAGATTGTTCCTTGTCCTATTCCAAGTGTTGTGATTAGCGACGAAAAAGCTTGTAACTATGAGGAAGTTCCAACATTGGCTGCTTCAACTGGCGATTGGGCAGAACGCGACGGTTCAAGTTCTATATTCAAGTTCTATAATGAATCATCAACATTGGAAAAATCTTCTGCTGACGGAACGTACAAACCATCTTTGACAAGAGAAGGAGAATTTAAATATTACGTTTCGGAATATAGTTCTATGCCATTGCAAAATTTGACGGTTTCTGAAGGTTGTGAAGGTCCTAAGAAACTCGCTACCATAAAGATTACAGGAACGGGCATGCCGACAATTACATCGTCAATTAATCCTGCTGAGGTTTGCGAGGGTGAAACTAATCCGACATTTACTGCAACCAATATTATTGGAACGGTAGGTTGGTATGAAGAAGACCCAGGAGCACTCGGAGTTCCGGAAACTGCACAGATGGGTGCTGAAAAATCGTTCGTACCAACTGGAAGAGTTGCTGATACGTATACAATTTGGGCTGTAATGTTTGCAGATGGTTGTTATGGACCAAAAGTTCCTGCAACATATACCGTAAAAGATATTCCTGTCGCTCCGACTGTGAAAGACACGGCTATCTGCTATGGCGAAGCTAATGAAAGAGTTTCAGTAGTAGAAGATGCTACAACAGCAAGAACAATAAATTGGTACGCTGAAGCATCGAAATCAGGAAATGTATTGGGTACAGGTAATAGTTATTTGTCTAAGGAGACATCGGTTGGTACATATACTTATTATGCTGCACAGAGCGTGAAGGGTTGTGAAGGTCCAACTGCTCCTGCTAAGTTCAAGATTAAACCATTGCCAAGTGCTCCTGTAATGACAAATCAACCGAACATCTGTGAATACGATGCTGCTCCTATATTGCATGCAGGTGGCGAAAATATCACATGGTATGATAATGATAAGGTTACCGTACTTGGTTCGGAAACTGAATATCAAACTACTGATATTACAACTGGAACAAAGAGATATTATGCAACTCAAACCGTAGATGGTTGTGAAGGTCAGCAAGCTACAATTACATATGTTGTAAATGCTAAACCTGCAAATCCTGAAGTTCAAGGTGCAAATGTATGCGAAGGTGACGAGGAAATTCCATCGTTGACGACGAACATGAGCATGGATAAATGGTATGCAGATGAGTCGGCACTGACATACCTGACGACAGGTTACACGTACACTCCTGCATTCTCTGAGGTAGGAAACAGCGACAAAACATATTACGTACAAAGAGAATTGAATAACTGTCTGAGCGATATTATGCCAGTTGTTCTTCATGTGGTTCCAAAACCTCGCTTTGCAATTAGCAACGATACAACATTATGTATCTACGATGACGTTGTGACACTTGAAGCATTTAATTTCAGTCCTGCTATGAATGATGAATCATCAGTTAAATGGCAAATAAAGAAAGGTAATGTGACAAGAATCTTCGACGAAGAGGAAAATCATACACTTACTCCTGTAACGGTAATTACAAGTGAAGGTGACTATGCTGTTTCAGCAACGTATAAATATGTGTATGACAATATTTATTGTACAAGTGATACAATAGGTATGAAGTATTCGATTAAAGGTCGTGCACGTACTCCGATTGTGTTCTCTTCTGTAATCTGCCAAGGCGATGAGATAAAAGACCTCCGTGCCCTCGGTAGCCCGAACATGGTATGGGGAAGTTTGGATGGAACTATGCCGGTGGTTGCATACGGTCAGAAATACGAATTCCAGAAA
>JAFXAU010000030.1 GCA_017516865.1 Bacteroidales bacterium
GCCCACGTAGTATGCCTGCGTGCCCTTCGCCGGCAACGTGTCGGTGTACGTGTTGTTGTTCGACGACAGGTAGGCTATCGTGTCCATCGTCACAACCTTGCGGACTACCGACTTGCGGATCACCACGTAGGTCGGGAAGTCGAGGCCCTCGTACGTGTTCCAGTCGAGGTTGTACACGCCGCCAAGACCCTGGTTCTGCATCAGGTGTATCGTCTTGTGGTACTCGCCCAGCTCCGTCTCCTCGTTACATACGTCCGTGGCGGAAATCTTGTATCTCCACGCCGTCACCGCCGGGTTCGCCTCCAGGTCTTCATATACACTCAATTCGCTGTACGGAACCTCCGCTATCTTCGTGTACACGTTCGCCGTCTCCGACTCGCGGTAGATGTTGTAGCGTTGTATCAGGTCGGTGTTCTCCTTCAGCCATACCACCAGGTTCTTGCCCGTCTGCTCGCTCACCGTCACGAGCGCGATTTCAGGCTGTTTCAGCTTGATGCTCGGTACCGTCACTTCCAACGTCGCCGTACAGTTCGTCTCGGGGTTCACCACGCTCAGCGTGTAGTCGCCCGCAGGAACGTTCGTCAGGTTCTTCGTGTGCTTGTTGTTCGACCAGTTGTAAATCAGGCCTTCCTCGCTGACGCTTATGGTGACGGCGCCTGCCGATTCGTTGCAGGCGGTCTCAACTACGTTTGAGACTGTAACGACCGGGGCTTCAGGTTCCACCAACGTGAAGTTGTCGCCGATTTGACAGCCGGTCTCGGTGTTGGTCACAACCAGCGAGTAGTCGCCTTTTGCAAGGTTGGCGGCATTCTGCGTCGTTGCCCCGTTGCTCCATGCAAATGCGGCACTTTCTGCTCCCGTCAAAGTTACGGTGATTGCTCCGTCGGCGTTCTCGCAGGTCGGATTTTTGATTTTTGCCGACAGATTCATTTCGTCGGGTTGTGAAACCGTGTAAGTCTTAGTGAACGAACAGTTTTCGTTGTCGGTTATCACGACCGTATAGTTGCCTGCTGTTACATTTCTTAGCGTGTCTTCTGTTGCATCACCTGTCCACAATGTCGTATACGGTTCTGCCGCGTTCGTCACCTTCAGGGCGATTTCGCCGTCGCTTTCGCCGAAGCAAGACACGTTCGTGATGGTCTCCTCAACCTGGATGTTGCAGGCGAGCACGACAGTCGCCGTCGCCTTCACCGTGTTCTTCTCCCCGTTCGGCAACGTGGCCGTTACGGTGATTTCCGCCTCGCCCTCGTATTCATACACCGTAAGGAACAGTTTGCCCTCGCTCACCGTTGCCGCTACCACGTTCGGTGCGGAACTTGTCGCACTATATGAGATTTCACTGCCTTCGGTCGTCGTGAACAAACCCGCAAGGTCGATCGGAGCAGATTCACGTTCTGTTTTGAGCGTCGGGATTTCAAGAACGCCACTGATTTGAACCTTTTCTTTTTCCTTGAAGTTGGCAGTCAATGTCGTGTCTTTCGTCACGGTCAACTGTATTCTCTCGTCTTTCAGCTCTCCATCGTTCCAGCCCACGAACTCGTAGCCCTCGTTTGCGATTGCCTTCAAGGTCGCCGTCGACTTGTACTCGTAGCTTCCCGTTCCTTCGACAGTTCCGTTTTCGGCCGTCGCAGCCACTTCGTACTCGTTTATCGTCCATTTTGCCCAGAACTGCTTGTCGCCCATGTCGTTGTCGGCGATTGACGACACCGTACCGCCTATGTAGCTCGTGTTGCCGTACCAGCCGTCGAACGTGTAGCCCGTCTTGGTCACGTCGGTCGGCAAGGTTGCGCCTTTGCCGAACTCGTATGATTCAATATTGCCAGAGTTTATTACGCCCTCGTTGGTCACCAAGATTATATTATATGTGTTTACGGTAAATTTCGCATAGAATGTTTTGTCGCCAGTTTCGTTGTTGGCGATTGTCGTTATCGCCTCACCGTCAAAGTTCTCATTATCAAACCAGCCATTAAACGTGTAGCCCGTCTTGGTCACGTCGACTGGCAATATTACCGTGTTTCCGAACACGTAGCTGCCCACATTTCCGCTGTTGATTGTTCCGCCGTTTGTTTCAAGTGTTATGGTATAATTGTTTACAAGCCATTTTGCAAAAAACGTCTTATTGCCAATTTCCGTATTAGAAATTGCCGTGAACATCTCTCCTGCCAAGTTCGGATTGTCGTACCAGCCGACAAACGTGTAACCTGTCTTGGTCACATCTGTAGGAAGCGTCACTGCCGTGCCAAATTCATACGATGAAATTTCGCCTGCGTTGATTGTTCCGCCGTTGGCGTTCAATGCTACGTCGTACGTGTTGATTGTCCATCGTGCATAGAAAACTTTGTCTCCTGTTTCGTTGTTGGCGATTGACGTAACTGCCTCGCCAGCAAATTCGTCATTATTGTACCAACCTGCAAAAGTGTAACCTGTCTTGACCATATTCTTTGCTAACGGCAGAACGGCACCAACACCATACGTGTAGGAATCTATCTCGCCATTAGTGATTGTTCCACCGTTGACGTTCAAGGTTACGTCATACGTGTTTACAGACCATTTCGCATAGAATGTCTTGTCGCCCGTCTCGGTCGGCAATACTGACGAGACTGAAGAACCAATATACGAGGTATTTGTAAACCAGCCGTCGAACGTGTGGCCGCTCTTCGTCACGTCAGTCGGCAAGGCAACTTCTTCGCCGTAGGTGTAATTCTCTACATTTCCAATATTAATCGTTCCCTCGTTTGTTACAAGAGTAACAGAATATGTATTTACAAACCAGTTAGCGTAGAATGTTTTGTTACCCAAATCGGTTGATGAGATTGAAAGGATTGACGAACCTGCACAAGATTCGTTGTCGTACCAGCCGTCGAACGTGTGGCCCGTCTTGGTTACGTCGCTTGGAAGAACAACCGTCGTTCCGTAGATGTAATTCTTAACGTTGCCGCTGTTGATTGTTCCGCCGTTTGTCTCGAGGGCTACAGTGTACGAGTTGACGCTCCATTTTGCCCAGAATTGCTTGTTGCCAGTCGCCGTCGCTGGAATTGATGAAATTGACGTGCCCACACAAGACGCATTGTCGTACCAGCCGTCAAATTTGTAGCCGGTCTTGCTGATTTGTTCCTCGGTCGGAAGTTGTTCCTCGTGGCCGAACGTGTATGCCGTCACGTTGCCCGACGAGATGACTCCGTCGTTCGTATGCAGCGTAACCGAGTATGCCGAGTTTGACCAGCCTGCGTAGAACGTCTTGGCGCCCAAGTCGGTCGACGAAACAATGCTTACGACATCGCCCTCGCATGCCTCGTCGGCATACCAGCCCGTGAACGTGTAGCCGTCCTTCGTCACGTCGGTCGGAAGAATTGCCGTGACGCCGTAGGTGTAGATGGCAAATTCTCCAGAATTTATCGTTCCGCCGTTCGCTTCAAAAGTTACACCATATTGATTTGCCTTCCAACTTGCGTAGAACGTCTTGTCGCCGTACTCCGTGGCAGAAATTGTTTCGACCGCTTCTCCCGTGAAGTTCGGGTTGTCGTACCAGCCGAGGAACTCGTTCCCTTCCTTCGCCACGTCGGTCGGAAGCGTTATTTCGTCGCCATAGTTGTATGTCGTTTCATACGATCCGTTGATTGAACCGCCGTTTGCATTATAGGTAATGTCATAATTTGCCTTCTCCCATTGTGCAGCGAACGTCTTGTCGCCATAATCGGCAGTTGTGATTTCAAGTGCGAAATTATCTTCCTCGTCTTTCCAGCCCTTGAACGTGTAGCCGATTTTTGTCACGTCGGTAGGAAGGACTGCGCCCACGCCGTAGGTGTAGCTTTCTATCGCATTCGAGTTGATTGTTCCGCCGTTCGCATCCAACGTCACGTCGTAGCTCGCCGCCGTCCATTTCGCCCAGAAGTTCTTGTTGCCGATTTCATTGTCGGCTATTTCGGTTACGGCACCGCCGTCGTAGCTTGAGTTGTCGAACCAGCCGAGGAACTCGTAGCCCGTCTTGGTTACATCTTCAGGCAACGTTGCCCCGAGACCGTAGGTGTAGCTTGTTATGTTGCCTGCATTGACTGTCCCGTTGTTCGCCTGCAACGTCACGCTGTACGTCTTTGCCGTCCATTTTGCCGTGAACGTCACATCGCCGATTGTTCCCTTGCTAATCTGTGTAACTTTTTGATTCTCCGAATCAAACCAACCCTCGAACGTATGGCCGACTTTGGTCACGTCCTGCGGAAGGATGGTCAATACATTATATGTATATGATGCAACGTTTCCGCTGTTGATTTCGCCTCCTTTCGCATCAAGCGAAACGGTATAGGTGTTCACCTCCCATTTTGCCCAAAATTCCTTGTTACCAGTCTCGGTTGATTCCACTTTCGTGAATACGGTGCCGACAAGGTTCGAGTTATTGTACCAGCCAGCAAATGTGTAGCCTTCGCGAGTTGGAACAGGTAATGTAACTTCATCGCCATATTTGTATGACTCGGCTGGAGTTGTTGCAAACACACCTTCGTTTGCATTGTATGTAATAGTGTAGTTAATGGTATCCCATTTCGCCCAAAATTCTTTGTCGTCGATTGCATTTGAAGCAATTGAAAGAACTGGAGAACCTGAACATGATGAATTATCATACCAGCCGACGAAAGTGCTACCTATCATTGTCACATCTGTTGGCAGAATTGCACCAACGCCGTAGGTGTACGAAGCGATATTGCCCGAATTTATGATTCCACCATCGGTATTTAATGTTACATTGTATGAGTTTACATTCCATTTTGCGTAGAATGTTTTGTCGCCAGTTGTTGTAGTAGAAATAGAAGTCATACGTTCACCTGCATATGAATCATTGGTGTACCACCCAGCAAAAGTGTGACCAGTTTTAGTTACATTGGTTGGCAAAGTTGCTCCTTCACCATACGTATATTGTGTTACGTTGCCATCATTGATTGTACCATTGTTGGTTACAAACGTTACTGTATATTTATTTACAGTCCATTTTGCATAATATGTTTTGTTGCCAGTAGCAGTTGATGGAACCGACTGGACAGATGATCCAGTGAATGACGAACTTGTATACCAACCGCCAAACGTATAACCAATTTGGGAGATATCAGCTGGAAGCATAACGCTATTACCATAGGTATAAGTTGTAACATTTCCACTATTGATTGTACCACCGTTGGTATTCAACGTAATAGAATACGAATTTGCATTCCACTTAGCATAGAATGTTTGTTCGCCAGTGGCGGTTACAGGTATTTCGGTAACTTCATCGCTTGTGCAACTTGCATTGCTGTACCAACCGCCGAACGTGTAACCTTCGCGCACAACGTCCTGTGGAAGTTCCGCACCCTCACGTTCTATATATTGCGTAAGCGGAGTACATGTACCGCCATTAGGGTTAAGCGTTACTTTACAAATTGCACGATATGTACCAACCGCAACCGATTCCTCTCCAAAATGTTTCAGATAAGGATAGTAGAGATATTTCTTTCCATCTTTAATCTCAGGTTCTTTGATTGCCCAATCGTCAGAAGATAAGCCATCAAGCAATGCCAGACAAAGTTCATCGGTTGTTTTTGATTCCACCTTGCCTTCACGGTCCATAGAGCCGGAAACGCCGTCGTATTCTGAATTTTTACTGTCGTAATAGCACTTGGTGGTAGTTCCCCCCAACATTACGGTGCCAAGGATATTACCTACCGAGCCAGAACCAGAAAGAGTTCCTGCACTATACGAATTGTATATGTTGGTTTCCAATGCATCTGCTCCTGCAATACCTCCAACATTTCCACCTGTAAGAGTTCCGATATTGTAACAGTTTCTTACCGTAGAAGGAGCCCCGGCAATACCACCGACATTCGCACCAGTACCCGAAACAGTTCCTTCATTGTAGCAATATCTGATTGTACCGAATGAACCGCCACATATACCACCTGCGTAATTTGTTTGTCCCGCATAATTGGAAATAACCGTGCCATAATTTCTACAATACTCAACATAACCTGAATATAAAAAACCTACAATCCCCCCTGCCTCATACTTCGCCTCAACCGTACAACTCACATTGTCACAATCAATTACCGATGAACCAGTAAAATTACTATTTATAGATGCATATCCGACAATACCACCTGCAATTCCATTATTATGTGTTGACACAAATTTGCTATTGGCAATTTTCACACCCTTTATTAATGCAGCTTGGGTTAGAGCAAACAAGCCAACATATTGTTCAGACGATTCAGTATATAAGCCAGAAATAGTGTGTCCCAATCCATAGAACTTACCTGTGAAATTGTTAATCGGTGTCCACGAAACAGAAGGACTTGGAACCAACTCGCCGTTTTTCACGTTCTTGCTTTCCGACACATTGTTCATAAGTACATAAGTTGCCGAAAGATCGTTGCTCACCGCCTTTAGTTGCTCTATCGTATAGATAGGGATAAAGTCGGAAATCCAATCAGGACTTTCTGCCGTACCAATATTCACCCAAAGTGTTTTTGCATACTGCGGCTCTCCCACGCCTTTGAGCGAAGGATATGTACCCACGATTTTGTAACCGAAAACGTTATCTTCCGTAATGATTTCGGTTGATGCATTTTCAGTCGTACCCGCCTGCCAAATTGCAGTATTGTAATATGAGTTCAACGCCGTTGACAAACTGCTGTTACACAAAACTGTAGTGGTATGACCAAATGCCTGATTTGAGAGTTCCACTCCGTTGACACCTCCTGCTTCGCTACAAACCGTCTTGTCATAATAATTATATGTAACAGTCGCACCATCGGTTTTTGTACCTGCAATACCGCCCATGGTTGTACCGTTTATAACTCCCGCGTTATAGCAGTATTCCACTGTTGAAGTAGCAGGAACATTGGAAACAATACCACCGACATTTACACCGATTATCGTTCCTGTATTATAACAATTCCGAACCACATCGTTGGCATCCATCGAACCTAATATCCCGGCTCCCTTGTCGCTACTTGAATTTCCTGCACTCCGAACCAGTCCTGTATTGTAGCAACGCTCAATAAGATTTTTTCCGCCAACTTGCGACATTCCACAAATACCGCCATATCCCCATCCGCCGGCAACTTCGCCAGTGTTGTAACTATCGCGGATAACACATCCTCCCTCAGCCAGGCCGACCAAACCGCCGACAAAGAATGCACCTGTTTTTGTATTGATTACATTGCCAGAATTGGAACATTTCTCAATGGTTGATTTCACCAATTGACCGCAAATACCTCCTGTCATAGGTATGTCACCGTCAGTAAAAATAACGCAGGTATTGTGGCAATTGGAAAAACGTGAACTTGTCGCCTTTACACAAAATCCAGCAGCACCACTGCCTGTTTTTATATAGCCGTCAGAAACAGTAAGATTCTTTATTTCTGCAGACTGTATTTCAGCAAACAGACCTTTATATCCTTCAGCATCCATACAGAAAATACCTTTTATTGTATGATTGTCGCCATCGAAACAGCCTTGATACTCATTGATAGGAATCCACGATTTAAGCTGGGCACTGCGATAATCACTACGAAGTTCGCCATTTTCGTCCAACACCGATTCATTAATCACAATATCGGCAGTAAGTTTTCCACATGCTCTGCGATAGCCAGCTTTCACAATGTCGCGAAAATCTTCCAAATGCTGCAAATCGGGAATTAAGAACGGATTTTCCTGGGAACCGTCACCTTCGAAGTTTGCCAATTTTTCGGTAATTTCGCTTGATATTTCATAATCGGCACTATTTGAATACAACGAAATAGTTGTGCCCGTGATTTTATACACCAAACTGCTTGTTTTTAACATAGGAGCTTTATCAGGTATCCCTCCCCATGCAATATTTTGTCCCCACGGAGAACCTCCATTTACCGAGCCGTTCAACAAGTAGCATACTTCACCGCTTGAAAACGGGTAGAATGATTTTTTGTTTACACCCGTAGGGTCTGCCGTCGTACTACCTTTAGAAGATGCTCCACAACCATTTTGAACCGTATTGCTGCCATCGATTGCCACATCAGCCAAGTAATACGAATTGGTAACTGTTCCCGAGGATTGTCCTATCAAACCACCAACGTAATAACCTGTAGATAGCACGTTACCATACGCATAGGTATTAGAAATCTGAGCCGCATTATAACCAACAAGACCACCTACATATTGCCCTTTCGCTGTCACATCGCCTTGACTATAACAATATTCTATTTTTGAACCTGTTGAATTTGAACCGACAAGACCACCCACATACGACGATGAACACGAACCTGTCTGGCTCACCGAAACCGTGCTATAACAATTTGAAATAGAGCCACCATAGTTTCGTCCTGCAACACCGCCAGCATAGCCATACGACGAACCGGTAAGAGTTACAGAACCATTGGTCGCCGAGCAATTTGAAATTACTGCCGATGCTCCTTCGTTATAACCACACACGCCGCCGACATACCCCGTAGCCGAAAGTGTAGAATTCAGTATGTCGCATCCAGAAATAGTATTGGTATTGTATCCGCAAATTCCTCCACAATACGTATTTGAAAATGTCATTGCAGTTGCATTAGCATAACAACCCGTAATGGTTCCTGTATTGTAACCGCAGATACCACCAGAATATTGTCCACTGAATGAGAATCTATAAGGATTCTCATAGGAATTTTCCATACGTACTCCCACAAAGCAATATGAGATAGTGCCTGTGTTGTTTCCACAAATACCACCACTGCGTGCCCCGCTAAGGGTCATTACATCGCCATACAAACCTGCATTACATTTTGTAACCGTACCAGTATTGTTACCACAAACTCCACCTGCATAACCAGATGTGGAAGATATGGCCGAACTGGAAGAACCACCTTGTATGGTTCCCGCATTATCACCACACATGCCACCAATATAACGGTTTCCTGTCACTGTTCCATCACCATAATGACATGTGTCTATCGTCCCCGTGCTGAGATTCAAACCACACACGCCACCACAACGAGCTGTATCTGACGTGGTAGTTGCAGTTACCGAGAAACCATCATAATTCCAAGTATCTGGACCACTTTGGGAAACTTTTCCTGAATTTTGACCAACAACACCACCAACAATCATTGTTCCCGAAACAACAACTTCAGGATGTGCAGACCGTATCGTTCCCGTATTTACACCACAGATACCGCCGACATACGCTTTCCCCGTACTTGTAGCACTAATTACTGGCAGAGGGTCACTGTAGGAATCAGGTTCAACATCGGCACCATTTATTTTTCCTGCATTACCTCCTGCTATACCTCCTACGTATGACAAACCTGTTACATTTGCACATTGTTTTGCATTTCCGTCTATTACTCCATTAGCAGTATTGTAACCGGCAATACCTCCTACATAGTTTGCACCAGCCGAAACAGTGGCATAATTATAAACGCCAACAAGTTTTCCCCCATTGTAACCACAAAAACCGCCACAATAAGCATTACCCGAAGTTGCTGTTGATGTAACAGTGGCAGCAGCCCGGGCATAAAAGCGACGTACCGTATCACTTACATTATAACCAACCACGCCACCAACATACATAACACCTTTTACATTTGAACCTGTTGACCTAGTTGTAGAAGCAATCATTTTTCCGGAATTGTAACCACAGATACCACCAACATAACTACTTTCCGCCGTTGCTTCTATTAGAATATCGTTACCCGAAGTACCTGAAACAATTTGTCCGTCGTTTCGTCCACAGACACCACCCACATTATAGGTACCTTTTACAGCACCAGTATTACTACCACCAATAATACCACCTGAAATGTTATATCCACAAATACCACCAACTGAATAAGACGTACTCGTTATTGTTCCTGCGTTAGAACTGCTGTTATTGATTGTTCCCGCATTATATCCCACCACACCACCAGAATAATATGATGATGCCGTGATGCTGCCCGTATTTTTACCATACACAGATCCAGTACTAGTATTACGACCGCAAATACCTCCAACATAGGAAGACGCTGTAACCGAAGCATTATTAGTACATACAGTTTCAGAACCGATAGTTCCTGCATTATACCCTGCGATACCCCCGACGTTAGAAGTTCCTTCTATACCACCTGCAGTAATGACAGAAACAACACACTTATCAATACTTCCCGCATTGTATCCTGCGATACCTCCAGTATAGGAACTACCCTTTAATGTTACATTACTCAATCGGAAAGTTACATTCTGGATAGTACCAGAATTATATCCAAACAAGCCTTGATAATTCCTTGACGTGGTTGTAGTTGCCGAAGAGGCAGAAAGGGTTACGTTTCCCAACGCCTTAAAAGTTCCCTTAAACGGATACGTAGAAGTTCCGATAGGCGTAAAATCAGCCACTGCAATTGTAATAGTTTCCGTCACAACACCATTGATGTTGTTTGTACCACCATTTACCTTGGTGGCGAATGCCTTAAGGTCAGTACTACTTGTAATGGCATACCAGCCAAGATAATCAGCGTAATTTGAAGATGACAATCCCAAACTTTCATAGTTGGAAGATGTAATTACCGTTTGTGCCGAAGCATTAACACACAAACACGCTACTGCTGCTACACACGAAATAATTTTCTTTATAAATCTATTCATAACCTTATGTTTTTCAATTCGTTATTATAGAGACAATATGCACATCGCCCCTACGGAAAAATTTGGTTCGCAAGGTAGAAAATTTTGTGGAAAAACGGATAAAAAACAACGAATTTTTACCTAATCGAAAGTGTACAAAACACACTAACCGTCAGGTAGTTAGCTCTATTCCAATAGAAATTATGAGTTCTGTTGAATTGTAATTCTTCGCACCCACTCAAATAATGCCACGCCAGTCGCATGCGAAACGTTCATGCTTGTTGCGGGGCCAGTCATGGGAATATGCACGTGAAGCGGACATTTGTCAAGCAACTCTTTGCAAATGCCGTCTTGTTCGTTGCCGACAACAAGTGCCATTTTTCGGGGCAATTCTGTTGTATAGATGTTTTTTGAAATCGTGGAGGTTTCAAGAGCGACTAATTCATATCCTTGGGGAATGTGGTCGCAGAGATTTTCTTTTGTGGCATAAATAAGTTCCACATAATCCCAAGCCATGCAGGCTGTTTTTCGAACTTTACTTTCGCGATGCTGAATTGTATCTACGCAAATGATTTTGCGAATACCGATATTTGCAGACAAACGAATAATACTTCCAAGATTTTCAGGCGTTTTAAGGCTATCTGCCACGATTATCGGAGCATTCTGTATTTCTGAACGCTTTTCGCTAAAAAGTACTCGTGAATCAATAGAAAACGGTTCGTCTGTCATAACAGTTAGTCTATTTCAATATTTTGCTTTTTGAGTATTCGTTTTGCCGCAATGGCGTAGAATGCAATGTAGGCAAAACAAATTATCGGGATAATGTAGCTTGCATGTATGCCGATAATGTCGGCAAGTTTTCCTTGTATTGGAGGAATAACGCCACCGCCGAGAATCATCATCACTAAAAATGACGAACCTTGCGACGTGTATTTTCCTAATCCAAGCGTTGCGAGCGTGTATATGTTCGACCACATGATGCTACAGAACAATCCGCCCGACAGGAATGCGTAAACTGCTGTCATTCCTGTTGTGCACAATCCGATTGTCATTGCGGAAATGGCAAGAATCGCATATACAAATAAAGTAACGACAGGACGCTCTTTGCATAAAATAAACGCAATTGCCTGTATTGCAACGCAAACAATGTAATAATACAAAATGCTCATGTCGTGTCCCGCAAGCGAATTAACGCCCAATACGAGTAAGAACGCAAGTACCGGCGCAATCGCAAGAGCCGCAATTTTTACGGGCTTTTTAAGGTCGAACACCAAAACTGCTCCCGACCAACGCCCAATCATAAGACTTCCCCAATACATGGAAATGAATGGTGCTATTTCGGCTGCGGAATATCCTCCAAATTCGGGTTTTGAAAGAAGTTCTCCCATGTTGCTTCCAATGGCGACCTCAACGCCCACGTATGCAAACAAGGCTATCAGTCCAAGAACTAACTGTGAATACTGCATTGCTCCCCATCCCTCGCTGTTTCTTGACGCTTTGTGGTGCGCAAAAAGAATCCCAATCACTATTGTCGCCAATGCGGCAGTAAGGCAATACATTCGTTTCATGTCGAGATTGTCCTCTCCTAAAAGAATGAAGCCTTCGGTTTTGTAACTATTAAATACAGGTATGAAGAAACAAAGAAGCAGGACAGAAATGACGAGCAACGTAGTCAGAGCTTTGTTGGAACGTTCTACGTCGGATTCCTGTATGCAAGCAGGGACTTTCTTGGAAAAAAAGAATATTGCCGCGGCAAGTATGAATAGCACGCCAACAACGGTGTAGAGTATTGTAACGTTGTTAAGATTGAGGCTGTTGATTTGATTGTCAGTAATTTCTCCAACCATACCAAAGAGTGCTATACTCAGTATGATTGGTCCAATGGTCGTTCCAAAAGAGTTGACGCTTCCGCCGAGGTTGATTCTGTCGCTTCCTGTTTTGGGGTCGCCAAGTGCTATGGCAAACGGATTTGCGGCGGTTTGCTGCAATGAATATCCAAGTGCCACGATGAACAATCCAATTAAAAGTCCGATGTATAAATCTGTTTTTACGCCGATTATCATCGAAACTGCTCCGACAGCGGAAAATAGCAGTCCGTAAATAATACTTTTCTTGTAACCCCACGAGCCGACAATATCTTTTTTTCGAAGCGTGCTGATGATGAAAATCGCCAATGCACCGACATAGTAGGCTGTGTAAAATGCAAAGTCAATCAACTGGGACTGAAATTGGTCTAATGAAAAATGATGCTTGCAAAACGGAATGAAAACTCCGTTGCTTGCCGCTATAAATCCCCAGAAAAAGAACACTATCACAAGCGTGTAAAGTGCCGGATAATTTGTTTTTGTCGTTGTCTCAGTCATACGTATTTGTTTTGTGGTCAAAAGTACAACTTCTCAAAAAAAATCGTATTATTGTGATTGAAAAATACTGTTGAATTTAAAAATTATTGAACATGGGAAAATTTGTAATTAAAGAAACAAAATCGGGATTTGTATTTAATCTTAAAGCAGGTAACGGCGAAGTAATTGCGACTTCGGAAGTGTACAACACTGAAACGGCTTGTAAGAGCGGTATCAAGAGCGTGCAAACAAACTGTTCTGCCGATGTGGAAGATCAGACAGGTGAAAATGTTGCACAGGTGAAAAATCCTAAGTATGAGATTTATACGGACAAATCGGGAGAATTTCGTTTTAGATTGAAAGCTCGTAATGGTGAAATAATCGCAACTTCCGAAG
The DNA here is from genome assembly GCA_017516865.1 of Bacteroidales bacterium. Taxonomy (GTDB): domain Bacteria; phylum Bacteroidota; class Bacteroidia; order Bacteroidales; family UBA1715; genus UBA1715. The sequence continues at coordinate 13,320 of JAFXAU010000030.1, forward strand.
GCTACAAGTCAAAATCGGGTTGCATCGGTGGTATAGAAAGCGTGAAGAAAAACGCTCCTGATGCCGAAGTTTCAAAGGCATAAATTAAATTTGAATAAAATAGTAGAGACGCCACATTGTGACGTCTCTACAAAAAAATTTTGTGAATGAAAGAAGAAGCAGCTTTATGCCTTCTGTTGTTTCTTCTTGTTCCGAATAGCTGTTTGAACGCATTCTCGTTGTGCAAGAATCACGGAAACGCCGTCGTATTCAATTTCTTCTTTCAGAATCTGCATGTTTTTTTCAAGGTTTGCCTTCAAAGGAACCATCACGCGGATGTGTTCTTTTTCAACTCCCAAACCTTCGCAGATGAGGTGCAGACGGCTCGTTCCAGCCGAATCCTGACCGCCAGTCATTGCCGTTGTGGAGTTGTCGGAAATAATGACAACCATTTTCGATTTGTCGTTCACGGCGTCGAGCAAGCCAGGCATACCAGAGTGGGTAAACGTGGAGTCGCCGATAATTGCTACCGACGGGTGCAGACCCGCATCGGCGGCACCTTTGGCCATGGTGATTGACGCACCCATGTCGAGTGTCGTGGTGATTGCCTCGAACGGTTTCAAAGCTCCAAGCGTATAGCAACCAATGTCGCCGAAAACGTGGCGTTCCTTGTAGTCGGCCATTACATTATTCAGTGCCTCGTATGTGTCGCGGTGGCTACAACCTTTGCAGAGTGCAGGCGGACGACCAACCATAAGTTCCGGCGTTTTAGCCGTTTCCTGTGGCTTTACGCCAAGGGCGACTGCCATAAAATCGGGATTTAGTTCGCCAGTGCGGTTGAGCGCACCGTCCAATTTTCCACGAAGTTTTTTGTTGTCGGAAAAACCGCGAAGATATTCTTCCACAATAGGATAACCCTCTTCGGCGATTAAAATGTCGTCGTATTTCTCAAGGAACTCTGCAATTTGCTTATTAGGAAGCGGATATTGCGAGATTTTCAATACTGAAAAATCCAAGTTATAGCTTTGACGGATTTCCATCACGTAGTTATACGCCAATCCGCAGGCAATCACCGCTTTCTTGCTCGTTCCTTCAACTACTTTCAGGAACGGAGAATTTTCGGATTCCGTTGTCAATGCAGGTTGCAGGTCAACCAACGCTTTGTACATTTTCTTTGCATACGCAGGCAATGTAACCCAACGCTGACGCTCAACTTGCGGGTTGAAAGCATTTTGTTCGTGGAATTTCCGTTTTGAAATAATGGAACGCGAATGCGACAAACGCGTAGTAAGACGAAGAATCACCGGCAATCTGAATTTTTCCGAAAAATCAAGACCGAACTGCACGCAGTCGTATGCCTCCTGTTGGTTCGACGGCTCCAAAAGCGGAAGCAACGCGAATTTGCCGTAGTAACGGCTATCTTGCTCATTCTGAGAAGAATGTTGCGAAGGGTCGTCGGCGACAACCAACACCAAGCCGCCGTTCACGCCTGTGATTGCCGAGTTCATAAACGGGTCGGCGCAGGCGTTGAGTCCCACGTGTTTCATACAGATGATGGCACGTTTGCCCGCATACGACATACCAAGAGCGGCTTCGTAGGCCGTCTTTTCGTTGCAGCACCATTTAGAACGGATGTTCTTTTCGCGTGCATCTTTCGATTTTTGGATAAATTCAGTTATTTCAGTCGAAGGAGTTCCCGGATATGCATACACACCCGAAATTCCTGCGTCAATAGCACCAAGGGCAACCGCTTCAGCCCCAAGCAGTAATGATTCTTTCATATTCCTTTAAATTTTCGAGCGTCAAAATTACGCATTTGTGTTGAATTTGCAAAGAAAGGATGTGCGAGAAAGATTTTTAATTGGCGACATTATCTCGCAAATCCTTATAGACTTGACCATTTTTCATCTTATATATAACCGTGTTGTTATTATATAGTACAACGGTTTTAGGATATTTTATTCCATTGGGGTGGCATAAGGTGTCATAAATATTTCTGTTAATTTTATATCCCACTAGTTGATAACCATTTTTATAATAATGCGTTGTTTTACAAGAATCGTAAGTAGGCACTTCCTTGTTCACATAGTGTTTTTCCCAATAAATCGAGATTTTATGATTCTCATTCTTTTCCCCTGGCACTATCTTATCATTCTCTATTGTATAGTTTCTTGTTTTATCTGTCTTTTCTCTATAAGATATTTCACAAAACAATTTTTCATTCACGTATATTTTTTTTCCATAATCCGAACTCTTGCCAGAATAATCTTTAATAAAATATTCCACTTTGTTATTTGTGTGGTCGTATTTCACATTCTCAATGTTAAAATCCAAAGTTCCAGGTTCTCTACAAATACGATTTAGAATAAGTGTATCAGAATCGTCCGTATATATTACATTATATGCTTCTTTCAACATCCATGTTCTTGTAATGACATTGTAATCAAGACTATAGAAACTTTGATACGGCCACTTATACGGAAAATGATTTCTACCTTTTTGATATACGAGTTTGGATTGAGTTCGACCAAAACCATCATATTGAGTGACAGTTACCAATTGATATTGTCCTCGATATGACTCTTGTATAATCCACTCAAATGTCCTAATTAACTGGTCTTCTTCATTATAAGCATATTCGGTTTTTGTTATGGCAGGAAATCCATCATATAATGCATTATTCTTTTCTGTTATAACATATGCTACAGGTTTTTTGCTACCTACAAGATTCTTTGGAGACCTTATTTTGACAGAAACGTGTTCTAAATCTATCTGTTGTAACTGTTGTCCTGTTAAAGAAAACAATTGTGAAAATAATATCAAAAACAAACAAAGACTCTTTTTCATATTCAATTATTCCTCTCGTTTAGGGCGAATTACATATTCACCTTTGTGATTAATATATCCCACTTTCCCATTTTTTAATTCTACTTTTGCCAGACCATTTTCAAAATGATAAATATCTTCAAATTTAGGCCTAACAATAGTATGTCCATCAGTATCAATTAGACCTAATTTTTCTATTTTTTTCCCTTTCTCATTTGTTATTTCGTATTCTATAACGATAAGGTTATCTGTATAATCCACTATTGTTTCTGACGTTTCATACACAATTTGTCCGTTCTTATTAATTAATCCATATACTCCCCTTTCCCCCTCATAAAAAATAGTAATTTCACCGTTAACTGGATTTAATCTCTTGTATAATGGTTTTATACGGATAACGCCATTAGTATCAATCAACCCCAATAAATAAGTCCGTTTCTCGTTAATCACTGTATCTACAGAAAAAACTGAGACCCCATTAGTGAATCGATTCAGTTGAAGTGAGGTAGGTTCGATTAGAACTTCGCCTTTTCTATTCATAACACCAATTTGTTTCGAATTAGAATATGTAAACCTGTACACGCTACTTTTTTTGTCAATGCTATACAAAATAACTCTATTAGACGAATCACGACCTATGTTTATTTGTTTTTGTAGACTGTCAAACAAAAACTTGTCAGAACACCCCCAAAAATATTTATATGCATAGTCATATTCTGGCGTACCGGCGAAAAAAGCCTCTCCTTTAGTGTTGATAAAACCTTTTTTACAAGTTAAGCGTTTCATATCATGGTAAAAACAATCTTGTTCAATCATTGCATAACCGTGATTAAAATTTCCACGTATGAAGTATTTATCAGTCGGTCTAATTACAAATCTTCCATTACAGTCAATCACGGCAGACAGCACATCTGGGATTACTTTTATAACTTTAGAGGCTGTTTCTTGTTCTAAAAGACGACTATTTATTTTTTCAAATTCTTTATTTTCTGATTGGAAATGAACTACAGCTAACGACTCGTTAAAGTCAATATAAATATAATCAGTTGATTTTATCAAATAATTTCCAAGACTGTCAATCAAAGACGTTTTTCCTTTTATTTTAATTGTTGTACCATATTCACAAGGACATTTGTTTTGTGAATAGACAGATTGACAGAATAGCAACAGAATCAACAATATCTTACTTTTTTTGTACATAATAAACATCGAATAAAAGTTGTTGGTTCAAGGAATCATAATAGAAATTACCCAGTTTCATATTAAGTTTATCAAAGTATCTTTTCTGTAATTGTTTAGTAGTTAGCTGTTCTTTTTTATTAGGCGAAAACGAGATTAAATACGTGTTTGCATCTATTGGAGTTGCTTCGAGAGACAATAAAGCGGAGAAAAAATAATTTCCTATTAAAACCTCCGATGCAGGAATTGATATTGTGGAATTCCATGTTGGAATACTGATTGTAGCTTCCGAAGCGAAAACACCTATAAACTTGCGGATTTTCAATTTCCCAGCTAATGCCCTATGACGAGCAGGATTACCACTACTGCAATGCTCATATAAATAGATTATTTCTGGCAGATTCTTTTTTTTATGAAAGTCAAGCTTATATCTGTCTAATTGTAAATTAACTTTATTTTGGGTAAACGTATAATTACCTGTGCAAGCCGTCTCTTGATTAAATATATAAATCTCTTTTTCATTAACTATTCTAACTGTTGTCGCATAAACGCCAAATGTGGCAGGAGAATTTTTTTTACTTCCCTTTGATTTCAAAAAATCGTTTGACTGACTCAAAAAAGATGCATCGCACTGCACCGAACAAGCATCAACATCTATATCTAAATATTTTTTTTCAGTATATTTGATACTCTTTAAAAGTACTGACAATGATCCCCAATAATCATAACAATGGTAGGGTAATCTAATCTGAAAACATTCACCTCCTGTTTGTATTGGAAACATTTTTGTATGTGTAAGTTTGCTATAATCCCGTATCTCACAAGGAAAATAATCTTCACTTTGGGAAAAAACATTGGTAAAAAGAAGAATGAAACAATAATATACAACAAAGAACTTTCTAATATTTTGCATAAAATTAGTTTTTACACAAAAGTAATGTTTTTCCCTCGATTTCAATACAAAACATCTAAAATTTGAATACTGTATGTTTATTCAAATATAACAACTTAATGGTCAAAAGAACCTAAGACTCTTATGGATGTTCGAATTTCATGCATTTGCGATATTTTTAGAGAAAAATGCAACACTTGAAGAAAGTTTTTTGGAAAAGATGTTTTTTGCCAAGTTCCCAAATGAAATCGTACCAAGTTCCCAAACAAAAACTTGCCAAGTTCCCAAACAAAAACTTGCCAAGTTCCCAAATGAAATCGTGCCAAATTCCCAAATGGTGACGTAAAAATTTGCATAATCAATTGATTTATATTATTTTTGGGCAAAATAAATTAAACTTGTCATGAGTGCATATAAGACAAGAATTGCAGACCAAATGTTGGTCGCAAGATTACGGCGAAAAGGGGCTGTTTTGATTGAAGGTCCCAAATGGTGTGGCAAAACCACTACTGCCGAACAGCAGGCGGCAAGTGTTTTGTATATGGCTGACCCTATGCGGAAGCAACAGAATTTACAGGCGGCAAAAATCAATGTACAGCAACTGCTAATGGGTGAAACGCCTCGGCTTATTGACGAATGGCAAATTGCGCCATCGCTTTGGGATAGTGTGAGGTTTGAAGTTGACCATCGTGATGGCAAAGGGCATTTTATACTCACAGGAAGCAGTGCGCCGCCTTCAATGGACGAGATATTTCATTCTGGCACAGGTCGTTTTGCTAAGTTGAAAATGCGCACCATGTCGCTTTTTGAATCAGGAGACTCAACGGGAATCGTGAGTTTGTCGGATTTATTTGCTGAAGAGAAGAAAAATCTTTTCGGGAATAGTACGATAGACATCAATCGTTTGGCGTATCTTATTTGTCGTGGCGGATGGCCAGGGGCGTTGGACATGGACGAAACGGACTCGCTTGCACAAGCATTTGATTACTATGACGTGGTATGCGACAGTGACATATCGCGTGTTGACGAGGTTCAACGGGATTCTCAACGAGTGCGTTTGCTTATGCGTTCGTATGCCCGTCATCAGGGTACAATGGCAACTATCGGCACCATTCTCGAAGATATGAAGGCAAATGAAACCAGTAGTTTGTCAGATAATACTGTTTACGATTACATTAAGGCTCTTAAGAAAATCTTTGTGATAGAGGATATGCCAGCATGGAATCCAAACCTGCGAAGCAAGACGGCAATCCGTACAAGCGACAATCATTATTTTATTGACTCAAGCATAGCAGTAGCGGCATTGGGAGCAAGTCCCGATGACCTTCTAAACGATTTGCAAACAATGGGACTTCTATTTGAAACGCTTGCCGTACGCGACCTACGTGTATATGCCGATGCTTTGGACGGACAAGTGTATCACTACCGTGATAAAAAAGGATTGGAATGCGATGCCGTTGTTCATTTGCGAAACGGCTCGTACGGACTTATAGAAATAAAGCTTGGGGGCGACACCTTGATTGACGAGGGTGCAAAATCGCTCATCAATTTGGCTGCCGATATTGATACCACACGTATGAAATCGCCATCTTTTATGATGGTTCTAACAGGGATTGGAGATTTCCCATATCAGAGAGATGACGGAGTGTATGTGGTGCCGATAGGATGCTTGAAAGATTGATGTTTTACGATAAATTTTCGGATTTCCAGATTAGGTTGGTAACTAAAAATTCGTTACTTTTACAATCAAATAAAACACATCGGGAAGCATATTGGCAAAATGAAAAAAGAAGAACTATACACACCACCTTTTACGATAACGGACGAAATCACTTCCCTTGTTATAGCAATAGGAGAAGCAGTAGGACGATTGAGCGTTACATCGAATAATGTTCCATCGCCTCATTTGCGCAAGGAGAATCGTATAAAAACAATACAATCGTCATTGGCCATTGAAAATAATACACTATCGGTTGAACAGGTTACGGCAATCATTGAAGGCAAGCGGGTACTTGGAGCACCAAACGAAATCAAAGAAGTGAAAAACGCTGTTGATGCATATGAATTGTTGTTTGAGCTGAATCCGTTCAAAGAGAAAGACCTCTTGCGTGCCCACAAACTTATGATGTCTGATTTGGTTCGCGAAAATGGCAGATTTAGAAGTGGCGGTGTGGGGGTATTTGGCGAGCAAGGACTTGTTCATTTAGCACCGCCAGCAATACGTGTGCCGTCTTTGATTGGTGACTTGTTGCATTGGGCAAAAACCACTAAAACACATCCACTTATTTGTTCTTGTGTGTTTCATTATGAATTTGAATTTATTCACCCTTTTGCCGACGGTAATGGACGTATGGGGCGTATGTGGCAAACACTTTTGTTGATGCAGTGGAATCCTATTTTCGCTTGGATTCCTGTAGAAACCATAGTAAAAGAACATCAGCAAGAATACTACAATGCCATTGCTTTGTGCGACAAACAAGGTGAAAGCACATCTTTCGTTTCATTTATGTTGCGTTGCCTCTATTCGGCATTGCAAGATTTTCAGAAAAGTGATACAGAAAGTAGTACAGAAGGTGGTACAGAAAAAACGGTAGATAAAATAATTCAATTAATAAAAGTCAATCCGCAAATTACCTCACGTGCGATTGCACAAAAACTTTCTATGGCACATAGCGGTGTTGCAAAACACTTACGTAATATGCAAAACTCAGGTATTATTCGTCGCGTTGGCCCCCAAAAAGGCGGTCATTGGGAAGTGGTTGGGAAATGAAAAATCGCTCGAAAAAGTTCCTAATAAAAAGTGCCAGATGAATGTTTAGGGGAATAGAATCAACTGGTTACAATTTGTAACCAGTTGAGATTGTTTGCCAGCGAGCATAAAATTATGCAATATTATTGTAAAGAAGTCTTAATTCGGTACGTATTTCGGGAAAGGTTAATGAAATCTTTAGCTCTGTATTTAGACCTGGCACTTCAACGCCTTTAGTGAACGACATTGATTTTTAGCCGAGCGGGTCCGTCGGCATTGCGTTTTTGTTTGACAAATCTATAACGATTAGTATTTGTAAATATCCGATTTATATGGACCTTCGATAGGAACGCCAAGATATTCGGATTGTTTCTTGGTAAGTTTTGTGAGTTTCACGCCAAGTTTGTCAAGGTGGAGACGGGCAACTTTCTCGTCGAGTTTCTTCGGCAAGGTGTAAACCTTGGTCTCGTAATTCTTGTTGTTGGTGAACAACTCAATTTGTGCCAACGTTTGGTTAGTAAACGATGCCGACATCACGAAACTTGGGTGTCCTGTCGCACAGCCGAGATTCAACAAACGACCTTCTGCCAAAATCAACACGCTGTGACCGTCGGGGAACGTCCATTGGTCGTATTGCGGTTTGATGTTTTTCTTCTTAATGCCCGGAATCTTCGCCAATTCAGCCATCTGGATTTCGTTGTCGAAGTGACCGATGTTGCCCACAATTGCCATATTTTTCATCTTGCTCATGTGTTCGGCAGTAATGATGTCGCAGTCACCAGTGGTCGTAACATATATGTCACCGTATTCCAAAGTGTCTTCAACCGTAAGCACTTGGTAACCTTCCATCGACGCCTGCAATGCACAGATTGGGTCGATTTCCGTAACAATCACACGTGCGCCTTGTCCGCGGAGCGATTGTGCGCAGCCTTTACCAACGTCGCCGTAACCGCAGACTACGGCAACCTTGCCAGCCAACATCACGTCGGTGGCACGCATAATGCCGTCGGTCAACGAGTGGCGACAACCATACAAGTTGTCGAATTTCGATTTTGTAACCGAGTCGTTCACGTTGATGGCTGGGAACGGAAGAATGCCCTGTTCTGCCATTTGATACAAGCGGTGAACGCCAGTGGTTGTTTCTTCAGAAACGCCTATGATATTTTTCTTTTTGTTCGTCCAGAATTGCGGATCCTGCTTCATTGTTTCGCGGCACAAGTCAAGAATCACGCCCCATTCTTCGGAATCCGTCTCAGGGTTGAAATCAGGAACTTTGCCTTCGGCCTCGAACAGAGAACCGCGAACCACGATGAGCGTAGCGTCGCCGCCGTCGTCAAGAATCATTGTAGGACCAGAGCCGTCGGGCCACGTTAGTGCTTTTTTCGTGCATTCCCAATATTCTTTCAGCGTTTCGCCTTTCCAAGCGAAAACGGGTGTACCTTTCGGATTGTCGATTGTGCCGTTTTTGCCAACCACAACTGCGGCAGCGGCGTGGTCCTGTGTTGAGAAAATGTTGCACGAAGCCCAACGAACGTCGGCGCCGAGTTCCACCAATGTTTCAATAAGAATCGCCGTTTGCACCGTCATGTGCAACGAGCCGCTGATTTTTGCGCCGGCAAGCGGTTTCTGACCTTTGTATTCCGCACGGAGAGCCATAAGTCCCGGCATTTCAATTTCAGCCAAATCAAGTTCCTTGCGTCCCCATTCGGCCAATTTGATGTCTGCTACTTTGTATTCCATAAATTGCTTTTAATTTTTTGACGTGCAAAAATACAAAATTGCTTCTAAAATCATAATTCTGCAAACGTAATTCACCGATACGTTCAATGCACTCCCGCAATAAGTTCATTATATAGCCCTACGACTTTTGCCGATTCTCTCTCCCAGCAAAGTTCCTCCGAAGCGCGAATATAACCTTTTTGATATTCCATTGTCTCGTCGCAGATAATTTTCTCCAATAGTTGTGCTAACACTTGTGGCGAACGTTCTTTTAAAATTTCTCCACATTTGTAACTCGACACAATTTCCGACATTTCAGGTAAATTCGAAACCACCACCGGCTTCCCCGCCTGAATGTAGTCGAACAATTTATTTGGCAGAGCAAACCGATAGTTCTTCCCTAAATCTTCTTCCAGCGAAATACCAACGCTTGCCAAAGCAGTATATTTCGCCAAATCCGAAAACGGCACTCTCCCGATAAAAACAATTCGGTCGCACCACGTTTTTTCTCGTGCATATTCTTTTAATTCATGGAATTTGTCGCCGTCGCCCACGATAAGAAGGCAGGAATCCATCAGAAATTCCAAAGAATCAATGGCAAGTTCCAAACCACGTCCCACATTCAACGCGCCCTGATAGAGAATGACATTTTGGGAAGGAAGTTGCACCGTGGCAGGAACAATTTCTTCAGTTTTTCGAAACGGAACATTCCGCACAACTTGCATATTTATGTTGTATAAATTTCTGTATTCTTCTGAAATAGACTTACATACAGTCATACAATGGTGCAATTTTGGTAAAATATGCCGTTCTATCGAAATCCAGATTGATTTCTTAACTGGTTTTCCAATCAATTCGGGCACTTCGGTGAAAAATTCATGACTGTCGTAAACAATTTCTTTTCTGCGTAATTTCACTGCAAGATATACGCCCAACAACGTGTCGAGGTCGTTTGCCGTGGCAATGTCATAACGAGAAAAAAGCAAGAAAAGAAAATAACGAAGGTTCATTTCTGCATAAAACAAAAAACTTTTTCGGAACAAAAACCTCATCCGTTTCGTTTGGTACGGCACATTGGGCAAAGGAAGGCTCTGGGGCAATTTTCGACCAATGACAGTAACTTCATGACCGGCATTCGTCAGCGTAACGGCAACCCGATTGACACGGTTGTCACAAGCCAAATCATTACTGACGAACAGAAAAATCCTTTTCCCCACTTCTTTGTTTTTTACAAAAATACCAAATAATTATGAATTACGCATTGAGGCATTACACATTACAATTGTACCGTTATTCCCGCCCGCAATTGCATGCCGGGTTGTTCAATTCCTCCGTAGTCAAAATATTTTTCGCCGAATAAATTCGATACTTCTATAAATAATTTAGTAAAATCGTTTTCCCAATATGTTTGTAAATCGAGCAACGTAAACGGCTCGTATTGAGCCGTGTTTCCATCTGCGCCAACGTATGTGCCGCTTCGCTCACGATACGAAAGTTGCCAGTTTGCACCCCAATGTTTGTATATTTTGTGGTTTACGTCGAACGTAACTGAGTTGTGCAAATAATCCAATGCGTATTTGCTGACAAGCGTCCCCGAATGTTTGTCGAGTGTGCAGAATGCGTATGTGGCACCGACAGATTTTAGGAATTTCTTTGGGTTGTAACGTACCGATAACTCTGTACCAAAAGCATTTACATTGTCTATGTTCATACTTTTCCAAACTTCTTCCGACGGTGTCCGTGCCCAGTCAATTATATCTTTCCCGATTCGGTAATATGCTGATATTCTGTAGGTAAACTGTTCGGTAAGACCTTTCGCTCCAACTTCTGTTGTAATGCTTTTTTCGGGACGCAAGTCGGGATTTGCAAGTTGAGTGGCACTTTTGTAGTACATGTCGGTGAAAGTAGGCAGGCGCACGGCATTGTTCACGTTTGCATAGAGACGGCATGCCTGCGCGAATTTATATCCCATATTTATTCCCCAGCAGAAATTAGACTGAAACATTGTGTTGTAGTTCCCCGAAAAACCGACAGAAGTTGAGAATTTCCCGAACAAAAACGTCTGTTCTCCAAAATAATTCAGGTTAAGGCGATTTTTGCCATAGATGAAAAATATGCTGTCGCTTTCGGACGTAAACGGAACTTTCTTGTTTTCTGCAAGAGAATCACCGAGTACATTACTAATAATGTGTTCGTTACGTAATTCAACACCCAACGTCGTTTTTCCATATTTGCCAAAGAAAGCCGATTTTACATTTCCACCCGAAACTTGCGAGATGTGATAATTATGTTTTGTGTACCACGCCGGAGCATCCGTCATGTCGCGGAACAATTGAAATTCGTCGTAGTGAGCTCGATAAAACAAAGCTGACGAAACATTGAGCCGTTTAATCTGCTTTTCCCATTGAAATGCCGAAAGAAGCGTTTTGTCTTTTTCGTATTGATCGGGATATTTTAAGGAATAAAAAGAATTTGCTCCGAATTCTTTATTTTGAATGCCAATTTGGAAGTTGCAGTTGCCAATTTTTGAATCATGGTAACGAGTGTGAACAAAAGCGTTAACGAACGAATAATCAGTGTTTTGTATATAACCTTCCGAACGATTTTCCGAGATTGAAGCCGAAATCGTCCATTTGTCTTTTGTCAATCGTATGCCGGCGTGAGGCGAAAAATATCCGTCGCTGCCCCCACTCATGCCAACTTCCACGTTGTTGTCGGTTTTTTCGCAAGTAACAATGTTGATTGCCCCGCTGAACGACGAAAGCCCGAATACGTTCATCGACGTGCCTTGCAGGACCTCAATTCTATCGACAATGGAAATGTCGATGGGAATATCAAGATTTTGGTGACCAGTCTGCGGATCGGTAATGTTTATGCCATTTAGCAGAACGATAACTTGGTCGAACGTTCCTCCGCGAACAGACATGTCGGCTTGCACACCATTCGTTCCACGTGAACGGACGTCAACTCCCGGCAAATAGTCGAGCAAATCGCTTACCGTTCTAACCGGCATGGCGGCAATCTCTTGTTTCGACAACGTGGTGACAATTCGAAATGATTCAGACGCAAGCGATGACATCTTCTTTTCTATTTCCACCGTTTCTACATTCACTGTCAAGGTGTCTTCCTGACAATACGAACTCAGCGACAACAGTGTCGCTCCAAAAAATAAACCTAATCTTTTCATTGTATTATAAAATAAAAAACCTATTCCCTCCGCACTGGAGGAAATAGGTTGTAAACAGTTTCCGTTACGTAAATTACACGAGGCAGGAAGAACGGTATTTTGGCTAAGAGAAAGACACGTCAACAGAGCGTCCTGCTGCTGTATGAGACTATCTCCGTCATCGCTGGAAGATTCGGAATCTAAATCTCCTTCGCTTTTAGCCAGAAAAGCCGGCAACAAGTTCAAACTGAGATGTTTGTCACGTAACAATCCATCTGCCACGTCAGTATGCAAGTGTCCTATGGAAACTTGCTTGCCAATACTCATAAACGCAGAATACCCTGCACGGTTCCATCGTCTGAACCGAAACGTTTGTTTTGTATATGAGTAAATCCGCTTCATAGTATTTTCGCGGGCAAAAATAGTGAAATTTTCCAATTTCTTCGCATAGTGTATAAAATACAATAAGAAGTGAAATTTTTCTCTTTGACTATCAATAAATTAACAACCGTTGTTAATTACTACCTGCAATCTCTTGTAACCAAACGGCTCTTCGCATAGTATTTTTATCAAAAGATTCAAATTATGAAAAAATTATTTGTCTTTTCGGTTTTAGTAACTTTAATGGTTGGTTGCGGAACATCGGAAATCGATGTCATGGAAGCATACAATCAAGGTCTGGAATCTGGCGAAATCAGCGGATTTAACGCTGGCTACGACAAAGGTAAGGATGCTGGTTACAACAAAGGTGTTGAAGAAGGTAAGAAATTGGCAAGACAAGAACTTACGTATCTTTACTAATCTGCTTTGCCCGAAATTACTATCGTTTCGGGTAATTTGCCGTAATCGACATTCATCCGTATTGCCCATTCCGACGGATACGGATTATTTGCGCGGTTTCCAATATTTTTCACAAAACCAACCGACACGCCATCATATAATAGATGAATCCATCCTTTTTCTGCCGTTGACAATTGCAAAGGCTCTTTTCTAAAATAACGGACTGCATCTTCTTTGCTAATTTCCACCGACGGGAAGGCTTGTTTTTCGTACAATGAAGAAAACGCCAATCCGGGCAAAGGATTTACCTTGTTTCCCATAACTTCGGCAATAGGAATGCCAGCATGCACAAGATTACACCGTGCAGCAACTTCGGTAAATATCTTCTTATATTCCTGAGGAAATGCTCCGATTTGTCCTGTTGGATTAGTAAAGAAGAAAAAATCGTCGGGTGATGTGATATATTTTTTGTACGGCAGGCTGTTCCTCTCAGACAACGGAACCCATCGTTTTGAATCTTGTGTTTTTTTCGATGGAGAATATTCGTCACCATCATTTTTCCGAACTATAGAAACCGAAAATCCTTCTCCCTTTGTTTTATGTGGGAAAAAGCGATAGGATGTCGCCCCGTTTTTATGCCGTTCCGTAATATTCCATTCTTCTTTCAATGGCACAGATTCACATTGTGCCTGTTTTTCTTCGATAAACCGGACCACTACATCTTCGTTTTCTTTTTCGTTGAATGTGCAGGTGCTATAAATAAGCATTCCGTCGGGAGCAAGACAACCCCAAATGTCATGTAAAATCCGTGTCTGTCGTTTGCTGCACAAATCCACATTTTCGGGCGACCACTCCGACGAAGCCTCGCTGTTTTTACGGAACATTCCTTCGCCCGAACAAGGTGCATCCACAATAATAATATCGAAAAATCCTCTGAGAAAACCGAAGTCTTTCGGGTCGTTATTGGTGACAATACAGCTGGGACTCCCCCATTTGATTATGTTTTCGGACAAAATAAACGAACGGCTGCGAATCACTTCGTTTACAACAAGCAAACTTCCCGCTGGTAACAACGAAGCGACCAACGTGGTTTTTCCGCCAGGTGCGGCACATAAATCCAATACTCGCAAAGGCCTCGTCGTTTCTGGTTTTATAATCTGTTCCAAAAACATCGAAGCTGCTTCCTGAACGTAATATGCTCCCGCATGAAACAAAGGGTCCAACGTAAATACTGGCCGCGAGTCAAGATAATACCCCGTTCCGCACCAAGGCACAGGTGTCAGTTGTTGTTTCCCAATTTTCGACGGATTGATACGGATACTCGTCATCCGCTCCGTTTGTAAAGCAGCGACGAGTGCCTCTGCATCGGTTACGCCGGCAATTGATTCACGAAAATTCTCTGGTATAAAATTCTCCATATTATTAAAAAGGTGCTGTTTTAGCGGTCGTATGCAATAAAAAAGTTTTTATGTCGAGTAGCACGAGGTAGTGAAATTCGAAGTCCTTGCTATTACCCCATCCGTGATTGCCCGTCGGGAAGATATTGTGCATTAGAAAAGTAGATTTCAACGCTTTTATATACAGTTTGGTATTCCGAGGAGAAACCACTGCGTCGTCTTTCGAAACGAAAATCAACGTGGGAGGAAGTGAATCTGTGTGCTTTTCAAGGGAATAATAGTTTACAAGATCTTTGGGTGGATTTTCTCCTAACAAGTGCTGTCGCGAACCAAGGTGAGTCAGCCCCTTCCTCATTGAAATGACAGGATAGAACAAAATTTGAAAGGCTGGTTTCAATTCTTTGGGAGAATAGCAAGAATAAGTTGCTGCCAAATGTCCGCCGGCAGAAAATCCCGCAATTCCTATTTGCGACGTATCAACGCCGATTGACGGTCCAATTTTCTTTATTTCCTGCATAGTCTTTTGCACATCTTCGAACGGAATGGACGGATTTCCATCGGGAAGACGGTAGTTGAGCACAATCCACGTTATGCCGAGTTCGTTCATCTCCGCTGCCCAACCCTTGCCTTCGTGTTCGTCACAGACTGTTTCATAACCTCCTCCGGGACAACATATTATGGCAACTCCATTCGGCTTTTCAGGCGAAAAAATAGTGTATTTCCCTGATTGAGCGAAAATTACGCCACAAAGTAGCAGAGATAACACAAAACCAACCGTCCGTTTCATTGAAAAATATTTTTTACAAAAATATGAAAGTGTTTTGAAAAAATGTTGCAATTCCTTGGTTGTACAAATGTTTTCTACCCAAGCTTGTTCCCAACTGTATATTCTCATTCAAAACTGTACCAGATTCGCATTGAAAAGTGTACCACTTTTGTTACGTGCCTCTACCGTTCCATTGTGCATTATGCATTGTGAATTGTGCATTATTTCCTATCTTTGCCGCATCATGATTGAGAAAGAACCAATACCGTACCCAACATTCCATTTCGGTTGTCAAGATTTATCTAGACATTTGTTGATTTACCTCTCCCGAATTTCGATAGTTTTAATGTCTATATACCGTTGATCGGCAGGGATTTTCATAATCCATTTTTCGATTTCGGAACGTTCGTTACATATTTTTGAGCCATTCTTCAACCATAGCTGCAATCTGTGAAATAAATTCCACACTGCGAGGAAATAGCCAATCAACTGTATCCTTGTCATGAGTTAGAAAATCCTCGTAGTCGCCTGCCGTGCGTTTTGAATACAATAAACTATAAAACTTTCCTTGTTCTTGTGAAATTTTACCAGTCAGCACAAAGTGAAGTCCTAATTGCTGACGAACACCCTCATGTGATTTTACCTGAATCTTATTTGCTATCAATAAAGCACTTGCAGCATAAAAACAAGCATAGTACATTCTATTTACCGCAGTGTTATAAAAACCATTTTCTATATGGCTTTTAACCTCTGCCAACGTGGTTTTGGCATTTTCGATTCGGTATGTTACAATGTCTTTTCGTTCTTCGTTTGTCATAGTGCAACGCCTTCTCTTTCAATGTTTTCGTAAAGTGGTGTTTTGCGTGTACCCCACAATTGTTTAGAAACAATGATGGGATTTATGGCTATTCCATGTTGTAGTTCAATAGGATACAAAACTGAGAAAATTTGTTCTTCGTCGGCAAGGCTTACTTGATTTAAATCCAATAAAATCAGCAGATCAATGTCGGAATTGTGGTGTGCATCGCCACGTGCTTCGGAACCAAACAAACGAACGTCCATAGAATAAGGAAGCGCTTGCAAAGCTGTTTTTATTGAAGCCGTAACGTTTTTCCGTACCATAACAAAATCATTTTTACAAAGATAAATAGATTTTCGTTGAAATGCAAGACTCAATAAATAACTTAATTCTTGATAGTTACCTCTCCCAAACCTCCAACATTCGCACAGATAGATACCGTTGGTCGGCAGAGAAATATCGAAAAACAAGTATCATCGTTTTTTCATTCCACGGCAGTTGTCAATAGGTTTCTTGAATTTAGGCTTAATGGTCAAAATATGAAAGTGTTTTGAAAAAAAACCTGACAAAACAAGGGTATGCACAAAACTCGCAATTTTTCAAGGGAAAGGCATAAAAAAAGCCTCAACATTTCTGCTGAGGCTTGCTCCCAAAACTGGACTTGAACCAGTGACCCTCTGATTAACAGTCAGATGCTCTAACCAACTGAGCTATTTGGGAATGTTGCTTCCTAAAAAGCTGTGCAAATATACAAGTAATTTTGAATAAAAAAATATCTTTGCAAAAAAAAGTCTATGAATACGATTATTTTCGGAACAGTTGCGTTTGACGCTATTGAAACTCCATACGCAAAAACGGATAAAATTATTGGAGGTTCAGGCACATATAGTTGTTTTTCAGCATCTTACTTCGTAAGACCACAAACTCTTTCGGCTGTTGGCTACGATTTTCCACAAGAGTTTATTCAAAAGTTGAAAGACAAAGGCATCGATTTGGACGGAATGCAGATTAAAAAAGATGAAAAATCAATGTTTTGGTCTTGCCGCTATTTCGACAATATGAACCAACGCGAAACGCTGACAACCGAATTGAACGTGGTTGCAAACTATAAACCAATTCTTCCTGATTCATATAAGGATACAGAATACATTATGTTAGGGAACGGCGACCCTGTATTGCAACGCACTGTGTTGGAGCAACTTAACCATAAGCCAAAATTTGTCGCCCTCGACACTATGAACTTCTGGATGGACACGATGATGGACGAATTGAAAAAAACAATTTCAATGGTCGACATCATTATCATAAACGACGAGGAGGCCTGCCAACTATCGGGAGGCGAACGTCGCCTGTCAAAAGCGGCACATATAATCTGCGACATGGGTCCGCGCTATGTCATCATTAAAAAAGGTGAACACGGGGCTATGTTGTTCAGCAAAGACAAAGTATTTAGCGCTCCTGCGTTGCCGCTCGAAGATGTGGTTGACCCTACAGGTGCAGGCGACACGTTTGCGGGCGCATTCATCGGATATATCGCTCAACAAGACAAAACAGACTTTGAAACGTTGAAAACCGCTGTGATTGTTGCTTCGGCAATGGCGTCGTTCACTGTCGAAAAAATGGGAACCGAAGCTCTCGAAAATTTGTCGGCAAACGACATCAAAAACCGAATCTTCAAGTTCAAAGAAATGACGGATTTTAAATTATAGGAACATTGCACGCACCTTCATTGTGGTGTCGTGCCCTTTTCTATACATTTGACTTCTGTCGAAAATCCACTGCCATTCTCGTTCAAACGTATGTATAGGAAGCTGGCAGTGAAGCAGTTCTTTTGTGGACATAACTGAATCTTTTGCAGAAATATTTTCTTCCCTATAATCTGTCACCAAACACGTTTTTCCCCGTGGCAAAGCATCAACGTGCCGTTGTTGGACTGTTTCACGAATCGGCAGTAACTGCTGCTCCGAAACGTGGAATTTTTCTTTCAAATAATCGCAAAGAATTATATCCAACTGGTTCAGAATATTCACTGAAACAACAAAATCGTATTGATTCAAATCCAATGCAGGAGTTACATTCCGAAATGCGGTCAAAAAATCTTCGAAACTTGTTTTTTGCTCGGCAATAGCCACTGCCCCATACGTCAAATCGGCTTCGACAAGATGCACATTAGGAAACTTCTTGGTCTTTACAACTATTTGTTCAGGATGAACAATATCAAACAAATACACTTCGTCGAATTGCTCTGAGAGTTCAGTCAAGGGAACGTCGAGAAGCCAACCGCTACCTAAAACTGCGACAGAATGTTTCTGTTCGACATTCTGTGCAGTTTCTAAGATATAATTTTTTGTCTGTTCCAAATGCGGTGTCCAGTTGTCTCGTTCTCGGACAAAACGGCTTTGAATACCAATCTGGTCTTTCGTGTAACCGGCCTTTCGCGCAATTCTCGAAAGACTTTTTTCCCTGAACAACCAATCAAAAACGGACATGTTCGACGAACAAATTAACGTATCAACGTAACATTGCCCCAAATTGGCTTCACAGACTGAGTAACCTTGAAGTTGTCTTCTTCGTGGTCTTCAAACGTCACTTCAACTTTGTAGCGGTACGTCCCCGACTGCATCAATTTTCCATTCACTTTTCCGTCCCATTCGGCATTTGGAGAACCTTTGCCATTCACACCCTCTGAATAATATACAAGGTTGTTCCATTGGTCATAAATCCAAATCTTGAACGTTGTACAGTTGAATCCTTTCGGTCTAAACACGCGAATATCTCCACTTGGCGACATCGGTGCAAATGCAGTTGGGAAATACAACCCATGTTCTACGTCTACAAAGAACGCCTCGACTACGCTATTCTTACAACCAAACTCGTTTTCGGCAGTCAATTCAGCAGCATAATCGCCATAACGATACGTTTCGTCAAAGGTCTTAAAATTGTTCAGAACAATTGCCGTATCGGTATTTCTACCAAAATCCCAATAATAGTCAACGTGATATTCTTTTTCAACGCCTTTACTGTTCAAAATCTGTGGTTCAGACAAGTTTGTGAACGTCACGACTCCTTCTTGACCAAGCGTTTCTGCCGTGAATTGAACATCAGGTTTGTTTACTACCTCAACAGGATATACCGTCACACCAATACAACCATATTTATTGGATTCATAAACAGATATTGTATCTAATCCTTCTTCGGTCCAGTCTATTGAACGGACAAAGCCTGTACTGTAATTTGATATTTCGTAAATCGCACGATTACCTGTTACCGACCAAATTGCCGAGTTATCGACATCGGATTTTGTAACCACGTATGTTTCGGTTTCACCCGCACAAATCTGGTCTTTTCCGATAATCTGAGGCACTGGAATTGCACTAATTAAGAATGGTAGCAGAACAGTGTCGCTCGAGCATCCATTTATTGTCTGCGACATCCTTATTGCATAATCCCCTGCATCGCTGTACATTGTTGACAACTGTGGAGAATAAGCTCCTATCATCTCGCCATTTGCGTTGAACCATTTCGGTTCCGATGCCGCAGTTTCCAAAGTAACCGGCTGACCATCGTAACAGAATGCATCTTTCAACAACGTCGGGTCGACTGGTTTTGGATGAACAACGTACGGCACGTTTATTTCCTTACGGGTATCGAACGAACATGTCGAAACGGTCGTACGGGCTTTTATCATATACACGCCAGCTTTTTTAAACAAAGTATCAGCAATGTGTAATGTGTCGCCAATACCAAGCGTAGCACCATTCGGAGCGACCCACGAAACATGTTCGTTTTCTGATTTACGGCTTACTATCAATGTTCCACCTTTTTCGTACTCGCAGACAGTATCTTGTTGCTCAAGAACAGCCTCTTCTGGTCCGCCGACAATCTTCACGCGTTTTTCCGACCAGTCGCTTTCACATCCCGACTTGTCGGACTGTTTTGCATAGTAGGTGTAATCACCGACTGCCGTAGTAGGAACGGTGAAATAACGTCCCATAAATACAGGATTGTCGTCTTTGCTTTCGTACCAATATACAGTATTACCCGATTCGGCGACAATTACAGTTGTGTTCCCTTCGCACACCTCTATGTCGTTGACTTGTTTAAACGATACAGGAAGCGGTTTTTCTACCACTTTCAACGTTACGACAGTTGGTTCGCCTTCACAACCGTTCAACGTCTGTGTAACGTAGAATGACTGCGAAACTTTGTCTCTCGGCTTGTAAGATGTTCCCGTAGCAACCACATTCGACAATGTTTCGTCTGAATACCACGTTGCATCAGCATCGCCGTGAGTTATCACCTCTAATTCCGTCATCGCATCGTACTCGCAAATTGTAGCATTTAGAGGAGTCGGTTTTGTCGGAATTGCATATACAATTGCCGTTGCTTCACGTTTCTCGCTCGTACAGCCCAATATTGTCTGCGTAGCCGAAACAACCACATTGCCTGGCATAGAGCCTGTTTCCGTATATGTCAAATCTCCCAATTCTCCTATGGCAATTGAATTCTTGTACCACTGAATGTCGGTTCCTTCGGCTGTAAATACAATGTCTTCGCCTTTACAAACATTTTCTGTCGTAATTACAGGTGCTTCAGGGATTGCATTTACTTGTACCAGAACAGCAAAAGGATTGCTTGAGCAATATTCCGTCTTATGAACGACATACAAAGAATACGAACCTGCATTTGGATACGAAACGGTATGAGTTTTTGAAATCTCATCAGCCGTTGTCATTTGCTCGTCTGAATACCAATACGTTTCAACATCGGAGGTCAACTGCATGTTTTCGTTCTCGCAGATTGCCATGTTGCCTGTAATTTTCGGTTGCGACGATGTCTTCATTTGCAACGTAACCGCTGACGGAACACCTTCACATTCGCCGTCGAACTGTGTTACATAATAGGTATAATCACCAACAGCGGTAATATCGTTCGGTGCGTATTTGGCATTTGTCGAAACTATTGTACTCAAATCGTCTTGTTTGTACCATCGAATATCGTATTCGCCTTGCACAACCTCCATTTCAGGTACATCTTCGTTCGTACAGCCAACTACAACATCTTTCACAACCTGCGGAGAAGGAACAGGACAGTTGATGATTGAGAATGTGAGACAAGCAGGATCGCTCGTACATTCCCCGTCAGTCTCTGTTACACAATATGTCCAAGAACCGACTTCTTTCGCATATTGATGGTCTATAGACGCACCGATTCCGATGAGTGAATTATGTTCGTCAATCCACGTATATGCACCGCCATTTCCTGATTCAATTTGAACTTTAAACTCATCGGCAGTGATAAGTTTCGTGATGTTCTTAACTTTTACCATCGGGATATTGCGGATTTCAATATCCTTTTTCATACAATCTTCCTCAAAACAACCACTTGCTGCATCTACAGCCCGACAGCCAGTCTGCGGGTCATTGTATGAATAACGCAATTCATACGTGTCGGGGGCGTAATCTTCAGGGTCGATTTGTGTAATTGTCTGACCGTTGAATGTAAATATTGTGCCCGTTAAATTCGAAACCGGCACTTTGATTCCTTCATTTTGACAAATGATTTCGTCAATCGTCACCTCAATTTCTGGCGACGGATTGATTTTCAACGTAACTGGTGCGGCAACACCTTCGCAGCCGTTTGTACCTGTAGTTGTTTGTGTTACTGTCCACGAGTATGAACCTGCCGTGCCCTGAATGCTTGTCGGCGTAAATTCTGCGTCGTTACTGATGAGCGTGCCATTTTCGTACCACGAGAATGTTGCGCCTGTTTCGCCACTTACATAGAACGTAGGCACTTCGTCGGTCGCACAAATGGTATTTGTTTCTACCGTGACCGTCGGTGCTGGAGTAGGACATTTTATACGATTGACTTGAATTGTTGCACATTCGCTTTCGCAACCGTATGGATCGGTTTGTGTAACGCCGAAATCTTCCGAAACTTCGCCTACGAGTCCCGTACTGAACGACGTTCCTTCTTTCAATTTCGTTTTTGTCTCACACGCATCGTACCACGTAACTTTGTTAGCTCCGTCAGGTGTGGCGGTCAAAACGGTTTCATAGTCGCTTTCAAGCTGAGTTATAGGAGATACGACGGCTAATTTATCTGCATGATGAACGAAGAAATCAGCTGATGTCGTTGCCTCGCAACGCGTTTCGTTATCGACATAATTTACTGTGACAGAAATTGCCATACCAATTGTTGTCGCATTTGCAGGATAGAAATAATTATCTTCTACAAAATCACCACTATACGTAAATGTACCGTTATCGCTGTCAGAAGAAACTTCTATTTGAACTTTGTCATCGTAGTCGCAGAAATGAA
Organism: Bacteroidales bacterium; assembly: GCA_017516865.1. Taxonomy (GTDB): domain Bacteria; phylum Bacteroidota; class Bacteroidia; order Bacteroidales; family UBA1715; genus UBA1715. The sequence continues at coordinate 35,896 of JAFXAU010000030.1, forward strand.
CATCGTCGTTGGTAATTGCAATCTGCGGATTCTCGTGAATCTTCACAATGACGCTTGTCGGAATACTTGTACAACCGTTCTCTCCTGTTGTTGTTTGCGACACCGACATAGAATATTCGCCCGGTTTACCCTTTAGGGCATTGTTTTGATATGCCTCAGGCGAGTCCGTGGTAATATAACCGCCAGTACTGCCGTCGTACCAATTGATTGTGGCGCCATCCTCTATGCCAGTTACGTGGAATGTAGGAACTTCGTCGGATTCGCATATTTCGGTGTATAGTACATCTGCCCAGTTGTGGTTTACGTATGCTCCTGACACGGTAACGTGTGGTGCTTGGGCAGGACACCAGATAACCGAGAACGTCATACACGCAGGTTCACTCGTACACGTTCCGTCGCTTTCGGTCACGCAATATTCCCATTCGCCCGCATAGCTTGCATCTGAATGCGATATTGACGCACCTGTCGTTTTTGTTCCGTTTTGGTCGGTCCATTCAAATGTGCCGCCGTTTCCTTGTGCAGTGATTGTCAAATCGGTAGAACCGATGACAACGGTTTTATTGGTAACTGTCGGTTTTTCTATCTTTCTTATTTCTAATGGTTTAGAGATAGAATTTGAACAATGAGTCGTAGGATCGGTATAAACATATTCCAACGTGTGATTGCCAACCGACAAATTATCAGTGTTAATTGTTGTGGAAACTTCACCATCGATGGTAAATATTCCATTTGCAGGGCTTAATTGCGGAGTTACGTTGCCAGTGTTGACACACGCAACTGCGTTCATTTCCAATGCCAATACAGGTAGTTCGTTCACAACAATTGTTTTTTCTACCGTTGTACTACATCCGTCGGATTCAACCGTGTAAGAAACCTTGTGGCTTCCTTTTGTTGTTGGATTGAAATCTGTTCCATCGACATACTCGCCTGAGAATGTACCTGTAGTCGGCGTTACGTACTGTAACAAATCGTGTTTTTCACCTCCAACGCATAACGATGGAACGTCGTTAAACGTAACCGAAGGACGGGCAATGACCTGTATTGTTTTTTGAGCGGAATTTGTACAATTTTTCCCGTCGGTGTAAGTGTACGTTATTGTCGAAGTAGAGCCAGCCTCTACCGCAGCAGGATTGAACAAGAAGAAACTATTTTGTGTGGTAACGCCCGAACCAGAGAATGTTCCTCCTATTGGTCCCGCATAATAACTCAAATCAACAAGATCACTATATTCACATTGGTTTGGAATGTCATTAAACGTGACATCTGGCAATTCGTTTACCTGAATTTCTTTTTGTACGCTGTTTGTACAACCATGAGCATCGGTATAAGAATATTCAAAATTAAATGTTCCCTTTTTATTAGGATTGAATGAAGTTTCTGGACCTTGATCGCCCCAGAGTGACATAACAACCCCATTTGTTTGTGATTTCAACGGTTCAAAGTCAATTTCTTCGCTGTTCAAGCATACCTCGCTAGGCAAGTCGAAACTTACCGTAGGTAATTTACGAATAGCATAGATTACGCTTATAAACGGACTTTCACACTGTTGATCTTCATCGTATGCAGTCACAAAGAACACATTTGATCCAACTTCCGACAATTCAGGGTCGAATGTCCATACGACCGAGGACTCTTGTTTTAGTTCTCTGGCAGTATTATACCAGCGTACCACCATTCCATACGCATCGGTAACGACGTTAATAATACGTTTGTCAGGGTCGGTTTCTCCTTCACAAACAGATACTGAAGCAGAATTAATTTTTGGAGTTTGCACCATACAACTCAATATCTCGAGATGTACCGCAGTCGCTTCCGATGTACAACCTTCTTCGGTACTTACTACATAATATGTATAGGTACCGATTCTTCCATGGCCTTCATCAAGCACAACAGTTTCGCTTGGTGTATATGAATCCCCCGTTTGAACTTGGGTTGTCAACGCTTCGTCGCTATACCAAATCATATTAACACCAGTCGCACTCAACTCAGGGACTGTACCTGAAGAAACTTTAGTATATACTTCAGCAGCATCGACACCCACAGGTTTTTGTGGGTCGTAAACGGTAATTTTGTTCGATGTGGAATTTGAACAAACACCGTCGGAATATTCATACGTAATTGCGTATTCTTGTCCTACAGTAGCATTTGCAGGATTAAATCCCGATGTGAGGTCAAGACTTGGCGTAGCGGTGAAAGTTCCACCCGTCTGATTGCCTGTCAATGCAATTATATCGCCCGAAGCACAAGCCGTTGTTGGTAAATTGAAAGAAACTGTTGGCTTGTCTTGAACGGTAATGTTAATTGATTCTGTTTTTGAGCAACCATTTACCTCGTAAGTATAAGAAACTGTGTGCGTTCCCGCTCCCGCCGTGGCAGGTGAGAACGTCGAACCTGAAACGCCCGTGCCGCTGAATGAACCTGTTCCACCCGCTGGAGTGGCAGTAACGGTCAGTGTTACGTCATTGCCGTCAACACATTGGTTGGCAACTGCATCGATGTTAACGGAAGGAATAGCATTTACCACGACAGTGGCTGTTCCTGCCTCGCTCGTACAATTACCGACTTTCACCACCAATGAATATTCTCCTGCTGCGTCAGCCGTAGCACTTGCAATTTCAGGATTTTTATCCGTCGAGGTAAAGTTGTTTGGTCCTGACCACGCATACGTTCCTTCCGATTCTGTTCCCAATGTAAGTGCTTCGCCTACACAAATAGGTGAATTTGAAGTAATTACAGGTTTTGTAGGTGGTTCAAGAGTCTTTACTTCCAAATCGGCACGCGGACTTTCACAACCATTAACCGTTTGCGATACATAATAATGTACGCTTCCTACAGTTGCTGTTGTCGGTACCAACGACGAGTATTTCACGTTTCCGTCAGCGGTAGTGTACCAAGAGAGAGATTCTCCTTCGGCAGAAACTTCGGCAGAAACTGCTTCGTTCTGACAATATTGGATTGGTGTTGTCACCATTGGAGCGTCTGGAATTGCATTCACTACGACGGTTGTCGTTCCTGCCTCGCTCGTACAGCCGGCAACGGTAACTGTCACGCTATATTCTCCCGCAACAGTTATTGTCGGATTTTGGTCTGTTTTTGAATAGTTGTCAGGTCCAGTCCAAGAATAAGTTGCATTTGCAACAGCCGATACCGACAATGTTATATCTTCTCCGGCACATTTTGGTCCGTTATTCGATGGAGAAGGAGTTGCAGGAATTTCGTTAACCACAACCGTTGCCGTTCCTGCTTCGCTCGTACAGTTGCCAACTTTCACAACCAACGTGTATTCGCCTGCCGCAGCTGTTGTCGCACTTGCTATTTCAGGATTCTGGTCGGTCGAAGTGAAGTTGTTCGGTCCTGTCCACATGTATGTTCCGTCAGCGTCGGTTGACAGTTCAATCTTGCTATCTACACAAACAGGAGAATTTGTTGTTATTGTAGGTTTGGCAGGCGGTTCGAGTGTCTGCACTTCCAAATCGGCACGTTCGCTTTCGCACCCGTCAACCGATTGTGATACATAATAATGTACGCTTCCGACAGTCGAGGTTGACGGAACTAACGAAGAGAACTCTGTCGTTCCCGTTGCCGAAGTGTACCATTTCAAGGATGTTCCTGTTGCGGTAACTTCGTCGGACACAGTTTCTCCTTTACAATATTGTATTGGAGAGGTAACCGTCGGAGCATCGGGAACTGCATTTACGGCAATCGTAGCCGTTCCCGCATCACTTTCACAACTATATTGACTTGTAACTACAACGCTATATTCGCCTGCGTGGGAAGTCGTTGCCGACGAAGTTACCGTAACTTCTCTGTCGGTTGAAGTGAAACTGTTCGGTCCTGTCCATTTGTATGTTGCATTTTGCATCAACGGAGCCGAAATCGTTATTTCTTCGCCTTCGCACACAGCTGTCGGTGCCGTTACCGTCGGAGTAGAAGGTTTAGGATTTACAACCACGTTGATTGCCGCACGTGGACTTTCGCAGTCGTTTTCTGTCTGCGAAACGTAATAGGTAGTTGTACCAGCGGCACTTGTTGATGGCGTAATTGAATTTTGAGCCGCTCCGCCAGTTTCCGATGTGTACCATTTCAGAGCCGTACCTGTTGCGGTAAGTGCCGTTGCGGTTGCTCCCTGGCAATACGTTACAGGACTTGAAACCGTTGGTTTAGGCGGACAACCGGCACCACATTCCACAGTAGCTTGTGCACGGATTTCGTTTTCGTCGTGACCGAGAAGGTTAACGTGAGCCGTGTTTATAATCTTTTGGTTGCAAGTGTTAACTGTTGCCTTTACGGTTACTGTGTATTTTTTTCCGAATGGAATAGGATTATTTATTCCTTGCTCGAATGTCCACGTAACTTTGTCGCCCGATTTCACACCACTATTTGAACTTGAGACATATGTCAAATCACTTGGTAATTCATCTACAATAGACAAGTTGTAGGCATTATCGGTGTGAACATGAATCTTTGAATATTTATGATTTCCGTGTGCATTGTTGATGAAACCAAAGTAGCCAGCCGTTGTAGATACATTTTCTGCCGTAAATGCAGCATTTTCTGATGTATCGACTGATGTTGCACCAACCCACATACGCAAGATATCGTCTTGAACCTGAACCGCCACGTGGAGGTCCCCCGATGAAGCAACCAAATCGGCTGCTTTTATTCTTGTGTTACCGTTGTAGCATTCAACTTTCAGAACGCCATAGTCAACTTTCAGATATAGTCTTACGTTATCGCGGAAATACCAATACGTTTCAGCATATTGTGCAAATTGACAATCTGCCTCGACGAAAATATTCTTTGAATAAGAATAGTTATATTTCACATTACTGTTGGAATTGGCATTTACCGAAACCGTTCCATTGCTGACACTACCACCAGAAACAGTCCAATCGCTTGCATTTTGCCCCGCATTGTCGGTTACGAAGCCGTGAGTTTGTTCATATTCCAACGTGTAGGTTATTTCATCGCCAACCGAAACAATGTCAACACTTGGCGTTTTAGTCAACGTAGTAGGTTCTATTGGTTCTGGAACCTTTGCACACGTAACCGTAACGGAAGCTGTATCACCCACAGGCGAGTTCATATCGGCATAAATCCAAGCCACGTTGTCGATGACCTCGTCGCTTGTCTCGCACGAGCGTCCCGACGGGAAATTTGCAAGAGCCGTGTATTTGATTGTTCCCTTTTGTTTGATTTGCATTGTCGGAATTCGCCAAATGATGATGTCACGACCATCGGAAGTCTTTGCCGTCGTCATTGTTGCATTGAAGTTTGCCAGTGGACATGAGCTCTTGAATTCCACGAATGTCAGACCTTTCGGCAACGTATCGCGAACCACCACGTTATACATATCGCGGCCTGCCATAGGTCCCGTACCCAAAATACGACGCCATACATAACCGTCATATTCTTCTACAAGAATGTTCGACACGGTATGCGTAGGCACATCGCAAACGGATGGAATATATTCATTTACAGGAGTTTCTATTGATTGACCTGTTGTTTGGTCGATTCGCTGCCAACTTGGCGTCACTGGATAATAAGCCCCGTCTTCTGCTCCTTCTGCCGCAGCGTCCCAAGACCAGTCGTCGGAGAAATCGGTATTAACCCACGGATTCGGATGAATGTATCCCGCAACACGTAGTGGTTCCGTTCCACCTCGGTGAATACGAGAGCCCATTCCGTAATAGTTGCTCAAATGTCCCGTTGTTGTAACCAACAATGGTGCAAATTGAAGAATCATTCTCTGATTCCATTTCCCGTATGCGTCTTCTCCTTCCACAACTGTTTCGTGAGAAACCGATATTGCATCGGCAGACGAGCGTTTCCCTTCGTAAATTGCCGTGTACCAGCCCCATCCCGGATCTCCTAAACTTTTGCGTGCCGCATCGTACATATAGTACGAAACTCGGTAATTTCCATAATTGATATATGGTTCAATTGCATCGTTGTACAAGCGGAAACGCAACCATTCTTGCTGCGTTGCCAAACCGCCGTTTGAAAAAGCTATGTTTACACGAGGACGACCACCATCAAGCCAACCGGCCTCCGAAGAGTTCTCGAAATTTATAGTGTATGTCACAAGCTGATTTGGATTGGTTTCTTCCAAATTCGCTTCTTTGTCAATAATCAACGAACGTTTTATGACATCTACACAGTTTCGTTGCATTGTTGCCGTAACATAATTCGGATATTCGTTGCTTGTCCAGCCCAAACCGTTGGAGCAAGAGATTTCTGCCGTGGTACAATATCTACCGAATGCATTCGGACCAACTTTCGCTACGTACGAAACCTGACCTTTGGTCACATCAAGCGAACCAGTCTTGAATCCCGGAACAGTTCCAATGTTCCAGGTAACAGTGTGTGTAGCAGCATCGTAAACACCACCACGTTCGGCACTTACAAAGATAAAATCGTCAGGAACGTGTTCTACAATTGTTACATTTTGTGCATCAACAGAGCCATAATTTCGGTAATCCAACAAATATGTGAATGTATCGCCAGTATATGCAAACGACAAACTATCTTTTAATGCCCGATAAATCTTCATATTAGGTTGGGCAATCATTTTTGCCGGAGCAATGTGGTTACCTGTTGCCGTCAACATACCGAGCAAACGGAACCATCCGTGGAAATAATGAGGAACAGACGATAAGTAACCGTCGCCTCCTGTTGTAATATCCCATTCAATGTTACACGTTCTGTACAAAACCCCCAATAATTCCAAATCTTCTGCCGAAATAGCCGACATTGTTCCACAGCCGGCAATCCAGTTGAAGATAAATTCACTTGAAGGGAAGCTGCCGTCGGGTTCAATATCCCAGTGCAATGTAGCGGGACCTTTGTATGTAACTTTCGGACCGCCACCGAACTTCGTACAGTTTGCGTGGTCCCAACCTTGCGGGTCATTCATAAAATTCGAATAGCGCACTGCACCGTCGTGTTCGTATGTGTTGCTTGTCTCCGAAACCGTATGGGTTGAAGGATTCCACGTATATGTAGGGTTTCCGTGCCAGACATAGTTCAACGCCGTACGCCAAACCGAACGGAAACGACCACCTTGGTTTCCTGCGTGCATCGTAACGCTTGTTCCGTTGACCGTGGCTTCCTCACCGACGAAGATATTTTTTGCATTTTGCGAAATCCAATTGCCCACCATCCAGTCGCACGAAGCGGCACAACGTTTGAACTGATTTTTCTCGAATTCCGAAACATCGCTTGGATTTTCTTTCTCCAACAATTCATAAAATTCGTGGAAATATGCCGGTGCAAGGTAATCGGTATGCACATTGCAAGGACCTGCAAATTCAGGTCTCATACTCACACCATCAACAGTGATAGGATTCTGCGAAACATAATTTGTCGCTTCCGCCCACGTGTTACCGTTCTTCAAATATCCGTCCAAGCCGATTTCACCCGACAAATATCGACGAGGTTCGCCATCGTCTGGAAAACGTGTCTGCAAGTGAATGAAACCTTTCAGCACGTCCATCAATTCTTTTTTATATGAAATTGGATTTCCACGAGCATCGTTTATTCCCATATAGTCGCCCCATTGCATCCAAGCGACGTACAACGCCAAAGCTATATCAACGTCACCGTCGGTTGCGGCATCTTGGTTATCCTTTATTGAATAATCGCCATAGGCATAGTTTGGCTGAAACATTGCACCATCAATATAACGATATTGTTTTACGCGAGATTTGTCGTGAACGCACATCCACAAACCGTCAAAAGACGTTTTGTCTCCCATAATTGCCGCAGCCAAAAGCGAATATCCGTCACCTTCACGACAATCGTACGGACAGCCCAAGTTACCACGGATATATTTCACGCCATTCAGCTGGTCGCCCGTGTAAGTCCATTCGTTGGCAAAAATCTGATATGCGTCGCGAATATCCTGTTCCATTTCTGCATGGACAACACCTTCAGGGTTTTTTGTTCCAAGATTTTCCAAATGGTGAGATGTTCCATATTCATACGCAAGAAATTGAGGGAACGGAAATCTTGGATTTCCAGAATTGATATGTACAGTTACCTCGTTCTGTGCACAGACATTCCCAATAAAAGATAAGAATATCAGTATAAATGATACGTAGTTACGAAAATTGCCCATAGTTTTAAAATTTCTCTCGTCCATAAGACTACATTAATTTGAAAAAAGTTACAAATTGCCTTTTTACAAAAGTGGTTCAAAAGTATGAAAATTATTTTTAACATGGTCGATAATTGTTGTTAATATTTGACCAGACGAAAAAAAAATCTCCATGTTAATTTGTAAGAAAATTGTTTTGTACATTTGAATCAAAATTTTGACAATGAAACATCTACTTACTTTTACAACACTTGTATTTTCTGCAATCTTCGGTTTTGCTCAAACTGTGGAGATTTGTAATTGGGATTACAACAAAAAAAGCGCGGTAGCTCTTACATTCGACGACTGGTTGTCGACACATCCGACGGTGGTCGTACCTGCGTTGCAAGAGCGCGACATGGTTGCTACATTTTATTTTATTGCAAAAGACTTGAATGCGTCAAAAATTTCTCAAATCAACACTGCCGCTGATTTGGGAAACGAAATTGGAAATCATTCGATGACACATTCATCGGTTGATTCGATAATAGCCGCCGAAGCACGTCCCTCAAAAGAAAAACTTGATGCCGCACTTGTTTCGCAAAAGGCACTGACTTACGACTATCCGTTTGGAACCTTTTCTGATGCCACAATTGATTCCGTCAGAAATGCGGGACACATTGCCGCACGTGGTGTTTGGCCACCGACAAATTATCGTTACAATTTTGCATCGTCCGACAATGACTACTACAATCTGCGTACAGTAGGCGTAGGCGGCGATGGAGTGAAAACGACAAAAGATTTTGCGAAATATCTTACAAAAGTCATCAACGGAGGGGGCTTTATAACCTATCTCTATCATGGTGTCGCAAAATCGGGCGATTACGCAAATATTCCCAAGGATTCGCTTTATGCCCAATTAGACACTCTCAACAGCTTGCGCGACAAAATTTGGATAACAACTGTTGCCAATGCTGTGAAATACCACCGCGAAGCGAAGTGCGCAGTAATTTCGGAATATGACACCGAAAATCCTGACGGTTACAGTTTTATAATCGAAGACACGTTACCCGACTCTATTTATAATCAACCACTTACTATAAAGGTTTATAATGCAGGAAAGACATTCTGCGAAATCACTCAAAATGGAGAGAATTGCCCAATATTGTATCAGACAATCGAATACGTGTTGTTTCGTGCCCTACCCGACGGCAACATTTCTTTGAAATACGGGGAATGGGACTTGAATACCGTAAATGATTTATCCGACATCGCAACGGTAACTGTAAATCGTCACACTGTTTCAGTTTCGACCGATGAAACATCTTCGGTTGCAGTATATTCTCCACAAGGACAGACAATTTTTAAGCACAAAGGTTCTTGCTCATACACTGTTCCGCAAAGTGGTATCTACATTATCTCAGTCAATGGTTTAACTCAAAAATTCTACATTCATTAGTTATGAAAAAATTCCTCGCCACATGTCTTGTGTGTTTAATCGGATTACATTGCTTTCCGCAGAAAATGAGCAAGTTATATGCAACCTATAACAAACAAGATTATGCAAAATGTATTCAACAGTGTGATGCTGCTCTTAAGAAAAAGCCCGAAATGCTCGAGGCATACTATGTAAAAGCAATTGCATATTTCGAAATGGCGCAATCACCATCGACCTATAAGGAGATTTCAAAAAATCCATTGCTCGACTGCCTTTCAAACTTGAGCATTCTCAGTTCCAAAGACGAAGACCGAGAAATTCTTGACGAACACAACGATACGTTGCTTATAATCAAACAATTTGCCGAAGCACGGGCACAGAAGATTAAAACGGCAAACACCTCTGAAGCACAGGCAATTAACCAACGTCTTTCGAGTATTTTCAGAACAAAAAAAGCCGACGGACTCGAATATGCCCGTCTTGACGCCGAAGCAGGGCGCTACGACAAATGTTATGCGAAAGTTGAAAAATTATATGCCCGCTCTTCTGCCGAATCGGCAAGTGGAAGCGAAAATTATACTGCGCTCACGCAAGGTGCCATATTATTGGCGGAAAATTGGATGTTCAGCGACTTGTTCACTCTTATCAGAAATTATAAAGTCAAATTTGCAGGGAACTACGGCATCAGCGAAGGATTCAAAAAAGCCTTGCTCATAAGTATTGACACAGCTCGAACTGACGACGACAAAACTCTGTTTTATGATTTCTCAAAAAAAGGTTTGGAACTGTATCCCGAAGACAAAGGAATATACAGCCACATTGAAAAACGGTGGATTGAACTCATAAATTCGCAAGCCAGCGCCTACCGAGCAACGGCATCACACGAAAGGACTTGGAAAGACAGCGTTCTGCTCCGAAACGCCTATCGCTATCTTGCTCTTGCTCAGGAAGTTTTTCCGAACAACAGAAAATTCCAAGACATTGAAATTCGACTTAATCGGGAATTTCACACAATTCCGCTGGATTATGAAAAAGATTTATTCAGAAAATATGCCCTCGAGGCGGTAAACACATGGCGTACAAAAGGTTGCGAATGCGACACAAGTGAAATTGTCTACGTGGCTCCTGTCCCTACCATTGAATGGGACACAACGCTCGAACGACTGGCAAACGAACACGCAAAGGAGATGTTTTTCGAAAACCATAGCGAAGATGTGAACATCAACGGAGAAACTCCTTGGGACAGAATAAACAAAACGCAATACAAAGGTGTGACGTACGAAAACGAAAACGGCTTGAATTTCGTACAGGCAATGAAAATGGCATTCTGCGTTGGCTACGGACAATCGTTCAACGGCGTAAGCGACACCGAAGAAATGAAAGCCGTAATAGACACCGTGGTTACACATTGGATTACCGAAAAACGTTCTCAGAACTGCATGAAAGTTATGACTCCCGACGTCACACACATGGCTCTCGGTATGTACGGAGACAAATGGGTTTTCTGGGCAATAACAAAATACGATATTTTACTTCGTCAAAAGAAAAAATAATGCTTAAACCGTTCCACACTCCCAATTGTATAGAAGCCGGCTGCGACGAAGCGGGACGGGGTTGTCTTGCTGGTCCGGTATATGCCGCTGCGGTTATCTTCCCTCCCGATTATCACAACAAGGAACTGAACGATTCCAAGCAACTCAGCGATAAAAAAAGAAAAATTCTTCGGGAACAAATTATAAAAGATGCAACATGTTGGGCTGTCGGCATTGTCGATAATCACGAAATCGACAAGATTAACATTTTGAATGCCTCGATTCTCGCCATGCACAGGGCTATTGAGCAACTCTCAACACTTCCCGAACATCTCATTATTGACGGAAATAAATTCAAAAAATACAAACAAATTCCGTATGACTGCATCGTAAAAGGCGACGGTAAATTTCTATCAATTGCAGCAGCATCAATTCTGGCAAAAACATTTCGTGACGACTTTATGGACGAACTCCACCAACAGTTCCCTATGTACGACTGGCTTTCAAACAAAGGCTATCCGACCCAAAAACACAAAATGGCAATTCAAGAATACGGACTGACAGATTTTCACAGAGTTACATTCAATTATAAAATGCCACAGCAACTTTCGTTGGAATTATAAATTTGTTTATTTTTATACAAATTTTTCAAAGTGTAAATGATACAAGAACTACGGACAAAATTTATTGATTTATATTCGGTTACGCCTCGAATGTTTCGTTCGCCGGGGCGAATTAACATCATTGGCGAACATACCGACTACAACGATGGCTTTGTGTTGCCGGCGGCAATCGACAAGGAAATTGTGTTTGCCGTTGCTCCAAATACTACGGGAACATTTCGCTTCTATGCTACTGATTTAAACGACTTTGGCGAGTTCCCCGACATTGTTCCGCAAACCGACAAGAAATGGGCGAATTACTTGCTCGGCGTGGTTGCTCAAATGCAGAAAAAAGGATTTTCCGTGCCATCGGTCGATGTGGTGTTTGGCGGAAACGTGCCGTTGGGCGCAGGTTTGTCGTCATCAGCCGCACTTGAATGTGGTTTTGCATACGCCTTAAATGCTATTTTTGATTTTGGATTTTCAACCATTGATTTGGTGAAAATGTCACAACTAACTGAACATGAATTTGTTGGACTCCGTTGTGGCATAATGGATCAATTTGCGGTGATGTTCGGCAAAAAGGATTCTGTGGTTCGACTTGATTGCCGTTCGTTGGAATACCAGCATTTCCCGTTCATTCTCAACGATTATGCTATTGTATTGTGTAACAGCAATGTAAAACACGAACTTGCATCGTCGGAATACAATGTTCGTCGGCACGAAGGCGAAGAAGGCGTACGTGTGCTGTCGTCGCATTACCCAGAAATCCGTTCGTTGCGCGATGCTACATTGGAGCAGTTGGAATGTTGCAAATCGGAAATGTCTGAAAAATCATATATGCGTTGCAAATACGTGATAGAGGAAAACCAACGTGTGCTTACGGCGTGCGAAGCCATGCTGCGTGGCGATGTTGAAACGGTCGGAAAAATGATGTACGCCACCCACGAAGGAATGAGCAAATTGTACGAAGCAAGTTGCAAAGAGATTGACGAAATGGTTGATATTGCACGCACTTCGAGCGACATTGTCGGTTCACGGATAATGGGCGGCGGATTCGGCGGATGCACAATTTCTGTGGTGAAAAAGTCTGCCGTTGAGGATTTTAAGCAAATGATGAACGAACAATATTATAAGAAATACAACACTCCGTCGGTGATTTACGATATAGTGGTGAGCGACGGGACAAACGAGATAATGCTATGAGCGGATTTGATATGAAAAATGACACGCACCGTCGTTACAATCCGTTGACGGGCGAATGGATGCTGGTTTCGCCCCATCGAGGGAAACGGCCGTGGCAAGGGCAGCAGGAAACGCCTGTCAGTTTGAATTTGCCTGAATATGACGAAACCTGTTATCTCTGTCCGGGAAATTCCCGTGCCGGCGGCGTCCAAAATCCGAAATACAACGGTCCGTTTGTGTTTACAAACGATTTCAGCGCCATAACTCCAAATATATCCGACGGAGCAGTTGACGATGGCTTGTTCCAAGCGAAAAGCGAAAAGGGCATTTGCCGTGTGATTTGTTTTTCTCCATATCATAATAAAACCGTTCCACAATTGTCGTCCGATGAAATGTTTGCGGTAGCGAAGGTTTGGCAACGGGAATATGTGGAACTTGGCTCGAAGGAATTCATCAATCACATTCAAATTTTCGAGAACAAAGGTGCGGCAATGGGGTGCAGCAATCCACATCCGCATTGTCAAATTTGGGCTCAACAGTCGATTCCTGAAATTGTTTCGAAAGAGAATTTTCGACAAAAAACATATTTTGAACAGCATACAAAACCACTTTTGCAGGAATACGTGGAGCAAGAACTGCAAAGAAACGAGCGAGTGATTGCCGAAAACGACAGTTTTGTTGCATTGGTTCCATTTTGGGCTACATGGCCGTTCGAGGTTATGGTGCTGCCCAAAATTTCAAAGCCGTCAATTGCCGCTTTGAACGATGTGGAACTCCGCAATTTTTCTGATATGTACAGAATTGTGACGTGTAAATACGATAATCTGTTCAAAACCTCGTTCCCGTATTCCGCAGGCGTTCATCAGGCGCCGACTGATGGTGGAAATTATGATTATTGGACAATGCACATGCACTTTTATCCACCGCTGTTCCGTTCGGCTACTGTAAAAAAATTCATGGTCGGTTACGAAATGATGGCGGAGCCACAGCGCGATATTACCGCCGAACAAGGTGCCGCTATATTGAAAGATTTATCGGCGGAACACTATCTTCACAAATAATTGTATTTAATTCTCAATATCAATAAAACGATTTAACAAAAACTTAACATTGATTAATATTCTCATAACAAAACGAAAATACTTTTGCTGTGAAAAAAATTAAGAGATGGAAACAGTATTGTCGGTATTGAAAATCTTGTTGGTCGCCGTTGGAGCCTTGGGCGTATTTCTGTACGGAATGAAACTGATGAGTGACAGTTTACAGAAAATGGCAGGAAACAAAATGCGTACTATTTTGGCAAAAATGACCGACAGTCCTGTTCGGGGCATTTTGACGGGAGCAGTTGTAACGGCTGCTGTACAATCTTCGTCGGCTACGACAGTGATGGTCGTAAGTTTTGTAAACGCAGGCTTAATGTCGCTTGCAGGCGCAATAGCCGTAATCATGGGAGCAAATATCGGAACGACAATCACGGCATGGATTATTTCATTGTTCGGGTTAGGCGATTCGGGCGGAGCACTCACGTTTCCGCTGATGGCTGTTGCAGTGGCATTGCCGTTCATGTTTATGAAAAACGACAAACGGAAATCAATACACGAATTCATTATCGGTTTGGCATTGTTGCTTATAGGACTCCACTTTATGCAGGAAGCCATGCCTGACTTGAGTAATTATCCCCGATTGCTGGAAACTCTCGGAAAAATGTCGGATTACGGATATTTGTCCATTTTCCTATTCATTATTATTGGTGCAATTCTCACGTGCATTGTTCAGGCAAGTGCGGCAATGATGGCAATCACATTGGTGATGTGTTACAAAGGCTGGATTGGTTTTGATGTGGCTGTGGCATTGGTTATGGGACAAAATATTGGAACGACAATCACAGCGAACTTGGCGGCAATGGTTGCCAACACCATGGCGAAAAAAGCGGCTCTTGCCCATTTGGTGTTCAACGTGCTAGGTGTGTTGATTTCACTAGTTGTATTTTATCCGCTTATGAGCTTGATTGCCAAGATGACGGTGTTCTTCATCGGTTCCGACCCGTATACTCTACCTGGGGGCGAAGGCTATAGTCCCGAGGCAATGCCGTTGGCGTTGTCTATATTCCACACAGTTTTCAACGTGATTAACACGCTCATTTTGGTGAATTTTATTCCACAGATTATAAGAATCGTAAACTGGGCTTTGCCAGTAAAAGAAACCGAAGAAGAAATCTTCAAACTAAAATATATTCCAAGTCATTTCGTCAATACGTCGGAATTGGACATTGAAAGTGCACAGCAGGAAATTCAGCTGTTTTCGAGCAGAGTTTTGAAAATGTACGATTACTTGTTGGAAATGACGAACACAAAATCCGAAGAAGCCTTTAACGATTATTTAGAAAAGATTGCGAAATACGAAGAAGTGACCGATATGATGGAACGCGAAATTGCCCGCTTCCTGACTCACATTTCCGAATCTTCAATGAGTACGGAAGGTTCCAAGAAAATCAGTGCCATGCTACGTATTATCGACAATTTGGAAAGCATCGGCGACGGCATTTATCATATTTCAATCACCAAAAAGGCTCAACGGGAACAAAACATTAAATTCGGACCTGTGAACGATGCTCATTTGGTAAAAATGTTCGGCTTCGTGAAAAATGCACTCGACATTATGCACTCCAACTTGAGTCATGATTACGAGGCAGTGAATATTTCCGCAGCATATCAGGCTGAAGATAAGATAAATGAATATCGTAATTTATTACGCGACGTGCATGTCGAAGCAGTAAAATCGGGAGATTATTCGTTTGAAGTCGGGACAATATACAGCAGTATGTACGCTCTGTACGAAAAAATCGGCGACTATGTCATTAACATTTCGCAGGCAATAGAATCGTCGCACGTTGCGACACATGCACCAAACTTACAAGGAATTTAATTCAACTTTTCAAAAAGTTTAACAACTTCCTTGGCTTCCTTTACATCGTGCACCCTGAGAATGTTTGCACCTTTTGTGAGAGCAAAGGTGTTAAGCACAGTTGTTCCATTCAGTGCTTCGTCAGCCGTACAATTCAGCACTTTCTGAATCATTGATTTTCTTGAAATTCCTACTAATAGCGGAAAACCCAACGAAACAAACGTGTCAAGACGATTCATCAGTTCATAATTCTGTTCTACAGTTTTTCCGAAACCGAATCCTGGGTCAATGACAAAATGTTTATGGTTAAATTTGTTCGCTTCCTCAATTTTTTTCTTGAAAAAAGCCAAAATTTCCTCAACAACATTCTGATAATGAGGATTCTGCTGCATGGTTTGCGGCATACCCTGCATGTGCATACAAACGTATGGGAGACAGGTTTTTGCCGTAAATTCTATCATTTTCTGGTCGAAATTGCCGCCAGAAATATCGTTGACCATAACCTGTCCGAATCTGTCAAAAACCTTTTGAATGACGCTCAATCTAAACGTATCGATGGAAACAAGCACTTCGGGATAATCCCGTTTAATGATTTGCAAGACTTTCCAAAGACGGTTCAATTCTTCATCTTCGGGCACATCGGCAGCTCCAGGACGCGATGAGTATGCTCCAATGTCGACAATATCGGCACCTTCGTCGAGCATTTTCTCAAGACGCTGTTGTATTGCATTTTCTGTCGTATAAGAACCGCCATCGTAGAACGAATCAGGCGTCACATTGAGAATTCCCATTACTTTGGGAGAAGAATAGTCCATGGAATTCCAGTCCATCGTCAGCAATTTTTTTTCGTTTTTCAAATTTAAGCAATATTTCCATTATCTTTGTCATGTAAAATCAAAAACGATGAATACAAACGAAGAATTCGACGAAGTTAAAAAGATGTGTCTGAGCATCTTTGAGAAAAAATACGACGATTACGGCACGGCATGGCGAATTATGCGTCCCGAGTCGGTGACGGACCAAATTTTTATTAAGGCAAGCCGGATTAGAAGTTTGGAAGAAAAAGGTGTTTCGAAAGTTGGCGAAGGCATTGTTCCAGAATTTATAGCAATAGTGAATTATGGCATTATAGCATTGATTCAGTTAGAGTTACAAGGAACTGACGCACCGATAGAATTGCCAAAGGACATGGCAATGGCGCTCTACAATAAATATTATGATGCAACAAAAGAACTCATGACGAACAAAAACCACGACTACGGCGAGGCGTGGCGTTCCATGCGCGTGAGCTCCTTTACCGATGTGATTCTCCAAAAACTTCACCGAACAAAGCAAATCGAAGATAATAAAGGAATTACAAAGATTTCCGAAGGCGTCGACGCCAATTATCAGGATATGATTAATTATTCTATTTTTGCCCTTATAAAATTAGTAATTGAAAAAGATAAATAATATGGATGCTAAACGAAGACTATTGTTTTTTGCTGGCTTGATTGCCATGTTTTTCTCGTTGACGCTTTTTGCGAACTTTGGATATTTAGAAGATGCCTCGTGGACAAAACTGTGGGTTCTCGTTGCAATGATTGCCGTTGCTTCTTTGGGCTTGGCATTAGTGTTCAATCCCGAACAGATTTGGCTGAACGTTTGCCGCTATTTTTCGGGTATTCTATTTGTATTTTCAGGTTTTGTAAAGGCCGACGACCCACTTGGCTCAAAATACAAATTCATTGATTATTTCGAAGCATGGGGAATTGACGATATTTTTGCCCCAGCGGCACTGACGTTTGGTATAATTCTAAGTACCATTGAATTACTTGTCGGATTGGCATTGTTGTTCAAACTATTCCCGAAATGGTCGTCGCTCTGCGCATTGATATTTATGATTGTGTTCATTCCAATCACATTCTATTTGGCAATGCAAGAAAATGTTTCTGGAAAAGAATTGGTGCACGACTGCGGATGCTTCGGCGACGCATTGGTATTGACAAACTGGCAGACGTTTGTAAAAAATCTTGTAATTGTCATTCCTGTCATCATCACGTTCATTTTTAGCAACAGGTTTACAGACTTGATTTCAAACAAGAAATCTATCATTCTTTTATCTTGTTTGACTGTGGTTATAGTGGGAATCTCGTTCTATGCACTCCGCCATCTTCCGCCGATAGATTTCCGTCCGTACAAGATTGGCGTGACGCTGAAAGGCGAAAAATGTGGCGACGTGACCATATCTAATAACGACAAAGTATTTCAATACGCAGATTTCATAAACTTGCAGACAGGCGAACACAAAGAATTCGACATAGTGAATAATTATCCAGATTACACGATTTGGGAATACAATCCTGACGTTCCTATCCGCGAAGTACGCGAAAAATCAGAGCCTGTACAAAGCGACACGTTACAAACCGAAAATATTTACATGGTCGAAAGTCTCATGTTCTCCGATGGCGACCGCGACGCAACCTGCGACATCATTACAGATACTTCGTATGTACTGATGGCTATTCACTATGATTTGAAGCAGTCAAATCCTAAAAACCAATCTAAAGTGAATGCAGTGTACGATTGGGCTAAATCGAAAGGCTACGTATTCTATGGTGCAACATCGAGTCTCGACGATGTAATTGAAGACTATTCGGCAAAAACTGGTGCAGCATATCCATACGTTTCTGCTGACGACATTCTACTTAAAACAATTGTCCGTTCCAACCCTGGTTTGGTTTTATTGAAAAACGGAAAAATCATCAACAAATGGCATCACAACGACATTCCATCAGTTGAAGAATTTGAACAAATGTGTAATTAATACTATCGAAAAGAGATTTCTCGGCAACAGGGAAATCTCTTTTTAGGCCGCAATAAAAAATTTATAACCTCAAACAAAATGAAAAAATTTCTGTCTTTACTCCTAATTATAGGACTATGTACTTCGTGTAAACAAAACATATTTATAACAAATGATGTTAATGTTCAAGAAATCAATGATGTTGTTCTTATAGAACCTCAAACTGAAATTGGACTGATTACTAAAGGTAACAATGTATTTGCCAATGACTCTCTATCGGATGTGGCAAGCAGAAATCTCGAAAAAATATTGACATATAGTGTTCGTCACACACATGTTACAAGTATTGAACATATCGGTCAAAATCAAGAAATCAATAATTTTATTGTTCATTTGTCTCACATGCAAAAAAATGAGATAGAATATGTTACTATCCCGTCTTTTATTGATTCATTGATAGAATCCAGCGGGAAAAGATATGGCCTGATAGCGCGTCAGAGTGGATTTACTCGGACACGATGGAATAGAACAGCACAAGTCACAAAAGCTGTTTCGCTATCGGTATTGTCGGCCGTTTTAACACTTGGAATGGCCTACGTCTACGTTGATCCAATTGTGGCTGTTTCTGAAATATCACTTGCTATTATTGATTCTCATGAAAACAAAGTGGTATTTTTTAATATGGTAAGTACAGAAAATGAACCATTAGACGAAACAAAAACATCAAAACTGATTTTTAATTTGTTCGAGATGGCTGGAATAGGGAAAAACTAATTTTGTTTTAGCACAATCTCTCCCCCATTAGGTATTGCACGGAATTGAACATACGTATCGGTTTGTTTGTCAATAGGGATTGACATGCCATTTTGCTCAACCGACGACCATTTCTTGTCGGTGTAAATTTTTATCGTAAGTGGAACCATCAAGGTTTGAGGAACTAAATCACGGAATTCCAAATTCGTAATGGTGAGTTTTGCTTCTATAAAGCCATCCCGTTCTTGTACTCGAAGTTTTGCACAATTTGCTTCGCGATGATAAAGAATTGCATTACCAAACGTGGTCACCCAAACTTCATCTTGATGTTTTTTTAGAAAGCGTAATTGTTCCTTCAACGAATCAAGTTTTACTTGAGCATACCAACTGTCGTGATAGGAATTCAAATCATCATCGACACTATGATACAAAAACGTGAGCAGACCGCCGCCTTTTATAACAGATTCAACCTCAGCGTTAAACTGCGAATTTTTCGTACTCTCGTTCATGCCATAGCAATGAATTTTGTAATAATCCTCGTCTTCTTTGGCAAAATTGTAGGAATAGTCCGACATGCCCCATACGCTCCGTGCACCCACAAATCCTTTGGAACGAAGGAACTCTATTGAATGTTGGTCATCAGCCCCGGCTCCGTATGGATACGCAAAGGAAATGACGGCATTGTTCGGAACAATTTTCTCAATCTGAGAAACTGGCTCCATCACTTCTTTTTCCAATGTTTCATCAGTCAGTTTTGTTATATCGGGATGCGTAAGCGTGTGATTCCCAAGCTCGTTGCCGTTTTTCGCTGTCGCTTGTGCCGCCTTCCAGCCAATATCGGTCTTTTCAATATTACTCGTCAACGGGAAAAAAGTCGCAACCATTTTGAATTGCTTCAATGTCGGCACTACAAGTGGATATTGTCCAGGCGTCCAATCGTCAAATGTGAGGACTACCGCCGCCTTTTTGTTGTAGTCCCAATGACAAATTTCTCCTCTGACTTGAAATTTCTCCTCACTCATATTGATAGATTGAGCATATACAAAGGCGTTCATAAGGCAAATTAGAATAGTGCACCAAAGTTTTTTATTCGTCGTCGTAGTCATCATAATCGTCATCGTAGTCATCTTTCGATTTTTTGGGCTTCTTCTCCTTTGGAGCCTTTGCCTGTGGCTGTTTTTTAGACTTCTCCTTTTTTGATGGCTTCACACTTACTTCCTCATCATCTTCATCGTCGTAATCGTCAATTATTTCGTCATCTTCTGCTTTCGGTGATGGTTCTTCTACACTTGGAACAGTGGGTGCAACAACCTCTTCACTTCCCGAATCCACATCTTCATAGTCTTCTTCGTCATCGTATTCATCTTTTGGTTTCTCTTTTTTTCGTTCTTTTTCTGCTGCGGCTGCAGCGGCTGCTGCTGCGGCGGCTCTTTCTGCCTCAATATCTTCTGGCCATTTGTCGTAGTCGGCATATTTTCCTTCGGTGTCTTTCAAGAGATAATTATCCAAATTAAGAAACTCCTCTGGATCGTCTTCTGGTCTCGTTTTAGGCGGAACAAGTTCTTTCTCTTCAACAACTTTGAACGTTCGTTTACGAATAAGAGTTGAAGGAATCATACGTTTTGCACGAGTTTTGGTTTCATAAACCGACCACTCCTTCATGTCCGCCCATACGGCATTACACCATTCTTCAACCTCCATACATTTTCCCGAAGGTACCTTCTCATAATCCATGAGCCGACCGAACGATGAAGTTCCGTATTCCGTAAAGCGAGCTTCGTGCAGGAAATTCCAAAATTTCACAACAATGATGGAATCTTCTATTGAAACATCCACATTGAATATAATGCTACCCTTTGTTTTTTCCGCAGCGTGCGACGACAAATAAATATCGGGGATTTGGACATAGTTTGCATACGGGAAATAGCCCTTCCCTTTGAGTTTCCGCTCTTTCCAGTTTTTCCCGAGAAGTTTCATTCCCTTTTCGGTCTTAAACCATTTCTCAGCTTTTTTGTAGAGACGGAGTTTGCTTGTTCTGTGACGAATCGGAATAGTGTCGTATACAACAAACGGCTGCGCTATCGTACTAAAAGACAGAACGATACAGAAAAAGAAAAACAGTATGAAACATTTCTTTTGCATTACTTGCCGTTGCTGAATTGTTTTAGACGAAACGTCGAAATCGTGCCTTTTGTTATGCGTTCTTCAATATCTTTCGTCAAATCAATTTTTGCGTGATTCGGCTGCGATTCCACGTCAATCGTCTTTTTATATAACATTCCAACGTTTTTTCCATACTGCTCCACGGCATACTGATAGGTATATAGCGACTTAAAATCACTTTGCGTCACCTCTAATGTTGAATCGCTCCATAGTACATCGGCTGCGTCATCGTTAATATAATTGATGGCCGAATATGAAATTCGTTGTTCGTCAAACGTGTTGAATTCATTCAAATCCCACGTAAAACCCATTTTTGCAGGAAATTTCAACACTTGCAAAGGCACATTGTCTTTTACACGGACAACCGCATGGTCATATTGCTGTACGCTGAGCGAAAAATACGGTTTCCACTCGCTACTACCCTCCTCTTTTATTTCACAATTTTCGGCAAATGTCCTACAATTTTTAGTTTCCGAAATAAGCGACTTTACCGTTTCTCGAAGCAAGAACGTTGCCGTATCGCGAATATCGGCAGGCACATCGATGGTGATTTTTGTACACTCGTATATACGAGTCGTTCCAATTGCAAGCGGATAATATTCAGTCCAATCGACAGGTTTTGCATCCTCCTTTTTACACGAAGGCACAAAACACAACAATACAAGAACTATATGAAGATATTTTCGCATAACAAAAATTATTCGTTTCCAAAAATACAAAGAATGTTTTGAATTTTTACGAAATTTTCCTTCAATCGCTTTGTATTTCCCTAAAAATCCGTACTTTTCATCATCAATACAGAAAAGACATGAATCAGGAAGAATTGGTTCGGGAAAATGAGAATTTACGCGACGAAATCGCTCATCTGCAACGACTGCTCGACGAGGCCAATGCACAGTTGGCTCAGTTGAAAAATGCAGAAAACGATGTCGTTCACACATTTGCCGATTTGGAAACGCGCCGTTTTAAAATGGTTACGGTACTCTATTCCGACATTGTTGGATTCGACAAACTACAAAATTCCGACAACGCCCAGTCCCTTGTCGACGAACTCGACACAATCTGGATGAAATTCGACGAAATTGTTTCAAAATATAAGATTAAGAAAGTCAAGTCAATTGGCGATTCTTACGTGTGTGCAGGCGGAATACCAACGAAAAATAGGACTAACCCTATTGAAACCGTCTTGGCAGCAATGGAAATCAATCATTTTCTCCGCTCAGAAAAAAACATCTGGAATATCCACATTGGGATACATACAGGTCCCGTGGTAGCAACAATCTCGGGCAAAAAGAAAAATACGTACGAACTGAAAGGCGACGCCGCCAACATTGCCTACCGAATTGAATCGTATGCACAAACGGGCAAAATCCTCGTTTCGGAAATGACATATAGTTTCTTGCGTGATATGTTCGACTGCGAACAAGCGGGAACTTTGCCAGTAAAATATACTGGAGCCATCAATATGTACGAAGTTAAAGGGTTTAAGCCAAAATACGCTGTGGATACGAGTTTACAAGTGCCGAGCCACGACTTTATCGTTAAATTTCTGCGTGTGCAGTTTCCCGATTTGGAAGAATATATTCTCGACCGTCTTGAACGGGAATTGCCGTCATATCTGCATTACCACAACGTGAAACACACTATGGACGTGCTTGTCGGTGTTGAAGTGATTGCAACCGCCGAAAATGTGACAGACAAAGAAGATTTGTTGCTTTTACGGACAGCGGCTCTGTTCCACGATATGGGACAAATTGTACAGTCGAAAGGACACGAAAAAATCAGTTGCGACTACGCTCGCGAAATACTTCCGTCGTATCATTACTCGCAAGAGCAAATCGACAAAATTTGCACGCTGATTATGGCGACACAACTGCCGCCTCATCCAAATTCCCTCTTGGAATGCATCATGTGTGATGCCGATTTGGACTATCTCGGACGCTCCGATTTTATTCCCGTTTCCGACACACTGTATGACGAACTACACGTACAAAATCTTGTAACAGACAAGAATACATGGAATAAACAACAGATAAAATTCATCTCGGGACACACCTATTTCACCGAATTTGCAAAAAACAACCGTGAGGTGAACAAACAAAAACAAATAAAACGATTACAAAGTCTGATAAAAGAATAAATCAATGAATCAAAATAATCCAGAAGATGTATTGCTTGCTGTAATCAACAAAGTGTTGGAATTTTCAGGCGAAGGCAAACAGGCAAAGGCTCAACATATACTACCCTTTGTGTATGAATCAGTTATGCAATATCCACAATTGCTTTGGGACAACAAAGAAATTTGGAAAATTGCCAAGGCTCTCCTTGTGATGCACCATTACGATATGATTGACGACGAAGATGAGGAAATAAAAATGCTCCAAATGGCATTTGTGTTCTCGCAACGGGCTATTGAACTCTCCGCGCCAAACGAAGGCGACGCTGCCGACGAAGACTATTTTCACGCACTACACACGCAGATTATGCTTTTGTCGTCGTGTCAGGATTATTACACAACAACCATTGCCGACTTATGTTCCAAGCCAGAAATGACCGACGAAGAACGCCTGATAGCGAACCGCATCGCAAACAGAATTATCCCTGTGATTGCATACAATATGATTGTGAAAGTTGACGACACATTCGAGGATTTCCACAACGATTCACTATTGGCGGAAATGTGCAATAAGTTTGAACTTGAAAATCCTGACATTACCCCAAAACAATTGGACGATGCGATAAAAATCCATAAAATGCTGATTCGTACGTATTTGGAACATTTCAAGAAATAACAGATTTGTTAAGGATTTTCAGGAGAAAAATTATACTTTTGTACGAATTTCTCAGAACATGAAACGATTATACACATATATCTTATTTATTCTTCTCGGTCTGAGTACGTTTGCACAGACGCGCGAATTGACGGGAAAGGTTGTTTCCGCCCAGACGAAAGAGCCTCTTATAGCTGCAATGGTTGCGGCAATGACCAAAGACAACAACGGTGAATATCAATCAACGACTTACGGTGCATATACCGATTTAAACGGCTCCTTCTCTATTGACGTTCCCGAAAATGCGGCGGGACTTGAGTTCAGTTATATCGGTATGGAAACCAAAATAGTACCAATAACTTCGGCTACGGAATACAACGTCGAACTTGGTGTTGACGCATTGATGATAGAAACTGTGGTGGTAACTGTACCATACGGCCGACAAAACCGTGAATCGTATACCGGTTCTTTGTCTGCCCTGAAAGCCGACGATATTGTGGCTTCGCAGACGTCGAGTTTCGAAAAATCGTTGCAAGGACAAGTGCCGGGCGTTGTCTTAACCTCAACTTCGGGACAACCAGGTTCTTCTTCGGAAATTCAATTACGTGGTGCCGGTTCAATTTCGGCTGGAAGCTCTCCCCTGATTGTCATTGACGGTGTTGCAATGTATTCAGGTGAAACGTCTCAAAATTCCGATGCTTCGTCGATTTTAACATCGCTTAACCCGAACGATATAGAAAGTATTTCCATCTTGAAAGATGCCGCTGCTACTTCGTTGTACGGCTCCCGTGCGTCGAACGGTGTCATTATGGTGACAACAAAGGCAGGAAAATCAGGCAAGACAGTTTATTCTTTTTCAACTTCACAAGGTGTGGGAATAATTGCTAAAAACGGTTTTTCGTTAATGAATAACGAAGAATACAAAACTTGGCTGACCGACGCAATGCGAAATGCAGGTAAAACCAACGCACAAATCGCCGAAGAACTGCTCGACGACACATCGCACACCGACTGGTTCGACGAAGTCTATCGCCCAGCATGGACGCAATCATACGAATTTTCGGCACAAGGCGGAACTGACAACACCGTGTTCTTCGCTTCAGGACAATACAAAAACGAAGAGGGTATCGTTTCGGGAACAGACTTGGAACGTATGTCGGTTCGCTTGAACTTGAGTCACAAAGCATCGGACAAATGTACGTTCGGATTCAAATTCAATCCGTCGTATACAACCCAGCATAGTACAGAAGAACCTGGCTACACGTCAAGTCCAGTGACAACAGCATATACCGCAAAACCGACTATCTCTATGATGAATGACGGCAAATACAATTTTGTGAACAAATTCTATAACCCAGTCGGTATCCTTAACCTAAACGAAAATTACAATAAGACAAAACGACTGTTGGGAAATGCTTCGCTTGAGTATAAATTTCCATTAAATCTTGAATTTAAGACAATTGCAAACATTGACTACATCAATGTTGACGAATATGCGTATCTGCATCCCGAAACGCCAAATGGTATTGATAAAAACGGCGTTGCATCGTATTATTCAACCAATGTAACAACCTGGACGTCGTCATCGACATTGAAGTGGGAATACCGTCAACTTCGCCATTCGTTACAGTTGATGGCAGGTGCGGAAATCGAGGCAAATTCTCTGAACTACTCCAACATGATTGCCTCGAACTTTGCTTCGGAAGATTTGTCGAGCATCGCAAATGCTTCACAGATGGAACAAATGAACGAGTTTGGCAAGGAATCATCGCTACTTTCGGGAATTTCGAGTTTGAACTATAATTATGGTGCAAAATATTTCTTGACTTTGAGTTTCCGTGTCGACGGTTCTTCGAAATTCAGTCCTTCAAACCGTTGGGCGCCATTCTGGTCGGTCGGCGGCTCGTGGATTATTTCCGACGAATCGTTCATGAAACCTGTCTCATGGATAAATCTACTGAAACTGCGCGGCAGCTACGGAACTTCGGGTAACTCCGACATCGATGATTATCTGTACATGCAGTTGTATTCGTTCGGTAGAAACTATATGGACGAACCGGGAAGCACGCTGTCAACTATGGGAAATGAAGATTTAACATGGGAAAAGAACCATAATGCCGACTTGGGAATTGAAATGAAATTCTTCAAACGATTCAATCTCAGCGTAGATGTGTATAACAGAAAAACATTTGATTTGCTGCTTGCCGTACCAGTTTCTATGACAACTGGTTACGAAAACCAAATGCGAAACGTCGGTTCCATGGTGAACCGCGGTGTTGAACTTTCGTTGGCGACAACAGTAATAAATAGCGATAAATTCAATTGGGTTTCAACATTGACGTTCGCCCGTAACCACAACGAAATCTTAGATTTATACGGAAGCGATACAATTATAGTCAGCACAAAAATCCGTACGGTCGGTCAGGCCTTGCAGACGTTCTATCTGGCGGAATGGGCAGGCGTAAACTCAGCCGACGGTTCCCCGATGTGGTACGATGAAAACGGCAATTTGACAAAAGACTACAACCAAGCACGGAAAGTAATCGCTGGCAATGCCGACCCGAAATTCACCGCAGGATGGACCAACAACCTGACTTATGGAAACTGGGCACTGAACTTTATGTTCTATTGCAGTTATGGAAATTTAATTTTCAACCAGTTGAACAATGAATTAATCTCTGACGGTGCGACAACCGAATTGAACCAGTCAGCAACTGCAATGGATTATTGGAAACAGCCTGGCGATAACGCTTCGAATCCGAAAGTGGTACAAAATAATGGTAGTAACAGTAATAGATTTTCTACCCGTTATTTGGAAGATGGCTCATATATTCGTCTGAAAAACATTCAATTAAGTTATACTCTGCCGTCGCAGGCATGCGAAAAAATCAAATTGAGCAGATGTATGATTTACGCACAAGTTCAGAATCCGTTTGTATGGACGAAATTCACCGGTCTTGACCCAGAAACACGTTCTAATGGTATTTATTACTACGATTATCCCAAACAACGATTGTTCTTGATGGGATTAAATCTTTCGTTCTAATAAATCAAGGATGCAACACGCGTCCATGTCATCCGCGATTAACAAAGCGTTTCTGCAATTTTGCAAATTTATTTATTACATTATCGTATCAATGTAATATATCCTTTTACAAAAATGTCTTCGCCTTTCATATTTACGGCTGAAATTGTATAGGCGAACGTGTCCATACCCTGCGGCTCACCTTTGAAAGTTCCGTCCCAGCCTTTACTCATATCGTCGCTTTCGAATACGAGCTGTCCCCATCGGTTGTAGATTTTAACTTCCACAAATTCACGGATTCCCCACCCCCGAACGAGAGCTATGTCGTTGATACCGTCGCCGTTTGGAGTAAATGCCTCGGGCATCCCAATTTTGGTGTCAATCAAAATGTTGAAACGAATAGTTGTATCGCTTGTAAAGCACCCGAGCGAATCTTCCATTGCAATGGTATATTCTATAAATTCAGGAAATGTCAAGCAATCTTCGAATGATTCTTTGCCACAGCTAAGGTCTAAATCGGGACTTGGGCAATCCGTACACGACAGATATGTCGCAGGTTGCCACGTATAGCTCATGCCCTGTATCATCGTCGTATTCACATTGTAAACCTGCCCAGCAATTATGTTGTTGGTAATTTCCGACGCACGATGTTGTTTGCCGTCACTGCCATAAAATATCAAAACCGAATCAGGTGCACCAAAATAACGCGGTTTTTGCTGTACATAAATAAATGTACTGTCGATGTGCGAACATGCCTGAGTACTATTCGTTTTTATGAAAACATATTGTGACTGTTTTACCGAAATGTCGGTTTCGGAACTATATGGATTAAACACGATTTTATGTGGCAACCATTCTATGCTGGTGAAATCGCCCGTAGCCTTTGCCGAAATATTTTCGCCATAACAGATAGTTGAATCAATCTCTACATTCAACGAAGCGGTAGGATACGAAATTAGCCGTTTGGTCTTCTTGTCATTACAAATGTTCGACGTCACTAAAAGCGAAACCGAAATGGTATCGTTCGGATTTTTGATTTTTATAGTTGGACTTTCTTCGTCGGTTGTTGTACCATCACCTAAATCCCATAGATACGACGCTTTGTTTCCTCCAGTCTGCGACGTGTTATAAAGTTTCACAGAATATGGTGCGCAAGCAAGCGTGTCAAGGTCGAGAGGACCACGCGTAAAGTCCGCCATGACTGGATAAATGGTAACATTTGCCGAAATATCACGTGGTTTACAACCTTCGGCATCGACAATAAATTGAACTTTATAGGTATTGTCGTCGGTTCCAGCAAGAGCCTCGTAGAAATGCGTCTCTGTCAATTCCGCCAACGGAACCGACACACCATCTCCAAATTCCCAATATGCGTTGTAGCGATACAAATTAAACGTATCGGACAAGACAAACGGTATTTCTTCGTGGACACACGCATCAGTTTTAAGTGCCCGCATTGTTGCTTCGTAGCCAGGAACCATAATCGGAATAGTTGTCATAGTCTCTTCGCACCCGAAATATTTACTTTTTGTACGCAAATGCAACGACTGTTCTCCATAGTTGTCGAACGTAATAACTTGCAGTGTACGTTTATTACCGACATATATGGAATCGCCGTTTTCAGTTTTCCACCAATCAAAATTTGTTATGTTCGAGGTGTAGGAAGAAATATCAAGATAGACAATAAATTTTTGTCCAGGTTCCTTGCATTTGTCTGAATTTCTGATGGTTATCTTTGCCTTCACATCTTTTACATCAATTTCGTTCGTGGCTGTATCAACGCATTCATGACCTTCGGGACTGATGCAGTATGCAATCAATTTTACGTCGTATTTATTTTTCGATGGAGCGCTATATAAATATGTTGTTGTTTCAGGAGCATTACCATTGAATTCTTGTATTGTTTCGTCACCAAAATCCCACGTGTAATGAGTAAGAGTGTTTGCATATCCGTTGGCTCTCAAGTTGCGTTTGAATACGGCTTCGGTACCGAGACATAGCTTTTCGTTTGCAACAGAGAATTGCGCATTCGGGACAACAGGCTTGATGTAATCTCCCATTGTTGCCTTGTCGGTACAGCCGTGGTCGTCAACAATCGTCAGAACGACATGCTTATTACCTTTTGTATTGTATTCCGTCTGCACCGTCGTTTCATTTCCCGTGATTTTTTCATTGTTCCCCAATTCCCACGTTCGCTGAACAATTTCATTCTCAGAGCGGGATGTGTCTGTAAAATTGGTGATGAACGGAAGACAGTCGGAAAGTACGTCACCATAAAATCCAGCACGGCTTCTATATACTTTGACTGGCTTTTGCACAAGTGCTTCGCATCCCATGATGTCTTTCACCAAAACAGTTACGTGGTCAATATCTTCGTAATCGAAAATGTATTTTCTCACAGTATCGGAGTTATCTAATCTCTTCAAATCCTCTGTCCATGGGTTATACGTGGCAAAAAGCAATGAATCCTTTTTCCCATGCCAATCGTAAATCCACGTCCACGAAACAATGTCCTGCCCCATTTTGGGACTTACGACAAATACAGCTTGGTCACCATAGCAAGGTTCGTAGGTTTTTAGTCCAAAATCGGCTTGCAAATCGGTCACCTGAACCACCAAACTGTCGCTCATGTTACATCCGGTTTCCGAATTATGTGCTATTACTTTTACAATATAATTTCCTCTTCCTCCATAATTGGCATAATCAATGTCAATATAATCCACATCGTTGGCAATCAACGTGTAATCACCCTCGCTATACTTTTTGAGATACCATTCCCACGAAGTCGACCCATAATTTTTCTTGAAAGAATATTGATGTTTGAGCGAATGTTCGCACGATGTTTTCAATGTATCTAATTCGATGTACGGCCCCTTAAACAAAATAGTTTTATCACTTGTGAAATTTTGTTTGCAACCATTGTCTGAAATGACATACGAAACATTATGGACTCCAATCGTGTCGGTTATCGTGACGGAAGTTCGCGAAGAAATAGGAAACTCTGTAGTTGAAGAACTATTATTTAATATGGTGAAATAAACATTCAACGTGTCATATATGCTCTTATATTTATTTGCGTCGTCGAGAGAGATATCAACCTGGATTTTTTCGCTTGAACAAATTTCGTCGGGGAAATCAATGGTTCCGAAAGGCACGTCGCCAACACTCACTGAATCATAAACAGTTGGATAA
This sequence comes from Bacteroidales bacterium, assembly GCA_017516865.1. Lineage (GTDB taxonomy): Bacteria > Bacteroidota > Bacteroidia > Bacteroidales > UBA1715 > UBA1715. Next base: position 66,323 of record JAFXAU010000030.1, read on the forward strand.
TTCGTTTGTTTCCTATGATGGACGAAGAAATTTCGCACCACACAACCTTTTTTGGTTTGAAGAGAAACCTCGTAAGCATAAACGCCCACATTGTTATATGTCCAATTTACACCGACACTGCCAGATTTCTTTTTGCTGTCAAAATACGTCTTCTCGTCCACAGTTCCGTCATTGTCGAAATCCCACATGAAAAAATCTATGGAATCGCTGTCGGTATTATACTTGTAATTAGCGGTAAACCTCACGTCGAGTGGTACACAACCGCTTCGTGGCGATGGATAGGTTGCATCTGCAATGTGATTGATTGTCGGGACAGACGTTTCCACGTTGTTCGGCAACGAAAGTTCCGCAGAACAGTAATTCGGACTGATTGCAAACAACTTCGAAGAATAAATATCTTCGTGAGTGAAATTTTTAGTAAACGATTGCTTTTGATAAAATGAAGAATCGCTGATAGCCCAATAGAACTGAGTTCCGTCAATATTACTATTTGCAACAAAATCGACCTCGGCTGGCAGTTTACAATAAAAATCCTTTGTCGGCGTTGCCGTAATTGTCAACGGCGGTTCAACTTCGAACGTCTTGACCAATTCTTTTGTACAAATTCCATTACTGACGGTCAATTTAATTGTATACGTACCGCCTTCGTCTATATCAACTTCATAGGTATCTGCCTCAGAATCAATAATTCCGTCGTTTTCAAAATCCCATTCATACGTCCATTCATAATCGGAGTTGGGCACCCAAAACGTAATTGTCCCTGGACAATATTTTGTTTTTGATTCTCCGTTCGAAATTTCCATAAACGGAGTTGGGGTATTCATATTTCTTTTAATTTCTGTCGTATTGAAAGTAACAGCTTTCTGATTATCGTCGAAGTTGATTTCCGGCTGAAAATTGACAAGTTGAATGTTCTTTGCAGAATAACTGATACAATCATTTTTTGAAGTCGCCTGCAAAGTTGCACGATATGTCCCAAAACCAGAATAATGGTGTGTTGGCGGAGTTTTTCCCGTGTATGTCGTTCCGTCGCCGAAGTCCCAGAAAAACGAAACAACATTCTCGTCTTCGGTAAAATTCGAAAATTTCACATCAAGTTGCGGATCACAACTTCGGCTTCGATCCGACGACATCATGACTTCTGGATAATCGTTGTATGTTTTGACAGAAATCGTTTTTCGTTCGCGGTTTGTACAGCCATGGTCGTCGCGGACAGATAAAAACACCGTAAAATCTTCGGCAAAACCGAAAATATGTGCTGGCGGAATTTCCGACTGATAAATCGTTCCATCTGAAAGAATCCATGAGTACGAACTAATAGTTGTATCAGCCGTAAGTGAAACAATGGAAAAATTAAATTCCTTGTCTTCGCAGGTAGATGTTTTGTCACTGGTGATTATCACATCAGGGTCGTTGTAAACCGTAATGTAGTCTTTTTTCGTAATGGTGGAAACCAATTTTTTCGAGACATCGTACACCTTCATTGTTGCTGTGTACCTGCCGGGCATCAAGTATGTATTCTGAACGCTGTCGGTCTGCGTGGAGAATTTTCCTGTTTCCACTATCCATTCATACGAATAATTATTTTTAATAGAATCGGGAGTTGTATTTATATATGTGGTTTTGAGCGGAGCACAACCTTTTGTGGTGTCTGCCTCAAAATCAAATGCCTGGGCATAACACATAAAATTGAGAATCAAAAAAAGTATGCTAAATGTGGCTCTTTTCATGTTTTTTTTATTTTTGTACTGCAAAACTACAAATTTCTTGAAACCAAATAGAAAAAAAAGTGGTCATAATGAATAAATGATGAAAAAAAAGATAACAATATTATTTTTCATTAAGACTCTATTTGTGTACCATTTGGTTGCACAAGAAATACACTTTTCTCAATTTTATGAAAATCCATTGACAATGAATCCTGCCCAAACTGCGTGGTACGACGGGAATCTACGAGTGAATTGCATGTACAGAACTCAGTGGCGGGCGGTCGACAAACAACCATATCAAACAATCAGTCTCAGTGTGGAAAAACAATTACATTTATACGACCACACGTATGGATTTGGTGCACAAATCATGCGCGACGAATCGGGTTATGTCGGACTGATTCAAAATAAATGTATTGTGTCGGGAGCATTTGCATTGCACGTAAATGGACATAGATTGAGTGGCGGCGTGGAACTCGGACTGGTTAATAAATCTACTGATATTCAAAAATACACCTACGACCAGCAATACGATATGGGCGGCGACAACGTGTTCAACAGAGATTACGCAACGGGCGAAGTCGACGGCAAACAGTTGTTTCATGCTTCGGTCAATGCCGGTGTGATGTGGAAAAAAAGACTCTTTTATAATTATGTAGCTGAAGCCGGCGTAAGCCTATTCAATATAAATACACCGTATGAGTCTTTATATGGCATGGAGCTGGAAAACACAAAACAGCCGCTCCGCATAGCCGTACAAATGGGCGGAACGCTCGAGACAGGGAAAAAGATTCATCTCCGCCCAAATATATTATATATGAGACAGAAAAAAGCGACCGACTTTCTTGTCGGAGCAAATGTTGACTACCTGTATGATAAAAACTTGACTTTGTTCGGAGGAACCTTATTCCGTTACGGAATGGAGAAAAACTACGACGCATCTGTTTGGATATTGGGTGCGACATACAAACGCATCAGCGTTTCGGCAAGTTACGATATAAATGTATCGAGTTTGAGAACTGCCACTCACAATCGTGGTGCATTTGAAGTCTCGCTCACCTATCTGTCTCCTACATGGAAAAGTTCAAAAGTACAAATCCCATGCGAAAGAATATAGTTTATTCAATATTGATAGTGCTGTTGAGTTGGGCAACCAATTGTTTTTCGCAGGATTTGAAGGATTATTCTCCCCGAAAATTAAAAGCATTGGGCGACAATGCATTAGAAATCGGCGACACATATTCGGCACGAGATTACTATAAAGCCTATTGCGACAAGAAGAAAGACCCAAAAGTAATGTTCCTATTGGCGGAATGCTATCGTGCGGCAAGAGAATATATGTATGCGGCAAATTACTACGACAAAACATTTCGGGCAGATAAAAAGAATTTGTTGGCACTGTACCATTATGGCGAAATGCTGAAAGTCTACGGCTATTACGACGAAGCAAAAAAGTGTTTCCAGCAGTTCAAACAAAATTATAAAGGGGGCGACGAAATTGATTACAAGCGTTTGGTTACATATCAGATAATTTCCTGCGACTCGGCAAAAAAAATGATGGACACCACACAAAAAGTTGAAATTCGCAGGTTGAATGGGTCAATCAATAAACAGTCGGTAGAGTTTTCGCCAATGTATTTGAGCGATACAATGATGGTGTACGGTTCGCTGAGAACCGATACTGAATTATATGTAATAAAAAACGACGAGTCGTCGGAAATGCCATACCGACATTTTTACGTGGCAAAAAAGAAGAAAGGAGAATGGCAGTTTGGAAACGAATGGCTTGAAGGTGAATTTAATCAAGACGCCGTTCACAGCGGAAACGGAGCACTGTCGCCAGATGGAAAACGTTTTTATTTTACACGGTGTGAAACAGACTGGCGCTATAAAACAAATTGTAAAATATATGTAAGCACCAAAGGCAAAGACCGTTGGGGCGCACCCGAGGAATTGCCCGAAACTATAAACATGAAAAAATATTCCAACACGCAGCCTGCCGTCGGCATTGATTCTAAAAGAGGTGACGAAATCCTGTATTTTGTCAGCGACAGACCCGATGGCAAAGGCGGATTGGATATTTGGTACAGCATTCACCTATCGAAGAAAAATGAATGGAAAGCGCCCAAGAATTGCGGAAATAAAATAAATACGGCAGGTGACGAAGTTTCTCCCTTCTATTATAATAGGAACAAAACATTATATTTTAGTTCCGACGGCTGGCCAGGATTGGGAGAATTGGACGTATTCAGTTCCACTGGAGAAATGACGAAATGGACTGTTGCCCAAAATCTTGGAAGCCCGATAAATTCTGGATTTGACGATTTGTATTATACGACAAATTCATTGAATGACGAAGGCTTTTTTACGTCGAACCGCCAATCCGAGCCACAGAAATCAACTTGCTGCGACGATATTTTTTCATTTAAGTATGTCGACAAGATATACATAGGTGTTGACGGATCAATTTACTTGTTGCCTAACGAAGTAGTAGAAACAGTACTAAACGGCGACGAAGTCGAATCTACAGTCAAAAAAGCTTCAGACGATTCGGTGCAATATATACAAGGTACAACCGTGTCGCTGTTCTTGATTGACGATGAAAGCGGCGAACGATATTATATTGCAACAGACACGACAGACGAAAATGGACGATATTTTTTCGATTTACAGGAAAACCACGACTATGTCCTTCAATACGAAAGTAGCAAAATTGCACCTCCTGAACGAACAATTTCTACGAAAGGAATGACGTATTCTGACACTTTGCACCTCGAAGACGTCGGAATAGACTATCTTCCGAGAGATATTTTTGTAATAAAAAACATTTATTACGATTTTGACAAGTCAAATTTGACAGAACAGGCACAAAAAAGAATTACAAAAACAGTGCTGGCAATTATGAAAGAATATCCGCAAATTATTGTCGAAATCGGTAGTCACACCGATAGTAAAGGAACGGATAATTATAACATAAAATTGTCTCAGCGAAGAGCCGAAAGCGTTGTTAATTTCTTGATACGCAACGGAATAGATAAAAGCCGCCTACATGCTAAGGGTTATGGAGAGACCATGCCAATTGCTCCGAATGAGTTTGAAGACGGAACAGATAATCCAGTCGGTAGAGCTAAAAATAGAAGGACTGAATTTCGTGTGATTGGAACAATAAATCAATATTTTGAAATAATTTACGAAGAATAAAAACCAAGATTTGAAATTGTTTCGTATATTTGGAGCGTTTTATGTAGAATAATGTAAATATATACTTTATGAAGTACAAATATTTGATATCATGTATCTTCCTGATTCTCGGGATGGGGATTTCATCGTATAGTCAGGTTGATTTGTCCTCGTTGGGCGCGTCGAAGTTGAAGAAACTTGGCTCAAAAGCACAGGATCAAGGAGATTATTTCTCTGCAGCTCGCTATTATGAAGCGTATTGCAAATCAAAAGAGGACTACAAAATAATGTTTGAACTTGCAGAATGTTACAGACTTTCTCGTAACTATGCTTCTGCAGAGTTTTGGTACGACAAGGCTTACAAAGCAAATCCGCAGAAAAACGTAAAGGCGTTGTATTACTATGCAACGATGTTGAAAACGTCTGAACGCTATCAAGACGCAAAAGGACATTTCAAATCGTTCAAGAAAGAATATGCCGGAGCAAAAGACTTCAGCTTGTATTCTGCATTGGTAAAACAGCAGTTGATTGCTTGCGACTCTGCTCCGTCGTACATTGCAAATCCATTGAACATGGCAGTTACTCCACTTGACAATTCTACGAACACGGAAGCAATGGAATATATGCCAATTTTCTTGGACAATATGTCATTTGCTTACGCAAGTGAACCTCTTGATTCTCTTGGCGCTTCTGCATCGTTGGACACATTGACTCCTCCGAAATTCTTCGAGGCAACGTTTGCAAATGGCAAATGGATGACAAAGGACGATTGGAATCTTAATGTACAAGAAACTCCAAATTTGAACGCAATGCACGGAGCTTTCTCTCCAGATATGCAACGTTTCTATTTCGTTCGTTGTGAAAAAGGGAAAAAGAAATTCCTTTCTTCAAAGTATAAACCAGACATCTGCAAGGTTTATAGAACAAAGAATACGTATGGAACATGGCAGGCTCCAGAAGAATTGCCAGAAATCATCAACGCAAAGAAAACATCCAATATCCAAGTCGCTGTTGGTAACGAGTCTAAGAAAAACGATGAAGTATTGTACTTCGTTTCTGACCGTGAAGGCGGACGTGGCGGATATGACCTTTGGTATTCAATCTTCGTTTCAAAGAAAAACGAATGGAGAGTACCAAAGAACTGTGGTAATAAAGTCAACTCTGCGGGTGATGAAATATCTCCATACTACGATGCTGTTACAAGAACATTGTACTTCTCTTCTAACGGTTTTGCAGGCATAGGTGAATTTGATATTTTCAAAGCAAATGGTGAATTGGCCAAATGGACTCCAGCAGAAAATATGGGATATCCAATCAACTCTCCATACGACGACTACTATTTCGCGTTGAATCCAAACGGCAAAAAGGCATTCTTCGCTACAAACCGTGTGGGAACAATGACAGGTGGCCAAGAAACTTGCTGCGACGACATTTACTTGGTTGACTACGAAGATGTTAAATTCGATATTCCTGTAACTGGTCGTGTTTATGAACTTGTAGACAACAAATTGAATGACATGATTAGTGCAAACTTTGAAACTACTGGCAACGAACAAGAAATCGAAATTGACAATGTTTCTGCTGATTCTGTTCAAGTTGCTACAGAACCTGAAAGAGAAATTAAATACGTGGCAGGTAGCCGAGTTGCATTATATATAGGTAACTCAAACGACAAAGTTTTCATTGCAAGCACTGAAACTGACTCTACAGGTCGCTACTATTTCACGGTTGAACCAAATCACCAATATGTACTTCAATTCGAAAATGTTCGTTCTGGTTCGGCTTTCATTCCATTCTCTACAAGAGGAATCATGGAACCCGATACGCTTCATTTGAAAGACTATGGTATTAACACTATCACAAAAGAAGGTTTGGTTGTAAAGAATATTTACTATGAATATGGTAAGTTCCGACTCAAAAAAGAACAAAAACAAATTATCGACGAATCTGTTGTTTCTTTGATGAGAGAAGCTCCTGAAATCGTGGTAGAATTGAGCAGTCACACAGATGACCACGGAGGCGAGGCATTCAACATGAAATTGTCTCAACGTCGTGCCGACGACATTGTAAACTATGTAATTAAACAAGGCATAGATAAAAACAGAATTATCGGTAAAGGTTATGGTTACACCGCACCTGTAGCTCCAAACAAATTCGATGACGGAACTGACAACCCTGACGGTCGTGCAATGAACCGTAGAACTGAATTCAAAGTTATCGGAACAGTTTCGGAATATGATGATTTTATTTTGGATGACTAATTGAAAATCTCCTTAGATATAAACCTCCCATAGAAAGAATTCTATGGGAGTTTTTTTTTACTTATTGTATTTTGCAGTGTTTTGCCATATTTTGTTCTTTCTTTTAGTAATCACAATAAAGTTGTTTTCTTTTTTGGTACTTAGTGTAAAAACAAATATATTTGTGTGAAAAATTTAAGTATGAAAAAACTTATACTAATACCATTTATTGTCTTGTTGCTTTGCACATCCTTTGCGTATTCCCAGAAAGCAGAAGGTTTGGCACAGACACCTCCCATGGGATGGAATAGTTGGAACACGTTTGCTACGAATATCAGCGAGGAACTGGTTATAGGCGTAGTTGACAGTATGGTGACAATGGGATTACGCGACGTCGGATATAATTATATTGTAATTGACGACGGCTGGATGATGAGAGAACGCGATGCAGCAGGCAATCTTGTCGCCGACCCTGAAAAATTCCCTCATGGAATAAAATATCTTGCCGATTATGTACATTCCAAAGGAATGAAATTTGGCATATATAATTGTGCCGGCACACATACCTGTGGCGGTTATCCCGGTGGACGAGGACACGAATACCAAGATGCTCTTTTGTATGCTTCGTGGGGTGTAGACTTCTTAAAATATGACTGGTGCTCGCACGGCAATCTTACATCAGACGCTGCGTACACAACCATGCGTGATGCCCTACATGAAACTGGACGTCCAATATTATTCAGCATTTGCGAATGGGGCGATACCGAACCTTGGTTATGGGCAGAAGACATCGGTCACATGTGGAGAATTTCAGGCGACATATACCCTTGCTTTGACTGCGAAGACCGACACGATGACGGATTACCTACGCAATGGTCTGCTTGGGGAGTGATGCGAATACTCAATATGCGCAGCAACGACACTCTTCGCCGTCATGCGCATCCAGGAGCATGGAACGATTTTGATATGATGGAGGTCGGGAACGGAATGTCGCTCGCCGAAGACAGGACTCATTTCGCTCTTTGGTCAATGTTGGCTTCGCCATTAATGCTTGGCAACGACGTGAGAAAAACATCAAAACAAACATTGGAAATTCTAAAAAACAAGGAAATTATAGCGGTAAATCAAGACAAATTAGGTATTCAGGCCTTCCGCTATATGAAAGATGGTGCCTTGGAAGTATGGGCAAAACCACTCCACGATGGCTCATGGGCTCTCTGTTTTATGAACACGGGCAGTTCACCGTATAACCTCAACTTCCATTGGAACAAACAAACTATTCGTGATACGGAATTCAACAAGGAAATTTCTTTTGCAAAGTCGATATATAAAGTACGTGACTTGTATGCAAAAAAAGATATCGGAACAACCAAAGGAATACTTTCAGCAACTATTGCAAGCCATGATGTACTGATGGTAACCCTAAAACCTAAAAAATAATTTAATGGCAGAAAGAATTGAAATTGACAATTTTTCTATTGATTGCGTAATTTTCGGCTTTGACGAAGGTAAGTTGAAAGCCTTATTCATAAAAAGAAATACTGAACCTGATTTTGGACGCATGGCTTTGCCTGGCGGATTCGTCTATCTTGACGAAGACTTGGAAGCCGCTCCTATGCGAAGACTCTACGATTTGACAGGCTTGAAAAACATTTTTTTGCAACAAGTCGGTACATTTGGCAAAACCGACCGTTATCCACTACGACGAGTTATAACAGTGGTGTACTATGCTTTGGTACGTGTTGCCGATTATTCCATGAGAGTCGGCGACGACGCTTTGGAACTACATTGGATTCCTGTGAATGAAGTACCACAAATGGCATTCGACCACAATGAATTGTTCGAGGCAGCATTAACAAACTTGCAGGAACAAGTACATACGACACCGATTATTTTCAATCTACTACCCAAATTTTTCTCACTGTCGGAATTGCAGGAGGTATACGAAGCAGTTACCATGCAAAAGTTCGACAAACGTAATTTCCGTAAAAAGATTTTAAAATCAACGATTGTGAAAGATTCCGGCAAAGTACAAAGCAACGTTGACCACAGAGCTGCAAAATTGTACAAATTCGATATTGCGGCATACAATAAAATGCTACGAAAGGGGTTGTTTTTCTCTGTGTAGAATAAAAAAAGCCATAACTATTCGTTATGGCTTTTTTCTTCTCTGGTGCTAAGGTGATTTTAGTCCAAACTATCAATCACAACAACCTTAAAATATAGTTCATCACCCATTTCGTCGGGAAGAATGCCATCCAAGTCTTCTACAATAAAACTCACGCGGCCTGTTTCGTACTCCAGACGGATGTTTTCTCCTACTACAGCAGTCTCCTTCTGGTCATTTTCATACAAATACGGATATACATAAGGAAGTAGATTCCATGAACTTGAGTTTGTTTTTGCATCGTAGGTAAACCAGAAATAACCCAACACAGCGCCAGTCTCCATTACATTTTCAGTAACATCGGGATTGTCGAACTCCGCATATAGGTATTTGCGACCATCGGCATATTCGGCACTTTTCCAATCTTCTTTTACAATGATATATTCCCTCGTGTACACTTTGGAACCATAGTATTCGTTATAATGCTTTTCTGTAACATACTCTTCAGTGATATACTGCTTTTCGCAACTTGTTGTCATCAGCGCAGTTATAACTGCGATTGACCCGATAAATATTGTACGTAACCGTTTCATAACTCTAATTTTTTTCTTTTACCCAAACAAATATAATGCCATAATTTTCACACACCATATGGACAATCAAAAACGTGACAGAGTACGTTTTAAAATGTAAATATATGCTTTCCCCGAGAAGAAGATAAATTTACAAACAATATCTTTCTGACAGTTTTTCTTATACCTTTGCGACCGCAATGAAGAAAATTATACCATTCATATTCCTCTGTCTTTGCAGTTTGTGCACAGAAGCACAGAAGTATCTGCTGTCGGGAATTGTGAAGGACGCAAGCACGGGGAAACCCTTGGTTTCGGCTTCTGTTGGTGTTGAGGGAACGACAAAAGGAACGTATACCGATGCAACAGGGCATTACAAAATCGAATTAGAAAAAGGAAACTACGTTGTTGAATATTGGTATTTGGGCTACAAATCTTTTAAATACTCTGTTTCATTGCAGAGCAATCAAAGAAAAGATGTCGCATTGCAGACCGAGTACCTCGAAATAGAGAAGGTTAGTGTTGTCGGTCAACGGCCAGATTTTAATGTTACTTCGACAAATGTCGGGGTGCAGACGCTCAACATGCAGGAAATTAAGCAGACACCCGTTCTGTTCGGTGAAAACGACCCACTTAAAACGCTGCAATTGATGCCCGGCGTGAAAAGCGCCGGCGAGGGCGGCAGCGGTTTCTACGTGCGAGGTGGCGGAGCAGACCAAAATCTTATTCTGCTTGATGAAGCTCCTGTTTTTAATGCTTCGCACATGATGGGTATGTTTTCGGTCTTTAACGCCGATGCGTTGGAAGATGTGAAAATCTACACGGGAAGCATGTCGTCGCAATACGGCGGACGCTTGTCGTCGGTGCTCGATGTCTCTATGCGCGAAGGCGGTCAGGAAGGGATTCACGGGCAGACCGGCATTGGACTTATTTCGTCACGGTTCGAAGTCGACGGACCTATACAAAAAGGTAAAAGCTCATTCCTCGTGGCAGGTCGGCGGACGTATGCCGATTTGTTCCTGAAACTATCCGGCGATGAAGAACTACGCAAAACAAAACTCCATTTTTATGATGTCAATTATAAACTCACGCAGTTGTTCGGAACGAAGGACAGACTAACTCTGTCGGGCTATATCGGCCGCGATGTCTTTAAATTCCGCGACATGTTCGAAATGGACGGAGGCAATGTCACATCGACGCTGGCATGGATACATTTAGGAAAACAAAGAATTGTGTCGTCGCTGGTGTTCAGTCATTTTAACTCGCTCATGTCGATGGATTTATCGATGATGGATGCGTCGCTGAAGTCGGGCATTACAAATCTTAATTGGAAAGAGGATTTTGAATATCGTTGGGAAACAAATACACTCCGATACGGCGGCAATGTGGCGTTGCAATCATTTTCTCCCGGAAAACTCAAAACGTCAATGTTGGAGAAAGAAGTGGAATTGGAACGACGTACGGCAGTTGAAGCGAGCGTGTATGTTGACGATACTCAAAACATCCGCGACGTGCTGACAATTCAATCGGGACTACGTTTTTCAAACTATTTCGGAATTGGTGCCGCAACGTATTATGACTACAACGACGAGCACGAAGTTATTGACAGCACGCTGTTCGGCAAGGGGGAATTGATAAACCACTACCCTTTCTTGGAACCCCGTTTAAGCATACGTTACAGACTCAACGAAACAAGTTCGCTCAAAGCCTCGTACACACGCACAACGCAATACGTCCACCTTATTCAAAGCTCAACCGTGGCAATGCCCACGGACTATTGGATGCCAAGTACGAACAAGACAAAACCACAGACCTGTTCGCAGATCTCGTGCGGATATTTCCGTAATTTCAAGGATAATATGTACGAATCTTCCGTGGAACTATATTACAAGAAATTAAACAACCAAACAGATTACGAAAATGGAACGAATCTGTTCCTGAACGCACACTTGGAAGCCTATTTGCTGTACGGTCACGGCCGTTCTTACGGAGCTGAATTTTTCCTAAAGAAACGCGAAGGTGCATTGACTGGCTGGATTTCGTATTGTCTGTCGAAGTCCGAAAAACAATTTCAGGGAATCAATAGCGGGAAGTGGTATCCTGTCCGCTACGACAGGACTCACGATATTTCAATCGTGGCAATGTACAATTTCTCGGAACGCTGGCAGGCCTCCGCCTCGTGGGTGTATTCAACGGGCGACGCGGTGACGTACCCGTCGGGGAAATACTATATTGACGGCGAAATTGTGTCGTACTACACCGAGCGCAACGGCTACAGAATGCCCGCATACCACAGAATGGACGTAGGTGTGACGTATAATGTGCCGAAAAAGAAACGCATTGAATCGCAGTGGTCGGCATCAATTTACAATGTCTACAACAGAAAAAATGCATATATGATTTATTTCGAGCCAGTCGACGAGGAAAATCCCGACGTGTTGCAGGCTGTAAAAGTGACGCTGTTCCCGATTATCCCGTCGGTTTCGTGGAATTGTAAGTTTTGAAAATGAAGTGGAAATTTGACATATTGTTTTTATTGATGGTGCTTTGTTGCTCGTGTACCGAAGTGATTGACGATTTCTCCCTCAACACAGCTGATGAGCGGATTGTAGTCGATGCGACCATTTCGCCCGACAAGGCGATTGTTATTTTGTCGAAAACGACCAGTTACCTCGATGCGACAGAAATACCATATCTGTCTGGGGCTCAGGTAACTATTTCGTTCAACGATAAAATCGTGACCTTAACGGAAGATTCTGTCGGACATTATTCCAAAACTATGGATTTTCCTACGGCAACCAACTACGAACTGGTTGTTACCATTGGCGACGAACATGTTTCCGCCCGCACCTATATGCCGGAACCAGTTTTGTGGGATAGTGCCTCGGTTGCCGTTTCACAATATGCGGAACTGATTCCAAACAAAGATACGACTAAAGTGTTGTATGAAGTTTTTGCCTATATGACCGACCCCAAATCCGAAGCAAATTATTATAGAGTCGAAACATTTATCAACGATACACTTGAAGCTACAGAAACAACCGACGATGCGTATTTTAACGGCCAGACGGTGCAATTGTTGACGATGCTGTATTTCTTTGACAAGGACGATACCCTAACCGTCAGCATGAAGTCAATCGACAAGGCGGCATACGAATTCTTCAACACACTGGCGCTGTCGAATTCCAGCAGTGCAATGTTTTCCGCACCCGATAACCCCAAATCAAATCTACAAGGAAATGCCCTTGGCAGATTCTATGCGTATTCTATTGACACGCTGATGTTTACATTTAAATAAATAGGAACGCCGCCACTGCCCCCCCCTACCCTTGTTCGGTCTGGATTTCCTTTGTTCGGGCGGATTTGTAATCCGACTCAACAGCCAAACAGATTCCTCGCTTCGCTCGGAATGACCATGCAAAGAAGTGGAATAAAAGGTAAGAAGATTGCCGAACTAACAGTTTTTCATTTTTCTCTTTTAAAATTCAACTCTTCTGCTATTTTTGCGTCGAAGAAAAAGAATGAAATGAATAGAGTCTCTGACATACAAAATCAAGTTGTGATTGTGTCTCCACTGGATTGGGGACTCGGTCACGCTACGCGCTGCATACCTATCATACAGGAACTTCTACGGAACAACAACACCTGTATAATTGCCTCTTCGGGACGTTCGTCGGAACTGCTCCGACAGGAATTTCCGAATGTGATTCACGAACAGATTCCCGGCTATGGAATTTCGTACAGCACAAATGCGTTTTCAACATTTTTGAAACTTGTCACGCAGATACCCAAGGCGTTTGGAACCAAGGAGAAAGAGGAACAGATAGCCGACGAACTGGTGAAAAAATATTCCGCCACCTACCTCATTTCCGACAATCGTTTCGGCATGCACAGCAAATTGTGCCGTTCCATTTTTATCACTCACCAAATTCGCATTCGATTGCCGTGGGCATTACGTTGGTTGGAATATCCGTGTTACCGTGTGAATAAGTCAATCATCGGCAGATTCGACGAATGCTGGATTCCCGACCACAAAGGCAGCAAAAACTTATCGGGTGTCTTGTCGCACAGCTGGAGAATTCCCAACAGTTATTATATCGGACCGCTGTCGGGACGGAAACCTATTTCGTGCAGAAAAGAATACGATGTTCTTGCAATCTTGTCTGGTCCGGAACCTCAACGTGGTATTTTCGAGACAAAACTACGGGAGATTCTACCCAATCTGCCCTACAAATCGTGCATAATCCGCGGCGTGGTGGCACACAGAAACAGTTCTACGAAAATTGGTAACTGCAAAATACAGACTTTTGCTACAAACGACGAAATCACCCGGCTGATATGCAGCAGCAGGTTGGTCATTTCGCGGGCGGGCTACAGTTCCATTATGGACTACGAAAATCTCGGCTGCAAGGCAATTTTAATTCCAACACCGGGACAAAGCGAACAGGTGTACCTCGGACACTATCTCGAGCCTAAGGATCGCTATTGGTACGTAAAACAGAGACAGTTAAAGAAAAAATTGCCTGAATATATTGACGAAATTTTTGAAGAAGAAAAATCAAAAGATACTATATTTGTACAGGTTTAATTAAAATTTAAAGTTATGAAAAAATATTTAGCAGAAATGATAGGAACCATGGTTCTTGTCTTGTTAGGATGTGGAAGTGCCATATTCAACGGTGGTTGCGGAACTACGGCACAGGTATTGACAGTTGCCAGCGCGTTTGGTTTGTCGGTTGTGGCTATGGCGTACGCAATTGGAGGCGTTTCGGGCTGCCATATCAACCCAGCCATTACATTGGGCGTGCTTGCAAGCGGTAAAATGAGTGCAAAAGATGCGGCAATGTACATCTTGTTTCAAATCATTGGTGCATTCATAGCATCGGGATTACTTTGGGTGATTACACAAGGCGTTGAAATGGATTATGCCACTACGACGGGAGCAAACGCGTGTGCACCAGGCGTTTCGGTTTACGCAGCGTTCTTGGCTGAAATGATTGGCACATTCATTTTCGTTTTGGTAGTTCTCGGTGTGACTGATTCCGAGAAAGGAAACAGCAGCCTTGCCGGTCTGGCAATCGGTCTTTCGTTGATATTGATTCACATTGTGTTGATTCCTCTTACAGGAACAAGCGTAAATCCGGCTCGAAGCATCGCCCCTGCCGTGTTCGAAGGCGGTCAGGCATTGAGCGACTTGTGGATCTTCATCTGTGCCCCATTGGTTGGCGGCATACTCAGCGCCTTGGTTTGGAAAGGCTTGAACGATTCAAAACAAGAAGATTAGTATGTTACTGTGTAGAGACGCAATCGCATCTCTACACAACATATTTTTTCAAAGCCGAATACATTTCGGCTTTTTTTGTTAATGCCAATGGGTACGCCCGCGACGACGACGGCATTCTGTAGAAATCGTACGTTTTCCCCTCTATGCTGATTGTTTCGCTTGTGCCGATTTTGGGCTTGGCACAATTATATTTTCCCGTCAGCACGTCGGTGGCTTTTTCGCCTGTGGTTACTATTGCCTTGCAATGAGGAATGCGGGCCAGCAACGCCCCTATGTCGGTCTCCTCAACCACTTCGAGAAACTTGTCGGAAGCATTGTCCTGCAACCGTCTGACAGCCGAAGCCGTATCGTAAAATGCAAAACCGTATTTCGTGCAGAAATCCACTATCTTGTCGTAGCAGAACCTCTTTTCTTCCTTGATAACAAAGTAATCTTTGTCGGCGAACATATTTAGTCCCCAAATCCGCCACATGTCGTTTTGAAAATTCGGATAAAAAAAGTCCATGCACCACCGTTTCTTCTGAGGAGGGAAACTTCCAAGAAACAGTATCGCCGCATTCGGCGGCAGAAAAGGACGCAACGGATGATGTTCTGTCTGTATCATATCGCAAAGTTACAGCATTAACCACAAATTTTTCTTTTTTCTGTTACTTTCTGTTCCATTTCTTTTTGTCTGTTCGGTAACGGAAAATTCCTATCTTTGTTAGAACTTTAAAAGAATAAAATGAACATATTAAAAAAATCATATTTGCTCGCTGCACTTGCCATGAGCGTGTGCAGCGCACTTTCGCAGACAACGGCCACCAAAAGCGGATATTCAAATCCAGTCGGCGACGAAACGAATAAAACCAACGGCGCGTATTACACTGGCGAATACCGAAACCTATTCGTCGACGTGCTGGGAAAAACCGAAGCAGAGGTCAATGCGAAAATTGAAAAAGCATGGAAACATTTCTTTACGCCCGGAGCGCCCACGGCTGTGTATTACGAAGTTGGCGACGACATGGCATATATTCTCGACGTGGGGAACAACGACGTGCGTACCGAAGGTCAGTCTTACGGAATGATGATTTCCGTGCAGCTGGATAAGAAGACGGAATTTGACAAACTCTGGCGCTGGGCAAAAAAATATATGCAGCATAAGACAGGTAACTGGAAAGGATATTTCGCCTGGCAATGCAGACCCGACGGAACAATCATAGACAACACCTGCGCCCCCGACGGCGAGGAATACTTCATAACTGCCCTGTTCTTTGCATCGAACCGCTGGGGCAACGACGGCGAGATAGACTACAATGCCGAAGCGCAGTACATATTAAGAAGTATTATGAGCAAAACGGGCGACGGCGAAATTCACAATATGTACAGAAGCGACAACCACCTTGTCGTATTCGCTCCGAATTACGACAACATATCGTTCAGCGACCCGTCGTACTGCCTGCCGGGATTTTTGGAACTGTGGGCAATATGGGCAGACGGCAACAACGAATTTTGGAAAAAAGCCGCCGAAGCCGCACGCGGTCTATTACAAAAATCATGTCACGAGAAAACTGGACTATTCCCCGACTACAGCCAGTTTGACGGAACTCCCCACAACCCCCACTGGCCAAATATGTCGTACGACACACGTCAATATAAATTCGACGCCATACGTTGTGCAATGAATGTCGGGATGGACTACAACTGGTTCCGCTCCGATAGCGCGAACCAGGTACAGATGATGACACGGCTGATGAACTTCTTTAAAACCGACAACTTCCAACATTCCTATTTTGACTGCGACGGCGGAAATCCCGAAGGAAATTTCAACGAAGGCATGGCCGGGGCAAACGGAGCCGGCTGTCTTGCCGTAAACGACAACGAGCTGGCAAAAGTCGTCCTCCAGAAACTTTGGGACACAAATCCGCCCTCGGGTCAATGGCGCTATTTCAACGGAATGGTTTACTTTCTCGGATTGCTCAACGCCTCGGGACAATTCAAAGTCTACAAGCCTATGTAGATTAAGACCTGAGCCGCAGATGTTGTAATAATTGTAACTTTTCCCATTTTTCTAAATAAAGTTGATATATTTGTAGTTGCTAAAATGATTGACTGTGGGTCAGTTTCACAGTAAATGTAAATGCGAATATGAATAAGACACAGATATCGGTTGTAATTTCTCTTTTGAACGAACAGGATTCTTTGAAAGAACTTATGGACTGGATTCACAAGGTGATGACGGAACATAACTTTTCGTACGAAGTGATTTTTGTTGACGACGGAAGTACCGACAATTCATGGCAGATTATCAATGAATTGTCGCAGCAATATGAACAAGTCAAGGCGATTAAATTCCGTAGGAATTATGGAAAATCTGCTGGTTTGTACAAAGGTTTCGAAAAAGCCCAAGGCGACGTGGTCATTACTATGGACGCCGACTTGCAGGATTCTCCCGACGAAATTCCTGAACTATACCGAATGATTACCGAAGAGGGCTACGACCTTGTTTCGGGCTGGAAAAAGAAACGCTACGACCCTGTTCTGACGAAAAATCTCCCGAGCAAACTCTATAACGCCACGGTTAGAATGATGACAGGCATAAAGCTGCACGACTTCAACTGCGGCCTCAAAGCCTACCGCAAACAGGTGGTGAAAAGCGTGGAGGTTTACGGCGAAATGCACCGCTACATTCCCGTACTGGCAAAATGGGCGGGATTCAAGAAAATCGGCGAAAAGGTCGTTTTGCATCAGGAACGGAAATACGGAGTGTCGAAATTCGGAATAGAACGGTTTATCAGAGGCCCTCTGGACCTGCTTTCGGTTATGTTCATGTCGAGATTCAGCAAACGCCCGATGCACTTCTTCGGCTCCATGGGGACAATCTGTTTTTTGATAGGTTTCGTCATACTCATTTATTTGTCGTATATGAAACTTGTTGAATTACAATATAATATGACGCAGCGGCCATTGTTCTACCTTGGTATTGTCTGTCTCATTTTGGGAGTACAGCTGTTCCTGGCCGGCTTCCTTGCCGAAATGATTTCGCGCTCTTCGTCGAGCAGAAACGAATATTTAGTTGACGAGATTATAAAATAACATTGTATGGATTTCACAATCAAAACATTAGGAGCATGTAAAATCAAGTCTCCGCTGAAATTGTCAAAAGTTAAAGGCGACGGAATTTACGACTACGTTGAAGACGGCGCACGGGTGCTGTATTCTTCGTCGTTGGCGGAAGTTCAGAATGCCATAAAGAATAATTTGCCACTGCACTCCTTTGAAAAACCGGGGCCAAAAGAATATATTTATTTCGACCCGTCGAAGACAAAAGTGGCAATAATCACCTGCGGCGGTCTTTGCCCGGGACTTAACAACGTCATCCGCGGCCTTGTGACACATTTGTGGAATCGCTACGGTGTGACGAATATTGTTGGTATTCAGTATGGCTACGCAGGCCTGAATCCCGACAACGGCCTTCCGTTTATCACGCTGACTCCCGACCTGGTCGACGACATTCATAAGGACGGCGGCTCAATGCTGGGCTCGTCGCGTGGCGAACAGCCGATAGAAACCGTGGTCGACACGTTGGAACGGAACAACATCAACATATTGTTCTGCGTCGGCGGCGACGGCACACTCCGCGGCGCTCACGCTATTCAACAGGAAATTGAGAAACGTAATCTGAAAATTGCTGTTGCCGGCGTTCCCAAAACGATTGACAACGACATAAACTATATAGAGAAATCCTTCGGCTTTGAGTCGGCGTTTGCCGCAGCACAATCAATCATTCTGAATGCCCACTACGAGGCAAAAGGCGCACAAAACGGCGTGGCTCTCGTAAAACTGATGGGGCGCGATTCGGGATTCATTGCGGCAAGCACGGCACTGGCTGTTCCCGACGTGAACTTCTGCCTGATACCAGAAATGGACTTTGATTTGGATAACGAAAAAGGCACGGGCTTTTTGAATGTTTTGGAAAAACGTCTGGTACGCAAACACCACGCCGTGGTTGTAGTTGCCGAAGGCGCAGGACAGAAATTCTTCAAGGGCGAACGGAAAAAAGACGCTTCGGGCAACGTGCTGCACGAAGACATAGGCGTTTTCTTGAAGAATCAGGTTACCGACTATTTCAAGAAAAAAAGTATCCCCATCAGTGTGAAATATATCGACCCGAGTTACATTATCCGCAGTATTCCTGCCAACGCCAACGACAGCAAGTTCTGCGAACAGCTGACGCATTGTGCGGTACACGCCGCCATGGCAGGCCGTACGGATTTCGTGGTGGGCAACTGGAACGGCTCGTTTACGCTTCTGCCAATAGAAGTGGCAACGTCGCAACGTAAAAAAGTAGGGCTCGAAAGCGAATTCTGGTGGAGCGTCGTCGAGGCGACAGGACAACCTATGGAAATGAAGTAAATGGCAGATTGTCAATACAATATAGGTGTTTTTGATTCGGGATTCGGCGGATTGTCAATCTTAAAGGAAATCCGCACGCTTTTACCGCAATATTCCTATATGTATCTGGGCGACAATGCCCGTGCGCCATACGGTACCCGTTCGTTTGAAACCGTGTACCGCTACACGCTCGAAGCCGTCACAAAATTGTTCGAGATGAACTGCAATCTTGTGATAATTGCCTGCAATACGGCTTCGGCAAAGGCGTTGAGAAACATTCAGCAATGTGATTTGCAGCAGTTTGGAAACGACAAGCGGGTGTTGGGAATCATTCGTCCGTGTACCGAAATTGCCAACACGTTTACGCAAAACAACAACCTTGGAATCGTTGCCACCAAAGGAACGGTCACCTCGAAATCGTATGAAATAGAAATCAAGAAATTTTTCCCCGAAATCACCATCACGTCGCACGCCTGCCCTATGTGGGTGCCGATTGTTGAGAACGGCGAATACAATTCCGATGGTGCCGATTACTTTGTGAAAAAAGAATTAGAGGCACTTTTACACGAAAATCCCAATATAGACGCGCTGCTGCTCGGCTGTACGCATTATCCGCTGCTGCTGCAAAAAATACGGAAACATCTTCCCGAACATATAAGGATTATTCAGCAAGGCGAAATCGTCGCCCATAGTTTACAGGCGTATCTCCAGAAACACTCGGCGCTGGAATCTACACTGAAACGCACCAACGAGATTCAATTTTTCACCACCGATTCACGTGAGTCATTCAACGCCATAGGCAGCCATTTTCTTGGTCAGGAAATCTCGTCACAGCAAATAACTTTGTAGTTTTTCAGAAACTGTTTTCTGTCTGGTACTTTTTGTCCCATTTCCCTTGTTCGGTCGGATTTGTAATCCGACCGACCGCAACGAATATCATTTTTTTTGTTACATGTTGGGGCGGATTTGCAATCCGCCCGCAACAAATACCAACATTTTCTTTTTGTTACTTTCTGTCTTCAGCGACAGGTATAGCAAATTTATTCTTGTTCCATTTCTTTCGGCGGCGAAAGAAACGGAACCCAAAGAAAGGCCGCCGACGGACCCGCTCGGCTAAAAATCAATGTCGTTCACTAAAGGCGTTGAAGTGCCACGTTATCGTTAGACAACCCGTAGCGTACCAAGGCACCAACGCCTTTTTAACGTTCTCTCCATTGATTTTTTTCACGCCTCTCGGCTCAGTCGGACTGTCGTGCTGACAAATGTTTTTGATTAGTGGAACAAAGGCGTCTGGATTGCAAATCCAGAC
>JAFXAU010000031.1 GCA_017516865.1 Bacteroidales bacterium
AAGTTCAAGACGGACTTGCTCCGCTAAAAATCAACTGCGTTCCGCTAAAAGAGTTGAAGTGCCGCATCATTGTTTTATAAACTTTCACGTATTAAGGCACCAACTCTTTTCACACTGCACTCCGTTGATTTTCTTGACGCTCCGCAACTCAGTCGAATGGTCGTGACACAAAACAATATGGTAATCAATAATTATCCCTATATTATAGTCTTTTAACGTTCGATGATGGTTCGACTCCACAGATGAGCGTTTAAAAAAACAGAGAATGGAGCGTAAAGAACTCTCGGCTTGGCGGCGTGGGTTGTGTGTCGGCGCCATTTCGAGAGTTTAGCGGAATGAACTG
Source organism: Bacteroidales bacterium (assembly GCA_017516865.1). Lineage (GTDB taxonomy): Bacteria > Bacteroidota > Bacteroidia > Bacteroidales > UBA1715 > UBA1715. The sequence continues at coordinate 344 of JAFXAU010000031.1, forward strand.
TTTTTTAGCGAAGATGTGGCGTCGACGGCGGTTTTTGTTACTTTTTGTCGCTGAAGACAAAAAGTAAAGAAAAAATCTTATTTTTGAACTCCAAACATTTTTGATTTTGAAACTTTTTCGTTCCATACTACCCTTTCTGTTGCTATCCTTTGTAGCCCAAGCCCAATCGCCTGTAAAGGACGGTGCCATTCGTGCCGAATTTTCGGTGAGCGATTCAACAAAAGTGTATTTTTCGCAAGGGAATCTGCAATATCAGGCAAGCACGAACACGTGGCGGTTTGCGGAACACCAATGGGATTTTGTTGGTGATTCCGTAAAAGGAAACGTGTATGAAAAAGGCATAAAAAGCAACAATGCAAAAATTTCTTCTACCTACGATGGTTGGATTGACTTGTTTGGTTGGGGAACGAGCAGCTACAACGGCAAGAATCCATATATGACAAGCACGGGTTATAGCGACTACGGCGATGGTACAAACGACATTGCGGGAACGAACTACGATTGGGGCGTGTACAACAAGATTTACAACGGTGGAAACCAAGCGGGAATGTGGCGGACGCTTACATCTAGCGAATGGAACCATCTGATTTCTGGTCGTGCACAGGCAAACCGCTTGATGGGACAGGGAAAAGTAAACAATGTGAACGGCTTGATATTGTTGCCCGATAGTTGGGCGACGGAAACGCCGTCGTCGGTAAGGTTCACATACGACCCTGGCAATTATTCAACGAACGTGTATTCTCTTGACGAATGGGCGGTAATGCAGTCGTACGGTGCCGTGTTTCTTCCTGCAGCTGGCTACCGCTACAGGACATACGTGAACGATGTGGATTCCTACAGCTACCTGTGGTCGAGTTCAACTCTCGGCAACGATTACAACCAGATTCTAACCTTTAATAGTTACCACGTGGGCATGTATTTCTGCCAAAGCCACTTGGGACTCTCTGTCCGTCTTGTGCAGGATGTGAAATAATCAAATAAAATTAGTTCGCGCGAAGAATAAGACAATATGATGGCGTAAAAGCTCAAATATTTTTCATAAAATTGCTTACCTTTGAATACCAAAAGTTTGAGAACAAAAAAATTATGAAAAAACTATTAAAGACATTTTTAGGTATAGAAGAATTAAGCGATGTGAAATTTTTGAATGTTTTATTAGAAATCATCGCTTTGTATTTTCTCTATCGGTGTTCACTGGAATTTACCGCATTTTGCTACCCAACAGCATGGGCGGCCGTCGTCTTTCTGTATTGCATTGGTTTTTACCTCGCAACGTTCTTTTTCGATACGGCTAAAACACCTGTTTTCACAGGATTGTCATTCGGGTTGTTGTTTACCACATTCATCTATTTATTGATTTTCCTTGGTGAGGAATCGGTATTGTTAATCTCACTGGGATTACCATTGGGTTTATTGGTATTTCACATACTGTCAAGAACAATTGTCAAAAGTTTCAGAAAAACAGGGAATATCACAAAATGCTGTTTCTTCATACCTATTGTTTTAGGGGTTGTCATTACGTTTATAGCAGGACAGGAATTCAAGAAATCGGCATCAGTAATAGCACAAACTCCTGTGGAGCAATACGAAAACCTACCCGACGATTTTATGACGGAACACATTGTTGGAATGCACTTCAAATACTACACCAAAACGTGTGTTTGGGACGGCTGGCGGCCACCCGTCCACGAGCCGCTATTGGTTATGGGCCTATGGATGAACAATATGTCGGACCCTTTGCAACTATCTTTGCGAGAGAGAGTTGAACTCTACGTAAAACTCTACCCCGACAAACCCTATAAAATAAAATGCAGTTGCGGTTCTGTATATACGGCTGATGATTTGTGGGACGGTTTGCCACCATCAAAGTAACAATGATTGAAAATTTTGTCTCTTTTCTTTCGACGGCGACGGCTTTCTATGATTACCTCTGTCGCTAAATACAGAATGTAAAAGAAATTTTAGTAACTTTTTCATAAAATAATAATGTACAACGGCTTAAAAATATTATTTTTGTCAAAATTGTTGAGCATGAGACGGGTACTAATTCTTTTGGGGTGTATGGCATGTTTATTCCTGACTTCGTGTAAAATGCTTCGCCCGACGGTAATGTTTAAGACAGACAAATCATTCAAATATACTGAATTTGCAGAAACACCACGCGTGACGGTTCTTCAACCATTCGACCAACTCGACATCATTATGTCGACAAACAACGGCTATCTGCTTTTGGAAACTGAATCGACTGAAGGTAGAAACTACTCATACAACAGACAATACAATTCCATTACGTATATGATTCGTCCCGACAGCATTGTAAAAATCCCGACTGTCGGCGAAATCAAATTAGGCGGAATGACCAAAGATTCAGCCGAAGTCCTTTTGGAAACAGAATTGGCAAAATACTATCAAGCTCCGTTTGTTAAAATAACAATTACAAACCGAAACGTGATTTTATTCTACGATGAAGGAACCTACGGACAAAAAATCGCCATTCCCGAAGGCGGACTCACACTGATGGAAGCCATTGCCGAAGCCGGTGGACTGTCGGAAAGCAGTAAATCATACAAAATCAAACTAATACGAGGAAACAATAAAAATCCCGAAGTATATAATTACAATATCCGAAATTTGGAAGACTTCAAAAAAGCCAACTTCATGCTCGAAGCAAACGATATTGTATACGTTGATTCCCGACCTCGCTATGCCACAAAATTTGTAAAAGAAATTTCGCCATATCTGACGTTATTGACATCTGTCATAATGGTTTACACAATATTTAAATAACACGTAAATGGCAAAAACAAAAAAAATACCGGCATTCAACGATTCTTTTGATTTGACAAAACTTTGGATTGTCATTAAAAAGAATTTGTGGATTTATGCCCTCATCATCATAGCGACCATTGTAATTGCGAAATTATATATACGCTACACTATTCCAATTTACGAGACATATTCGGTTGTCCAAATCAACAACGAAGAACGCGACCAGCAAATCGTGGAATTTAATAATTCGTTCGGGCAATCGTCGCTGAACAATTTGATTGAACTTATCCGCTCTTCGGAATTTCTCAAACGTACCATGCACCAGTTGAACCTTAACACCTGCTATTTTGCCGAAGGACGGTTCATTACGTCGGAATTGTACAAAAAATCGCCATTTTTTGTCGAAATTGAAAATCCGCAGTCTCATTTCCAAAATAAAAAAATATATGTCGATTATTCAAGTTCAACAGATTTAGTCACAATTAGTTACGAAATCGGTACCGACAATATTTATAGCACTCAAATAAAAAGAAACGAATGGACCGACATCAATGGCTGTAGAATTTACGTGAATATTATTTCAGGCGATTCATTCGAGGCACAGAAATCGGCAAAATATTATTTCATCAACTACGATGAGAAAAACGCATTCCAGACTCAATTTGCAAATCTTGCTGTTTCTATTCTCAATTCTGACGCAAACACAATTCAAATAAAATACACCTGTAGCAACCCTGAAAAAGCATCAGAAATTGTAAACACAATCTGCGAGAACTTCCTCGCCTACAACATAGAAAAGAAACAAGAACGTGCCGAAAAAATATTGACGTTCATCAACGAACAACTCGAAATTGTGTACGCCCAGCTCAACGAGTCTGAGCAACAATTGGAACAGTTCAAAAAAGACAATAAAATAACTGGCAACATTCTTGACAACAACACTCACTTGAAATCGTCGGCACAAGAATTAGAGAAATATCAAAATCAAATCAGAACGCTTAATAGAGTCAACACACAAATTGCCAACGGCGAAGATTTCGACATTATGGGAGCCATATCAACCCTTTCGGGAACATCGTCGGAATCAATGATTCTTAATTTTTTGAACGGAATACAGCAACTCCAAAAACAGAGAGAACAATTGTTGATGACTCTCACCCCCGACAATCATAAAATAAAGGTAATCGACCAACAAATAGAAGAACAAAAGCAACATTTGGCCGACATAATCAACATTACCAACAGGAAAATCCAAAACGACATTCGTGCTCTCGAAAAACTTTCGCAGACTAAGGAAAATACGTTCAACGAAACCGAATTGACGAAACTGAAACGTATTCACGACGTTCACCAGAATTTCTACAATCAACTTATTGAAAAACGTGCAGAATATCTTATTTCAAAAGCAGGCTACGTCACCAACAACCTGATTCTACAAAAATCTACCCCGCCGACAAGTCCGATTTCTCCAATCATTTCGTATATAATTATGGTAAGCATCGTTACATGTCTTTTGCTCATCTTCATGCTTACTGTTATTAGATACCTGATGTTCAATCAAATAACATCAATCAACGACATTACACAATTCACAAATGCTCCGATTTCGGGTGTTATTCCGATTTCAAATTCATCGGACAAAATCCACCGCTTTGTGGTTGAAAACAAAGCCGATTCGGTTATCACAGAATCGTTTAGAACACTTCGTTCAAATCTGGAATTCCTACAAAACGAAAATCCAGACAAACGAATTATTGCTGTCACTTCAACAATTTCTGGTGAAGGTAAAACGTTCATTGCCATAAATTTAGGTGGTGTCATCGCATTAAGCGGAAAGCGTGTTATCCTGCTTGATTTAGATTTACGTAAACCGAAGGTACACTTGTCGTTCAACGTACACAATTCTACAGGTATGAGTACAATTCTAATTGGGAAAGACAACTATAAAGATTGTATCATAAAAACCGATTTTGAAAACTTCGACTTCATTTCGTCTGGTCCTACTCCACCGAACCCTGCGGAATTGGCAAACTCAAAGGCTTTCGACGAATTATTGGAAACCCTGAAACAGGAATACGACGTCATAATCATTGACACGCCTCCTATCGGAATTGTAAGCGATGCTATTTTCAGTTTCCAACGTGCCGATTTGCCAATTTACGTTTCGCGTGCAAACTATTCAAAACGAATTTTCATAAACAACATAAATTATTTGTATGAACAGAAAAGTATCAAAAATCTGTCTGTAATTTTGAACGGAGTATCTATTGTTTCGTCGAAATATGGCTATGGATACAGCCGTTACGGATATGGCTATGGAGGCTATGGTTACGGCTACGGATTCGGTTACGGCTACTATTCATACGATCAAAAAGGTCAAAAAAAGAAATCAATTTTTGGCATTTTCAAATCAAAGAAACATGAACACAGACACCATCATCACGACAAGTAATTATTTGACGTTAATTGTTTTTTTTCTCGTCTTCTTTGGTATTAGTGCAGTAAGTTATTTCAGTCTGCTAAAGCGGGAAGAATTTAACTTTATGAAAAAGAAGAATGCCACGGGCGAACGATTCTCGTCGCAATCAAAACCAATATACGGCGGCACGGTCTTTTTCGGTTGCATTATCCTTGCGTTTGTGTACATCTTTCTGTTCTGCTCCAACGTTGACACAATGTCGACAACTACACTGTTAATTTGTTGCGTTCTTGCGTTTGGAATGGGGTTTGTCGACGATTTGAACAACTTCTCGCCCATTTTCAAATTGGTCTTCCAAATTCTCTGTGCTTTGTTGTTTATTTTCTCGAACGACCACATTGCAACGTCCGACAATATTTTCCTCAATAGTTTGCTTACCATCGTCTGGGTGGTCGGCATAATGAACAGCATTAACATGTTAGACAATATGGACGGCATCACATCGTCGGTTTCACTGATAATCGGGCTTGCACTGACAAGTCTTTCTCACAACAGCGACACCTTCATTTTGTTAGCACTATTGGCTTCATTATCGGCATTTCTTATATGGAACTGGAATCCGGCAAAAATGTACATGGGCGACAACGGTAGCCAGTTGCTTGGCGTACTGCTCTCCTATTTCAGCATTAAATACGTCTGGAATTCTGGAAATACAATCATAGGTGTTAACTACGAACAGATTATTTTCATTTCTCTGATGTTCCTCATTCCTATGACCGATACAATCACCGTCGCCATCAATCGTTTTATAGGCGGTCGTTCGCCTTTCGTCGGCGATAAATACCATACGACACACTGTTTGGTATATAAAGGATTTTCCATATCAAAAGCAGTCTTGCTATTAGACATTATAACTCTTATTGGAAGCGGACTTGCATGGTATTTTATCAAGTATGCGAATAGTACTATTACAATTACAGAAGCCGCTATTCTCGCATCGTTCGCTACTTTTATTTTTTTATGGTTTTACTTTTTCAACCTAAGGGTTAGAAAAGAGCACAACTTACTTTACAAGAAGAACAATGAATAAACGATATATCTCATACATAGCCGTCATTCTCGGTATTATTTCGATTCTTATTTTCACAACTTCGGCAATAACGAGCGACACAAAGGAAACCGAGCAAAAAGACTCTTCTGTGTTTGTCGTTTCCCGACAGATTTACATACCTGAATCCGTAACACTTTTCGGCGAACGAGTTCCGTTGGAATATTTTGAAGTACGCGAAAGTCTGGAACGAGAACTTTTGGTTAATACCTTTTATCAATCCCAAACAACGCAGATTTTAAAATACAAGCACAGATATTTTCCTGCAATCGACAGCATACTTGCGGCAAACGACATTCCCGCCGATTTCAAATATCTTGCTGTAGCCGAAAGCGGTCTTCGAATCAACATCTCACCCAAAGGTGCGGCAGGTTTTTGGCAAATTATAGAATCGACTGCAAAACAATATGGAATTAAAGTAACCAACGAGATTGACCAACGCTATGATTTAGAGAAATCTACAGAAGTTGCTTGTAAATATTTCAAAAACGCATACAAAAAATTCGGCAATTGGACTATGGCTGCCGCATCGTACAACCTTGGCATTGGAGGAACGGCAAAACAAGCAGGTTATCAAGAGATTACATCGTTTTATGATTTGTACACAAATTCTGAAACAAGCCGTTACGTATTCCGAATCCTTGCCTTCAAACTCATACTCGAAAATCCTGAGCAATACGGATATATTGGCATTGAGCCCTATCCTACCATCAAACAAAAAGTTATCGTTGTAGATACTGCAATTTCAGATTTATCGGCATTCGCCCGTAGTCAAGGTTCAAACTACAAAATGCTGAAATCTCTAAATCCGTGGCTTCGCGATAAATTCCTGCCAAATCCAGACAGCACTTCATACAAAATCACGTTAATTGAAGAATCAGAGAGGAAAATAAAGTAATGACAAAACAACCAACCGAAGAAACACTAATTATTGAAGGCGCAAGAGAACATAATCTCAAGAATGTCAGCACTTTCATCCCGAGAAACTCTCTCACCGTCATCACCGGATTGAGCGGAAGCGGAAAGTCGTCACTTGCGTTCGATACGATTTATGCCGAAGGGCAACGACGCTACATAGAGACATTTTCGGCTTACGCCCGACAGTTCCTCGGTGCGTTGGAACGTCCTGATGTTGATAAAATTACAGGACTGAATCCCGTAATTTCCATCGAACAAAAAACGGTAAACAAAAACCCTCGTTCTACAGTCGGAACAATTACCGAAATCTACGATTTTCTCCGTCTGCTTTATGCGAAAATCGGCGAAGCATACTCCTACGAAACGGGCGAAAAAATGGTCAAATACACGACCGAAAAAATCATAGAAATGATTTACGAAAAATTTCATGGAGAAAAAATATACCTCCTTGCCCCTCTCATCAAAGGTCGAAAGGGACATTACATGGAACTTTTCGAACAATATCGACGGAAAGGTTACCTCTATGCCCGCATAGATAATTCAATAGCCGAACTGACACCGGGTTTGAAATTAGACCGATACCGCAATCATACAATCGAATTGGTTGTCGACAAATTCAAAATCAGCGATAAAGAAGATTCACGTATAAAACAATCCATAGAAACCGCCATGAAGCTTGGCAAAGGCGTTGTGATGGTTTTGAACATGGACACAAACGAGATTCGATTTTTCAGCCGAAAACTCATGTGCCCGACTACAGGATTATCGTACAACGACCCTGCTCCACACACATTCTCGTTTAATTCGCCACAAGGCGCTTGTCCGCATTGCGACGGTCTTGGCGTAGTTGACGAAATCGATATTGAAAAAATTATTCCCGACCAAAAATTATCAATAAAAAACGGTGCGATAAAACCACTTGGCAGTTATAGGAAAAACTTGATTTTCTGCAAATTAGAAGCAGTCCTTGCAAAATTCGGACACAAAATCGAAACACCATTTGCGGAACTGTCTGACGAATGTAAACATGCCCTTTTAAACGGCTCGCAGGAAATGTTTTCGTTTGTTTCAAACCCAATTGGCGTTGATGCTAACTATTTCATGGGATTTGAAGGACTTGTAGCTCTGATTGAAAAACAAATGGAATTTCAAGATGACGACAAAAGAATAGATTATTACGTCAAAAAAAACGTCTGTCCCGTCTGCAATGGTCAGCGACTGAATAAGGAAGCGCTACATTTTAAAATTACAGGGCAAAACATTGCGGAAATTTCCAATCTGACAATTGAACGCTTTTACGAATGGATTTCCGACCTTCCGAAACACTTATCGGCACAACAAAACAGAATTGGTAGCGAAATAATAAAAGAAGTGCAGACCCGTACAAAATTCCTGCTTGACGTAGGTCTCACCTACCTTTCGCTCAATAGAAGTTCGCAAACCCTTTCGGGAGGCGAAAGTCAGCGTATACGACTTGCCACACAAATTGGTTCGAAACTCGTCAACGTGCTGTATATTCTGGATGAACCGAGTATCGGTCTTCATCAACGTGACAACGTAAAATTGATTGATTCTTTGAAAAAACTGCGAGATGCGGGAAATACCGTCATTGTTGTTGAACACGACGAAGAAATGATTCGTGCCGCCGATTATGTGATAGATTTCGGTCCCGGTGCTGGTCGAAAAGGCGGAGAAATTGTCGCATCGGGTTATATTGACGATTTTCTGAAACAAAATAGTCTAACTATCGACTATCTGAACGGAACGAAAAAAATAGAGATTCCCATATCCCGTAGAGTCGGAAACGGAAAGACTCTTTCGTTGATTGGAGCCACAGGGAATAATCTCAAGAATGTATCCGTGACATTTCCGCTTGGCACATTTATTTGCATTACGGGCGTCTCGGGAAGTGGAAAATCTACATTAATCAACCAGACGCTCCATCCTATTCTAAACAGACATTTTTTCAGAGCAAAGGCAGAACCGCTACCGTACAAAGAAATTCAAGGACTCGAAAACATAAACAAAGTCATAGAAATTGACCAGGCACCGCTCGGTCGAACTCCACGCTCAAATCCAGCGACGTACACCGACATTTTCAGTGAAATCAGAAAACTGTTCGAAGCATTGCCTGAAGCGAAAATGCGAGGCTACAAAGCCGGACGTTTCTCGTTCAATGTAAAAGGTGGTCGATGCGAAGCTTGTAAAGGTGCCGGCGTAAAAGTCATTGAAATGAACTTTCTGCCCGACGTACTTGTCACATGCGAAGAATGTCACGGGAAACGCTACAACAGAGAGACGCAGGAGGTTCGCTACAAAGGAAAATCCATCAGCGACGTGCTCGACATGACTATCAATCAAGGTGTTGAATTTTTCGAGTCTATAAAGAGTTTGTACACCAAACTTAAAACCCTGCAAGACGTGGGACTTGGTTACCTGAAATTGGGACAACCGTCAAACACACTTTCTGGCGGCGAAGCACAGCGAGTAAAATTAGCAGCCGAACTATCGAAAAAAGACACGGGAAACACGTTGTACATACTTGATGAGCCCACAACAGGACTACATTTTCACGATATAAACATATTGCTTGGCGTACTACAACGACTTGTAGACAAAGGAAATACGGTGATTGTCATTGAACATAACCTCGACGTAATTAAAGTTGCTGACTACATTATCGACATCGGTCCCGACGGAGGTGAACATGGCGGACAAATTATTGCACAAGGGACTCCCGAAGAAATTGCAAAAAATTCAGAAAGTTTTACGGGACAGTTTCTTAAAGATTTGCTAAGAAATTGACATCTATATAATTATCCATCGATTGACAGACATTTGCGGCACAGCGTATTGCAAACGGAATAGCCTTGTCCCAGAACTCCCGCTCTATCGTTGCAATGTTTGATTTAGAAATATAAGATTTCGACAAACAATGCAATATGCCCGCATTAAACGTGTCGCCAGCCCCTATGGTACTAACAACTTGAATTTGAGGAACAGTATACGACAATGAATATGAATCTGTTACAACAACAACATCGTTTTTGTTTTGCGTATAAACCAACACTTTCACGTTGAATTTCTGCAATTCTGAAAAAACAATCTTCACGTTGTTAGTTCCGAACATTGCCACGGCATCTTCATCAGAAATATGCACAAGATCGGCAAAACCAAAATTTTCGTGTAAAAAAATATATTCCGTTGAATCTTTCGATAGTTTCTTACGCATGTTGGGGTCGTACATAAGTAAAACACCCTGTTCCGTCGCATTCCGCAAAACATTTGCAACACTTTGACGTACGCGAGAATTCAAGGCAAAAGAAGATGAAAATAATACAATATCATTTTCTGCAAAAGAAAACTCTCCTATTGGCATCGGTTTATCGAATTCCTTATAGAAGGAATATTTTGCATCATTGTTTTCGTTCAAAAAAGCCAAAGCCAACGAGGTCTTTTTGTCTTCATATTGAACAACGTGCGAAGCATCCACGCCGTTGTCTGCAAGAAAACGCTTACACCAGTCGCCTAACTCATCAGTTCCTATCTCCGAAATAAAAGAAACCCTATTTCCGAGTCGCCCTAAACTCACAGACGTATTCAACGCCGAACCGCCAACCTTTGCTGCCTGCGGCTGCATATTCTTGAAAATCAAATCAATGACAGTTTCTCCTATTGTGTAAATCATTGCAATTTTTTTACAAAAATAAGAAAGCAGATCGAATTTCAATCTGCTTTCCCATTTCATTTAAGCGACAACCAAATCGCCATAATTGGCATTAGCCCATTTCCGTAGGATTTTTGCATCTTGGGGTGTTAAATAACCAAGACATTTCTTCAATTCTTTACGAAACAAGTCTGCATCAAAACTCATTTTCGTCAATATTTTCTTGCTATACTCTAACATACCCATAATAAAAAATTTCGTTCATAAATGTACAATATCAACACCCCCTTTGTCAAGAATCTTGCCAAAAATTTTATGAACAAAAATTATTTTTGTGCGACTACGTAGTCTGGGACACAACACATATACCCTCATAACTAATAACCCATAATTCATAACCCACAACTCATAATTCTTTTTATATTTGCCTAATAAATTTAAACAAAACTATGGCAAAACCGAATTTTTCGAAAATTACAGAGTCTCTGCAACATCTCATCAATATAAAACATGACTGCGACGCAGAAGCAACAATCAACAATATTTCGGAAAGTTCCGAATTCAAAGGTCTGAATGTCTGGATTCTCGTATTTGCCATATTCCTCGCCTCAATCGGCCTCAACGTAAACTCCACGGCTGTGATTATCGGAGCCATGCTCGTGTCGCCGCTCATGGGACCAATCATGGGAATCGGTCTCGCAATAGGCATCTCCGACTTGAAACTGCTAAAAAAATCGCTGAAGAACTTGTTGGTGATGACGCTCATAAGTCTTTTGGTTTCATCACTTTACTTCTTTGTAACTCCGTTAAGCGACGCCCAGTCAGAACTTTTGGCACGAACACGCCCGACAATTTTCGACGTACTCATTGCATCGTTCGGTGGTTTTGCCGGCATTGTGGCTTCGTCACGCAAACAGGAAAAAACCACGGTGGTTTCGGGTGTGGCAATCGCCACGGCCTTGATGCCTCCACTCTGCACGGCAGGTTATGGTCTCGGAACGGGACAAATCAATTACTTTTTAGGTGCATTCTACTTGTTTTTCATAAACTCGTTCTTCATTGCTCTCGCCACATTCTTAATCATAAAATATCTTGAATTTCCCGAAAAGGAATACATAGACGAAAACCGTAGAAAAAAAGTTCGGAGAACCATCACGGTATTCTCACTCATCGTCATTATTCCCAGCGTGTTCATGGCACTCAATGTAATAAAAGAAACCGCTTTCAACAGTGCGTCAATCAAATACATAAGCGATTTGGAACAAAGCGAACGCCTGAGCGATGTACAAATCATAAAAAGTTCCAGAAACTACGAAAACAAAAAAATAGAATTGGCTTTTGTGGGAAAAACCCTGACAGACGAGCAAAAACAATATCTTCAACAACATTTAATTGAATGTGGATTAGACGATGTTTCTCTCAACATTAAACAATCGGGAACGGAATCTTTTGACTTAAATCATCAATCGGAACTCATTCAAAATCTGTTAGATAAGAAAGATTTGGAACTCACTCGGAGCGATTCAATAATCAATACGTTGCAAAAGGAGATAACCATGCTCCAAGACAACAACAAAATCAATATGTCGCAACTTGCTACGGAAATACAAGCCCTCTACCCCGACATTCAAAAGTTCGAATTTGGCGAAACCGAACAATACAATTTACAAAATAACTCAACGCAAAAATATCCTACAATAACACTGCACTGGAACAACGGGAAACAGTCCGACGCCAAGTTCAACAAATGGCTCAAGGCACGTTTGAACGACACGACGCTCATAATAAAAAACGAATAATTGCAAAAATCTTGCACTCAATAATTTAGTGCATTGAGACGCTTCGTTGTCAAGAAATTCCATTGCATTTATTTTGCATTTCTCTATTTTTGCAGTATATTTGCACTATAATCAAAACACGTTTTGCTATGCCTGCATACAAATCAAAAAACTTTCGTTTTAGAATCATAGACGAATGTCTTAAAGACACGTCACGCACATGGACATTGGACAATCTTATTGAAGAAGTGTCACGGAAACTTTCCGACGAATTCAACGTAGAAAAAGTGAGCCGTCGTTCAATCCAATACGACATTGCCCTCATGCGTGAGAAACAGCCTGTCGGCTACAATGCTCCAATCGTGTGCATAAACGGAAATTACTCATATTCCGACCCGGAATTTTCCATTCAAAACATGCAGCTGAGCAAACCCGACATCGACAATCTTACGGAAGTCATCAACACGCTGAAGCAATACAAGCAATATTCCCACCTTGGCGACATTTCGAAACTGATAGAGAAAATTGAAGCTATCATCGCGATAAATCCAACGCCAAATTCTCAAATTGCCTCGTTTGAATCGAGCCAAAAACTTCAAAAAGGCGTTCCTTGGCTTAAACAGATTGTGGAAGCAGTTGCAGGCAAACACGTGATAGAACTTTCAATCCGCAAAAAAAACGACGAAATTATACAAAAAGTCCTTCATCCATATTTTCTGAAAGAATATAATAATGAATGGTATTTGTTCGGTCTCGAAGATCCGTCGGCACAGTTGATTTCCGTCCATGTGTGCGACATTGCGGCCATTTCGCCACAAATCATCACCTTCATCGAAAATGAGACATATACAATAGATAATTACTTCAATTACTTAATCGGAACAACGCCAGGCGAAAGCGCCAAACCTGTCAATGTAAGCCTCAAAGCAAACGCAGCAATCGTTTCCGACATAAAAAGACACCCGTTCCACCCGTCGCAAGTCGTAAACGACATGGGCGAAGACGGTGCAATAATTGACATGAAAGTGATTGTAAACCAAGACCTTGCTGAACGGATTTTAAGTTATGGCTCAAAAATTAAAGTAGAAGCACCCGACAAATTACGGAAATCTATACTTAACGAACTCAAATCTGCCTACGAAGCATACTTCCAACTGTCACTGTTTTAGAGAATTAAAAATTATGAATTGCACATTGTGCATTGTGCATTGTGAATTGTGAATTATTTATGATTCCTCAGGATACAAAAGAACGAATATATAGTCTAACCCGCATTGACGAGGTTGTTTCGGATTTTGTTTCCTTAAAAAAAGCCGGTGCAAATTACAAAGGTTGCTGTCCGTTTCACGACGAAAAAACTCCGTCGTTCGTTGTCTCTCCCGCAAAAGGAATATACAAATGTTTCGGATGTGGGAAATCAGGCAACGCCGTCGGATTCATCATGGAAATAGAAAAATGTTCTTTTGTCGACGCTCTTAAATATTTAGGAAGAAAATATCATGTCGACATTGTAGAAACGGAACTCACCGAAGAAGAAAAGCAGCGACGCGACATTCGCGAAAGCCTACAGGTGATAAATCAATATGCAGCCGAATTCTTTGAAAAAAGCATGTGGGAAACCGACGAAGGAAAATCTATAGGTTTGTCCTATTTTGTAGAACGAGGATTTACTGAGGAAACCATACGGAAATTCCGCCTTGGCTTTAGTCCGACGAAAAAAACGGCTTTTGCCGAAGATGCAGAGAAAAAAGGTTATAAGACCGAATATCTTCAGAAAGTCGGACTAATTTCGGTGGGCGACAATTACAAAATCGACCGCTTTCATGGACGAGTTATGTTCCCCATCATGTCGGTTTCGGGCAATGTGATTGGATTCGGCGGACGCGTGATGACACCAGCCAACGAACATGTGCAAGGCGGTGCGAAATACGTCAATTCTCCCGAATCGGAAGTTTACAATAAAAGTAAGACGCTCTATGGAATTTCGTTTGCCAAAAGTGAAATTTCAAAAAAAGACGAATGCATTTTAGTGGAAGGCTACACCGACGTGATTTCCATGCATCAGGCAGGAATCACCAACGTGGTTGCTTCATCGGGTACGTCGCTGACAAACGACCAAATCGACCTGTTAAGCCGATTCACTAAAAATGTCGTCATTATTTACGACGGCGACAATGCCGGCATAAAAGCTGCGACACGCGGAATCGACATGATTCTCGAAAAAGACCTGAACGTGAGAGTACTTCTTCTACCCGACGGCGACGATCCAGATTCATTTGCACGGAAACACACCTCAGAAGAAATCGCACAATATATAGAAACAAACAAAGTCGATTTTCTCACTTTCAAAACCAGACTTGCGGCAAAGGAAACCGAAAACGACCCGATAAATCGTGCACGTTTCATCAACGACATTGCTGCCACAATAGCAAAAATTCCCGATCAAATCAAACGGGCCGTTTTCATTCAACAATGTGGCAAAATCCTGAATATCAGCGAACAAGCATTTACCGACCAAATCAATAAAATCAATCGTCAATATAGCGTCCGTCCAAATAAAGAACAGGCGTCACAAACAGTTACACCCAAAGTCGAACAAATAAAAAATGAACAAATTGACAAACTTCTTGCAAGCGAAAAAGAACTTACAAAATTACTTGTGAAATATGGGCAAAACGATGTTTTGATTGACGACAGCGATATTTTCTACGAAATAAAAAAACATTTTTGGCTGATTGCGGAAAAGAACAAAATCGAACAAAAAGACATAGACGAAAATCGAAAAACAAAAGAAATCAACAAACTCTCCTACCCTGAGAAAAACTCTTTGTTTCAGGGAAAGTTACAAGATTACATATACAATCAAACAACGCAAAATATTGTCACTGGTAGCGAAATATCTCTCATTCCTGTAAACGAGACTGAAAATCAAATTTATACGGAATATTATGCACATTTAAACGAAAAAGGCGACAAAATCACCGATTACCTCCGCGATTTCGTCAATGCCGAACGCGTTGCCGACATTCTTAGCGACAACAACAGCCTCGACTTAAAATATTGGAAAAAACGAGACATCAATACCGACGAAAATTCGCTTAACGAAGTCATTGGAAATTACGCAAAAGAAACGCTTATAGAATACGCCAAGCGAAGAATTGAAGCATTACGGGAAAATCTCTGTAAAAATTTCGACCCTGCAACTATCAATATTCTAACGACTTACAATATTTGCATCACGTTACTTTCAAAACAATCGCACCATATTAGTCGATAATTCAGAAAAAAAGCCTATCTTTACCTATGGCTTATTTTCGAGAAATGACGAAAATCTTACGCATACTAAACAGGTTCAATGTCGGCGGACCGACGTACAATGTTGCGTACCTGACAAAATATTTGTCGGACGAATACACAACTGTATTGATTGGCGGAGAACGAGAGGAATCCGAAGCAAGTTCCGAGTACATTCTCAAAGAACTTGACATTCCCTACACCATAGTGCCCGACATGAAAAGAAGCATTAGTCTCAAAAACGACATAAAAGCATTACGGGAGATTATTTCCATAATCAAAAAAGAAAAACCCGACATTGTGCACACACATGCCTCCAAAGCAGGTATGTTAGGACGTTTGGCTGCGAAAATATGTGGAGTTCCCTACATTTTCCACACGTTCCACGGCCACGTTTTCCATTCCTATTTTGGAAAAAAGAAAACAAGCTTTTTTATCCATTTGGAACGACTGCTGGCACGGTGGTCAACCGCAATTATCGCCATTAGTGACATACAAAAACACGAATTAGGCGACATCTACAAAATTTGTCCGCCCGAAAAAATACAAGTCGTTCCGTTAGGCTTTGATTTACATAAATTTACAGAACAAACTGACGAAAAACGTAAACAATTCCGTACACAATATAATTTGCAGGACGATGAAATTGCCATTGGAATTGTCGGCAGACTTGCTCCCGTTAAAAACCACGAAATGTTCATTGATGCAATTTGTAATTGCCAGAAACAAACTTCGAAAAAAATCCGTGCTTTTATCATTGGCGACGGAGAATTGGCGGAACAGCTGCAAACGTATTGCAAAAATACTAATACAGAACAAATTATCACATTTACATCGTGGATAAAAGATATAGACGTTGCATACGCCGGACTTGACATAGTAGCCCTTACGTCTTTCAACGAAGGTACGCCTGTGAGCATAATTGAAGCGCAAGCGGCAGGAAAACCCGTGGTTTCCACCAACGTTGGCGGAATAAGCGATATTGTTCAAGAAGACGAAACTGCCCTATTGTCGGAAATCGACACGGAAAAATTCACCGAAAAACTGACACGTTTGATTAACGACGACGACCTGCGAGAAAAAATGAGCGAAAAAAGCAGACAATTCTCCGATTCCAAATTCAGTTACGTAAGACTGTGCACAGACATGGAAAATGTATACAAAAAATTTATGAAATAAAAAAGGGAGAACATTCGTCCTCCCTTTCTCGTATTAACATTCAAATAGTAAATTATTTCAATTTAGCATATTTGTATTGAGCAGTTGCACCAAGTTCTTCCTCGATACGGATAAGTTGGTTGTATTTAGCCATACGGTCTGTACGAGACATAGAACCAGTCTTGATTTGTCCACTGTTAGTTGCTACTGCAATGTCAGCGATTGTAGTATCTTCAGTTTCACCTGAACGGTGTGAAGTTACAGTAGTGTATCCGTGACGGTGAGCCAATTCAATAGCTTCCAAAGTTTCAGTCAAAGAACCGATTTGGTTAACCTTGATAAGGATTGAGTTTCCTGCACCCATTTGGATACCTTTCGTCAAGAATTTAGTGTTAGTTACGAACAAGTCGTCGCCAACGAGTTGAACTTTCTTGCCAAGTTTTTCAGTCAATTTAACCCAGCCTTCCCAGTCGTTTTCATCCAAACCGTCTTCGATTGAGTAAATAGGATATTTGTTGCAAAGTTCTTCCAAGAATGCGATTTGACCTTCAGAGTCGAATTCTTTTCCGTTAGGATCTTTTGGAGCGCCGTTGTTCAACTGTTTGTAGTTGTAGTAGTATTTACCGTCAGCTTTCTTTGTTCCGAATTCTGATGCAGCGCAGTCCATAGCGATTTGTACATCGTCACCTGGTTTGTAACCAGCAGCCTTGATAGCTTCGATAATGCAGTTCAAAGCATCTTCGATACCGTCCAATTTTGGAGCGAAACCACCTTCGTCACCCACAGCTGTGCTCAAGCCACGTTTTTTAAGGATTTTAGCCAAGTTGTGGAATACTTCAGCACCCATTTGAATTGATTCTCTGATAGATTTTGCGCCAACAGGACCAATCATAAATTCTTGGAATGCGATAGGAGCATCAGAGTGAGCGCCACCGTTGATGATGTTCATCATTGGCAATGGCATTACATACGAGTTGCAACCGCCGATGTAACGGTACAAAGGAATGTTCAACGCATTAGCAGCAGCTTTAGCGGCAGCCAAAGAAACACCCAAAATAGCGTTAGCACCAAGTTTGCTCTTTGTTGGAGTTCCATCAAGAGCCAACATCTTATAGTCAAGAGCACGTTGATCGAACACACAGTCGCCAACCAAAGCTGGAGCGATGATAGTGTTTACATTTTCAACAGCTTTTAACACACCTTTACCCAAATAACGGTTTTTGTTATCCTTGTCTCTCAATTCAAGGGCTTCGTTTTCACCAGTTGATGCTCCAGAAGGAACAGCAGCTCTACCCATTACACCATTTTCCAACTTCACGTCAACTTCGACAGTTGGATTTCCTCTTGAATCGAGGATTTCTCTTGCATGAATTTCTGTTATTTTCATAAAATTACTATTTTGTTATTTGTTTATTCTTAATTCCACAAAAGTATAAAAAATTAAAATATGGCAACGATGAAAAGGAAAAAATTTAAGAGTTATGAATGATTGGTTTTATACGTTATGAGTTTCCATGAATTCATAATTCATAAATTATAAACCATAAATCATAGTCTTTTCTTGATTTCTTTCAACAAATATTCCAATCCGTTGAGCTTGATTTCGTACATCAATGCTAGCCTCTCGCCTAATTTTCCTTTTGGAAACCCTTTTTCATGATACCATGCCAAATACGGTTCGGGCAAATCGCACAAAATCTGTCCTTTATAGCGTCCATACGGCATTTCCATCGTCACAAGCTCCAGTAATATTTCTTTTTCCATACCAATAATAATTGTACAAACATACACAACTTCCCGAAACAATTCATACATTTGTCCATGTCAAAACTAAAACTATAACAAAATGAAAAAACATTTTTTACCCACACTGCTATTCGTCTCTTCGTTATTTTTATTCAATGCGTGCGAAGACGACATTGAAATCATTACCGACGAAGCAACCAACATTACAAACTACACAGCAAACGTGACCTGCAGAGTAAAAGGCGACGTCTCGCTTGACGATAGCGAATGTGGCGTATTGTACTCGCCCAATAAAGGCGACGTCATGTCAGGAGCAGGATTCGAAGCACACGCAACTTCAAAAGACGGAAACACATTCTCTTCGGCATTGTATTTTACGACTACAGAAGATATAGCAGCTCCAGGTACGAAATATTTCTATTGCGGATATGTCTTGTACCATAATAATTATTACTACGGCAATATCAGGAGCTTACGCACTGCGGCAAAATAGATTCTGCTAAAATACATTCGTTATCAAAATTTTTCGTATATTGCGATAAAATTTTAAAAGTATAAAAATGGAAAAGGAAAACAACAATCAACAAAGTGGTGCGACAAGCACGACAAAAAACGCATTTAATTTATTCGCAGGCCTCTTTAAATGGTTTAAGAAACTTAATCAACGAAAAGAAGCAAGCGAAAAGAAATAACAACCAAAAAGGCAACTCTAACGGTTGCCTTTTTCGTTTTCGGTTACACCCCTATTTTATTGTTTCAATTTACCCAAACGTGCAGTAACTTTTACTGTCGTCGTCGAATAAATATCCGTTCCAAGAAGCGGTGCCTTTTTGTGTTTCTCAACTTGTGGATACACAACTACGTCGTAACCCGGATGTTCTTTCATCAACGTATACATAGCATAACTTGCAGCCTTGTCGACCATAAGATTGCCAATTACAGGAATTGACGCAACATTTACAGCATCAGCCGTTCCCTTTTCCTGAACGCCAAACAAACGAGTCCAATCAACACCGAAAATCTTAGTAATTTCAGCCTCGGCTGTAAATTGTTCCGACAATTCAAAATCTGCCGAAGTCAACTCTACTCTCACATTCGGCTCTCTCATCGAATGCGTGTACACGTTGCAACTTGTAAAAATCATACTTGCAGCCACAACAAGAAGTAATGTAATTTTTTTCATTATTAATTTGTTTTTATTCCCTACTCACTCAAAGGCTTTTCGGACACTCCTCTTTAATTGAATACAAATATATCATATTTTTTAAAACATTACAACCAAAATGAGTTCTTAATTTTTAACATCTATTTCCTAGCACCTTTCCCACATTTTTTGTAATATTGTACAATTAAAAATTTAAACGTATGGCTCGAAAAAACGAACAATATAGAAAATCATCGGCTTCGGAAATATCGTCCGACATATTGGCTATTTTTAGAAAATCACCTAAGAAACCGCTCAACTGCAAACAAGTTGCAACACAGTTGGGAATCAACAACAAAGAGGGTTTGGCATTAACGGAAAAACATCTTGCAACATTGGTACAGAGAGGTGAATTACAGGAATGCCAAAAAGGAAAATACCGACTCAAAAATCAAATGGGAACCATCACTGGTCACATTGATATGACACCCTACGGGACGGCTTACGTTGTAAGTCCACAACTCGAAGAAGACGTTTTTATCGCTTCGCCTAACTTAAACCATGCGTTGAATAACGATTTGGTGAAAGTTTCACTCTTTGCCCCTCACGGCAGACGCTCGCGTTTGGAAGGCGAAGTGGTTGAAATTATTGAAGAAGGACGACGTGAATTTGTCGGCATAATCGAACGAAATTCAAAATATGCGTTTGTGATTGTTGACAAACGATACATTCCATACGACATTTTTGTGGCAAACGACGATGCAATGGATGCAAAGAACGGGCAAAAGGTTGTGGTTCAAATAGTTGAATGGCCTAAAAAAGCAAAAAATCCTATCGGGAAGGTTGTGAAAGTACTGGGAGACGTTGGCAACAACGAAACTGAAATGCACGCAATTCTCGAAGAATTCGACCTACCGTATCATTTTACAAAAGAACTCGAAGACGAGGCAAACGCCCTGCCCGACGAGATTCCAGCCGCAGAAATCAAGAGCCGCCGCGATTTCCGCGACGTAACCACGTTCACCATCGACCCCGCCGACGCAAAGGATTTTGACGACGCACTGTCGATTGAGTTTTTGGAAGACGAAACATACCGAATCGGTGTGCATATTGCCGACGTAACATATTATGTCCGTCCCGGCTCAAAATTGGAAGAAGAAGCCCAAAAACGCGCCACTTCGGTCTATTTGGTTGACCGCGTGGTTCCTATGCTGCCCGAAAAACTGTCGAACAACGTCTGCTCGCTCCGACCAAACGAGGACAAACTGACATTCTCCGCCGTGTTCATTATGGACAAGGAAGCAAACGTGCTGAAAGAATGGTTTGGAAGAACCCTAATTCGCTCTAACAGAAGATTTTCATACGAAGAAGCACAGCAAGTAATTGAAACACACGAAGGTGATTTGGTGCAGGAAATCACCACGATGGACACTTTGGCAAAAATCCTTCGTGCGAAACGTTACGAAAAAGGCGCCATCTCGTTTGACCGCAAGGAAGTCAAATTCAAGCTCGACAAGGACGGACGACCTAAAGGCGTGTATTTCAAGGAATCGAAAGATGCGAACAAACTTATTGAGGAATTTATGCTGCTTGCCAACAAAAAAGTGGCTGAATACGTGGGAAAACGCTCTTCAGCACCGACGTTCGTCTATCGTGTGCACGACAAGCCAGACGATATGAAGTTGCGTGATTTCTCGAACTTTTTGAAGAAATTCGGATATAAAATCAATACTTCGGGAGGCGTAAACACTTCGAAATCAATCAATAAATTGCTTACCAACTTAAAAGGTAAAACCGAGTGCGACATTTTCGCAGGATTAGCTGTACGTTCTATGGCAAAGGCTATCTATACGACTGAAAATATTGGTCACTACGGATTAGCATTTGATTTCTACTGTCATTTCACCTCGCCTATCCGCCGTTACCCCGATATGATGGTTCACCGTCTGCTCGACCGTTATTTGAAAAAGAAACCGAGCGTTTCGCAAGAAGAATTCGAAGAATACTGCAAACATTCGTCTTCGCGCGAGCAATTGGCGGCAAATGCCGAGCGTGCTTCAATCAAATACAAGCAAGTTGAGTGGATGAAAGACCACGTGGGTGAAATATTTGAAGGAACAATCACCAGCATCACCGAATGGGGATTCTACGTGGAATTGGACGGCAATTTGTGCGAAGGAATGGTGTCGCTCCGCGATTTGAACGATGACATGTATTCGTTCGACGAGCGAAATTACTGTCTGCGAGGACGTTACACTGGCAACGAATACACGTTGGGCGACCGCGTGACCATAAAAATTGCACGCGCCGACTTAATCAAACGCCAATTGGATTACATTTTAATTACAGACGAAACAGAAAATAATAAAGAATAATGTACAAGATAGTTTTGTTAAAATTCTGTTAGACAAAATCCCCTATTCCTGTTTTTCGTTACAGAATATTTTTTAATTTTGGAAGATTTAATTTTGAAACAATATAAATACAATGGATCAAGAAATACTAAACAAAGCAAAACAGTGGCTCACTGGTAATTACGACGAAAAAACTAAGAAAGAAATTCAGTATTTAATCGACAACAACGACCCCGAGTTGGAAAACGCGTTCTATCAGAACCTTGAGTTCGGAACGGGCGGTTTGCGTGGCGTGATTGGCGTTGGAACCAACAAAATGAACATCTACACGGTGGGAATGGCTACGCAGGGATTCGCAAACTATATTAAAAAGGCGTTTCCTAACGAAAAGGAAATCAAGGTTGCCGTTATCCACGACTGCCGTATCCGCAGCCGTTTGTTCGCCGAAACTACGGCAAACATTTTTGCGGCTAACGGATTCAAAGTATATCTTTCGAAAGAACTTCGCCCGACTCCTGAATTGTCGTTCGCTATCCGCCATCTTGGCTGTCAAGCCGGTGTGAACATCACAGCATCGCACAACCCTGCAAAATATAACGGTTACAAAGCTTACTGGAACGACGGTTGCCAGTTGGTTCCTCCTCACGATACGAATGTAATCGACGAAGTGAACAAAATCGCTTCTATCGACGATGTGAAATGGAAAGGCAACGAACAAAACATCATTCTTTGGGACGAACTTATCGACCGTCCATACATCGACGCAATCAAGAGTTTGTCAATCAACGGCGACATTATTAAGAAACAAAAAGATTTGAAGATTGTCTATACTCCTATCCACGGAACAGGCATAAAATTGGTTCCACGCGTGTTGCAGGAACTTGGTTTCGAAAACGTGAACGTGGTTGAGGAACAGGCAGTTGTTTCGGGTGAATTTCCGTCGCTTCGCAAACCGGGCGTAGGCGAAATCAAGGAAGAAGATTTCGTAACAGAAAAAGACTGGTTGAACAAGATTCACGAGGTTACTGGCTCTCCTAACCCAGAAAAGGAATCGGCTATGAAACTCGCCATAGAAAAAGGCAAGGCAATGAACGCCGACATTATTATGGCAACCGACCCCGACGGCGACCGCGTGGGAATCGTTGTGAAAAATTCCGAAGGTAACTACGTGATAATGAACGGAAACCAGACGGCTACCATTCTTACACAATATTTATTGTCGGCTTGGCAAAAGGCAGGGAAACTGAAAGGCAAGGAGTTTGTCGTAAAAACTATCGTAACGACAGAATTGATTACCGAAATGTGTAAGAAATACGGCGTTGAAATGTTCGACGTGCTGACTGGCTTCAAATACATAGGTGAAAAAATCCGTCTGTTGGAAGGCAAAAAACAATACATCGGCGGTGGCGAGGAAAGCTACGGTTACTTGGCTGGCGACTTCGTTCGCGACAAAGACGCCGTGATAGCTTGTTCACTTGTTGCCGAAGCTGCCGCTGTTGCAAAGAACGAAGGCAAGAGTTTGTACGACGTGTTGGTTGACACATACGTAGAATACGGTATGTACAAAGAATCGCTCTGCTCTATCGAAAAAGAAGGAAAAGCCGGCAAGGAAGCCATCAAGGCAATGATGGACAATTTCCGTGCAAATCCTCCTAAAGAATTAAACGGTTCGCCTGTTGCTTACATTAAAGACTACGGTCAATCAATCACAACGGATTGCAAGACCGGCAAGACCGAAAAAATCGACCTTCCTAAGTCAAACGTGCTTCAATTCTTTGCGGAAGACGGCTCGAAAGTTACTGCCCGTCCTTCGGGAACAGAACCGCTCATCAAGTTCTATTTCGGCGTGAAGACGAAAATCAACAGCAAGGCAGAATTGAAACAAGCCGACGAAGAACTGAACAAGAAAATCGAAGGTTTGAAAAAATCATTAGGAATTTAACATTTTATGTAGAGACGCCACAATGTGACGTCTCTACGTGTTTTAAAACAATATAATTATGGATTTCGTAAAATATTTCAAAGAAAAGGCTAAATCAGACATTCAAAGAATTGTCTTGGCCGAAGGTACGGAGGAACGTACGTTGAAAGCTGCCGACATTGTGTTGGGCGAAGGTTTTGCAGATTTAATCATCTTGTCGAAACCTGAATTTATCAAAAAATTCGCCGCCGACAACAATCTCCAAAACTTGTGCAAGGCTACGGTCATCGACCCAGAAAACAATCCCAAGGCGGAAGAATACGCAAATCTTATTTACGAACTCCGCAAGAAAAAGGGTATGGACTTGGAAACAGCCCGCAATCTTGTGAAGAATCCGCTTTACTTGGCTTCGGCAATGATTAAGGCCGGCGATGCCGACGGCGAAGTTGCCGGTGCGGAAAATTCCACGGGTAACGTGCTCCGCCCTGCTTTGCAGCTGATAAAAACTATGCCTGGCATTTCTGTGGTTTCGGGTGCATTCATTATTATATTGAAAGATACCGAATTTGGCGAAAACGGCGTATTCTTGTTCGCCGACTGTGCTGTTACTCCTGTTCCAGATGAAAAACAATTGGCTGAAATAGCCGTTACAAGTGCAAAGTCAGCAAAAGACTTGCTTGGAATGGATGCCCGCATTGCAATGTTGAGCTTCTCGTCACACGGAAGTGCAAGCCACGAAGTGGTTGACAAAGTGAGCAACGCGACAAAAATTGCAAAAGAAATGAATCCTGCCCTCGTTATCGACGGAGAATTGCAGTTCGATGCTGCCGTTGTTCCAAACGTGGCAGCTAAAAAAGCTCCCGACAGCGTTTTACAAGGTAAGGCTAACGTGTTGATTTTCCCTAACCTTGAAGCAGGAAACATCGCATACAAAATGGCTCAACGGTTCGGTCACGCCGAAGCATACGGACCTATCCTTCAAGGTATGGCCGCTCCAGTGAACGACCTTTCACGCGGTTGCTACGTTTCCGACATTGTGAACGTAATCGCAATTACAGCCACACAAGCAATAGGAAGAAAAAATAATTAAATTCAGTAGAGACACATCGTCTCTACACTCAAAAATATTAAATTCCAAACAGAGACGCGCAATTGAGGCACGTCTCTGCTTTTTTTGTCCACAATAATTCTAAATTTCCTTATCTTTACTTCAAAAAAAATAGTATGAAACTTTCATTTTCTCAAATCAAACAATCGCTGAACGCATTGGTGGTGCGTTTTCCAGCCACATTCATTTTCTCTGTTCTCATGCTTGGCGTATGCTATTGGCTTACGATAAAGTGTTCCGGTAATGAACTCAATAGCTGCGAATTACAGAAAGGATTTATCACCTATTTCTTTGGAATGGGAATGTGCATTTCGCTGTTTTTTGAATTGTGGAAGGAAGAAGTCGAAAACAAAAAACGTGCGTGGATTCTGTATGCCGTGGCGATTGTCGTCGCCGCAATCGATGCATTTTATTTATATCACACCGTTTCGGCAGAGAGTACAAGTAAATCCTTCGACTCTATTTTCATAGCACGACTTGCCGTGTTTGTAGCCATAATGTGCGGTGCGGTCTGCGTGTCGTTTCTGAAAAACAAGAACGACGTGCGATTGTGGAATTTCAGTTGGCGAACCTGCGGCGCTGTGATCATATCTCTGACGATTTCGGGCATACTTGTGGGAGCTTTGGCATTGCTGATATTTGGCATCGATGAATTGTTTTCAGCCAACATTTCGCCTATGTGGTATTTACGCTCTTTGCTGCCGTTTATGGTGCTTCTCCCCGTCTGTCTGTTTCTCATTCGCATTCCAAACGAAAACAAGCACGACGATAACCTATATGGCTCAAAATTCTACACTGGCGTAACCCGCTATTTGTTCATTCCGCTCACACTCTGCTATTTAGCTGTGATGTACGCATATTTGTTCAAAATTCTGATTTCGTGGGAACTGCCCAAAGGGACGGTTTCGTGGATGGTTTCGGTGATGATGTACGGAATGATTATCGTTGAAGTTCTACTCTATCCTGCTGTGCAACAAGGCGTTAAATCGTTCGAGTGCAAAATGGCGAAACTCTTTCCGTGGCTTATGTTGCCGTTGCTCGTGCTTATGTCGGTGGCAATACTCCGCAGAGTGAGCGACTACGGAATCACCACGAACCGACTGTACATCTTGCTCGAAACCTTCTGGTTCTTTGTGGTTTGCGTTTATTTGATAGTGAACAAAAACAAACGAATCCTATGGATTCCGCTCACATTCTGCTTGTTGTTCCTGCTTTCGTCGGCACAACCTATGAACTTCTGCAAACTGCCCAAACACATCATGTCGGCATCTGTTTCAAAAATCATTGAAAAACACGCTCCCGATTCGCTTCCTATGAATAGAGAAACGTTCGACGAATGGTTTACCACACTTCCTGCCAACGACAAAAAGAAACTATCTGGCGAAATGTATTATTTGGAACGCGAATATGGCAAGAAATCAACTGATCAGTGGGTTTCATTTCCAATGGCCTATAATTATTACAACGAAGAAACCGACGATATTAACCGTGTTCCTGGCGTAGCAGAAAATCGTGAATCGATTTACTTCTCCTACGATGATTCGGCATTGACCGTTCCACAAGGATACACAAAGGTGCAATATATAACCAAAATTAAATACACGTACGACAACGACAAATATAAAATGGACTCAAAGCACCGTTTTCTGTTTAAACATACAGAACGTGACATACTGATAGATACAGCAGAACTGCGGGCAAAAAATGGTGAACAATTGATTCTCCAAACATCCGACCCGAACTACATATTCATTCCAACAAGATTAAATATTATCCGTTTTGATGCGACGTCAGAAAAATTCTATCCTGAATCTATCAACGTGAACGGGTATTTCTTTGGGAAATAAAACCATCGAATAAATCATAACTTGTGAATAAGTTTACCCGCGAAATCTCGTTGAGGCTTGTTGCTTTTTGTTACTTTTGAATTGTGATTGTTTAATTCATTACGATGATACAATTCGAAGAATTTGAGCTTAAAAACGGGCTTCGTTTTATTGTCAACATTGATAAAACCACACCGTTTGTCGCTGTTAATACTCTCTACAATGTCGGTTCGAGGGACGAAAATCCCGAACAGACGGGATTTGCCCATCTGTTTGAGCATCTGATGTTTGGTGGCTCGAAACATATTCCGTCGTTCGATACGCCATTGCAAAAAGTCGGCGGAGAAAACAATGCGTTCACTACAACCGATATTACAAATTATTATATTACAATACCTGCGAACAATCTCGAAACAGCATTTTGGCTCGAATCGGACAGAATGTTGGAATTGGCATTTTCGCAGAAAAGTTTAGATGTTCAGAAAAGCGTTGTGTGTGAAGAATTTAAGCAGCGTTATCTAAACCGTCCCTACGGAGATTTATGGTTACTTGCACGGCCACTTGCATACAAGGCTCACCCCTATCAGTGGGCGACAATCGGAAAGGAACTCAGTCACATAGAAAATGCCACCATGCAGGATGTCAAATCGTTCTTTTTCAGTCACTACGCCCCGAATAATGCAATTATTTCCATTTCAGGAAACGTTTCTTTGCGGACGGTGAAACATTTGGCAAAAAAATGGTTCGGCGACATACCCCGACGCAACATTGCCCCGAGAAATATTCCACAGGAACCCGAACAGACTGAAAAACGTACACTTACAATTGAGCGCAACGTACCTGCATCGTGTATATTTAAGGCATTCCACATGTGCGGTCAGACAAATCCAGACTTCTATGCCACCGACCTAATCTCCGACATTCTTTCCAACGGAAAATCGGCACGATTGTACCAAAATTTAGTGGAAAAACAGAAGCTTTTCAGCGAGATTCACGCCTATATCACTGGCGAAATCGACCCAGGACTATTCATCATAACAGGAAACCTAAATCCCTCTGTATCAATCGAAACTGCCGAAAAAGCAATCTATTCGGAAATACAGAAAATCAAGGAAGGTTTTGTATTTGACTACGAACTGCAAAAGGTGAAAAACAAATTTGAAAGTTCGACAATTCTCGATGAAATCGACGTGCTTTCAAAGGCAAAATCCCTTGCCTATTATGCAAATTTAGGCGATGTGAATCTTGCCAACAATCGTCTAAAAAATTATGCAGAAGTGTCGCTTATTGATGTTAAGCGCGTGTCGGACAAGTTATTTGACGAGAAAAACGACTCCACCGTCTATTATTTAGCAAAACAGTAACTATGCGAAAACTACGAAGAAATAAGGAACCTGACTACAAATTGCTAAAAAAGCTGTCTATTCTGAAACCCGACGTGATTCACACCCCAACGGGCTTTCCTATTTATCTGTTGCCAGTTCAAGACCAAGAAATCGTGAAAATCGATTTTGTTTTCAATGCCGGCGATTACTATGCATCACAGGCATTGACTTCATTATCAACTCTTTCCATGCTTCAGGAAGGTTCCCTGACGCAGAATGGAGAAGAAATTGCCGAACGCCTCGATTTTCTCGGTTCATTCATTTCGTGCAGCAGCACAAAAGATAAGGCCGTGGTGAGTCTGTGCAGTCTCGAAAAACATTTGGCTGAATCGGTGAAAATCGTCACCGATTTCATACTCAATCCTTCGTTTCCCGAAGAAAATTTCGCCACTCACCTTTCAAAACGAAAAGAACGTTATAAAATTGATATAGAACGAGTTGAAGTACTATCGCAGAAGAAACTCGCACAAGTTTTATTTGGAAGTGAACATCCATACGGTCGCTCTTGTCGCATTGAAGATTTTTCGTCCATTACACGAAACGACCTCATTCAATTCCACGCAGACAACTACATAGCTGAAAATCTGAAAATTGTACTCTGTGGAAATCTTAAATCAAACGAGGTAAAAAACATCATCAAATATTTATCGACACTTCCAATAAAGACATCAAATAAACAACGTAACAACAAAGATTATCAAATAATTAGCGACGTTGAACATAAACATTTCATTGCAAAAGACAATGCAGTTCAAGCGTCAATCAACATTGGAAAAATTATGGTGAACCGTACCCACAAGGATTATGTACCGCTTCAGGTACTCAACACCGTGCTGGGCGGTTATTTTGGCTCACGCCTGATGACCAGCGTACGCGAAGATAAAGGCTACACCTACGGCATTGGTTCAGGTATTATTTCATACGAAAACAGCGGCTATTTCATCATTACGACACGCGTCGGGAAAGACGTCGTACAACCTGCTTTGGAAGCAATATATCACGAAATAAATCGTTTACGTACAGAAACAATTTCCAAAGAAGAGTTGGATATGGTAAAAACATATATGCTTTCGACACTCGTACGCAATTTTGACGGTGCATTGGCTACCAGCGAAATGCTACGAAACACTTTTGATTACAATATAGATTTTTACAAATATTACCAACAATTTTGGTCCCGTATAAAAAAGGTACAAGCGAAAGAATTACAACAACTTGCAAACGATTATCTCAACGAAAACTCAATGTATGAAATTGTTGTCGGATAACATACAAAAACACATCACTTCGGCATTTTTGTGCCTGACAGCCCTATTTTGTCTCGCATTGGATTGTAATGCCGACGACATTGACCCGACCGACATTTCGTATGTTTCCGTGAATCCCTACACTAACGAAGTCACCGTAAGTTGGTACAAAAGTGAATCGGCAAACATTAAATTTGCCCGAATACTGTACATTTACGAGAAAACCACATTGGTCAAGGGTAAAGGTTTTGCCGACATTTTGGGCAACGAGGATAATTCGTATGTATTTACCACTGATACGATAGCCCTTTTTTCGTTTGAAGCCGACGAGGTTCCGTTGTCGCTTGCAGTTGACGCATATTCCGAAAACGGCACAAATAGCACGTCGCTTCGCGAGTACCACACCACAATGGTTGCTTCGGCAAAGACGACCTCCTGTCCAACGAAGATAAAAATCTCATGGACACACTATTATGGTTACGAAATCACCGTCGATAAATATGAAATCATTGAATCAAGTAACGGCACGGAAACCGTTGTAAAAGAATGCAATGCGAATGAAAACAGTTGTCTGATTGATTTAAACGAAACACAAGACAGAAGTTTCTTTGTCCGCGCCACTTTCAACGACTGCCGAGGTAAAAAACAAATATCAACATCGTGCATGTGCGAGGTTTCGCAAAAAGCACCGAAACTACCTCAGTATCTGTCAATTGAAAACATAACTATTGAACAAAACGACGATGTTTCTTTGACGTGCAAATGCGATGTTTCCGCCGATTTTCGCACCTACATTGTTTACAAATCTGAATGTGACGCAAATCATTTTACTCCAATTGATACATTCAATCTCTCCTCTTCGAGTTCAGAAGTGTTCAAATTAACTGATACAAAGGCACATAAACAAGACACTATTCTTTTTTACAAAATAGTTGCAATAGACAATTGCAGTAATGCTATTTTTGAGTCAAGAATGGTACAAACACCCAAAATCAACATTCAGAAAGTTGACGAAACGACCAACATAATAGAATGGGACAAAAACGCTGAAAACGTTGTCAGATACAAGATTTGGCGGTCTATAAATGGAGAAAAGGAAGAATGTATCGACTCGGTTGAAAACAATGTTTCCGTCTATATTGACAATATTGACGAAGCACAGAAAAATGTCGTTTCAATTTGTTATAGAGTCGAAATAATTTTGGAAAATGGGCTGTCTTCGTTTTCTAACAGTTCTTGTTTAAATAAAGACTATAAAATACTGATTCCTAACGCTTTCAATCCGAGCAGTTCAATTTTGGAAAATACCGTTTTCAAGCCGAAATATGCCTTTATAGATGGTGAATATTCCATGAAAATTTTCGACAGATTCGGTACGTGCGTATTCACCAGCGACGACATTGACAACGGTTGGGACGGGAAAATAAGAGGCAACAACGCCCCTACAGGAATGTATCATTATAAAATCGAAATAATTTTACCTAACGGTACTGAAATAGAGCGACATGGAGCGGTTCAGTTAATATATAAGTAAATCAGTTTGCATTGTTTGTAAAAAATTTCGTACCTTTGAAGTGTTAAAAATGTAAAAATGGCAGAATTTTCTCAAGAGGAAAAAGACAATATACAGAAGCAATTTGACGAATTGTTACGATTGTCGCCAAAATGTCACAAAAATGAAGAAACACTTGCTCTTGTAAAGAAAGCGTTTTCTGTGGCAAACGAGGCACACTACGGCACCAGACGTCGTTCTGGAGAACCATACATTCTTCACCCTATCGCCGTTGCCAGAATTGTTTCCGACGAAATCGGACTTGGTTCTAAATCAGTGATTTCCGCATTGTTGCACGATGTTGTAGAAGACACCGACATCACGCTCGAAGACATCAATAACATGTTTGGACCAAAAATCGCACAAATTGTCGATGGCCTGACGAAAATCCGCGGCGTGTTGAAAAACAAGGAAGGACAAGCCGAAAACTTCAAAAAAATCGTGTTCACCTTGTCCGAAGACGTGCGAGTGATTATTATAAAACTCGCCGACCGACTCCACAACATGAGAACGCTTGATTCCATGCCCCCTGAGAAACAAAAACGGATTGCAGAAGAAACCAATACTTTATTTGTGCCGTTGGCCCACAGAATGGGGTTCTACAATATCAAAATGGAATTGGAGGATTTGTGTCTCAAATACCTCAATCCTACTGTATATTTCGACATTCTGCACCAATTGAAAGGCAGCGAAAAGAAACGCATTCATTATCTGAACCGTTTCTGTATTCCAATTATGATGACATTGGAACAGCACAACATCAATTACACAATCACAAGTCGCTCAAAATCAATATCTTCCATTTGGGCAAAAATGCAAAAAAAGAACATCACGTTCGACAATGTTTATGACGTTTTTGCCGTAAGAATCATATTACAGGACATTCCTTTGGAAGAAGAGAAAGCCATGTGTTGGAGGGTATATTCCTATATTACAGACAAATACACACCGAATCCAGAACGACTTCGCGATTGGATTTCAACTCCGAAAGACAATGGTTACGAAGCTCTGCACACAACCGTGATGGGTCCAGACGGAACGTGGGTTGAAGTACAGATTCGTACACAACGAATGGACGAAATTGCCGAACAGGGCTACGCCGCACACTGGAAATACAAGAATGTTGATGGTTTTGAACAAAGTCAGCTCGAAGTTTGGATGAAACGTGTACGTTCGTCGTTGATGAATCCCGACGAAGATGCTTTGAAGTTTTTAGACGACTTCAAATTAAACCTCTACTCGACTGATTTATTTGCATTTACACCGAAAGGAGAAATGCACCGTTTCCCAGTCGGAGCAACCGCATTGGATTTTGCATACGAAATTCACTCCGAAATTGGCCATCATGCCATTGGAGCAAGAATAAACAAACAAAAAGTTGTCGCACTCGACTACAAACTACAAAGTGGCGACCAGGTAGAGATACTTACGTCAGAATCGCAGAAGCCACAGAAAGATTGGGTGAAAATCATTTCAACAGTAAAGGCCAACAACGCTCTCCAACAAGCATTTAAATACGAGAAAAAACGCAATATAATGCGTGGTCAACAGATTCTTTCCGAAACCTTGGAAGAAAAAGAATTGCCACAAACGCCTACTGTGCTCGACAAACTTGTTCAAGGATATGGTCTTGTCGACAAAAATGAACTGTATGAAAAACTCGGTGCCGACGAACTTGATAAAGGGAAAATAGTAGAATACGCAACAAATAAACGAAAAAGCAAGAAAATTCAATGGTGGAGCTTCTTGCCAACAATTTCTGACAAAAAAGAAGAAACAGAAGATGACAAAGACGTAAAAGTCATCTACCATTCAACAAAATACACAATTGCAGACTGTTGCCACCCTATTCCCGGGGACCAAGTAATTGGTTTTAAAACAGATACAGGCTACGAAATTCACAAAAACAATTGTCCTATAGCAATTGAACGCCAACAAAAAGAAGTGGCACAAAAAATTAAGTGGATTAGTCGTCAGGAACAGGTTTTCCTAACATCAATCCAATTGAAAGGAAAAGACAGAATCGGCATATTACACGAAATTACTGGCGTAATCACAAACCAGTTGAATGTGAATATTCGAACGGTACACACAGAAACTATGGAAAAAGAATTTACCGCATATTTTGACATGTATATTCACGACAGTCAGCAACTTAACACAATTATGATGAAATTGCAAAAAATAAAGGGAATTCTCAAAGTAGAAAGAGTCGAACAAAGGAATTGGAGATAAAACATTGATAATCAAATTATTACGATATATTAAATAAATTCATTAAAATACTTCAATAAAGATAGAGCGAAAGCAAAAATTGACTATATTTACAAGGTTTTTGAAATTATAAATAATACAAATAGAATGAATACAAAATGTAATGGTAAGTCGGCCGACGTATTGTTGGGACTACAATGGGGCGACGAAGGGAAAGGTAAAATCGTAGATGTTTTAACACCGAAATATGACATTATCGCACGTTTTCAAGGTGGTCCGAATGCTGGTCACACCTTGGTTTTCAATAATGTAAAACACGTGCTCCACACAATTCCGTCGGGAGTTTTTCGTCCGAATGCTATCAACATTATAGGAAACGGCGTGGTGATTGACCCGTTTATTTTCAAAGAAGAGGTTGACAAACTTGCGGAACAAGGAATTGATGTGAAGAAAACACTCATCATTTCTACCCGTGCACATATCATTCTTCCGTCGCACAAAGCGTTGGACGAAGCATACGAAAATTCTAAAGGTGCGAACAAAATCGGTTCTACGAAAAAAGGTATCGGTCCTACATACACCGACAAAATTGCACGAACGGGCTTGCGTGTGGGCGATTTGCTCAACAATTTTGAAGAGAAATACAATCAATGCAAACAGACACATTTGAACATTCTCAAGAATTACGAATACACATTCGACATTGATGCATACGAAAAAGAATGGTTCGAAGGCATAAAACTGATTCAATCTCTCCAAATCGAGGATACGGAATTTTATGTAAACAAAGCTCTTAATTCCGGAAAAACAATGTTGTGCGAAGGAGCTCAAGGAACATTGCTGGATATAGAATTCGGCTCATATCCTTTCGTAACTTCTTCGAACACAATAACCGCCGGAGCGTGCACAGGACTTGGACTTGCACCAAGTAAGATAGGCGAAGTGTTCGGTATCTTCAAAGCATACTGCACTCGTGTCGGCAGTGGTCCGTTCCCTACCGAATTATTTGACGAAACAGGCGAAACGCTCCGTCAAAACGGTGGCGAATTTGGTGCAACGACAGGTCGTGCCCGTCGTTGTGGCTGGTTGGATTTGGTTGCGTTGAAATATGCCATTATGTTGAACGGCGTTACGCAATTGTTTATGATGAAAATCGACGTGATGAACAACTTCGACACGATAAAAGTTTGTACTGCATATAAATATAAAGGCAAAGTAATAGACTATTTGCCAAACGATTTGGAAAACGCAAAACCAATCTACACGGAATTCAAAGGTTGGAAACAAGAATTGACGACAACGAATTTTGCAGATTTGCCAAAAGAAATCAAGGACTATATTGAATTTATAGAAAAAGAGACAGGAGTTCCTGTAAAAATCGTTTCAGTAGGTCCCGACAGAAACAAAACAATTTTTAGATAAGATGAAACCATGAACTGCTCCGTCACACACAAAGGTATCGTCAAATCAGTCGCTGACGATATGATTACCGTAGCAATTGCTACGGAATCGGCGTGTGGAGATTGTCATGCAAAAAACATCTGTGGTTTCATTGAAATATCGGAAAAAGTAGTACACGTTCAAAACAACAACTACAAAAACATAAACATCGGCGATGAAGTCCATGTATCAATGGATTCTTCGTTAGGAACACAAGCGGTGGTATGGGCATACATACTGCCGCTTGTTATTCTTGTCGCTACCCTATTCATCGGTCTGCAATTTTCTAACGAATTGATAGCCACGGCGATAGCACTCACATTTGTTGTTTGCTATTATGTGGTTTTATATAAAAAGAATAACCTGTTGGAACGAAAATTCTCGTTCTCGCTAATACAATAACAATATGACGATAGTACATTCCATATTACTTCTCTGCATAATCGGCGTAATAGCAGGTTTTGCATTGTATTTCGTCGCAAAGAAATTTAAGACGGATGAAAATCCCCTCTATGGCGAAGTAGAATCGATGTTGCCCGGAGCAAACTGCGGTGGTTGCGGATTTCCCGGCTGCAAGAAATTTGCACAGATGCTTGTCGATTCCCCATCGCTCGAAGGATTGAATTGTACAGCAGGAGGTTCGGAGACAATGAACAAAATCGGTGAATTTCTTGGCAAATCGGTTCAAAAAGCCGAAATGCGTGTCGCCGTGGTAAAATGCAAGGGCTCGTGCGACAAACGACCGAAGACAATCAATTTTGAGGGAATTTCATCGTGTGCCTTTGCGGCAAGCCAAATTTCGAGCGACACGGGCTGCTCATTCGGCTGTATCGGTTTGGGCGACTGCGAAAGAGCGTGTCAGTTTGGCGGAATCAAAATCAATCCGGAAACGAAACTGCCAGAATTTGATTCTAAAATATGTACTGCCTGCGGTCAATGTGCTGAAGTTTGTCCACGCCATATAATTGAACTACGCAAGACGAACAAAAAAGATATGAAAATCTACGTCGGCTGTTCCAACAAAGACAAAGGTGCCGTTGCCCGTAAAGCATGTACCGCCGCCTGCATAGGTTGTGGGAAATGTGCGAAAGTCTGTGCAAACGAGGCAATTACCGTCACGGATTTCTTGGCATACATCGACCCTGAAAAGTGTAAACTCTGTAGGAAATGTGTTGAAGAATGTCCTACAGGTGCGATTATAGAAACAAACTTTCCTCCTCGAAAGAAGAAAGAAGAAACAACAAACTAAATCTTTTTGCGTATGAAAACCTTCCATATTGGTGGTATCCACCCGAAAGAAAACAAACTGTCAAAAGGTAAAAAGATTGAGATTGCTCCTCTCCCACAGGTTGTAACAATACCTATGGCGCAACATATCGGCAAGCCGGCAAATCCCATAGTGGCTGTTGGCGACACGGTAAAAGTAGGAACAAAAATCGGCGAAAGCAGCGGATTTGTTTCTGCCAACATTTTTTCTTCGGTTTCTGGAACGGTTGAAAAGATTGATTTTTTCCCAAATATCGCCGGATTCAAGCAACAGATGATTGTCATCAAAAGCGACGGAACCGACACGTGGGAAGATACTATTGACCGTACCGACACGATTGTGAACAATATGGATTTCACCGCCGACGAGATTAAGGCAAAAATCACCGAAGCAGGCATTGTGGGAATGGGCGGTGCCACATTTCCCCTTGGAGTGAAACTATCACCTCCTCCGGGCATCGTAATCGACACACTTCTGATAAACGGTGCGGAATGCGAGCCGTATCTTACCGCCGACCACGCTCTTATGCTTGAGAAAGCCGAAGAAATCTGCATCGGCGTTGAATTGTTGAAAAAAGTACTGAACGTTTCCACTGCAAAAATCGGCATTGAAAACAACAAACCCGACGCAATAGAAAATATGACCAAAACCGCTGCAAAATTCAGCGGAATTGAAGTTGTGCCCCTTAAAGTGAAATATCCGCAAGGAAGCGAAAAACACCTTATTCAGGCATTGACAGGTCGCGAAGTTCCGTCGGGACAACTCCCAAGTTCAATTGGATGCGTGGTAAGCAACATTGCCACGACGTTTGCCGTTTACGAAGCCGTTGAGAAAAACAAGCCGTTGTTTGAACGCGTTGTGACTGTTACAGGCACGGCTTTGCAAAATCCGTCGAATTTATTGGTACGTATGGGAACAAGCACTGCCGACGTGCTTGCCGCTGTTGGCGGTATGCCCGAAAATACGGCAAAAGTCATTTCGGGCGGACCAATGATGGGTAAAGCCATTCAAAACCTCGACGTACCTATTATGAAAGGTTCTTCGGGCGTTTTGTGCATGACCGAGGAAGAAGCACATCGCCACAAAGAAAGCAACTGCATTCGTTGCGGACGTTGCGTTGACGCTTGTCCAATGGGTCTGGAGCCATATTTGTTCTATGCGTTGTCGAAAAGGAAAATGCTTACAGAACTGAACGAACACAACATCCGCGACTGTTTTGAATGCGGTTCATGCTCGTTCTCCTGCCCTGCCCACAAGCCATTGCTCGACTATATCCGCTTGGGCAAGGCAAACGTGATGCAGATGATTAAAAAACAAGAAGCAGAAAAAGCTCAACAACAAGAAAAGAAATAACTTTAAAGATTTAGAGATATGTTAACAGTTTCTCCATCTCCACATTATCAAACAGACACAAACACACGGAAATTGATGTGCAATGTGTTGATAGCACTCATTCCCGCCTTTGTATTTTCCATAGTCGTATTTGGCGTATCTGCCTTGATTTCAATGCTCACGGCAGTTATTTCCTGTGTGTTCTTTGAATTTGCCATCAGCAAATGGCTGTTCAAAGACGAAGAATATTCCATAAAAGATTGTTCGGCAATAATCACGGGCGTGCTGCTTTCGTTCAACCTACCCAACACATTGCCATTGTGGATGGTCGTTATAGGAAGTTTGGTCGCTATCGGTATTGCAAAAATGTCGTTCGGCGGTTTGGGCTGCAACATTTTCAACCCTGCATTGGTCGGCCGTGTATTTTTGTTGGTTTCGTTCCCTGCCGACATGACCACGTGGTCGAAAGTGCAAGATTACGGGACAATTGACGGCACGACAGGTGCCACTCCGCTTGGTTTGATAAAAGAAAGCATTATGAGTGGCAAAACATTGTCGCAGATTGACTTACCATCTTTGCAAGATATGTTTCTTGGCAACATAGGCGGTAGTTTCGGTGAAATTTCCGTCATAGCCCTTGTAATCGGAGGAATTTACCTGCTCTGCACAAGAACAATTACGTGGCACATTCCTGTGAGTGTGTTGGGTTCAATGTTCATCTTATCGGGCATTATGTTCGTCGTAAATCCCGAATTGAATGCAAACCCACTGATACACATTTGTTCGGGAGGAGCAATGCTCGGTGCAATTTTTATGGCGACCGACTATTCAACATCACCAATGACAAGTCTGGGCAAAATCATTTTTGGAATTGGTATCGGTGTGATTACCATTATCATAAGAAAATTTGGTGCATATCCGGAAGGAATGTCGTTCGCAATATTGATTATGAACGCACTCGTTCCACTAATCAATAAAATAAAACCACATCGTTACGGAGGGGAATAGTCCCCAAACGTCAATCCTTCAAAATCTTCTTGCTTTCAATATTTTGAAGAACGTACATTTGTTGAATGGCTATTTTGTTGAGTTTTAATAACCGTTCGCTTTGGGGCATATTTTCGTTGATAAATACGGAATTAAGGTTTTCCATGTTTGAAAGACAAATCAATTGGTTTATCGTAGCGTAATCACGCATATTGCCCTTTGCCTCAGGATTTGCCAGTCGCCAATCTTGTGCCGTCATGCCAAACAATGCCATGTTCAGTACATCGGCCTCCGAAGCGTAAATCTTATTAATCATGTCTTTTGTAAGTTCAGGCGGAACAAGATTCTGTTTGATTGCATCGGTGTGGATATGATAGTTGATTTTTGAAAGTTCACGCTTTGCCGACCACCCTAATTTTTCTTGTTCAACGGCTTTTAAGCGTTGAAATTCTTTGACCATGTAAATTTTGAACTCTGGGCTTATCCACATTGCAAATTCAAAAGCTATGTCTTTATGGGCATACGTTCCGCCATAACGCCCTGCCTTTGCCATAATTGAGATTGCTTTTGTTTGTGCCACAAAGTCTCCTACGCTGATTTTGAAACTATTCAAACCTGCTTGACTTTTAATTGTGGCGAATTCGCCATAATTAAAATGAGGATTATATACTTTCTCCCAAATACCTATGTATTCAAGCGTATTTCGATTTCGAAGCCAATCTGTTACGAAGAAGTCTCCATCTTTTGCTTTTATCATATCCGTTAAGCAGAGATAATCTTCTTGATTTACAGCTGTCAAACGGATTTCCGTGTTTTGTACCATAATTTTTGCCATATTTTTGACTGTTTATGTGTTTTACAGGGCAAAGATAACAATACTTTTTAAATAAAGAACACCCTCACGAGCCCCTATTAATTGTGCATTGTGCATCAAACAAACAGATTCCTTGCTTTGAATGTACTAACCATTGATTGTGTGGACAGATGCCTCACTACGTTCGGCATGACGACGCCATTGGGAAGAGGAAAAACGAAAAGGGAAAAATGCGGAGCATTTTTCCCTTTTCTTTCCTTTTATCACCCTAAGCCCCGTCATCTCGAACGGAGCGTAGCGAAGTGAGAGACATCATTACCGAACAACAACCTTCACCGTTTCCCCTTCTGCAACCACAAAATACACCCCTGCCTTGAGGTTTGCATTTGCGATTTTCTGACCTGAAATTGTTACCACAAATGCTGGTGCTTCGCCGTTCAGAAAGATTTGGTTGTTGGAGATAGTTATTTCCGCATTAGTAGAAACCTCGGGAATAGCCGTAGTACCACACATGATATGTTTGAACGAACCCCAACAAGTGTGTGTTTCGTATGCTTCTCGGCTCTCGCAAGGAATATACAGATAGCCATTGTAATTGTCGAAAGAATTTGAATATGCCTTTGGCGGTGTAGTTGCCAAACACGTTACATTTATTAGATTGGGACAATCTTCAAAAGCTTGTTCCTCAAGCTCTGTAATACTGCTAGAAATAGTTATTGAAGTTAAAGAAGTACTCTGAATCCAATCAATAAACGTAACACTACGAGGAAATATTATTGAAGTTAATGTATTATCCCCAATATGTCCAACATATGTAACTGTTTCTGGTATAGTTATTGAAGTTATACCTCCTTCGCCATCATTTTTTCCACCAATATCCCAAATTTCAGTCACAGTATATGTTTTTCCATTGTATGTGACAGTTGCAGGTATATCACATTTGCCACCAAGAGTATTTTTTACATAAGAAATCCATGCATCTTTAGTTAAAAATTCTCCACCAGACATAACAGCAACACAGTTTTCTGGCAAATTCCAATCCTTTTTACTATTTCCTGTAATGAATGTAAGATAGCCTAAATCAAAATATTCGTAGCCATCATAATCTATCGATAATTCACCTAGATAATCTTCATATGACCATCTGCTATAGCCTTCATACTTGGCCCACACGCTACTTGCTACAAATAGAGTGAGGAAAAATGTAATTAACTTTTTCATACTGTTACTATTTTAAAATTGTATTACTTTGAATTAACGTACTTATTGGATTAAAATTCCTTTCCCCAGAATTTTCAAGCCCTAATTGTTTTTTTACTTGCTTCCCAATATTTTGATTAACTTTATTCAAACCTTCTTGCTCAACAAGTTCAAGATATTTCTTCATCAAGGTTCTATCATTCTGTATCATTAAGAAAATTGAATCTGTAATTGAATTAGGGTCTTTATACCTATTCAATACTTCTGCCACAAATGTTTCTAATTTCTCCATTTTATTTAACTTTTTTTATTTTCTCCACCTACTTCTTGTTAACCGACTTTCGGAAGCGTCGGAGTACCTCAAAATCTGTTCACATACGCACATAAAAAAAGCGTGGTACTTTGTTTTTTTCGTTATCTTCGGATTCTTGAGGTTCTCGACTACCTTGGTTAACCAAATCAAACAGAACAAAGTCCACGCAAACTGCGTGAACGTCCCTATCATAATCTTGGTTAACCGTTAGAGATTCAAAAATGAAATTGTCGAGATTTCAAAAGAATCCAAGATTCAACTAAAAACGCTTCAATTATATATTGTGCTTACTATTTCTACTGCTTCATAGGCAAAAGGATTAAAATTTTCACTAATTCGTTTTTACAAAGATAGAAAAATTACCTGATTTCGTTCCTATTGTAACGAAAACAAATTTTACGGTGATTGGAAATCAATATCAAAAAACCACCCCGGTCTCGATTCAACGATACAAGAAAATTGCTTATATTTGTAAACAAAATAGACAGAAATTAAAAACGTCGATATGGCACAAAAAATAGAATCTTCACTCAAAAATATGGTTATCTCGCTATTGGTGATAACCTTGGTTGCAGGACTTTCGTTGGGATTTGTGCAGCAAGTCACCAAGGAACCGATAGCAAATTCCAAGCAACAGAAACAAATTGAGGCCATTTCAGCCGTTGTTCCCGAATTCAACAACAATCCGTTGGAACGACCTCTTCCTCAACCTGTTTTTATTGACGAAGTTAAGGAATGCACAGTTTATACTGCAATAAAAGACTCGGTAGTTGTGGGTTACGCCATTTTGGCGACTTCGTCGGGATTTGGCGGCGACGTGGAGCTGATGGTAGGTTTCACTCCCGACGGCAAAATCTACAACACATCGGTGGTTTCGCACCAAGAAACGCCCGGGTTGGGCGACAAAATGACGACGGAAAAATTCCGCTCGCAATTCATTGGCTTCGACAACAAAACACAAAAAGCAAGGGTGAAAAAAGACGGCGGCGACGTTGACGCACTTACGGCAGCAACCATCAGTTCCCGTGCATTCTGCTCCGCTATAAATAAGGCATATCGGGCATTTTGCGTTGTTACGAAAGACGAATCAGGCCATGACGCAGAATCAGGTGCCACAAAACATAATAATTAAGAATTAAAAATTAAGAATTATGGCTGACATAAAAAATCTTACACGCGGAATTATAAAGGAGAACCCGATATTTGTTCTCCTGCTGGGTATGTGTCCTACCCTTGGCGTGACGACATCAGGCACAAATGGTTTGGGAATGGGTTTGGCCACGATGTTTGTGCTGGTTCTTTCAAACTGTTTTATATCCGTATTGAAAAATGTGATTCCCGATAAAGTCAGAATTCCTGCGTTTATCGTCATAATCGCTTCGTTTGTGACTATTGTCCAACTTCTTATGGAGGCCTACGTGCCGTTCTTGTACGAGCAATTAGGTCTGTACATTCCATTGATTGTGGTAAACTGCATCATTCTCGGTCGTGCCGAGGCATTTGCGTCAAAAAACGGTTTGGTCGATTCGTTGTTCGACGGTATTGGAATGGGACTCGGATTCACTTTGGCGCTTACGCTGTTAGGTCTCATTCGAGAACTGCTCGGTGCAGGAACGGTGTTTGGATTTAACTTATTCAGTATCATCGGTGTACAAGAACCAAAAATGATGTTGGTGTTCATATTGCCTCCGGGTGCGTTTTTGGTATTGGCGTATTTGATTGCAGTAATTCGGAAACAATGATAATGCATAATTCACAATGCACAATGCACAATTTGTAATTCTTAAATTAAAAAAACTATGGCTTACGTTTTAATCATCATATCGGCAGTATTCGTCAACAACATCGTGTTGAGTCAATTTTTGGGAATTTGTCCGTTTTTGGGCGTTTCCAAACGAGTGAACACCGCACTGGGAATGTCGGGCGCGGTAATGTTTGTAATGGTGCTTGCCACATTAGTGACGTACCTTTTGAACCAATACGTGCTTGTTCCGCTTGAACTTGAGTTTTTGCAGACAATCAGTTTCATATTGATTATTGCATCGTTGGTGCAAATGGTCGAAATCGTGCTAAAGAAGGTTTCTCATTCCTTATACGAAGCGCTTGGCGTGTTTTTGCCGCTTATCACGACAAACTGCTGTGTGCTCGGTGTGTCGATTATGGCGTTGGATTTGCCAAGCAAGTTCAATTTTGTAGAAGCTAATTCATTGGGACTGGCTGTCGTATTCGCTTTGGCAAACTCCTTGGCATTTGGACTTGCTTTGGTGCTTTTTGCTGGCATACGCGAACAACTGGAAATAACCGAAACGCCAAGAAAACTACAAGGCACCCCTATCTCGCTTATCTCGGCAGGATTGCTGGCATTGGCGTTTATGGGATTTTCGGGACTGGTGTAAGAACAATGCGTAATGTGTAATGCGCAATGCTCAATGAATAATAAAAAAGTAATTTAAAGTGGCCGACAACAAAATATACATAAAAAACAAAAAGGCATCGTTTGAGTACGAGACCATTCAGACATATACGGCGGGAATCGTCCTTACAGGTACGGAAATCAAGTCAATCCGTGACGGCAAGGCGAACGTGACCGAGGCATTTTGCTATTTTCACAATAATGAACTGTGGTGCAAAGGAATGCACATTTCGGAATATTCCTTCGGTAGTTACAACAACCATGTCCCCGACCGCGAACGGAAACTATTGCTTAACCGCCGCGAACTCAACAAAATGGAAGAGAAACTGAAAGACAAAGGAATAACAGTCATTGTGTTGAGTATGTACATCACCCAGCGTGGATTGGCAAAAGTTGACATAGCCCTCGCCCGAGGCAAAAAGCAATTCGACAAACGCGAAGACATAAAGGAACGCGACGCAAAACGCGATATGGACAGGGCAAAACGGAGATTTTAAGATAGTTTCAAGTTAATAATTGTTCATAACTAAAGCTGCACGAACATCCCATTTCCCACAATTTATCGGAAATTTGGACGTTTTTACATGGCAATGATTGAAGCAATACGAAATATTAGATTTTTTTCATACGAGAACCCTGAATATTTTTGGCTGCTCCTGCTATTGGTGCCGATAATTGCGTGGTATATTTGGAAACACACGAACCTGTTTGCACACGTGAACACGCCAACGTTACAGGATTTAGAAGGCATTCCTTCGTCGCCAAAGAAATATCTGATACATATTCCATTTGCATTGCGTCTGCTTGCGTTGGCATTCGCAATAGTTGCGCTCGCCCGCCCCGTTTCCGTCGATACCTATTCTGACTCAACAACTTACGGAGTAGATATTGTTCTTTCGATGGACGTTTCGTCGAGTATGCTTGCTATGGACCTGAAACCCAACAGAATAGAAGCATCGAAAGATGTGGCGGCAAATTTCATAAACAACCGCCCGTACGACCGCATGGGACTGGTGGTGTTCGCCTCGGAATGTTTTACG
Organism: Bacteroidales bacterium; assembly: GCA_017516865.1. Taxonomy (GTDB): domain Bacteria; phylum Bacteroidota; class Bacteroidia; order Bacteroidales; family UBA1715; genus UBA1715. The sequence continues at coordinate 44,758 of JAFXAU010000031.1, forward strand.
CAATGTCCGCTCACTACCGACCACGTGACCTTGCTCAACCAACTCAACGAACTTGAATGCGGAATGATTAACGACGGTACTGCAATCGGCATGGGACTCGCCCTCGCCGTTGGCAGACTGAAAGACAGCAAGGCAATCAGCAAAGTAATCGTGCTCTTGACCGATGGCGACAACAACAGTGGCGACATTGATCCGATAACCGCAGCCGAACTTGCCGTTAAATTCGGCATACGCGTCTATACCATTGGCGTGGGACGCAAAGGCGATGTACCCTATCCTACGCCATACGGAACGCAAATGGTTCAAAACAGTTTCAACGAAGCACCGCTCATGAAAATTTCCAAAATGACTAACGGTCAATACTTTAGAGCAACAAACAAAAATGAACTAACCAAAATCTACAACACAATCGATTCGCTTGAAAAGACCAAAATCGAAGATTATAAATTCACCCAGAAAAAAGAAGAATTTATGCCATTCGCCTTGCTTGCAATCCTTATGCTCGCACTTGAATTTATATTGTCTCACACTATTTGTAAACGATTCCCGTAATGAACGAAAGTAATTTCAGATTTGCATATCCCGACCACTTGTACGCCTTGATTGGCGTTGGTGTCTGCATTGTCGTTTACGTGCTGTATAGAATTATCGAACAAAGAAAACTCAAACAACTAGCCGACAAAGAGTTACTATCTATTATTGTACCCGATTATTCTGCATTCCGAAAACATCTAAAATTCGTGCTGTTCACCCTTGCCGCCGTGTTTTTCATCATTGCGTGGGCTCAGCCACAATATGGCGTTAAGAAACAAAATGTTAAGAAAAAAGGCGTGGAAATAGCCATTGCACTTGATGTTTCAAACAGTATGCTTGCAGAAGACATAAAACCGAACCGTATTGAAAAAGCAAAATTTTCTATTCAGAGAATCATTAACAAATTGGAACAGAATAAAATAAGCATAATCACCTTTGCCGGCGAGGCATACATTCAACTGCCAATGACAACCGACGTGGGTGCGTCGAAATTGTTCCTGCAAAACATCAGCACCAGCAGCATCGAAAAACAAGGAACTGCCATTGGAGCAGCAATTTCAAAGTGTATGCGTTCATTTTCCGGCAACGACAAAGTGGCTAAGACCATCATCGTCATAAGCGACGGAGAAAACCACGAAGACGATGCCGTGGGAATAGCCCAGCAGGCACGGGAAAAAGGCATCTGTGTCCACACCGTGGGCATGGGAACAACCAATGGCGTGCCGATTCCAATTAAAAACCAATATGGTCAGACCAACTTTTTGATGGACAGAAACGGCAGTCCCGTGACGACGAAACTCAACGAACAAATGTTACAAGAAATTGCGGCTGCCGGCGGCGGTGTATATTCACGCGAAGACTTCTCTCCCATTATCAAAGCCCTCGACGATATGGAAAAATCCGACTTCGAGGCACAGGAATTCAACGTGTATAATGAACGATTTCAAGTATTCTTAATACTTGGATTAGTTTGTTTACTGCTCGAATTCTGTATTTTAGACCGAAAAAACAAATGGTTGAAGAAAATCGACGTGTTTAAAATCAAAATATAACTTTCCCCAGACTTCGCTCCAATAGAACCCGCCGCCCCATAAAAGGGCAGGCTCCGTCGTTGTGTATTTATTCGATGGTATTCTTTACTTCTTACAAGTTGGTTCCCAGATAGTTGCAGGAACTTCTATGCCAGACTGTTTGAGCGTTGCTACGCAGAGTTCTTGCTTAGAAATTTGTAATTTCTGAGTCACTATCTCAAATCGTTGAGATAGAATAGCAAACGTCTGAGTTAAATCGACTTTCCACCCCGTGGATTCTTTTACAAACCTATGTTGAACCGTAGAACTTTTAACCGTAGCGTAGGCAGTATCTCCCTGTATAGTGATTGTTTCTAAAGGTAGTGCCGCTCCGGTCATTCCCTCTTGCAATGCGTTGAGCAAAAGGTCTTTACCCGTGTTCATTCCGCAGAGAAGCGACGCATCGGTCCGTGCCCTGATAGTGAGTGTCATAAATATATCAACAGCAGGCATGGCGGCAAGAGTAGTAGAATCGGCAGTCTTGCAAAGACCTAAAAGTTTTGAATAACACTCAACCGACGATGTGGTCAAACAACGCACGGCTTCTTCGGCGTCGTGTTTCGAAGCTGCTTTATCGTATGCGGCATACACAGTCTTAATTGCTTTAATATCTTCCTTTTGCGCAAGAACGCTCGCGCCAACTGATATACAAATGATGAGGGAAAGGATTTTTTTCATAACATTTAGATTTTATAATTAAAAGAACGTCACCACCTCGTCGAACGGACGGTGTGTGGGTTGTTTGGGCTCGCCGTCACGGTACCCTAACGCTATTACAGCCATAACGGTTTCGTTCGATGGAATACCGAACAATTTGCACAACGCCTCGGAGTCGCGCATGCCCATTATAAGTGTGTCAAATCCCATTGCACGTGCCTTCATAATCAAATAGCAATTGCTCAAGCCGTTGTCGTATGCACCCCAACCTTCGCCAATTTCGTTGAGCGGTTCACCATCGAAAAATCCCGACTTTCCTTTTTCAAACGTGGAAACAATCAACACAGGAGCATGTTCGATGCGTGATTTATTGCGTCCCACAAGGTTCTGCACAGCTTCGACTTTTTCCTTACTCATAGCCACATAGTATTTCGTCGGCTGCTGATTTGCCCACGACGGAGCTTCCTGAACTGCGGTGAGAAGTTCGCGCACTTCGGCTTCCGAAATTGTTTTTGTGGAATCGTAACTACGTATGCTTCTGCGCGATGCAAGCACGTCGTCGAACGAAGGAGAAGAAGACGTTTGTGTTGAATTATTACAACCTGTAATCATAAGGGCAATCAATGCCACACTAAAAAGAATATTTTTGCTCATAGTACATTAATTTTTGTAGATGCAAATATAGTGATTATTTAAACTCAATACACACCTACAAAATCAGTAAAATGCTTCCATTCCATCGATGTTTTCAAATGACAAGGATAGATTTCACGCCTCGCTTTGCTCGGCATACGACGCACCTTGAGACATCTAATCATTGAGCATTGTACATTTAAAAAGGCCGCCTTACGGCAGCCTTTGAATTACAATGTAGTATAACATCGTGACAAATTCTACTACAATCCCAAGTAAATACAAAGCACACCCAAAAAATAGCCAATTACAGCCAACCAGCTGATGTGTTTCAAATACCAGATGAAATCGATTTTTTCCAATCCCATTGCGGCAACACCAGCAGCAGAACCTATAATGAGTATGGAACCACCCGTTCCTGCACAATAGGCAAGCATTGACCAAAACGTACCATCAACGGCAAATTCAGATATACTTGGATCAATAGCATACATGCCCATTGTAGCGGCAACCAACGGAACATTGTCGATGATTGACGAAAGCAGTCCGATAACACTATCAATTACAAAGATATTTCCATTTGTCACATCTCGGAGCCATTCCGACATTTTTCCCAATTGACCTGTCGCCCCTAAGGCGCCAACTGCAGTAAGGATTCCAAGAAAGAAAAAAATCGTTGAAGTATCAACGTGTTTCAGACACTGAGCAACAGAAAGACGCTCCCTCTTTTCGTCTTGGGAATGGGATAATTGTATATGGCTGAGCAGCCAGATTATTCCTAAACTCAGCAGCATTCCCATAAATGGTGGCAAATGTGTGAACGTTTTGAAAACAGGTACAAACAGCAAAAGAGACACGCCCAAAATTAAATATCCTCTTTGCTCAGCTACCGAAGTGTGAATTTCTTTGTTGCAATTACTTTCAGGACGTACAAGTTCACCTTTGAGTGTGAAGGAAAACACTACTAACGGTACTATAAGCGAAATCAGGCTTGGTATAAAAACACACTTGATTATGTTCAAGGCGGTGATTTGACCTCCAATCCATAACATAATTGTTGTAACATCGCCAATTGGCGACCACGCCCCACCTGCGTTTGCGGCAATAACCACAATACTTGCAAATGTCCACCGTGTTTCCTTATCATTAATGAGTTTTCGAAGCAATGATAAGATTACAATTGTAGTGGTAAGATTGTCAAGCACTGCCGACATAAAAAATGTAAGAATACCGATAAGCCACATCAAATTCACCTTCTTTGTCGCATTGATTTTGTCGGTTATGACTTTAAAACCATCGTGACAGTCAACAATTTCGACAATCGTCATTGCCGCAAAAAGGAAAAACAATGTTTGTGCCGTTTCCGCCAAATTCTCATTGAGTGACGCAACAACGTCATTGATGTCGTTTTCTCCGAAAACGATGAAAATAGTCCACGTAAGCACGCCAATCAATAAGGCAATTGCCGCCTTGTCGAGTTTCAACGGATGTTCTAAGGCTATACAAAGATAGCCAAGAACAAAAACAATGATTATTGCATTTGAATACATATCCTTACATATTAATTCATGCAATCATTACAAAGTTTTTTCCATCGTTCCGCTGATTGCAGTTCTCCGTTCAACGTGAAACCGTCGGTGTCGGCATTGTAGAAAACAAGGTTGATGTTTTCTTTCCCCTTCGTTTTCGGGGTAAACACAAGTTCAACCATTTCGACCGAAGTGCTGGCAGAGCCGAGAGAACTGCTTGTGATGACACGACAGGAGGAATACTCCGTCAAGTCGATGATTTGCGTTTCGCAAGCTACGTCTTCTTGATGAATGAAGTAACATTTTTTGTCGATTTTGTCAATAGCTATCAAATGACCATTCCAATGTTCTTGGTTCGATATGATTGCCGATTTTGTCATTTCTGAAAATTCTTTTCTAATAACTGCATTTTTTTTGTTGTTCTTGTAGTTCAACAGCACGATGGGCAATACAATGGCAGCTATGAGGATTATTCCTATTAAATATGTTGTGTTCATTTTTTTATTTTTTGATAAAACTATAATGGGTTATAAATAAACAATCTAACATAGCCGTTTTAGAAACAGTTATGTCGTTTTTTGTTTTGAAAGATAGGTTGTAAATACTACTTACAAGAAATAGTTAAAGGGATAAATAATATCGGTGTTTGAGAAAATCCGAATGTTTTGTTGTCGTATAGGATGACAGAAATATGCATATTCTGCTGGCTTAACTTGAATTTCTGCTAATCGGAATGAATAATTGTCGTCATGTATCTTTTTTACGGGAGATTTGCAAATATTTATAAGCGAGGCAATTGTGTTTGAGGGGAGTTTCTGACTTCCGATTTGCATTTCAACATAGTCGATATATGCTTTTTCGGATGAATAAGTCCGTTCGGTAACGATACAGTCATTACCAAACATCACCATAATGGTAATGTAGAAACACGCCGCTAATACGGCTCCAATTGAATGTAATTGTTTCATTATACCAGAATCTCCGTTTCAAGACTTGACAAACTTACAAAGAATTTTATTCCCTTGTAGCAAGAGCATTTATAAAAAATCATATTTGTCCTGTAAATCCCCATAAATGGCGATTTACTCAAATTATTCCAAAATACTTTTGTGGTAGAATTTTAATACAAAACAACAATGAAATTCAGTGTTGGTAACACTACTTGGAGTAATGCTTTGCTTATTCTGTATTATTACCGGCGAAGCACAAAGTGTTTTTTCTCGGCTAATGATGATTAATTCAAAAAAAAGAAGCCGTACCAATCGGTACGGCTCCCACTCTATTCTATAAGAAATTCTTATTCAGCTTTTCCGTTAGAACCAAGTACGTTCACGATTTTGTGAGTGTACATTTTCTTCATATTGTCACGTGCTGGACCAAGATATTTACGTGGGTCGAATTCTCCCGGTTTTTCAGCAAATGTCTTACGGATAGCAGCAGTCATAGCCAAACGGCTGTCGGAGTCGATATTGATTTTGCAAACTGCCGACTTAGCTGCCTTACGCAATTGTTCTTCTGGAATACCAACTGCATCAGGAAGTTTACCTCCGTATTTGTTGATTGTGTCAACTTCGTCTTGTGGAACTGAAGAAGAACCGTGAAGCACGATAGGGAAACCAGGAAGTTTCTTTTCGATTTCAGCCAAAACGTCGAATGCCAATGGAGGAGGAACTAATTTACCTTCTGCATTACGAGTACATTGTTCCGGTTTGAATTTGTATGCACCGTGAGAAGTACCGATAGAGATTGCCAATGAATCGCAACCTGTTTTTGTAACGAAGTCGATAACCTCTTCTGGTTTTGTGTAGTGTGATTCCTCAGCTTGAACTTCGTCTTCAACACCGGCCAAAACGCCAAGTTCGCCTTCTACAGTAACATCATATTTGTGAGCGTATTCAACAACTTTCTTTGTCAATGCCACGTTTTCGTCGTATGGAAGAGATGAACCGTCTATCATTACAGAAGAGAAGCCCATGTCAACACAGCTCTTGCAAAGTTCGAAAGAATCACCGTGGTCAAGGTGAAGAACGATTTGTGGACGTTCCCAACCCAATTCTTTTGCATACGCAACAGCACCTTCAGCCATGTAGCGAAGCAATGTTTGGTTAGCATACTGACGTGCACCTTTTGAAACTTGAAGGATAACTGGAGATTTTTGTTCAGCACAAGCCATGATGATAGCTTGAAGTTGCTCCATGTTGTTGAAGTTGAATGCAGGAATTGCATAACCTCCGTTGATTGCTTTTGCGAACATTTCTTTTGTGTTCACCAAGCCAAGATCTTTGTAACTAATCATTTTTTATACGTTAAAATTGTTAAACAAATCAGTCAACCTTTCGGTTTTTATTTTCGTGTGCTAAAGTACGAAAAAAAAATATACAAAGAATGGATTACACAATTTTTCTCCATCTCACTTTTTATAACCCATTGTGCATTATTATTAAAAACAAAAATTAATCACAAAATATCCCCTCTTTTCTGTTACTTTCTGTCAGCATCAATAGAAAAACCTTGTTCGGCTGGATTTGCAATCCAGCCGCTGCGAGCATAAGTTTTTTAAAATCCTCTGTTACTGTCTGTCTAAGATGACAGATATAGCAAATCTATTTTGTTCCATTTCTTTTTTATTTTAATCACTTGTTTTAAACAAACGATTAAATTTTTGTATATTTGCAAAAAAAATAAACAATGAGCAATTCATTCGCTGAACAGAAAATTAAAGATGCGGCACGAAAGGTGTTTCAAGCCAAAGGATACGATGCGGCACGGACAAGGGACATTGCCGAAGAAGCGGGCGTAAACCTTGCTCTTATCAATTATTATTATAGAAGCAAGGAATCTTTGTTTGAGGAAATTATGGGTGATTCCATCCTGTCGTTCCGAAACGCGATTATTGGTATAACAAACGATTCTAACACGTCGGTCAGACAAAAAATTGAAACTCTCACGAGCAACTATTTTTCAATTTTTATGCAAGAACCTGATTTACCGATATTTATATTTCTTGAAACGCAAAAAAATCCCGATTTTATTCTTCAAAAACTGAATCCGAGCAACATAATCAAGAATAGTTTTTTCGAAAAACAGATGAAAGATTTAGGAAAAACGTCTCAAGATGTTGATCAAATTTTCATAAATCTTATGTCGCTCATAGTGTTTCCGTTTATCGGGAATGTGATTATAAAAAATGTCTGCAAAGTTGATTACGACGGCTATGTGGCACTTTTGAATCATAGAAAAAAGGAAATTCCCAATTGGATATATGCAATGTTCAATCTTTAATACTCAACCGCAATCAGTTTGTAAAACAATTATTACCTTTGCACCGATATGAATACAGAGAAATTACATTTAGGAATTGATATAGGATCAACCACTGCAAAAGCAGTAGTGACACGTTCTGGAGAGATTGTTTACACTTCGTATCAGCGACATAATACGAAGATAAAAGAAAGTGTTCTCGACATTTTACAACAAATTAAAAATAAATTCCCAAAAGCGAAGCAAATAAAGATTTGTCTGACTGGTAGTGCCGCAATGGGTATCGCCGAACAGAAATCGTTGCCGTTTGTGCAGGAAGTTATTGCTGCTTCGGAAGTCATACAGAAAAATTATAAAAACGTCCGCACGCTTGTGGATATTGGCGGAGAGGATGCAAAAATCATTTTCTACGAAGAAGGTAAGTCGCCCGACATTCGTATGAACGGAAGTTGTGCCGGCGGTACAGGTGCGTTTATCGACCAAATAGCAACTTTGCTGAACGTGGAAACGCACGATTTGAACAAGTTGGCAGAAGAGTCAACTCAAATTTACACGATTGCTTCTCGCTGTGGCGTGTTTGCAAAAACCGACGTTCAAAATCTAATTGCTCGCAAAGTTCCCGTAAGCGATATTGCGGCTTCGTGTTTTCACGCTGTCGCACTGCAAGTCATCAACGCTCTTTCGCGTGGAATCGACATAAAACCGAATGTACTGTTCATTGGAGGTCCGCTTACCTATATTCCCGCTTTACAGAAAATGTTGCGCAATTTGATTGGATGCACGGAAGAAAATGCGTTTTCTCCCGAAAACAGCCAATTGTTTCCTGCATGGGGAGCCGCTCTTGCTGCGGAATCCGAAGAAAAGGAATACGACATTCAAACTTTGTACAACGAAATATCAAACATTTCAAACGTTTCCGTCAAAAACCGTCTGGAACCGTTGTTTATTGACGAAGAAGACTTCAACGGATGGAATGAATATCGTCGCATAGTTCAAATCCCCGAATCGAAAATTGAAGAAGGGCAAGATTCTATCGACGTGTTTTTAGGAATCGACAGCGGTTCTACAACAACCAAAGTCGTCTTGCTTGACAAAGACGGCAAATTGATTGCTTCACACTACGACACGAACAAAGGTAATCCGATTCTTGCTGTCAATACTGGTCTGGAAGCATGTTGTGCCGATTTGAAGTGCAAGACAATCAATGTGCTTCGTTCTGCCGTGACTGGCTATGGCGAAGACCTTATTCGTGCTGCATTCAATATGGATGATGGCATTGTGGAGACAATTGCGCATACGACGGCGGCACAAAAAATAGAACCTGAGGTGTCGTTCATTCTTGACATTGGTGGTCAGGATATGAAGGCGATTTTTATAAAAAATGGCAAGATTCAGAATGTGGAAATCAACGAGGCGTGTTCGTCGGGATGCGGTTCGTTCATACAAAACTTTGCCCAGACGTTGAACCACACGGCCGAATCGTTCGGTAAACTGGCTTGTACGGCTCCGAAACCTTGCGATTTGGGCTCTCGCTGTACGGTATTTATGAACTCGCAGGTGAAACAAGCGCTCCGCGAAGGCGCCGAGACATCGGAAATTGCCGCAGGACTTGCGTATTCGGTCATAAAAAATGCGTTGTTCAAAGTTTTGCAAATCAAGAATATGAACGTTCTTGGCGAGAAAATTCTCGTGCAGGGCGGTACGTTCAAAAACCCGTCGATTTTCAGGGCAATGGAAAAACTCACGGGAAAGACGATATACAGTTCCAACAAACCGGAACTGATGGGCGCTTTGGGTGCCGCATATTATGCACAGACGCGTTATGATAACGAACAGTGTCAGTCAATTTTCATCGGTTACGACAACCGGCAGGAAGCTTTGTCATACACGACACGACAAATCAACTGCCGTGGATGTTCCAACAGTTGCTTGGTGACGAAATTCACGTTTAGCAACAAGGCGATTCACTATTCGGGAAACAAGTGCGAGAAAATATTCACATCGAAGGGAAACACTGCTGAACGAGGCGAAAATCTGTATGAATTTAAATACGATTTGTTGTTCAACCGTGATATGAATGCCCTCAACGATGTGAAAAACATTAAAATTGGCGTTCCCCGCATTTTGGGAATGTATGCGAATTTTCCGTTTTGGAACACGTTGTTCACACATTCTGGGTTGGACGTGGTTTTGTCGGACGAATCAACGACAAAAACCTACGAGAAGGGTCAGGGAACTATTATGGCAGACAATATCTGCTTCCCTGCGAAAATTGCTCACGGTCATATCTTCAACTTGGTTGACAAGGGAGTTGACAGAATTTTCTATCCTCTTGCCATTTATGAGGAAAATGAATTTAAAGAATCAAAGAACAGTTACAACTGTCCTGTAGTTTCGAGTTATGCCGAAGTTCTCGACAGTGCCATTCCGCTCGAAAAGCGCAACAATATTCCGTTCGACAAGCCTGTCATCACGTTCCGCGATGACAAATTGCTACGCAAAAGTTGTTGGGCGTACATAAAACAATTCGGCGTAAAGCCCCGTACGTTCGAAAATGCGTTCGACGAAGCTCTCCGTGAACAAAAACGGTATCGCGAGCAATATAAAAAGAAAGGGTTCCGCATTATGGAGCGTGCTAAACAAGAAGGTCGTCCAATCATAATGTTGGCGGCTCGACCGTATCACACCGACCATTTGGTACACCAAAAAACGTCGCAAATTCTTTCCGAACTTGGTGCGAGCGTCGTCACCGAGGAAATTGTCACAAATATTCAGGGACTTTCGTTGAAAGATTATCTTCACGTGGCACAATGGACGTATCCTAACAGAATTATGCGTGCCGCCCAATGGGTTATTAATAATGACGATTACGATGTTCATTTCGTTCAGATGAACTCGTTTGGCTGCGGTCCCGACAGTTTCCTTTCCGACGAGATAAAGGAATTTTTTGAGCAAGCGAAAAAATCGTACACGTTTATCCGTGTTGACGAAATTAACAGCACGGGCTCAATGCGCCTTCGTCTGCGTTCGCTCATAGAGACAATTCGTTTGGGTGGCGGTCGTGACGGCGTAATGGGTTCGAAGATCATCAAAAAAACTCCGCCGTTCAAGGAAGAAGACAAAAAACGGAAAATTCTCGCTCCGTTCTTTACGAAGTTTGCTTCGCCGCTCATTCCGTCAATTTTCGAATGTCTTGGCTACGAAATGGAGACTCTGCCTGTTTCCGACAAGGAATCTGTCAACGTGGGTCTTACGTACTCCAACAATGAAATTTGTTTTCCCGCCACACTCGTTATCGGCGACATTATAAAAGCCCTTAAATCAGGAAAATACGACCTCGACAAGACAGCGGTCATAATGACGCAGACGGGCGGTCAATGTCGTGCGTCGAACTATATTGCTCTCATTCGCAAGGCGATTTTGAACAGCGGAATCGACAATGTTCCCGTGGTTTCGTTCGCAACTGGCGGTTCGCAGGACAACGAGCAGCCTGGTTTTGAACTTGCATGGACAAAAGTTGTGAAACTAATTCTTGCCGACGCGTTGTTTGCCGACGTGTTGTCGCGTATGCACTATGCGACGATAGTTCGAGAAAAGGTGAAAGGCGGAACTGAGAAACTAACGCAGTCATATCTTGAAAATGCGGCGGAACTTTCGCGTCACAATGACCACGTGGGCGTGCTGAAACTGCTGAAACGAGCCGTGGAAGATTACAACAAAATGGCCGAAGACAATTGCCCTCGTCCGCAAATAGGAATTGTAGGTGAAATTTACCTGAAATACAACCCGTATGCGAATATGCACGTTGCCGACTGGCTTATTTCGCAAGGCATAGAGCCACGTTTCCCCGATTTGATGGATTTCTTCACACAAGAATTTATCAACCTGAAAGTCAATACGAAACACAATTTACGTACGACAAGTTTGGGAACCAAAATTTTCGCAGATTATCTGAAACTTCGTTACGACAGGTTTGAAAAGAAAGTTGAGGCAATAGCGTCGAAATTCAAGTATTATCGACCGAAACATACGATTGATATGGAGGCGAAAAATGCAGAACAAGTGTTGAGTTTGGTGAACCAGTTTGGCGAAGGTTGGCTCATTCCTGCCGAAATAGTGAGTTTCTCACAAGAAGGCGTGAACAACGTGGTGAGTTTGCAACCGTTCGGCTGCATTGCAAACCATATCATTTCGAAGGGTATTGAAAAGAAAATCAAGACGTTATATCCACAAACAAATCTTTTGTTCCTCGATTTCGATGGAAACACGAGCGAGGTGAACGTGTATAACCGTTTGCATTTCTTAGCACAAAACGCAAAAACCGAATTTGAAAAGAATCAAAAATAATTAGATTTTCATTCACAATGATTTGTATGGACGTGGCACGCCACGTTCATACGGTTTCAGCACACGAAAAAAGAAAAATTATTTTTCCAACTTGTCCTTGTATTTTTCCAAGCCATTTTTGAAAACCTCAATGGCTTCGGTCAATGTGCCGAAATGTTTTCCGCCAGCGGCGTTGAAGTGTCCTCCACCATTAAAAAATTCCGTGGCAAACGAACTGGCAGGAAATTTCCCCTTTGAACGAAGCGAAACTTTCACAGGCCCTTTTTCGTATTCAGTGAACAACGCCACAAATTTCAAATCTTTCATACACAGCGGCATATTTACAAAACCTTCGGAATCGCCTAACTGGAAATGAAAATCTTTTTTATCCTGATTGGTTATCATCATATATCCAGCATGATATTCAGGTAGATAAACGAAATTATCCTTCATTATTTTTGATTGAAGACGAAAACGGTCGTAACTATACACATTGTTTATTTTATCGTGGATAAACATCTTGTTCACTCCCATTCCGACCAATTTGCCCATCACATTATACACTTCGGAATAATTCGACGAATAATCCAATCGCCCCGTATCGGTCATAATACCTGTATACAACGACTCGGCAACGTGTTTGTTGATATATTTTTCGTAACCGCAGGCAACCAGCACATGGTACAGCAGTTCACAAGTGGAACTTGCCTCGGGAAACGAAACGGCAGCATCGGCATTTATCTGCAAGTTTATGTGATGGTCGACAACAATGCTCTTCTTCCCTGCCTGTTCAAACAACGGCTGTAAATCCTCTGTCCGCGACAAATCATTTATGTCAAGACAAATCAACAAATCCATCTCGTTTATATATTTCCGAATTGGTTTCGGATGTCTGTCAAGCGTCAAAATATCATCAACACCATGCATCCATTTGAAAAACTGCGGATAATCGTTCGGCAACAAAATTTTTACGGTCTTACCCATTTGTCGCAGGACCTCCGCCAAAGCCGTCGACGAACCAATTGCATCACCGTCGGAGTTATAATGTGTTGTGATTGCGACAGTTGTATTTTCTGCCACTAACTTTTTGATACATTCTATCGTTTGTTTTTCAAAAGTAAAATTCATAGTATTCTATTCGCTAACTTTCTGTAATTCAACATCAAACACAACTGGAGTGTACGGAGCGACGGAACCGTCGGATGTACCATATTCTCCCCATGCATAATCGCTCCGCAACACGACTCTGGCACGTTCTCCACACTTCATAGTTTTCAATGTAAGTTCAATTCCGTCAATAACTTGCATTTTATTCCCAAACACAAAATCGATTTTTGTCGCTTCACTTATTTTTTCATCGTTCAGCAAATATCCCTGAAGCAAAACTGTCACCTGATTGCCCATTTCTGGCGATTTGCCCGTCCCCTGTTTTAATACACATTTATAAATGTCTGACCGAAGATGGACAAACTTTTCCTTATGAGACTTGAGATATTGCTGAATCAAAAAATCTTCATACTCGCGTTTTGCCTGTTGTTGCAACGCAAGTTCCTGTCTATAATCATAATACGCAGCGCTGTCAAGTACAGCAGAAACCAAAACGTTCATTCTCAGTTCCGGAAAATTTTTCAAACTGTCAAACTCTTGCGGGAAAAGGCCGTCGTAACAAAAATTTTCTTTGTCAACAATGAACGACAGGCTATCGCCCGAATGTACCTCAAGCAACAAAAGCGACAAATCCGTTTTTTCCCGTTTTCCAACCTCCACCTCATATTCTGCCTGAAACAATGCAGAATCGGAATCAACATTGCCAAAAGCGATATTTGCCGTCACAACATCGCCAGAATGCGCCTTCTGATACGTATCGGAAAAAGCGAGCAGTTTATAATAATATTTATACTTCTTATTGTACGAGTAGCCGTCGTACTTGCCACCGGAGCACGCAGAAACAATAATACACGACAATAATCCTATACAAAATTTTATCGAATTTTTCATTGTTTCATTCCAGTCTGTCGGCAGGAAATCTATTTACGTAGATTTTTCTGCTGTTCTTTCGCCATCTGTTCCAGACGTTTCTGAAAGTTTGATTTTGTCTTTTTCGGTGCCTTCGCCTTGTTCGCCTCCATTTTTTTCAGAACTTTTTCATCGTTCACAAATTGGCGGATAAGCACTGTCTGCAACATGGTAATGACGTTTGCCAATAAATAATAATAACTCAATCCTGCTGAATAATCGTTGAACCAGAATATCATCATAATAGACATAATCCACATCATGACATTCATGTTAGGCATACCCGGAGTCTGTACCGGAGCAGTGTTTGCGGTATTTATCTTGTTCACCACTATCATCGATGCCGCCATCAACAACGTGAACAAACTTATGTGATTTCCATAGATTGACGAAATAATTGGAATGTGAGTTGTCCATTCAAAAATTGAATCATACGTAGACAAATCGTCCGCCCACAAGAAACTTTCCTGACGAAGTTCTATCGAAGCCGGGAAGAATCGGAACATTGCCACGAGTATCGGGAATTGTATCAACAACGGAAGACAGCCGCCCATAGGATTGATTCCGACTTTTTTGTACAAATCCATCGTTGCCGTCTGTTTTTTCATCGCATCGGCCGGATCGGGATATTTTGCATTTATTTCTTCCACGTATGGTTTAATGACGCGCATTCTTGCTGTTGACAAGTATGATTTAAACGTCAACGGGAATAAAATCAACTTCAAAATTATTGTCATCAGCAAAATGACCAATCCCATATTTTCTATAAAACCACGTAACCAATTGAAAATAGGCACAATTGCATATTTTGTAATGAATCCAAACCAGCCAAGGTCAAGAATATCTTCAAGTTCAACTTCCTGTGATTTCAAGACAGGCAAATGATTAGGACCGAAGAAGAAACTTAAATCTGTCGATTCCGCCTTCGGTAAAAACAGATTTGCGGTAAATTCCTTCATGGTCGTATCAGAATTTGTCAGCACCTTCGAATAAACGTCTCCTCCACGTTCAAATCTGTCGTCGGCAATCAAAGCCGCCGAGAAGAAATGTTGTTTAAAGCAAACCCATTTAACTTGTCCCGACAATTTTTCTTTTTCGTCGTCTTTCGAGCGAGGATTCAGCGTTTCAGAATCGTCTTCGAAATATTTCCAGACAATCGTAGTATTTATAGATTCCGAGTTTTTCGATTTTTCCAATACATTTAGAGTGGAATTCCATAATAAATTGAATCGAGATTCACGAATATATTTATCCATACCTACCGTTTTGATATTCAAAGACAAACGATATGAATTTTGAGGAAGGACATAGGTATATTCAATATATGAAAACTCATTTACAGAAAGTCGATATGAAATTTTTTGACTTGAGTCAGCCGTAGATTGCACAACTCCGTCAGTCGTAAAATACATTTCGTCAGTCGAACGCCCTATTTCACTCAGTAGCAGCCCGAAATGCGTGCTGTCGCCAGCAAGCAAATACAGAGGCGTCTGTTTATGCGTCAAATAATCTTTTACAAGCACTCGGTACGGCTTACCGCCTTTGTTGCTCATTTCAATTGAAATAAGATTATTTTCCAACGTGGAAAATTCCTGTGTACCTTGTGCTGACTTGTAGAAACTGCCATATTCACGAATCAAATTTTCTTCTGGCACAACACCCGTAGAATCAACATTTTCCAATTCTTTTTTGAGCATTTCTGCTGCCACGATAGAATCCTGCTGACGTTGAAGTTCTTTTTGTATTTCTACATTCCGTAAAGAATCTAAATATTGTGCCCGACGTTGTAAATCTTCTTCCGACGGACGAGTGAAAAAATAATAGCCCACCATGAGCAGGCAAATAAGCACGGTTCCAATAACTGTATTTTTATCCATGAAATTTTTCTATCTAATTTACTTTAATAATTTGCGTACGAACTTTTTCTATTTCTATTTCCAAATCATGAACGTCTTTTTCCGACAACAATCTGTCGCCAAAGTCTGAATAAACCTTGTTAATCGCATTCAAACTCTGCAACAATTCAGTCACAAACACATTGTCGCCTTCGTCCAACAACTCAACTGCCTCAATGACCTGTGACAAATAGTCTTTTTGTTCCAATATTTTTGTGACAATCTTCGATTTAAGAGACGTTGACTGAATACGTTT
The DNA here is from genome assembly GCA_017516865.1 of Bacteroidales bacterium. GTDB lineage: Bacteria > Bacteroidota > Bacteroidia > Bacteroidales > UBA1715 > UBA1715. The sequence continues at coordinate 60,935 of JAFXAU010000031.1, forward strand.
GAACAATGTTGTCGTTATGTACATATTTTCCACCCAACTACCAACAATTACCAACGACGACAACATGAATTGCTCCTCGTTCTTCAGCATTCGGCGTGCATTGTCGTACACACCAAATATAACGGTAATCAAAGAATCATTGCTTTCGACATTCGACTGATATTCTCTCACAGCATCTTGGTCAAATGCCATTGCTACGCCAATCTGGTCTGCAATCTGCTTCGATGCGACAACATATTTCATAGAGAACTGCGACTGCGAAAAATGTATCAAATAATTCAGTTCCGCACCATACACACCCATGTTCACAGCACGCGTACGACTCGTATTGTAATATTTTGCATTTTCCGGAGAATTAAGCAAAGTTTCATCAAACAACGACTTGTCCGTTTCTGCCAATAGACCAATCATTTCGTCAGAAAGTACCAGTTTATCAATCAGATAATCCAAACGGTCGGGCATGCCAATTCGAATCAAATCATCTCCAAGCACAACATTTTCGTATTCCGATTCATTTATTTCCGGCATACTGTTTTTGTTACTATTGCACCCGAACAGAGCAATTAGAATGACAAGACAATATGTTATTCGTTTACATATCATTATTCTTGCAATATCTTATTAATTATCTTTAACTTCTTTTCCAACTGAACGACCTCGTCTTTACTCTTTTGTATGTTCTTTTCGACCGAGGCAATCAAACGTGACGCATCGGACGATTTGCTGAAAAATCCGATATTGTTTTCCAACGACAAAATCTCGGTCTTCACCGACGACAATTTATTTTTAATTCGTTTTGCCTCAAGCATAACCTTTTCTCTGCCGTTTTTCTCAGCCATCAACGACGACATTTTAATATTGAATGCCATGTCGCTGAAAGAACCTTTTTCAACGTTCATTTTTCCCATCAATTGAGAAACAGCATCGTTGAAGCGTTTTTGTAAATCAGCTTTTGAAGCAGACGGGACCTGAATTTTCGACCATTCATCCTGTACGGCGGTAATTGCTTTCAAGGCATCTTCTTTTACGTCTGTTGAAATATCCGAAACTTTTGCTATAAGCGCTTCCTTCAACGAGATATTTTCATTCAAAACGGCTTCCTGACCAGCTTCGTAGGCTTTTTTCGCTTCAAAGAACGCATTGCAGGCACCAGAAAAACGATTCCACAATTTTTGTGAATCCTTAAAGCCCGAACTACCAATTTGTTTCCAAGCCTTCTGCAATTCAATAAAATCATTTGTTGCATCTTTCCAGTCTGTTCTTGTCTGCATTGCCTCGGCTTTTTCGCACAATGCAATCTTTTGTTTTTTATTATCGTTCTCCACCCCGTGAACCTCGTTCATAAACGCCTTTCGGGCAGAAAAGAACACATCGCAGGCGGCAGTATATCTTTCGTATATTTGATTATTTTGTTTTTGCGGAGCGAATCCAATTGTTTTCCACTCTTTTTGAATTTCTTGAATCTTGGTTGTCAACGAATTCCATTGTTTCAACGTCAAGGATTCAAGATTTGCATTGATAGATTCTATTTTTTCACAAAGTGCCGATTTCTTTTCAAAATTTTCGGTTTCCTGTTGTTTTCGTTGAACGAAATAATCCTGATGTGCTTTATTGACAGCCGTTGTTGCCGTTTTAAAACGTTCCCAAAGTTGCTCTTTGAACTCTTCTTTTACAGGACCAATTTTCTTCCATTCTTCGTGCAATGCCTGTAATTCGTTGAATGCCGGAATTATTTGTTTTGCACCGACCAATTTTTCAGCAGCCTCGCACAATGCTACTTTTGCTTCGTAATTTTTCTTTTGGTCCAAATCGCGAAGTTCCCGGTCTATCTTAACATAGTCGTAGAACTTTGCAACTTGTAAATGATATTTTTCCCAGATTGTCTTTTCTTCCTGTGCTGGAGCTTCTCCCGTGTTTTTCCACTCTTCCTGCAAGGCACGAAATTCTGCAAACGTTTTATTCATTGACTCCGGAGCCTGCGTCAATTGTTCTATACGTTCTATAATACGTTGTTTTGCTTCCAAGTTTTTCTTTTGCTCCTTTTCCCTTTGTGCCACAATGACAGAACGCAATTCCTTCACACGACCATAAACATCTTTCAACTCGTTCTCTTTCGATTCATAAGAAAATCCATCCAGCGTTCCGTGTTCCGACATATATGCACGACGTGCCTCGTCGAACTCCTGTTTTTGTTTTTTATAAAACAGCGAACGAATTTCTTCAATCTCTTTTCTATGAGATTCTACCAAATCTTTCGTACAAAACGCATCCATGGCTTTTATCAACTCCTCCAATGAATAGGAATGATAATCAACCGACTGAATTCCGCCATTTTCCTGTTCTTGCGATTCAGGATCAGCGTTCATAGATGCCTCATTTTCAAGTTCTTCCAATGTCATAACTTTAGAAAAGAATTTTTAGCAATTTACAAAATATGTGACTTCGTCCCCACCAAATGCAAATTATCTTGCGAAAATATATATTTTTGCAAGACGGAAAAAGTAAAAATGCTTATTTTTTGAAAAATATCTATGCGAATTGACATTATAACGGCCGTACCACAAGTTATTGAAAGTCCTTTGGAGACTTCCATATTAAAACGTGCAAAGGAAAAAGGCATTGTTGAAATAGTTGTCCACGACCTTCACGACTACTCTTCCGATACGAAACATCATCACGTCGACGACTACCAGTTTGGCGGAGGAGCGGGAATGGTACTCCAAATCGAACCTATACATAAATGTATATCAAAATTGACTTCTGAACGGAAATACGACGAAATCATCTATATGAGTCCCGACGGTGAACAATTCACCCAAAAAACAGCAAACCAGCTTTCGCTTTTGGAAAATATAATAATTCTTTGTGGCCATTACAAAGGTATCGACCAGCGTGTCCGCGACCATCTCATCACACGCGAGATTTCCATTGGCGATTTCGTCATCACAGGAGGAGAACTCGCCGCCGCAGTAGTTACCGACAGTGTGGTCCGAATTTTACCAGGAGCCATGGGCGACTTGGCATCGGCATTGGACGACTCGTTTCAAGACAATCTGCTTGCTGCTCCAATATACACACGGCCAGAGGTTTACAACGGATGGAAAGTTCCTGAAATTCTCTTATCGGGAAACACCAAAGAAATTGAGAAATGGCAATTGGAACAGTCGTTGGAACGGACACAATTGCTTCGCCCCGATTTGCTGGAAGAATAATTAAAATTTGCTAAGCATCGAGCATTATTTGAACTTCGGAGCCATAAATCCTTTCATAAAGCTTTCCCACGTTGTGTTCATTTCATACACTTTTTCGCCAAAATAGAATAAATATGGTTGAATGGTTTCGCGCGTCAAATAACCAGGAATCGGAGCGACCATATTAAATTTTTCCACCATAAAAATCGTTGTCGGATAACTCAGTTTGCCGTTCAGCAGTTTTTTTGCCAAATCGTGCGTCTTTCCCGTATTTGTATAAAGCGAATCATGGTACGAAATTTTATCGGAGCCTTCTGCGTTGAATTTCACGGCATGAAAATTCGCATTGATGTATGCAATCACCGCACTATCTTGATACGTGGTGGCATCGAGACGTTTGCACCAGCCGCACCAGTCGGTGTAGACATCAACAAGCACCGGCTTGCCGTCTTGTTTTGATTGCGCCATAGCCCGTTCAAACGAAACCCAGTTTATTTGTGAAAATGCTGTCATTCCAGATATGACAAGCAAAAGAGATATTACAATTTTTTTCATATTATTGTTTTATAATTTTCTCATCGCCACTTTAAAATCCGAATTCGGAATTCTGCCCAATTCATCTGCGGAATATTTAGGCATCAGTCCTTCAACAAAATACATACCAATATTTTCCTTATTCTTCACAGGCATTTTGCCTCGATACGTACATCGCAGATAATCCTTTACATAATTATATGTCGTTTCCGAAATATTTATCCGCCCCGGTTCTCCCCCCGACTCCATTCTACTTGCTACATTAACGGTATCGCCCCATATATCATATAGAAATTTACATTTTCCGATGACTCCGGCGATAACCGCCCCTGTATGAATTCCAATCCGAATACGCCACGGTTCTTCTCCATTTTGTATCTTACGTTCGTTCACTTCGTTCATATACAACAGAAACTTTCTTGCCGCGATAATCGCATCGAACGGATGACTATGATTACTCATCGGCATGCCGCCCACACAAAGATACGCATCGCCTATTGTCTTGATTTTTTCAAGATAATGTTGATCGCAAATATCGTCAAAATATGAGAAATGCGAATCTAACTCTTTTATAAGTTTCTGTAATTCAACCTTTTCGCACATCGAGGTAAAACCGACAAAATCGGTAAACATTACCGTAACATTAGAATGATACTGCGGAATGACTTTCCCATTCTTCAACAATTCTCTAAAAATTTCATCGGGTAGCACATTTCGGAGCAAATCCTCATATTTTTGACGTTCTGCCCGTATTTCATTTTTTTGCACAGCAATGCAATCTTGCAACTCCTTTATTTGAGAATGCAAAGACTCTATTGTCTCATTTTCGGCACCAGCCCTATTCAGCAATACATCATTCATTGGTCAGAAAAAATGATTTTACAGAATTTGATTGGTAAATATACACAGAATAATAAAATCTCACGAAAAAAAACGTGTAAATTCTTTGCAGGTAAAAAAAATGAGTATATTTGCACCGTGTTTTTCACATGGCTCCGTAGCATAATTGGATTAATGCACTTGACTACGGATCAAGAGACTGGGGGTTCGAACCCCTCCGGAGTCACGAAGGAATTGAGAAATCAATTCCTTTTTCTTTTTATAGGAAACGCATCTCCACCCTTCTATTCAGTGCTCTTCCTTCGGCTGTATCGTTTGTGGTCTGTGGCTTAGCCTCGCCATGACCGACAACTTCAAACAAATTCGACGGACATCCTTGTTTAACAAGAAAACTTTTAACCGCCTCGGCGCGTCGCAGCGAAAGACTCATATTGTAATTATCCTCGCCGACATTATCTGTATGTCCAGCAATTTCAACCCGAAGATTATTTTCCTTTATAATCTTTGCCACACGTTTCAACTCAGGAATGGAATACGGCAACAGGTCACTTTTATCGGTGTCGAAGAACAAATTGTTCAATCTGACAGGAATTTTCTGTTCTTTCATTTCGGCATACGAGGTCACAACAATATTATTCGTCACCGTCTGCGAAGCTGTACCTTTGGTTAAATCCACATTTTGCGACTGCGGATAATATTTGGAATCTTCCACATAATATCCATACATTTTTCCATTTGGAAGTATAGTAAAATACTGTCCGTCAGCAGGATTTGACTTCGATGTTTCTATCACGTCGCCCGAAGCCAAATCTTCCCACACAATCTGCGTCTCAACTGGTTTTCCTTTACTGTCAGTAATTTTTCCTACAATTTTCACAACTGCTTCGGGACGATATTTTTCAGGAATCGTCACATAAAACAAATCATTTTGTTTCGTGCCTGTTTCGCGCGCAGCATAGTAAAAATCTTTGCCGTTCGGAGCAATGCGGTACCCCCAGTCTTCTTCAGAAGAATTTATCTCCTTTCCCAAATTTATCGGTTCCGACCAGCAATCCCAGCAGGTGTCGGATAGACGAGTTGAGACAAACACGTCCAAATTTCCCATTCCTCCATGACCGTCGGAACTGAAATACAGCGTCTTCATATCGTGATGCAGATACGGGCTACGGTCGGTATAGATTGTATTTATTGTCGGGCCGAGATTTATTGGTTTTCCCCATCCTTTGTCCGTTTTCAGCGACACATAAATATCCGACTGATGATGAATTGCTCCGTGATACACTCCAAGACTTGCATTCTGCTTGGTGTAATAATTATATCCGTCGTCACGAACTGAAGAGAAAATTATAGCTTTTCCGTCACTTGTTATCATTGCATCGGCCGACCAGCGGGCATTGTTAATCTGATCCGAAACATTTGTCCCCGGCTCCCAGCCATACAAACCCTTTTCTGCTCTATTGATAACACCTTCCTTAAAGTACAGCATTTCCGTACCATCGGTACTGACACTGATAACCGCCTCGTTCGTCATAGGCGACGACATTTTTGTGAGCAACATCGGTTTTGTCCAATCATCCACGCCCCATTCCGACAGAAAAATATCCTCGGTCTTACCTATATTGTCGGGACGGTTCTTTCCGCAGAAAAACAAATATTTTCCGTCGGCCGTAATTATAGGCGAATATTCTCCGCCTTCTTTCGTATTTATGACAGAACTGAACTCTTTGCGAACCACTGATTTATCTTCCTGTGCATTCAACAGTCTCAATAGATTGTCGACTCTACCGCTCTGTTTACCAAAATACGGTTTGTAAGTCGAGACCGTTTTTGCCGCTTTTTTCCAATTATGCTCCGCCACGTCAAGCGAAATCAACTTCTGCAAGACGACAAATGCTTTTTCCTTTGGTGCAGCCATTTTTATATATTCCGTAAACAGCCGATACGATTTTGCCGAATCATAAGGCTCCGTCAATGCCAAAGCATCGCCCTTGCCTGCTATTTTAAAATCCTTTGCCACAAGCGTGTCAAGAAACGTACGTGGATACATATCGACAAACGTGTACAAGGTGTACGTTTCTCCGTCGCTGGTAAATTCTTTATAAAATTCATACAGAGCATATTCAAAATCAATATCTCGGCTATACTCTACTGCTTTCTGAAATAAGTTAATGTCTTTCTGAGACTTAGCAACCTCAATCATTTTGCGAATGGCAAAAGTTGAGTTTTTATCTTTAGGATTCGCAATGACATATTTTTCATAATCGGCAAACGTCTTACCTTCGGTATTGGCAGAGGAAATTTTCTCTAAATATAGTTTTTGTACCTGTGGAATGTAGTCGCTCTGGGGATATGTTTTGATAAAGTCGAGATACGCATCGCAACTATTTTTCCAGACTGTTTCGTTAAAAGCAATCGAATCTCTCCTTTTAATAGCCGTCGAAATTTCCTTGGCATCGGGATACGTTGTAATAAACGTCTGATAGGCATCTTTGGTATTTACTTTTTGAGCATCCTCGAACGCCCACATATTTCGTAACGTAGTTATAGAATCTAATAATTCCTTGGGGGCTCTTTTGTAGTTTTTTAGAAATTGATTGCATTGCGAAACAGAATGAAGTGCATATGTCGCTTCAAACAAGCGTTGACAAACGGTGTCGAAATCTTTCTGAACCTTCTTTACTGTAAGGTATTTGGAATATTTCTGCCTGTCTGCCGAAGACATTTTCCCTAATTCCGTTTTTGTCGTCTGCAAATAATTATATGCCTTATCGTAACTGTAGCCCGGATAGTTTTGATTTGCGTACATCATTCCCGCCACGTGATTCGCCACCACATTTTTAGGTTGTTTCTGCAACACAGGCTCCAATTTTTTCGTCAACTTTTCCCAATCCTGCGATTTATACAGTTCATAATACACCTCCTGTGCCGTACACCAAAAAGATGTCAACAAAGCGAAGACGAATATGGACAAAAGTTTTTTCATTATTCTTGTTGTATCGACATAGGTTCTTCGTCAATTCCGTCGGTAATAGATGAATCAACTGACGTTGAATCAGTTTTCGGCACATAGACAGTAAAACACGTATATGGACGATTTTTCAAGCCTTTCATGTGACGAGGAAATCTGTCCCGATATTGTGCATAACGGTCATCGTTGATGACTTTTTCCATGAAAAGGCCAAACATTGGCAAAGCGGTTTTTCCACCCTCACCCAAGGCGGAAGTACGGAAATGTACGCAACGTTCCTCTGCCCCAACCCACGATCCAACAACAAGATGCGGAGATACCCCCACAAACCAACCATCGGAATAATTCGACGACGTTCCCGTCTTTCCACCAAAATCGGTGTCGTATTTGAACAATTTATAACTGAACAGATTCTGCGTCGTGCCATACGGTTCGCGGAGCGATGCGATGAACATTTGCTGCATGAGGAATACCGTTATAGAATCAAGTATTTTCTCTTTTTCTGGTTCGAATGTTTTTATCACATTTCCATCCTTGTCCTCTATACGCGTCACAAACATCGGTTCCACACGATATCCATCGTTCAGCAGTGGACTATAGGCCGTTGTCAGTTCCAACAAACTCACATCGCTCGAACCAAGACAAATAGATGGCACCGTGTCGAGCGGCGATTTTATACCCATTTCGTGAGCCTGATCAATGACAGTTTCAACCCCCAATTGCTGCGTCAATTGTACGCTGATTGTATTCAACGAATGTGCAAAAGCATATTTAAGTCCCACATTTCCACCAACATACGACCTATCTGCATTACGAGGAACCCACGATTTCTTTTCGCCGTTTTCAACGTAACGGATTGTTATAGGAGCATCGACCAAGCTATCGCACGGAGACCAACCATTTGCCATGGCAGCCGTATATACAAATGTTTTAAACGAAGAACCAGGCTGACGCATAGACTTCACATTGTCATATTTAAAATGATTGAAATCCAATCCGCCGACATAGGCACGAATAGCACCCGTTTCGGGTTCCATTGCAACCATAGCGCCATGCAACAAGCGTTTTAGATAATTCGTCGCTTCCACGAAGCTACACACCGTATCGATGTCGCCCTTCCATGAAAACAATTTTTGCGGCCGTTTCTGATTGATATAAAAATCTACAGAATCCTGATTTCCCTTGTATTTTGCCTGCAAACGACTGTAATACCATGATTGTTTGACAACTTTTTGAATGAACCCCTTGATTTCATTTTTATTCGCATCAATCCAAGGATTTTGATTCCGCCAATGACCGTCGAACTGCTTCTGAACACGCTTCATATTTTGACAAACGGCCTCTTCAGCATATAGTTGCATTTGATAATCCAACGTCGTATAAATTTTTAGACCATCGGAAAAAATATCCAAATCGTTTTCCTTGAGCCAAGGTTTTAAATACGCATAAACAGCCTGACGGAAATAATTGGCAATACCTTCTATCGGCGTTTCAACTTTATAATTCAATTGTATCGGCGTCATCAAAAGTGAATCGCATTCTTCCTCAGAAATCACATTATCGCGTTTCATTATGCCGAGCACCACATTTCTACGACCAAGCGAACGTTGTGGATTCAGCACAGGACTATACGCCGTAGGCGCTTTCAGCATACCTACAAGAACTGCCGATTCGTTGGCATTCAAATCTTTTGGAGCCTTATTAAAAAACGTCTTTGCCGCCGTTTTTATACCATAGGAATTACTTCCAAAATCAACCGTGTTGAAATACAGCGTAAGCAGTTCCTCTTTGGTAAAATTCATTTCGATTCGTACAGCCGAAATCCATTCCTTTGATTTAATGACGAACATACGGACACCAGGTATTTTCCCTAATAATCCATGATCTTGATTCCTCGTCTTGAACAAGTTTTTTACCAACTGCTGTGTAATAGTGCTCCCGCCGCGCGGATTACCCTTCAGCATATCTTTCAATACTGGCAACAAGGCTTTGAAATCTATGCCATGATGCTCGTAAAAACGTGCGTCTTCTGTCGCAATAAGCGTTTTAATAAGCACGGACGGCAAATCTTCGTATTCTACCGGCGTACGATTTTCGTAGAAAAAACGTCCAAGCAATTCTCCATCTTTCGCATAAATCTCAGATGCAACACTCTGTTCTGGGTTTCGCAGTTCCTTCATTGATGGAGAATATCCATACAAATTGCAGAAATTTATTTCTACCGAGAAAATGTAGCAAACAATAAGAAAAATAAAAAAGAAAAACCAACGGTACATTTTTACGTAAAATGGCTCGCCTTTGGCAAAAAACCAACGGAAAAGAGCTTTAATCGCCCCCCACACCATTCCTACATATTTTTTCCAATCAAATTTCATTGTTATTTTTTCAAAAGTTTTTTGATGTCGTTCAATTTATTTAACGCTTCAATAGGCGTTAAATTATTTATTTCTATTCCCAACAATTCATCGCGAATCTGCGACAAAACAGGGTCGTCGAGTTGGAAAATGCTTAACTGATAGCCTTCGCGAGTTTGTGCAATTTCGTCGACAGGTTTTGCAAGATTTTTGGCATTTCCACCGGCGCCTTCCAATTCTTTTAGAATCTGGTCAGCACGTTTGACAACAGACTTCGGCATTCCAGCCATTTTTGCAACATGAATACCAAAACTGTGTTCGCTTCCGCCCGGAACAAGTTTTCGCAAGAAAATCACTTTCTGATTTTGTTCCCGCACAGAAACATTAAAATTCTTGACACGTGAAAAAGATTTTTCCAATTCGTTAAGCTCATGATAATGAGTTGCAAACAGCGTCTTAGGCTTTGCAAACGGACATTCGTGTAGATATTCAACTATTGCCCACGCAATGGAAATTCCATCGTAAGTACTCGTACCACGCCCCAATTCGTCAAACAAAACAAGACTGCGTTCGGTCATGTTGTTCAAAATATTTGCCGCCTCGTTCATTTCTACCATAAACGTAGATTCACCCTGCGAAATGTTGTCGGAAGCACCGACACGTGTAAAAACCTTATCCACAATGCCCATAGTCACCGCATCGGCAGGAACGAAACAGCCCATTTGAGCCATAAGAACAATTAACGCTGTTTGTCGAAGCAACGCCGATTTTCCCGCCATATTCGGACCTGTGATGATGATGATCTGCTGTTTTTCGTTATCGAGATACACATCGTTGCCGATGTATTTCTCGCCTGGAGCCATTTCGGTTTCAATAACAGGATGACGGCCGTTTTTAATATCCAAAACCGTTGAATCGTTCACTTCGGGACGAACATAATCATTATTCACAGAAACAACCGAAAACGAAAACAGACAGTCAATCTGGGAAATAATACTTGCATCGAGTTGAATCGTTTCAATATATTTTGTAACACTCTGAACCAATGCGGAATACAACTCCTGCTCTATTTCGAGTATACGAGATTCCGCACCGAGAATTTTTTCCTCATATTCTTTAAGTTCTTGAGTTATATAGCGTTCCGCACCGACCAACGTCTGCTTGCGAACCCAATCTTCAGGAACTTTTTCTTTATGTGTATTGCGTACTTCAATGTAGTACCCAAAAACATTATTAAACGCAACTTTAATTTTAGGTATTCCAGTCCGTTTTTCCTCACGTTCCTGCATTTTCAGCAAATATTCCTTGCTGTGGTTCGACAATTCACGTAATTCGTCAAGTTCAGCATTGACACCACTCCGAATAATATTGCCTTTATTGACGGCATTCGACGCATCGGGCTGAATTTCCCGTTCAATTTTTTCACGTAAGGCATCGCACGAATTAAGTTGATTTGCAAAGGCAACCAATGTTTCGTTTCCCGACTGAAGACACAAAGACTTTAGAGGCACAATTCCTTCCAATGTCTTCTGCAACTGAAGCAACTCCCGAGGCAAAATACGGTTGGTGGCGACACGTGCGATGATTCGTTCCAAATCGCACATAGAATTCAGCAGACAAGCCAATTCTTCTATCATATCAGGCTGTTCCACCAATGACTGAACGACATCTAAACGCGCCCGTATTTCGGGAACTTTCCGAAGCGGAAGAGCAATCCATCGACGAAGAAGACGCGCCCCCATCGACGTTCTGGTGTTGTCGAGCACAGAAAGTAATGTTTTTGCGCCAACATTTCCCGAGCCGAACAATTCGAGATTGCGAATGGTGAATTTATCCAACCAGACATAATCTTCTTGGTCAAGACGGGCAAGATTCCGAATGTGGCTCGTCATCTTATGCTCCGTTATGTCAAGGTAGTACAGGATTGAACCAGCCGCAATCACTGCCTGCGTCATTTCCTCTACACCGAATCCTTTCAACGAAGTCGTCTCAAACTGGGCAACAAGCTTATCACGGGCAGATTCTATGGTAAAAATCCAATCGTCAAGTTTATTAACACAAAGACCATCTTTGTAGAACGTTTCCTTGAACCACTGTTCCTGCGTACGGTCGTACAAAATTTCCTTCGGTCGGAAACTATTCAGCAGTTTCTCAACATAATCGACAGTTCCCTGTGCAACAAAAAATTCGCCTGTAGATATATCCAAAAAAGCAACACCCACCACAGAATGGTCACAATGCACAGAAGCCAAAAAGTTATTTTCCCTATTTTCGAGAATACTTTCGCTCAGCGACACTCCCGGAGTCACCATTTCGGTAATTCCACGCTTAACCAACGTCTTGGTCTTTGACGGATCTTCCAATTGCTCGCAAATGGCAACTCGCTGACCAGCCCGAACCAATTTTGGCAAATACGTATCGAGGGCGTGGTACGGAAAACCAGCCATTTCAATTTCGTTTGGCGTTCCCGCAGAACGTCGAGTAAGAGTTATTCCGAGAATTTGAGACGTTTTTACCGCATCGCTGGAATAGGTTTCATAAAAATCCCCCACACGATAAAGCAATATTGCATCGGGATGCTTTTCCTTCATCTGGAAATATTGCCGCATCATTGGAGTTTCTATCGACTTTGCCACTACACTACATTTTTAGCAAAACCAAAAGTACACATTTATACCATGCCGACATTACATACGGCAACCTTTGTTTCAACAATTTTTCAAACAATGCATATAATACTCCCAAAAATTTAGAACTGTACCCTTCCCCAAAAATCGGACAATGTCTAACTATACAAATAAAACGATAAATTTGTAAAAACAGGAAAGGTATTTATGTTTACAACATATAATCGTTTATAAATTTTCAGAAAATAAAAAAGGTGTAAATGATTGATTTACACCTTTGAATATAATTTTCTATAAAATAGAATAATCAAGAAATACGCCTTCTATTTATCGCGGACATACACTCGCACCGTAGAACCACAGAAGTTGAAATTCTTTCGTAACTGGTTCTCCAAGTATCGTTTATATGGGTCTCTCACATATTTTGAGTTACTAGCAAAAAAGACAAATGCAGGATATGGCGTAGGCAGTTGGCTTACATATTTTATTTTAACTGTCTTTCCTTTCACCATAGGCGGTGTATACCGTGCAATCACGTCGAGCATAACCTCGTTCAAACGTGACGTAGGAATACGGCGTTTACGGTTTTCATACACCTCGCGTATTTTTTCAAGAATCTTTTGAATACGCTGTTTTTCAAGCACCGACGTAAATATTATCGGCACATCGGTAAACGGTGCAATTTTTTTGCGTATCAGTTCCTCATACTCGCGTGACGTATTCGTAGTTTTTTCTACTAAATCCCACTTATTCACGCAAATAACCACACCTTTATTGTTCTTTACAATAAGATGAAGAATATTCATATCTTGTGCCTCTATGCCGTTTGTGGCATCGAGCATAAGTACGCACACGTCCGATTCTTCCAACGAACGAATTGCCCGTAAAACAGAATAAAATTCAAGATCTTCGGAAACTTTTTCTTTTTTACGCAGTCCTGCCGTATCAGTAAAATAATAATCGTAACCGAATTTATTGAAACGTGTTCCGATTGAGTCGCGAGTTGTTCCAGCAATATCGGTGACAATATGCTGGTCGTCGCCTATGAGTGCATTTATAAAGGACGATTTACCCACATTCGGTCGTCCAACTACAGCAACACGTGGAATTTCTTCGTCGATTTCCTCTTTTGGCTTGTCAGGCGGAAGTTTTGCCATCACGGCATCAAGCATGTCGCCCGTTCCACTGCCGCTTGCCGATGAAATGGTGAAATAATCCCCCAATCCCAATGAATAGAATTCAGCAGCATCGTACATATATTTTCCATCGTCAACCTTATTCACGACAAGCACATAGGGTTTGTCCACCTTCCGCAACATTTCCGCAACACTGGCGTCAATGTCGGTCACGCCACAACGCACATCGACCATAAAAATAACCACGTCGGCCTCGTTTATCGCAAGCACCACCTGTTTACGGATTTCTTCCTCAAACACATCTTCGGATTTCACCGTAACACCTCCGGTGTCAATAACCGTAAACTCACGCCCATTCCACACTCCTTCACCATAATTGCGGTCGCGGGTAACGCCACTCTGCGAGTCAATTATCGCACGACGATTTTCTATCAAACGGTTAAATAACGTTGATTTTCCAACATTAGGACGTCCTACTATTGCTACTACTCCACTCATTGCTAAAATTTTAGGCAAAGATAAAAAATCTCGTGTGTAAAATTCTTTTTCCACAAAAAGAAATGGAACAAAATTGATCTACATCTAAATGAGATTATTCAAAAAAATTCAATTTCATTGTAACATTTATCACCCAAATCGAGTCTTGTAAAAAAAAATCAAAGGATGAAACAATTTTTTTTAGTATCTATCTGCTTATTTGGCTTGATAGCTTGTGGAACAAGAGAATCGGAAATTCAATCGGCATACGAAAAAGGGCACGAAGCCGGCTACGACAAAGGATATAGCGAAGGGTTCGAACAAGGTAAAAAAGACGGATATCAAGAAGGTGTTGAAGACGGGAAATCTCGTGTATTGGAAGATGAATCGACGTTTACATACTAAAAAGAATTAAGAGTTAAAGCTGACTGAATACGTCGAAGCCACCTTCGCTGAAATACATCAAATTCCACAAAAACAGCATAAAAAAATATTTTTTCGTAGAATTTATCTACTTAAAATATTTTAGCATATTCCTTTTTCGTACTTTTGGAGACAAATAACAAGACAAAGAAATGAGGACAAGAAAAATCTTAACTTTCTTTATTATAACGCTTTACATAATGAAAGGGTACTCACAAAACCATGCGATTCGTGTCAACCAGATTGGATATATCACCAACGAAGTGAAAACAGCGTTCATTGCAAATAAAAACGCTACTTCGTTCGAAATTAAAGATGCACAGACGGATAAAACCGTGTATCAAGGGAAACCATCGGAAAACTCGTATTGGAAAATGTCCGAAGAAAATTTGCAGACGATTGATTTCAGCGATTTTAAACAAGAAGGCTTCTATTATATAGTGTGCGGCGACGAAAAATCGTTTCCGTTCAAAATTCAAAATGAACATCTTTTCAATGATATAAGTAAGGCTTCAATTCGGGCATTTTACTACTGGCGCGCGTCAACAGAACTGGTTCCGCAACATGCTACATGGAAAGGCACTGACTTCTCGCGTCCTATGGGACACAAAGACGATGTGGTGAAAGTTCACTCATCGGCTGCCACAAAATCCCGTCCCGAAGGGACTATCGTCTCCGCCCCCAAAGGCTGGTACGACGCGGGCGACTACAATCTCTACGTGGTGAACGCAGGAATCTCCTATCACGCGCTGGCTTTTGCATACGAAATGCTGCCAGAATATTACAACTCGCTCAACCTGAACATTCCCGAGAGCGGCAACGGTATCCCCGACATTCTCAACGAACTTAAATGGGAACTTGATTGGCTGTTTGCCATGCAAGACGAAGACGGCGGTGTTTACACCAAACTGTCGTCTCTCCGTTTTTGCAGCATGATTATGCCCCACGAAGACAAACTCGACCGCTATATGATTGGAAAATCAACTGCTTCGGCTCTTGATTTTGCAGCCATGATGGCAATGTCGGCACGAATATTCAAACCGTACGAACATCTTTTTCCAAATATTTCAGGGAAAGCATTAAATGCGGCAAAACGAGCATGGAATTGGGCGAAGAGTAATCCTACGGTATATTACAAAAACCCTTCGGATGTATTTACTGGCAACTATCGTGACGACGACGTGACCGACGAGTTTTTCTGGGCAGCATCAGAATTGTACATCACAACAAAAGACGAAAAATACTTTAAGGAATTAGATTTCTCACAGGAATTTACCGTTCCCGAATGGGGAAACGTCCGCACGTTGGGACTTATGTCGCTTGTATTGCACAACGAGGTTCTTCCGAAAGAATATTCGAACGTGTTCGCTTCGTTCCAAAAATTGACCAACGACCTCTATGCCATGTACGAACGTTCTGCAAACAAGGTCCCCATTGAAAAATTCAATTGGGGAAGCAACGGTGTAATTGCATCATCAGGAGCGTTACTTGGTTTGGCATACAAGGAATATGGTGACGAAAAATACCGTCGCGCAATGATTGATTCGTGGAACTATCTATTAGGCTGTAATCCAACAGATTACTGTTTCATTTCGGGATTCGGTTCAAAATATCCGAAACATTTCCACGACCGCCGTTGCACTTCCGATGGCATCGAAGAACCAATTCCAGGTTATTTGGCTGGTGGAGCCACAAACATTATTCTGCGTGACTGCGGAGCAAAAGGCTACCCTTCCACTACCCCTGCTGGCTGTTACCGCGATGCCATTTGCAGTTTCTCGACCAACGAAATTGCAATAAATTGGAATGCGCCATTTGCATTGCTGGCGGGAATGATAAATTCAATGCAAAAAAAATAATTCATATTTTTTCACATTTATGAAAAAAGAAAAAACTATGGAACAAATAGTAGTACTCGATGCGGCAACAATCGGAGAAAACTGCATTTTCGACCCATTCAAAAAATTGGGGAACCTTCGTGTTTTTGCGACAACAAATAGTACCGAAAGATTGCAACACATTGACAATGCATCAATTATCATCACAAACAAAGTCATTATTGACAAGGAAATAATGGATGCCTGTCCGAGTCTAAAATTAATTTGTCTTACGGCTACGGGAATGAACAACGTAGATTTGGCGTATGCCAAGAAAAAAGGAATTGTTGTGAAAAATGTTGCGGGCTACTCCACCGAAAGCGTTGTGCAACATACCTTTGCAATACTGCTGTCGTTACTGCAACATACAGCATATTACTCAAGTTACGTTTCTTCCACAGTATATTCGCACCAAAATCTGTTCACCCACATTGGTCCGGGCTATATGGAATTGCATGGACGCACATGGGGAATTATCGGTCTGGGAACGATTGGTCGCCGCGTGGCACAAGTAGCATCGGCTTTCGGATGCAAAGTCGTATACTACTCCACTTCGGGAAATAACCACACAAAAGATTATCAAGAAGTTACACTTGACGAACTTTTGCAAACTTCCGACATTATTTCAATACATTCACCTCTCAACCAGCAGACTAAAGGATTAATCGACTCGGAACAATTCAAAAAAATGAAACCCGACGCATACATTGTAAATGTGGGACGTGGTGGAATAATCAACGAAAATGCTCTTGCACAAGCCCTCAGAGAAAAACGCATAGCTGGTGCCTGCCTCGACGTGATGGAAAAAGAACCATTGCCACTTACGTCTCCGCTTCTTGAAGAATCAATACAAGACAGACTACTCATCACCCCTCATGTGGCATGGGTAAGCGACAAAGCTCTCAAAAAATTGATGGAACAGACCTACGAAAATGTAAGAACGTTTGTAGAGGAATAATTTTTATTTCCTTATCGTCAACTCCTTCACTATATTGTCTGCCTTGCCGTATTGTTCCAGGCAGAATAAAATGTATCGGATATCGACGCAGATGTTTCTGCACACGGATTCATCATAATAATAGTCGCTCAACGTGCCTTCCTTGTTTCGGTCGAAATTCAGACCGACCAAGTAGCCGTTGGCGTCGAGCACGGGACTGCCCGAGTTTCCGCCCGAAGTCTGACACGTTGTAATGAAATTCAGCACAAATGGTTCATAATTATCTGTATTTGCATTTTGTGACACAACAACCGAATCACCATTTAACGCTTTTTCAAATATTTTCGCAATAGATCCAGCAGCTCGACTTGCATCCTCTATCATCAGCATAACTTGAAAATCTTCGTTCGCCTTGTACTCACGAGGTTTATCCTTTGTCATTTTTACCAGTCTCTCAGGCGTGGTATAATACGGATAGTGAACAACAGAGTCAGCAGGTTCTACTTTCGTATCTCTCGGTATCCCACGTCTTAAATATGGATTATCGGGGACATATACTGCACCACCTTTTTTCTTCGTATAGGATTTAACTGTGCCGTAACTTATTCGCATTGTGTTATTTGCATCGGGAAACATAGCACCGTGAGTGTATTCAAGCAATGCCTTCTGACGTGAATAATTCACGCTGTCGAACATTTGTTTCGCCAT
Organism: Bacteroidales bacterium; assembly: GCA_017516865.1. Taxonomy (GTDB): domain Bacteria; phylum Bacteroidota; class Bacteroidia; order Bacteroidales; family UBA1715; genus UBA1715. The sequence continues at coordinate 79,007 of JAFXAU010000031.1, forward strand.
TTCGTACTCAGTATAAAGGGTTTGCAACTCAATCCACACATCTTGCGTAAATCTAAATAAGGCATCGTTATTTTTGAGATATTGCCTCACATCGAGGTCCCATATACCTTCCATAACACCAGTAGTATCTTTTTCAGTGTATTTCCATTTCTTGTTTATCTTTTTCTGGAACTTCTTGGCACGGTCGTAGTTGGTAAACACGCTTTTGTTGAACACGCTGTCTTCAAATTTTGCAAAATCTTCTAAAGTTTTTAAATTCTGTAGTGACGACAGCGAGATATGTTCCTTGTCCTGCATAATCAATAATACCCCCATCGACATGAAAGCCGATCGTTCCAATTCGGGATTGTATTTTTTCACTACATCAAGAAACTTCTCTCCCCTTAGGAAATTCGTGCCCATGCCTGGACCTGACGTAGAAAGGACTATGCTCGACGGCAACAACGTCTTCATTCGCCACAACCCTTCCATGCAGACCACCAATTTTCGGTATGCAGCATAATATTGGGAAGCATATTGGTCGTACAAGAACACCGCATCTTTATATTGTTCCTTTAACGAATCATTTTTTTCCAACCAATACTCAAGATTTGCATCCCTTTCGCGACGAGCCGAATCAGCATTAGAATTCTTGTACGCCTCTCCTTCCGACAGCCATTTCACATAATAGTTCGACAACGAAGAATATTGAGCATACACTTCCTGATATTCTTTTTCGCCCTTTTCCATATACTGGCAGATTGGTCGCAAACGAATGTCGCGCATCGTAATTTGTGCAGGATTCAACTCATTGATTATCATTGACAACTCCCCTTCCGAGCCATACATTTTTGTTTCGGCAGGATACCCGATAACCATTGTAAAATCGTCTTCTTTCACACCTTTCGTATTGATTTCCAACGATTTTCGAGGTTGAACCGGTTCATTGTTTTCATATATGCGAAGGAAGGCGAAATCGGCACTGCTGCGAGGCCAACTCCAATTGTCGGCGTTGCCGCCAAACTGAGCGATGTCGGCAGGCATAAACGCAACAAGACGAACGTCGGTGTAGGTTTTGGTCTTAAACATAAAATACTGGTTCCCCGCAAAAAACTCCTCTATCGAGAACTTAAATTCTTTGGTGGAATCCCTGGTAATGGAATCGGTGATTTGCTTCATATTCAGTCCGCCCTTCTTCAACTCGAGCACACGGTCGGTCACGTCGAACATTGCGAGCATCATTGTTGCCGACAGACGGGTAGTTGGAATTTCCTCGTTCCTTGATTTTGCGAAGAAACCATTTTTCAAATACCCCTTCCCTCCTTCGCACGCTTTAGATATATGATACTCAACGCAATGGTAATTTGTAAGCACCAATCCTTCGTCCGACACAAAACTACCCGTGCAACCGTTGCCGATTTGCACCACTGCGTTAGTCAGACACGCCTTTTCGGCACTATAAATTTGTTCGGCGGTAAGTTTACAACCCTGCGCCTGCATATCAGGCAGAATTTGTTGTTCAACGAGCATTGGAATCCACAGTCCTTCGGACGCGAACACTCTCACCGACAGCGACAAAAGCGTAAAAAACAATATTTTATTCTTCATAATTCAATAATTCCGTATAAAGTTTTTGCACAGGCAATCCCATTACATTATAAAAGGAACCTTCGATTTTTTCTATTCCCATATACCCTATCCATTCCTGCACACCATACGCGCCAGCCTTATCGAATGGTTTGTAAGTTTCCACATAATAATCAATATCCTCGCCGTTCAGCGGCGCGAACGTTACATCCGACCGGACGCTAAAAACCCTACGTCCCCGAACAGTTCCTATACAAACGGCAGTGACCACCGAATGCGTTTTTCCCGACAAAGCACGAATCATATCACGAGCATCGTCGGCCGATTTCGGTTTCCCCATTGTTTTTCCATCAAGATACACAAGCGTGTCGGCGGTGATGAGAAAATCATTTTCCTGTAAATCAGGTAAAAAGGCCTCGAATTTTTGTTCTGCTATCGATTCAGAAATTTTTTCAGGAGAAAGATGTTCATCAACTTTTTCCGTGGTATCCTTCACAACAATGTCAAAAGGAATGTTCAAACCTGCCAGCAATTCACGCCTGCGCGGCGATGCAGACCCTAAAACCACATGATATTTCTGCATCTTTATTGCTAATCGGTTCATTCTGAATGTCTCTCGTTGTTTTTGATTTGTAGGCAAAATTACTTTTTTTTCGCATTCCCTATTGGATTCAATAAAAAAATTTGTATATTTGTATTTGTAAACTTTAAAATTATCGCCTATAGGAAAATTTCTACTTTTCAAAAATTAGTAACTCTTAATACTTACTGAAATGAAAAGTATGCTTTCCGACAAAGAATTAGTGCTTGCATTCCGCAATGGCGACAATTCAGCAATGGACATTCTAATTAACCGTTACCACCGAAAAGTTTTCGGGTATATCAAACATTTGGTCAGAAACCACGAAATTGCCCAAGACTTATGCCAAGAGACGTTCGTTAAAGCAATCAACTCGCTCAAAAGCGACGGATATTACGAAACAGGCTATTTCTCGGCATGGCTTATGCGAATTGCCCACAACCTCATAATAGACAATTACCGTAAGACGACAAAATTGCCGACAGTTCCTAACGAAATTGGCGAAATAAACCTGTTCAACAACGCAAAATATTCCGACGAAACCATAGAAACGCATCTTGCCAAAAGTCAAATTTCTAAGGATTTGAAAGATTTAATCAACCGTCTTCCCGAAGAACAGAAAACCACTGTTTTAATGCGTCTCAATCTCGATATGAGTTTCAAGGAAATCGCTGAATTACAAAATATTAGCATAAACACTGCTCTCGGCAGAATGCGTTACGCCGTGCTGAATCTGCGAAAAATGATAGAAGAGAAAAACTTGACTATGACGCTGCAATAACCCAAAGAAATTATTTTCACTAAATATCTGTTTCACACCAAGAAATCTTGCCCCGTTCGGCTACAATATGGAGTTGTAGCAACACGACATTTCTACCTTCAAAAAATCATACAATATTGTACATTTTGAATCCAAATTATTACATTTGCCACGTTTTTAAAACGAAACCCAAACTAAAAAGGTAGAAATATGTTAATAAAAATTCTTCTTGTAATTGTATTCTTCGCCATATTAGTCGGTGTGGGCGTGTTCTCGCACAAACAGGCGAACAGTGTTGACGGATTTGTACTCGGAGGACGAAACGTAGGTCCGTGGCTGACAGCGTTTGCTTACGGCACAAGTTACTTTAGTGCCGTTGTATTTGTAGGTTACGCAGGACAATTCGGCTGGAAATACGGACTCTCGAGCACATGGATTGGCATTGGGAATGCCATCATCGGAAGTCTCCTTGCATGGATACTTTTAGGAAACAGAACTCGTTTGCTCACCAAACACATAGAAAGCCGAACAATGCCCGACTTTTTCGGCACACGCTACCAAAGTCAAAATTTACGAATCACAGCAAGCATCATCGCATTTGTGTTCCTTATTCCCTACACTGCCGGCGTTTACAAAGGTATTTCTACATTATTTGAAATGGGATTCGGCATTCCGTATGAATATTGCGTAATCATTATGGCTATTCTCACGGCTCTTTACGTAATTCTAGGTGGTTACAAGGCTACGGCAATCAACGATTTTATACAAGGCGTAATCATGTTGTTCGGCATCATCATCGTCATCATGGCTGTTTTGAATACTCAAGGCGGACTTTCATCAGCTGTCAGCAAACTTGCAACATTGCCGTCTGACGCAAATCCAGCAGAAAACGGTTCTTTCGCTACGATTTTCGGTCCCGACCCATGGAATTTGCTCGGCGTTGTGATTCTAACCTCGCTTGGAACATGGGGTTTGCCGCAAATGGTAGGTAAATTTTATTCCATAACTGATAAAAGCGCTATCAAACGAGGAACTATCATCAGTACTATATTCGCCCTCATAATTGCAGGCGGATGTTACTTTCTCGGCGGATTCGGCCGTCTTTTCGGAATGCCGCCAACATTGCCAAACGGCAGACTCGACTTCGACGCAATCGTTCCTTCAATGCTCGAAACCTTGCCAGACATTCTTATCGCTCTCGTCGTTCTTTTGGTACTTTCGGCTTCAATGTCGACACTTGCATCGCTCGTACTGACGTCAAGTTCGACGATGACACTCGACCTTATCTACCGCGACAAGAAAAGTAAAAAAGGCGAAGTAATTGAAGGTTCCATAGACGATACGGTTGCAGAAAAAATTGAACATCGCAAAGTCGTTGTGATGCGAGTTTTGATAGTGTTCTTCATTGCACTTTCGCTACTCATTGCACTTAATCCGCCGACATTCATTGCACAACTCATGGGAATTTCATGGGGAGCATTGGCTGGTGCGTTCTTGGCTCCGTTCATGCTTGGTCTCTATAGCAAAAAAGTCACAAAAGGTTCTGTATGGGCTTGCTTCGTTTGGGGTGTAGGATTAACAGCAGTAAACATGTTATTAGGCAACCCGTTCTCTCCTATCAACTGCGGTGCGGTGGCTATCGTAGGAGGTTTCGTAATTGTACCTTTGGTGAGTCTATTCACACCAAAACTACCAGAAAACGACGTGGAAGAAATGTTCTCATGCTTCAAACAAAAATAATATGAAAAGAAAACTCATCAGCACGACAATATTTGCCTGCTTATGCTGCAGTATCGCAATCGCACAACAGACAGAAAAAAAAGAAATCGACTGGACACAAGAATTAACCAAGCGTGTAAACGTACACGGCTACGAACAAGCAGGTTTCACATTTAAAGACGTAAACGGCTACGCCTCGAACACGTTTCAACTCTATCGTACATTGTTGTGGGTGAACTGCGACATCACACCGCGATGGTCTTTCCGTGTGATGCATGATTTCAGCAGTAAATTGCAAGACGTTTACACCGATTTTAAAGTTGCCGACGGATTGACTATCCGTTTCGGTCAGTTCAAGCATAATTACACACTCGAGAATCCCATGTCGCCCACCACGTTGGAACTCATTGACGTATACGCTCAATCAGTCGTATATTTGTGCGGAAACGGCAGCGACCCGCTTTTAGGTGTTCAATACGGTCGTGATTTAGGATTGGAGTTTTCGGGAGAATTGTTCAACAAACATTTCTTCTATGCCGTTGCGGCAATGAACGGTCAAGGTGTGAACGTGAAAGACGGCAACAAATACAAAGATCTTATTGTAAAAGCAGAAACCAGAGTAACCGACGGACTCCGTTTTGTTGTGAGCGGTCAACTCGGTAAAGGTCACGCAATTGATTCGTCGATTTACAATCCTGCAATCAAAATTGGCGACAACTATACGAGAAACCGTTTTTCGGCAGGCGGCGAATTCAAAAGCAAACCGATAAGCATACGTTCCGAATTTCTTGCAGGCTTAGACGGCGATGTTGAAAGCCTTGGCGCATACTGCACGGTAAAAGTTCCTGTCTGTAAAACAGTTGACGTAATTGCATCATTGGATTATTTCGACAAAAATACCGACGTAAGCATGGAACAGACAAATTACACGATAGGATTACAATATTGGTATTTTAGAAAATGTAGAGTTCAACTCCAATATACCCGTTGCCAATTGGGTTATGCAAAAGACTACAACAATCTGCAGACACAAATACAGATTGCATTTTAATTAAATTATGCATTATTCATTATGAATTGTGCATTCTTAATTGAGCATTACTCATTACGCATTTTCCTATAAATTTCTCCCAGATTCCGTCCTTCGTGGTTCGAATCCATTCCGCAGCCGACAACCCACGCATCGTTTTCTATCAGAAGCGGGTCGTTCAAAGTAGGCGTTTGGTTTCCATGTCGGCGGCACAGGACAACACTTTGCACGGTTTTAACATTTTTCGTCGATAAAAATTCCACAACCCATTGCATGGTTTTACCACTATCAAGAATGTCGTCGATAACCACAACCGACTTACCGTACAGAGATTTTTCGTCGGGGAACGATACAATGTTCATATCGCTTTGTGCATTGTTCTCGTACGACTGAAGCAGAGCATACTCCACCCGAAGAGGTTCATTGAACAAGAAAAACAATTTTTGAGAAAACCAGTTACCTCCGTTGGCAAGCACAAGAAACACGACATCCGTTCCGTCTTTTTTCTCATTGTCGACAAACGTTCGAAGCCCTTTATACGTGCTACGAACAACACTTTCCACTCGCTGTTCATCAAACAAACATTCATAAACTTCACCTTGTATGACAATCTGTTTTCTACCCATCTCTTATTTTTATTATTGTTACAAAAATAAAAAAAGAAAAACACAAGAGATTTAAGAATTAAGAATTCTTAATTGAGCATCGAGCATTGAACATTGAGCATTCTTTTTGATTCTTCTTCTGTCATTTTGTCCATTTTCTATTCTTAAAAACAGACATTTTGTCAATTTAATTGACTGATTGTCAGTTTTTTATAATTGGTCTACAATTTGACAATTCGTCGATGAACCTGCGAAAGCAGGGGAACAAAAAGTTTAATTTTAAATAGGAGGTTGTTATGTTACCATTAGTTAGAAATTCAAGAAGAAATCAGAACGCCACGAATTGGGTTCCATCATTCTTCGAAGACGTATTCAACGATGATTTTTGGGGTGCTTCTCTCAGCAAGCAATTTGCGACACCAGCCGTAAACATCAAGGAAACCGACAAGGACTACAACATCCAAATCGCTGCTCCGGGCATGACGAAAGACGACTTCAAAATCAACATCAACGAATACAATGAACTTGCCATTTCGCTCGACAAGAAGAACGAAAAAGAAGATAAGAGTGACAAGAAAAACGAAGCATGGTTGCGACGTGAATTTTCGTACACATCTTATTCTCAAAGTTTTGTAATTCCCGAAGATGTTGAAATGAGCAAAATCACTGCAAAAATCGAAAACGGAGTTTTGGACATTGACTTACCGAAAAAAGAAGTCACGAAAGAAACTCCAGTCACTCGGCAAATTGAAATTCAGTAATATCTGAAACTCTATCGCAAAAGGAAGTTCTCAACGGACTTCCTTTTTTTATCTCTTAAACATTCGTTTTTGCCTCAAAATATTTTTGATATAAAGGAAAATCGTATATTTGACACTATCAATAATATCGGTAAAAATGAAAAAAAAATCATTCATATTCCTTGCATGTGCTTGCTTACTCGCATGCAGTAACGGCAAAAGCCAAGACAGCGATTCTATGATGGCTGAAGTTTTCAAAATCTGTTCGAAAGCCGACATAATAAATGTGGAACACAAAGTTGAATCAACCGAAATAGAATTTCTCTGCGGAAAAACGCCCTATTCCCTCGTGTTCGACAAACAAGGCAACAAACTTTATAAAGAATCTGCATTCCACCCGACTTCGGATTTTCTAACAAAAACAAACAAAAAAATACAAAAGACACATGCCGGCTGGATTATCGACGAATATTCATTGATTGAGACAAACGACACCTCGTTCGTAAAAATAGAACTTATTAAAGACGGCGTGGAAGAAAACATGTTTTTTACGATTGACGGGAAATTCTACAAATTCAAAAATTATTCAACAACCGAAGAATGGTCGGAAAAAACGCTCAAAAAGAACAAATACTTACAATCGACCGCATACGATTTGTTGAATCCGACAAATGTTTACGAAATGCCTGAAGTTTTGAAGGAAATTTCAGGTTTGTGCGTAGTCGGCGACAGCGTACTGTTCTGCATACAAGATGAGTTAGGCATGGTTTTTCAATTTGACCTACGCGACCAATCCGTTTCAAATGTATTGAGATTCACCGACATAGGTGATTTTGAAGATATTCAAACAGTGGGCGACGACTTGTTTGTTCTTCGGAGCGACGGAGCGTTATTTTCCATGAACTATAAGAATTTTAAAGGTAAGGCGGAACAAATCATGCTACCAATTCCGTGCATGAACATGGAAGGTCTGTTTTACGATAAAAACACCAGCAAATTGTTGATTGCGTGCAAAGAACCGTCGGTAGACAAAATAGCGACATCGAAGAAAGAACACAAACAAGACATTGCAATGAAATCAGACATGGAAAGAGCCGTTTACTCGTTCGACAAACAAAACAATTCGATAGAAAAAATTCTATCCATAAAAATCGAGGACATTCGTGCGTTTGTTAAAAAGAACTACAACCAACATGTAGAAACGTTTAATCCGTCGGCAATTGCCATACATCCAATCACAAACGACATTTACATTTTGTCAGCAAACCAAAGACTAATAAGCGTTTATAACGAAAACTCTCTCAAAGACGTTTTCCTTCTCTCTCCCGAAGAATATTACAAACCCGAAGGTATTGATTTTCTGCAAAATGGCGATATGATTATCGGTAGCGAAGGTATGAAAAAAGGTGCGTTGCAAGGGAAAATCTACGTAATCAAGAAACGGTAAATTCATGAAAAAACTGCTTTCCATACTACTACTTCTCTACTCCATCCCGATTTTTGCACAAGTGGAGACAGGCAGGAAACATTTGCAGGAACTCACCTCGGAACGTATGCACGGCCGCGGATACGTGAACAACGGCATCCAAAATGCCGAAAAATACATTCAACAAAAATTTGAGTCGTTTCAATTGCAAAACCTGTTCGACGAGGGAGAATCTTCTGTAACCTACCCCGTAAACACATTTCCCGACAAACTACAACTTACCATTGACGGTACACAACTCACCGCAGGAAAGGATTTTATGATTGATGCGATTAGTGGTGGCGGAACAGCAACGCTAAAATGTATTCCGTTCAACAAAAAGGATTTGCAAGATATCTGCGCAGGAAACAACACAAGCGTGCTGAAAGAAAAATATAAGTCAAAATATGTCCAAAACTGCTTGATTTTTGATGAAACAGATACAACACTGACATCAAAACAAAAGGAAATAATCAACGATTGGATTACGTTGGATTTAGTGTACAGCGACATATACAATATTGGAGCAATTGTAAAAATCACCAACCAAAAACTGACACAAAACATTGCCGGTGTATGCGGAAATGTGCCATATTTTATTGTATCCGACAAAACTCTGAAATCAAAAAACATAAAGACAATCTCATTTGACGTGACACAAAAACTCGACTCGGTTACTACAAACAATATTTGCTATTACATTGAAAAAGAGAAAACTGACAAGTCAATATTTTTCACAGCCCATTACGACCATTTGGGACAATTCGGTCCGGTGACCTACAATGGTGCAAACGACAACGCGAGCGGCGTTGCCCTTATGCTCACGCTGGCAGAATATTTTCAGAAGCACAAAGACGAGATTCCCGTCAACCTTTATTTTATTGCATTTACGGGCGAAGAACTTGGAATGCTCGGTTCAAAAGCATTTGTGAACGACAATTTATATATGAATTGCGACGGCTGTGATTTTATCATTAACCTTGACCTGGTCGGTACGGGCGACGACGGCATTTGCGTGGTAAACGGAAAGGTGTTCGACAAAGAAATGTCGCTGATACAGAAAATCAACGATGAGAACAACTATTTCAAACACATTCAAGTACGTGGCGAGGCGTGCAACAGCGACCACTGCCCTTTTTACAAGAAAAACATTCCAAGCATTTATATTTACACAAAAGGCGGCACACAAGCATACCACGACATAAACGACAACGCCGACCAACTTCCGCTCACGAAATTCAACGAATTGTTTAATTTGTTGGTGAAATTTGTGAAAGAATACAAATGACAATGCATAATTCACAATTCACAATGCACAATTCACAATGCATAATGGATAATTATTAATTCATAATTCTTAATTCTAAAAAAGTTGTATCTTTGTGTGTCTTTATAAAAACGAATAAATGGCATCAAACGAGTATTGGAATGAGGAATTAGAGACAATGTCTCGTCCCGAATTGGAAAAATTACAAGTAGAACGATTGCGTAAAACTGTTGCAATCGCAATGAATTCACCGTATTACAAGAAAATTTTCGCAGAACGGAACATTACGCCCGAAAGCATACAATCATTGGACGATTTGAAACGTTTTCCTTTCACAACCAAAGACGATTTGCGAAACAATTATCCATTTGGATTGGTTGCAGTTCCTATGGAAAAAGTTGTACGTGTACACTCTTCGAGTGGAACCACAGGTAATCCAACTGTTGTTGCACATTCACAGAAAGACCTTGACGAATGGGCAGATCAAGTTGCACGATGCATGTACATGGTAGGTTGTAGAAATACCGATGTATTCCAAAATACTTCAGGATACGGAATGTTTACGGGCGGATTGGGCTATCAATACGGTGCAGAACGACTTGGCGCCGTAACAGTTCCTGCAGCTGCTGGAAACAGCAAACGTCAGATAAAATTCATCATGGATTTTGGCACGACGGTGATTCACGCCATTCCGAGCTATGCCACTCGTCTGGCAGAAGTATTCACAGAACAAGGCATTGACCCACGAAAAGACACGAAATTGCGAATTTTCTGTCTTGGCGCAGAGCCGCATTCCGAAGAACAACGTAAAAGAATTGAGAAATTGTTTGGAATAAAAGCATACAACTGTTTCGGAATGTCCGAAATGAACGGTCCGGGCGTTGCTTTTGAATGCAAGGAACAAAATGGCCTGCATGTATGGGAAGATTTTGTAATTCCAGAAATTCTTGACCCCGTGACGTTGGAACCAGTTCCTGACGGCGAAGTTGGCGAACTTGTACTGACGACCATAAACCGCGAGGCAATGCCACTGTTCCGTTACAGAACACGCGACTTGACACGTTTCATCACGGGGCCGTGTCCGTGCGGCCGTACGCATCGTCGCCTTGACCGCTTCAAAGGCCGTAGCGACGATATGATTATTGTGAAAGGTGTAAACATTTTCCCAATACAAATTGAGCGTATCTTAATGGGATTCAAGGAATTGGGAATGAATTACCTTATAACGATAGACACAATTGCCAACAACGACGAAATGATGGTTGAAGTGGAAATCGGCGACAATATGAAAATCGACGATTTCCCTGCTCTACAGAATCTTACAAAAGAAATCACACGTCAATTAAAAGACGAAATTCTTTTGACTCCGAAAGTTAAATTGGTTGAAAAAGGTTCCATTCCGCAATCGGAAGGCAAAGCAGTGAGAGTGAAGGATTTTAGAAAGAATCACTAACAACGACAATTAAAAATACGTATTTAGTGTTTAGAATTCTGGTGGCAGAGCCTATCGAAGCCACGTACTTATAAAATCATAATAGATTCTTAAGGATTTTTCAGCAATGAGAAATCCTTTTTTACAAAAACTCCAAACATTGACCATGCCCTGCGCATTTTTACGTTGTACCGTTTATTATAATACCAACACTTTGCAACATAATTCACAAAAAATTTATATCTTCACGCTGATTTTTTAGAGTAGAAATAAATGGGTACAAACAATTCACAAGAAAGGACAGAGAAAGAATGGAACCTTCTCTTTAAATCCATTTATGATGAATACTTTAAAAAATTATGCGTGTTTGCGAATTCAATCATAAACGACGAAGAAGAAGCAGAAGAAATAGTCCAAGGAATCATATTAAAATTGTGGGAACAACGAGAAAATTATGATACAATAGAAAACCTAACTTCGTATCTCTATCGTTCGGTAAAAAACAGCTGCATTAACATAATCACACACAATAAAATAGAGGAAAAATATAAATCCGAAACGTGGTTTGCACTCAAAGCCATGGAAATTCAAGCAACGGAAAAAACACCACAAGAAGAACAGGATGAACACGACAAACAAGAAGCAAATCTCAGAAATGCCATTGAACTTCTGCCCGAACGGTGCAAAGAAGTCCTCACACTTAGCAAATTCGAGGGAAAGAGAAACAAAGATATTGCCGAAGAGCTCGATATTTCCGTAAAAGCCGTCGAGGCAAACATCACACGAGCTTTTACAACTTTACGAAAAATTCTAAAAAATAATTGAAAAACATATAGGGATTATTCACTTATACTTGTCTTAACAACAAATGATTCAGAAAATGAATACGAACGAATATATAGACAAATACCTCACTGGTCAGATTACCGATGAAGAATCGGCACAACTGCTTGACTGGGTGAAGGAAAGCGCCGAACACAAGAAAGAGTTCGACGACGCTTGCCGTTTGTGGTATTTGTTGCAATCCGATAAATTCAACAGCGATAAGGCTTTTGAAGAATTTAAACAAAAAACGAAGAAAAAATCTATAATCATTCCGCTTTGGCAAAAAATCAGTGCTGTTGCCGCCGTGGCTTTGATTGCAATTGTCTCTCTATCAATACTTTCAAAAACAGACGTTAATACAATCACTATTCAAAATACAGAAATGGCTGTACAAACCGTCTCTCTACCCGACGGCTCGACCATTTATCTGCAAAAAGACGCTTCGGTTACATATCCCGAAAAATTCGAAAATGGTAGCAGAACAATATCTGCTACAGGAAACATTTTCTGCGAAATTTTCCATAATGAAAGTGCACCTTTCTCGCTTACCGACAATGATTTACACATAACTGTTCTTGGTACTTCGTTCCAAGTAAATACTCACGACAGCGTTTTTGTATTTGTCGAAACAGGGAAAGTGCGTGTTTCTGCAGGTGAACAAAACGCAGTCATCACCGCAGGCGAACGTGCAGACTGGAACAATAAAAAACTGATTTGCTCAAAAAATACCGAAGTTAATTTGCTATCATGGAAAACTGGCGTTTTGAAATTCGACAATACGGATTTACAATCTGTTTTTACAGATTTGTCGCGTCACTACAATTGTACGTTCAGCTACACAAAAAAATGTTCCGACATTCAAAATTATAAGTTGACGGGAACATACCAAGATCTTTCTTTGGAGCAGACTCTGCAAATGATTGAACTTGCCATTCCCGACATTCACTACGACGTGAACGGAAGCGAAGTTGTCGTGAGCAATAGCAAATAAAAACGTCTTTTTCTTCGATTTTGTCTTTTTTTTGTATCTTGTCACGAATTTTGACAAGGTTCTATGTACAAAAAAATAATTTCTTTTGTCTGCTTGTTTTTACTTGCTCTTTCGTCGTATGCACAAAACAACGAAACGTTGACCTACACGGCCAAGGACAAAACCATTGTCGAAATTTTGAAAGATATAGAAAAAATCTCACCCTATAGATTTTCTTACAACAACAACATTTTCAACAATCAGAAAATCAAGGAAATATCGCTCAGTCAGGCAACAATTGACGTATGCATGAACAAACTGCTCAGCGAAAAACACACGTACACTGTCATTGGAAAACAAGTTGTGATAACCGAAAAAACACCGACAGAAAAACCTATAGTAACGACGAAAAAAATTGAATCAAAAAACGACAAAAAAATAGTTTACGAAACCATTCCTATATACGATACAATCACCGTATACGATACGCTCTATCGATATGTTACAATAAAAGACACGATTACCGTCCACGATACGGTGGAACACATCAAAACCATAAACGTACAACATTACGAAACCAATTTTCTACACACAAACAACAAAACATTCTCTTTTGCCCTACAAACAAGTTTGTTATACAACAACACTCATTTCTTCAACAAAGACGACTATGCAAAACAATTGCAGAATACTCATTCTAACACACTTGGATATGATTTACAAATCAATGCGACATACAAACGGAACAACATTTTATTTCAATCAGGCATAGGTTTTCAAGACCGACGCATTGGTAGTTCGTTTGCAATAACTTCCTACACCGACGACCCGACAAAAACCTACACCGACACGCTTTGGTATTGGAAATTCAACGAATTATTCACCTACTACAAATTTAATTCCTCTGGCGATTCCGTCGCCATAACCGTTTTGGATTCCACATGGACGTACTCACTAAAGGAAAATCCGAAAAAAATTGAACACAACATGGACAAAAGTTCCACGATTTCGTATAAATACATATACATTCCAATTGGCGTGGGATTTAATTACAACGTGAACCAAACGCTTGCAATACAACCTTTTATCGCATGCAATGCTTTATTCCTGACTTCGTGTCATGGAGAAATTCCCGATGAAACATTCACCAAAACTATTGCCGTGAAAGATATTGTCCGCCAATTCAATATTTCTGGTACACTTTCGTGCTCAATTGTTTATTCGCCACAGCAACATTTTTCAATATATCTGCAACCGATTTACAGCATAATTCCGTCTATCTATCGGAACGAAAAAATAAATTGCAGTGCAACCATCTCCTCTTTCGGTTTAGGATGGGGATTAAGTTATACAATTCCTTCCAATGGCAAATAAACTTCACATATTGACTGCTTTATTTCTATTGTGTTGCTCTGTTATGTGCGAAGCACAAAAAAACACATTTTCAGGAGGGTATTCGTATTCAACCTATCTCTCTTATAATAAGACAGTTCAATCATGGGGAGACAACTATTACGGGCAGTTAGGTAGAACGACAGAAACTGGAGCATACATCGTTCCATCGGCAATACCAAATGTTGAAAATATCGTGAGTATTGACGCAGGCTTTGGCAGTTTTTGTTGTGCTCTGACTTCCGAAGGAAACGTACTTTCGTGGGGACATAATTTTTACGGAGAATTGGGCGTCGGACAAGATTGCCCAGGCGTTTGCGAAAACCGAACTGCCGACACTGTCGTCGGTGGAGAGACGGGTACTCCACTGCTGGATAACGTCATTGCCATAGCAATCGGTCAAATGCATGCATACGCCCTCCTATCGACAGGCGAAGTCGTGGCTTGGGGAAACAACACATACGGACAACTTGGCGACGGAACAACCGTCTCGCACAACGTACCGACATACGTAAAAACCACCCCTTCAAAACGATTGACTAATGTGAAAATGATTGCCGCAGGCGGAAACAACGGATACGCACTGACCGAAGACGGACACGTCTACGCATGGGGCGACAATCAAGCAAACCAACTTGCGTGCGGTGATTCCGACACACACTATTTTCCCGTTGCCGTGGTAGACAAAAATGGAGAACCTATCAGCGACATCACTACTATTGACGGAGGAATGTTTTTCGCACTATTACTTAATTCAGACAAAACCGTTTATGGCACTGGCGCATACAAAGGCACCCACCTTGACAAAAGTGGAAGTTACTATAAAACAAACAGTTACGCCGAACTCGTAAAAGGCGGCGAAACACCGAATTATTATCTCGAAAACGTCACCGCAATTTCGGCAGGCTTTTCGCATGCAATGGCAATCGTGCAAGAAAGTGACAGTCAATACGCCGTAGCTTGGGGCGACAACAAATTTCCAAACCTTTCCGATACACGCGGCGGACAACTCGGAATCGGTCTGTCAAGCACAAAACAATTCAACACTCCCGTTTACGTAAAAACATCTGCCAACACAAAAATCAACAATGTTACCGCAATCAATGCCGGCTGCGGTGTTTCCTACATAGAAAAATCGATTGGAAAAAAACAAAACAACCAATTTTACGTCTGCGGTTACAACGACGACGGTCAATTAGGTCTCGGAGACAAGTACGACAGGAACTATGCAACTTTATTGCAATCCGTTAAAGTCCCCTACTGCGGCTCTTATTCGTTAGAACCGACCAAAACACTTTGCACACCGCTCTATTTCAACATTAAAATTCCATTTTCACTTGATTCACATACACTTGAATGGTACAAAAACAACGAAAAAATTGAAGAAAACAGCAACCTGCTTCACATAGAAAATACAGGAACTTACAAAGTCAAAATTTCCGACAAAACTGGTGACTGCCCAGACCGAGAAACTCAAATCACAATCAACGAAAAAGAACCTGATTTTCAAATAATTCCATCATCTTTCTGTTCCGACGAAATTACATTCAAAGTCATAGGCGACGGCGTATTTAAATGGTACAAAACGTACGACAACTACTTAATCGGCCGTGGAAATTCCATCAGTACGTCGAAATTGTTCTGCGACGAAATTCATGCCGACAGCATTTACCAAGTCTGGGTTGAGCACGAAAACAAATGTCAACCAATCCCTGTAAACAGCGTTAAAAAATGCGACTGCAACGTCCCCTCGCCTATACTGACCGACTCCGTAAGTTTTTGCTACAACAAAAAAAATATAATCAGCACATCGGGCGACAGCATTGTCTGGTACGCCGACAGTCTGTTGACCAAACCACTTGCACTACAAGACACGTTGACGATCAACAACAATCAAATCGGTACATTCATCTATTATGCAACTCAATTGCATAATAGATGTGAAAGCGAGAAATCAGAAACAAACGTCACCCTATTCTTTTGTGAGCCATGGTATTACGTATCGGGAGCCGTAACCGAACCCGACGGAACACCCGTAGAAAATGCAGATGTAATATTGTACTGTTCCACTTCAGAAAAACCGACAGATCAATGTACAACCGACAAAAACGGCACATTCTCGCTCATTACAAACAAATGCGTCGGAAAAATCGTGGCAAAATCCCCTTCTTCGACATACATTGACACGTGGGCAGGAAACACGGCAGACAAAAACCATGCATATCAGTTCAACATTGACGCAGACATAAAACACATTGCAATCACCCTTATTCCGCCACAAACAGCAATTTCGTCAACATCATTAGATGATATTTGGAAACAAAGCGTATCGGCTTCAATTTTCAATATTGAAGGTAAACTACTTAAAAAAATTCCTTCATTACAAGAATCCGACATTCGTCAAATCCAACAATTCAAACAGCCCGTCATTGTTGTCGTAACCGACAAAAACGGAGAGCGGCAATCGTTTATATTTTTATATTAATGAAATAAAACTTATCTTTGCAAAAACTATAACAAATACCCAAATGAGAAAAAAGATTTTAAGCATTCTATGTCCACTAAGCTTCATTGTACAAGCAACGGCAACTGAAATATACCAAGAACCCCTGTATTTTGAAATAACATCTGAAAACGAACACACTGTAAGAGTAAGTAGTTTGGCAGAAAACTTTTATTATGAAAAATTAGAAATAAACATTCCTTCCACTATAAACTATAACGAACAAATATACCATGTTACAGCCATTGGGAATAACGCCTTTACCGATGCAGAGATTTCTTCAGTAATCATTTCATCAGGAATAACAACCATAGGCGAAGAAGCATTCTACAATTGTCAAAACCTCACGCATGTAGAAATACCCAACAGTGTAACACTTATTGAATATGCTGCTTTTTGTGATTGCATATCACTTGTTTCGTTAGCATTGCCAAATAGTTTAACATCAGAAACTGTTTATAGCGGTGCTTTTAATAGATGCGAAGGACTAACATCTTTAACGCTTCCAGAAACCATGGAAAATATAAATCGCAACGTATTTGCTGGTTGTTCCAATCTCACTTCTGTTACAATGCCTCAAAATATGGATGTACAAAATAGTTACTTGTACATAACCAAAGACGATATTAGGTATCGTATACTGAACGGACACGAAGTTGAAGTCTCGTTTGGAGATTATTCAGGAAATCTTGTTATTCCACCTACAATTACAGCAGGAAATACGTATAATGTTGTGAGCATATCATTTTTAGGTAACAATAACTCACTATCTTCAATAACAATTCCAAACAGCGTAACAAAGATTGAGGATGGAGCATTTATGAATTGCTCAAAACTATCTTCCGTCACAATGCCAGAAGACTTGGATGTATCAAAAGGGAAATTAGTATACACCGCACCTGACGGATTTAAATATTACATTTTTAGCGGTTCAAAGGCTGCCGTCACTTCATACAAAGGTTCCGACGAGAATGTTTCCATTCCAAATTCAATATCGTTTGGAAACCAATTAGACATAATATACATCGAATCAAAGACTTTTGTAACACTTTCAAATCTTCAATCTATAACAATTCCCCCAAATATAATAGCTATAAAAAACAACGCCATCGTTTCATGTAATAATCTCAAAAAAATAATATGTTTAACAGAAATGCCACCATCGATGCTGTCCCAAACTTTTGATGCCAACGATATAACATTAGTTGTTCCATGCGACAAGATTCAATGGTACACAAATTCAGAAACGTGGAACATATTCAAAACAATCCAATGTCTTGACGAAGAAACTGATGACAACATCGAAACAATCATCAACGACAACACTGCTATCAAAACAACAACGGCATCTAGGACTGTTCTCGTTGTCAATCAACAAATTATTGTAAATGGCGAAATTCCAGATTACGTTCTATCCCCTACAGGACAAAAAATCAAGAATAAAAACCTCAAAGCAGGAATGTATGTTGCAGTGACAGAAAATGAAATGATTAGTGTTCTGGTGAGATAGGAAGTTTTTTCTCCCAAAGTGAATAACTTTTTAATAATCAAAACACACAACACAATATATGTCAGTTCAATTTTGTATGTTTGTAGGATAAAATTTGTTTTATGAGAAACATAATTCTTACAGCTATATTTTCGCTTTGCGCCTACGGATTCCTATCTGCACAGACAAAAAGCAGTCAGATAGAAACCATCAATGGTGAACGGTTTTATATTCACTCCGTACAGTCAAAAGAAACTTTTTACGGATTGAGCAGAGTTTACGGAGTGTCGATTGACGACATACAGCGATGCAACGACAATCTTAAATCGCTTTCGGTCGGTCAGCAGATTCGGATTCCTGTTGTTGAAACTGCCGAGGAATCAAAATATTCCGACGGACAAATCATCACAAAAAATGGCAAGACGTTCATTGTACACAACGTACAGCAAGGCGAAACCGTCTATGCCCTCGCACGAAAATACGAAGTTTCCGCAGGTCAAATCATAGCAGAAAATCCTGCAATCAACAACGCTCCGCTGTCAATCGGTCAACAATTGTTCATACCATTTTCGGGAAAAACTACAGATAATCCTGCTCCCGCCACACAAACGGAGACAAAAACAAATGAGCCATATTTCCAATATCCTATTACAAAAAATATGTCACTCAACGAATTGGCGGAACAAATCCATACACCTAAAGAAGTCATAAAACTTTACAATCCGTCATTTTCCGATAGTGTTTTTGCAGAAACAACGGCAATTGTGCCACTTGGCAAACTATATTTTCCAAAAGAATTCATTTTCTGCTTCAGTTCAAATACAACATTGAACGACATTGCCGAAAAATACAATGTATCTCTTTCAGAGCTGCTTCATTACAATTCTTACGGCATTGTACATTTTGACGAAGGTGTCTACATCCGCGTCCCGATAAACAATGAGAATCAAATTCATGCTTTGGAACAAATCAATGCTCGGCAGTTTCTTTTCCACACTGTGGAACAAGGTGAAACGACATATAGTATTACGCACAAGTACCACATCAGCGAAGAAGAATTGTTGGCAAACAACCCGATGAGTACACTCAATGCACTGCCCGTCGGCTACGTTTTGAGAATTCCATACAAAGATAATTTCTTTGAATATATTCTTGAAAATCAAAATATTGCAACAGAAAATCAATACGGTTTGCAGAAAAATAATATGACAATCACAATGCTGCTGCCGTTTTTCCTCAATAAAAATGCAAATACATCAAACGACGGCATAATCAATAAGCCAAAAGAAATTTACGAACATACATATCAATTCCTTGAATATTACGAAGGAGCACTTTTAGCCTTGGATTCACTGAAACGAATGGGAATGTCGATTACCTTGAACGTCATTGAATCTAACAACGACTCCGCCACTACAAACATCAACCGACTCACGTCAAATACCGACTTGATTATCGGTCCTGTGTTTCCAAAGACGTTCCCAGCTGCCGCCGCATACGCCAAACGTCACTCCATCCCTATCGTTTCTCCACTTTCTACTGAAGAGACAAACACAAGCAATCCTTTTGTCATTCAAATGAATACGCCTCAGAAATATCGTTTCAAGGCAATGGTCAACTACATCATTAAGAATAACGAGAACTGCCACGTCTGCATCGTATATAACTCAGAATCACTCGAGAAGAAACTAATGACACAATGCAAAATGGCATTCAACGAACAAAAACCCGCTCTCGACGGCAAAAAAATCTCGTTCGAAGAAATGTACTACCCTTCTGTCGGTTCGGCAGGACTTGACAAAGCAATGACAAAAAAACCGAAAACCATTATTGTCGTATTGTCGAAACAACCAGCTTTTGCCAACAACATTGTAACAAAATTGTTCCAATCCTCTAAAAATCACAACATTGAATTATGGGGAATGCCACAGTGGGAACGCTACGAAAACATAGAACTTGATTTCTTGTTCGACTTGAATTTCAAACTTGTAACCAGCGGCGAAGTAGACTACTCTTCACCACGCGTGAACGCATTCATCAAGCAGTATCGCAAAACATACAACACAGAACCGACAAAATTCAGTTTCCAAGGATTCGACCAAATGTTGTTCCTTGTCAAACATTACGCTACAGGTACAAATTTCATCGCCGACCTGCAAGCAATCGAGAACGAAAACGGACTTCACGACAGTTTCAATTTTATAAAGAAAGACGGCTCATGCGTAAACACGACGTCATTTATCGTAGAATATGACAAAGCAACATTTTCACGGAAAACATCACCGGCAACGATAGAAGTTAAAAATTAATAATTATGAAATGTAGAGGTGCGTCATGGCACGTCTCTACATAAACAAATATCCACATGGCATCACCAGCAGTATTAGGTCGCGGGAATCTTCAAAAATTATTGCTATCATATTCAGGACCAGCAATCTTGGCAATGATGGCTTCGTCGATTTACAACATTATCGACAGCATTTTCATCGGTCACGGCGTAGGAGCTTTGGCACTTTCGGGATTGGCAATCACTATGCCGATTATGAACCTTTCGGCTGCATTTGGAGCCATGGTCGGGGCCGGCGGAGCGACGCTCACGTCAATCAAAATGGGACAACAAGATTACGACGGAGCCACACACGTATTGGGCAATGTGGTGACACTCAACCTGATACTTGGTTTTGCACTGATGTTTCTCGGTTTATACTTCATCGACGAACTACTCTATTTGTTTGGCGCAAGTTCCGAAACAATACCCTACGCCCGCGATTTTATGCAAATCATTTTGATTGGAAATCCAGTCACCCACCTCTATCTTGGATTAAACAACGAAATACGAGCTTCGGGTTATCCACAAAAAGCAATGAGAATCACGCTCTTAACCGTAGTTATAAACGCAGTTTTAGCACCAATCTTCATTTTTGTATTCAATTGGGGAATCCGCGGAGCCGCCCTGGCTACCGTACTGGCACAAACAGTCGCTCTCATCGTCGTTGTGATACATTTATGCAACCCAAAGTATTTTCTCCACTTCAAACGTGGCATATTCTCAATTAACAAACGTATCACATCGGGCATTCTTTCCATTGGCATGGCGCCGTTCACGCTTCACACTTGTTCGTGCATCATAGTGATTCTCATCAACAACCAATTGGCGAAACACGGTGGCGATATGGCCGTGGGTGCTTACGGCGTGGTAAATCGGTTGGTGATGTTTTTTGCCACAGTCGTAATGGGTTTGAATCAAGGTATGCAACCGATTGCAGGCTTCAACTACGGTGCACAAATATATTCCCGTGTTCGGAAAGTATTGAAATTAACCATAATCTATGGCATTCTTGTAATGACAATAGCATTTGCTTTAGGCGAAACAATACCTGGATTGTTGGTTAAAATGTTCACCAACGACGAGGAACTTATAGCACAATCAACCCTTGGACTTCGCATCACCGTCATCATATTCCCATTAGTTGGTTATCAGATGGTTACATCAAATTTCTTCCAATCCATAGGAAAGGCTCCGACTGCTGTATTGCTTTCTGCATCGCGACAACTGCTGATACTCATTCCGCTGCTTGCAATTCTTCCCAATTACCTCGGTACGCTCGGCGTTTGGATTTCGATGCCGATTTCCGATGGTTTATCAACGATATTGTCATTCGTTTTGCTCAAACGAGAAATGAAAAAATTCAGCAAACTGGAAGACAAACCATTCAACCTACCTGATGAACCTTCAAAATAGCATGATATGGAACATTTTGTAATCAGCATCGGACGGCAATTTGGCAGCGGCGGACGCGTAATCGGGAAAGCTCTCGCCGAAAAACTCAACATTGATTATTACGACAACGAACTTCTTGTGCTTGCCGCAAAACAAAACGGTTTGGCTCCCGAATTTTTTGAAAGCAATGACGAAATCAGTAATTCGCTATTCGGATTTGCATCCAACATATTGGATAACATAGGTTTAGGAACATTCACCAACAATATGCTTTCGGGCGACACATTATTTCAAATGCAGTCGGAAACCATAAAAAAATTAGCAAGTGAAAAGTCGTGCATCATCGTCGGCCGTTGCTCCGACTACATTCTCCGCGACAATCCCAACTGCGTGAGCATTTTTCTTCATGCATCGGAAGAAGAACGAGCCAAACGGATAGCCAACCGAATGAATATCAGCGAAGAAGATGCACGCGTGAAACTCGCCGAAGCCGACAAAAAACGTGCGGCGTATTATAATTTTTATTCCAACAAAACATGGGGCGATTCCAAGACATACGATTTATCAATAAATGTATCAAAATTAGGAATTGAAGGAACATTGAATTTTATTCTCGACTATCTAAAAATGAGATTTCCCGATAAATTTTAAAAATGTGGAAAACACGTTGATATTTCTATCGTAGAAAAAGATTTTTTTCATTATATTAGCAAAAATTTTTTTGCAGTGGAAAGAATCTTATCTATAGCAATCACATTGGTGCTCACATTCCCCGTTTTTTCACAAGAAACGGAATATGAGTTTGTACAACCTACAGAAAATCAGTCTAATACCGAGCAAACTCAATATAGTTCAACAAGAGGAGCCATCGCACCTCATTTTTCATTCGATTACCTTCATGGCAACGTAATGAATGCCAAAGAACTTGACAAAAACGGTTCGAATTACATTCAACTCTGTGCAACAATGAACACAGGAACGCAAGACGGAAGTTTCTTCAACTGCTACAAAAGTCCCGAAGTCGGCATAAGCGGATTGGTTGGTTTTCTTGGCGAAAAAGATGTTTTAGGAACCGTTTTCGCTTTATATCCAACTTGGAGGTACACGTTTTTCAAGACAAAATCAATAGGTCTCAACGTAAAATTAGGTTCTGGATTCGCCTGGTTTACAAAACCTTACAATAAATTCGACAATACCGAAAACAAACTTATCGGTTCGCATATCAATAATATTACAGAAATTGGTTTAGACGTGTGGTTTCAATTCCATCCTCAATGGAAGATTGACGCAGGAACTTCGTTTTTGCATTTCTCCAACGGACACACGGCTATTCCAAACAAAGGTTTGAACGACATCACAGCAAGACTTGGAGTAATTTACTCACCAGGAGAACTTAATGGCAAATCGACCAAACACCGCGAAATGCCAGAATTAGACGATTCTTGGAAGAAAAACATTGTTGTCAGTCTTGGAAGACACGAGTTGGCCTATACCGAA
Organism: Bacteroidales bacterium; assembly: GCA_017516865.1. GTDB lineage: Bacteria > Bacteroidota > Bacteroidia > Bacteroidales > UBA1715 > UBA1715. The sequence goes on from JAFXAU010000031.1 coordinate 102,568, forward strand.
AGTCCTACCGACGGTCCTTCTTATAATGTATACAAGTTGGGATGCTATTTTTCAAAAAGATTGAGTAAAATCAACGAAGTAAAATTTGGTTCCACAATCTCATATTACCAAAGTTACTACACATTCATTCATTTGACCGATTACTACAACCATTTGCAACATTTGGCATCGACGGTAGTTGCACTACAAATCGGCCATGAATTTCTCATCAACCGCTTCGGTTTCGACACCGACCTCGGCATAAAAGTTGTCGACCCATTCTATCGAGACTATTTCTTAGAAAGAGACAACAGTCTGTGGTATAAATCGGTGTTTGCGCCAAAAGTTGGATTCAAGTTCTACCCTATTTGGAATTCATATGACAAACAACGACTTGCACTCGGAATGTATATAAAAACGAACGGATTACAAGCCGATTTTGTCGAATATAGTTTATCATACTCGTTTTAGCCTATGAGAAAAATTTGGAGTATACTATGTACACTATTTATTCTGCAAGGATTATCATTGTCCGCACAGAATGCAATGCAGAAAGATTTGGACAAATACTGTTCAAACGAAAATAACTTCTTCTACACAAGCGTTGCTGTAAGTGTACGAGACCTAAACTCCAACAACATCATCGCCGAAGTTAACGCCAATCGTTCTATGACGCCAGCATCTATCGTAAAATTGTACACGGCGGCAACTGCATTGTCAATTTTAGGAGATGACTTCAGATTTAAAACAACTGTGGGCTACACAGGAACTATTGAAAAAAATGGTACCTTGAATGGAAACATCGTGGTAATTGGTGGTGGAGACCCTACAACTGGCTCTAAATTTTTCCCTGCCACAAAATCTTTTATCGACACGATAGTCAAAGCCGTCACCGACGCTGGAATCAACCACATCAAAGGACGTGTAATTATTGACTGCTCGCTTTACAAAGACGAAAAAGAATCTATTCCAAAGACCTGGCTGTTCGAAGATTACGGAAAAGATTATGCCGCAGGCGTTTTCCCCGTTTCTTTTCAAGACAATATTTTCCAAATCAGCATAAAAACAGCAAGCAATAGCGAAGTGACGGAAATTGTGGATTCTACTAATAAATCAACAGTAGAACTCGAAGGAATGGATAACGATTCTACTATTCTGTTCCACTCCAATGCCGACGACCAACTAGTAAAAATTACAGGCTACATTCCACCAAACAGAAACGAATACGTTGTTCGAAGTGCCATGCCGTCGCCTCCCGATGTACTGGGAATGGAATTGCATCAAGCTTTTTTCAAAAAAGGCTTCGTAAACTATACACATCAATATCAGATTGTAAAGAAAAGTATGCACATCAATGTTCTAAAAGAGATTTATTCTCCTGAGCTTCAATACATTGTAGGCATAATGAACTATTATAGCAGTAACAATTATGCCGAACATCTTGCAAAATATCTCGCGTACAATCAAAAAGGAGTTGGCACATTCTCCGACGGAGCCCTCACAATTCTCTCCTATTTTAAAACACTCAATATGAAATGTGGCGGAGCTGCTTTGTACGATGGAAGTGGTTTGTCCCGGACAAACCTTATCAACGCAAACCACATGTCGGAATTTTTGGTTAAAGAATACGATGTTGCCGGCGGAAAATCATCGGCATTCTATAGAAGTTTGCCAACTTCGGGCAGAAGCGGAACTCTCCGTTCGTTTCCATTCTCCGCCAATCTTGTCGATAAAATACACGCAAAAACAGGCTCTATGACTGGCGTACGAAATATGGCTGGCTACATGGAAACAAAATCAGGAAAAATGGTTGCCTTCTGCGTAATGTTCAACGGTTTCTTCGACAGCGACTACAACATGAAGGAAAAACAAGCGAAAATCCTTGAAATGATTTATAAGAATTACTAATGGCGAATCCACAGACATATTTTGCAAATAAAATCATTTGGATTACAGGTGCTTCGAGCGGAATCGGCAAAGAACTCGCCCTCGCCTACTCCAAAATATCGGGTGTTTCGCTTATTTTGTCGGCACGACGGATTGAAAAGTTGACGGAAATCGCCAAACAATGCGAACAAAACGGAGGCAAATGCACCGTGTTTCCGCTTGACTTGGAACAAACCGACACTTTGGATGAAAAATCCCGCGAAGCCATTGCTATTTATGGAAGAATTGACGTTTTAGTAAACAACGGCGGCATCAGCCAACGTTCCCTCACCATAGAAACGCCAATCGCAAACGACAGAAAAATAATGGAAATCGACTATTTCAGTTCCATTATCATTACCAAAGCCGTTCTTCCCCAAATGATAGAAAACGGATTCGGTCATATTGCCGTAACAAGCAGTATATCAGGCTGTTTTGGTTTCCCACAACGTTCGGCGTATTGTGCAGCAAAACACGCAATCTACGGTTTCTACGAAGCACTCGACATTGAAATGCGGTCGAAAAACATTGCAGTCACCATTATTTCTCCGGGACGGATAAACACCGACATCTCTCTTTCGGCACTGACGAAAGACGGCACTCCACACGGAGAAATGGACCCCGGACAGGCCAAAGGTCTTGACGCAGCCGTATGTGCAAAACGGATTCTTAAAGGAATGGCAAAGAAAAAACATGAACTGCTGGTTGGTAAATCGGAACTAATTATGGTGCAGATTTACCGAAAATTTCCAGCTCTTTTTCATATATTAGCGACGAAAATAAATCCAACATAAAACTATGGACAAATATTATATACGAGGAATGGAGCAACTTGGCATCGGCGTGACCGATGTGCATGCTGCTTGGAAATGGTACCGCGAAAATTTCGGTGCCGATATAAAAATTCTTGACGACGATTCCGAAGCGAAATATATGCTTCGCTACACGGGTGGCGTACCCCATCGTCGTCACGCAATTTTGGCTGTTAGCTTGCAAGGCGGTGGCGGATTCGAGATTTGGCAATACAAATCGCACGAATCAACAAAACCTTTATTCGACATACAGTTGGGAGACTTAGGGATTTTCGCAGGAAAAATAAAAACCGACAATCTTGAAAAAGCATTGGCATTTTTCAAGGCCAAAACCGATGGTACAAAAACGTCGGAAATGGTGACCGACCCCAAAGGCGACAAATATTTCTGGTTGCAAGATCCATTCGGAAACTATTTCCAAGTAGTTTACGATGCAAGTAAATACAAAGACGAAGGAAAAATCACAGGTCTTTCGGTTGGTGCGGTAATTGGCGTGCCTAACATTGAAAAAGCCAAAGACTTGTACAAAGACATTCTTGGCTACGACATTGAAGTTTACAATACCGAATCGGCAGTATGTGACGATTTTTCATTTGTCCCAGGCGGAAACAATTCATTCAAAAGATTGTTGCTCCGTCATTCCGAAGAACGTATAGGCGGATTTGGTAAAATTTTCGGAGCCAGCGAGATAGAACTTGTGGAAGTTACCGACCGCGAACCAAAGAAAATGTTTGAAGGACGTTTTTGGGGCGACCGTGGCTTCATTCACCTCTGCTTCGACGTGCAGGGTGTTGACGTTCTCCGAAACGTCTGCAAAGAAAAAGGGTATCCATTCACCGTTGACACGCTCGAAGTGCTTAATGGACAAGACTTTGACATGGGCGATTCTTCGGGAATGTTCGCCTACATTGAAGACATGGGCGGTACGCTGATAGAATTCACCGAAGCATATAAGATTCCATTGACAAAATGGTTCGCCCTGAAACTCAAAGGACGCGACCCGCAAAAACCGTTGCCAAACCTTTTGTTGAAGGCATTGAAATTCAAAAAATATAAGGAATAGAATTTGTAGAAACGCACTGAATACGTTTGCAAACAATTTCGCTTCGCTCGAAAAGACGTGCATTGAGGGCAGAAAGAGAAAGAGAAAAAGAAAGGGAAAAATTGCAGAGCAATTTTTCCCTTTCTTTCCTTCTAACCCATCTAAGCCTCGTCATGCCGAACGAAGTGAGGAATCTCACCATTGTACATTATGCATTGTGAATTGTGCATTAAAACAGATTCCTTGCCTCGCGTTGCTCGGCTACGGAATGACGGCGCCTCAGGAAAGGGAGAAAAAGAAAAGTGAAAATGGCGGAGCCATTTTCACTTTTCTTTCATTGTATTCCCCGCCAGCCGCGTCATTCCGAGCGAAGCGAGGAATCTCACCATTGTACATTATACATTGTGAATTGTGCATTAAAACTATTATTTACGACGAGTTGTAGAGACGATGATTACCGTACCGAAACGCCTACCGTTTTTCCATCTGCTACCACAAAATACCCCCTGCCTTGAGATTTGGATCAATTTCGAAACAAACGACTTTCCGACCATAGAAATCTGTTTGTTAATAGATAATTCCGAAAATTAAATACAGTCTGTGTGAAAAAGATTAAAATTTTCGTATTATTGCAAAACGAAATTACAAACAACTTAAAATTATAAAATTATGGCTCACAAAATTTCAGAAGATTGTATAGCATGTGGCGCTTGCCAAGGCGAATGCCCAGTAGGTGCTATTGAAGAAGGCGACATTTTCAAAGTAAACCCAGACACTTGTACTGACTGCGGTACTTGCGAAGAAGTTTGCCCAACTGGTGCAATCAAACCAGAAGAATAAAATCTTCAAAAACTGCTCAAAAGCCGGCTTAGGTCGGCTTTTTTTATACCCGTACTTTTATGCAAAAAAAAGGGACATCATCACGACGTCCCTTCTCCACATATGAAAAAACCTTACATTATAAACTGTCGTATATTGCTTTGGCAGCTTTGTATTTATCCATCATGTTCAACTGCATATAGATTGACATCAAGTCTCTGTACGCATTTTTCTTACGGAAATCATCGGTTGTTACCGACGCGTATGTCTCGATGTATGGATAAGCTTGTTTCAAATATCCCTGACCTTGAGATTTCAACGTATTATAGTTCTTTTTACCAAAGTTCTTGTCGGCTTCCACAAGAATGTCACGACCTTTGTTTTCGTATAGAACGCCCAAGTTCAAGTTTGAGTTTTCATCTTTAGGATTGATTTCAATTGCTTTTTTGTAATAGTCAATTGCAGCCTCCTCGTTACCCTTTGTAGCATTCAAATAACCCAAGTTGAACAAATAAGCCGTATTGTTCGGTTCAGCCTCAATAGCCTTTTGCAAATATGTCGTTGCATTATCCCATTGTTTTGTTTGAATATACAAATCAATCAACTGATTCAAATATGTGACACTTGCCGTATCTGACGGGAATTCCGACAAAACCTTTTGTAAAGTGTTGATTGCACTTGTCGTATCTTTTTTCATTAACTGACAATAAAAGATATCGCCATACATTTCACGTGTAGGAGTTTTTGCCATAGAAATAACAGATTCATAGAATTCTATAGCCTGGTCGTAACGGGAAATAAACTTGTTGATATTACCACAGTCTTTCAACGTAACAATCTTGTTTTCATCGGTATCTTCTGTATAACCAGTTTTAACAATTTTTCCTGCTTTTGTATAATAATCTGCAGCCAAACCGTAATCCTTTGCTGCATACGGGAACGAAGCCTCTTTCATATAATAATCAGCAATGGTTTTCAACTGCTCGCCAATTGCCTTTGAACGCTTACCGTCAGCATCCATTTTCTTTGCTTCCAAATATGCTGCCGTAGCAACATCAAGCGCTTCAACATGACTTTTCGCAAAGAAAATATCCTTCGCACGACCTGTTCTTTCATAACGGCACACAACACTATCGGGAGTTTTCGCATAAATTTTTACACGGTCATACGAATAAACTAACGTATCGCCGACAGTTTCTTGAGATTTTGCACCACCATTCATTATAAACGGAAGATTTCTAACAGGGGTATTCATATATATGTTCCCTGCATCGAAAGTATAAACTAGCAAATATTTACGGCCACGTTCCATCCACGTGTTGATTTTTGCTGCTTTTTTAGGATTTGCAATATCGGCATCGGATTTTTTAGCCTCGCTTTCAACTATGCCCCACGTCATGACAAACTCGTCTGACTGACTATAGGCAATATTGAATCCAAACAATGCGACTAACGCAAGAATGACATTTTTTTTCATATTCATCAATTTTTATTGTTCGTTGTTTTCTGTATTATTTGTTTCGTTTTGATTTTCATCTGTTTCTGTTCCTTCAACGTTTTCGGCATTTTCAGCTTCTTTCATAGCCTGACGTTCCTCTGGTTCGACGTGTACGGTAGAAATTGCCGCAATCGAATCCTTCGGACGGAGATTAATCAATTTCACGCCTTGTGCCACACGTCCCATCACGCGCAACGGAGCAACTTCCATACGAATTGTGATACCTGATTTGTTCATAATCATCAAATCGTCGTCGTCGTCTACCGCTTCGAATGCAACAAGCTTGCCAGTTTTTTCAGTCACGTTGATTGTCTTGACTCCCTTACCGCCACGATTCGTTATACGATAGTCGTCAATGCTTGAACGTTTTCCGAAACCTTTTTCTGAAACGACTAAAATCTCCTTATTAGTATCTGCAGGTGCACAAATTAGACCAACAACTTTTTCGCCATCAGGAACCGTCATACCCTTCACACCCGAAGCGGTACGTCCCATAGCACGGAACTTGCTTTCAGGGAAGCGGATAGCCTTACCCGACTGGATTGCCATCATAATTTCACAGTTCCCATCGGTCAAGCAAGCCTGCAACAAGCGGTCGCCTTCGCGGATTGAAAGTGCAATGATACCATTCTGACGTGGACGTGAATAAGCCTCCAACGTAGTTTTCTTGATGATACCGTTTTCTGTACAAAGTACCACGAAATGGTTCTTCAAGTAATCTTCGTCGGTCAAATTGTTGACAGTAACGTATGCACGTACTTTGTCATCATTTGAAATATTCAAAATATTTTGAATTGCACGACCTTTCGAAACTTTTGTTCCTTCTGGAATTTCGTAAACTTTCTGCCAGAAGCACTTACCTTGTTCTGTGAAAATCAACAACGTAGCGTGCATATTCGAGATATACAGATGTTCAATATAATCTGTATCGCGGGTATCGCCGCCACGGGAACCGACACCACCACGGTTTTGCAGTTTGTATTCCGTAAGAGCCGTTCTCTTAATATAACCAAGGTGAGAAATTGCAATCACCACATCTTCGTCGGCATAGAAATCTTCAGGGTTGAATTCCTCGGCTGTCTTAACGATGTCGGTTTTACGTTCATCGCCGTATTTAGCCTTAATTTCAAGCATTTCCTCCTTCACAATTTGCATTTGCATATCGTAATTTGCCAACACATCTTTATAATATGCAATCTTACGTTCAAGTTCTTCATATTCAGCATGAAGCTGATCCATCTGCAAACCTGTGAGCTGACGCAGACGCATTTCAACTATGGCATTTGCCTGTTCTTCGTCAAGGTCGAAACGTTTCATCAAATTTTCGCGGGCTTCAGCCACGTTTTTCGATGCACGTATAATATGTACAACTTCATCAATATTGTCGCAAGCAATGATAAGACCTTCCAAAATATGGGCACGTTTTTCAGCCTCCTTCAAGTCGAACTTGGTACGACGAACAACCACATCGTGGCGGTGTTCCGTAAACACGGAAATCATATCCTTCAAGTTCATCGTTTTCGGACGACCGTCAACCAATGCCACGTTGTTTACGCTGAACGAAGACTGCAATGCCGTATATTTATACAATTTATTAAGAACGATGTTTGGAACCGCATCTTTTTTCAATGTATAAACAATACGCATACCTTCCTTGTCCGATTCGTCGTTGACTTCTGTCAGACCGTCAAGTTTTTTGTCTATAATCAATTCCGCCGTTCTCTTAATCAATTCTGCTTTATTGACCATATACGGAATCTCGTCAACCACAATTAAATCGCGACCGTTCTCGTTTTCAAAACGAGCCTTTGCACGAATCACAATTCTGCCCTGTCCTGTTTCGTAAGCGTCAAGCACGCCCTGATAACCGTAGATTGTTCCTCCCGTAGGAAAATCAGGTGCTTTGATTATAGCCGCCAATTCTGGAATTGTTATTTCAGTATTATCAATATAAGCAATGATAGCGTCAACCGTATCGGAAAGGTTATGCGGAGCCATGTTTGTAGCCATACCAACAGCGATACCGGCACAACCGTTTACCAACAACATAGGAATTTTCGTCGGCAATACGGTAGGTTCCTTGTATTCTTCGGAGAAGTTCGGCTGCATGTCAACCGTATCTTTTTCCAAATCAGCTAACGTTTCCGTTGCGATTTTTGCCAAACGCGCCTCGGTATAACGCATAGCGGCAGGCGAATCGCCGTCGATTGAGCCAAAGTTACCTTGGCCGTCAACCATCGGATAACGCATATTCCAATCCTGTGCCAAATGCACTAATGTGCCATAAATAGACGAATCACCATGCGGGTGGTACTTACCCATAACCTCACCGACGATTCTGGCCGATTTCTTATAAGGTTGGTCCGGTGTGTTACCCATCTTATCCATACCGAATAACAATCTTCGATGTACGGGTTTCAGACCATCGCGCGCATCAGGCAACGCTCTCGCCACAATTACCGACATTGAATAATCAATGTAGGCCGACTTCATTTCTTTTTCGATATCAAATCGAATAATTCTTTCGTTACTTGTTTTTTCTACTTCTTCAGACATTTTTATCTATTTTGTACAGGCATATTCGCCCACTTTACATTTCAAGCAAAAATCCCAAAAATTTCCTTATTTTACAGCCATATCAACTTGGATTTTATCAACATTTTTTGTTAATAAATCTATTCACCCGTAACTCACTAAATATCAACGAATAACAATTTTAACGATAATAAAAATCCTTCTGTTATTCGTGTCTTTATTTGGTTTTTGGTATCTTTACACAAAATTATCTACTATGGAATATTCCGAAAAAATGGAAGACATACTGCGGAACAGCCGTGACGAGGCTATCCGATTAGGGAATTACTTCCTTTGCATAGATCATTTCTGTCTAAGCCTGATACGCGAAAATCAATGTCTCGCGACAGACATTCTCACTGAGTTAAACTGCGATTTAAGTTCGCTGAAAATTTCAATAGAAAAAGAACTTATAAAACCAGAACCGCTCTCGCCCGAAGTAAACGACATTCCTATTATAAACGACGCACAAAACGTCTTGAAAATCGCTCAATTCGAGGCAATGAATCTTTCAGTAAAGCAAATTGACACGGAACACTTATTGCTCGCAATTCTACGAGACGAAAAATCAATCTGTGCAAAAACTTTGCGCATACAGGGAATCACCTATGCAAATGTCAAAAACTGCATATTGAACAAATATAAAATTTCACGTGTTTCTGACCGAAACGACTTGTTTAGCACGCCGTTAAAAAATGAGTTGCCCGAAGACAAGAAACAGGACGGCAACCGAGAAAAATACGAACCTCGCTATCCACAACGTCCTCAAAATCAGAAACAACATCAGGCAAACCAGACCGACACACCCGTACTTGACAAGTATGGAACAGATTTGACAAATGCGGCAAAAAACGGCAAACTCGACCTCATTGTCGGTCGTGACATTGAAATAGAACGTATTGCACAAATCCTGAGCAGACGCAAGAAAAACAACCCTATTCTGATTGGCGAACCGGGTGTTGGAAAATCGGCAATCGTCGAAGGTTTGGCTATAAAAATCGTAAACCACGAAGTTTCCAGAACATTGTTCAACAAAAGAATCGTCACTATCGACATGGCTTCTTTGGTCGCAGGAACAAAATACCGTGGTCAGTTCGAGGAACGCATCAAGGCGCTGATTCAGGAACTGACGAACACGAAAGACATCATACTTTTCATTGACGAAATTCACACAATTGTCGGCGCAGGAGGCTCGTCGGGCACGCTCGATGCGGCAAACATCCTCAAGCCTGCCCTTTCGCGCGGAGACATTCAATGTATCGGTGCAACGACACTTGATGAATATCGCCAGAATATTGAAAAAGACGGCGCACTCGAACGACGTTTCCAAAAAGTTCTTGTAGAACAGCCTTCGGTGGAAGAATCAATCAACATTTTGAACAAAATCAAGGTACATTATGAAAAATTCCACAACGTATACTACACCGACAAAGCAATAAAAGCCTGTGTAAATCTTACGCAACGCTACGTTTCTGACCGTTGCCTGCCCGACAAGGCAATTGATGCGATGGACGAAGCCGGTTCACGAATGCACATTCAAAACTTTGTCGCTCCACAGGAAATCATTGAAATGGAACACGAGGTGGAAAAAATAAAAGCCGAGACTTCCGATGCTGTAAAACGACAGGAATACGAACTTGCGGCTCACCTTAGAGATAAACGAAAACAGTTAGAAAACCGCATAGAACAGTCTCAGCAGGATTGGGAACGTTCTTTAGAGGAAAACAGAATGCACGTCACCGAAGACACCATTGCCGAAGTTGTGGCAATGATGACGGGCGTCCCTGTAAAACGTATTGCCCAAGAAGAAGGTACGAAACTACTGCAAATGTATCAGGAGCTGAAAGGTTCGGTCATCGGGCAGGACGAAGCTATCAAACAGATTGTCAAGGCAATACAACGAAACAGAGCAGGTCTTAAAGACCCGAACAAGCCTATCGGCACATTCATTTTCATGGGACCGACGGGTGTCGGTAAAACCGAATTGGCAAAGGTTTTGGCTGAATATCTATTCGACTCACGCGATGCGTTAATCCGCATAGACATGAGCGAATATATGGAAAAATTCTCCGTTTCGCGTTTGGTAGGAGCACCTCCGGGATACGTCGGATACGAAGAAGGCGGTCAACTGACGGAGAAAGTACGCAGAAAACCATATTCCGTCGTGTTGCTCGACGAAATCGAGAAAGCAAACCCCGACGTGTTCAATATCTTGCTGCAAGTCCTCGACGAAGGTCATTTGACCGACAGTTACGGACGAAAAGTCAATTTCAAGAACACCATCATCATTATGACGTCAAACATCGGAAGTCGTTCGCTGACGCAGTTCGGCAGCAATGTCGGATTTAGTTCGAAAAGTAAGGAAGAACAAGCGTCGGAATACGCTAAGTCTGTGACGGAAAAAGAGTTAAAGAAAACGTTCTCACCTGAATTTTTGAACCGTGTTGACGATATAATTCAATTCAACCCGTTGTCGAAAGAGGATATCCACAAGATTATCGACATTGAATTGAAGGACATTTACAAACGTTCTCAAGAATTGAACATTTCGTTGACGCTGACGGACGCAATAAAAGATTTTATTGTAGACAAGGGTTACGACCAGAAAAACGGCGCACGGCCTTTAAAACGGGCTATACAGAAGTATTTGGAAGACCCATTGTCGGAATATATTCTTGCAAACCCAATCGAAGCGGAATCAACGCTTGAATTAGACGTAGAAAACAACGAAGTAAAAATCCACGTATTACAAAATAATGAACAGTAGAATTTGCAACCTTGCTTCCGAAGTACACCTCTCTCCTACAGAGACACTTATTCATTTGCAAGATTTTATTCTGCAAACTAAAGATATTTCAGCCATTACCGCACCACAGGGAATGGAGGTATGGCATAACATCCAAGATGCAAAAATCAAGTTAATCATTACTAAAGGTGATAGCATCTTACCCGTTGACACTCTTAATATTAAGTACAACGACAACAGCGAAGAATCTTTAGTTTTAATCAAATCAAAAAAAATACAACACGTTGTTCGTTATTATCCGCAAGGATACGTCTCGTCTGTCCAAATTGCGGGCGATTTTAATAGTTGGAATCCAAAAGGTTACGATTTCACCTACAAGAACAACTGCTGGGAATTTACGTTGGAAATTGAGCCGGGAAACTATTCTTATCAACTGATTGTAGACGGAAACTGGATTAAAGACCCGCTCAACAACGAAGTGCTTGAAAATGGCTACGGAGGCTACAACTCCCTCTTACGTGTGCCGTTTTCGAACCAAAAAAACATGACATTGGAAACAATGCAGGTTCTTGACAACAACATCATTATCGCTGCCTCCGATGCAATTACAGGCTATTTAGCCTTGTGGCAAAACACGGTAATAAACAACAACAACACGTTCAGACAAAAAGACAGAATTGTCATCACAATCCCCGAAGAGGCAAAAAAAATAAAACGAAGCTACATACGTGTATTCGGATACAACACCAAAACCGAGACAAACGACCTTCTCATCCCCTTGGAATACGGGAACGTCATATTATCTTCCAAGTATCTGAACCGTGACGATAAAGAAGCACAAACCATTTATTTTGCCCTTATCGACAGATTCAACAACGGAAATCCACGTAATGACAAACCTATCGCATTTGAACAAGTCCATGCAAAACTGAACTTTCACGGCGGCGACATTTTAGGCATTAAACAAAAAATTGAAGATGGATATTTTAACAATTTAGGTATCAACACTATATGGATTTCTCCTATAGTTAAAAATCCCGATGTTCCCGTTGTAAAAAATGGCAGAAAATCGGCAGGTTATCACGGATATTGGCCGCTCAAATCTGACAAAATCGACGAACATTTTGGTAATGAAAACGACCTTCACGCATTAGTTGAAACGGCTCACAGCAAAGGAATCAACATTATTTTGGATTACGTGGCAAATCACGTCTACAAAGACAATCCAATAATTCTGGAACATCCTAATTGGTCTACTCCGCTCTATCTTCCCGACGGTTCTAAAAATATAGGCAGATGGGAAGACCAACGTTTTACGACGTGGTTCGAAGATTTTCTTCCCACACTCGATTTTGACAACCCAGCCGTGGTCGAAACCATGACGGATATTGCAGTTGATTGGATTGTGAAATACGATTTGGACGGATTCCGCCACGACGCGACAAAGCATATTCAAAGCGAATTTTGGAGAACTTTGACAAAGAAATTGAAGGAACAAGTTGTCATTCCTCGAAAAAAACGTTTGTTTCAAATTGGAGAGACATTTGGCGGCAGAGAAATGTTGCAGAGTTACGTCAATTCGGGCATCCACGATTCACAGTTTTCATTCAATCTCTACTACGAGACTCGTTCGGCATTTTTGTACGAAGACGTACATTTTGAAAAATTAAGCATTTGTTTACGTCAGGAGATTGAATTCTTTGGAAATCATCATCTTATGGGTAACATTTCGGGCAACCACGATATGCCGAGATTCATCTCATACGCAGGCGAAGATTTATGGACTAATCAAAATGCAGAATACGAGGGCTGGAACCGATATATTACCGTAAAAAATCCGATTGGATACAAAAAACTCGCCATGCTCCTCGCCTTCAATTCTACCATTCCGGGACTGCCAATAATCTACTATGGCGACGAGATCGGCATTCCAGGCGGCGGAGACCCCGACAACCGACGTCCAATGTATTTTACAGGATTGTCGGAACACGAGACGGAAAATCTTGCTACAACACAAAAATTAGGACAGCTTCGTAGCCAGTTCCTGCCGTTTATTTACGGAGATTTCACGTTTCTGAAAATAGAACAGAAAATTCTCGTTTACAGCCGTAAATACTTCGAAGAATTTGCAATTGTTTATTTCAACAAGACAAGAGAGACGCAGACAATAGAAGTCACTCTGCCTCAGCACGTTGACTACAGCGAATTGCAAAGTTTTTCTCAATGCAGATACTACTTGAGAAATTCTCAATTGTTCGTTGAAATTCCTGCAATGTGCTTCGAAATCATTTACCATAAACTGCCAGAAAAGACAACTCCGAGCTCAACTGTCATTCACTATGAGGATTTTCTCGATTAACATTCTTCTTTGGTTAAGCCTAATCTCCTTGTCGACTTTTGCACAAGAAAACGACAAAAGCGGTTTAAACTACGGCGTGCGAATCGGATGTCTGTGGGCTGACAAATCCGAAGCAAAACTTTATTACGCAGGTGCAAAGGAAAACTTTAAATTGAACAATATACTAATCTCAAACTCAACAAATTACACAAAATTAAAAGAATACTACAACGACGATTTCAGCATTTCCGAACAACCCCACGACGCGAAATACAAATCGGCAATTGCCATCGGAGCGACACTACGCTATAATTTTTCAGAAACGTTCGGACTTTTCATAAACGGCACATACCTCAGTCCCACCATCACAAACTGTGCATTTTCCATCAAACTAAAATCAAAATCGACATCGACGTCAAACAATGTAGTAGAATACGGAGTCATTACTGGTAAAGAGACCCGATTTGACATAGATTTAGGCGTACACAAGACATTTGCAGGCTCATCGCCTTATGCCCCGTACATTGAGGCTGCGCTTTCGGGTTCGTTCCTAAAAATGAAGACAAACGAGGTAGTTATTGGTAATCTCACACAAAGCATTCTCTACTATTCTAACAACGAGGCAAACAACACATTCTCGAAATTCGGATATGGAGCCACGGTCGAAGGTGGTCTGCAAATACCTCTTGCCCAGAAATTTATGCTTTACACCGGACTTAAACTCGCAGCTGTTCACTATGGAATTTTCGACAACACATTTTCGTTGGCGAAAATGATTGACCTAACAATAATCCTTTGATTTGCGGTATTTTGTAAAGACGCACCATGACACGTTTCTACTGAATTACCGCACCCGATTTCATGTTTCAATTACTATTCTTCTTTTCTTTGTTGTTCCAATGCGTCAATCAAGTTTGCACAACCTTTTTCCAGCATATTGATGACCAGTTCGAATCCTGCATCACCACCGTAATATGGATCTGGAACGGTGTCACGATTAAATTCGGGACAGTAGATCGTCATTTTCTGGATTTTATCACGCTGTTGCTCTGTTTCCGCAAGTGATTGTAAATCACGAACATTTTGATTATCCATACCGATAATCAAGTCAAATTTCTCAAAATCGGACTTTTGAACGGGACGCGACAGATGAGTGATGTCATAGCCACGGAAACTTGCGTGGCATCGCATACGATAATCGGCACGCTCACCTTCGTGATAATCGATTATTCCCGCCGAGTCAACAGAATAGAAATCCTGAAGCCCACGTTTTTCAAGCAAATCATTCATAATCGTCTCCGCCAAAGGCGAACGACAAATGTTGCCCAAACAGACGAACAGTATTTTAGTCTTAGACTGTTGCATTGTGTTCATTTAGAATGAGTTGCTGCAACATTCTCAAGGCATACACCGTTGCTTTTTCGATATTTGTATCACGTTCTTTACCAAGCATAAACTTCTGTGTCACAATATTTTGCTCCGAAGCAACGGCAATCCAGACTGTTCCCACTGGCTTTTCTGCCGTTCCGCCTGTTGGGCCAGCTATGCCCGAAGTGGCGATTCCGTAAGTTGTGCCGATTTTCTTCCGAACTTCGGACGACATCGTCTTCACCACTTCCTCGCTCACCACGCCAACGCGTTCTATATCGTTTGGATTCACGTTCAACTGTTTGATTTTTACGGAATTATCATACGAAATAATACTTCCGTAATAATAAGCCGAACTGCCCGAAATGCTGGTTATCATTTTTGATATGTTTCCGCCCGTGCAACTTTCGGCAGTAGAAACGGTTTCGCCATATTTTGCAAGCAACTTTCCTACGACAGATTCAATCGTGTCGTCATCGAAGCCCCAAATGAACGGGTTGATGATTGCACGAAGTTTTTGCTCTTCATTTTCCACCAAACGGTGTGCTTCCGCCTCGTTGCCCGCCGTGCAGGTCATACGCAATTTCACGTAACCCGGCGAAGGCAGATACGCCAAATGGATTTGTGGCGGCAGTTGTGCTTCCCAATCGGCAATGGTTTCAGCCAATTTCGATTCCGTAATGTTGGAAACAAGCACGTGGCGGTGATAGATTGCAGGCAGCTCAAATTTTGCCTTGAGCCAAGGAATACCCGATTCCGTCATAATTGCCTTCATTTCGTGAGGCACGCCCGGAAGCGAAATCACCACGGTGCCGTTCTTCTCGAACCACATTCCCGAAGCCGTTCCACAAGGATTCGGAATCAGTTTTGCGGCTTTTGGAAACTGTGCCTGCGTCTTGTTATTCTCATTGATTTCCTGATTGCGTGCAAGCACATATTTCGCCATTCCGTCGTATGCCTGCTGGTTAAATTCCAACTCGGTGTTGAACAACTCACAAAGCACGTGCTTTGTAATGTCGTCGTTGGTCGGGCCAAGGCCGCCAGTGATGATTACCGCGTTATTTTCAGGAATCAGTCGGTTGAGCGATGAGATAATCTGTTCCCGATTGTCGGAAATCGTCTCCACACAATGTATGTCGAACCCGATGGTTGACAAATGTTCGCCAAGCCACGACGCGTTTGTATTGACGGTTTTGCCAATCAGCAACTCGTCGCCAATGCTCAATAAAGCAACTTTCATTTAAAACAGTTTTGATTTGTCACAATGTCTTTCGCATTGCAACCTTTTTAATTCTTAATTACTAACTCTTTATTCCCTTATTCCGGCATTAAAATCCAACTGATGAGATACACCCACAACCCAAGTGAGGCGCCACAGATAGCAGCAACGACAAAAATAATTCTCATCAACGAGACATCAACACCAAAATATTCTGCATAACCAGCAGCAACGCCAGCAAGCATTTTGTTTGAAGATTTTTTTAATGTAGCCATTTTCTTATTTGTTTTTCGCAAAAATAATCAGATTTCGTAAATTTGTAAAAAAATTACAATGGTTGTTCAAGATTTCATTTCAATTCTCGAAAAGGAAGCTCCTCTTTCCTATCAGGAATCATACGACAATGCTGGACTCCTTGTCGGCAACAAAACCGACTCCGTGTCAAAAGTTCTCATCACGCTTGACGTGACCGAAGCCGTGGTTCAAGAAGCAATAGAATGCGGAGCGAATCTCATCATTTCGCATCATCCATTGATTTTCAAGCCTCTACGGAAAATCAACAACGACACGGAGACAGGCCGATGCATGTCGCTTGCATTAAAGCATGAAATTGCGATTTATGCTTGTCACACCAACATTGATTCCGTCATTACAGGCGTAAATGCGAGAATTTGCGACAAGATAGGATTGAAAAACAGAAAAATACTTTCGCCGAGAGCAAATTGTCTCACAAAATTAGTTACGTTCGTTCCGAAAAATTATTTGGAAACAGTGCAAAACGCTTTGTTTGAAGCAGGTGCCGGCTGCATTGGAAATTATGACAAATGCAGTTTCTACACCGACGGAACGGGAACATACAGGGCAAATGAACAAGCGAATCCTTTCATTGGCGAAAAAGGAGAATTTCACCACGAAAACGAGACACGCATAGAAGTTGTTTTCCAAAATGAAATCACGGACAAAGTCGTTGCAAATCTTTTGCAAAACCATCCATACGAGGAAGTTGCATACGACCTCTTCCCTATTAAAAACACATTTTCGTTGGTTGGCGATGGAATGATTGGCGAATTGAAAGAAAGCGAAGATGCCAAAAAATTTCTTGAAAGAATCAAAAACACATTTCACTGTGGCTGCATACGTCACACCGCCATTGTAAAGGACAAAATCAAGAAAGTTGCCGTTTGCGGCGGCTCAGGAAGTTTTCTCATACAAGATGCAATACGTGCAGGAGCCGATATTTTCATCACAGCCGACGTGAAATACCACGATTTTTTCAATGCCGAAAAATCAATCATTTTGGCTGATATCGGACATTATGAATCAGAACAATTCACAAAAGAACTATTTTATGATGTGTTAATCAAAAAAAATTATAACTTTGCAATCCAAATTTCAAAGGTTAATACGAACCCGATAAACTATTTATAAGTATGGCGAACAAACAAGCAGAAAGCTCATCTCAGACAATGGAACAAAAGTTAAAATCATTGTTTGCATTACAAGAAGCCGATTCAAAAATTGACGAAATCAAACGTCTCCGCGGAGAATTACCGTTGGAAGTAAAGGATTTGGAAGACGAATTGGCAGGTCTTGACACTCGAATTGGAAAAATTCAAGATGAAATCACGCAAAAAGACAAAGACATTGCGACAAAGAAAGAGGAAATAAAAGACGCTCAGACGCTTATTAAACAATACGAAGGTCAGCAGATGGAAGTTCGAAACAATCGTGAGTTCGAAGCAATTTCGAAAGAAATTGAATACCAAAAACTCAACATCGAATTGTTCGAAAAACGTATCCGCGAATACAGCAAAGACGTTGAAACTCGCAAGGCTCAGTTGGAACAAGCCAAAGCAAAATACAGCGAGAGAAAACTTGACTTAGATGCAAAAGAAACTGAGTTGAACAACATCATCAACGAAACAAAAGCTGAAGAAGATCATTTGAAAGCTGAATCTGAAAACATTTCACGCAGTATTGACGAAAGATTGCTCAACGCATATACTCGTCTCCGCAAAAATGCCCGTAACGGTGTTGCTGTTGCAACGGTAGAACGCGATGCCTGCGGCGGTTGCTTCAACAAAATTCCGCCTCAAAGACAGTTGGACATCAAGAGCCACAAAAAAATCATCGTGTGCGAATATTGCGGTCGCATTCTTGTAGACAAAGAACTTATATTCGGTACAGAAGCTGAATAATTAGTATAAATTTCAAAATGCTGCTTATTTCTTAATAGGCAGCATTTTTTTTCGTTATGGAGATAGGTCTATATTTCGGTTCGTTCAATCCTATACACGTCGGACATTTAGTTATTGCCAACTACATGTTGAACAACTCGCCTATCGACGAACTGTGGTTTGTAGTTTCTCCACAAAATCCATTAAAAGAGAAAAGCACCCTGCTCGACGATTATCAGCGACTCCACATGATTGAACTCACCATTGAGGATTTTCCGCACATGCGAGCTTCGTCAATTGAATTTTCGCTTCCGCAGCCTTCGTACACAATAAATACGCTGGCCTGCCTACAAGGGAAATATCCAAACTATGATTTTTCACTGATAATGGGCAGCGACAACATTCAGTCGCTCAACAAATGGCGAAATTATCAGAGAATTCTCGAAAACCACACAATCTACGTCTACCCCCGTCCCGAATATGGCATTCCCGAAGAATTTCAAAATCACGAACATATTAAGGTAATATCAGCTCCATTGATGGAAATTTCTTCGAGTTTCATTAGAAAAACCATACAGGAAGGAAAAAGTGTACAAGGTTTTATGCCGTTGCCAGCATGGAAATATTTAGATGAAATGAATTTTTACCGACAATCCGTGCAATAAAATGGTGAGAAAATCGTATTATTGCGTGAATTAAAAAGAAACAGTGATAACAAGCCTCTTCATACAAGGAATTTTAATCGGTTTATTTGTATCAATACCGATGGGACCTGTCGGTGTATTGTGCATACAACGGACTCTCCAGCGAGGAAGACTTTCGGGTTTTGTATCAGGATTAGGAGCGGCCGCTGCCGACACATTGTTTGCCAGCATTGCCGGATTAGGTCTTACGTTGGTTTCCGACTTTTTCAAAGAACAAAAAATGTGGATAATGTTGGTAGGTGCCGTAATTTTAATCGTACTTGGATTGCGAATGTTTTTCAGAAACACCATCAAACAAGTGCGATCGTACAAATACAACCAATCGAACCTCATATCCGATTTCGTCTCTGTTTTTGCTTTGACCATAACAAACCCGTTGACAATCATCTTTTATGGAATCATTTTAGCAAGCTTAGGTTTGGTACAAGACAACATGATTTCTCTTGGAATGGTACTGTTCGGCATCTTTTGTGGAGCTATCAGCGTGTGGTTCGTGTTGTCGACATTTGTCAATCTGTTTAGGAAACACTTCCATTTGCGGGTCATTTTTTACATAAATAAAATTGCAGGTGTGATTATAGTCTTATTCGGTTTATTCGCAATCTACAACGCATTTTCGCCTGTCGATGAACAAATCGGAGAACACTACGTTCCTGTCCCTTCCGTTATTAAGTAACAAACGTACAGCTATGGCTAAACAAGAAAAGACATTGATTGCAAAGGTTTTGCATTATATCACGGTTGACGTATGGAGCATAAACAAGAAAAAAATTTCCGATAGAAAATTTAAATTCATCCGACTTCTTCAAATCATTATTCTCTCCGGGAAAGGATTTATGCAAAAACGTTGTGTGGAAAAGGCTTCCGCTTTGACATACTACACCGTTTTATCGCTCGTACCGCTTGTGGCAATGGCTTTCGGTATTGGCAAAGGGTTTGGGTTCGATAAATATATGGAAGACTATCTTATTTCGTTTTTTGCCGATAAACAAGACATTGTCGATATGATTCTCGACTTTAGCGAATCAATGTTGGCACGCACTCAAGGCGGACTTATTGCAGGAATCGGCATTGTGGTGTTACTTTGGTCGGTCATAAAAGTAATGGGCGACATAGAAAGTGCGTTCAACGAAATTTGGTCGGTTGACAAGCAACGCACCATCACACGAAAAGTAAGCGACTACCTCACAATTGTCCTACTCGCTCCAATATGCCTTATTATTTCGTACAGCATCACTTCGTACATCACCGATTGGGTTGCACAAATGGCACTTACAATCGATTGGGTTAAACGATTCAACGGACTCGTTTCATTTGGACTCAACTTACTGCCATACAGCTTGTTATGGTTTACATTTGCTCTTTTGTACATTGTCATGCCAAATACAAAAGTTCAGTTTAAAGCGGCTTTCATCAGTGGTATTGTTACGGGTATCGCATTTCAGATTGTACAATATTTTTATTTCAAATTCCAAATCGGTGTATCAAACTACAACGCCATATATGGTAGTTTTGCGGCAATTCCGCTGTTCCTCGTATGGTTGCAGATGTCGTGGATTATAATCCTCGTTGGAGCAGGAATGGCTTATTCGATTCAAAATGTGAAGAATTTTGAATACGAATATGAGGTGAACCAACTGAGTACTTCGCTCAAGACCAAACTTGCATTGCTCATACTCTATTCCATAACCGACCATTTCAAAAAAGAACTTCCGCCTCAAACGTCATTAGAAATCAGTGAATCAATTGATTTGCCTCATAGAATTACAAAAATGATTTTGATAACGATGGTAAATGCAGGTCTCATACACGAAGTAAAGACCGACGACGAAAAAACCTTTGCCTACGCACCCGCTTTCCGCATTGACAACATGAACATAGAAAATTGCATAAAACGCATTTTGGATGCAGGCATAAACGAAATTGAGTTCAAAGACGACGAAACCTTCCACAAAATATCCGAAATCGTTGACAACTTCAAGATTCCTGGAAATACAGAGATTATCAATTTGTAAAATCACAACTCACATTGTGAATTGTACATTGTGCATTGTAAACTACACGACTTCGAAACCGAGCAATTCAATCTCGTCAACTAATTGAGAATGAATTGATTCGTCTGCCAAAGCAGTTGAAAGATATTTTTTATTGTCGTCGGCAAACACCGAAATGGCACCATTGTAACCCGAAAGCACACAACCTAAGAAATTTGCACCTCCAGAAATGCCAACGCCAAGCGACAATTCCTTGCACAATCGCTGCGCCATGCCAATCGCATCGTTATCGTCAACGCGGATAATGCCGTCAACTAAATTTTCGGGATACAAACCAGGAATAATTTCGTCGGACAAACCTTGAATCTTGTGCGGACCGAGCGATTTTCCCAATGTAAGAATTGACGACTGCAACGGCTCGAGAGCAAACATTTTTGCATTATGCTTGTCTTTGAAATATTTTCCACAGCCATGCAATGTCCCCGCCGTTCCCACACCGGCAATGAAGCACGGAAATTCATTGATTTTTGCCTCAATTTCGGGAGCGGTCATTTCGTAATGGGCAATCATATTATATTCATTTTCAAACTGATGCGTAAGAAAATAGCCTTGTTTTTCGTATTCGGCAGCTTTTTCGAACGCCGCCTCAAAATTTTCGGTCAATTCGAGGTGGGCGCCATACAAATGCAACAATTTGAATCGCTCCTTCGACATAAATTTCGGAATACAAATCGTGCACGGATTCCCCAAATACCTTGACACTGCGGCAAACGAAATACCCATATTTCCGCTGGTGACCTCGCAAATTGGTGTATGCTCGTCAATCTGCCCAGTTTCGTACGCATTTTTCAAAATATAATATGCCACACGGTCTTTTATAGAGCCCGAAAGATTGTACCATTCAGCCTTGATGTAGGCGTATTTTTTCTCGCCTTTAAACTGATAGTTTATTTTTATGAGCGGCGTATTGCCAATCAATTTCAGTAACTGTTCAAATTTTTTCTCGAAATTCATATTCCTCGAAATTTTTTGCAAAAGTAACCTTTTCTCTCACATTATGATACGAAAACCACTAACTTTGTCAACAAAATCAACGACAATGAAAACAAAAAAATTACTCGGTGTCATTTCCATCTTTTTTATTCTTTGTTCTATCGGCTACGCCTTGTTTACGGTTTTGAAAAAAGGCAAGACTGCCGAAACACAATCTGTTGAAGTGATTCCTACCGCTCCCGATTACGCCGATTCCACCATGTGGTTCGTTACCGAAAACGACACCACCGGAACTGGCGCCGATGTGTTCTACATTGTTTCCACATGGAAATTGGACTGGCTTACTGCCGACGGACAAATCTGTCATTATGCCGACGTGCAAAACGAAGAGCACCGCAACGATATGGCTAAAGAAATCAGCCGAATTGCCGAATACATGGCGCAAGGAAACAATTTCTACGCTCCATACTATCGCCACATTACGTTGGATTCGTGGGCAACACGCAACGAAGACACCATACACCGCCGTGCACAACTTGCCATGAGTGACGTGAAACAGGCGTTCGACCACTTTCTATCTCGTCGCGACAATTCACGTCCGTTGATTCTTGCTGGTTTTAGTCAAGGGGGAATGGCAGTCGTGGAACTGCTGAAACACATGGACGACGAAACATACAAACACCTCGCAGCCGCATACGTGCTTGGCTACAAGGTCACTCCGCAAGACACTGCACAGAGCAGACACATCCGTGCCGCCCATGACTCCGCCGACGTTGGCGTAACCATCTGCTACAATTCGGTGAAAGACGTGAAATACGTGCAACCTATTCTCAGCGACCAGTGCATAATGTGCATAAACCCCGTAAACTGGCGTACCGACGCAACTCCAGCCCTGCTCCACGACAGCATAACGGTTACAATGAATCCCGAATACAACGTGTTGGTGCTCACAAATTACGAAGGTGCTGAATATAAGCCCGTTATGAACTTCATAAACGTGGGCGACGTTCACAGTTGCGAGCCGTGGCTTTACAAAGAATGTCTGCAACGCAACATACAATTGCGGACAAAAATGTGGAGAGGACAAAATTAGTTCCGAAAACGAAGTGACAACTTCTTCTCCGTAAAATATAACGCCGTTGCCACACAACTGCCCAACACGGCTCCGCAGAATATGTCGGCAGGATAATGAACGCCGAGGTACATTCGTGTGTAACAGATGAGAATTGACCAAGCAAAAAAGAAAATCGTCCACATACGTTCTTTCAAATAGAGCGACGCACCCACGGCAAAGGCAAACATATTAGCCGCATGCGACGACACAAAGCCATACATTCCTCCCCTATATCCATTCACGATATGGACAAAACTACCTATCTCCAAATTATGCGTCGGACGATAACGACAAATCACTTTTTTGAAACACTCCGTTGAAATTAAATCGGACAAACCGATGGCTATGCCGACAACACAAACGGAAATCAGCATGTTTTTCCAACCATATTTACGATACAATAAATAAATTGCCGCAAGATACACGGGAATGGAAGCCCATGCCTTCGATAAATTATAAAAAACAATGTCAAGAAATGGCGAATTGGCACCATTTATAAACAACAACAATTGCCGGTCAAATGATTCTAACGTATCTATCATTCATTCAACAATTTCCAAAGTTTGTCCTTCAGTTCGACCAAACCGATTTGCGCAACCGAAGAAATAAAAACAGTCTCGATTGGAGGCAAATTCTTCGCAATTTCAGCCTTAAGTTCATCATCGAGCATATCGCATTTTGAAATCGCCAACAGACGAGGTTTGTCGAGCAATTCAGGATTGTACAACTGCAACTCGTTCAACAACACATCGTATTCTTTTACAATGTCGTCGCTGTCGGCAGGAATGAGGAACAACAAGACCGCATTTCGTTCAATATGCCGCAAAAATCTCAGTCCCAAGCCCTTACCTTCGTGAGCGCCTTCAATAATTCCAGGAATGTCTGCCATGGCAAACGAAACTCCGTCTCGGTACGAAACAATTCCCAACTGCGGAACCAAGGTTGTGAACGGATAATTTGCAATTTTCGGTTTTGCCGCCGAAACGACGCTCAACAACGTGGATTTTCCAGCATTAGGAAACCCGACAAGACCGACATCGGCAAGAACCTTCAGTTCAAGAATAAACCAGCCTTCCTTACCAGGTTCGCCAGGCTGTGCATAGCGAGGTGTTTGATTTGTCGCCGATTTGAAGTTCAAGTTTCCCAAACCGCCACGACCGCCTTTCAAAAGAATCTTTTGTTCGCCGTCTTCGGTAATTTCGCACAGAACTTCTTCTGTTTCAGCATCTTTGGCAACTGTTCCAAGCGGAACTTCAATAATCACATCGTCGCCGTCGGCACCAGTGCTGCCTGCGCTTCCGCCACAGCCGCCGTTTCCGGCGAACAAATGTTTTTGATAACGCAAAGCCAACAGTGTCCACACATTTCGACTTCCACGTAAAATAATATGTCCACCACGACCGCCATCGCCGCCGTCGGGACCACCCTTTGCCACAAATTTCTCACGATGAAGATGAGCAGAGCCAGCCCCGCCCTTTCCCGAGCGGAGAAAAATCTTTATATAATCGACAAACGAAGAACTTGGCATAGAGCATTTTTTAATAAAAAAGTGGAAATGCTACATAGTACACTCCCACTTTTGTCGTTTTCAATTAAAATTTGTCACACACGGCGCAAATTGATGCGAAAATGTTGTCGATAGTTCCCACACCCTTGATTTCCTTCAATTTACCTTGTTTTGCATAGAAATCTTTTACAGGAGCGGTTTCGCTATTGTACACCTTGATACGATTCATAATAACATCCTCGTTTTGGTCGTCGGCACGGCCAGAAACCTTTCCGCGTTCCAACAAACGTTTAACCAACTCAGGAGTATCGACTTCCAACGAAATCATACAAGAAACCGCAATGTTGTGTTTTGCCATCAAATCGTCCAAAGCAACTGCCTGTGCAGTAGTACGTGGGAAGCCGTCGAAAATGAATCCGTTTCCTTTTGCGTTTTCGGCAATTTTCTTCGCCATCATTCCAATCACAATATCATCGGAAACCAACTCGCCTTTTTCGATTTTTGCCTTGGCCTGAAGACCGAGTTCCGTTTGAGCCTTCATTTCGGCACGCAACAAGTCACCGGTTGAAATGTGACACAATTGATATTTTTCTACGATTTTGTCTGACTGAGTTCCTTTTCCTGCTCCCGGAGGGCCGAATAATACTAAATTTAGCATAGATAAAATTTAAAATGTTTAACATTATGCGAAAGACTGTTTCCTTCGACGAATGCAAATGTAAGAAAATTCACGACATAAAGAAAAAACATATTGATTTTCCCTTTATTTCTTATTATATTTGTCGAATGAACTGTAAAATGATGAAGATATGAAAAAAGCATTACTAACCCTCTCCTGCATAGGATTGGCACTATTTGCCAGTGCTCAAAAAAATAATCTACAAATTGACACTGTAACAACACAAGACCCCTGGTCGGAAACATACAATATAAGAATAGCGTACGACGATAGTTGCGAAGACATTGACGGAGACAATATTTCCGACGGCTGGCAAGGGAACAGCAGGACACTCATTACAAGTTCATTTTGGGACACTCCACAAATAGAAAAAGGACAAAGTTTTTCATTCATTTTTTCGGGGACAGCAAAATATACGGGATCATTCGGAGTCTATTTAGCATGGCAGACCGAAAAAGAACAATGGACTGCAATGTCCGAAACAAAGAAAATTGACGTTAAAGAAGGAGAACACTTCGATTTTACGAATTATTTAACCATTGAAACTGCCCCGTCCGATACGTCTTTGCCATATTTGGTTTTAATTGCTTACAAAGACAATAATTCAAGTTCAACTTCCACTAATTTCAACAAGGACGACATTGAACTTACACTGACAACAATGAACCTCAGATTTTTCGATACAAATGAAACCATTTATATTCCTATCCCAAATCTTACCATAACATTGGGAGATAAAATCGAACCAATAGATTTAAAAGAACATTTTATATCGAATGAGCCGCTCACATTTGAATTATTTTCTGAACCCATGCAAGAAGAAGGAGAAGGAATGGCTGCGGACTTTGTACTGATTGATGGACATATTCTTAGCGTCATTCAATATGGCCCTGGATTTGGAATGGCACGTTTTTGGGCAGAAGGTTATGAATCTGGTTCTGCAGATGGTTCGTTCGAAATTACCATAAAAGAACCCGAAGGCTACGAAGCACCCGAATGCGAGTTAGAAGTTGAAGAAACAATTACAGAACTAAGCTGTTTCGGCACTCGCGACGGTAGCATCGAACTAAAAGTTTCGGGCGGTGTGGAACCGTATACATACAAATGGAACACAAACAGAACAAGTAACGGAATCTACAACATGCCCGAAGGTATGTATTCCGTCATCATTACAGACTCTGTCGGATGTACAACCAGCAAAAGATTTTGGCTTGGCGAGCCATACTTTGACATTTCTTCGACAATCACATCAACGGCATGCGAAGAAAATAATGGTGTAATTGCACTTGATGATTGGTATTCCGACGTCACTTATACTTGGGATGACGGAGAAACGGGCACCTACCGTACAGACCTTGCCGCCGGTGCTTACATAGTTACAGCGACAAAAGACGGATGTTCTAAAAAAGACACCATTTTTGTCAAAAACGACTATGCTCCTTCTATTTCGCTTGCCGAAGTTAAGGAAGCCGACTGCCAGAAAGCCGAAGGTGCAATTCTCGTAAACGTAACAGGAGGAACGCAACCATTGACGTATGCTTGGAACGGCGAAAAACAGGAAGATGCGGATTTGGAAAATGCAAAACCAGGATTGTATACTCTCGAAGTAACCGATGCCATTGGATGTAAATCTTATTTCCAAGCTGAAATTCCGTCAAAATCATTCAACATGCAACCAGAAATTGCATCTATCACCATCGGCGAGGAATCTCACGACGTGCTTGTCGTTTGGCAAAAAGAAAAGACTGAATACATTGATTTTTACACAATCTACCGTGAACAAAACGATAATCCAGGCAAATTCGACACGCTTGGAACTGTTCCGTACAGCAACATAAGCGTCTATGCCGACGAAA
This sequence comes from Bacteroidales bacterium, assembly GCA_017516865.1. Lineage (GTDB taxonomy): Bacteria > Bacteroidota > Bacteroidia > Bacteroidales > UBA1715 > UBA1715. The sequence goes on from JAFXAU010000031.1 coordinate 129,913, forward strand.
TTGTCAACCCAATGCAGGATTCATGGCGTTACAAGATTTCCGCTACCGATTTCTGTGGAAACGAATCGCCTATGGGATACGGAGAAAATAAATCAATCCATTTGGATTTCAACCTAACGGAAGACAAAATTATCAATCTTTTCTGGGACGCTTACGAAGGTAAAAACTTCGACCACTACACCATTTATAAGATAACGGCAAAAGGTAAAATCAAAGTTGCCGACGTTCCTGCAAACGTGACAAGATATTCAGAAAAACTCGAATACGGTGTACGTGGCTACTGCATCGGTGTAAACTTCACGAATCCAATCGACGTAACTACATACTTGAAAGCAGAAAGCGGTCCGTTCGCTCTTGCAATAAGCAATATTGCCGAAATTGAAAATAACAGCATTGAAACAGCCGAACAGCTGAGCGCACGCGTCTGGACGCAACAAGGTACTATTGTTATTGAAAACAACGCACTACAAACAATAAACGTATACGATATTATTGGAAACAAAATTGCTACAGACAACTCAAAAAGTCTAAATGTAACTATTCCAATCTCAAAACAAGGCGTTTACATTGTCGTTGTCGGCAACGAAGCATTTAAAATAATTATGAATTAATTGTACATTGTGAATTATGCATTGTGCATTGTAAATTACGCATTGAGCATTAAACATTACGCACTATTATTATGGATGTTTTTTCAAAGAATTCTGAAGTAAAATTGATAGAATTGCAAAATGAACAAGAGGCATTGTTATCGAAACGAAATGTGCCATCAAATGACTACAACGGCATTTATCAACGTTTCGAAAATCCCGTGCTGACAGACAAACATATTCCTCTTTCGTGGAAATTTGACTTAAATCTTAAGAGGAATCCACTTTTGTTACAGAGAATCGGTGTGAACGCCGTTTTCAACGCGGGAGCGATGAAATTCAACGGAAAATATCTGCTCTGTGCCCGCGTAGAAGGCTGGGACAGAAAATCATTCTTCGCCATTGCCGAAAGTCCTAACGGAGTTGACAACTTCCGTTTCTGGGACGAACCTATTCTTTTGCCCGAAACCGAAAATCCCGACATAAACGTGTACGACATGCGTCTCACAAAACACGACGACGGCTACATCTACGGAATTTTCTGCACGGAACGCAAGGACCCCGACGCACCTGCCGGCGACACAAGTTCTGCAGTGGCAAATGCCGGTGTGGTCCGTACAAAAGATTTGAAAAAATGGGAACGTCTCCCCGACCTTATCTCCAACAGCGGCCAACAGAGAAATGTGGTCATGTTTCCGCATTTTGTAAACGGCAAATATGCTCTCTACACGCGTCCGCAGGACGGATTCATCGAAGTCGGTTCCGGCGGTGGAATCGGATTCGGTTACATAAAAGATATGACTAATCCTGTAATTGAGGACGAACATATTTTCAGTAACAAAGAATATCACACCATTTATGAACTGAAAAACGGCATGGGCCCCGCTCCCATCAGAACAGGAAAAGGCTGGTTGAATCTTGCTCACGGCGTACGAAATACCGCGGCTGGACTACGCTACGTGCTTTATATGTTTTTGACCGATTTACAACAACCCGATAAAATAATTGCACAACCGGGCGGATATTTCCTTGCTCCACAAGACGAGGAACGCATTGGCGACGTATCGAATGTGGTGTTCTCTAACGGCTGGATTGCCGACGAAGACGGCACCGTATTCATATACTACGCTTCGTCTGACACACGCATGCACGTTGCAGTAAGCACCGTTGAACGACTGCTCGACTATTGTCAGAACACACCATCCGACGGACTAAGAACTGGGAAATCCGTTGAAAACATTATAAAACTGATACAAGGCAACTCACTCCTCTAAAGGACGAACCAAACGTACAAAACGGCCGCTGCCTTGGTAACTGCAACAAACAGAAACCGATGCTGTGTATAAATTATTTATGTGGATAACATGATTTATCCTAAAGAAAAGTATATTTTTGCTATTGTGTTAAATACGACAATATTATGTTTACAACAAAGGCTCACGAATTTGAAAAAGAACTGAAAAATGTGCTTTCGTTTTGGTCAGAAAAGGCAATTGACCCGAAAACGGGGCAGTTTTATGGAGAAATAGACCACTACGGCACGCCAGAACCCGAAGCACACAAGGGTATTATAATGTATTCCCGCATTTTGTGGACATTTGCCGCAGCATGCCGTTTCTATAAAAACAATGATTATAAGGAATTTGCCGACAAAGCACGTTCGTTCATCGAAAATCATTTTTTTGACAAGAAAAACGGCGGCGTGTATTGGGAAACCGACTGCGACGGTACCGTGATTGTAAACAAAAAACAAGTTTATGCCGAGGCTTTCACTATCTACGCCTATGCAGAATATTTTCTTGCCTTCGGCGACCAGTCGGCACTGGATTTTGCAATGGATTTGTTCAACAAACTCGAAACTATCTGCCTCGACAAGAAAAACGGCGGCTATTTCGAGGCATTTTCCGAAACCTGGGACAAACTCGACGACGTTCGTCTGAGCGACAAAGATTTGAATGAGCCTAAAGGAATGAATACAAATCTTCATGTGCTTGAAGCATATACGACGCTGTACGAAGCGACAAAAGACGCTCGTGTAGGCAAGGCCTTGAAAGACGAAATCCTACTCTATTTGAACACGATTGTCGATAAAAACAATCACGTAACAATCTTTTTCTCAGAAGATTGGCAACCAAAAACAACGGAAATATCATATGGTCACGACATTGAATCAACATGGCTGATTTGGGAAGCAGCCGAACAGCTGAACGACAAGGCGTTACTTAATGAAATCCGCCCAAAAATCCTCGCCATGGTCGATACATTTATTGCCGAAGGTTTCGATACAAAAACAAATTCCACCTGGTACGAGTATTTTCCTAAAACCGGCAAACGCGACAGCGACCGTCACTGGTGGGTGCAAATTGAAGCTGTTGAAGGACTTGCCAACGCATACGATATGACGGGCGACAAAAAATATCGCGACCTTGCGCTCAAACAATGGGACTACATACACAAAAACGTCATTGACCGCGTTCACGGCGAATGGTTCTGGAGAATCGACGATGACGGATTTCCCGTTGACAGCGAACCTAAAATGGGAATGTGGAAATGCCCCTACCACAACGGCCGAGGCTTGATGCACATGATTCGTGAAATGAGGAAATGGGAAAAATAATGTTCAATGCGTAATTATAAATGAGAGTTTTTCTTTCCATAGCATTCACATTACTATATAGCATTTGCGGGTATTCGCAAATCATGTACGACCAGTACGTGAGCTCCGATTACGCAAAAATCAAGTCGGTAACGCTTCGTCCTGTGGTAAAAACAAGACTTCCGTCATCTTTAATTCATGTTGGTCCCGAAAATGGTGATTCTCTTGCAACGCCAGTAATGCCGTTGCTTGGCGAAAACAAAGGGCTGATGATGAATTTTGACATTTTGGAAGACGAAATTCGCCCGCTCCAATGGCGCATCATCCACTGCGACCGAAATTGGAGAAAATCCAATCTTGTGGAATCCGAATATATGACGGTTGTTGACTGTGATTTCCTGATTAACGGAGATTTTGCCGATTTCTCGTACAATACGACGGTGCCGTATGTTCATTACGATTTCTATTTTCCGTTTCATGGAGGCTCAAGTACGCCTGAAATCAGGTTCCTTATGTCGGGAAACTACGTGGTTCAAGTTTATGAACAAGTTTATGAAGGTGAAGATGAGTATGAGTATGAGTCAGATATTGTTCTTATTCAAAAACGATTTGTCGTAACTGAGCAACTCGTTGAAATTCAAGCAGAAGTGAATCGACCGAATCTTGTACAATATATGGACGATTCGCAACAAATTTCTATGAAGATTGTTCCTCACGGCTTCGATTTGTCAACATTCGACAAGGATTTGTACGTCGTTTATCGTCAAAATGGACGTTGGGATAACACGATTTGCGGTATTCAGCCGAACCACGTTTCGGGTGATGGCTCGTTGGTGTTCAATGACAACAGGAATGCTCTGTTCAAAGGCGGCAACGAATTTCGCAATTTCCATTTCAAAAGTCTGCGGATAGCCACAACCCCAGTTGATTATATTGAAAAAAACGACGGAAAATATTTCGTGTATCTCCATCCCGACAGAGATTGGCACGCTGCCTACACGTCAACTACCGATTTGAATGGGAATTTCCTAACGAGCGAAGACACACATAACAACGCTGATTACTGTGCCGATTATGCCGACGTGAAATTCACGCTTCCGTATCACCGAAATTATTACGATACACTTGATTTATACGTATTTGGCGGTTTCAACGACTGGAAACTGAACGACGAAAACAAAATGACCTACAACGTGGAACGTCAGCAATATGAAGCGTCAATCCTGTTGAAACAAGGGTATTACAACTATAAATATGTAAAAGCGTCAGCCGATTTCAAAACAATTGACGAAATCGGCATTGACGGCAGTTTTTATCAAACCGAGAACGAATACGAGATTTTTGTGTATTTTTACGATTATGCACAAGGGTATGACCGATGTATAGGATATAAGAAAATTAAGAATTAGGAAGGAATGTAGAGACGCGATTAATCGCGTCTCTACAAACAAGAAAATGAATTATGATTATTAAAGAAGCAACCTTTGTAAAAAGTGCGACGAACTACAAACAATGTCCCCCACCCGACAAGCACGAGGTGGCGTTCATCGGACGCTCGAATGTGGGAAAATCGTCGTTAATAAATATGCTCTGCAACAACAGCAAATTGGCGAAAACCTCAAGTACGCCGGGAAAGACGCAGACCATCAATCATTTTTTGATAAATAAATCGTGGTATTTAGTTGATTTGCCAGGCTATGGATATGCCAAGGTGAACAAGCAACTTCGCAACACGTTTGAGAGTTTCATCAGCGCATACATTCTCAACCGCCCCAATCTCGACTGTCTTTTTATTTTAGTTGACAGCCGTCACGAGCCACGGAAAATCGACCTTGAATTTATTGCATGGTGCGGCGAAAAAGAAATCCCCATCGCCATTGTAATGACCAAAACCGACAAACTCAAACCAACAGAATTAGAGCACAATATTCAAGTGTACATCAACACCCTGCTCCAAGAATGGGAAGAAACGCCCCCCATGTTCTATACTTCAGCCGAAAAAGCACAAGGGAAAGAAGAACTCTTAGAATACATAGGAGAAATCGTGGAGAATGAGCAAGTAGAATAGTATATTCCACAGTTCATAATTTTCTTTGTAAATTCACGCAGAAACGAATTATTTCAACTTTTCTTTAAGAAATTTTGCCGTATAGGATTCCTTGCATTTCAGCAAATCTTCGGGTTTGCCGGCAAAAACGACATTTCCGCCAGCATCGCCGCCTTCGGGTCCCATGTCGATAATCCAATCTGCACATTTTATTACATCAAGATTGTGTTCTATAACGACTACGGAATGTCCGTGTGCAATCAAACGGTTGAATGAATCCATCAGTTTTCGAATATCGTGGAAATGCAGACCTGTCGTTGGTTCGTCGAAAATAAACAAACATTTTTCCGTACTGTCTTTCCCTAAAAACGTAGCAAGTTTTATACGTTGCAGTTCTCCGCCCGAAAACGTATTCGACGACTGCCCTAACGAAACATAGCCTAAACCCACGTCCTGCAACGGCTGTAATTTTTCTACAATATGCTGCGTCAACGAGGATTTGTCCTGTGCAAAAAACTCTATCGCCTCGTCCACACTCATTGTCAAGACATCGTAAATGGATTTTGAACGATAAAGGACTTCCAAAATCTCGTTCTTAAAACGTCTTCCATGACATTCTTCGCACACCAATTCAACATCGGCCATAAACTGCATCTCGACTTTTATCACACCGTCGCCCTTACATTCTTCACAGCGGCCGCCTTCAGTATTGAACGAAAACGACGTCGGTCGGTAGCCTTGCAGTTGTGCCGACTTCTGACTGGCAAACAGCGTGCGAATGTCGTCGAAAGCCTTGGTATACGTCACAGGATTTGAACGTGACGATTTTCCTATTGGGTTTTGATCTACAAATTCAACTTGGCGAACCTTCGACGTCCCCACAATACCATCGCATTCGCCATAGGACTGACCACTAATTTCGAGCGTCTGCTGCACGCCCGGATACAAAATCTTATCTATCAGCGATGATTTTCCCGAACCCGAAACACCTGTCACGACGGTAAATACACCGAGCGGAATGTCAACCGTAATATTTTTTAGATTGTTCTCGCGAGCACCTTTTATCGTAATGCAGTCTTTCCACGTTCTACGAATCTTAGGAACATCAATAGCTTTGCGACCAGACAGATAATCGGCTGTCAACGAAGTACCTTTTTTCAGCAACTCTTTCATCGTTCCCTGAAAAACGACTTCACCGCCGTTTACACCGGCAGAAGGTCCTATATCTATCAGATAATCAGCGGCATTCATTATTTCTTCGTCGTGTTCTACAACCAAAACCGTATTTCCAAGTTTTTGCAACTGCTTCAATACATTTATAAGACGATGTGTATCGCGCGGATGCAGTCCTATGCTCGGTTCATCAAGTATATATAACGAGCCGACAAGATTGCTGCCCAACGACGTAGCCAAATTGATTCGTTGCGATTCGCCACCCGAAAGCGTATTCGACAAACGATTCAACGTAAGATAGCCCAATCCGACTTCGTTCAATACACGAAGACGTGTTTTAATTTCTATCAAAAGTCTTTCCGAAACGCTTTTTTCGTAATCAGTCAACTCTATTGTTTCAAAAAAATCAAGCAACCACGAGACAGGTTTTTCTACTAAATCCAAAATATTTTTCCCCGCAACACGGACATAACCGGCTTCTTTTTTCAATCGAGAGCCCTGACACTCTGGACATTGTGTCTTTCCCCGATAACGTGACATCATGACGCGATATTGTATTTTGTACATATTGCGTTCAACCATCTCGAAAAACTCATTTATGCCGCCAAAATATTCATTTCCAGTCCACAACAAGTTTTTCTGCTCATCTGTCAGTTCGTTATACGGACGATGAATAGGAAAACCGAAACGGTGTGCCGACATACAAAGCTGATTTTTCCATTCGCTCATCTTATCGCCTTTCCAACAAGCAATTGCATTATCCCAAACCGACAAACTTTTGTCGGGAATGACTTTGTTCGGATCTATGCCTATCACCTTTCCAAAGCCTTCGCATACTGGACAGGCACCGATAGGACTGTTAAAATTGAACATAAATACTGAGGGCTCTTCAAACTCGATTCCATCGGCCTCGAAACGATTCGAAAATTCGTGCGGAACCATCTTTTTACCCGTCTCAACCCAAATCGTACACGTGTCCCTGCCCTCGCGGAATGCTGTCTGTACAGAATCAGCAAGACGATTCTGCATAGATTCGTCGGGGATAAAACGGTCAATCAACAAAACGACAACGTCATTTTTTTTCGGTTCGTAATCCGAAATCCGCACAATTTCACCATTGACGAGCAATCTTGTAAAACCCTCTTTTTCAATATTTTGCAATTTCTGTTCCAACGTGCAGTTTTCAAGAATCAACTGCGTAGACAAATAGCATTTCTTCCCTTTCTGCGAAAGTGCAAAATCAACCACATCTTGTACACTATGACGTTTTACCTCGCAACCCGACACGGGCGAATACGTCTTTCCAATACGGGCAAACAATAATTTAATGTAGTCATAAATTTCTGTCGACGTACCCACGGTGGAACGCGGATTTACCGCATTCACTTTCTGCTCAATTGCAATTGCAGGCGGAATGCCCGCTATTGAATCAACTTCGGGCTTACGGAGTTTACCAAGAAACTGACGGGCATACGAAGATAGACTTTCAACATATCTTCTCTGCCCTTCGGCATATATCGTATCGAATGCCAAAGACGATTTACCAGAACCCGACACGCCCGTCACCACGACGAACGAACCACGTTCAAACGATACGTCAATCTTTTTCAGATTGTGTACCGATGCACCTTTGATTTCGATTAGATTATTATTCATGCTAAAACTCCGACGTAAAATGAAATGCTATATCAGGGAAATTCTGCTGTGCCATTTCCAACGCGTAGGCACTTTCAGCCAAAAACACGTCGCAACCACGTTTGTCAACCGCCAAACTTTGGTACTTACGTTTTTTGAAATCGGCAAGTTGCTCCTTATTGTCCGACGTGAACCAACACGCCTTGTACAACTGAATCGGCTCGTATCGGCACTTTGCGTTATATTCGTGTTCCAGACGATATTCTATCACCTCGAACTGCAGCGCACCGACCGTTCCAATAATTTTTCTGTTATTGAACTGATTTATAAAAAGCTGCGCAACACCTTCGTCCATCAGTTGGTCGATTCCCTTAGCCAACTGCTTGAATTTCATTGGATCGGCATTTTCAATGTAGCGGAACATTTCGGGCGAGAAACTCGGGATGCCCGCAAAATGCAAATCCTCGCCCTCGGTGAGCGTGTCGCCTATTTTGAAGTTTCCCGAATCGTACAGACCCACAATGTCGCCAGGATACGCCTCGTCAACCACCGATTTTTTCTCCGCCATGAACGAAGTTGGGTTTGCAAATTTCAACTGCTTCTGCTGACGGACGTGTAAATAGTTTTTATTGCGTTCGAAACGTCCCGAACAAACTTTCACGAACGCAATACGGTCGCGGTGGTTCGGGTCCATATTAGCGTGGATTTTGAACACAAATCCAGTGAATTTATCTTCATACGGTGAAACCATTCGTTCGTCAGTCTTTGAATCTCGTGGCGACGGCGCAATTTCCACAAACGTGTCGAGCAATTCCTGCACGCCGAAATTGTACAACGCACTTCCGAAAAACACAGGTGCAAGTTCCGCACGACGGTACGCATCAACGTCGAACGCAGGATAGACCGTTTCAACCAACTCAACCTCGTCACGAAGTTTTTGAGCGGCGCGCTCCCCAATTTCCTTGTCAATTCCCGCATCGGCAATGTCGGAAAACTTGATTGCCGGTTTAATCACCTGCTGATTTTGTTCAAACAAGCGAAGACTTTGATTATAAAGATTATACACACCTTTGAAATCGTGTCCCATACCGATTGGCCATGCAAGCGGACGAACTTTTATGCTAAGCAGCGACTCAATTTCGTCGAGCAGCTCAAACACGTCCTTACCTTCACGGTCGAGTTTGTTGATGAACACCATCACAGGCGTATTACGCATACGGCAGACCTCGGCAAGTTTCTTGGTCTGTTCCTCCACACCTTTCGCCACGTCAATCACAATAATTACGCTGTCAACCGCGGTGAGCGTGCGGTATGTGTCTTCGGCAAAATCCTTGTGACCCGGCGTGTCGAGAATGTTGATTTTCCGGCCTTCGTACTCAAAGCCCATAACCGAAGTGGCGACGGAAATTCCACGTTGTTTTTCAATTTCCATGAAATCGGATGTCGCCGTCTTTTTTATCTTATTAGATTTTACCGCACCAGCCACGTGGATTGCGCCACCAAAGAGCAACAATTTTTCCGTCAGCGTAGTCTTACCCGCATCGGGGTGACTGATGATTGCAAACGTTCTGCGTCGTTGAATTTCTTGTTCAAAAGCCATCGTTATTTTATTTGTCGGCAAAAATAGAAATTATTTCCGTGTTCCATAGTTTTTTTTACATTTGCACATCGAAAAATAAATATACAAGATATGAGAAAAAAAGCATTACTTATGATCCTTGACGGATGGGGATTCGGGAACAAGACAAAAGCAGACGTAATTTCTTGTACTCCAACTCCTTATTGGGATTATTTATTGAAGACATATCCGTATTCGCAACTACAGGCTTCTGGAGAAAATGTAGGTTTGCCGGACGGACAGATGGGAAATTCCGAAGTTGGTCACTTGAACATTGGTGCCGGACGCGTAGTTTACCAAGATTTGGTAAAAATCAACCGTGCCTGTGCCGACAATTCAATCATGAAAAATCCCGAAATCGTAAACGCATTCTCGTATGCCAAAGAAAAAGGCAAGCAAATTCACTTGATGGGTTTGGTTTCCAACGGTGGCGTACACAGTTCGCTCGACCATCTGTTTAAATTGATTGAAATTGCGAAAGAATACAATATAGAAAAGACGTTCGTTCACTGCTTTATGGACGGCCGTGACACTGACCCGAAATCGGGAAAAGGTTTCATAGAACAACTCGAAGCACATTTGGCAAAAAACACTGGCCACATTGCTTCTATCATCGGTCGTTTCTACGCAATGGACCGCGACAAACGCTGGGAACGGATTAAAATTGCATACGACCTGCTCGTAAACGGCATCGGTAAAAAATCTGCCAACATGGTTCAGGCAATGCAGGAAAGCTACGATTCCGACAGCCCTGAACACAAAGGAACGGACGAGTTCATTGAACCAATCGTTAATTCAAATGTTGACGGACGTATTCAAGAAGGCGACGTAATTATCTTCTTCAACTATCGAAACGACCGTGCGAAAGAATTGACCATTGTCCTTACGCAAAAAGACATGCCAGAAGCAGGAATGAAGACAATCAACGGATTGCAATATTATTGCATGACACCGTACGACGCTTCGTTCACAGGCGTACATATCTTATTTGACAAAGAAAACGTACAAAACACATTGGGCGAATATCTTTCAAATCTTGGCAAAACGCAGTTGCACATTGCCGAAACAGAAAAATACGCACACGTTACGTTCTTCTTCAACGGTGGTCGCGAAACTCCGTACGAAAACGAAGACCGTATTTTGGTCCCTTCGCCGAAAGTTCCTACCTACGACTTGAAGCCAGAAATGAGTGCATTCGAAGTAAAGGACAAATTGGTGGAAGCTATCAAATCAGACAAATACGATTTCATTGTTGTGAACTATGCAAACGGTGACATGGTTGGTCACACAGGCGTATATTCAGCAATAGAAAAAGCTGTTGTTGCCGTTGACCAATGCGTGAACGAGACAGTTGAAGCGGCAAAATCAATGGGCTACGAAACAATCATAATTGCCGACCACGGAAATGCCGACAACGCCCTCAACCCAGACGGCACTCCGAATACCGCCCACTCGTTGAACCCAGTCCCGTTCGTCTACATTAGCGAAAACAAAGATGCAAAAGTAGAAAGCGGTATTTTGGCAGACGTTGCTCCGTCGCTTTGCAAAATCATGGGCATTGAACAGCCGAAAGAAATGACAGGAAAATGTCTTATTAAATAAGAGACAACTTCTATAAAACAAAAAAAAGGAAATTCAGTTTTGAATTTCCTTTTTTTATGGTCGGGGTTACCCGACTTGAACGGGCGACCTCTACGTCCCGAACGTAGCGCGCTACCAACTGCGCTAAACCCCGATTGCGGTGCAAAAATATCAAAATTTCCGAAACATTGACACGAAAACAATATGATTTTGTTTTTTATGGGAAGCATTCCTCTTTTTAGGAATTCCGATAACGAGAACTTCCCCATCCAATAGTCTACAATTTAAAAAAAAGTACGAAAACCAACATCTTTTTTTCTCTTCGAAAAATTTTATCCGATTTGAGAATTTTAGGACAAAAAAATTTTTCTCTCCCTATTTTCAAAAATCTTGCCCTCGGCAAATTTTTTTTTAGTCTTTGGCGAATTTAAAAAAGCATCTGTTGATTTTTTCTATTGAAAGAAAAAGATTTGTATGTCTTAACATTAGGTCATTCACTTGTTCGGCTGGACAAGATGTTTTGTCATAAATAAAAAAGACTTGCAATTGCTTGCAAGTCTTTCGTAGCGAGAGGCGGGCATGATCCGCCGACCTCATGATTATGAATCATGCGCTCTAACCAGCTGAGCTACCTCGCCATGATTTTCAAATCGTTTGCAAAAGTATAAATAAATTTCACTCCACCAAGTTGCAAGCGGAAAAAAATGTAAATTTCTCTTAAAATTTACTATTTGCAGAATCTCTTTAGAATGTCAGCATACGCATCTATGCGACGGTCACGGAAGAACGGCCAAATACGGCGGACATCTTCGGAACGGGTCAACGACACTTCCACCACCATATTTTCTTCATTCTCCGACGAAGCCTGACGAATGATTTCGCCCTGCGGACCTGCCACAAAACTACTTCCCCAGAACTGTATGCCGTTGGTCGCTTCCGACGGGTCTTTCTCCCATCCCACACGGTTCACCGAAATCACCGGCAGACCGTTTGCCACCGCATGTCCCCGTTGCGAAATAATCCACGCATCACGCTGACGGTTTTTCTCATCCTGCGTGTCGGTCGATTCCCATCCAATTGCCGTAGGATAAATCAGCATATCGGCTCCTTTCATAGCCATTATGCGTGCCGCTTCGGGATACCATTGGTCCCAGCAAACCAACACGCCCAACGTGCCAACCGAGGTTTTTATCGGCTCAAAGCCCAAATCGCCCGGCGTGAAATAAAATTTCTCGTAATACGCTGGGTCGTCAGGAATGTGCATTTTTCGGTACGTTCCCGCAATTGTGCCGTCGGTATCGAAAACCACGGCGGTATTGTGATACAATCCTGTCGCACGTTTCTCGAACAGCGACGTGACAAGCACAATGTTCAGCTGTTTTGCGACAGCGGAATACAACTCCGTTGACGCACCAGGAATTGGCTCAGCCAAATCGAAATTGTCAACGTTTTCAACCTGACAAAAATATGGCGTGTTGTGCAGCTCCTGCAAGACAACCAACTGAGCGCCCTGCTTTGCACACTCCGTAATGTTAGCGATCAATTTTTTCTTATTTGCCTCAACGTCAGCGCCAACCGACTGCTGAACCAGACCAACTTTTAGAATCTTTTCCATATTCGTCATTTTAGAAAACTCCTTCGGGATATTGCATCGTGACGCAATGCAATGAACCGTGCTGCAAAATTAACACAGAACAATCAATTGGCACAATTTCTTTGTCAGGAAAAATCGACTGCACGACACGAATTGCCTCCGCATCAGTATCGCATTGATACACGGGCAGCAACACGGCATCATTCATTATCAAGAAATTCGCATACGTGGCAGGAATGCGGTTCCCATCTTTGTCGAACGCAGGCGAAGCCATGGGGAGCGGAACCAATTTGTACGGTTTTCCGTCCTTTGTGGTGAACAACTGTAATTCACGCTTCATTGCCTGTAAATCAGCGTAATGCATATCATTTGTGTTATTACAATCCACATACGCAATCGTATCTTCCGAAACAAAACGAGCAAGAGTGTCGATATGACCGTCGGTGTCGTCACCTGCAAGTTCGCCGTGCGATAGCCACAACACTTTCTGCACATTGAATGTCGTTTTCAGAAACAGCTCAATTTCCGCCTTTGACATACTCGGGTTACGGTATTTGCTCAACAAGCACGATTCCGTCGTAAGCAACACCCCCCGACCGTCGGTTTCGATGGAGCCGCCTTCAAGTACAAAGCGGGACATATCGCGGTATTCAGCCGATTTGAATATGCCAGATTTACACAATTGCAAAGTTATTGCATTGTCTTTTTCAGCAGGAAATTTCCGTCCCCAGCCATTGAATGTAAAATCATACAAAACAGGTTTACCGTCTTCAAAGACCGTGATTGCACCGTGGTCCCTCGCCCACACGTCGTTGGTGTCAACCTCGACGAATGAGATGTTTTTGTTCAGCACGTCGCCCAATTCGTCAATCGCAGTTTGCTTTGACTTACAGACAATTATCAATTTTTCACGTTTACTAATTTCCCTTGCTATGTTCACAAAACAAGCGACCGCACGGTCATACACATCGGCAAAGTCCGTTCCTTGGTGCGGCCACGTAAGTTGCACGCACGCCTGTCTCTCCCACTCTGCCGGAAAACGTTTCATAGTCATTCAGTTACAATAATTATATTTTCTTCGGGAATCAAATCCTCGCAACGATATTTTCGGAACAACTGCACCACCGTCACCACATCTTTTTGACAATACGTCACAATTCGTTGCAAATCACGTTCTTGCCAATACACGTCGCACACTTGCGAACCGTCGATGTCGTCTTTTGGCGTAGGAATGCCGAACACGTGAGCCAGCAAAGCCAACGACGTATAGTTTTTATAATCGCCGAAACGCCATAAATCGAGCGTGTCGAGGTGCTGGATTTCCCATGGCTTCATTCCACGAGAATCAAGCGTAAGCGGGATTTGTATGCCGTTAATCAACGCACGGCGGGCAATAAACGGAAAATCGAACTCCTTGCCGTTGTGTGCACAGAAGAAGATTTTTTTCGTATTGAAATACTTGTTCACCATCGCCATGAACGAGTTCAAAATTTCCTTCTCGTCGTCGCCGTAGAACGAGCGAACACGCATTTCGTAACTGCCGTTTTTCGGACGGAGAAACGCCGCCGAAATACAGATTATTTTTCCAAATTCCGCAAAAATTCCAGCTTTTTTGTACAAATCCTCGTCGGACATCCCATCTTCGACAAGCCGAGCAGACTTTTTCTGCCAAAGTTCACGTTCAACATCGTCAAGTTCCAACACAGACGAATATTGCGGCACCGTCTCAATGTCGAGGAACAAAATCTTGGTACAATCAATACCAGTAACCGTGGTGTTCATCATATTTTCTCATTTTTAGGCAAAAATACACAAACAATTCTTAATTCACAATGCATAATTCATAATGCACAATTATTTTCGACCCTTCCACACCCATTGTACATTTTTTTGTATTTTTATGCTCGAATTTTAATTGTATGGAAGAACAGGAAACCAAAAAAGATACAGGCGCCCAGTTTTCCGCTTGGGAAAACATAAAATCGCACCTCACGACACGGAACATCATCATTGCATTGGTGTCGGTGTTCGTCGTTTGGGAAATATTTTTCGACAACGACAACCTAATTCACCAATACAAGATGCACAGAGAAAACAATAAATTACAAGAAACAAAAGCAGACTACAAACAAAAAATCATAGACACCCAAAAGGAAATAAACGCTCTCGATGACGAAGGCTACATTGAACGTGTGGCTCGCGAGAAGCACCTGATGAAAAAAGACAACGAAGATATTTATATAGTAACCGACGGCGACAAAAAAAATTAAATTATGGAACACACACACATCTCACCCCTTGAATTACAGGATAATCTCATAAAAATAATCGGGAAAGACTATATGCTCGTAACGGCAGGAACAATGCAGCAAAACAACTGTCTTACAGCAAGTTGGGGCGGCATGGGTTTTATGTGGAACAAACCTGTTGCCTGCATTGTCATCCGTCCGCAACGATACACAAAAGAATTCATCGACAGAGAAGAGTTTTTCACCCTGTCGTTTTTCGACGAATCATACAAGAAAATATTTGCCTTCTGTGGCTCAAAAAGCGGTCGCGACGTGAACAAAGTAAAAGAATGCGGTTTGACAACCTTCGAGACAAAAAACGGCTCCGTAGCGTACACCGAAGCACGACTCATTCTTGAATGCAAAAAATTGTATGCAGCCCCTTTCGAGAAAGACGGATTCATTTGCAAAGACTTACTCGGCAACTACGAAAACGGAGATTTTCACACACAATACATATCCGAAATTACCGACTGCATGATTAAATAATTGAACCATGACAGACCTCGAACGAATCACCGAACTGCGGAACGAACTGCACCGACATAATTACAATTATTATGTCAAGCACAACCCGGAAATTTCCGATTTTGAGTTCGACAAACTGCTCAAAGAACTGCAAGATTTAGAGCAAAAGCATCCCGAATATTTCGACCCGACATCTCCTACCCAGAGAGTCGGCAGTGACTTGGATTCGGGCTTTGTTCAAGAAAAACACGAATATCCGATGCTATCTCTTGCAAACAGCTATTCGCTCGAAGATTTGCAAGAATTTGATTCACGTGTTCGGAAACTCGTCGGCACGAGAGATTTTTGTTACACCTGCGAACTGAAATACGACGGAGTTGCCATTTCGTTACAATACAAAGACGGCAAACTCACCCGCGCCTTGACACGTGGCGACGGCATTCAAGGCGACAACATTACGAACAATGCAAAAACCATAGGAACAGTTCCGTTACAATTGCATGGAAATTACCCTAAGGAATTGGAAATCAGAGGCGAAATCGTCATGCCCCGAAAAGGTTTCGACGCTTTTAACCAAGAACGGATAGAACAAGGCGACCAACCGTTCGCCAATCCGAGAAATGCGGCTGCCGGTTCACTTAAACTACAGAGTTCCAAGGAAGTAGCACGACGACCATTACAAGCAAACATGTACTACATTCCGTCGGAAACGCCTTCGGATTCGCACTACGAAAATTTAGCCATTGCACGCTCGTGGGGCTTCAACATTCCCGACCTTTCGGAGCAATGCAAGACAATCGACGACGTGTACGCATACATAAAAAAATGGGACACAAAGCGGAAAGAACTTCCGTTCGACACCGACGGCATTGTCATAAAAGTTGATTCCATCTCGCTTCAGCAAGAATTGGGAATGACAGCCAAAACGCCCCGTTGGGCTATCGCCTTCAAATTCAAGGCAGAACGGGCCCGGACCAAACTACTATCCATAGATTTCCAAGTCGGACGGCAAGGGACAATCACCCCCGTGGCAAATCTCGAACCAGTCCATTTAGCAGGAACAATCATAAAACGGGCAAGTCTTTACAACGCTGACCAGATGAAGGAATTAGACATTCGCATAAACGATTACGTCTACATTGAAAAAGGCGGCGAAATCATTCCCAAAGTTGTCGAAATAGACGTCGACGCACGAACGGCAGATTCAAAGCCGTTCGCATTCATAACCCACTGCCCCGAATGTGGCGCGGAACTCGTAAGAATGGAAGACGAAGCGAATTACTACTGCCCGAACTCCAAAAACTGTCCGCCACAAATCAAAGGCAAAATCGAACATTTTGTGACACGAAAAGCAATGGACATTGCCCTTGCCGGAGCGACGATTGACCAACTATACAAGGCCGGTCTCGTAAAAACAAGCGCCGACCTATACACACTCACCTACAACGACGTTGTTACTTTAGACCGTTTCGCCGAAAAATCAGCCAAGAACCTGATTGACAGCATTCAAGCGTCAAAATCCGTCCCGTTTGCTCGAGTCTTGTACGCCATAGGAATCCGTCACATTGGCGAAACCAGTGCAAAAACATTGGCAAAAAAATACAAATCGTTAGATGCAATACAGAACGCAACTTTAGAAGAATTGCAAAGCACCGAAGACGTGGGCGAAATAATTGCAGCCAGCATAAAAAACTACTTTGCCGACCCCGACAATATACAATTCATTGAAAAACTGAAAGCAAACGGCATACAATTCGAAGAAACGGGCAGCACGCAAGCTATAAGCAATGTACTCGAAGGAAAAACCATTGTCATTTCGGGAACATTCGAAAAACACAGCCGCGACGAGATGAAGGAACTCATAGAAGCCTACGGCGGAAAAAACGTCTCGGGCGTTTCGAAAAGTACCACATACCTACTGGCAGGCGACGGGATCGGGCCAAGCAAGTTAGAAAAGGCGCAGTCTTTCGGCGTGTCAATAATTGACGAAGAAACATTCTACCAGATGATTGGTCTGGGCGATTCTTCGGCGGACATACAGAAAACACCGACGAAACAAGACGACCAGCAAAATAATGCAAACCAACAACTTTCATTATTTTAAATTTTCAACTTGCAGACAGCCAGAAAAACCCGTATATTTCATCAAAAATTAGTGTATGGAATCTTTTATCGATTTATGCGTATCCGACATACTTAAGAAACATGGCGAAAACCTTGTAAAAACTACAGTTGTATTTCCGAGCAAGCGTGCCATGGTGTTTTTCAGAAAATCGCTGGGCGAACACATTTCCCAGCCCGTTTTCATGCCGAAAATGACCACCATACAGGATTTCTGCATCTCGAAGCAGGAATTCACCATTCCCGACGATTTCACGCTTATTTACAACCTGTACCAATGCTACAAAAAAGAAACGGAAACACAAGAATCGTTCGAAGATTTCTATCCATGGGGAGAAATGCTGCTTTCCGACTTCGACGACATTGACAAATACAAAATCAACGCCGGCGAACTGTTCACGAACATTGCCGATATAAAAGAGATTGATTCGCTGTTCGATTATTTAGAGCCAGAACAACGCGAAATGATTTCCCGCTTCTGGAATACGGCAAAATTGAGCTCGACAAACGAAAACAACATTATTAAAAAATTCATTTCACTTTGGAACAAACTTCCTAAAATTTATGAGGATTTCAGGCAAAAACTGCAAGAACAGAAACTTTGTTTCGAAGGAATGGCCATACGTTTCGTCGCCGAAGCCGACATTGACACGCAAGATGCCATATTTGGCGACAATACATATATTTTTCTTGGATTCAATGCATTAAGCACTTGCGAATCAACCGTTTTCAAATTCTTACACAACAGGAAACAGGCGTTTTTCTATTGGGACTACGACACATTTTACCAAAACGACGACCTGCACGAAGCGGGGATTTTCACACGAAAAAACATTCAGCAATTCCCAAACGAACTGGGCAAAGAACATTTCACCAATTTTGAATCGGACAAAACCATTCAAATCATAAAAACGCCCAACGAAATTGCACAAGCAAAGCTTTGCGGAAAATTCATTCAAGACGAGACCTCGTTGGAGAACACCGCCATCGTCTTAGCCGACGAAAAACTGATTGTTCCCATAATAAAGTCGATTCCCAACAACATTCGTTACAACATCACGTTGGGCTACCCTATCAGGTCGTCGGCTGCGTACACGCTTTTTGAGTCAATTTTGGACATGTGCGCCAACAAGGAAGGAGACAAAATTTATTACAAAGACGTCTTCCGCATTTGCGAGAATTCCCTTATTCCACAAGAGGCGGCAAAAAATGCAAACCAATTGCGGAAAAAGATAATCGAGAACAAACTATTCTCGATTTCCGCCGAGGAATGCAGGCACTACTGCGGCATGCCGTATATATTTGACATAAATCCAAAGAATGGTTCAAACGTCTCCGCAACATACGTTTCGGAACTCAAAACATGCATTGAGGAAATCTGCAAAAACGAAAAATTAGGAGAAATCGACAAGAGCATATTCTACACTATTTATACAGAGCTTTCCGCCATTCGCGACATATTGGAAAAACGCGAAATACAATTAGAAAAAGTTCAATTTGTAAACTCGCTGCTCAAGAAAACGCTTCAAGGCAAAACAATTGCAGTAGAAGGACAACCACTTGAAGGCCTTCAGGTTATGGGTATTTTGGAAACCCGTATGCTCGACTTCAAGAACATAATAATGACTTCGGTCATGGACGGAAATCTCCCCAAAAACAAGGTCGGAGGCTCGTTCATTCCATACAACATCCGTGTACGGTTCGGCATGCCGACGATTAAGGAACAGTCGGCAATGTACTCGTACTACTTCTACCGCCTTATTCAACGCTGCGAAAAACTGACGATACTATACAGCGAAGGAACAGGCGAAAACAAGGCGGAAAAAAGTCGTTTTATACTTCAGTTATTATACGAAAGTCCGTTCAAAAACATTTCTTCGTCCGAAGACAATCCCAACAAGACATACAACGGCATAAGCGTTGAAGAATACGGCTACACAATCAACCCACGAAACGAGCAACCGATTGAAATAGAGAAAAACCAGCCGGAAGTGTTGGAATACATCAATAAACTACATACGGGAGAAAACAAGCTCTACCCCACAAGCCTTTCAAAATTCATACAATGCGAGTTGCAATTCTACTTCGCACACATATTAGGTCTACGGAAACCCGACGAATTCGACGAACTGCCCAAGGCATACGACCTCGGGAACTACTTCCACAATGCAATGGAAGAACTCTACAAGCCATACGTCGGTAAAGTGCTTGACGAACAAACAATCGACACGCTCCTTGCCGACGAAGAACATATCAAAAAGTGCATTGACAAAGCTATGGAAAACAACAAGGCTCCGCAGGCCATTGCCAACAGGGAAAGCAAAGAATTTCTTTCGACATTCAAATACATTCAGAACTTTCTTCTATTCGACAAGAAACATATCTGCAAAATTATTGCACTTGAATATGACAAAACGGAAACAACCATAAACGGCGTCACGCTCAGCGGAAAAATCGACAGGCTCGATTTCTACCAAAACGTCTACCGTATTGGTGATTACAAAACTGGTCGTTGGACAGACAGCACGTACAAGAAAAAATTTATCGTAAAAAACATCGAAAACTTATTCGACGGCAAAGACCATCAGTCCGAGGCATTTCAGACACTGCTGTATGCCTATATTCTTAAATCACAAAATCCCGATTGTAACTACCAGCCGAATTTGTATTTCGTTCAAAATATCAATAACGAAAGCCCGATAACTACCCTCACGATTGAGAAAAACGAGCTACAGAAATTCGATGGAGAATTATACAGTCAATTTAAAGAACAACTGGAACAGCTCATTTCTCGACTGCTACAAACCACGGGGAAATTTGCGCAAACATCAAATGAAAACAATTGTAAATATTGCAATTTCATAGATTTCTGCGGAAAAAAAACCAAAACCTATTAATTACGGTTCCAAAAGATTTCTTTTGATTGTCAGTTCGTGCATCTTGGCACCCAACACTTCATCATCGTCAAGCAACGTCGCAATCTGTCGTTCAAGAACCGAAACATCGCAAATAGGATTGAGAGCCAATTCGGCAGCCTTACGTCTCCGCAAGTCAGCAACTTTTGCCTCAATCTCCTCACGTAGAGTGCGATAGCGTTCGATTTCTTCTACACAGAACGTATATTCGTCAATTTCGTTTAAAACTTCAATCATAGTCAGAGCAATTTATTTCAACGAAAACGTTTTTAAAACGAATTTTTCTATGAAATATTGTGGTGCAAATATATAACATGTTTTGGAATTTTAATGTATCTCACTGAAAGATAATTATTTGTTGAAAAATCACGTCACGACTTCTTATTGAATTTCATATATTTGTTAGACAAAACAAGACAATGCAGTGAAGTACAAATTACTGATTATCAGCAGCAATGACATTACTAAATTTCTGTACGACACGGAAATTGCCGATTCCTACACTACCCGTCTTGTCGATTTCCACGATAAAACATCCAACCTTATAGAATCTTTTCGCCCCGACATAATTGTCTGCGATTTTACTCAAATGCAAAACGGCGTAGATGATTTCTTAAAATGCGCCAGGCAACTGATTCCACAAGTGGCGGTCACTATTCTATTAGATTCCAACGACAAACAACGTATTGCCGAAGCAATGAAACAAGGTGTCAGCAATATTGCCTTTTTACAAAACGACCTGGAAGAGCTCAAACTTTACCTAAAACAATATAAATACATACTGCAAACACGGAAAAAAGCGACAGAGCAAAACACAATCACCCGTAAGAATACATTTGCAACGACAACTGACAACACATTTTCCAATGTTCCATTGCTTGTAGACGAACTACTCTCCCGCTCCAATCCAATTTTTGCCTGCTGGGAATCGGAAATCCGATTAGGATTGGAAGAACTGATTTACAACGCCATAGAACATGGGAACCTCAATATTTCGTTTTCGGAAAAGACAAACGCACTTGAATGTGGTAATTTTGAGGAACTTATAGACGAAAGACAAAAAGACGCAAAATACAAGGACAAAAAAGTATTCATATCTTTCAACCAATGTCCCGAATACGATGAATGGTACATTCAAGATGAAGGCAACGGCTTTGATTTAGGCATCTCAATAAAAGAAGAACTGCATGGTCGCGGAATACGCCTCAGCCGTTTTTTCTTCGACGAAATTGAATACAACGAAAATGGAAACACCGTCAGAGTTAGACGATATGTGCCTAAGTATAATAGTTGAGAGTTGAGAGTTGAGAGTTGAGAGTTGAGAGTCGAGAGTTGAGAGTTGAGAGTTGAGAGTTGAGAGTCGAGAGTCGAGAGTCGAGAGTCGAGAGTCGAGAGTCGAGAGTCGAGAGTCGAGAGTCGAGAGTTGAGAGTTGAAAATAAAAAAGGCTGACTTACGTCAGCCTTATGCAATTATGAAACAAATACTATTTCAATTTTTCCAAGGCAACCTTGATGCGTTCTGCCGCTTTCTGCAACAATTCATCGGAAGTTGCGAACGAGAAGCGGATGCATTCCGGGTTTCCAAAGCCTTCGCCCGAAACTGCGGCAACCAGACCTTCGGTCAACAAATACATTGCCAATTCGCCTGATTTCTTTATTACCGTGCCATCAGGAGCTTTCTTGCCAAGGAAATTCGTCACTTCGGCAAATACATAGAATGCACCATCAGGAACATGAATGTTCAGCCCTTTTATTTTCGAAAGTTCTGCAATAAACATATCACGACGACGACGATATGCGGCAGTCATTTGCTTAGGATATTCCAAACCACCGTTCAATGCAGCAACAGCAGCCTTTTGAGCTATTGAGCATACGCCGGAAGTAACTTGTCCCTGCAATTTCGTACAAGCCTTCGCAACCCATTCCGGAGCGGCAACGTAACCAATTCTCCAGCCTGTCATTGCATATGCTTTCGAAACACCGTTTACAATAATAACTTGTTCTTTCAATTCGTCGAATTGTGCTATTGACTGATGGGCACCCACAAAATTGATGTGTTCGTAAATTTCGTCAGCAACGATGAATATTTGTGGATTTTTTGCAAACAAATTTGCCAAATCAGCCAATTCTTCTTTTGTATAAACCGCACCACATGGATTTGACGGAGAACTGAAAACGAACATTCTCGTTTTGGAAGTAATCATCTTTTCCACTTCCGCTGCCGTAACCTTAAATCCAGATTTAATATTTGTCGGAACAAAAACAGGCTTTGCCTCGGCCAATTTCACCATTTCGGGATAGCTAACCCAATACGGTGTCGGTATCAAAACCTCGTCGCCAGGATTCAAAAGGCTTAAGAAAACATTCGACAAGGCATGTTTTGCACCAGCCGAAACAACTATCTGCGAAGTCTTGTACGTTAGATTGTTTTCGCGTTTCAATTTTGCACAGATTGCTTCCAACAAATCCTTGTAGCCTCCTACCGGAGAATAAAATGAGAAATTGTCGTCGATAGCTTTCTTTGCAGCTTCCTTCACATAATCTGGCGTATTAAAATCTGGTTCGCCAATACTTAAATTAATAACATCCTTACCTGCTGCCTTCAATTCGTTACTTTTCTGCGACATAGCCAACGTCTGCGACGCAGCGAGAGCGGACAATCGTTTTGAAATCTGTTCCATTCAGTTACTTCTTTTAAAACCGCACAAAGGTAGAAGAATATTTGAAAAAGCCTAAAATGAAAAGTATATTTTTTTGAGGATTATTTCTCGTCCAATCGGGACGCACGGTTTCGGGCAAAAAAAGAGGAAATCGTTATTGATTTCCTCTTTGTGGGCGCTGAGGGATTCGAACCCCCGACCCTCTGGGTGTAAACCAGATGCTCTGAACCAGCTGAGCTAAGCGCCCTTCGGCTACATTTGTTTTTCAAATGCGATGCAAAGATAGATACTTTTCAATTCTCTCCAAATTTTTACGACTATTTTTTTGATAAAAATTCCGCCACGACATACGAACTTCCACCGACAAAAACGACTGTATCATCCGTAACATTTTGTAAAGCAGCTTTATACGCATTCATTATAGACGTATGAACTGTATGATTTTTTTTCGCGAAATATGGTTCCATACGTTCCATCGGCATGGCACGTTCGATTGACGGCATACATAAATAATATGTAGCATTATCGGGCAAAAGGGTTATGATGGTATCAATATCCTTGTCGCCTACCATTCCCCACACTATCCGAACATCTTTTTTCCCTAATGACTGCAACTGCGGCATAGTATACGAAATTCCATCGTAATTGTGACCTGTATCACAAATCACCAAAGGTTTCTGCGAGATTATCTGCCAACGACCGATTAAATTTGTATTGGCAACCACATTCTTATATCCCCGCTTAATTGCAGCAACGGGAATCGTAAAGGTTTTCTTCAATTCCTGCACGGCAGCATAAACCGTCGCAATATTCTTTGCCTGATATGCTCCATGTAAACCACTGTGTGCTTGAAAAACACGATTGTTTTCCGCATTGAAAATTGAAAATTTTTCAAACCAGTTTGTGTCGGAAGAAACATGGTACAAACGAGAGGCAAACGTTATGCATGAATTATTTTCTTGGGCAACAGACTCAAACACAGGTGCGGTTTCGGGGTGATACTCCCCTATTACTACAGGTACATTAGGTTTTATGATTCCCGCTTTTTCCCGTGCAATTTTCGCCAACGTGTCACCCAAAATCTGCGTATGGTCGTAACCAATGTTTGTTATCACCGACAATCTTGGTGTAATCACATTTGTGGAGTCCAACCTTCCGCCCAATCCCACTTCTACCACCGCCACATCGACGTTTTTATGACGGAAATAATCGAATGCCATCGCCGTTGAGACTTCGAACATAGACGGTTTCAAGCGTTCAAATTCCTTGGAATGCTTTTGTAATAAGGAATTTATGAATTGAGCCGTTACATTTTTTCCATTAACACGAATCCGTTCACGAAAATCTACTATATGTGGCGACGTGTACAAACCGACCGTATACCCCGCCTCCTGCAATATCGAAGCAATGAAATGCGACGTGGAGCCTTTCCCGTTGGTTCCTGCCACATGTACGCACACCATGTCTTTTTCGGGATTATCCAAAATCTTCAAGAGACACTCAATATTATGCAACGACGGCACATACGCCGTCTTTCCCACATGCTGAAAACTGGGGAATTGGGTATATAAATAGTGTAAATTATCGGTGTACCTCATAATAGTCCTTATAAAATCGTAGAGCCACAAAATTTTGTGGCTCTACAGATAAATAATGTTTTAATTATTGTCAATTACAATTTCGGCAATTTTGCCAAACTTGCAGCAATGTCCTCGTCTGTTGGAATAGAATCAGTCATTGTTTTTGAATTGAACTGCTCATAAGCGACCAAATCAAAATATCCAGTTCCAGTCAATCCAAACACGATTGTCTTTTCCTCGCCTGTTTCTTTGCACTTCAATGCCTCGTCAATTGCAACTTTTATTGCGTGGCTACTTTCAGGAGCAGGGAGAATACCTTCGACACGAGCAAACTTAACGGCAGCTTCGAACACCGAAGACTGTTCAACGGCGCGAGCTTCCATGTATCCGTCGTGGTACAATTGCGACAATATCGGGCTCATTCCGTGGAAACGCAAACCTCCAGCATGGTTTGGCGACGGCATGAATTGACTACCCAACGTATACATTTTTGCCAACGGACAAATCATACCCGTATCACAGAAATCGTATGCATATTTACCACGAGTGAAGCTTGGGCATGAAGCAGGTTCTACGGCAATCACACGATATTGAGCCTCGCCTCTCAACATTTCGCCGATGAACGGGCTTACCAAGCCACCAAGGTTCGAACCACCACCAGCACAACCAATAATCATATCTGGTTTGATTCCATATTTCTTCAATGCCTTTTGCGTTTCGAGACCGATAATTGTCTGATGCAAAAGCACTTGATTCAACACCGAACCCAAAACATACCGATATCCGTCCATGCTTACGGCAGCCTCTACCGCTTCGGAAATGGCACATCCCAACGAACCTGTCGTGTCAGGAAATTCAGCAAGAATCTTGCGACCGACATTTGTAGTATTGCTTGGAGACGGTGTTACGTTTGCCCCATACGTGCGCATAACTTCGCGACGGAAAGGTTTTTGTTCGTATGAGCATTTCACCATATACACACGACAGTCCAATCCGAAATAAGAGCAAGCCATACTCAAAGCCGTACCCCACTGACCAGCGCCAGTTTCGGTTGTCACGCCTTTCAAGCCCTGTTTTTTGGCATAATATGCCTGTGCAACGGCAGAATTAAGTTTATGACTTCCAGATGTATTATTTCCTTCGAATTTATAATAAATCTTTGCCGGCGTGCCGAGTGCTTTTTCCAAGAAATACGCACGCACCAACGGCGACGGACGATACATCTTATAAAAATTCTGAATTTCCTCAGGAATGTCAAAAAATTTTGTGTCGTTATCGAGTTCCTGTTTGTTCAAATCCTCGCAAAAAATCGGATTCAAATCCTCAAGGCCGAGAGCCTTACCTGTTGCAGGATTGATTAGCGGAGCTGGTTTATTTTTCATATCAGCACGCACGTTGTACCATTGTGTAGGGATTTCATCCTCACTTAAATAAATCTTGTATGGAATCTTATCGTTCATTGTTATTTTGTTTAAAAATCTGCCAAATATAAATAAAAACGAAAGTGTAACAAGTCATTTAGTATTGATTTTATACTATTTACCCATTTCTTTTTTCTTAACGACACACGAATTCCTGAGAAAACGCCATTTGCAAAAAAAAGGCGAACGCAATGCTGCATCCACCTTCTCCCCTTTCATTATGAAAAAACTACCCTTATTCTGACAATTTTTCGTACACGCTGCCAAATACTTTTTTAATAATGTCGCTCGCCCATTGGAACGGATTTTTACGAATTTCCTTTTCTTGGTCACCGACTTTCAAGAATAAGCCATCGAGGGCTTTTCCCGTCACATATTCGCCAATGTCGGTATTAACCTCATTAAATGCAATATCTTTTCCTGCTATTTTAGCTGCCAGACGAGCCGCGTCGCCATATTGCGATACAAAAACGTAATGTCGTTCCACAAACTTGTTGCAGATGCGTTTCCTACGAGTTTCTTTCCCAAAGCATCATCCATTTTCGGTGCATACGCATCGACCAACGAATTATACGTTTGATTCTTCAAATATTTTGTCGCAGCAAGAGAATCGAAATCCGCAGCAGACTTCAACGATTCACCAGGAACTTCGCCATTCAAAATCTGCAAACCATCAACTATCGACAAATTTGTAATAGCACTGGAAAATATTGGAGCAGCATCTTTTGCGGCTTCTTCGGCAGAACGGTTGATCGCAAGAATCAAATCTTCCATTTTACCATCAATCACACTTGCCGCAGTTGACGAATATTTTCGGACATAATCCATTTTTTCCTTAATTGCCATAGCTTCTTTTGGCAACGGAATTTTTACCAATGCATCGCCATAATAACCATTTGTAGCAGAAAGAATTGTGGTTGACGAATCAGTACCAATATTCAAGGCTGTTTTCAACCCTTTCACAACATCGTCTGATGACAAATCTCCGTCTTCGCCCAATATGTCTTCACAAGAAACAAGTGCAAACGGAACTAACAGTAATAATAAAAATGTTTTCTTCATTTGTAAATTTTTTTGTCAAATTTAATTCATTTATATATATTTGATACACTAATTTTCATAAAAAATGACTCTTGCAGAAAAATATTCATACTGCATACAGAAATTCGAGGAATATTCTCCCGCTCCGAAGACGGAGCTCACGTATTCTTCGCCGTTTGACTTGTTGGTTGCTGTAATTCTCTCAGCACAATGTACCGACAAACGGGTCAATATGATTACTCCCGCCCTAATGAAATCATTTCCAACGCCTTTGGCAATGTCGCAAGCAAGCGAAAACGAGATTTTCAATCTTATAAAATCGTGTTCCTACCCTAAAAACAAGGCAAAACACCTGAAAAATATGGCCACAATGCTTCACAATGAATTTCACGACGAAATTCCCGATGACATTGACGAAATGCAGAAATTACCGGGCGTAGGAAGGAAAACTGCAAACGTGATGGCCGCCGTGGTTTTTCACAAACCTGCAATGGCTGTCGATACTCACGTGTTTCGTGTTTCGGCACGAATCGGTTTGGTTAAAAACGCCAAAACACCGTTAGAAACCGAGAAGCAATTGATCAAATATATTCCCGACGAGAAAATGCACGACATGCACCATTGGCTCATTCTCCACGGACGCTATACCTGCAAGGCAATCAAGCCGTTATGTAATAGGTGCAAAATAACTGCAGTATGCGATTACTTCAATAAAAATAGAGGTATATTTGATAAATGAAAAAACTTTGGCTTGTAATATTAATGTTTATTTGTTTTGAGAAGGCAAATTCTCAAAATAACATTTTTTATGTCTCTGAACTTAGCGTAGAAACAACATATCAATCATACAAAGGTTTAAAAATGACTGTTTTATACGTATGGTGCCGCAATGATATCTGGCAAATTGTTGTTGACGAAACATTAAATGTAAAAGGGGATTCCATTTCTTTTGTAGCATTACGAGGCAATGAGAAACTGACACACTCTGGTTGGGAAGATTATTCATTTTACGATGCCTGCGGAAGACTATCATACGAAGGTAATTGTCAAGATTGCGATGAGCCCGATTTTCATAGAATGCCTACCTATCAACACGATGCTTGTTTTTATAACGACAGTCCAAATTTTGATGATGGAAAAGATGTTAAACCCTTTGATTTTGTTAGAATAGTTACTTCCACGGGTTATCGGGACTATCGCATACTTGCATACAATGTATATACATCATATATAGAAAATCATGCTGGCGAATACGTTTTATATTATTTCCCCATTAACTCACAGTGTTTTGATGTAAGATTTCAAGAATACATAAAACTATCAAATTTTCCTCTGATACCATGTGATATTGACGGGAAAAAACAATACTCCGATTTATGTAATCAAAAGACAGTATCTATTTCGTATAAGAACGACAAAACAGTCTGTTTAACCTCTAAAGAAAAGTATCTCAACTATGTTCCGATGCAATATTTTTATCCTAAAAGTAATGATGTTAGTTTTATCAGCAAAGAACATGCACCAGATTCAATTTATTACAAAAAACTTTGCCTAAGATTGCAAATAAGTGATACAGTTTATTATGGTTATTATACAACCCCAACTCCTATGTATCGGTTATATAATTTAAAGGATATAAAAAGTCCACAATTATTAGATAGTGTTTCCTTTTATAAAAAATTAGATTTTTTTCAGGACTCAGTGCTTAAAATTGAAGGCACATACTATGAAAAAAAACGTTCTGATTCTATAAAAGGGACACGCATTCTTCTGGCAGAAATGAACATAGATGAAAAAGGGTATGTGGTTGACATTTCTATAAAATCAGGCACAAACATTCCTTTTTCAAGAGAGCAAGAAGAAAAGTTTAAGGAATTATTTATTCGTCAGAAATTATTTAGCCCGGGAACTCGTTTGATGGTTCCTATAAAAACACATAAAGTAATTGTATATCAAATAAAATAGAATCTTATGAGTTACAAAATTAAAAAGACACTCTCCATAGTTCTGCTTTTGATTGCGAACATCGCATTTTCGCAAGAAATTCCCGTTGTAGAAAATCAAACGTTTGAATATCAAGATAATATAGTTGCTTACGACATTCCCCCAAAAATGCAATGGTGGTACGAGGCACGGTTCGGAATGTTCATTCACTTTGGCTCATACTCCCACTACGGACACGGAGAATGGGAAATGTTTCTCAACAAATGGTCGAAGGTAGATTATCAAAACAAAATCACAAAGAAATTCAACCCGAAGCATTTCAACGCCAAGGAAATCGTCTCACTGGCAAAACAGGCGGGAATGAAATACATTATAATAACTGCCAAGCACCACGAAGGTTTTTGTATGTGGAATACGCAAGTTGATGATTTCAAGGACTATACGAACACGACCACATTCGACCTCTACCATTATTTGGGATTTGAGCGCGACATACTTATGGAACTCAAAAACGAGTGCGACAAACAAGGTCTGAAATTCGGTCTGTACTACTCCATTCTTGATTGGAACCATCATTCGCAGTTTGCAAAAGATTATTGGTCGCAGTTGTATTCGATGGACGAAAAATCACCATTTATCGAAGCAGAAAAAGCACAAATAAAAGAATTGATTGACCGCTACCACCCAGCTGTTCTTTGGTTTGACGGCGATTGGTGCGAAAACAAAGACACCGCCGACGTGTTCAATTGGTGGACAAAACAAGATGCCGTCGATTTATACAACTATATTATGTCGATTGACTCGTCAATCATTGTAAATGAACGAATTAAGCGAAATCTTGGTTTGGGTGACTTTATGTGTCCCGAAGAAAAAATTCCGTCGAAACCGTTGGCTCGCCCGTGGGAAACCTGTCGCACTATGAACGGAGCTTGGGGATACGATAAAAGTAAAAGCAGTCCTAAAAATTATCTGACTGCCGACCAAATTTTTGAAGAACTGTTTATGACAGCAAGCCGTGACGGGAATTATTTGCTCAACATTGGTCCTAAAGGCAATGGAAAACTGTCAAAAGGCGACAAGAACACACTTCGCGCTGTTGGCTCATTGATGAGCGTGTATGGCGAGGCAATTTACGGCACGGGACGCAATCCATCTCCCGATGGAGATACATACGGGAATAGTCAATCTTATGAAGACAAACATTTGTACACAGTCAAAGATGGCAAATTGTATTGCTACTCCCGCGACCCATTTGGGACGACATGGACTCCTTTTATAAAGATTCAACATCCAGAATCAGAGAAACATACATATAAAGTTTACGAACTTTCACATCCCGAACAGGAAATTCAAACTAGCGCTTGTGTACATCGTACAGACACAACAATAGAATTTAGAATTAAGAATTGGGGGTATAGGGATTACAGAAACGATACAATATACAATAGACTGAACCAACCTATGCCTATGAAAAGTAACAAGCCAGTAACAAAAGAAAAAGAATTTGAAATTATTGTTGTTGACATTCCAGATTTTTCAAAAACAAAACAATGAAATATGCACGATTCATATAACAAAAAACAAAAATCGTTATGAAAAAGTTACTCGTAATTCTCGCCCTGTTATCAACGCAACTGACTTATTCACAGCTTGCTGTCAAGAATCAAAGATTCCAGAGTCAGCCTCAAGGGAAAATGTATAAGATTCCACAAAAAATGGAATGGTGGTATGAGGCACGTTTCGGAATGTTCATCCACTTTGGTTCGTATTCGTATTACGGTCACGGTGAATGGTGCATGTTCACCGAAAATTGGAGCAAGGAAAACTATCAGAATAAAATCACAAAAAACTTTAACCCAAAGAAATTCAATGCAAAACAAATTGTAACACTCGCCAAAAATGCGGGCATGAAATACATTGTAATTACCGCAAAACATCACGAAGGATTTTCGATGTGGCACACCGAAGTTAATGATTTCAAAGATGTTACAAATACACAAATCTATGATTTATACCATTATCTCGGCTTTAAACGCGACATTCTCATGGAATTAAAAAAAGAATGCGACAAACAAGGTCTAAAATTCGGGCTCTACTACTCCATTCTCGACTGGAACCACCATTCTCAAAATGCAAAAGACCATTGGTCACAATTAGTTTCAATGGACGAAAAAGCTCCGTTCATAGAAGCCGAAAAACGACAAATCAAGGAACTCATCGACCGTTACCACCCTGCCGTTCTCTGGTTTGATGGCGACTGGTGCGAAAACAAAGACACCGCCGACGTGTTCAATTGGTGGACAAAACAAGATGCAATTGATTTGCAAAAATATATTTTATCCATCGATTCCACTATCATAATAAATGAAAGAGTTAAGCGGAATCTCGGTCTCGGCGACTTTATGTGTCCCGAAGAAAAAATTCCGTCGAGTCCGCTTAAACGACCTTGGGAAACCTGTCAGACCATGAACGGCAGTTGGGGATTCGATTCCACGAAAATGAATTCCTACAAGCAACCCGACACGCTGATTCACGAATTAGAAGCAATCGTCAGCCGTGACGGAAACTATTTGCTGAATATCGGTCCGAAAGGCGACGGTACGCTCACAAAAGAAGATATTTCCAATCTGACAGAAATCGGTAAATGGATGAAAATCTACGGAGAATCAATATATGGCACAACACGCAGTCCGTTCGAGGAAGAACCAGAATGGGGTTATTGTACAAAAAAAGAAGGAAAACTTTACTGTCACATAACGTCTGCCGAAAAATACACGATTATTGACGTGCCGGAAATGACAAATAAAATCAAAAAAGTGTACGAACTTTCAAATCCGCAGGAAGAACTTCAATATTGGCAGAACAATGACGGCTCCATCAGCATAGAATTTTTCAAAAACCAAAGCGACGAGAACAAATATCCGTCGGTTATTGTAGTTGAAGTTGTAGGAATGCCTTTTTCAGAGGAATAATGAAGGAAAAACAATATGAAAACTATCTCTTTTCTAGTATTTTGCATTTTGTCGGTAGTCTTACTTTGCCTTGTCATACCTGTGGTGACTGCATGGAAAAACAGAACATACGACTACGTGAAGGACAAAATCCATACAGTACGAAATTTTTCGTTACGCAAAATAAAGCCTTTCTCCTACTGGGGCTGCATACACTTCATACTCTGCATTATTTTTGGATTTTTCACACGTTCTTCCGACAATGAAATTGTAAAGCTTGCGTATGAATTGTTTTACCTGATAGGATTTATCTTTTTTGCAATATTGAGAACAGACAAAGAAGGTCTTGTTTTTAAGATATTATATATATGCATATTGCCAATGCCGTTTTTGACGTTAGGAATTGAATCAGATAGCGTTTCCAGACACGAAATCGTCAATTTTAATGGTTTGTACCCAATATCGACGTGGATTCCTGTACTATTTACATCTGCCCATTGGTCATCTACCGAATTCATTAATCCAATGTTATGGGGCTTGGCATATAGGGAATATACGGGTGTTCTATACCTTTACAGCGTTGTCTGCGTGTATTCATGGTTTATCTTACGTATTTTCGGGATTAAATATTCTCCTCTAAAGTATATCTTTTTCTTATTGATTATTTTAGAAGGGTTTAGGCTGATAGGGCACATGAACAGCTTATATAGTCTCCAATTAAACCTTTATTCACTCTTGTATCAGACAATATATTTATTTGTTTTCGGCATTACTTTAATTTCATTTTATGCAGGCATTCTTCAAATACGTTCTATCGGGGAATTTAGGTTATTTAATCTGTTTTTTACGTTAAACATGCCATTTCCCGTCTTTACTTTTTTTAAAGTAATCATTGGAGAACCCAAGGAAGGAATACTTTGTGGTGGAATATATCCTTTTCTGTCGTGGTTTAATGTTTTCACCAAGGGTGTCGATGCAGAAGATTACTTCAACTACAATCCAGTTAACACAGATCCTTATATTGACAATATTGACACAATTAGAAACACATTCAATCCGCTTAAATGGAGTACAATAAGCAACGACTCACTTATGGGATATGTGTATATTCTGGCTGCTTTGTGCGTATTCTGTTTATTTAGTCGGATAAATTCGAGAATTTTCAAGCGGAAATACAAACATCTGTTAAAAGATGTAACATAAAATCAGTCAGAGAATTTTCCAGCATTGGTCAAATGTCGTTTTATTTTTTTGTCGGCGTAACTCGTTTCCACGTCTGCGTTTCGCTAAAAAATAGCACGGAGCCTTTGACTTTCATCACGTTCTGACTTTCCAACCACAATTCTCCGTCACATATATATCCTGTCATCGGGTCAAGAATGCCATCGTCTTTCTCCCACTTGTTGCCTTTTTTCTCCAAGCCACGAATAACCATCAATCCAAGTATTGGTTTATTTTTATCGGCTCCCGAACATTTTGTACAGGTTGTATACACGCCAGCGATATTTTTCACAACCTCGCCATATAGTTTACCATCCTTTTTGTAAACTTTCACATGGCTCATCGCCTTGCCCGTCTTTGCGTCATACGTTTCCCAAATTCCTTCTTCCATCTGTGCAAACAAGGTCAGACTAAAAATGCTTACCACAAGCAATGACACGATTTTTCTCATTTCGATATTTTTTTCGGCAAAAATATTCCTTTCCTACAATTACAGAGCTTAATCCGACAAAATAATCGAACTTTTGAGCAAAAAAAAAGGACTCCGAAGAGTCCTCTTTTTTAACGTCTTTCCAAAAATTATTTGTTAACGATTTCAGAAAGAGCTTTTCCAGCTTTGAATTGAGCAACTTTCTTAGCTGCAATCTTGATTTCTTTACCAGTTTGAGGGTTACGACCTTTTCTTGCAGATCTTTTACCAACTTTGAAAGTTCCGAAACCAATCAATTGAACTGAGTTACCTTTTTTCAATGCACCTGAAACTGCTTTTACAAATGCATTAACTGCTTTTTCTGAATCAACTTTTGTCAAGCCAGATGCTTTAGCTACTTCTGCTACTAATTCTTGTTTGTTCATAATAATAATTTTTTTATTTAAGTAAATGTTTTAATTTTAAACTCTACAAACTTACGGATTTTCTCAATAACGACAAAGGATTTTGGCAATTATTTTCACAGAAAATACGATTTTTGGCTTTTTTCATCATTTTTTACAATAATCGACTTGCCAATTCCGCTAATTCGCTCCGTTCTCCTTTAACTAAATTCATGTGCGAAAACAGTAGTTGACCTTTCATTTTTGCACTCAAATGCGACAATCCATTGGAATAAATATCCAAATACGGTGAATCAATCTGCTGAATATCGCCGGTAAAGACAATCTTCGTCCCCTCGCCTGCTCGGGTTATAATAGTCTTAACTTCGTGCGGAGTAAGATTCTGAGCCTCGTCAATAATAAAGAACACATGCGACAGTGAGCGACCACGAATATATGCCAGCGGAGAAATCTCCAATGTTCCGTCCGCCAACATTTCGTCGATTGCATTGATTCTCGCACCATTGTAGCGAAGATTTTGTTTAATTACTTGCAGATTGTCGAACAAAGGCAACATATATGGTTTGATTTTATCTTTTTCGCCGCCAGGCAAATAGCCTAAATCCTTGTTGCCCAGTGCCACAATCGGACGTGCAAGCAGAATCTGGTCGTAATTTTCATGTTGTTCCAAAGCCGCAGCCAAGGCCAAAAGCGTCTTTCCCGTACCAGCCGTTCCAGTAAGTGCCATCAGCTTCACATCGTCGTTCATCAACGAATGCAAGGCAAATGCCTGTTCAGAATTTCGAGGCTCAATGCCCATAACACGCGATTTATTCACACGAGAAATTTTCTTCGTCACAGGACTGTAATACGCCATGACAGATGTGTTGCCGCTCTGCAAGACAAAATATTCGTGTGTCGAAAATTCCGGCAACCCGATTTCTTTTGGCAGAATCGTACATTCATTCGTATGTTTTGCATACAATCTATTAATGTATTCAATGGCTATTCCGTCATACACTTTTACGCCCTCTTCTATTCTACCTATGTCTTTGATTTTATCGTTTTCGAAATCTTGAGCAATCAAACCGATAGATTTTGCCTTCATGCGAAGATTGATGTCTTTGGAAACCATCACGACCGTTCTGTCGGGATGCTCCTCTTTCATCAAAACCGCAGTTGCAATGATCCTATGGTCGGGAATTTGTTCCGAAAATGCTTTTTTAACAATTTCGGGATAGTGAGGCAATGTCTTTACAAACAATCTACCCAAACTTTCACCCAACGAAACTCCTTTCGAAAAGATAGTCTCGTTTGCCAGCGCATCTAATTCACGCGTGAAATTTCGACTATTCCAGCCTAATTCGTCTTCGTTTTTCTTGAATTTGTCAAGTTCCTCGAGAACCGTTATTGGAATCACAACGTCGTTTTCCTGAAAAGCATAAATTGCTCTACAATTATGCAAGATAACATTTGTATCTAAAAC
This sequence comes from Bacteroidales bacterium, assembly GCA_017516865.1. Classification (GTDB taxonomy): domain Bacteria; phylum Bacteroidota; class Bacteroidia; order Bacteroidales; family UBA1715; genus UBA1715. The sequence goes on from JAFXAU010000031.1 coordinate 165,656, forward strand.
AAAAATTTTCGGTTTCTTTTCTGCCATAATTATACTTTCTAAAAAGAATTTCATAAAAATACAAAATTCTTCTTACATAGTATGGACTTTTCGGGATTTTTTCTGAAAAATTACGACATCAATGCTGCAATGGCACGGGTTCTGTCAAACTGCTCCATAATTGTTTTCATTGTAACTGTCAGTGGCACAGCGAGAATCATTCCCGGAATATTCCACACATATCCCCAGAAGAACAACATTACAATGATAGTCACCGTATTGATAGAGAACGTTTTACCCATAAATATCGGTTCCAAAATGCTACCAAATAATAATTGTATGGCAATGGCAAGCACGATAAAAAGCACCGTAACCGACATTGTTGGCAGAAAAGTCACGGCAAACACACACATTATCGCCGTAGAAATAATAGAGCCTATCATTTGTATGAAATTCAGAATAAACGCAAGCACGCCCCAGAAAATCGGGAACTGCACGTCGAAACAATAGCACAAAATGCTGAACGAAATACCAGTAAGCAAGCTTATGATAATTTTCACAAAAATGAATTTGGAAATACTCTTCTCTATAGTAATGTATGTCCGCATTGACGAAGTTTTATTTTTCAGCAACAAGACTTCCAGAATCCGCTGGCCATTGAACGAACTTGCCAAGAGCAAAATCATAAAGAAAATAGACAGAAACACAATGGAAAACGTCTTGCGAACCGCGCTAAGTACATTGCCTGCATTTTCGTACAACGTTGAAACCAAATCAGTTTCCTGCAAATGTTCCAGAATTGTTTCTTCGTTCAATCCCACAATCACTGCCAGTCGGATCACAAAATCCTTGAAGTTCATATAAATCTGTTGCCACGTCTGCACATCGGTGCCACGAATTTCCTGACTCGCAAGCTGCAAAATCCAGACACAGCATCGTGCCACGACCACAAAAGTAACAAAAATCACTATTATCGCGACGAAACGAGGAATATTCATCCGTGCCGACCAACGAAGAAACGGCATGAACAACAAGGCAAAAAAACACGCCACGATTAAAGGGACAAAAATGTTTGATAATTCCTTCAATATGATGAACATCATTGGCAAAACCAACAACATCAATAATTTATTCGTCGTGTCGAGCGATGCAAACTTTCCTTTCATTATCTAAAACTTTCCGTCAAATGTACATAAAAACGAATATACACAAATAATATTGTATATTTATTCTTGCCCAACATAAAGATTTTTTTTGCCTGTGTTCTGTTTTTGCACAGGTATGTATTTCTTTTGTCAAAAAAATTGAAATAAACGATGTTTTCATAATTTATCAACACACGTAATTTCAATTCAAATTTTGATTTTATTTGCTATTGAGTCTTATAAAATCTTATTAAAACAAAAAGTACTGATACTCAACAGAAAACAATAAGAAAAATGAAATTTACTCACTTACACGTTCACTCGCATTACTCGATTCTCGACGGCATGTCGAAAGTGCCCGATTTGATTGAGAAATGTATGAAAAACGGCATGACGTCGATGGCCCTCACCGACCACGGCAACATGTTCGGTATCAAAGATTTAAAAGACTCCGCCAACAGTTTCAATTCCAAACCGAAGAAAAAAGTTTCGGAGTGCAAGGAAAACATTGCCAAGGAAAAGGCCATAATAGAATCTGACGAAAAATCCGACGAGGAAAAAGAAAAAGCGAAAGCCCGACTGGCAGATTTGGAGGCAGAATTACCGAAACTTGAGGAAAAATTGAACAATTTCGTGCCGTTCAAACCAATCATCGGTATTGAGGCGTACTGCGCCCGTCGTACATTATACGACCACGACAAGAACTACAAAATCTTTTCGGCAGAACGAGGAAAAGAAATAATTGTCGACCGTAGCGGTTGGCACTTGATTTTGTTGGCAAAAAACAAAAAGGGTTACCAAAATCTCTGTAAACTCGCGTCGATTGCCTATATTGACGGATTTTACGACCGTCCACGTATCGACAAAAATGTACTAAAGCAATATCACGAAGGACTGATTGTCTGCTCCGCCTGTCTCGGTGGCGAACTTCCCCAATTGATTATGGCGGGGAAAATTGACGAGGCCGAAAAAACAATTTTGTGGTTCAAAGAAGTGTTTGGAGACGATTATTACATTGAATTACAGCGACATAAAACGGACAAGCCGAATGCAGAAACCACCACATACGAGAAACAGCAGAAAGTCAATCCAATTTTGATTGAACTTGCACGTAAGACAAACACAAAAATCGTTGCGACAAACGACGTACACTTTGTGGAGGAAGAACACGGCGAAGCACACGACAGACTTATCTGTCTCAGCACAGGCAAAGATTACAACGACCCAAACCGTCTTCATTACACAAAACAAGAATGGCTGAAAACGCCTGAAGAAATGGAGGCTATTTTTGGCGATATTCCCGAAGCATTGGAAAACACACAGGAAATTGTCGAAAAAATTGAGGACTACGCCATCGATTCCGGACCAATTATGCCAATGTTCGACATTCCTAAAGATTTTGGAACTGTAGAAGAATACAAGAAAAAATTCACAGAGCAGGAACTTTTCGACGAATTTACCCGTAACGAAAAAGGCGAAGTCGTTCTTAGTCAAGAAGATGCCGAAAAGAAAATAAAAAAGTTAGGTGGCTATGAAAAACTATACCGTATAAAACTCGAAGCCGACTATCTTGCAAAACTCACTTGGGAAGGCGCACGCAAACGTTACGGCGACAATCTCACCGATGAACAAAAAGAGCGAATAATCTTTGAACTTCACGTGATGAAGACCATGGGTTTCCCGGGCTACTTCCTTATTGTGCAGGATTACATTCGCGGAGCACGCGAGGAATTAGGAGTATCGGTCGGACCGGGACGTGGTTCGGCGGCAGGTTCCGTAGTGGCTTACTGTCTGTGGATAACCGACCTCGACCCGCTCAAATACGATTTACTGTTCGAACGTTTCTTAAATCCTGACCGTATCTCACTCCCCGATATCGACGTGGACTTCGACGATGACGGCCGTGCAAAGGTTTTGGACTGGGTTACGAAAAAATACGGAAAAGAAAAGGTCGCCCACATTATCACATACGGTACAATGGCGTCGAAATCAGCCATCGCCGATGTCAGTCGTGTACAAAACATTTCTCTTTCTACCGTTAGTGCCATCAAATCACTCATTCCCGACAGGGATTTTGAGGTAAAAGACGTGATGGAAGTGGATAATTTGACCGAAGAACCAAAAAAGTTACCGAAAGTCAACCTCAAAAACTGCTACAAATACATCAGCGGACTAAAAACATACCTGAACGGCGAAGACAAAAACATTTCGTCGATGTTGACCTACGCACAGGAATTGGAAGACACGAACCGACAAATAGGCATACATGCCTGCGGCGTAATCATCGGTGCCGACGACCTGACGAACTTCGCTCCTGTCTGTACAATCAAGGACAAAGACACAGGAGAAGACACCATTGTGACGCAATACGACGGTCACGTGATTGAAACTGTCGGATTGATAAAAATGGACTTCTTGGGACTGAAAACGCTTTCAATTATAAAAGAAGCCATCAAAAACGTGAAACATCATACTGGCGAGATAATTGACATCGACAATATTCCGATAGATGATGAACTTACCTATAAATTATATTGTCAGGGAAAAACAGTTGGCGTGTTCCAGTTTGAATCGCCGGGAATGCAGAAATACCTGAAAGAACTGCAACCGAACGTAATCGGCGACTTGATTGCCATGAACGCCCTCTACCGTCCAGGACCGATGGATAACATTCCATCGTTCATCAAGCGAAAACAAGGCAAGGAGGAAATTAAATACGACTTGCCATGCATGAGCAAATATTTGAGCGACACATACGGAATCACAGTCTATCAGGAGCAGGTGATGCTTCTGTCACGTGAAATTGCGAACTTTACCCGAGGTGAATCCGACACTCTCCGTAAAGCAATGGGTAAAAAGCAGATAGCAAAAATGGAAGAATTGTTCGGCAAATTCATGCGTCAAGGTGTAGAAAAACAATGCAAGGAAAATCCGAACCTCACCGAAGAACAAGTCACCGAAATTCTCCGCCACATTTGGAAAGAATGGGAGAAATTTGCTTCGTATGCGTTCAATAAATCTCATGCGGCATGTTACGCATGGGTTTCGTACCAGACTGCATATCTCAAGGCACACTACCCTGCCGAATACATGGCAGGACTGCTGACAAACAGTATGGGTACCCCTGCCGACATTTCAAAATTCATGGTGGAAGCACAATCTTTGGGAGTGAACGTACTGCCGCCAAGCGTGAACGACAGTGAACTAACGTTCTCGGTAAACGAAAAAGGAGACATTCACTTTGGCTTGAAAGCCATTAAAGGTTTTGGCGAAAATATTTCGTTGGCAATCATCGAAGAGCGAGAGAAAAACGGGAAATTCCAAGATATTTTCGACCTTACAAGCCGTGTATCTCTTACTAGTAAAAACATTGAAATACTTGCATTTAGCGGCGCACTCGACTGTTTAGGATTGTCAAGAGACACATACATAAGCATGAACAGCGACGGAGCTCCGTTCACCGAAACATTGGCGAATTTCTCGGCTTCGAAAAATAAAACGAAAGATAGTTCCATGCTTTCGCTGTTCGACGAAGAAGAAATCGACACGGGACATCCGAGTATTCCCAAACCACGGAAATTAGACCCGCTTTTCTTATTGGAAAAAGAAAACGAACTTATCGGAATATATCTGTCGTCGCATCCGCTTGACAAATATCTATTCCTGACGAACCTATTGCCAACCATCTCAATATCAGACCTCAATGCTCTCAACGAGCGTCCCGACTTGTATGACAAGGAAGTCTATCTTATGGGACTGACAGGGAACGTTCAGGCACGGACTACAAAAAATGGATTGGAAATGATTTCGTTTGACTTGAGCGATAAAAACAACACAAACAATTTTGCCCTGTTCAAAAGAGATCCGTCAAAATCATTCTATCAATCGTCGTCAGATCCATACGAAGATTTTAAGTCCCAGCAAATTGCCAACGAAAACATCATATTCCTACATGGGAAAATTAGACAGAAAAAAGACAAATCAGCTTACGAATTCAGGATTTCCGAAGTCTATCAGGCAGCGAACATCATACGACACATGAAAGAACTGCGACTGAAAATCAACGTAAAAGACATCTCGCAGGAGTTCATCGACACGATTGACCCGTGGTTTTCAAAAGACGAGAAAGGTCTTCCCGTCCGTTTCGTTATCACAGACGAGCAAAACCTTAAAACTGAACTTCTTACACAAGACAACAGAATTAAGTTAGACGGGTCGTTTTTCACTGAAATGCAAAAATTTCCAATAAAAATAGATTTACAAAAAATTAAATTATAACATTATGGCACAACAAATTACAGACGCCAACTACAATGAACTGTTGGCAACAGACAAATTAGTGGTAATCGACTTCTGGGCTGAATGGTGCGGTCCATGCAGAAAATTATCGCCTGTTATTGAAGAACTTGCAAATGAATACGAAGGAAAAGTTCTCATTGTAAAATGCGACGCTGAGGAAAATATGGAATTAACTTCGAAATTTGGCATTCGAAATCTTCCTACCCTCCTATTCATCCGTAACAACGAAGCCGTTGACCGTTTAGTCGGAGCAGTTCCAACAAATATGATTACAGAAAAAATTGAATCGTATCAATAATCACAACTGCACAATCTAACAATGTTCGTTGTGCGTTATGGAACAAGTCGACTTACGGACAATTGAAACCCTTCAATCTTTCGACAACTTCGAGTTTATAGCCCGACAGATTGTCGAAGGATTTATTACGGGGCTGCATCGAAGCCCGTTTCATGGTTTTTCCGTGGAATTTGCCGAACACAGACTCTACAACATCGGGGAATCGACAAAAAACATTGACTGGAAATTATATGCACGTACCGACAAACTCTTCACAAAGCGTTTTGAAGAAGAGACAAATCTTCGTTGCCAGATAGTCATAGACACCTCGTCGTCAATGTTGTTTCCGTTCAAAGACAATTCGTTACAAAATAAACTCGCTTTTTCGCTCTATTCCGCCGCGGCATTGATTCATTTATTGAAAAAACAACGCGATGCAGTAGGACTTTCGCTCATTTCCGACGAAATTCTGCTCCATACCAATGCCAGACTTGCAGAGCCGCATATTCAAATGCTCTACGCGGAACTGAACAAATGTCTTGCGGCGGCACAAGAGCCAAGCTCGTTCAATAAAAAAACATCGCTTTCAACCGCATTGAACCAACTTGCCGAAACGATTCACAAACGTTCGCTCATCATTTTGTTCAGCGATTTCATACAAGATGGCGACAATGCGGAACTATTTGACGCACTGCAACATTTGCGTTACAACAAAAACGAGTTGATAGTATTCCATGTGACCGAACCACAAAAAGAAGAACTTTTTTCGTTCGATAACCGCCCGACAGAACTCACAGACATGGAAACGGGAGAAACGCTCAAAATCAATCCCAATGCAGTTAGAGAAGCATACACAAAGACAATTAACCAGTGGTTTGACGAACTCCGCCTTACGTGTAACAAATTTCACATTGATTACGTAAAAGCCGACATCAATAAAGGATTCGAACAAATTCTCACAAATTACCTTATAAAACGAGAAAATATGTTCTAACAACAACAAAATTTACAATATGCTATTACATATTCTCACAAAATAGTATTTTTGCTAAATAAAAACATTTATGGACGTTGATATATTCATACCCTGCTTTGTTGATCAGATTTCGCCGGAAATAGGCGAAAATATGATTAAAATACTGCAACACGTCGGTTGTACGGTTCACTACAACCCAAAACAAACTTGTTGCGGCCAGCCTCAGTTTAATAGTGGTTATACGAAAGAAACTCAAGAACTTGCAAGAAAATTCATACAAGATTTTGAAGGCGACAGAATGATTGTCAGTCCAGGCGGTTCATGCACAGGGTTCATAAAACGCAGATATGCAAGTTTATTCGACAACGAACAAGAACGACAAGCAGCCGAACAACTTTCGTCGAGAGTGTTCGACATCTGCGATTTTCTTGTCAACGTACTGAAAGTGACAGATTTAGGAGCGACGTTTAATGGAAAAGTCACCATTCACGATTCATGTTCTGCATTGAGAGAATACGGAATGAAAGATGAACCGCGCACGTTACTCAAAAATGTAAAAGGGCTTGAAATAGTCGAAATGGAAGAAAGTACGACCTGCTGCGGATTTGGAGGAACATTTTCTATCAAACAAAAAGACATTTCGTCGGCAATGGTAGAACAAAAAGTTCGCTTTGCCGTTGATTCCGGAGCCGAATACATCACGGGAACAGAATTTTCGTGCCTGATGAACATCAATGCTTACATTGAACGTAACAACGTAAAAATCAAACCAATACACATTGTAAACATCTTATCAAATTTCTAACATGTATAAAATAGGCTTCGATGCAAAACGATTATTTCACAACGGTACCGGACTCGGCAACTACAGTCGAAGACTTGTTAGGAGTTTAAAGGAATTTTATCCTGATAATTCTTACGTTTTATTCTCTCCATCAGTAACTTACAACGACGAAAGTTTCTATTTCACGCAAGAATTTGAAACTGTCACTCCCGGATTGTTTTCATCAAAAGCATTCTGGCGGACGCGAAATATACTCCTGTCGTTGATAGAAAACGACATTGATATTTATCACGGTCTCAGTCACGAACTGCCTATTGGCATTGAAGAAACACAGATAAAATCGGTCGTAACAATTCACGACCTTATCTACAAGCTCTTCCCTTCCAATTTTCCGCTGATTGACAAAAAAATCTACGACATAAAATGGAAAAATGCCTGTACGAACGCAAACGCAATCATAGCGACAAGCGAAGCGACTAAACAGGACATTATAGCCAATTTCAACATCGATCCGAAAAAAATTCACGTTGTGTATCAAACTTGCAGTGACATTTTTGACCAAAGATATACCGACAAAGAAAAAGCAGATATTTTGGAGAATCTATCTCTGCCTCAATCCTTTATCCTTTACGTCGGTGCTATTATGGAACGAAAAAATGTCATGAGCATCGTAGAAGCTTACAACAAAATTCGTGATAAGATTGACATTCCATTGGTTATCGTCGGAAACGGCAGAAATTACTACAAGAAAATTCTTGCCTATGTTGAACAAAACAATCTGAAAGACAAGATTATATTCCGCACCAATGTCGGAAACGACGAACTCCCTGTACTCTACCAATGTGCAGAATGTTTTCTATATCCGTCAAAATACGAAGGTTTTGGCATTCCAATTCTTGAAGCGTTCAAAAGCGGAACGCCAGTAATCATCAGTAACACATCGTCGCTGCCCGAAGTCGGAGGAACGGCGGGTTACTACGTAGACCCATACAAGATTGAAAGCATAGCCCAAGCCATGCTTGACTTACACGAAAACCCAAATCTCCGTCAAAACCTAATCAACAGCGGCTACGAACAAATCAAAAATTTCACTCCAGAATCATTCGCCAAAAAAACAATGGACGTGTACGAAAGCCTGTTTTAAGGTTATGGATTATTGGTTACGATTTAGGAGTTGTAATTTACCATTTACACATTACATTATACATTGTGCATTATGAATTGTGCATTATGGATTGGGCATTGTGAATTATGAATTGGGCATTCTTAAATCTCCCCTGCCTTCAACCGCTCAGCATTTTCGGCAACAATCAATCCATCGATGATTTCCTGAATATCGCCAGCCATAATTGCATTTAAGTTATACAACGTAAGATTAATCCGATGGTCAGTCACACGACCTTGCGGATAGTTGTAGGTACGGATTTTTGCAGAGCGGTCACCCGTAGAAACCATGGTCTTACGTTTTGAGGCGATGTTGTCGAGATATTTCTGATACTCCATATTGTAGATACGAGTACGCAATTCCACCAACGCCTTCGCCTTATTCTTCAGCTGCGATTTTTCATCCTGGCACTGTACGGTGATTCCCGTTGGGATATGCACCAAACGGATAGCGGAATACGTCGTGTTGACACTCTGTCCACCATGTCCCGACGCACAGAAAATATCGGTTCGTATATCGGATTCCTTTAGTTCAATATCAAATTCTTCAGCTTCGGGCAACACAGCAACAGTAGCCGCCGACGTATGCACACGACCTTGCGTTTCGGTTGCAGGAACACGTTGTACACGATGCACCCCCGATTCGTATTTCATTGTGCCATACACGTTTTCGCCAGTCACTTCAAATACAATTTCCTTGTATCCGCCCGATGTTCCTTCGTTGAAACTTGTCACTTGCACTTTCCAACCTTTTGATTCACAATATTTTGTATACATACGGAACAAATCGCCAGCAAAAATGGCCGCTTCGTCGCCACCTGTTCCGCCACGAATTTCAACAATGGCATTTTTCCCGTCTTCGGGGTCGGCAGGTATGAGCAACAGACGGATTTCGTCTTCCATTTTGGCAATCTTCGGTTCGGCTTCGTCAATCTCCAACTTTGCCATTTCACGCATTTCCTCGTCATTTTCAGTTTCAAGGATTTTTTTAGCCTCGGCGTAGTTCGACAAAAGATTTTTGTACTCCTTTCGTGCATTCATAAGCAGTTCCAGTTCGTGATATTCCTTGTTCAACTTCACAAACCGCTTCATATCGGCAATCACAGCCGGGTCAGTAATCATTGTTGAAATTTCTTCGAACTTGAACTGTAAACCGTCTAATTTTTCGAGTAGAGATTGTTCTGCCATACCTTATTTATTTGCGTGCAAAAGTATGAATTATTTAGAATAAAGGAAAATTTGGGACTATTCTTCTTTACTTCTTCATTGTAAATTCAAATCTGTCGCTTACATTTGTAAAAAAAACGAAGATGTATATTCTTTCTTCCCTTCAATTGCATGAAGCTGATGCGTTTACAATCAAGAACGAGCCAATCGGTTCCTGTGATTTGATGGAGCGTGCGGCAAATCGTTTTGTTACGGCTGTTTTACAGGATTTTCCCGCCACGGAAACATTCTTCATATTCTGCGGGAAAGGTAATAACGGCGGCGACGGTCTTGCAACAGCACGTCTGCTTGCTCAAAAAGGAAAAACCGTACACACTTGTATCGTACACTATACCGACAAGGAAAGCAACGATTTTCAAACAAACTACATACGGTTACAAAACTTGCAGCAAAAGAATTGTTACATACATAATCTCACTGAATTTCAACATATTACAATACCGGCAAATGCTATCGTCGTCGATGCACTTTTGGGTTCGGGACTTAATAGACCAGTGTCAGGAATTGTGGCACAATATGTTGATTTTCTTAACAAAATGCCTAACCGAAGAATTGCGATAGACATTCCATCTGGACTTTTTGCCGACGTGCAACAAAACTCCGATGCAACAATATTCAAGGCAGACAAGACATACACGTTCAATTCGCCTAAACTACAATTTCTGTTTGCAGAAAATTCGCAGTACGTCGGTTCAATACAAATTTTGGACATTTTACTACAACATCCGTTCAATGAAAACGAAACACCCTATCGGTACGTTGAAGCGAAAGACATACACATAAAAAAACGAGACGCATTCTCGCACAAAGGCACGTTTGGACATGCCCTGCTCGTAGCCGGAAGTCACGGTAAAGTCGGAGCTGCCGTGCTTGCATCAAAAGCATGTCTGCGGACTGGATGCGGACTACTCACCACTCACGTTCCTTCGTGCGGATACGACATATTACAGACAGCCGTTCCCGAAGCAATGACAGATACAGACAAAAATTTTGAAAAAATCACGTCTATTCCCCATAAAGACGCTTTTTCCGCCGTTGGAATCGGTCCGGGCATCGGCACCGACGAGCAAACAAAAAATGCCCTGCAAGAATTTCTTTCTCAAAACACCAAACCGCTTGTGCTCGATGCCGACGCATTGAACATCATATCGGAAAATCCCGATATTTGGAATCTAATTAAACCTAATACTGTCATCACCCCCCACCCCGGAGAATTTGACCGCCTGACACACAAACACACAAACACGTTTGAGCGGTTCGAGACACAAAAACAATTTGCAAAAGAATACAACTGCATTGTTGTTCTCAAAGGACATCACACAAGCATTGCGACACCCGACGGGAACGTATTTTTCAACTCTACAGGCAACCCCGGAATGGCAACAGCCGGCAGTGGGGACGTACTAACAGGCATAATCCTGTCGCTTCTTGCACAACATTACGAACCTTGCAAAGCCGCAGTCTATGGTGTATTTCTCCATGGACTTGCAGGAGATTGTTCAAAACAAAACGAAACACTCATTGCAAGCGACATTATTGAAAATCTGAAGAACGCGTTCAAAATAAATGGGGCAAAATAAAAAATATTGTTACGAATCAATTTATGTCCCAATAGTTGTATTTTTGTATATTCTATAACAACAAAAACAAATCTATGCTATCACAACAAGATCAACAGAAAGCAGCCCGCAAGTTCGCCGACAATTGGAAAGACAAAGGCGACGAAAAACAGGAAACACAACGTTTCTGGATTCAACTCCTACAAAACGTTCTTGGTGTTGCCGATGGCGCTTCATATATAGAATTTGAAAAACGTGTGAAACTTTCGCACACTTCGTTCATCGACGCATACATAGCATCAACAAAAGTTCTTATTGAACAAAAAGGCATCAAAATTGATTTACACAAGGCTTACGAGCAGAGCGACGGCGCTGTCCTTACACCATTTGAGCAGGCAAAACGCTACGTAGGCGAAATGAAAGCGAGTGAAAAACCACGATGGATTGTTGTGTGCAACTTTGCCGAATTTTTGGTTTATGACTTGGAGAATCCACAAGGTGAACCGGAACAGATTTTCTTGAACGATTTGCCAAAGGAAGCCTACCGCCTGCAATTCCTCGTTGACAAGAAAAATGAAAACATCCGCCGAGAAGAGGAAATCTCGCTGCGAGCAGGCATTTTGGTTGGAAAACTCTATGACGCTCTTGTCAAAGAATACATAAACCCCGATGAAAACAGTCTTCGAAGCCTCAACATTCTTTGCGTCCGCATTGTTTTCTGTCTGTATGCCGAAGATGCTGGACTATTTGAAACAAAAACGAGTTTTGAGGATTACATAAAATCGTTCAACCTGCCGAATTTGCGTGAGGGAATCATAAAACTTTTCAAGGGTTTGGACACAAAAATTGAAAACCGTGATAAGTACGACAATACATTAAAGCCGTTTCCCTACGTAAATGGTGGTTTGTTCCGTGATGAACAGATTGAAATCCCCAATTTTACCGAAGAAATTGTAGATGTAATTGTAAACCATTGTGCACCATTTAATTGGAGTGATATTAGTCCGACGATTTTCGGTGCGGTGTTTGAATCGACTTTGAACCCCGAAACACGGCGAAAAGGTGGAATGCACTACACAAGTATAGAAAACATCCACAAAGTGATTGACCCATTGTTCTTGAACGATTTGGAGACGGAGTTTGATGAAATATGCACGAAATCGTCAGCAAAGCAGAAGGCGGTGAACCTTGTGGCTTTCCAAGAAAAATTGGGCGGCCTCACGTTTCTTGACCCAGCGTGCGGTTCAGGAAACTTTTTAACAGAAACCTACATTTCGTTACGGAGACTTGAGAACCGGGTCATTTCCATTTTGAACAAGGGAATGAAGGCGTTGGGACTGGACGATTTCATAAAAGTAACCATCAATCAATTCTACGGCATAGAGATTAACGACTTTGCCGTTACAGTTGCAAAAACCGCCCTTTGGATTGCCGAAAGCCAGATGATTCGTGAAACCGAAGCTGTTTTGAGTCAAAACATTGATTTTCTTCCTCTAACCGACCACGCCAATATTGTGGAAGGCAACGCCTTGAAGTTGGACTGGACCACTCTCGCCGAAGAAGACCAAATAAGTTTCCTATTCGCCGACAAACTGAACGTGTACAAAATTGCCGACAACGAAAAGAACAATTTACTTTGCGAAGCATCTGTGCAATATGGCACACACCATTACAAAGAACTGAATGTTGTGGCCAAAGAAGTTGAGGAAAAAACACTGCCCAAAAACAAGAAGGCTGAACCTGTTGTCTATGATTATATCATTGGAAATCCGCCGTTCGTGGGAGCACGTTGGATGGACAAACGACAAAAAGAAGATGTGATACTCACATTCGGCAAAGAGTGGCAAGGCGTGGGCGATTTGGACTATGTAAGTTGCTGGTATAAAAAGGCATCCGACTCTATCAGAAACACAAAAACACGCTGCGCTTTTGTATCGACAAACTCTGTCACGCAGGGCGGTGCGGTTATCAATTTATGGAAACCCTTGTTTGCCAATGGCATACACATTGACTTCGCTTGGCAGACATTCAAATGGGCGAACGAGACGGCCGACAAGGGCAATATGGCCGCTGTTCACTGCGTCATTATTGGATTCAGCATTGCGGAAAACAACAAACCAAAGTTTATATTTTTGAATGACAATCGGAAAATTGAGGCAAAAAATATCAATGGCTATTTGCTTGATGCGCCAAATATCTTTATTGAAAAGAGAATGCTGCCATTGTGCAATGTTCCGCAGATTTGTTTGGGCGGTCAGCCTATTGACGACGGCAATCTGACACTGACAGAAGAAGAAAAAGACAATCTTCTTAAAAAAGAGCCGTTGGCAGAAAAATTCATTCGCCCGTTTATGATGGGAAAAGACTTTATCGACAGAAAGCCCCGCTACTGCCTATGGCTTCAAAGCGCGAACCCCACTGACCTACGCAAATGCCACGAGGTGATGCAACGTGTTGAGAAAGTACGTGAATTTCGTCTTTCAAGCACACGAACAAGCACACTTCGCGCGGCAGAAATGCCAACACTTTTTGGAGCGCCATTTGAATGTGAGAGCGACTATGTGGCCATTCCTAAAGTTTCGTCTGAAAACCGACGGTACATTCCTATGGATTTTCTTTCGCAAACGATAATTCCTGGCGACAAACTGTTTGTTATGCAAAGGGTTTCATTGTACCATTTAGGCGTGCTCACTTCTTCAGTCCATATGGCGTGGATGAGGGCGGTCTGTGGAAGATTGGAAATGCGATATAGTTACAGTAACACAATAGTTTACAACAATTTTGTGTGGTGTAACCCGACAGAAAAACAAAAAGCGAAAATAGAAAAGACGGCACAAGGCATTTTCGATGCTCGTGCGCTGTTCCCCGAAGCGAGTCTTGCCGATTTGTACGACGAAACAGCAATGCCGCCCGAACTTCGTAAGGCGCACAAAGCAAACGACGAGGCCGTTCTCGCCGCCTACGGCTGGCCAAAAGATTTGCAGGAATCGGAAATCGTTGAGCGTTTGTTCGGGTTGTATGAGGAAATGGTAAAGAAAGTGAAATAAAATCGTGTCATTGTTTCCAAAAAATATTGTGCAGAAATTGGGCTTCGACGAAATTCGCCGATTACTCACCGACGGCTGCAAATGCACCATCGGAAAAGAAAAAATCGCACAAATTGAATTTTCCAACAATGCGGAAACCATCAACAACCTGCTCTGCCAAACAATGGAAATGGCAGAAATTATAACAACGCAAGACGATTTTCCTTTTCCTTCATTTTCAACAATTTACGAAGAACTCGAACATATTCGTCCCGAAGGGACATACCTGACCGCGATCGAATTGCACACGCTCCGCAAATCGCTTATGGAAATACAGAACATATTGATTTTCATAGGAAAACATCGGGAACAATTTCCGTATATCGCCACTTTGGCAGAACCTGTGGAAATTGCAAAGGCCATCATCGTTTCTGTTGACAAAATTATTGATGCTAACGGCAACCTCAAAGACAACGCTTCGCCAAAACTGGTGGAAATCCGCCACGAAATGGCACAAAAACGTCGAATCATCAATAAGATTATGGCGCAGAAACTTGCCGTTGCACGACAGGAAGGCTGGATAGACCAAGATTCGGAACTTTCAATCCGCGACGGCCGTTTGGTACTTCCGCTCAATAGCACGTTCAAACGAAAAGTACAAGGAATTGTACACGACGAATCCTCAACGGGAAAAACTTCGTTTGTGGAACCAATTGAAGCATTCGAGGCGAACAACGCTATTGCGAATTTAGAGTTCGAAGAACGAAAAGAGACTATTCGCATTCTGCAGGAAATCACTGCAGAAATCCGTCCCTATTTGCCCGACATAGAATTGGCATACGATTTTTTAGGTCAGATTGATGCAATCGTCGCAAAGGCAAAATTTTCGTTGGAAATTGAAGCTCAAAAACCTGAAATCTCGACAAAATCGCAGGAAATTTCGCTCATCAGGGCACGCCACCCTCTCCTATTTCTGTCGTTCAAAAAAACAGGAAAAGAAATCGTTCCGCTCCACATTGAACTCAATCAATCGCAGAGAATCATTGTTATTTCGGGACCGAACGCCGGGGGGAAATCTGTCTGCATGAAGACCGTGCTGCTACTACAATATATGTTCCAATGCGGTTTGCCGATTCCCGCCGACAGTCAAAGCAAAATGTGCATTTTCAACAATATGCTGATTGACATTGGCGACGAGCAATCCATTGAGAACGACCTGAGTACATACTCATCTCACCTACTGAACATGAAAATTTTCCTTGAACGGGCAAACAGCCGTACGTTGTTCGCCATCGATGAGTTCGGCACGGGAACGGAACCGATTCTTGGAGGTGCGATTGCAGAAAGCGTGCTGGAAACACTCAATGCCAAAGGTGCGTTCGGAATCATAACCACACACTACAGCAACCTTAAACATGCCGCCACGTCGCTGCACGGCGTGTTCAACGGCGCAATGCTGTTCGACATGGACAATATGCGGCCGCTCTACAAACTGCGTATGGGTTCGGCAGGAAACTCGTTCGCATTCGAAATTGCTCAGTCCATAGGCCTACCAAAGCAAATTATCGATACTGCACGGACAAAAATCAAGCAGGAACATATTGATTTCGACGAAAATCTGAAAAAACTCGAAATTGAAAAACAATATGTGTTCCGCAAAAAGGAAGACCTGAAACGACAGGAAAAACAAATTGAAACGCTCAAAGACGAATACACGTATAAGTTAAAGAAAATCAACGAAAAAAGACAGGAAATCATTGAACGCACCGAAAACGAAATTCAAGAAGTCCTCCGTTCTTCCAACAAACAAATTGAGCAGACCATACGCACCATAAAGGAATCGCACGCTGACAAGGAAATCACCAAGCAGGCGCGCCTCGAAATGCAACAATTTACAAACGCGGCACAACAGAAAGTTGCAAAAATTAAAAATGCAAGTAATTTGCAAAATACTAAAATTCAAAAAGATACCTCTAAAATCACAATCGGTAGTTATGTAAAAATCAGCGGTCACTCCTCCGCCGGCGAAGTAACCGACATACAAGGGAAACAAGCGACCGTGAATTTCGGAAACCTAAAAATGACCGTAAAACTCGCCAGCCTCGAACCTACCGAAAAACCGAAAATCGACACAAAGGCTGTAATTGTGACATCGTCCACAAAGAACATTGCGGAAAAACGAAAGACTTTCTCCCCGCACCTAGACCTACGAGGCAAGCGCGGCGACGAAGCAATGTACGAAGTGAAAGATTTCTTAGAAACAGCCAATATGTTGCAAATCAAGCATGTGGAAATACTCCACGGTAAAGGCTACGGCATTTTGCGAAAACTCATCCGCGACTACATCAACACTGTCGATTTTGTGGAATCGTGTGGCGACGCACCAATAGAAATGGGTGGCGACGGAATTACAATTGTGAAGTTGATGTAAAAAAACTATTTTCCCAATAAAATCTCTGGAATCTCATTCGGTTGCAAATCATCGTCCACAATCGGAAAATCACCTTTGTAGCACCAATGAGCATTTGCTATATTGTGTTCCCTGAAAATAGCACAAACATCTCTGTACCAATTCAATCGAGGCTCTTTGTCAAGATAATACGGATATGCGCCGAACTCGCCGCAATATAATTGCAATCCAAGTTCATTCGCCTTGTCAATGCACGGCTGGATTTGTTTCAACAAATATTCTTTGTTCCAAATTCCCTCGTCGCTTTTGAACTGATTTACAATTTTGTAGTCCAATTTATCGTAAAACGTTGCCGGAGGCGCAAACACGCCCGGATACTCCACCTTGTCTTTGTAATCTTTCATCGGTGTCCACCATGCGCCGTAATGAGTTATGAACAGCGGATTATAATAATGGAAACTGACAATCAAATTTTTATCGTTTTTCGGCACTTGCAGATATTGCATAGTTACAACCGACTGTTGCCAATTGGAACCGACAATAATAAAGCGTTCAGGTTCCTGTTCGCGAATAGCCGAAATCAGCCGTGCCTCGAGGTCGTTCAACGCTTCGTGGGTCGGTGCGACAGCTTCGTTCAAAAGTTCGTAGGCAAGACGATTCGTCGGATATTTTTGCAAGAATTTTTGCAAATCTTTCCACATATCAATCATGTGTTGCTGTGCTGCAGGATCCGAAAACAGCGTATTTTCGTGTTCGGTAAGGAAATAATGCGCACGAGTGATGTGCAGGTCCACCACAATATTCATATTGTTTTCAAGCGTCCATTCTATCGCCTTTTCAAGCAATTCAAACGCATCGTCGTAACGATTCAAATTCTCGTCATAGAATTGTTCTTCATCTATAGGAAGACGCACATGTTCAAAACCCATTGCGGCAATTGTTTCAAAATCCGTTTCCGTAATTTGTCGTGCACGAATTTCGCCACGATTTTCCGACTGCGACAACCAATGACTAACATTGATTCCTGTTCCTAACTTAAAATATGCCATAGAGAGAATTTTGAATTATGAATTAAAAATTAAAGTAGTGCAAAATCTATTACTTCGTGAATTTCATTCACATAATGGAACGAAACACCTTTAAGGTACTTCTCGCCTATTTCGTCAATATCGCGTTCGTTTTGCGAAGACAGAATAATATCTTTTATACCTGCCCTTTTGGCAGCCAGTATTTTTTCTTTAATTCCGCCCACAGGCAAAACTTTTCCACGAAGTGTAATTTCGCCAGTCATAGCTATCTGTTTCCGAACTTTTCTGTGGGTCAAGGCACTCACAATTGACGTCACCATAGTGATTCCGGCAGACGGACCATCTTTGGGGATTGCCCCCTCGGGAACGTGAAGATGTACATTGGTAGTATCGAAGTCAAACGAAGCGAGACCGAAATCTTCGGCATGAGACTTAACATATTCCAACGCAATTGTGGCAGATTCTTTCATCACATTGCCAAGATTACCCGTCAACGTAAGCACACCTTTACCTTTGCTGTAACTTGTTTCAATATATAGAATTTCTCCACCGACAGCCGTCCACGCCAATCCTGTCACGACGCCCACATAATCGTTTCCTTCATAAATTTCGGGATAATACGTCGGCTTGCCTAAAATTTTCTTCACATCGTCAACTGACACGGTGCTCGAAAATTCTTCATTATTCACCACTTTTTGAGCATATCCACGGACAACCTCGGCAATTTTCTTATCCAAGCCACGCACGCCCGATTCACGAGTGTAATTTATAATGATATGGTCGATTGTTTTTGATGGAAACTTCAACGAATCCTCTTCCATTCCATTGTTTTTCAACTGATTAGGAATCAAGTGACGTTTGGCAATCTCCATCTTTTCTTCGGCAATATATCCCGAAATATTTATCATTTCCATTCTGTCGCGAAGAGCGGGACTGATAGTATCAATATTGTTTGCCGTGGCAATAAACATAACTTTCGACAAGTCATAATCCATTTCAAGATAATTGTCGTAGAACGTACTATTTTGCTCAGGGTCAAGAACTTCGAGCAAAGCCGATTCTGGATCGCCGTGAACATCACGACCGACTTTGTCAATTTCGTCAAGTACAAACACTGGATTTGACGTCTGAACTTTTTTCAAATTTTGAATAATTCGTCCCGGCATCGCACCAATGTACGTTTTGCGGTGACCACGGATTTCGGATTCGTCGTGAAGTCCGCCGAGCGACATTCGGCAATATTTACGGTTCAATGCACGTGCGATTGATTTTCCCAGCGACGTTTTTCCAACTCCCGGAGGACCGTACAGACAAAGAATCGGCGATTTCATGTCGTTTTTCAGCTTCAATACAGCGAGATGCTGAATAATCCGCTTCTTTATGTTTTCCAAACCGTAGTGGTCTTGATTTAAAACTTTTTCGGCATGTTTCAAGTCAAAATTATCCTCAGAATATTCGTTCCATGGCAAATCAATCATGGTCTGCACATACGAATACTGCACGGGATAATCGGGAGAATGAACACCAATACGATTCAACTTAACAAGTTCTTTTTCAAACCGTTCAGCAACTTCTTTCGACCATTTTTTCGATTTTGCCCTTTCACGGAATTTCTCAATCTCTTCGTCAATAGATTCCTCGCCCAATTCAGTCTGAATCTGTTTCATCTGCTGATGAAGGAAATAATCACGTTGCTGCTGGTCAATATCCTGACGGGTTTTATTCAAAATCTCATTTTTGATTTCCAAAATCTGAACCTGCTGCGACAGCAACTGCATAAGCAGAACTGCCCGCGAGCCAAGATTGTCGGCATCGAGCAAGGCAATTTTCTTTTCAATCGCCGCATCGACGTTCGACGACATGAAATTCACGATAAATACGGCATTCGAGACATTTTTTATCGCAAACAATGACTCTTTCGGTATCTGTGAAGACATTTTTATAATCTTCATAGACATTTCCTTTACCGACGAAATCATTGCGTCGAATTCCTTGTCGCGTGGAGGAATAATATCGTTTCGACGTGCAATAGAGCACATCATAAATGGTTCATGTTGAACCTGTTCCACCAACGAAAAACGAGAAACGCCCTGTAAAATCACCATTGTGTTTCCATCCGGCATTTCAAGAATCTTCAAAATCTGGGCGACCGTCCCCACCGAGAACAAATCTGCCATGACAGGTTTTTCGACCTGAGGATTCTTCTGCGTAGCCGTACCGATGATTTTCGACTTTTTATTATATTCACGAATCAGTCGAATTGACTGTTCTCTGCCCACAGTTATCGGCAACACAACGCCCGGAAAGAGAATTGCATTTTTAAGCGGTAAAATTGGCAGTACGTCAGGCACCGCAAGATTTTTGTCAACAGGCATGTCTTCGTCCGTCATAATAGGTATAATCTCGGCTTTTCCTTCTATAGAATCGAACAATAAATTTGTTAAATCTTTACTATTAAAATCAGTCATATAAGTCAATTTGTCAGTTTTTTCGCATAAAATTACCTTCGCACACCAAAGTCAAACCTTATGCCAATCTATTATAATGCCCTATTTTGTCGTGTTTCTTCGAAAATTGTGGACAAAATAGCATATTCAACCTCATCGAACGACTTGTGGCGACGTGCCATGACGCGCTCGGCCGTTTCGCAAGCCTTTTGCAGACGATATTCTTCCATCCCTTGCGACCCGCCACGCATAAACGACGGTATAAATGTACGCGGGAATCCTCCGCCGAACACATTCGAGCTCACTCCCACCACTGTTCCTGTATTGAACATAGTGTTTATAGCCGACTTGGAATGATCGCCCATCATAAGTCCACAGAATTGCAGACCTGTTTTTTCGAACGAGTGCGAAGCATAGTTCCACAATTTCACTTCGGAATAATCATTTTTCAGGTTGGAGTTGTTCGTGTCTGCACCAAGATTGCACCACTCCCCAAGCACGGAATTACCCAAATATCCGTCGTGTCCTTTGTTTGAATATCCGATTATCACGGAATTCTGAACTTCCCCACCCACTTTGGAATACGGTCCTATCGTGGTTCCTTCGTAAATTTTGGCAGACATTTTCACAACAGCGTGTTCGTTCATTGCAAATGGTGCACGAATGACTGCATTTTCCCATATTTCGGCATCTTTACCAATGTAAACCTTTCCTTCCGAAGCATTTATAATGGAAAATTCAACTTTTGCTCCTTCTTCGACAAACACATTTTCTGGACAAAGCACCCGATTCGTCACACTAAGCGGCTGAGAACGACGACCTTTGGTCACAATTTCGAAGTCTGAATTTATTTCTTCGGGATTAAATTGAAAAATGTTCCACAAATGTTCAAGACGCTTACATTTTCCGTCAAATTGGATTTTTTCAAGAGAATCAATAACGGTCTCGTCTTCCATCTTTTCAACACGGACCGCAATCCAACCGTCAGCATTCACCAAAGCGGTATTTTGGGGCAAATTCGTCACTGCCCCAACTAATTCTTCCGTAGGGAAAACCGAACTGTTTATATACACATTGTCATCAGTAAGTTTCTGTGTATATTTTATTTGCAAATAGTTTGCAGTCTTAAATAAACAAACAGCATCGAGACGTTTGTTCCATTTTTCAGTAATTGTGAGAATGCCGCATCGTATTTCAGAAACTGGTCGTGTGAACGTGAACGGTTTCAGCGATTCGCGGACATTTGTATCAAATAAAATGTAATTTCTCATTTCATGTAGATTTATTTGGTGGTCAAAAGTACGTATTTTTCGCCGATTTCAATCCAATTTTTCAATAGTTCCATTTTCGACTTTCCAAAACGTGCCGTTTTCACGTCGTTGTTCAAAGACTGTATGCAACAAAATTTTGTCGGTATCGGTTATAAATATTTGTCCAAAGTCTTGTTTTTCAACCATATCGAAGATATTTTTCGAACGTTCCTTGTCGAGTTTGTCAAACAAATCGTCAAGTAAGAGCAAAGGTTTCAAACCATTTTTATGTTCTTTAATCAACTGATATTGAGCGAATTTTAACGCAAGTAAAAACGATTTTTTCTGTCCCTGCGAAGCACAGGTTTTAATAAGATTGTCATCGAACCGAAACAGCAAATCGTCACGATGCACGCCGACGCTCGTATACGTTAGAATTTTATCTTTTTCTCTATTTTTCCGCAAAAGCGTCGCCATGTTTCCTTCCGCCAACTGTGACTGATACTCAATGGAGCACTCCTCCAACGTAGAAATTTCGGAATATGACGATTTTGTCCGTTCCGCCAAAGCGCTTACAGCTTTTTTCCGTTCTTCATATATCGACGCACCAATTACCGACAATTTTTCGTCCAAGACATCTAAATATGAATCGTCAATCACCTGATTTTGCTTGAAAAGCGAATTTCGTTGTTGCAGTAACTTATTGTAAACCAGCAAATGAGACAAATATTCACGGTTATACATAGAAATAAAGACATCTAAAAACTTGCGCCGTTCCGTTCCGCCCTCGTTTATGAGCGAAATATCGGCAGGCGACACAAAGACAACTGGCAACAAACCAACATGGTCAGAAAAACGAGTGTATTTCTTATCGTTGCATTTTATGATTTTCGTCTTATCTTCGGCATTGTACGCACAAGCGACCTTCATAGGAACATCTTCAACGTCGTACGTTCCCTGTAACAAAAAAGATTTTTCGCCACGACGGACATTGAGTGCATCGTTAGACAGAAGATTGCTTTTACAAAACGACAAATAATAAATGGCATCGAGAATATTCGTCTTTCCCACGCCATTCCTGCCGACAAGACAATTGGTCGTTTCGTTGCAATCGAACGAAAGTTCCGAAATATTACGATAGTTGAATATTGACAAATTCTTAATTTTCATACAATTACGGCCAAATTGAATATGCTGGTTTTCTTACGGTGTACGTACACAAATCGTTTGCAAGTTCTGTATTTTCAAAGATTGACTGAGCGTCCTGCAAATGTTTGTCGAGATTTTTGTAACGCGACGAAAAATGTCCGATAATAAGTTTTTCCGCATTGGCAAGTTTTGCACATTCCGCAGCCTGATGTGCCGTTGAATGATGTGTTTCGACCGCCAAATCAGCCAAATTCTCCAAAAACGTCGCTTCGTGATACATAAGACTCACATTCTGAATATATTGCGCGATTTCGGGTTTAAACAACGTATCGGAAATATAGGCATACGAAAACGGTGGAACCGGGTCTTTGGTCATGTCTTGATTTTTCACGACAGTTCCGTCTTCACAGACAAAATCACGGCCTTGTTTTATATTTTTTATGTCTTCGAAATTCAGTCCGTATTTTTCAATTACAGACGGTTCTATATTCCGGTCGCGTTCTTTTTCGGTAAAATAAAATCCCCAACTATCTACTCTATGATTCAATTGAATTGCATGAATAGAGAATTTTTTTGCGTCCAACAGACAATAAAACGGTTCTTTTTTCAATTCGACAAATTCAATCGGGTACAATAATTTTTGACCGCAGGCCTCAAATTGGAACAAAATCATTTCTTTTAAACCTTGCGGAGCATAAATTGTCAATTTTTGTTTTCGACCCATCAAACTCATTGACGAAAGCAGACCGAAAATGCCGAAAAAATGGTCGCCGTGCAAATGAGAGATAAAGATTGTATCGAGCCCTTCGAAAGACACACGAGCACGACGGAGTTGAATCTGCGCACCTTCTCCGCAGTCAAGCAAATAATACTTTCCACGTACGTGAAGAACCTGTGACGAAGGAAATCTTCGTGAATTTGGCGTGGCTGAACTACAGCCCAAAATCGTCAGCGAATAGTCCTCCATCAATCTTGCGTAAAGTATTCGTCTGCTTTTTCTTTATTGAGAACGATTGTCAACACGGAATCGAGCTGCGAAATCGTAATAAGCCGTTCTACCGCCTCCTGCAAGCCACACAACACGCACGTTCCACCCGAATTTTTACAAAGGCGGTTAGCGACAAGAATCGCACTCAATCCCGACGAATCGCAATACGTACATTGAGACAAATCAAGAACAATATTTTTCTCCCGATTGCCATTCAACTGAACAAGGTCAGATTTGAGAGGCGTCGCTATTTGCATATCAAGACGCTCCGACTGAATTTCCACCAACGTATACGTGGACATCGGCGTTATTTTACAATATTCCATAATTATTCAATTTATGCAGAACCTGCGTCTTGCAAATATATCATTTTTTAGGAAATTATGAAGTTTTTACTCTGCTTCGTCGTCTAAAATTGAAAATAAATGAATTTTTGCAAGTCCGCCGTGACGAACTGGTACACTACAAATACCACTGCAACGGTCACAACCGCCATAACCGGCAAAGGCAGTTGAGCGAAAGTCAGCCTATATCGACGTTTATAATTTTCGGGCAGCCAGTGAATCACCATTCCCATGATGAACAAAAAAATTATATTGAAATAACTTTGGGCAATTTCGGGAACTTGGGCAAAATTCCATGGAGAGCCAATTTGATTCACCATATTTTTGGCTGTATTCCATGCAACTTCGTTTGCTTCGGCAGGGTCGAGATTGGAGCCGGCACGGAAGAAAAGACGAGTCCACGTAATGAACACAAACGTCTGCAACACTGCCCACGAACGTTCCAGCCATGGCAAAGGATTTTTCCACCCAATAAAATTGTACATAAAACGTAAAAAAGTCCCTAAACAAATTGCCCCCGACCAAACGAGTGCAATGTTCCATATCGGAGCAGGGAAATATTGCGTCAACTCATAAATTCCCCACGTCAGCAACCCTATCGAAAGCAAACGCAACGGATGGTCCCAGTCTTTCCAGAAACGGAATACTATCATTCCAATTCCGTTCAGACCGCCCCAAATCATAAAATTCCAACTTGCCCCATGCCACAGACCACCGAGCAACATGGTATTCATTCTGTTCATATTCGAGGTGAGCGATTTTTGCTTCTCGGGAGATTTATGACAATATATCGTTACAATTACCGTCAATACAAGCAATGCAATTGCAACCCAAATACTACCCGAAAGAATGGTTCCAATCAACGAAATTGTCAATATGCAAGCATACGTGCCAAACGAGGCCGTACGGTTACCTCCAAGCGGAATATACAGATAATCTTGCAACCACTTTGAAAGCGACATGTGCCACCGTTTCCAAAATTCGCCGGGATTCGTTGCTTTATATGGAGAGTTGAAGTTTTTCGGCAAATAAAAGCCCATCAACATTGCCACGCCGATTGCAATGTCGGTATAGCCAGAGAAATCGGCATACACTTGCAAGGAATATGCGAATAGAGCCATAAGATTCTCAAAACCAGTATATAGCAACGGATTTTCGAAAACCCTGTCAACGAAATTCACCGCCAGATAATCGCTCAAAATGATTTTTTTAGCAAGACCGTTCAAAATCCAGAACACGGCTATGCCAAACTGTCGGCGAGATAAGAAGAATTTCTTGTAAATCTGTGGGATAAAGGCACTTGCACGTACAATCGGACCCGCTACCAACTGTGGGAAAAATGTAACATAAAATCCAAAATTCAGAATATTGTGAACAGACTCCACCTTGTCGCGGTACACGTCCATTATATAACTGATACACTGGAATGTATAAAAAGAAATACCGACAGGCAAAATAATTTTGTCAACCGTGAACGTATCTTTTCCAGCAAACACATTTCCTATTTCGGCAAACACATTGACAATCGGAATGTTCAAACCGAACAAATCGTGTATCATGTCGGCAAAGAAATAGGCATATTTGAAGTAGCATAAAATTCCTAAATTCAAAAACAGACCAAGCACCAACTTAATTCGCCGAGCCCGCTCCGTCTCGCTTTTCTCCATGGAAAGCCCCACCCAGAAATTCAACAAAGTTGCGAACACAAGTATCAACGTCGCCCATCCGCTCGTCTTATAATAAAAGAAGACACTTACGAAGAATATGAACGAATTTCGCAAAAGAACTTTGCTGTTAAACAAAGAAAATACGGCAAACACGATAGCGAAAAAAGCCCAAAAATAAAATTGAGTGAACAACAACGGATAGTCGGAGTCAAACGAGAAAATATTTTTGAGAAATTCGACTATCACCTGTTCAACATTGATTGATTATACGATTCAAGAATTGCCCGATACAGCATGTCACCCATCAGGCGGTAACCTTTTGCAGTAAAGTGTATTTTATCTTTTTTTGCGAGTCCAAACGCCTCCCACTGCTTCATCGACGACAGTCCGCCCATGAGAGCAAACATATCCCACACGCCCCCGTCGTGACGTTTTGCCAATTCATAGAAATCTTTCTGCACACGTAAACCATTCTTATTCACCACATAATACGAAGATTTCTTTCCTTTGATTTTCTTGAAAGAGTCGTTATTGGTAATAAAAATGTAGGCACAATCGGGAACTACTCGTTCAATTTTTGCAATCAACGAGTCGTAACTCGAAATAAAAACGCTGTCGGAGAATGAGTCGGAAGCGGCATCGTTTATGCCGATGGCAAAAATTACAAGGTCGGGGTGAATCAACGCCAAATCTCGTTCAAAAAATTCGCACGACAAATAAGACGGCACCGAGGCTCCATTCACTCCAATTGCATGATACACAAAGCCTTTATCGTCATTTTCGGCAACAAATCCATTCACAGTAAATTGATGAGGAATCGTATCGTTTTGAACGATTTTCACCGTAAAAGACTCAGCTAAAGACGGTATTTTATAGACATACGAAGAAGATACAGAATCGTACAAAGCTTTATAAACCGTATCATTTACAATCAAAACTGGTTCCACAAGCGAACTATCGGCATAGCCAATGAGCGTAAGTTTATTGAATGTCCAACGGTGTTTTTCGTCTGTCGGATTTAAATTTACGGTAATTTCGGCAAGAGTATCTTTTGTTGTCACTGCAATGCCCGTCATTCCCAACTGAGCAACACGCGTGTCCCTCACATTCCGCGACGGAGTCCACTCGCCTTTGTGCGTCACTTTATAATTATACGGATTATTCGTTTTTGCCGTTTCGTACGGGAATATCAATCCGCGGCTGGCATGATGATTTTGAATAAGCGTATCGAAGTGCGAACGGACTTGATGTGAAAACATATCGGCCTGTACGTGCGAACCGCCAATGTGCAAAATCGAAACCTGATTTTTCGAGCCTCGTAGCAAGGCATTCATCTTATCGTAAAACGTATTCAGCCGTTCACTTTTTTGATTGGGAATACGAATCACGTTCATTGAATCGACAATGAACGGATAACTTGACTGCGAAAATGTCTGTATAGCAAGTACGACAAGCATAACAGACAAAAGAAAACGACGAATGCTATACAAAATATTTTGTTTCACAAATTCAAATTTCAAACTTTGGCAAATGTACAAAAATACCTGTTATTTTTTTCCTTCGCTGAATTTATGAACAAACCCTGCGAGTTCTCGTTTATGAACTTCGCAATCCGACCAATATTCGTACACGTCGCAGACATAATAGAAAACACCGTCGGTCGTTGGTTTGCCTGTTTTATAATGTTTTCCGTCCCAATTGATTTGAGGATTGTCGGTTGCAAACACAAGCTGTCCCCACGCATCGTACATTTTCAAATCAATATATTGAACAAAACGGTTCACCATCGGACGGAACAGTTCATTTTCGCCGTCGCCGTTGGGAGTGAATACATTCGGCAATTCGTATTGAGGACAGTTGTACAAACACGTATCATATTCATACGCGCCTATATTTCCCGCAGAATCTTCCGCAGCAACATAATAGCAGCCAGCCATATTTCCCGCAGAATCGGCAAACGAATGAACAAACGAGGTTTGCGAAGTTGGCAGTGTCGCTAACAACCGCCAATTCGGATTGTTACAATCTTTGAAATATAAATGAACAGATTTTATTTCATCGTCGGAATCGACATTCCACGACAATGTGCGCGAAAAGGTTTCGCATGATTGCAAAGCCTTTATTTTCATAGGTTTCGGAGGAATTGTATCAGCAGGAATGGCACATAAAATCTGAGAGTTATTGTACACTCGCGACGGCAAAAGATTGTAGTCGAAGAATCCGCTTGTTTTCACATAGTAGTAGTATTCCTTCAGATTTTCCAATCCTGAATCCCAAAACTCATTTCCGACAAATATTCCCAAGGAATCAAAATTCTGCGTTTCGTCATTTTTCCGATAAACAAACACGGTATCGTTTTCCCAACCAGCATTCACATTCAGCAAAAGACGGACTTTGTGGTCATAGGCTTCATACGAAAGATACGGAGACGAAGAGACCGGCGGAACCCCAATCAAAATCGGTTCGCCCGTCGCCAAAGAATAAAATTCAATTTTATATGAATAAGCCGAATCCAGCGTCTGCAATTGTTTATCAACATACGAAGTATCCAGTAAGCCGTTGATTTCGGCGATTTTCGTCAATTTTTCGCCATACATGCCATTTGACCGATACAACCAATACTGATATGGTTTTGGGAAACGAATAGAATCAAATTCACGAGGCAACGACCATGCGACGTACATTTCGCCGTTCTTCGCATCGGTATTCTGCACGCTCACATTGGTAAGCACGGGCGACGACGGCACCAACTGCGTACAAACCTCCTGTGAAATGTAACTCGGGTAATTTCCGCCAAAAACAGAACAAAGCCGATAGCAATACGAAAATCCCGGCGTCAGACCAAGACCGTTGTTATTGTCGAAATAGTTTTTCTGAGAAGCCGCCACAGTCGCTATTTTCTCATACACGTCCGACAACGTGTCGGGAAGCCCGATTTCGCAATATTTCGGCATATAATCAATTGATTTTCGGGAGCGGTAAATATCGTATGCCACAATCTGCGGCGCACACAACGAGTCGTTCCACGACAGCGAAACAGAGACTGAATGCGGTTCTGCGGCAATTTTCACTGGCGGATGCCCTATGACTTTTATGTTCACGTATTTCATATCGGCAAGAGCGACTTTGTCGTCGTCAACTGCCTTGAACAGAACCATATATGACTGTTCACGAATATCGTCGCACGACGGAACCCATTCAAATTCGGAAATATTCTGTCCCACTTTATTCAATATTGTCGTAAACGAAGCCTTATTATTCACTTCAAACGGCCCTCCCGATGCAGTCAGCGTAATAATATTATTATCGGCGTCGGTTGCAATCACTTTGAAACGCACCGTATCTCCCACCCTGACACACACGTCCGACAAATCAGAAATTTTCGGGACGGAATTGTCGGCATCGTAGACTTCGATCTGCATATCTCTCACAATCTCAGCTATTTTCGTACCTTTCCGCCATTCTTCAATAATCATTGCCACGTTGTAACTTCCCAACACAATCGGTGCGTCCCACACCATATCGCCAGAAACCGGATCTACATAGAAATCCTTACTTGTCATGGGAAACGTGTAACCGCTGATAAACTCGCCACCTTCGCCTGAACAAGTCGTAAGACGGTATGCAAGACTGTCGCCGTCGGGGTCGTAAGCTGCAGGATTATGAATGAATTTCACCCCAATAGCAGCATTGTCAACAGGCGGATTGGTAAGAATCGGCGTATTGTTTCCTCCTAAAATTGCATCGATACGCAGCGTTGTCGTTATAGAAAACGGCACATTGACCGATTCCACGATATTTATGACACCCTCGTTACGATTCGGGTCTTCCATAGAAATAGTGTACATTCCAGGACCAGGATAGGTGTGAGTGGTTTTATACGTATTTTTGGTAAAATTATCTGGCAAATATTCTTCGTTGATTCTTTTTATTTCGCCTTTGGAACCGTCGCCCCAGTCAAGCGGTAGTTTGTCGCGCGACTCGTTGGCAAGACTCGGCGTGTAGGTGTATGTTATTATCGTAAATTCATAGATGTAGCCCGAAACATGTCTGTACGTAATCTCTCCAGCCCGATTGTGCGTGGCAAAAACGCCAATCACCGAGCATAGAAAAAAAAAGCAGAGGACAAATTTTCTCATTCTTCGTCAGATTCAGGTATTACAAATGAAAAGACTTTTGAACCTTCCAACAAATTCGGATACAGCCACTTATCACCATCAACCTGATACGAAACCGCACGGGCATTATCGCAATACGCCCTGACATAAACCGTTTCGCCTTCTTTGAATCCTGCCTCCAGCAATTTGTCTATTGCTTTACGAACAACAGTCTGATGCGTAGTACTACCCGTAGAAACTCCCGACACATACGAATATTCATAGTTTTCGTCAGACACAGATTCATCTTTTCCGAAGAAATACCACGTAGAAAGGCTGTACGTAGACCCTTTCGTGAAATATATCGTGCGGTAAATCGACAAGACCGATTCGCTTATTGTAACAGAATCAATTTCGACAGCACCTTGCGAGCGCTTTGCCAAGTACACAGTTTCAAGCGTATCGGCCTTTGAAGTATCGTAACGATGGGCATAAATCATATTTTTACAATATCCGCTCTTCGAAAATTCAAGAAAATACCAGCCCGCACATGGTTTTACAAGTTCCCACTGCCCTTTTAGATTGGGCGTTATGGTATATGTCGTATCCAAAATGTTGTTCAAATCGGAACCGACTGTATCAACGCATCGCACGTTTATATATATGTCACTATTGTCGGATTCCTTATTTCCATTTTCATCATAACACGCCACAGTCCCCCATATTCCACGGACAGTATCCCTTCCATCGGACAAATCAGTCTTCTTGCACGACGGCAATGTAGCCGTTACCACAAGTGCCACAAGACCAATGACAAACGATAATTGAACAAATTTCATACAAATGCTAATTTGATTCAAAATTACATTTTTAACGGGAATAGCAAAAATTTTGATTGAAAAAGCAACAATATACAATGGGATTTTAGAAAAAACTGTTTCTCACAGAAATTTCTGTCTCGTTTTGCCCAGCTGCGTAATGACAAGTTTTTTAGGCAGTAAGAAGAATTCTCTGTTTTATTTTCGTTAAAATACAGTTCTCTTCGTTTTACCCTTATATTTGCAAAATCATATAATCAATTACAAAATGAAAGAATTACAACCCGTTCAACCCATTTCGGTTGACAACATTAAGACAAAAATCTACGAATTTCGTGGGCAAAAGGCAATGCTCGACTTTGATTTAGCATTGCTCTATCAAGTAGAAACAAAAAGACTTAAAGAAGCCGTCAAACGTAACATTGACCGTTTCCCCGAGGATGCGATGTTTGTACTGACAGAAGATGAATTTTTAAGTTTGAGGTCGCAAATTGCGACCTCAAACTTATTTGGTTGATCCCCAATATAATTCCATAAACGAAAAAGCAAGCCGCATAAAAACGGCATTTGTAAATGCATTTGACGACAATATTGCCCGAAACTATTACATTTCCTTACACGAGACTGCCGTGGAACTGAACAGACGAATCACGTTAGACCGAAATCTGGTGATTGACGAAGCTGGGATAGTGAAATTTTAAGAATTTTTCACAATTACGCCTCAAAGCGTTACGCTTCGGAGCGTAATTTAGAGAAGTTGCAGTTCGGAATCAATAATTTAACCCAAATGCCCAAAGTGGTATTATATTACTTGACCCGTATTCAATGTCGTCTTTCACCACAAAACCGTCTGTTACAGTGGCAATTTGCCGTAATCCCTTATGCTTGCCTCCGACTTCGAATGTGCAATTATTTATCTTGAAATCAGCCACTTCCGACGAGAAGACTTTGTGATTGACCCTCATCTGATTAAAGAAAAACGTCTCCCGAACGTTACCGATATTTGTTGCATTGCCGCCTAAAACGTAAGCTAAATTAGTATTATCCAAATAGATTTTCTCAACCTTGCCCAATCCGATTATTCCGCCTGTTGCATTGCGCAACTGCCCAATCATTCCTGCCCGTTCCATATAATAGAAATAGTCGCCAACATCGTTGCGGCTTACGTTAATCATTTTTGATATTTTGTCCATAACAGGTTTGAACGGTGTGCTTTCAGCAACAATCGCAAGCAGTTTTTTCAGCTTCTGTCCAGTTGAGACGTTCATTTTTGCAAACTGCGGAATGTCCACCTCCATTGTGAAATTTATCACCTGATTCAGTTCCACATCGAACTGACTATCCGTAGCAAATGGATAATAGCCACGTTGCAGATAATCACGGAACAAAGGTAGCGGATGTTGCTCTCCTCTTATTTCGGCCCGGTTTGCAAGAATATCCTCAAGTTCATATTTGGGAACTATAATCTTATGAAACATAGCAAGATACTCGCGGAACGAAAGCCCTTGCATATAATACAATGGTGCACGTCGGCTTAAATCTGCTTCACCTTTGTTAATGTCGAGTATTGACGAACCGGTGAAGGCTATTTTCAAGTCGGGGTGCGTGTCGTAAATCTGCTTCAGTTCTCTCGACCAATTTGGGTATTTATGTATCTCATCTATAAACAAATGCTGTCCGCCTTCGCGACTGAATTCATCGGCGGTCTCGACCAACGAATGCGTTGCGAAATATGTGTTGTCGGCCGAAATGTAGAGAATTTGTTTGCGGTCGAAGTTCTGCTTGATATATTGCAGAAACAGAACTGTTTTGCCCACACCGCGAGGTCCAACCAATCCGAAAAGACGGTCGTTCCAATTGATTCGCTCGAACATATATCGCTGAAAATCAGTAGGTATATTTGCCAACTGATTTCGCATATACGTTATTAAATTCGTATCCATAGCATAAGATTTTTGCAAATATAATCAAATTGCACTTCGAAGGTGCAATTTTTATAAAAATTTGCACTTTGTAGGTGCATTATTTTGAAAATATCGCACTTCGCGGGTGCAATTTTAATCTCGGAAAAACAAAATTTGCAGGGACGCATTGAATGCGTCCGTGAATTGCGTTTATAAAACAAGGACGCACGCGGTGCGTCCCTACAGAAACGTATCCCGGTTTTCCTCAAAAACGACTAACGGGAATCCCTGCCATTTGTTGTTATCTTACCCCAAAGAGATTGAACAAGATCTTTTATCACAGTCCATGTTCTTTTTTGTATTGTATAGCCATTTCATTTCCAAGTTCAATAGCCTTTTGTAACCAATATCGTGCCTTTGACACATCTTTAATTTCTACAGCCTCATAGTATGATACGCCGAGATAATAAGCAGCAAAATTGTTACCTAAATTTGCACTTTGGGTAATCCACCGAAGTCCATCTTTTTCGTTTTCTGCAACTCCATCCCCATTTATATATGCCATTCCAAGCAATAGCATAGCACCACTATGACCCAATTCTGCTGCTATTTGATACCATTTGAAGGACTCGTTTAAATCCTTTGCTTGTCCATATCTACCTTCGTGATAAATTATTCCCAATTGATATTGTGCTTCCGTACAACCATTTTCTGCCGCATATTTTATGTAATTTATTCCTTTAGTTATGTCTTTGGGGGTTACAGAAGAATCATCTGTTAGATAATACAATCCTATGATATAGGGAACATCCAAAAAAATTTTTATTGCATTGTATTCTTCAATGAATTCATCAAGTTTCTGAGCATATTTATAGAATTCTGTTTCGTTTTGCTGTTGAGAATAATATATGAATAAATTAATCATTGCCCCGACATCATTTTTCTCAGCACGCATTTGCCAAACTCGGACAGAATCAATAGATGTGCTTTCTTGAGCAAATCCCTGCAATCCGAAAAGCGACAAAACAACTATACACCAAACAATCTTCTTCATGTTCTTTTATTATTATTTAAGAATAAATCCTACATAGAGAGAACAAGCTATACATTCAAGTTTAGTTTATATGCGATGACTGACTTGATTCGTTCGATTTCTTCATTTGACACTTGCGACAACTGTTTTGTAAAACAGGCTTCTGCCGAACCAAACATATCTTCATACAATGTCGGAAATTTTTCTTTGTCTTTGATGGCATCGGCATAATGCCCACATGCCAAAATAACAACCTTGAAATGCGACCAAAAATCCTTGGTTTCTTTCATCAAGTCGAAACGATGAGCTATGCTATGTTCCACGTCTTTTGACTGCGGATTATGAGCACTACAAATATTGCTCATTTCAGTTATAAAACAATGGTCAAAGAAATTGTATAAATTGCCACTGTGAGGACACACAACATCCATAATTTTTTGATAGTTGTACCATGTATGACTTTCTTGAAAATCAACTTTCTTCGGAAAAAATGGATTTCTTGGATTAAAAAATTCGGGGAACTTATAATCGGAAGGTTGTGCTCCTTCCACTTCACAAAGTTCGTGAGCTCGCAAATTCTCTTTTATTGTTTGAATCCATTGTTGACAATTGTCTCTGGCGAATTTTTCCCAATCCACTCCCTGCATAGTATTTTCTTGTCCAATAATTAGCACATCACTAAAAGGATTTCCATATCCTACAAATTCAGGATTTCCCTGAAGGTCTCGTGCATTTGCATACACGTCTAATACATGTCTAAAAGCATTCATAAATAATTAGTTTATAGGTTTAACCATTTTTTTGTTTCTGTTGCAGGGAATGTTATTCCTTGATGGAATAAGACTTTTGTGCCGATTAGATTCGTTTGTTTTCTATCTGGTTGAATACGGTCATCAGAACGGAATCCGACAATACGACACAAATCTCCATAGGCAGTTTTTTCAATCAATTGAAATTCATATCCCATCCATACGAATTCTGGAAGTTTCCCAAAGAATGCCCACGAATGATTATCTTGGATGATAATAAGTTTTGGACACACAACATCTTCTATAATTGTCTGATTAAGAGATATTTGTTCAACCACATAATCAAACATCTTAGGATTCTGAATGATTTCCTTAAGTATTTCAAATTGCGCCGATGTACTTTGTATTGGGAACAAATCCATATAGGCGGCATGGTTTTGAAGATTGTCACCCGCACCATTCAGGTTGTAGTCAAGAGACGAGATTCGCTCGTGTTGCGATAGCGGATAAATGGTTCTTCCATTTATAATATGGTCTGTATTGCAGTATAATCCGACGATGAGAATATCTTTCTGTTCATTTGTTTGGCAAATGCGATAGCCATTCTTCATCAATGGAGAGAGATGACTATATTTATTCCACAAATGGTCAAATTCTTGCTTTTGATTGAATGAATAATTTGATTGAAACTGTGATTCTGATTGTGCGGTAATGTTTTGATTTGTATGTGTCGTAGGCTGTTGATAATGCGTCGTAATGTCGTAATTGTGACGAGCTTTTTTTAGTATATTTTTATCTTTATTTTTTATAACCACAATAACTAGAATAGATATTGTTATTATAAAAATTCCAAATGCCCCCTCGCTTATTGATGATGAAAGAAAAAGAAGAAAAAGACCCAAAAGAAATATAGGTATACATAATAACTTTATGAGAATTTTAAAAATTTTAAAAATGGGCGAATCTCTTTTCTCCTTCGCTTTTATAAAAGTCTCCCATAAATAATCCATATTTGGATTGTAAGGATCTTTTGCCAACATGATTTGCAATCCTTGATCGAATTTTTGAAATACCGCTTCCGTATATTTTGCACGAATTTTATCTTCGGCATTATATTTTGAAAATGAATTAGTTGACAATTGTATTGCCAATCCACTTAATTGATGAGCAAGTTCATTTGTATCTTCGGAAAAAGGCATAGCAATAACCTTGTCCACATTTGCCAATACCGCGGCATCCAAGGAATTGAGATGATTTTTTTCTTCTATTTCTGCTCTTACTTCATGTTCGCGTGCAATAGCATCTGCTTTTGCTTGTGCAGCCTCAGCTCTTATACGGGCAGCTTCAGCTCTAGCCTCTTGAGCCTCGCTACTTCCTACTCGTCGATAAGGTGTTGAATGTTTGTCTCCAAATACCAAGTTGGAAACAAATTTGCCCGTATTTTTCCCTAATTCCTTTTTAAAAGAATCTTCTATTATTCCCATAATTAATTTTTTTACAAAAATAACGCTTATGATTGTGTAACCGTTAAGCCACAATAGCCCCAATGGGGCATAGTCTATTGCCTAATTAGGGCATTGTACAAACTTAGAATAGTATTTAAAGAAATCGTGTTGAAGTGCTTTTGAGATACGAAACAACTGATAGGTATCAATAAATTGTTTTTGAAAAATTTTGTCAATTGTTCTCGGATGACAAGCCAATTGCTTTGCAAGCCATACATTGCTGCGTCCCTGGTTCCTCAGCTCCTGCCGAATTATTTTTCCTATGTGCAGTTGGTTGAATTCTTCCATAAAAAAAGCGTTTGCCGTTCGTTTTATTATTTACGGAAGGTATCGCCAAACACCCTGCACACTAATAAGTACGAAACGACCCACGCTCTCACGCGTGATCTCCGCACCTTACTCTCATGTGCAAAAAAAATGGCGATTTTACCGTAAAGAGAATAAGAGCGTAAGCTCAAATATGTTATTTCAAATCTTTCTGTTTCTTGTTTTTGTTTTACGATTATACTTTGCAAATATATTGGAATTTTGGGAGAATGTGAAATAAATATTATGAAGTGCTTCTTCCTAAAAACAAGCACAAAGTTTGCAAGGCTTGCAAAAGGAGAAAAAACTCCAATGCTTATTTCTATTCTTTAATTTTTGAGGCACGCAAGTGGTATCACAAACACACCGTCGGGACGACGATAGCCATACAGTCCTCCTGTTAAAATTATCATTACATCGGGTTCTCGGATAGGAATTTGTTTTTCTATCTTATTATGTTCGGTAATTAATCGAGAAATTTCCAACAAATGTTTTGCTCCTTCGTCAATTTCGTTGCTGCCTAATTTGCATTCAATCAACGCATATCTGCCATCGTTTAGATGAAGCACTATGTCGGCTTCCAAACCATATCTGTCGTGGTAATATGAGATATTCGAAAAGAAATCGTTTTGAGTATATGCCCGTAAATCACGAATGCACATTTGTTCAAATATGAATCCAAATGTTTTCAGTTGCATTTGAAGAACGTCCGGCGTAAGACCTAAAGCAGCCACGGCTACTGACGGGTCGCAAAAACTACGTTTTGGCCCACTTCGTAACACAGTTTTACTACGAATGGCGGGACACCATGCATCTACATCTTGAATTACAAACAAGCGCTCCAATGCCACAATGTAATCATCGAAAGTAGTACGTGAACATTCCATTTTATCGGAAGCGGTAACATCCACCAATATGGAAGTTGTCTTTGCCAAAGTGGAAATGTTGCGTGCATACGAACGTAAAATTGCCTGCGTTAACTTGGGGTTTCGCTTAGTGCCGTCAATACGAGAAATATCTGTTTCACAGACAGAGCGAACATAATCATAAGCAGTTAATAGTTTTGATTTTTCTGTAATGGCATTCAGCGTAGCAGGCCATCCACCGCGACATGCGGAAAAAATCAAGTCTTTTATTTCCATCTTGGAGATTGCTTCCACATCTGTTTGGGGATTGTCAAACAACGATTGCAAACTTACCTCGCCTGTAGATTCGCCCGATTCCCAAAGACTCATGGGCAGCATATTCATTTGTGATATCCTGCCTGTTCCGGAGTGGAAAATTTGCGTTGTGTCAATTGCATTGGAGCCCGTCAAAATAAATTGTCCAGCTTGCGAACGTCTGTCCACCTCCATTCGCACAGCATCCCAAATCAATGGTATGTCCTGCCATTCATCAATCAATCGCGGGTTTTCGCCACGGAGCAATACACTTGGTGTTGTTTGCCCTGTCGCAAGATATTCAGCACGTTTGTCGGGATCTTGCAAGCGTATCACACTTTTTGCCTGTTGTTCAGCGGTGGTGGTTTTCCCACACCACTTTGGACCTTTAATCAAAACGGCACCCATCGCTTCCAGTCGGTCGTGTAATTCTATATCCGCTACTCGTTTTAAATATTCCATTTCTCAATCCTAAAAGATACTGCAAATATACAAATTTCAGACAATTACAAAAGTTACTTGGAAAAATTGAGGTATTTTACTTGGAAAAATTGAGGTAATTTGCTTGGAAAAATTGAGGTGATTTCTACCCCATAGAGACGCAAAAACTCTGTTCCCTTTTTATAACAAGCAAATCCGAAGTTTTTGGAATAATTTTTGAATAAATTTGACAAATTGATATAGAAATTCAATTTAATTTTTCGATATTTGTAGCACGATTTATAATAGATGAACATGAAAAGAGTTTTGCTTACTATTATTGTTTCGTTTCTATCGGGCATGTTGTTTGCCCAAGTAGAATTGTCTAAACTTACGACTAAATGGGTGACTGTAGGCAACGAAGAAATTGAAATTGCGTATCTTGACGGGACTCCATACAGTGGTAAGGTTTTCCTAAAACATTCTAATGGTAAAATCGGATTGTTGGGCGAATACAAAAACGGTCGCAAGGAAGGAACGTGGACATATTGGTATTCAACAGGCGAGAAAAAACGCGAATCAACATATCGCGACAACAAAAAAGAAGGAACTACGTACTACTGGCACCAAAATGGTCAGATGGCCAAGGAAATTACGTACCGTGACGATAAGAACATAGACCAGAAACTATGGGACGACAAAGGCAATCGTCTGAAAAATCCAACTTTTGAGTCTTTTAAATAATCTTCGATGAACATTGCGGTCGTTGATTTGGGTACAAACACGTTCAATTGCAGCGTTGTTTCCTTAAACGGTTCTCACTTTACCAGTCTTCTCGATTTTCACGAATATCCACAATTAGGAGCAAAAGGCGTTGCATACGGAATTATTTCCGACGACGCAATGGAACGCGGTCTGCAATCGCTCAAAGTAATAAAAGAAAAAATTGCGCCCTACCACTGCGAGAAAGTTTCGCTCATAGGCACGTCCGCCCTGCGGAATGCAAAAAATGCCAATATATTCTGTACAAAAGCGAAAGAATTATTCGACTTCGACATCACAATCATTTCAGGCGAACAAGAAGCCGAACTGATTTTCTGGGGCAACGACACCGCCGTTGATATTGCCGACAAAACGGCACTCATTCTCGACATTGGAGGAGGAAGCAATGAATGTATCATCTGCCAAAAAGACAAAATTCTCTGGAAACATAGTTTCGAATGCGGAATGCAACGGATTGTGTCACAATTCGGTTTGGCACACCCGCTTACGGAACAAAGAATCGCAAACATCAACAACTATCTTTCCGAGAAATTCCAACTGCTTACGGAAACCGTCGCACACTACAATATTGACATGCTGATTGGTTCTGCCGGAGCATTCGACGTGTTTCGCTCCATTTATTTTGCACAAATCGGAAAATCTAACCCCGACAGCGTTTCCGAAGAAATACCACTGGAACATTTTCGACAAATTGTGAATTTCATCACAACTAAACCCATTGACGAAATTGAGGCCATGAAAGGCATGTCGATACCTCGTGCCCCTCTCCTTCCGATTTCTGGCTGCATTGCCGATTTTGTGCTGTCAAAATATGAAATTCCACGTCTCATCCAGTCTTCCTATTCATTAAAAGAAGGACTCATCAGAACAATGATATAATGGAAGATACGCTCATACACAAAGGGTTACGAGAACAACTCGTTACAGAACTCCGTACAAAAGGAATAAGCGACGAACGTGTTTTACAAGCTATAAAAACAGTACCACGCCATTTATTCTCATTCGACAGTGCCTTGGAAAAACACGCATATATAAACAAAGCGTTTCCAATTGAATCGGGACAGACAATTTCGCAACCCTACACCGTGGCACTACAATCACAACTGCTTGACGTTCACGAAAATGAGAAAATTTTGGAGATAGGAACAGGTTCTGGTTATCAAGCTTCCATTCTGTACCAAATGGGAGCAAGAGTGTATACAATCGAACGGCAGAAACAACTCTACACATCGGCAAAACAACTCTTGAACGACCTACATTATCAAATAAATACGTTTTTCGGTGACGGATTTGCAGGTCTCCCCCGCTTTGCCCCATTTGATAAAATCATAATTACAGCGGCGGCACCCTACATTCCAGTCGTTATTTTGGAACAGCTCAAAATTGGAGGAATCCTTGTTGCGCCCGTCAATAGTGGCGAGAATCAGGAAATGCTCCGAATCGTAAAACTTTCCGAAACCGATTTCGAACAGACACGTCACGGCGAATGTAAGTTCGTCCCCATGCTTGACGGAACAAGTGATTAAATGTTTATAACTTGACTCGGCTTAGCTGTCCACATTCACATAAATA
Source organism: Bacteroidales bacterium (assembly GCA_017516865.1). Lineage (GTDB taxonomy): Bacteria > Bacteroidota > Bacteroidia > Bacteroidales > UBA1715 > UBA1715. The sequence goes on from JAFXAU010000031.1 coordinate 205,722, forward strand.
CCATATTTTTAACAAAAATTTGGTTTATGCAAGAGACATCGATACGACAGCAAATCACAGAATTGTTTCAATCTCGTTTTACCGAAACAATACATTCAATCGAAGAACTGCCAGGAGCAGGGTCGTCACGGAAATATTTCAGAATAATTTCAGACCTGCCCTATTCCGTTCTTGCATGCTACGGTTCCGATGCAATTGAAAATCAAACCTTTATATATTTCAGTTCGGTATTGAGTACGGCAGGAATCAACGTACCGATAGTTTTTGCCTGCGACAAAACGGCTCACATCTACCTTGTTTCCGATTTAGGCGAAACCGATGTTCTTCATGCCAAAGAAACGATGAACGAGACAGAAATTACGTCGCTTTACAAGCAAATTCTCAGCGATCTACTTTGCATACAAATAGAAGGCGGCAAAAACATTGATTTTTCCCGCTGTCTTGTCCGTCCCGAGTTTGACAGAACCGCCATGCGATGGGATTTGTATTACTTTAAATACTACTACCTGAAAGTTTCCGGGCTTGAATTCAACGAACAAAAGTTGGAAGAAGACTTCGACAAACTCCTTGATTTCCTTGAATCAGCCGACCGTTCATATTTTATGTACAGAGATTTTCAATCGCGAAACATTATGTACAAAAATGGACAACTCGGCTACATTGATTTCCAAGGCGGAATGAAAGGACCGTTGCAATACGACGTGGTTTCGTTGCTGTTTCAAGCAAAAGCAAACCTCTCGCCGAAAATGAGAGAAGAACTTCTTTCTTTTTATATTGAAGAATTAGCAAAAAATATATCTGTCGACGAACAACAATTCAGAAAACACTATCAAGGATTTGTATTCATAAGAATCATTCAAACACTTGGGGCTTACGGTTTTAGAGGACTGATACAAAAAAAGGAACATTTTATAAAAAGCATTCCACAGGCATTGACGAACTTGAAAAATGAACTTCCAATTATCAACGCAATCGTACCGATGCCATATTTGTCAACCTTGATAGACCAATTGCCTGAACTGACAGACTAAAAAAACAATTAAATTATGCTGACCGTAGAAATCACAAGTTTTTCATTCAAAAAAGGCTACCCGATCGACGAGAGCGGGAATGGAGGCGGTTATGTATTCGACTGCCGTGCATTGCCAAATCCCGGACGATACAAAGAATACCAGACTGTAAACGGCACACAACAACCTGTAATTGAGTTCTTTGCAAACTATCCTACAGAATGCGAGGAGTTTTTGTCAAGCGTAAAATCGCTTGCATCACAGTCTATTAAGAAATATATTGAACGAGATTTTTCACATTTGATGATAAACTTCGGTTGCACTGGCGGCCAGCATCGTTCTGTTTATTTTGCAGAACAATTGGCAAAATACGTCAAAGAAACATTTCCCGTTCAGGTTGTCGTTGTGCATAGAGAACAAAATATTCGAAAAGAATTATAATTGCAGAAATGCAAAATTATTCGCATCTCCCCATCAACCTCGTCGTATCATACGAAGACACAAATCAAAACTATTGTAATTCGAATTTCTTATCGAACAATATGATATTTCCTTCTTGGCGTCCTATTACGTGATATTCACCTTTGGGCCAGTCTTTCACAACAAGATTGACATCAAACGCATATATACCCGAATTTCTCCACATATCTTTTGCCAATATTTTCACGACCTGACCTTTATCATTTCGGAGAAATACCTGACAAGGACCATTTGTCCGCACCCGATAGGTAATTTCACCCACCAACTTCGAATAATTATCTGCATATAACAAAGTTGTATCTCTATTATTGCCATATTCTATGGTATACCAAGGATATTCAATCTTTTTCTCACGTGCGGCAAGTAATACCAACCCTCTTACATCTGCATTTTCTTCTTTGGGGTTGATAGTCAATGTGCGATTATCCGATATTGACCATATAACATCTTGCATTTTTTCGATTGGCAAACTATTGACTTTACTTATATATTCCGCCACCGCCACTAATTCTTTTTCTGCCATTTTACCTATTAAAAACGGTATGCCCTTTCTCGGTGAACTTCTATGAGCCCTGCAACAAAAACCATATACTTGTTTTTTGACCGATTGCGAAGGAGATAACTGCACTTCCAGCCTTTTTACAATTAAAATATCTTGCATTGAACTGTCAGAACAAATCAGTTTTCGTCCAGGTTCAATATAAAAGGATAGAGTATTAGACGTATTATTTTTCAAAGAAAGTTCGACGCAATATTCTTGAAATCCACCTAATCCTACTCCACTTGCACTCACCATATTAGAATCCAAAAGAGCCTGCAGGGGTGCAATTTTTGTATCCTCTTTCGGATTATTCGGCGTGAAGGCAAACATAAAAACTGCCGCTAAGCAGAAACAAAGCAACACTTTCGAAGGATTCATTTCGTTTTTAAGATTCTGTATTCTCATATTTTGTTTTTTTATTCGTTACACAAAAATATTGTTTAAAGTTCAAAAATAAAAAGATTTCTTTTACTTTTTGTTTTTAATGAAAACCATTACCATTCTTTCAAAGATTTGAAGCCGTCAGCTTCGTAGTTGATTTTTCCGCCATGTTCGTCCGTCTTCAACGAAGACGGTATATCGGGGGCAACATACGGTATTTCCTTAAACTCAAAACCATAATCTTTTGGAAACAAAAATATCCTATCGGGAGAAACATATACGTCCACCCGTTCGCCATCGCGCTGTTCTATTTCAACTCGTTCCTTTCCATTGCTAACTACATGTACATAGATTTTCATCCATTCTCCATCTGCACGTTCCCTTAAATTTATAACAATAGTTTTTTTTAAGCCATATTCATCAAGCCGAATTAACAACTTGTTATTCTTATCTTTATATACTCGAGCAATATCGGCAAGGTAACTCGAATTGAACAAATCATCATCAATTGACACATAATACTGATAAACATTTTTATCGTTATCAATTATTATGTCAATACAAGGTGTCCAGACTTCGGGACGATAAAAATTATCATTTTTAAAATAGTACAAATTTTCATATACCTTACTATCAATATTTTTAATGACAAAACTATTATCACGTCCATCACCATATATATCGCATTTTTCACTATAGGAACCATCGCTAATCTTCGCCGTCAAAATTCCATTGATTGAATATTTTTCAAAAAAACTTCGTGGTATGGTAAACCTATTATTAAACGCTTTAAATGTTGTATCACATACAAACTTATTTCGTTTCAAAACTTGTACTCGAAAGCTGTCTGCATTAGGAAGATATACACAATCTGTATATAGACGCATATCCCAAGGCATTTGTTTATAGTGCAGATACCTAATAGAAACATAGATATCGCTAATATCTTTTACTAAACGTACATATCCCCAATATGTATCTTCGCACCTCAACTTTATATAATTTGTATATAATTTTTCATACCACAGCCTATGATTATATTCTAATAAGCAAGGGGCATATTCGGTTATATTCAACGATACAAGCCAATAGAATGTTTTGAAAGGATACGATGCAACGGGAAAAAAGACGGCTCCTTGTTGCTCCATTATTGACCACTGATCAAAAGAATACACATTGAGAATAGTATCGTCAGGTTGAGAACTTGGTATAAAATCAATATCTTCAATAAATTTCCACTTATCAGGAAGTAATATCAAACCATGAATATCTCCAACTAAAGCCCATGCCCGAAGACTATCGGCATTTTTTCGCATATATAAAAGATAGTTCATTTCTGATCTATACAATGTTCTCCATACAAAGCGTTCATTTCCACCATTGCTAACACGGTTATACCATCCCCAATCACATAATCTCAAATTCTTTTCATTTATTTCTTCTTTTAACTTATACCCACTCTGTTCCGAGTTAAATATATCACACCATTCCACATTTGTCTTACGTACATCCCATGAAAAGGGGCTATTTAGCATAGAATATTGTTGTTCTGCAAACCTCCAAAGTTTATTCTTTACATTGTATTGCAAATTTCCTTGCGAAAAATACACTTTTGTGGAATCTCCCACGGAAAATTCGGCAAGAATTGCACCATCTTTTATAGGTGGTTGGGCTGTAGCAACAATGGACAACGACAGAAAAAAAACTGGCAATATGTAACGAAAAAGTTTCAAATTTTGATTTTTTGAACTCAAAAATAAAAAAAGAATCGAACAAATACAAGAATTGATTTTTTTGTATTTTAGCACAAGGTTATTTGTTTTATTAACATTCTGATTTTTAATAAAATACTATTCTTTTATAATGAAATTACGGCTCACAATCCTTTTTTTACTTCTCGCTTGTATTGGTGTGAGCCAAAACATCAACATTCGAATCTATTCCGACAACAAAATTGAATCTTTCGTATTTTACGCAAAATCAGGGAAATACGACTGTGTTGCTCACAACAAAATCATTTGCAGCGTCAACGAAGGACAATCGGCGACAGTCTCACGAAAAGGACACAAAATCACCATTTCCATTGGTCAAGAATCGCATACAGCCGATACTCTCCTATTGTTTAGAGGCGTTTCGCAAGACAATATTTTCCAAACACGTTTTCACTCCAAACAATTAAAAGCACGGGAATACGACAACGACCTGTATGTAAAAACAACTAAAAACGGCGTGATACTCATAAACGACGTTAATTTTGAAAAATACGTTGCCGGCGTTGTTGAATCCGAAGGCGGAGCAAAAGCAGGAATAGAATATTACAAAGCACAAGCAATATTATGCAGAACATACGCCGCAAAATTCTACACCCGCCATCTCAAAAGCGGATACAATCTCTGCGATGCAGTTCATTGTCAGGCTTACGTCGGCAGAAGCCGTTACAGCCAAGCAATTGTAGAAGCGACAAACGCCACCAAAGGCCTCGTTTTGGTCGATGCAAACAACAACTTAATAGAAGCAACATTTTATTCCAATTCGGGAGGGGAAACATGCAATAGCGAAGATGTATGGAATAAAACCATCCCCTATCTTCGCAGCAAACCAGACCCATACAGCATAGGGCGACCAGCCTACGAATGGCAGAAAGTTATACCACGTCAGGATTGGGAAAAATATCTTCTCAAAAAAGGCTATCCCATAGCCGACTCCGCAGACTTATCTTTCGACCAATTCTCACGAAAAAAATATCTCTACACCGACTGTACCGACTCATTGGTTCCACTTACCACAATCCGAAAAGACTGGAAGCTTCGTTCGACATTTTTCTGTATAGATTCACGCGAAAACGAAGTGGTTCTCTACGGCAAAGGCTTCGGACATGGCGTGGGAATGGCACAAGAAGGAGCAATGGAAATGGCACGACAAGGATTCACCTACAAGGAAATACTTATGTTCTACTACACAAACGTGTCGCTCATGAGCATTTCAAACTTGAAGTTTTTCCAAATTGACGGGAAGAAATAACGCTATTGTATGGCAAAAAAATAGCGGAATGAGTTGTGGACTCGCCCCGCCATTCATTTAAATAATAATAAAGCGTAACAGTACTGCAAATATAAACGTTTCTTTTTTGAAAACAATACGTAGACTCAAAAAAAGAAACAAGAAAAATGTGAACAACTGCAAATCACTATTTTACAGCGATTGCAGAGATTTCAACCAAAGCACCTTTGGGCAAAGCAGCAACTTGCACACATTCTCTCGACGGAGTTACAGTTCCAAAAAACGAACCATACATTTCGTTTACTTCGCCAAAATGTGCCAAATCTGCGACAAAAATCGTGCAACGGACCACATCGTCAAACGACATTTCCGCCTCTTTCAAAATCGCATCGAGATTCTTCATAACTTGTTTTGTCGCCTCGGCGTACGAAACCGACACAAGTTCGCCTGTTGCGGGATTTACAGGAATTTGTCCCGATATATATAATGTATTTCCTGCTAAAATTGCCTGCTCGTATGGTCCTATCGGAGCCGGAGCCGATTGAGTATTTATTATCTTTTTCATATTACTTTTTTTCTTCTACAAAAATACGTGTTTTGTACAACGTTTCAAAGAAAGAACACATCAAGTTAAAAAACACACTCCAAATTTTGTTTTGTCCCGAAATATCTCTATTTTTGAAAGAAACATTTAAAAACAATTATTTATGGCAAAATCAGAGAATCAAAAGGAAAATGCCGTTAATCAAAGAATATGGCAGGAGACAAAGGTTAATAACACGTGGGAAATATTCAAATACATGGCTGAATTCGTCGAGGGTTACGAAAAGCTGACATCAATCGGTCCGTGTGTTTCAATTTTTGGTTCGGCTCGCACACCGACAACAAATCAATATTACAAATTAGCAAAAGACATAGCCTATTTGCTTACACGAAACGGATTCGGCGTAATTACCGGTGGCGGCCCCGGCATTATGGAGGCAGCAAACCTCGGTGCACAGAAAGGGAAAGGAAAATCTGTCGGCATAAACATTTCCTTGCCGTTCGAACAATCGGCAAACGAATTTATCGACCACGACAAGCTCATAACATTCAACTACTTCTTCACAAGAAAGACAATGTTCATGCGTTATTCACAAGGTTTTATCGTCATGCCTGGCGGTTTTGGAACACTTGATGAACTTTTCGAAGCAGTAACACTCATTCAAACCGAAAAGATAGCACACTTTCCTATCGTCCTTGTCGGAAAAGATTACTGGGAAGGGCTTATAAGTTGGATTAAAAAGACTATGCTCGAAGACGAAAAGAACATCAGTCCGAAAGATATGGAGCTCATTCATGTAGTTGACTCCGCCGACGAAGCCGTGGAAATCATCAGCACATTCTACAAAGACGGCAAAGCGTTGAAGCCGAATTTCTAAATCTCACAAATCCCATGAGTTTTTCATGGGATTTTTTTCTCTTTTCTCCATTTAAAGAGAGTTTTTTATAATTTTGCACCTAAAAAAAAATTGATATGCATATAGCGATAGCAGGAAACATCGGTGTCGGAAAGACTACCCTGACAGGTATGCTGGCAAAGCACTACGGCTGGGAAGCCAATTACGAAGTGGTTGACGACAATCCGTATTTGAATGATTTTTATCAGGATATGAAAGCATGGGCTTTCAATGTTCAGATTTCGTATTTACATAGTCGTTTACAAAGAATTATGAGTATTCGTAATTCGGGGAAAGACGTCATTCAAGACAGAACAATCTACGAAGACGCATACATTTTCGCTCCAAACCTTCATGGAATGAAACTTATGGCGACACGCGACTTCGAGACATATTTTTCATTGTTCCAACAAGTTGAACAACTGCTCCAAGCACCCGATCTGCTCATCTATCTAAAAGCATCAATCCCGACATTGGTGAAACGAATCCAATGCAAAGGTCGCGAATACGAAAACGCAATCAGAATTGATTATTTGGAAAGTTTGAACCGCCGTTACGAAACATGGGTGAAATCATACGATTTGGGAAAAATTCTCGTTATAGACACTGATTCAATCAATTTCATTGACAATCCCGAAGATTTCAGCAAAATTGTAAACAAGATTGACGCAGAACTTTTTGGTTTATTTAAAAACGAATAATTATGGAGAATAACGAACGCTATTCATTTAATTCCAACGACCTGATTTACAAAGTTTTTCATTACATAAAACCATTGATTATCACGACAATAATCGGTGCCGTAGCCGCCATTGTCGTTTCACTCTTGATAACGCCACTTTATCGTTCCACTGTGATTGTCTATCCGGCTCCTTCGTTGTCAATCTCACAAGAGCTGATAGCCACGAAAGATGCTGCGAAAAAAGAATCTATGTACGGTGAGGACAAAGAAACCGAACAACTTTTGCAGGTTCTAAATAGTGACGAATTACGTGCAAAAATCATTCACAAATACAATTTGTGGAAACATTACGACATTGACTCGGCAAATGTGAAATATCCAAACGACAAAATGTTGAAGAAATATCAAAAACGTATTTCTTACAAACGTACGGAATATATGGCCGTAGAAATTTCGGTGCTTGATGCCAATCCCGACACGGCGGCGTTGATGGCAAACGACATTGCTACACTCATTGACACCGTTATGAATGCTATGGAACACAAACGTGCAAAAGAAGCATTACAAATCGTTGAATATGAGTACAAAGCGAAAGAAGAACAAATCGGTATGTTCAAGGATTCCCTTCGAAGAATTATGGAAAAAGGAATCTATGACTACGAATCGCAGTCGGAAGTGGTGAACGAGGCATACGCTCAAGCGGTGGCATCGGGAAACACCAAAGGTGCCGAGAGAATCAAGGAACAACTCGACACGCTTGCAAAATATGGTGCCGCATACGTTTCGCTCCGTGATTTCCTTGAATTCGAAAGTGAACAATTAAGTGCCCTGAACCAAAAATATAAAGAGGCAAAAGTTGACGCGGAACAAATCTTAACACACTATTTCGTCGTAAACAAAGCGACAAAATCCGACAAGAAAGCGAAACCCAAACGTGCCGTCATCGTAGTCATATCTACTTTGGCGACATTTATTTTCACTTTCATAATACTGATATTCATTGAATTAGTCAAGGATTACCGTCGTCAGGAAGAAGAATTAGAACAAGCTCAAGAAAAGTGATTTCGGAGAAAAAAACGATTCTTTGCCTCTACATTACTGCAATTCTCTTCATAATTGCCAGTATGGTGGGACTTTGGAACGAATCGTACCTTGTCACACTCGTTCCTTTCGCACTCGCCTTAGGATTTCTCGCATTCTTGGCACTTGACAAATTATTGATTATCATAATGTTCTGTACGCCACTCTCCATTGAGTTGTCGGAACTTCTCCCTAACACACCAATCAATATGAGCTTACCGACGGAACCGTTCATATTTTTGGCAATGTGTGTATTTTTACTCAAACTGTTGAGCGAAAGACGATTTGACAAAGAAGTGCTGAAACACCCTGTGAGCATTTGCATTTACGTGTATCTTGGTTGGTTATTTCTGACGAGTTTGGTTTCCGAAATGCCAATTGTGTCTTTCAAATATTTACTCACACGACTTTGGTTCATTTGCTGTTTCTATTTTCTTGTAACGCAATTTGTTGCTGACGAGAAAAACATTGTAAAATACATACTTGCCTACGTATTAGGTTTTTCAATTGTGATACTATACACGCTTGCAAACCACGCACCGTCGTACTTTTCGCACGACACATCGTATCTGGTAATGCAACCGTTCTTCCGCGACCACACGTCATATGGTGCGGCACTCGCATTGCTCATTCCAGCAATGTTTGTAGTATTGAAAAGAGGACGGAATGATTTCAGTATCAAGTTTTTCAATTTTCTTTTACTTAGTCTGCTGTGCATAGGTCTGCTGTTCTCATATACCCGTGCCGCTTGGGCTGGAATCATCGCCGTTTTCGCACTGTGGGTCGTTCTAAAACTACGCATAAAAATCAAAAACATCATATTGGTGACATTAGTCGCCACTGTAATGATTGCCCCGTTCTACAATGACATCATTTATAAAATGTCAAAAAATACGGAGGTTTCAAGCACCGATTTCCTTTCACACATAAAATCAATGTCGAACATTGCCTCCGACGACTCCAATATGGAACGTATCAATCGTTGGAAATGTGCATTCCGAATGTTTTTAGAGAAACCAATAACCGGTTTCGGACCAGGCACATATATGTTTTTGTACGCTCCATTTCAACATTCCGAAGACCGCACAAAAATTAGCACCAATGCGGCCGATTTAGGAAACGCCCACAGCGAATACCTTGGCTTGCTCGCCGATACGGGACTTATCGGTTCTCTTTCGTTCATCGCCATTTTGATAACCGTGCTTGTCGTCGGATTCAATTTATATAATCGTACAAAAAACGAACTGACCAAAGAAACCGTGCTATTTCTGCTTTTAGGGCTTATTACGTACTATTTGCACGCATTTTTGAATGATTTTCTCGATATGGACAAAATTGCCTCACTTTTTTGGGGATTCATAGCCATTATCGTAATGTTTGACATAAAAGACAAAACAAATGAAACACATAATTGAAACTTGTTTTAGCCCTGCCCTCTTTGAATATTTTGAAAACAAGGACGCCATTGTGGTGGTGACCGACGTATTTCGTGCCACAAGTTCAATTTGTGCCGCATTCGAGAATGGAGTCAAATCAATCATTCCCGTAAAAAGTGTTGAAGAAGCAAAGACGTATAAAGAAAAAGGTTATTTGATTGCCGCCGAACGGAACGGCATAAAAATAGACTTTGCCGATTTTGGAAACTCCCCCGAAAAATTTGAACGAAGCATTGTTGAAGGACGGGACATTGTTTATAGCACGACAAACGGGACAAAGACAATTCAACTTGGCGTAAACTGCAAGGCAATCGTGATTGGAGCGTTTTCAAACTTTTCTGTTTTGGTTGACTGGTTACAAAAACAAGACTGCGACGTTACCCTGCTTTGTGCTGGGTGGAAAAACAAATTCAACATTGAAGATTCCATCTTTATGGGTGCCGTAGCCGATGCTCTTTTAAAGACAGACAAATTTGAAACAATCTGCGATTCAACCGTTGCCGCAATCGATATGTGGAACGAGCACAAGGACAATCTTGCCCAGTATCTGGAAAAATGCGCCCAACGAAGCCGTCTTCGCAAAAACGGCGTTGACCAATGTATTGACTACTGTATCACAATGGACACGTGCAACGTGTTGCCGATGTACAAAGATGGCGTGATTACGAATGAACTATATTAAGTAGCACCAACAATTTTACTCTTATACGATTACCGAACTTTCGAGAAAAATTATAATAAAGAAATGTTGATACACAAAAAGAGTTGCCTTGAAACAAGACAACTCTTTTAAATTCTAAATGTAAATGGAACTATATTAATCTGCAGAGAAACCAACCAACACAGCAACGCAACCACGTGCGATTTCATCACTGATGTTTTCATCATTAGTTTCTACTTCTATCGAAATAATCAACTGCTGACTTGATTCCATTTTAAAATCCCAAACTCTTTTGTATGAATGTTTTGCATTTGTGAACAACACATTTCTGTCTGCATCCATAATAGAGAATTTGATTTTTGGAAGTTGTTTGTCACCGCAGATTGCGATACGATAGTTCTGGTTTGAGTAGAATGTTTTGTACAATTCTGCCGATTCACCTTCCGACAATTCTGTGGCATTGAAAATACCATCATGAACGTAGGGTTCCAAACTTGGTTTACATTCTGTCTTTGCGAATGTTCTACATTGTCCGTAAGATAAAGTACCTAACAATACGAACGATACAACCAATACTAATAATTTACTAACGTTTTTCATACTATTGCTATTTCTTTAAATTATTGGATAAATGAGTTACGCAAGTTTGCTGATGCAGTTTTTAGTGCATCGTATTGTGCTTGTGTTATATTAATTTTTTGAGTTGCTTTCAAAACTGTCGAGCCAGATTCTTCGTCAGTTATAGTCTGAATACCTGATTTTTCGATTTCTATCTCGTTGAATATTTGTGAAATTCCTTCCAATTTAGAAGCCACGTCGGCAATATCAGGATTTGTTTCAGCATACTCGCCCAACAACATTGTCAATTCATTGAAAGAAAGTTTTTGTTCAACAATTCTTTCCACCAATTCCTTGTCTTTCTTAACATCTTTCGTCAATTGAGTTGCCAAATACAAAGCCTCTACCCAACCGCCGGCAAGAATCAATGCTGCCATTTCCGGACGATTGTCTTCCTTCAATGTCGAGTTCGAGTTCAAGAATGTTTCAGAAATAATTCGGATTACAGAGTCACGATTGTCGTGATTTGCCTCCAAACGATCGATGATTGACTGGTCGATTGCTGCAAGCAAATCAAGACCGATAGCCAATTTCTTCGAAACATTCATGTATTGCATGATTGTTTGATCTTGTTCGAAAATGCTGGCATAACTCAAATCAGCGCCATACACACCCAAGTTCAATGCCTTTTGTTTATCAGTATTGTACTTGTTTGCATTCGAAGTTGGATTTAACAATGCCTCATCGTATCCTGCGCCAGCTTTCTTCAACAACAACGTTGTTTCAACCGGAGAAGGCAACGAATACATAACTTTTTTCACATCTTTCACAATCTGTTCCTTCTGAGCTTGTTCTTGCTCTTCGGCTGACTGAGTTGATGTTTCCTTTTTGTCGGAACTATTACAACTTGCGATTCCGACCACTAATCCTAATGTAACCAACAATCGGATAAATTTTGAATTTCTTCGCATACGTTTTAATTTAAAAATGCTACATCATTTGTTTGTGTAAAATTACTATTTATTTTTTATTTGCAAACAATTTCAAGGCATAAATTTAAAATAATTGTAAAATGGAATTAGAAGAAAGTGCGGTCATAAACGAAATCAAGACCATTTTTGAGTCAGAAAACGAAAGTGCGATTCACGATGCAATAGCATATATACATGAAAACGGCTCAATCAAAATGTTACCATTACTATTTGATTTACTTGCTATTACAAAAAGCGAAAGCACAAAAAACGACATTTACGAGTGCTTATCTGACACCAAAGAAAAGAGCGCCACTACAATTTTTATTGAAGCTTTACAGGACAGTCGGTTTGTCAACGAAAAATCTCACATACTCTCTGCAATGTGGCAGTCAAATCTTGATTTTTCGAAATATACTAAAGTTTTTATACAATTATTAATACAAGAAAACTACGAAACGGCTCTTGAAGCATATACAATAATAGAGGTTTGTGCAGGAAATCTTCCCGCCGAAGAAAAGACTACATACAAAGAAATGATAGAAAAAGCCCTCAAAAACAAAAAATCAGAAAAAGCAGGATTGCTACAATCAACGATTGAGGCATTTGAATTATGATTATGAGTTGTGAGCTAAGTTCAACCAATAAATCATAACTAAACATTGTAGTTCCGTTCTCCAAATATTGAGCTTCCGATTCTGACAATGGTACTGCCCTCCTCTATTGCAATTTGGTAATCATGCGACATTCCCATCGAAATTGTTTTGAAGGTCGTAGAGGCGACAAAATATTTTTCGTGCAGATTGTCAAAAATCTGTTTCAGATGTTTGAATTCTGAACGAACCACGTCCATATTTTCGGTATTGGTAGCCATGCCCATCACACCGCAAATTTCCACGTTTTTCATCGCTTTATACGAATCGCTCTCGAGCAACGCATAGGCCTCATCTTCGGAAAGTCCGAACTTGGTTTCTTCCGAAGCAATGTGGAACTGCAACAGACAAGGTATGACACGATTAACCTTTACCGCCTCCTTATTTATGGTTTCAAGCAAATTCAACGAATCAACACTATGTATCAGCGAGACAAACGAAGCCATATATTTTACTTTGTTCGTCTGCAAATGACCTATCAGATGCCATTTAATATCTTTCGGAAGGTTCTCGTACTTGCCGACCATTTCTTGAACCTTGTTTTCGCCAAAGTTCCGAATACCATAATTATATGCTTCGAGAATGTCCGATTCAGGTTTTGTCTTCGACACAGCCAAAAGCGTAACGCCTTCAGGTATATTTGCCAATATTTTCTGTAAGTTTTCCTGTATCATAGTAGCCAAATTATTTTGTCAAAACACAATGTGATTTTGACACAAAAATAAAAGTTTGCTATTCATTTTATCCATTTATAGATAAATTTATTTTAAAAATTTGGCTCACAGCACAATACTTTCGTCTGTCCGCTGACAGGATGCAAAAAGGTAATCTTACTGGCATGAAGATACAATCTATCCGCCATCGTTCCATAGAGCGTATCGCCCACAATCGGGAAACCAAGGCCGTCGGGATGTGCGGAATGAACGCGCAATTGGTGGGTTCTCCCCGTTTGTGGACGAAACAACACTCGCGTACGGCCATTTTCACGTTTCAATACATTATAATATGTGAGCGCCATTTTCCCTTTTTCTAAATCAACCACCTGTATAGGACGTTCGTCGAAATCGGGACGCAACGGCAGACTGATTGTTCCTTCGTCTTGCTCTACAAGTCCGTCTACAACAGCGACATATTCTTTTTTCACCTCACGGTTCTCGAACTGACGTTGTAATTTTCTGCACGCATCAAGATTCTTAGCAATAACCAACAACCCCGACGTAGCCATGTCGAGCCGATGAACGACATACGCATCGCCGTATTTCTCATGAGCCCATCCCCACACCGACGGCTGCGGAATATTTCCAGGAACCGACAATACATCAATCGGTTTGTTCACAACGACCATCACATCGTCCTCGTAAACCACGTGAATTTTTCCATTTAAATCGTATGTTTTAAGGAACCTATTTTCTTCAACATCAAGACCTTGCAACATAAAATTTAAAAGCGGTTCACATTTTTGTTTACACGCCGTGTAAAAACTTCCCTGCCGACGGATATGGTCTTTTGGAGATTTTCCCCACCAAAATTCAGCCATAGCAATTGGCTGTAAATGAGAATTATAAGCATACTGCAACAATCGTGGTGCCGCACATTCTCCCGTTCCGGACGGCGGCATGATGTCACCAAAAATCTGCAATGCACTTTTCCGTTCGCCATTTGCATTGAGAAAAACAAAATGTTCAAAAATTTCTGTCTGCAACGCGGCTGATTTTTCTTTTCGGAAATGACAAAGCTGGTCTATCCGTTCCTGCAAAGCATCTCGTCGTTGCTGTGTTTCGGCTATTTGCTCTTCAAGTTTTCGTTGAAGCCGCTTGTATTCTGCCTTTTGAAACTGACTTTCACGAATCAGACTTGCCAATTCCGCTTCACTATCAGTTACTTCTCGTTTTTTGTCCCGTTCTATTTTCGCCTGCTTCATCAGTTCCTTCTGCCGAACGAGTTGTTGTTCCGCAGATTTTGTCATTGCCTCAAATTCAGCAAAAATAGGATTCTGTTGCAAATCCTCTATTTGACGGTTTATTTCTGTTATTTGCCGTTCGCCCTGCTTGAAAAATCCGTCTTCTACAATCAAATCGTATACGGGCGGTACAAAATAATCGTGTAAATTTTGTCCCTGAATCTGTCCCGAAAACGAAGCAACAAAACCAATTTCGCCATTTTCTTTCTTCACGACCAAAACGCCAAACATTTTTCCATTTTGCAGTTCCTCGGTCCAATCTTCGCGAGAACGTATATATTCCTGAACCTGATTTGCCGCCATAAGCGAAAGCAGATGAGGAGAATAACAAAACGGACAGGTAAATTTTTCTGGTAGTGGAATTTGTGATATGTCTTTTTTAAATGTATGAAACATTACCTGACGTGGATTTTGTAGTTTACCAAACAAAAATACGTATTTTTACACAAAAATAAAGACCATGGCACATTTTCGTGTTAGATATGCGACAAATAACGGACGATTTCAGCCTTGTACTATAACAAACGATATAGTTTTATCGGACACACACCCAACTGCATTTCCACAAAATCGTGGCCGTTCACATAATATGCTTCAACACGACAGACTTCCTGTTGACGAAGATGCTTTTTTCGTCGACATTTGGACTCCAAACACCGATGGTATAAAACCTGTTTTATTTTGGATTCACGGGGGCTCGTTTTCTGTTGGAGCAAGTGGAGATAAACACAACGATGCATCATTGCTATCGAAAAATGCTGATATTGTGGTTGTTAGCGTAACCTACAGGTTAGGATATTTAGGAACAGCTTTTTTCGAAGGAATTCCTCAGCAAAATTGCGGTTTTCACGATATAATAACTGCATTGGAATGGACAAATCACCACATCGAACATTTTAACGGCAATCCCCGAAATATAACCATTGGAGGGCAATCGTCAGGTGCATGGTATGCCATGGCTCTTCATACGTCGCCTGCTGTGCAGCATTTATTTCAAAGAACAATGTTGTTCAGTTGGCCTGGAACTATGCAGGCTGTACCACAAGAAAGTGCTTCGGACATTCATAACCATTTTTGCAAAGTACTTGCACAACAAACATCAGCAACAATCACAAATGCCGACATTCACGATATTCTCATAACCGAACTGAGGATAGGAAAATATAATAAGAAACAATATAATTTTCTCGTTTCGTTTATACCAAGCGAAGAGCCAAATTTCATTGCAAAAGACTTTTTTACCGCTATACAAAAAATAGAAAAACCGATTTATTTACAATGTACCGAAAACGAATGTGGAATTTACGTGTACAAATTTCCTATTGGGAAATACACACCATTACGCGTCATTACGCCGTTTCTTAAACGATATTGTCCAGAAAACACATACGAGAAACTTAAAGCGAGTCGAAAACAAACACACGATTCATATCAAACCGTTGTCGACGTAACTTCGGATATTCTCTTTTTTGAACCAGCACGAAAAATTGTAGAAATTTGTGGGAAAAAAGCCATTTTCAATGCTTTCACATACCCTGCTGCAAACAAAAAAACGCAATGCTGTCACTGTTTCGACCTACCGTTCCTTTTTGGAAATATTGACAATTGGGAAACAAGTAAAATCTTCCAGGGATGCGACTTTTCTGCCATTCGACAAGAATCAATCGTCCTTCAAAAGAAAATTGCAAATTTTGTAAACGAAATTTATTAGATACGAACTACGCATGCCCATTACACTTTGAGCATTGCAAATAGCGCATTACACATTAAAAATCCGTATCCATCGTAGTAAATTCCGCATCACATTCTGTTTTAACGGAATCGACATATTTTTCTGTCAACGAAATTTTATCAACCTCAGCAACTTTCAATTTTTGATACAAACAATCGCAGTAGTCTTTTGTTTGTTCCCCATAAAACACTTGATTATCAGTATCTTTTAGACATTTTTCTTTTATTTTCTCGGCTGACGGCGTACACGAAACGCATGCCGCAAAGATTATGGATATACAAAGAATTCGCTTCATTGTTTTATTTTTTATCTAAGCAAATATAATTATAACTTGTTAAATAAAAATACTTCCTTTTAAAACGTAATGTACAGATTTCATATACTTTTACAAAATCAATTTTCAACAATTAAAACAACAAGTATATGTCTGATATAGAAAAAGTTAACTGTCTAATCATTGGTAGCGGGCCAGCAGGATACACAGCTGCCATTTATGCTTCGAGAGCAAATTTATCGCCTGTTTTATACGAAGGAATGCAAACTGGAGGTCAATTGACAACGACTAACGAAGTTGAGAACTTTCCAGGCTATCCCGAAGGTGTTTCTGGAATGGATATGATGGACGACATCCGTCAGCAGGCGTTAAGATTCGGAGCTGACATTCGCGAAGGAAACGTCACTGCATGCGAACTGAGCGACACAAAAAAAATAGTAACAATTGACGATAAGAAAACAATAGAAGCAGAAGCTGTCATAATTGCAACAGGAGCGTCCGCCCGATATTTAGGTCTGGAAAGCGAACGTAAATTCCGTGGAATGGGTGTTTCTGCCTGTGCCGTATGCGACGGATTCTTCTATCGCAAAAAAGACGTTGCCGTAATCGGCGGTGGCGATACTGCTGTCGGCGATGCTCTTTATTTATCGGGCATTGCGAATAAAGTATACTTGATTGTCCGTAAAAACTATCTGCGTGCGTCAAAAGTGCTCCAAGAACGAGTAAGCAACACTCCAAATATTGAAATTTTGTTTGAACACGTGACAAAAGAAGTTCTTGGCGACAATAGTGGCGTTACAGGTCTAAGACTTGAAAAACAAGGGAAAGACGAAGTTATAATAAACATAACAGGAATGTTCTTGGCTATCGGCCACAATCCAAATACTTCTATTTTCAAAGGTCAAATTACCCTTGACGAAAACGGATATATTGTAACCGAAGGCAAAGGTACTCAAACAAATATAAAAGGCGTATTTGCCTGTGGCGACGTACAAGACCCGACATACCGTCAGGCAATCACTGCGGCGGCATCGGGTTGCAAAGCCGCATTGGACACAGAACGATATCTGTTAAGCAAAGGCGAATAGTTTTTACAATAAATAGCTCATTATTTGCGGAGACGCGTCTCTGCCCAAAACAGAAAAAGGATGGTCACCCATCCTTTTCTGTTTATAATTATCTAAACATTTCGTTTAAATTTGATATTCCTGCCAGCTCTTGATTGCAATGTCGCTCATTTCTTTTGAACAAGCGGCGTGTAGGAACGCACTTGCAAGACGGGCATTGGTCAACAACGGAATGTTGTGGTCGATTGCCGCACGACGGATTTTGTATCCGTTGGTCAGCTCGCGACGAGTTTGGTTCTTTGGAATGTTGATAACCAAGTCAATCTTATGTTCCTGCATCAATTCGGTAATGTCTTCCTGTGCGTGTGTTTCGTCCGGCCAATTTACTGCCGTTGCCGTAACACCGTTTTCTGCCAAGAATTTCTGCGTACCTGCCGTTGCATAGATTTTCAAACCCTTTTCTTGCAACAACTTGCAAGAATCCAACAAGTCAACCTTGCCTTTCACGTCACCCGACGAAACCAACACGCCTTTCTCCGGTTTGTGGAATCCAACCGAATACAACGACGACAACAACGCATCGTCAAACGTCGTTCCCAAGCAACCAACTTCACCAGTCGACGACATATCAACGCCCAAAATCGGGTCGGCTCTGTGAAGACGGGCAAATGAGAATTGCGATGCCTTAACGCCCACGTGGTCAACGTCGAATACAGCCGAATCAGGTTTTTCAACCGTTTCGCCCAACATAATCTTTGTTGCCGTTTCAATGAAATTACGCTTCAAAACCTTGGAAACGAACGGGAACGAACGCGAAGCACGCAAGTTACATTCAATTACCTTCACATCGTTGTTCTTAGCCAGATATTGAATGTTGAACGGACCACTGATGTTCAATTCCTTCGCAATCTTGCGACTGATTTGTTTGATGCGGCGAGCCGTTGCAACGTAAATGTTTTGTGCAGGGAACACCAACGTAGCGTCACCCGAGTGTACGCCCGCAAATTCAATATGTTCGGAAATTCCGTATTCAATAATTTCACCATTCTTCGCAACAGCGTCGAATTCAATTTCTTTTGCATTTTGCAAGAATTTAGAAACCACAACAGGATATTCCTTCGAAACTTTTGCGGCGGCACCAAGGAATGTGTGCATTTGGTCTTTGTCGTAACAAACGTTCATTGCGGCACCCGAAAGCACATACGAAGGACGAATCAATACAGGGAAACCAACTTCGTCAATGAACTTGTCGATTTCGTCGTAGCTTGTAAGAGCTTCCCAACGTGGTTGGTCAATACCAAGCTGGTCGAGCATTGCCGAGAATTTGTTACGGTTTTCCGCACGGTCAATTGAAACTGGCGACGTTCCCAAAATAGGCACATTCTGACGATACAACTTCATAGCCAAGTTGTTAGGAATCTGACCACCAACCGACACAATCACACCTTTCGGAATTTCAAGGTCGATTACGTCAAGCACGCGTTCAAAGCTTAGTTCGTCAAAATACAAGCGGTCGCACATATCGTAGTCGGTCGAGACCGTTTCGGGGTTGTAGTTAATCATTATTGACTTGTAACCGAACTTGCGAGCCGTTTGAATCGCATTTACAGAGCACCAGTCAAATTCCACCGAAGAACCGATTCTGTATGCACCAGAACCAAGCACGACAATAGATTTGTCGTTTTTGTAAGCATAATTGATGCTGTGTTCCTTTTCGCCGTAAGTCATATACAAATAATTGGTCAACTCTGGGTGTTCCGAAGCAACCGTGTTGATGCGGCGAACGGCAGGAAGGATGTTGAATTTCTTACGCACGTCGCGAACGCGAAGTTGTTCTTTTTCCATTGTGCCAGTCGGATTTTCAACATAACGGGCAATTTGGAAGTCGGAGAAACCAAGACGTTTTGCTTCGGCAAGCACATCGGCTGGCAAATCCTCAATTTTATTGTATTTTGAAAGAACTTTCGTGTAATCGACAATGTTTTTAAGACATTTGATGAAATACACGTCGATTTTCGTCAGTTCTTCGATTCTTTCAGGAGTGTAGCCGTTTTCGAGAGCTTTCGCAATTGCAAAGATTCTCATATCGGTAGGATGTGTCAATTCCTTGTCCAAGTCGTCGAATTCCAAATCGTTGTTGCCGACGAATCCGTGCATACCTTGACCAATCATACGAAGACCTTTCTGCATAATTTCCTCGAAAGATTTTCCGATAGACATAATCTCGCCAACCGACTTCATTGAAGAGCCGATTTCGCGGTCAACGCCGACGAATTTCGACAAGTCCCAACGAGGAATTTTTGCGATGATGTAGTCAACCGAAGGCGGAACATAAGCCGAGTTTGGCGTGCCCATTTCGCCGATTTGGTCGAGTGTGTAACCCAACGCCAATTTTGCGGCAACGAAAGCCAACGGATAACCCGACGCTTTTGAAGCCAATGCCGATGAACGGCTCAAACGAGCGTTGATTTCAATGATTCTGTAATCGTTTGTTTGTGCGTTGAATGCAAACTGAATGTTACATTCACCCACGATTCCAATATGGCGAACAACCTGAATGGCAATCTTTTGCAACAATTCAATCTGTTCCTTCGTAAGAGTGATGATTGGCGAAATCACGATACTTTCACCAGTGTGGATTCCCAGTGGGTCAACATTTTCCATAGGAACAACCGTGAAACAGTGGTCGTTAGCATCGCGGATAACTTCGAATTCTATTTCTTTCCAACCTTTGAGCGATTCTTCCACAAGGATTTGTTTTGAATATGCAAGAGCGTTTTCGCACAAATCAACAAATTCTTTTTCGTTGGTGGAGATACCCGAACCAAGGCCGCCAAGAGCGTATGCCGAACGAACCATGATTGGGAAACCAAGTTTGTGGGCAACTTTCAGTGCGTCGTCAATTGATTCCACCGCTTGCGAAGCAGGCGTTTTTGCCTGAATTTCGTTCAATTTCTTCACGAACAAGTCACGGTCTTCGGTAATCATAATGGCTTCCACCGAAGTTCCAAGAACCTTTACGCCATATTTTTCAAGTACGCCCGAAAGATATAATTGAGTTCCGCAGTTCAAAGCAGTTTGTCCACCGAAAGCCAAAAGGATTCCGTCAGGTTTTTCCTTTTTGATAATTTCCTCAACGAAATATGGAGTAATCGGCAAGAAATACACTTTGTCGGCAATACCGTCAGATGTTTGAATTGTCGCAATATTAGGGTTAATCAATACCGTGGAGATACCTTCCTCACGCATTGCCTTCAATGCCTGCGAACCAGAATAGTCAAACTCACCTGCCTGTCCGATTTTCAACGCTCCCGAACCAAGTAGCAAAACTTTTTTTACATCTTTCATAACTATATAATTTTATCAGTCTCTAAACAAAAAAAATGCGTTAGTAAAAAAACTAACGCATCTTATAATGAAAAACAACAACATTTCCTGCTTTATCGCTCGGCTTCGCAACCGTTTTTAAGTCTATGAACGTTGTCATTGTGATTCTCATTTTTTATTTCGGCAAAGATAGGTAAACGGATTTTTTCTGCAAGAAATGTTCATTAAATTTTATTAACCAAGTTACGCACAATTTTGCGAGAAGAACGTACTCTCAACCCACAACTTTTATTCACTTTTTTACAAATTATTTACTCTTCGAACCTTGACATTCAAAATTTACAACGTATAATCACTGAGAACATTAAAATAAATTACAATGAAACCACTCAAAAACAACGAAAACATTACAGAAACAACTTCAAAAACAGAATTTAACAGTCTCAAAGAAGAAGATATAACGATATTTGTCGCCTTAGATCAAATTATTGCAACGGTCGAAGGCAAGCACCTTAATTTGGAGATTGTTGACAAACTCAATCCAGCAATCCCATACCTAACAAAGAAATTGGATTTAACTCCCGTACAAGCTATACTTCTGGCTCCCATCGCAAACTGCTCTCCCCATATCACGACGATTGACGACATAGCGCATTTTTTTAACTGTACCAACATTCATGTAATGCGTTATGCCAAGGAGTTGGATTCATTGATGGAAAAACGCATTGTTCGATATAAAAGAACTTTCAATGCTGAAGGGTATTGTGTTCCCAAAAATGTGATGAATGCATTCAAGGAGAACAAGGTTTATCTTGCAGAAGAATACAAGGATTACACTACCGAGAAAATCTTTGAATTCAGTGATGAAATGTATTGTGATATTATCAATGACAAAATAGAGTGGCAGGATTTCATATCGGAACTACGGACAATTTTAAAAGTGAACAAAACGCTGTCTTTTGCGAGAAAAATCAAAGATTATAATCTGATGGACGAGGATTTTTTCATTCTAATGGTATTTTGCCTACATTACATTTATAATAATGACATTGAATTGAATATTTCCACCCAGTTGAGTTTTATGAGAAGACGCGACAGTAATCGGCATCTGAATGCTTTTCGTTCGGGAACGCACGTTCTTCAAGATCTGAATTTGATTGAAAATGCATTTAACGACGGCATGGCTGATCCTAATCGTTTTATGCTGACCAACTTCGCAAAACGAGAATTGCTTTCAGAAGTGTCGCCTAAAGCCGAACAAGAGAAAAATACACAACTGACGTATGTCGATTCTATTATAAAGAAAACAATGTATTATAATCCCACTGAAGAAAAGCTAATCAATCAACTTGCTTCGTTGCTGGAACCAGAACGTTTTTCCGACATACAAAAACGGCTGAAAGAATGCGGCATGCGGACAGGATTTGCATGCTTGTTTTACGGTGCTCCCGGCACGGGAAAGACCGAAACTGTGCTGCAATTGGCAAAACAGACTGGCAGAAACATTATGCAGGTGAATATATCCGACATCAAAAGCAAATGGGTGGGCGAAAGCGAAAAAAATATCAAGGAAATTTTCGACCGCTACCATTCCTTCGTGAAGAAAAACAAAGTTGTGCCGATACTGTTCTTTAACGAAGCCGACGCCATCTTTGGAACTCGTTTGGAAAACACGCGGCATGCGGTCGACAAGATGGAAAATTCCATTCAAAACATCATTTTGCAGGAAATGGAAAATCTTAATGGAATCCTCATTGCGACCACTAATCTGTCGAATAATTTGGACAAGGCGTTCGAACGAAGATTTTTGTATAAAATCAAGTTTCAGAAACCTAACGAGGAAGCACTAAAATCTATCTGGAAATCGATGATTCCCGACCTAGACAACGAGACAATCTCAGAACTCGCAGTGAAATACGATTTTTCGGGAGGTCAGATAGAGAACATTGCACGCAAAAAAACTATCCAAAGCATTCTTGACGGAGAGAAGATTTCGTTGACGCAATTACAAGAATTTTGCGATGCAGAGAAGTTGGACAAAAAAGAACGTAAAGTGGTGGGGTTTGGTCGCTGAACAAGCTAGAACTGGCAGCTCACAACCTCGTCCATCGGAATGTCCCACGGGGCACAGTCGATTTTGGGAACAATCTGCCACGGAAAACAAATTCCCATCTTGTATCCGTGAGTTTTAGGCAAGAATCTGTCGTAGAACCCTTTACCCCGCCCCATTCTACCGCCTGATTTGTCGAATGCGAGGCCAGGGATTATGCACAAATCTATCGAAGCATAATCAGTAAATATCGGTCCGACAGGTTCTTGTATTCCAAACTCGCCAACAACCATGCTGTTTTCGTCGGTAAAAGCACGCAATTCCAACATATCGCCGACAACTTTGGGTAGAAGGAACGTCTTTTTCCCAGTCCACTTTTGTATCAGTTCATGAGTATTGACCTCGTCGGGCAACGACCAAAAAGCGAGAATGGTTTGAGCCTTTTGGAATTTCTCGTTTTTCTCGATTGCTTCGCACACTTTTTCGGAATACTGACGAAGTTCTTCCGCAGTTTTGCTTCTTGTCTGCGACAACATTGCTTTTCGAATGGTCAATTTCATGATTCTTAGATTTAATTAAACTAAATAAAAGTAGAGGCACCACAGCGGTACCTCTACGTTGCTTCAATATTATAATGTTTTCAAATACTTTTCGACATTTCTCTGAATTCGTTCGGCAATGTCGCCTTCGGTTCCACGATTTTTCACAAACGTGTCGCCTGTAATATTTTCAAACAGTTCTATATATCTGTCGCTGATTGAAGTGACAATCTGCGGAGTCATCTCGGGAACCTGTTGACCTTCCTTACCTTGAAAGCCGTTAGCCATAAGCCATTCACGAACAAACTCCTTTGAAAGTTGTTTCTGAGGCTCACCTTTTGCAAAACGGTCTTCATAGCCTTCGGCATAAAAATAACGAGAAGAATCTGGCGTGTGGATTTCGTCAATCAAATAGATTTTTCCGTCTTTCTTTCCAAATTCATATTTCGTGTCAACCAATATCAATCCACGTTTTGCGGCAATTTTGGAACCTTTTTCAAACAAAGCCATCGTGTATTTTTCCAACACTTCGTAATCTTCTTTCGAAACCAAGCCGCGTTTCAAGATTTCTTCTTTAGAAATATCTTCGTCGTGTTCTCCGATTTCTGCTTTCGTTGTCGGTGTGATGATAGGTTTCGGGAATTTTTGGTTTTCCTTCATTCCATCAGGCAATTTAATTCCGCAGAGTTCTCTTGCTCCTGCCTTATATGCACGCCATGCACTACCGCACAAATATGCTCTCACAATCATTTCCACAGGAAAACCTTTGCACTTTAGACCTACAGTCACCATCGGGTCGGGATTGGCGAGTTTCCAGTTCGGACAAATATCACGTGTATCGTCAAGGAATTTCGATGCAATTTGATTCAACATCTGTCCTTTGTAGGGAATTCCCTTTGGAAGAATCACATCGAACGCCGAAATACGGTCGGTGGCAACCATTACAAGAATGTCATCGTTGATGCTATACACATCACGGACTTTCCCATTGTAAACCCCTGTCTGACCAGGGAAGTTAAAATTTGTTTTTGTTAGTGCATCCATTATCTTAAATTTTATACGTTTTTTTCTTTTTCAAATGCCGCTATGATTGTTGACACAAGTCTATGGCGGACGATATCTTTCTGATTAAAATTGATCGTCGTAATGCCCTTTGTTTTTTCCAGCATCGCCACGGTTTTCGACAGACCCGAACGACTTTTGTCGGGCAGGTCAATCTGCGTCACATCGCCTGTGACTATAAATTTGGCGTGTTCGCCCATTCTGGTCAGAAACATTTTCAACTGATTGAGCGTGGCATTTTGTGCCTCGTCTAAAATCACAAACGCGTCGTTCAAAGTCCTACCACGCATATATGCCAGCGGAGCAATTTGAATGACATTCGTATCAATGTATTCCTGCAACTTGCGAGGCTGCAACATATCCTGCAACGCATCATACAACGGTTGAAGGTACGGATTCAATTTGTCACGCATATCGCCAGGCAAAAAGCCAAGTTTTTCCTCTGCTTCCACAGCGGGGCGACAAAGAATAATTCTTCGTACCGCTTTATCTTTCAATGCTTTAACCGCAAGAGCCACAGCCGTATACGTCTTTCCCGTTCCCGCAGGGCCAATGGCAAACACCAAGTCATTTTCCACGCAAAGTTCCACCATTTTCTTCTGATTCGTGGTACGGGCTTTTATTGGTTTTCCATCGTTGCCGTAGAACAAAATGTCATTGTTCGGATTTTCGCTTCCGTACAGACATTCGTTAGTTTCGTAGTTAGACAAAATATCTTGAACCTGTTGCAACGAAATGCCATGATAGCGTTGTGCATGATTCAGTATTTTTTGAAACTGGCGGCAGAAATTGTCTATTTCCTTTTGACTACCAATCAGATGGAGCTCGTTACCCCGTGCGATTATCTTAATTTTAGGAAAATATTTCTTTATGACGTCGATTTTCTCGTTTCGCACGCCGTAAATATCCATAGGATCAACCGTGTCAATATATACAATTTGTTCCGCCACGATTACAATTTTTTCATATCACGTATTATACTTTCAGGACTTTCTGCCGAAAATACCGCCGCACCGGCAACAACCGCATCGGCACCTGCACGAACGACTTTTTCAACATTTCCTAATCCTATTCCTCCGTCAACTTCAATCAAGCAAGACAAATTTTCTTCGGAAATCATACGTTTCACTTCGCAAATTTTCTGTAAAGAATCTTCTATAAACTTCTGACCGCCAAATCCAGGATGAACCGACATTATCAGCACCAAATCGACGCAAGGAAGTATTTCCCGTAAAACCGCCGTAGGAGTTTCTGGATTGATGGAAACGCCTGCTTTTACGCCACATGAATGAATTAAATCAATCGTTCGTTTTAAATCCGCACACGCTTCGTAATGCACAGTAATAATTGAGGCTCCTGCATCGCGGAAACGTTCAACGTAGCGTTCCGGATTGACAATCATCAAGTGAACGTCCAACGGCTTTTTAACAATATTGCGAATGGAATGAAGTATCGGGAAACCAAACGAAATGTTTGGAACAAACACGCCATCCATCACATCTATATGAAACCAGTCCGCCTCGCTCTCGTTCAGCATTTCAATATCTTTCTGCAGATATGCAAAATTCGACGATAATATTGACGGTGAAACAATTGCCATAGTATCTAATTTAAATCTACTTCTAATTCTCCTTCTTCGTACTTTTTATACTTTAACGCCAATGCCGACAGCAATTCCGAGAATGTCTTCACCGCTTGTTCGGTGGCTGCCGTCACTTCTTTTTTCTGTATTCTCAATAGTAATACACCGTACAATCCTGTAAAACAAGCATCTATCTCGTTTCGCACATAACCGTCGGAATGGTTTATTATCTCGGTTATATGTGGCATGGCTGCTGTGAACAATTCTTTGTATTTTGCTTCGGCGGGATTTTGCAACAACTTGATATTCAGCGTAGACAAATCTTGAACAAGTTCTTTCAACTGCATTAAATGCCCTTTCTTCTGAATACCCTCGGCCTTCATTGCATCTGCCATATCCTGATACCATTGTCTGACCTTCGGCATTTCCAACGGTGACAAATTAAAGCCACGCATCAACACATCAACGTCAAAATTACATGCTCTGAGCATGTCTTCCAACTGCCACATATACAACACGTATTCAGCAATATTTTCTTGACGTTTTTGCTTGGCGATAAGCATAATTACTCTTTATATATTGCAAAATTAGAATTTTCCGTCAATTCAACCGACGGGTATATTCATAAAGTATTAAACACTTTTCAAGCAGTTTTTAACAACAAAAACACAAATCCGGCCAAACTTCATTGAACATTGTGAATTGTGCATTATACATTTTTTCATATTTTTGTCTAAAAGATTATATTATGCGAAAAATATTTGTTTTCTGTTTTTTTATTGCTTGTCTATCCGCTTGTTCGTCAAAAATTTCGATTGACGAAAGTCAAAGCGACAGAGTTATCATTTCTTTAAATAAAGACTGGAAATTTGCACTCGGACACACATACGACCGTTCTGTGGATTTCAACAACGGAACTTCATATTTTTCATACGTAACAAAAGCTGGATTCGGCGACGGACCTGCGAATGCGGGGTTCGACGACAGAATGTGGCGCACCGTTGACGTTCCCCACGACTGGTGCGTGGAACTGCCGTTTGCACCCAATGGCAGCGTGAGCCACGGTTCGAAAGCGATTGGAAAGAATTATCCCGAAAACAGTATCGGCTGGTATCGAAAAACATTTTTTGCTGATTCAACGTGGATTGGCAGGAAAATTTCGGTGGAATTTGAAGGTGTTTTCCGTAATTCAAAAGTCTGGCTGAATGGATTTTACCTTGGCGAAGAACCGAGCGGCTACACGAGTTTCAACTACGATTTAACGGAATACCTCAACTTTGGCGGCGAAAATGTACTTGCCGTCCGTGCCGACGCTTCGTTTGAAGAGGGCTGGTTTTACGAAGGAGCAGGAATTTACCGAAACGTGAATCTTATAGTGACAAATCCCGTGCATATCGCCCGAAACGGCACATTCGTCACCACCGATAAAATCAGCGATTCCAAAGCAGATTTGACTGCACGCACGACTATTCAAAACGAAACAAATACGGCACAAAAAATTATTGTGGTTGAAAAAATTCTCGATGCCGAACAGTCAATTGTCGCTGAAAATCAATCAAATGAAATTGAAATCAAGCCATTTTCATCGCACTGTGTTCGTACAAATTTTTCTGTAAAAAATCCCCAATTATGGGAAGTGTGGGATTATGGAACGCCATATTTATACACTGTAAAAACCTACGTTTACAATGTTGATTCCCAAAAAGTTACAGACAAATATTCAACGCAAGTCGGAATCAGAACAGTGGCTTTCGATGCACAAAAGGGATTTTTCCTGAACGGTCGTCCGCTGAAAGTTCGCGGGGTGTGTCTCCATCAAGACCACGCCGGCGTTGGTGTGGCACTTACGCCGTCAATTCAGGAATTTCGCATAGCAAAGATGCAGGAAATGGGCTGTAACGCCATCCGCACGTCGCACAATCCCGCCTCGCCCGATTTCTTGAAAGCGTGCGACAAAATGGGAATGTTGGTAATGGAAGAAGCAAGATTGATGGGTATCAACAAGTTACATCAGCACAACATAGAAGAAATGATTTGTCGTGACCGCAATCATCCGTCAATTTTTATTTGGTCGCTCGGCAACGAAGAATGGGCAATTGAGGGCAACGAAAAAGGTGCTATGATAGCCCGCAATATGGAAAACTTTGCCCGTCAGCTTGATTCTACCCGTGCATTTACCATTGCTTCGAGCGGTGGTTGGGACAACGGCATCGGCAAAGCGACCGAAGTATGCGGTATCAATTATATTTCGCACGGCGACGTGATTGGTCACCACGAAAAATATCCCAATCAGCCGTTGATTGGCACGGAAGAAAGTAACACCGAACGTACCCGTGGCATTTACGAAACCAACGACAGCAAATGTTGGATGGCACGCGCACAAGTACATCCGCAGGATTCGGGAATGTGCAAGGCTTGGAAATTCTACGACTCCAATCCGTGGGCATCGGGATTGTTTTACTGGACAGGGTTGGATTACCGCGGAGAACCCACGCCATACGAATATCCTGCCGTAGTGTCGCAATTTGGAATCACCGACCTTTGTGGCTACGAAAAAGATAATTTCTACTATCTGCAATCGTGGTGGACGGAAAAACCTGTGCTTCACATTGCCACAAACTGGAATTATTCACAGCAAACCGACAGTACTGAAATTCTCGTGTATTCCAACTGTCCCGAAGTTGAATTGTTTGTAAACGAAACGTCCGTCGGCAAACAAACGATAGAAAAGAACGACTACGCACAATGGACTGTAAAATATGCTCCCGGAACTATTTCCGCCATCGGCTACGACAAAGACGGAAACCGTATTTGTGGCGAAAACGACGGCAAATCGTCGGGCATTTCAAAAATTCAGACCAACTTAGAAAAACAATCCATCACCCTTGAAGCATATTCCACATCTGTTGCCGAAAACGATGTGGCAATTATCACGGCAACCATCCGTGACGAACACGGCAACGTGGTTCCTACAGCAATGAACACACTAACATTCTCTGTTGATGGTCAAGGAGAAATCATCGGCGTGGGCAACGGAAATCCTTCGAGCCATGAACCCGAAGTTTTCATTGATACATATTCTTTTGCTAAAATATCGGGATTAAAAGAATTGACTGTCAATAATTTACAAAACCGACCAGAAACGGCATTACATTATAATTATACCTCGTGGATTCCTGCATTTTCAAACGAGCCAAAGGATTGGCTGGAATACACCGACACGCTCAAAGTCATTCGTGGCGTGTTCACAATCGACAGCCTAACCGAATCGACCATAGTAACGCTGTTTGCCAAAAGTATTTTAGATAATCAGTCAATCTTTGTAAACGGACATTTACTGCAGGCAAATCTGCCGCAAAGCGACAAACTGCCGTCTGTTGAAATACCGAAATCATATCTCAATCAAGGAATTAACGAATTTACAGTTACGGGACAAAAGTTACATCGACCAAATCAATGGGATTTTCCGAATCAAGACCCAGGCGTTGTTCAAATTATTCACAAAGCACCAAAAACAACCCGAAATCTATTCAATGGCTACGCACAAGTTTTGGTACGAATTACCGACTCATCAAGTACAACGACAATCAGGGCCACTGCAGAGGGGCTGCCGGCAGTTGAATTGGAAATAAACAAATAAGCAATTATTGTAGTCAACGCGATAAGGGACAAGGATTCCAAGAACATTATGCCTATCGCGGAGAAATTGTTCCGAAATCAATTGATTCAAGATATTGTTTCGATTCTGGTCCCAAATTGCATAACAAATCAAGTATACTTAAATTGGGAATGAAACCAAATTTATAATCAAATACCTGCGGATATTCTGGGAAATGAACGTCAGGAGTCGTCACTTTCGGACTAATTGTATATCTAAAATCCTGATTCTCTGTATGTAAAGGGACAAAATTCTCACTATACGTAATTGTATGAGGAATTTTTAGCAGATTCAATATACAATCGAGCAATTCGGTGTTGTAATCTATCAGGAAATCAAATTGTTGTGTAAAAAATCGTTCTATATCGTCAACATAATATTCAAAATATGGCGACGAATTATAGGCAGACCGAATTGCATTCCAATGTTCTGCGTTCCAACGGTCGTGGTAGGCAAGTCTTACGTCCTTGAGCAATGTTTTACAGCCCTGCGACTTTTCAACAGGAACTATCAAATCGAGCGGTCCGTTTGACGATAATATACGAGAACGGTTTCTGTACGACTGCTTTACATAATGCTCCCACTGCTCCATCTTTGTGGCTCCATTTTTACAAAGTAACGCAACATACTGAATAGGAGGAAGATATGCGGTAGAGAGAATCATTTATTTCGATTTAGATTACGTATAATTTTGAATGCAAAAATATACTTTTTCTTTAAATCCTACTCTAAATCGGAAACAAGTCTAACCGACAATCCTATATGGCGAGAATCGTAATCACTGGCATACACGCCATAATCATTAAAACTCAACATATATGAATAACCTTTATTATATGAGGAGATTGACCAATATCGTCCAATTAAACCAATAGAATCAACATACGAACCATAACGAAAGCCAGCTGCGGGCAAAAACAACGCACCATGTTCCTCCATTTTACTCCACGAACTAACAGTAAATGTGTTCTTTTCTATTGATTTAAATCCCGGAACAAAATTCACCTCTGATGGACTTATCCAATTATCGGGTAGAATGACTACACCTTTGACACCATTAACAACAGCAATTCCACACAATAATTGGGCATCTGTTCTTAATTTTACAACATACTGCCATTCGCTACTAGTAAGAGTTCGCCACAATCCTCGTTTTCCACCTGATATTTCATTAAATATTCCCCAGTCAATCGGCGATTTTTCTTCGTCGTTTCCTTCATAAAAATAATTAGAAGGTTCTGTATCAACAGAATAAGGTTGAAAAGATTTTACTCCATCTTCCCATCCAGACGTTCCCCAACCAAATAAATCAATCCAACCAGAATAATCTGCCGAACTATTTCGATTATCCACACCAATAACTTGCCACTGCTGTTCGGCAAATTTCCATATTCCTTTCTTTGCACAATACTGTAAATTGCCCTGCGAAAAAACAACTTTCTTATTTTCCGATACCGAAAAATAGCCTCGAAGAGCTCCTTTTACATAATCATAGGTATTGACAGACTTTGTTTTAAAACGGAAAGCGCGTCCATACGTTTTTCCATTAACATTCGAGGCATAGGCACGAACAAAATATTCCGTATCTGGTTTCAATCCAATAAATCTATCCGAAAACAATGACAAATGCATATTATAGTGCGATGTACTTGTTATTGCCTTTTTAAAAGTCACATCTTCAGAAAAACCGATACAAAAACCCGATTCGAGAACCAAATAACCACCTCCATCATCCTTAATCCTAACCTGAACAGTCACTGCATTGAATGTAACATCTACAATCTCAACGTCTTCCAACTTCGGGATTTTGGATAAATTTGTGTGTTTGCGTAATTTTGTACGATTCTTTATATAGCTACTCAATACAAAAACGCAAATTAACAATATTATAAGCAACAATATTAATTTCATATTTTCAACGTAAGGAAATAAAATTCAATTACATCAATTTAAATTTAACACATTCACTCTAAATATTTTATCCGCATTTAAAACACATTTTACCTTATCTACCATCAACAGAAAGAGTAAAAAAAATAATAAATACGCGGCAAAGATATAAAAGTATTTTTATCTCACTCAACACAAACTAATTTTTATGAGTTCAAAAAAAAAAAAAAAACATATTTTTATATTTTTAAACAAAACACAAGCTATTCCGTTGACTTTGAATAAAATCAACAGAATAATCAGATTACAATAAAAGAAAGGCTAATTCTTATGAATCATGTTAAATATTCGGCTCCAGCGAATACTTGACGGGAATGGCTTGTTTTGTTCCGAAGAGAACCAAATTACAACCGCTTTACCAACAATATGGTCTTCGGGTACAAATCCCCAAAAACGAGAATCTTGAGAGTTATCTCTATTGTCTCCCATCATCCAATAATAATTCTGTTTAAACGTATAACTATCAGCAACCTGACCGTTTATATAAATAACGTCGTCCTTAACTTCGAGCGTGTTTGCTTCGTACAGTTCAATTATACGTTTGTACAACGGAAGATTATTGAGGGACAGAGTAACAGTCATATCTTTTTGCGGAATCACAAGCGGGCCAAAATAATCTTTATTCCAATTGTAGCGAATGTCTTGAGGAAAGCATTCTTTATATCTCACCCCTTTAGGCATTTCATATTTTCGAATGTTTTGAACCGACCGCAATTTTTTCAAATCTTCTACCTGCGAGTCGTTCAACAACATGACATACCCTTTATCGATATACCCGAATTCACGGATGTTCAGTTTTTCAAAGAAAGCCGGTTTCAATGGTGCGGAGACTTCAACGTCGTATCGGAACTGAATCTGCGGAATATTTTTTTGTGGTTTTCCATTGACGAAAACGTGCCCGCCAATCACCTCCAACGTATCGCCGGCAACGGCCACACAACGTTTTATGTAATTCTCACGTTTATCGAGCGGTCTTACGACAATGGAATCTTTGAAATATTCATCAAAACAGTCCTTCATTGACGAAGATTGAGCCATTATAGTATTCAAACGATTATAATCTCGCTGCGACAACGGATACAATGTCGAATCTTCTATAAAATCTCGTTTTACTTGATAATAACTTTGATTCTGTCGTGTCAATATCACAGTGTCGCCTTCGGGGAAATTAAAAACAACAATATCGTCGTTTTTCAGTTTGTCGAAACCAGCCATTCTTTCGTATGGGCGTTTCCAAATTTCTGAATACGACTTCTTCATTCCATTCGAAAACGGCATGGAATGATGCACGAACGGAAACGACAACGGCGTCATCGGTTTGCGAGGTCCGTAGTTGCATTTGCTGACAAACAAATAATCGCCCACCAACATCGTCCCCTCCATCGACGAGGTTGGAATCGTATATGCTTCGAAGAAGAAAATCCTAATGAATGAAGCGGCAATGACAGCAAAGATAATTGCATCAACCCAGCCCATCAACCAAACGCCAAAAGCAGTTCTGGGTTTATAGATTTTCCAGAATGCCCATGGAACTTTTTTCGTCACACACATGTCGAAAATCACGCCAAGTCCCAGCAGCCACCAGAAATTTCCAAGCCAAATGACGAATAGCAACCAACATACGGCAGAGACACCGAATATAAACCATTTATTCTTTATAAATTCCAATATCTTTGCCATAGCGAGCCAATTATATATTCAACAGATCCTTCATGCCGAACACGCCAGTCTTTCCTTGTACGAACTCAGCAGCCAACACAGCACCGAAAGCCAAACCTCTACGAGACTTTGCACTATGTTTTATTTCAATCACATCTTCTGCCGAATCGTATTCAACGACATGAATTCCGGGAACCGTTCCAATACGTTTCGAAACAATCTGAAGTTCCTCGGTTGTCTTAAATTCATTCAATCTCCATGATTTTTTCCGCTCAACTTCGGCAAGAATGTCATTTGCAATTGTAATTGCCGTACCACTTGGAGCGTCAAGTTTTTGGTTGTGATGCGTCTCTTCCACACAAACATCGTATTGCGGGAATGCATTCATTATAGCCGCCAATTTTTTATTTATTTCAAAGAAAATATTGACACCAAGACTATAATTTGAAGAGTAAAAGAATGTGCTTCCGTATTGTTTACACAACGAAACAACCTCGTCGTAGCGTTCCAACCAGCCCGTCGAACCAGAAACTACCGGCACGTGAGCCTTGAAGCACTGAATATAATTATTTACAGCAGTTGCAGGAGTCGTAAATTCAATCGCCACATCGGCTTTCTGAAGATTTTCTACAGTAAAATCCTGCTGATTATTTATGTCGATGGTCAAAACCACAGAATGACCGCGTTCCAACGCAATCTTCTCAATCTCCTTGCCCATCTTTCCGTATCCTACAAGTGCTATTTTCATAATGAACGTATTAAAAAAAGGGGAAGCTTTACGGCTTCCCCGGAAAATCAAATAATTATAAGTTATTTCTTAACAACTTTAACAATTGCCTCGAAAGCGTCGGCATTGTTCATTGCCAAGTCCGCAAGAACTTTACGGTTGATTACCACATTGTTCTTCGCCAACTCGCCCATGAACTGAGAATAAGTCATTCCATACGCACGAACGCCTGCATTGATTCTTTGAATCCACAATGCTCTGAAGCTTCTCTTTTTGTTTTTTCTATCTCTGTACGCATATTGCAAACCTTTTTCAAGGGTGTTTTTCGCAACTGTGTACACATTTTTTCTGTCACCAAAGTTACCTCTGGTCTGTTTTAAAATTTTCTTTCTGCGTGCTCTCGACGCTACATTGTTTACTGATCTAGGCATACCTTTTACATTTTTAACGACGAGCGAAACCTTTTTTCATGAATTCTTAGCTGCTCGGTCATTGTTAGACATTTAATAATTAGATTACAAGCATTTCTTTAACAGTCTTGTTGTTTGTCTTGTCGACAGTTGTAGAAAGGCGAAGATTTCTCTTACGCTTTGTTTCTTTTTTTGTCAACAAGTGACTCTTAAACGCTTTTTTACGTTTGATTTTACCAGTACCGGTTAATGCGAACCGTTTTTTTGCACTGGATTTTGATTTCATCTTAGGCATTTTACTTCACTTATTTATTTAGTTAAACAATTATTTTTTCTTTGACAGGGGAGCCATGAAAATAAACATTCTCTTCCCTTCTAATTTTGGTTCCTGCTCCAAACGTGCAACATCATCCAAATCGTTGATGAAACGAGTCAAGACCTCGGTTCCTTGTTCCTTGTACAATATTGAACGTCCTTTGAAGAACACGTATGCTTTTACTTTTGCACCTTCGGCAATAAACTTACGAGCATGTTTCAATTTAAATTGATAATCATGTTCGTCGGTCTGCGGTCCGAAACGGATTTCTTTCACCTCAACCTTGGCGCTATTAGCCTTGATTTCTTTTTGTTTTTTCTTCAGTCCATACAAGAACTTCTGAAAATCAATAACACGACAAACAGGAGGATCGGCATTTGGAGAAATCTCGACCAAGTCTAAATTCTGATCGTCGGCAATTTTCAGTGCATCAAAAATTGAATAGACACCCTGAGTCACATTGTCTCCAACTAATCGAACTTCGCGCGTCCTGATACTGTGGTTGATTCGGAAATTATCTGCTAATTCTTTGTCTGCCATGTATTTATTTTAAGTTGTTACTTTTTTATTTACTTCATTTCATTCATCTGGTCAGCGACTTCTTTCGAAATCATTGACACAAATTCATCAATTTTCATCACAACCGCACCATTTCCTTCGCCTTGTTTACGTACAGAAACCGTACCGTCGTTTTGCTCGTTCTCCCCTACTACGATAAGGTATGGAATACGTTTCAACTCATTATCACGTATCTTTTTACCTACCTTCTCATTTCTGTCATCAATGAGCGTGCGAATATCGGAATTATTTAACAAATTCAAAACATTTTTCGCATAATCGTTATATTTTTCGCTCACTGGGATAATGACAACCTGGTCTGGAGTGAGCCACAGAGGGAATTTTCCAGCTGTATGTTCAACCAAAACTGCAACGAATCTTTCCATTGAGCCGAACGGTGCACGGTGAATCATCACTGGTCTGTATCGTTGGTCGTCGCTGCCAATGTATTCCAACTCAAAACGTTTCGGCAAGTTATAATCAACTTGAATGGTCCCCAACTGCCATCTACGACCAAGTGCATCGCGTACCATGAAATCGAGTTTCGGGCCATAGAATGCAGCTTCGCCATATTCTACAATCGTATCCAATCCTTTTTCGGCGGCTGCTTCAATAATTGCCTTTTCTGCACGTTCCCAATCTTCGTCGCTACCGATATATTTTGTCGTATTTGTCTTATCACGCAACGAAACCTGTGCCTCGAACTTGTCAAAATTCAAAGCCTTGAAAATAATTTGAATAATGTCAATCACTTTCAAGAATTCGTCCTTTACCTGGTCGGCACGACAGAATATGTGAGCATCGTCCTGCGTAAAAGAGCGAACACGTGTAAGTCCATGTAATTCACCACTTTGCTCATATCTATAAACTGTCCCGAATTCTGCTATACGAAGTGGCAAATCTTTATAAGAACGAGGCGAATTTTTGTAAATCATACAGTGATGAGGGCAGTTCATAGGTTTAAGCAGATAAACCTCTCCCTCTTCTGGCGTAGTAATAGGCTGGAAACTATCCTTTCCATAATGATCCCAGTGCCCAGAAGTAACATACAAGTTTTTACCACCAATATGAGGTGTCATAACCTGCTGATAACCAAAACGTTTTTGAATTTTCTTCAATGCATCTTCCAATCGAAGACGCAACGCTGTTCCCTTTGGCAACCAGATAGGAAGACCTTTTCCCACCAAATCAGAAAACATGAACAAATCCATTTCTTTTCCGATTTTTCTATGGTCGCGTAGTTTTGCCTGTTCCAAAAGTTCCAAATACTCGTCGAGCATTTTTTTCTTCGGATATGTCACACCATATATACGTGTCAACTGTTTGCGTTTTTCGTCTCCACGCCAATAAGCTCCTGCAATGCTCGTCAACTTCACAGCTTTGATTGGTTCAGTATTTGGCAAGTGAGGACCACGGCACAAGTCTGTAAACGAACCTTGCGTATAATATGTGATTGAGCCGTCTTCCAAATCGTTGATTAATTCAACTTTATATGTTTCATTCTTATCGCCGAAATATTTCAGTGCCTCGGCTTTAGGTACAGATTTACGAACATAATCGTTTTTCTGACGTGCCAATTCAAGCATTTTATTTTCTATAGCCGTCAAATCCTTTTCCGACAAGGTTATATCGCCAAGGTCTACATCGTAATAAAATCCCGTCTCAATAGCCGGGCCGATGCCGAATTTCACATTTGGATAAAGAGCCTGCAAAGCTTCCGCCAACAAGTGAGCCGAAGAATGCCAAAAAGCATGTTTACCTTCTTTATCATCAAATTTATGAAGAGACAGCGTCGCATTTTCATCAATTCCACGAGTCAAATCCCATGCTTCGCCGTTAACTGTTGCTACAAGTACCTCACGAGCCAACTGCGGACTCAGACTTTGTGCTATTTCGAGCGGTGTAACACCATTATTATATTCTTTTACACTGCCGTCAGGAAAAGTAATCTGTATCATTACATTATTTTTTTGCCTGCAAAATTAGTAAAGATTTAGAAACTGCTTTGATTTTTTGCGATATTTTTCAAAATGATTTTCAGCCAATGCATATTTTAGTATTGTTCAAAAATTGAACAATAACTATCAAAAACAAACAATAATTAACATAACTTGTTTTGTACGAACCGCCTATTTTCAAGGGTTTACAGGTGGTATTTTTTAGTTTTGTTGTCCTATAGGGATTCGAACCCCAACTAACAGATCCAGAGTCTGCTGTGCTACCATTACACAATAGGACAATGGAAAAGACCTTGCATAGCACAAGGTCTTTGATTTTATTCAGCTACAACTTCGAAAGGAACTGTAACTACAACGCCTTTGTAAAGGGTAATCTTACAAGAATAAGAGCCCAATTCCTTGATAGAAGATTCTTTCAAAGCAATCTTGTGGCGGTCAACTTCGTAACCAGCCTTTGCAAGAGCTTCGGAAACCTGAATAGTGTTGACAGAACCGAAGATTTTGCCAGTCGAGCTTGCTTTCGTCGCAATTGAAAGTTTAACATTTTCAAGTTTCGATGCCATTTCAATTGCTTCGTTTTTGATTTTTTCTTCTTTGTGAGCACGTTGTTTCATTGTCTCAGCGTGTTGCTTTTTTGCTGAATCTGTTGCTATAATAGCAAAACCCTGAGGAATGAGATAGTTCACTCCGTAACCATTCTTAACAGTTACGACTTCGTTCTTTAATCCTAGATTAGGAACATCTTTCTTCAATATTACTTCCATTTCGCTACTATTTTAACAAGTCAGTTACATAAGGTAATAAAGCAAGGTGACGAGCACGCTTAATTGCGACAGCAACTTTCTTCTGATATTTTATAGAAGTTCCAGTGATACGACGAGGAAGAATTTTTCCTTGTTCGTTCAAGAATTTCTTTAAAAATTCAGGATCTTTATAATCAATGTATTTGATGCCTAATTTTCTGAATCGGCAATATTTTTTCTTTTTAACTTCTACCGAAGGAGGAGTCAAGTATCTAATTTCTGATTGTGCTTGTGCCATAACTATTCGTTTTTAGAAGATTCTTGAACATTATTTCTTTTCTTTTCCGCATACGCAATTGCGTGCTTGTTCATCTTTACTACAAGATTTCTCAACACACGTTCGTCACGTTTAAATGCAACCGACAACTTGTCTACCGACTCGCTATCAGCTTTGAACTCATAAAGGTAATAGAAACCGGAGCTCTTTTTCTCAATTGGATAAGCCAATTTCTTAAGGCCCCATTTTTCCGAATGAACGATTTCACCGCCCATGTCCTTTATAAGCTGTTCATACTTCTTAACCGATTCCTCTGCCTGAGACTCAGACAAAACGGGAGTTAAAATGAAAACGGTTTCATACTGATTTACCATAACAGCTAATTGTTTAATTTGTTAATAATTATTTTTCGAGGGGCAAAAGTAATCAAATTCTTCATTTTACCTAAAAACTTACGATATTTTTTGCAGAAAACTTAGATGTTCTCATTTTTTGACACTCTATAATGCCTCTATTTTAAGAAGATACAAGTTTTTCTTGTTATTTTGTCACGCTTTCTTTGAAATAAAGAAAATCTTTATACATTTGCACTGTTTTTACAAAAGACAATTTCAGTCTCTGGAAAGTTGGGTGAGTGGCTGAAACCAACAGTTTGCTAAACTGTCGAACGGGATTACCGTTCCGGGGGTTCGAATCCCCCACTTTCCGCAAAACAAGGAAGCACGCAAATCGGCGTGCTTTTTTTGTTTCAATAATAAACGAAAAGATCTAAAGGATTGTCGGGTATGTATTTGTTTCCCCTACGTCAAAAAAACTCATTATAAAAAAGGAGGAACGACAATTTGGGGCGCCGTCCCTCCGAGGTCATAAGATAGAATAATTTCTCATGCAAATATAATTTTTTTTCGATGCAAATGCAAACCTATTGAAAAAAAATCCACAATTCGACAGTTTTTACACCCAAAATACCCCGAATTTATTACTTTTGCGTCCAAGAATTGGTGTCGGCGTGTTTATCAACACGAAGGTGAAAAGGGAATCAGGTGAAAGACCTGGACTGTTTCCGCAGCTGTAAGTTCCACACAGTTCTTTAGCAACCCTCTTTGTCACTGTTCTTCGGAATGGGAAGACGGCTAAAGAACGGAACAAGTCAGAAGACCTGCCAAATCTGATTTTTACATGTTTGGGCGGAAAACTCATTGTGTAAGAGATGCGAAAAAGAATAGTACATATTCTACTGCTGTTGCTATGCACGGCATCAACGGCGCTTTGTCAATCAGTCAACGACACGATTCTGATTGACATGGTAACCATTACCCCATTTGAACGTATCACTCCCTCTGGCGAAAAAGTCGACTCTTTCGATTCGCTTTCGCTCAAAGCTGCCACATATAAAAACATTGGCGAATTTCTTGCACACAATAGTAATGTAATCATAAAAAACTACGGAACCGAAGGTATGACAAGTTCCCTGTCCTTGCGGGGCGCGGGAAACTCTCGTACGCAAATTCTTTGGGAAGGACTGTCGCTGAACGCCATCAGCAACGGCGAAAACAATCTTTCGCTCGTCCCAATTTCATGTTTCGACAACATTACAATAAATTACGGCGCTTCTGCCACAAACTTCGGGAATGGGACATTCGGCGGCGCAATCAATCTTAAATCAACGCCATTATTCAAAAAACATGCTTCGGCACACGTTTTCGCATCCTACGGGAGTTTCAAAACCTACAAAACAAACGTAGGCTATTCTGTGGGAACAAAAAAAATCCAATACAAAGGCGGTTTCTTCTACAGTCAATCTGAAAGCGACTTTGAATACTACGACTACATTCGTTTAGAAACACTGAAACGAAAAAATGCGGACTATTTCAAATATGGAACAATCCAAAATCTACACATAAAATTCAACGACAAACTACATGCACAAGCAGCTTTGTGGTATCAGGTAAACGATGCGAATCTGCCATCGATTATGGGAAACGTGTCAAACGAAGTACAATACCAATCGGATTCTTCACTACGGGCATTGGTTTCGCTACAGTATAATATTAACAGCAAAAACAAACTTTCGTACAAAACTGCCTACATTGACGATTATGAACTATACACCCACAAAGCTTCGCCACAAGCCTCTAAATATATGGAATACAGCGAAATGCAAACATGTACCAGCCAACATTTTTTGCAATTCATCCATAAAGAACAAACCCAAAATACCGGCACATTTATTTACGAAGCCGAGTTACAAGGGAAAATTGCACAAGCCGATGTTACCAACTACGGAGGAAAGAAAAAGGAATCTTCATTCGCCGGTATTCTGCAATGCAACCATTTTATTGATTTCAAAGGTGGAACGAACGTAACAACGGGACGACTTTACACACAACTTTCTATAAGAAAGGAATTTAACACCCAATACTCTATCCCATTCATTGTAAATATCGGTTCGGAATATCACATGAATAACCGAAACGAAAATCCTTTAATCATCAGATTTTCAACAGGAAACAAATATCGCACACCCACATTCAACGACCTGTATTGGGTTGCTTGGGGAAATCCCGAACTGCTTCCCGAATATGGCTTCTCGATTGAATTTGGTATTCGTAAATCATTCTTTTCATCAGAAAAATGGTATCATATCACTACCGACATAACAGCTTATCATTCTACACTTAACGATATGATTATGTGGACACCCGCAGGTGCAGTTTGGCATCCTATGAACACAGCCCAAGCCGTACTGCAAGGATTGGAATTTTCGTTGGAACAAAGTAACACATCAACAAACAAACCATTACAATTTAGCAACAAACTGCAAGTAAACGTAAATAATCCGCACATCACAAAGATGTACGATACGACAGAAACTACCAATTCTCAAGAAAGCGAGTCGGTAGGACATATTTTGTATTATGTTCCCCGACTCGCACTCCACTTTCAGCCACACATTTCATATAGGAATTGGGAATTGTCAGTTTTTGTGAATTACGAGGGGAAACGTTATTTCAATTTAGAGAAAACACTTGACGCATACACATCGGTTGATGTCAATCTAAAGAAATCGTTTGAATTGAAAAACGCAAAACTTGCAGTCGGCGGACAAATACGCAACCTAACCAATGCAACGTACGAGCAAGTCCGCTCCTACCCGCTTCCGGGACGAAATTTTGAAATTTATTTACAATGTTTAATCAATTAATAGTATCAAAATGAAAAAAAATGTTTTAAAAATCGCGAGCATAGTTCTCGCAGGAAGTTTTGCATTAACAGCATGTGACAATGGAAAAGACGACCCGCAACCATCTGAAAAATATTCCGATGTGCCATTCGTTGTGTGCGAAGGAAACTTCAATGCAAACGAAGGTTCCATCGACGTGATTATTGACGGCGAAGTGAAAAAAGATATTTTCCAATCAGAAAACAACCGTCCCCTCGGTGACGTTGTTCAATCAATGGAAATCATTGGCGACCAAGCATTTATTGTTGTAAACAATTCTGGTAAAGTTGAAGCGGTCAATATGTTCACATTCAAAAGCGAAGGAACGTGCACTGGACTCTCCTACCCTCGTTACGTTGTAAATCGCAATGAAAACGAAATTTTTGTGTCGAACGGCAGCGGCGACGGAAACGACTATGTATATGTGGTTAATAAACTATCTATGCAAAAAACTGACTCTGTGCCAACTGGACTTGGTCCAAACACAATGGTCGTGTCGAATGGAAAATTGTTCGTGGCTAATTCTGGAGGCTGGGGAACCGACAAAACTGTCACTGTAATTGACACAAAAACGCTGAAACTTGAAAAAACAATCACCGTTGGCGATAATCCATACGATATGGATGTTGACGCACAAGGTAACATTATCGTATTTTGCAAAGGTTTAACAGAATACGATGCCGATTGGAATCCGACTGTTGTTTCAAATTCAGCAATTTACACAATTAACGGCTCTACATTAGAAGCAACCGCGACAAAACAATTCGACCATCAATTCGCAAGCTACGGAGGCAATCTTCTTGCTTGCAACGGCAACACGGTTTATTTTATCGACGACGCTGTTTATTCAATGACAAATAACGGAGAACCGACAAAATTAATTGAGGGAACCGACTTCTACGGAATCAGCGTTAATGCTAAATCAGATGAAATATGGGTTACTCAAACGCCTTACGGAGCTTCGCACAGCGTATCGCAATACAGTGCAAATGGTACAT
Organism: Bacteroidales bacterium; assembly: GCA_017516865.1. Lineage (GTDB taxonomy): Bacteria > Bacteroidota > Bacteroidia > Bacteroidales > UBA1715 > UBA1715. The sequence continues at coordinate 248,684 of JAFXAU010000031.1, forward strand.
TAGTTAAAACCTATAAAGTCTCGAACCAGCCAAACGCAGTAGTGTTTGATTAACACCCGGCAAGCTGAAACCTTTTATTTTTTTCGAAAAGTCTGCATTATTATTAATGCGGACTTTTCTATTTTTGTAAAAAATATATCTATGAACAAGATTATTTTACATTCTGTTTTATTCAACAACGACCAATGCGACATTCTGATTGAAGATAATTTGTTTTCAAAAATTGGGAAAGAACTTTCTGCACACGATAAAGAAAATGCAGAAATCATTGACTGTAGCCAATTTGCGATTCTACCTGCATTCTACAATGCCCACTGTCACGCCGCAATGACGCTGTTTAGAGGTTTTGCCGACGACAAGCCGCTCCACGAATGGCTTACCAACTATATTTGGCCAATGGAGGCTAAACTTACACCCAAAGATGTTGAGACAGGCAGCAGGCTCGCTGTTTTAGAAATGATAAAATCGGGCACGGTTTTCTTTGCGGACATGTACTATATGCGTGAAGAAACAATGAAGGTTGTAGAAGAAATGGGAATCCGTGCGAACATCGGTGTTACAATTGCCGACGCAATCATGTCAGAAACGTCCCTCGAAGACAACTTCAAATTTCTCGAAAAGCATATCGGCGAATCTGAACGAATTCAATTGTCTGTCATGCCCCATGCAATCTACACAAACTCCGAAAAAACATTTCGCCACTGTGTTGAAATTGCTCAAAAAGAAAACTATTTTATCCACACGCATCTTTCCGAAACAAAAAAAGAAGTAGACGATTGTATTGCCCAACACAATTGTACGCCTGTAGAACTGATTGACCATTACGGAGCATTGAACGACAAACTGATTGCTGCCCATTGCGTTCACTTTACCGAAAGTGACAAAAAAATGTTTGCCAATGCCGGAGCGACGGCAATCATCAATACGTGTTCCAATCTTAAATTGCAAAGCGGCATTCCAAACATAAACGATTTGAAGAGCCACGGAATCAATATTGCAATTGGCACCGACGGAGCCTCGTCGAACAACAACCTCGACATGCAGGAGGAGATGAAATTCGCCGCTTTGGTTGCAAACAGCCATGCGGAATACGACAAACTTTCCGCTTCGGAGATACTCAAATTGGCTACAGAAGCCAGTGCAAAAGCATACGGACTTTCGAACGCAGGAAAGATTCAGGAAGGCTGTCTCGCCGACTGTATTCTGCTCAACAGAAACGACTTACGGCTGAATCCGAACCACGACATTATAAGCAACTGGGTTTACGGAGCAAATTCCAATGCAATTGACTCCGTAATCTGCAACGGAACATTCGTCATGCGCAACCGCCACATCGACGGCGAAGAAGACATTGTAAAAGAAGCGGAACGATGTGCGAAAGAGCTCATCGCTCGATAAACAAAAAAGGCTGCCCGACGGACAGCCTTTTTTATAAAACCTACTATTAATTAGAATTTGTAGATAAATCCAATTGTTAAACCACCAACATTTACAAGGTTAGCAGAGTTTGCTCTAATACCCATTGTATTGTTTTTCCATTTGTGGTCTTTGTCGTTTTGGTCAGTTTCAACTGAATGTGTTGCATATAATGCCATAAAGTTCAAACCACATTCAAGTGAGAAATTGTCAGACACTCCATACGTTAACCAAGGAGCAACATCAAGACCGTAAGACAATGTACGATTTGTTTTTGTATCGTTACCACCAGCAACAGTTTTACCAAATTCATAACTTACAGGCACACCAACTTCAGCCAATATGCCGAATTTACCAAATTCAGCAAAAGTGTAGCGCAAGAATGGAGTTACACCAGCAACATTTGTTTTTGTTTTGTTATCCTTGTCCATTTTTCCAGTTGTGCTTGTTGAATAGTTTACTGCGAAACCTACTGCTAATTTATCGCTTAAATCAACACCAATTTTAGGAGAAATGGAAACTCTATTTGTTTTTGCATACTTTGTGTCGTCGCCACCGTTAAGAGGGTCGTTTTTTTCAACACCACCTGTGTGCGAAGCACCAATACTTCCACCAATCCACAACTGTGCGTTTGATGTCAACGCGAAGGCCAATACGGCCACTACAGATACTAATACTTTCTTCATTTTTGTTTAAATTTAAATTAGTAATTATTTCGAGGACAAATGTATAGTTTATTTCTAAAAAACAAACAAATTATTCGGAAATCTCACTAAATGCCTTATTGATGTCGGTCTCGACATCCTGCAATTTTTTTCTACACTGCACTATCAACGCCGAGGCACGCTTTACATCGGCCACCATGTTGTCTAACGAATTTTCCGAGTCTTCCATGCGAGCAACAATTTCCTCCAATTCCTGCATCGCCTTGTCGTATGAGAATTCTTCTTTTTTCATAGTTGTTTTGTCATTTCTATATTTATACGTATTTTACCACATTCCTGTTTCACCTCACTAAGTGTTTTCGAACTTATATCAGAATTAAAGCCATACTTGGAAACACACGTGTCGCAAATCCAATAATCATCGGCAAGAATCACACCTCCGGAATCAGGATTTTCCGTTAACCGACTTGAATGGCACAATGCACAACATGATTGTTTTTTCAATATTTGTATCCTGTCGTATTCCTTTCTTACCTCGTCAATGGTCTTTTTTTCAATATTAGCCGCAAAATCTATAGGAAACGAGCTCAAACACCGAGTACATATCTGACGGTCGTCACGCAGTCTTCCGCCCATTCCCGTATTGAATATTGTCAGCGGCGAATGGCATAACGCACACTGTGAGGTGTGACGCAGATTCCGTACAGAAACTTTTATAGCATAAATAGAAAGCAACAACAATAGAACAAGCCCGATGTAAAAAAATTTAGAAAAACACATAGGCAAAGCAATGCAAAAAAGAAATGCAAATACAGAGTCCTTAATCTTGTCGTACAAACAATATCCCCCGACTGCAACGATGGCAAATCCCGCTACGGGATATACGAAAAAACAAATATCAGCAACGACGACCAGCAAAATTGCCACGCCATACTGCCATCCTCCATTTTTTCCCTCATTTACCATATTTTACAACAATCAATTATCAAAGAATCTTTACCATTTCTTTGGGAATTTGCAATTAACATACAAATATATAAATTCTTTTGTTGTGACCTAACAGCACGACTTTATTTCTCCACACTACCTGCACATAGCCGACCCCGACAGCCTAAGCGACACCGAATGGGCAATGCGGTTTGCTGAACTCGTTTGGATTAGGAAAGAGGAAGTAAAAGGGAATAAATAGAGAATTTATTTATCCCAAGTAGGACGATAATGAGGAAGAGGATGGCGATGATACCCATTTCTACGATTTTTTCTTTTCGCAATACGAGATGGGCGATTTTTCAACCAGAAATAAAGGAATAATATGCCGAATAAATATTTCATCGCTACTGAATTGTGAGGTAAATATACAAAAACGAAGATGGAAAGTCAATGATTTACAACATTTTCTATACCAACGTATTGACTTTTTATGCCGTAGGCATTACCTCGTAGGAATTAACCTTTGATTCTTTGACGAGATTCCTCCCTACGGTCGGAATGACGGGGTTTTGTATAAAATCATTCCGCAGCCAAGCATCGCGAGGCAAGGAATCTACCGACCTCTTAATTCTCTACCACCTCTCCCCGCAGCGTTGCCGAACTCGAAGATACAATCTTAACCTTCACAAAATCACCAAGTTTCACGTTTTGGGCAGGGAAAACAACGGTTTTGTTTTGCGACGAACGTCCTTTCCATTCGCCTTCGTCTTTTTTGGAAACACCGTCAATCAAGACTTCAAACGTCTTACCAACATCTTCGGCATTCTTTTTTCGTGAAAGTTCATTCTGCACGGCAATAATTTCGTTCAAACGACGGACTTTTACATCGTCGGGAACATTGTCGGGCATACGTTTGGAAGCTACCGTGCCCTCGCGTTCGGAGTATTTGAACATAAACGCAGCATCGTATTCCACTTCACGCATAAGCGAAAGGGTTTCTTCCTGTTCCGCCTCGGTTTCGTCGGAAAAACCGCACATAATGTCTGTCGTAATTGACGCCTCGGGCAAAATTCTGCGGATTGCGGCAACTCGGTCCAAATACCATTCACGGGTGTAACGACGGTTCATTCGCTGTAAAACAGTGCTGCTTCCGCTCTGCACAGGCAAATGAATCCATTTTGCAAGATTGTCGTATTTCGCCATCACGTACAACAAATCGTCGGACAAATCTTTCGGATGCGACGTAGTGAAACGGATTCTCATTTGCGGTACGGCTATCGCCACTTGTTCAAGCAGTTGTGGAAACGAAACCATTTCCCCGTCATTTTCAAATTTATAGGAATTCACATTTTGACCGAGCAACGTAACTTCCTTATAACCATCAGCATAGAGTTGTTTTACCTCATCAACGATTGACTGCGAATCGCGGCTCCGCTCACGACCACGGGTGTATGGCACAATGCAGTACGAGCAGAAATTGTTGCAACCGCGCATAATCGAGACGAAGGCGGAAATGCCATTGTCGTCGTAACGATACGGATAAATTTCAGCATAAGTTTCCGTCAGCGACAATTCCGCATTGATAGCCTGACGTTCCACTTGTGCCTTTTCAATCAATTGTGGTAGAGTACGATACGAATCGGGACCGGCAACAATGTCAACCAAATCCTTCTTTTCGAACAAGCGTTCCTGCAAACGTTCCGCCATACAACCAATCACGCCAATCAACAGTTGCGGCTTGCTTGCACGTAGTTTTTTCAATTCGTTCAAACGTTGAATTATCTTATTTTCGGCATGTTCGCGGATGGAACACGTATTCAGCAGAATCACATCGGCATTGTCTATGTTCTTTGTATATTCAAAACCATCTTTTTTCAAAATAGCCGCAACCACCTCGCTATCAGCGACATTCATCTGGCAGCCGTATGTCTCTATATGTAATTGTTTCATACTCTAAAATTGTGGTGTAAAGATATATTTTTACCCGAATTTATAGGGAAAAACGATGAAAAATTATAGGTTAGACACGCCTTATAGCCTCTTCCAGCAATGCCGTCGTTTTATCCCAATCGTAATGAGAATGAACAAAATTGTTGCCTTTAAGTGCGATTGATTGAGCAAAATCTTCATCATTCAACAAACGGACAATGGCATCGGCTAATTCTTGAGGACTTTTGCCAACGAGAATTTCTTCGTTTTCGCTTGCCTGTAACGATTTGTTAGCCAACGGAGACGTTATGCAGGGCAATTCCATCGCCAGTGCCTCCAATAACTTATTCTGCAAGCCAGTGCCAATTCTCATTGGTGCAATAAAAATCCGCGATTGTGCATACACATCACGCATATCGTCAACCCAGCCTGTAACCGTTATTTTGTCGTTTGCCGCAGCCTTTACCGATGGTGCAGGCGTTGCTCCGGCTAAACACAAAGATGTTTCAGGGCGAGTTTGCCACACAATCGGCATAATTTCACGAGACAAATAGTCCACTGCATCAACATTGGGCGGATATGCCATATTGCCTGTAAAAACCACGTCGTAGATTTTAGAAGAATCTTTTTGGGTAAAATGTTCAAAATCAACACCATTGGGAACAATCACAATCTCGTTTCTACGAGGATGGTCAATCAACTGCCGGTCGGAATCACTGATGATTGTTTTTACATCAAATTCATCAAATATCTGACGTTCAAATTGTTGCAAACGCTTATACTCCATGTTGAAAATCGGACGTTTATAAAACGATGCAGTATCCATGCGACGTTTCATGCCATACGACAGAACATCTTGATAATCAATTGTTTTCTTACACTTCTCTTTTTGCAAATACGGAGCCACACGCACCAACTGACCATACAACATATCGGGTTGAACACGCTGAATAAAGTTGTGTATGCAAGAATGAGCATTTTTATTATAGAAATATCCACATTGTATTGGCATTCCTTTTAGAAAAGCCAAAGCAAGATTCCACAGAATCTTAATTTTAGGCAAATCTATAAATTCAATTTCCTTACAATATGGCAGCAACCGTTGTTTTGCTTCGTTTTTATCGACTGACGCGTCATCGTTCAACGCACACAGAAAAATCTCGTGATTGCGCGAAAGGCTCTTAATTTGATTGAAAGCACGGAGTTTGTCTCCTTTTTCCAATGGCCACGGTATTCTTGAAAGTAGGACAAAAATCTTCATTTAGTTTTTCTGATAAAATTCAATCAAATTTTTAATAATCAGAGAATTATCAAAACATCTCGTTATAAAATTTTGAGCATTTTGTGAAATTTCGTCAATCGTTTCTGGTTGCAAAATAATTGCCTGAATTGCCGAGACAAATTCGTTCGAGGTATCGGCTATACAGATTTCTTTGCCGTTTTCGGCGGAAATGCATTCCGCACCAATCGACGTTGAAACAATGACTTTTCCATACGACAATCCTTCCAAAATCTTGATTCTCATTCCCCCGCCAGCCAACAACGGCACAATCATAATGGAATGTTGCGACATAAATTCGTATGCATCAGGAACTTCGCCCACGTACACTACTCCATCGACTGCAATTTGTTCGACAAACCATTGCGGAGCATTTCTTCCTGCTACAAATAGTTGAATTTCGGGATTTTGTCTGCGAATTTCCTGCCAACAATTTGCCAAAAACCACTGCAAACCTTGTTGATTGGGCGTCCAATCCAACGCTCCAATGTGAAACAACGACACCGATTTCTCTTTTTCCGCCACTTTTTGTGGCAAATCGTTCACAAAAATTCCCGTCGGTGCCACAAACTGCGGTTTCACATTGCCAAGTCGGTTATACGTTTCGCCATCTCGTTGCGTAATGGGAATCAAACAATCGTATTGATTCAAGATAGATTTTTCAAATCGTTCAACACGTTTAGCTAAATTCCTCAAATACAGACGTTTTGCGATATTTTTCGTTTCATTCGCCAGGCGCTTCCAAATTTCAAATTCAACGTTGTGGGCACGATATGCAATTTTCGCCTGCGAGCACTCGTGAATCAATGGAATATACGAACAAAGATATAAGCCTTCAAGTTGCACAATATCAAATTCTTTCTCGTGCAAAACTTGACGCAACAAATCAGAAAAATCTTGAGAAATAAATCGAGTTGCCGTATAAGGTAAACGAGAAAACAAAAAATTCGAAAGCGTACCAGACACTGTTAAATCCGTGTTAATGAATACACTACGAAAATCTGCCATAGAACGGACAGACTCCGGCAATTTTGAAACATCGTAAAAATGTTTTTGAGTATTGATTGCCGCAACCGTAACAGAATGTCCCGCTTCCGCCATGCCACGAATCATTGCAAACGTGGCAATTTGTCCGCCGTCGGTCGGAGGATAAGGAAATTTATTACAGATTACGAGTACGTTCATTCAATGGCTATTACAAAAAAAACGCCGACGGAATTCCATCGGCGTTCTCTATACATAGTGTATTATTATCTTGCGTAACGTTTATTGAATTCAACCGAATTACGAGGGTTGATTTCGATGAAGAAAGAAGTACCTTTTCTTTCAGGGAATTTGTAAATTCCGTAGCCTTCAGGATCTTGTCCAACTTTCTTTCCACGGAAATGTTTTGCATCCATTTCTCTTACACACGAAACATAGAAAGATTCCTCAATAATTTTTGCATCCTTGAAACTCTTATCCGTAGCAACCACCAATTTACAAGTGAATTTCACAGGAGAATTTTCTTGTGTAAATTCTTGTTTGTAGATTGTTGCCTTTTCGTTTTTCTTAACATTGTGTTTTTCAGAATAGTTTGCCGAAGCAGTATCTAAAACAATACCTTTATCTACTCTCTTATCGTTGGCAACCAAGTAGTAGTTACCCTTTGTATATGTACCTTTCGGAAGGATTTCGGAAATTTCATCTTTCTTTTCTTCACGTCCCATGGCAATTTTCTGCCATTCGTAGTCCATATCGGTTATAGTTGGATCGCTGGCTTTGTAGCGTACATAATGTTTGTATTGAACATCTGGCAACTCATTTTCAATCGGAGTCATCGGCAATTCAATTCCTTCAACAGTATATGTTGATTTTGACCAGTTTACGTAAATAGGAGCATCGGTTGTATTTTCGATTTTAACCTTCATTTTTCCCAAACTTGACCAAAACAAGTAACTTACATCGGCAATGTCGCCTTCTTTGTGGTATTGTTTATACTCGTTTAATGGCAGATTACTTACAGATGCAACATCATAAACTTGAACATATCCGCTTGCATTGTTCACATCTTGAGCTTGAGCAAATGTTGCAACCAATGCCGACAAGCCCACTACTGACAAAAATCTTACTATCTTTTTCATATTTCAAATTTTTATTCAACAAAGATAGGAATTTTATTTTAAGATGAGCATTACTTTTATTTTTTTCTACAATGTTTACTTTATTTTCCTATTTTTGTATAGGATATAAAAGCAATCCAATGAACAGGAAAATCGTCTGTGTACTAATAATTTCGCTATGCTCGACAGTCTCCGTTTTTTCACAAAAAATTTTTAACGGAAGAATTGTCGATGCGGAGACAAACGCCGCAATTCCGCACGTGTACATAGAAAATTCGTCCCGAAACATTATATCTGAATCAAATTCCAACGGCTATTTCGATATTTTCACCCACCTCGGCGACACGCTATTATTCTCGTGCATCGGTTACTATTGGGCGAAACATATTGTCACAACAGAAAACAACCAGACGTTTCACCTTACTCCGCAGATTTACGATCTTGGAGTAGTAACAAAAAGATTTCCATACTCTTACGAAGAATTGACAAACAGAGTTTTAAGCATGAAACCAACCGAAGACACGCTTCAACTCAATCTTCCGCACGAAAAATACCAGCCTGTCAACAATCATCAGCCTGGACAACTATCCTACACCATAACTGGTGCAATTACAGACATTTACAACGCCACGAACCGGCACGCACGTAATGCAATCCGTGCCGCCGAACTGCTCAGCAAAAAAGAAAACATACTTATAATGAATAAGAAATTCAACAAAGACATGGTTGTGGCAATGACAAACGTCCCCGACGAATATTTTGAATCGTTCATCCGCTTTTGCAACTTCAGCGATGAATTTCTCACCCAAACATCGGAATTTCAAATAATAATGACAATCTGCTGGCAATACGAGAGATTTTTGGACATTCATCCCGAATTGAAAAATTCGTTGAACTGATTTTCTATGCAAAAACCACCATAGAGAAAAAAAGCGAATAAAATTTTTCGCGTATGTATGAGAATGTCTATTTTTTTTTCGACTTTTGTAGCATAATATAAATGTGATGGGTGAAATAAGAGTCGTTCGTGCAAACAGCGAACATGAGAAATACGCGCAGGCCATATCAGACCTGATAAGTCAAGCGACCAAGAATAAAAATTCGGGGTTGGCTCAACGCACTCCCGACTATATTATTTCAAAAATAAAAGAAGGAAAAGGTGTGATTGCATTCGCCGAAAACGATGAAGTTGCAGGATTTTGTTATGTAGAAACATGGCAACACGGACAATTTGTCGCAAATTCGGGTCTGATTGTAAACCCAAAATTCCGTGGGATGGGACTTGCGACCAAAATCAAACAAGAAGCATTCAATCTTTCCCGAGACATGTTTCCAAACGCAAAAATTTTCGGTTTGACGACCAGCGAAGCTGTGATGAGAATCAACACAAAACTTGGCTATGTTCCAGTTAGTTACAGTCGTTTGACTGATGACGAAGAATTTTGGAAAGGTTGCGAATCGTGTGTAAATTACGACATACTTCAACGTACCGGACGAACAAATTGTTTATGTACGGGTATGGTTTTCGATCCAAATTATGATAATAAATAAGATTAAAATAAATAAAACTATGGCAAAAACAGCGGTACTTGCATTCAGCGGAGGCTTGGATACTTCGTATTGTGCAAAATATTACAGCAAAGAAAAAGGCTACAATGTCCATTCGGTAATCATCAACACAGGAGGTTTTTCTCCCGAAGAATTGGCTAACATAGAAACAAAGGCGAAAAATTTAGGTGTGAGCAAACACGTGTGCATTGACATTTCACAGGATTATTACAAAAAATGTATCCGCTATATGATTTTCGGAAACATTTTGAAGAACAACACCTACCCTCTTTCGGTAAGTTCAGAACGTATTTTTCAGGCTATAGCGCTTGCTCAATATGCCCGCGACATTAAAGCCGACTACATTATCCACGGAAGCACCGGTGCCGGCAACGACCAAGTTCGTTTTGACTTGGCTTTCAACGTGATTTGCCCTGAAATTGAGATTCTTACACCTGTACGTGACGAAAAATTAACTCGCGAATACGAGATTGAATATTTGAAAAAAGAAGGTATCGTTTCAGATTGGAAAAAAGCTGAATACTCTATCAATAAAGGTATTTGGGGAACAAGCATCGGAGGAAAGGAAACTCTTCATTCTAACCAAACGATTCCAGAATCTGCATATCCTTCGCAATTGGAAAGCACAGAGCCATGCAAGATTGAATTGGAGTTCGACAAAGGTGAACTTGTATCAATGAACGGCGTTCTGTACGAAAACCCAGTAGATATAATCAAGAAATTGAACGAAATTGCCTCGAAATACGCCATCGGCCGTGATATGCACATTGGCGACACAATCATAGGAATTAAAGGACGTGTAGCATTTGAAGCTGCTGCTCCAATGGTGATTATCAAGGCTCACCACATGCTTGAGAAACACAATCTTACGAAATGGCAGTTGTATTGGAAAGAACAACTGGCCAACTTCTACGGAATGTTGCTCCACGAAGCACAATACCAAGAACCTGTTATGCGTAACATTGAGAAATTCCTCGAAGATTCGCAGTTACACGTTTGCGGAAAAGTGTTCGTCGAACTAAAACCATACAATTTCACCGTAATCGGCATTGAATCAAAATACGATTTGATGCAGGCAAAATTCGCACAATACGGCGAAATCAACACGGCATTCTCTGGCGAAGATGTGAAAGGATTCACAAAGATTCTTTCAAATCAAATTAAATTGTACAATTCTGTCTGCGACGAATAACAATTATTATCAAAACAGAGATTTATTGTCTCGCTACGCTCAACTACGAAATAACGTGTTTGAAGAAAAAGGGAAAAATTGCTTCGCAATTTTTCCCTTTTTCTTTATTCCTGACTTTCCTTAAAATCCTTTAGGTGCAACTGCAACGAAGCAACACCACGGAACACATTCACACCAATTGTGAAACAAATATCGACCTTTGACTGAGGTGGAATATTTCGCCACTTTTCAGCCATGCCGAATCCTACAGCCGAAATTTCCTGATTGTTCGAAAGTTTGAAATTCAAACGAAGATGTTGTTTTTCTCCACCCATATAATATTGCGAACTTGGTTCCACTCCGTAAATTGCAAATACCGGGTCCATATTTTCGGGGCCAAATGGAGACAATATCTGCACTTGTTTATAAAATTCAGGCGTTACGTCAGCAAGCGTTATTTCCTCGTCAATCTGAATAGATGGATGTCGCTGAGTTTCTTGTATTGTCGACTGCACGGCATTCTCGAACAATCGTTTAAAATCATCAAAGTCAGAACGTTTCAGCGAAAGTCCCGCAGCATGGGTATGTCCACCGAAACTTGTCAAAAGATGCGAACATTTTTCTATTGCGGAATATAAATCGAAATCGGCAACCGAACGTGCCGAGCCGGAAATCACATCCCCGTCACCGCACAAAATTATTGTCGGTTTGTAATAACTTTCCAAAATTTTTGCCGCTGCAATTCCCACAACACCTTTATGCCATGTCGATTTATACAAAACATTAGTAAACTGTTGTTCTGTCGCACTGTCGGAACGCAACATATCCAAGGCTTCTTCGCAGATTTTCTTCTCTTTTTCTTGTCTGTCGCTATTTTGAGACGCAACGGTTGTAAAATATTGCGATGCCTCTTCGGGCGTTTGAGCAAGCAACAAACGTATGGCATCGCGGGCATCGTTCATTCGTCCTGCCGCATTTATTTTTGGGGCGATGCGGAACACCACGTCGCTCACCGTCAAAGGTGAGTTTACACATATCTGTTCCTCGCCATTCCCATTTTTGTATAACAATATCAATTTGGCATGCACCAGCATAATTTTAACAGACTGCAAAGGCTTTTTCGCCATTTTCAACAATCCGTAATACATATACACCCGATTTTCGTCTACAATCGGCACAATGTCCGCCGCCGTGCTTATTGCCAAATAATCCAAATAACGCCACAAATGTTCTTTTTCGGACAAATGCAACACTTCGCAAAGAGCAGTCAACAACTTAAATCCGACACCGCAGCCAGACAATTCTTTGAACGGATATTCACAGTCACGCCGTTTGGGGTCGAGGACTGCAAAGGCTTCTGGTAGCGTATCTCCTTGATTATGATGGTCGCAGACAATAACATCAATTCCAGCCTGTTGAGCAAGCTCAATTGTTGCATGAGCTTTTATACCACAGTCAAGTGTGATTATCAAATTCACATTTTGTTCTATCGCATAGCGAATGCCCTTCTCGGAAACTCCATATCCCTCTTCGTAACGATTCGGCACATAATAATCCACATCGGCATTCCTATCTTTCAAGAAAGAATACACCAATGCGATGGCTGTTGTTCCGTCAACATCGTAATCGCCGTACACAAGTATTTTTTGGTGTTGTTCCAAAGCCGTCATCACACGTTTCACCGCCATGTCCATGTCTTTCATCAGCCACGGCGAATGGAGTTGAGACGTACCTGGGTGTTTCAACACGTCTAATTTTTCAGCAGAATCAATTCCACGTGAAATCAGAATCGATTTTATTTGAGGATATAAGTCGTTGCCAAAATCCGTTACGTTTATTTTATCGATTCGTTTCGGTTTCAGCCATATAAAGTCTGTCATTTCAGATAGTCAAATTTTTGAATTGAAACTTGTTTTTGCACGGATGCGAAATCGTCGTATTTACCGACATCCAACCAGAAATCGCCCGTATGGTTATACGCGATGATTGGTTGATTTGCGGCTAATCGAAGATACAAATCCATGATTGCAAATTTGCCACTTTCTGAAATAAAATCAAAGATTTTTGGTTCAATTATCTGGATTCCGCTGAAAGCCAACGGAATAAATTTTTCACAATTTCTCACCACCTTGCGTTCCTGCGTACTTCTATTTTCCCACGCACAAAGTTGATTTTGGTCGTCGAACAAAAGGTAACGCGATGTTTTTCTGTCACTTGCAGCCAACGTTGCCAATGCTTTGTGTTGCTTGTGATATGCCATCATTTTTGAGAAATCTATGGAACTAATTATATCGACATTGCAGACAAGAAACGGTTCCGTGCCGTCCAAAAACTGTTTTGCATGTAGCAATCCGCCGCCTGTGTCCAATAATTGGGCGGTTTCGTCAGACACATAGATTTTCACGCCAAAATCGTGTTTTTGCAAAAAATCTATAACTAACGACGAAAAATGATGAACATTTACAACAATTTCGTCAAATCCTTCGTATTTCAATTTCAGAATAGCATATTCGAGCAATGTTCTGCCATTACACTCTACCAAAGCCTTTGGTCTGTCGTCGGTTAGCGGTTTTAGCCGTGTGCCAAGTCCCGCTGCAAAAATCATTGCTTTCATATCTACATTTTTTATTCTCGATGACCATTATTGTACGTCACGACGAACGCACCTTTAAAACCTTTCTCACGCAAAGAATCACGTAATTTTGCCGCTTCGTCATACGTTTTGAACGAACCGACCACATATTTCTTCATGCCTTTATCGGATTCCGTAGCAAATTGCGTTTTCTGCCCCAGCCGATTTTTTAAATCTGCCAACGCCTGCGGAGTCGGATTCTGCATGGCACATACCTGTACTTTATATGTACGTCCCGCCGCTGATGCAGAAGCGGTTGTCGTCGCTGGTTTTCGTGTTGATGCAGTTGTTGTTTTTGACGTTGTTGCCGTCTTTGAAGCTGCCGTTGTGGTTTGCTTCGATGTTGAAACCGCTGCTGATTTTGTTGCCTGAGCAGCTACAGGTTTTTCGGCAGATTCGGGTTCATCGGGAATAGTTTTTTCTGTCGGAACCACCTTAAATGTCACTTTCGGTTTCACCGTATCATTAGGGACCTCCGCAGCAATGTTCGTAACCGACGGCAGCCCCGATTTCTGCGTGTGTTGTTGCAACATCATCGGCAACGAAGACTGAACATTCGTATTGGTATCATTTTCCGACGAAATCCGTATCTCCGTCACAACAGTGTCTTGATACACCAATTGAGCCACAGTATCCTCCTGTGCAAAAACGCACTGGACAAAGAACGACAAAATACCTATTAAAATATATTTCTTCATATTACGAGCACAATTTATCTTCATAATCTTCCACTAAATCTGTCAAACGCTGTAATTCCTCGTATTCAGGAGAGCCCTTCGACGCACCCATCAATTCATCAATACGTTGAAGCACAGCCTGATACTCTTCTTCTGTTGTAATTACTTCTATATCCATTTTTCACATCATTTTCGTTCTACAATTTTCCAAACTTCCCACGCATTCATACATTCTCCGACGTTCAGTGTTTTATATGGAGAATGATATTCAACTTCCAATAAATCAGCATTTTCGCCATGTTCTGTATGATTATAGATTTCCACCATCGCCTGCTTCGGATGTGTTAATTTTTTATCATACATTTCGAACCAAATTTCCACATTGAATTTTTTTGTTTCAATAGATACATATGGTTCCGTCGGGTAAATATACGATTTTGAACTTCGTTCTGCATAATTTTGAGGCGGTTTTTGCGGAACATACGAGAAAAATCCATTTTCTGTTTCAAACGGCATTTCTGTCGACGACTCTGAAAGCACCGGCACGACGGTGACATTTTCAGCCAACGCCGCAACTGACATTTTACATTTTCCGTCAAACCGTGTATTATGCCAAACATCCCATGCACAAGGCTGTGAGCCAGTGTTGTGAACCGTAGCCTGAACAAAAACACTTCCGTCGGGATTTACCGCTATTTCTTTCTCAATCGTAACTCCCGAAATCGGACTGTGAGGACCTTTGAGACGAATTGCCGACGCTGTTTTTTCAACAACCGAATATTCACTTATATATAGGTATGGATCCGGCGGCCAATCAGCATTTTCTTGTTTCCTTTTTTGATTTATATCTTGATGAATCCACCATTCATTTTGAGGCCCGAGCCAAACCGTATGACCACAATAGGGAACAAAATTGGTGTTTTCGTCGACATTCGGCCGTTTTTCCAAGTCCCATAACGCAGGGTCTGACTTAATAAGATTTTCGGAATTATTTTTAGACAAAAATACTATCGTACCACCGATTTCGGGTATCACACCAACGCAAACATCAGCATTCGATATATATTGAACAATGTCTTTTTTCATGTATTTTCAATTTGTGTTAAAAATACTACTTTTTTTTGAATAAATCACTTTCTTAATAAAACTTGTTGTTTTTCGATAAAAATCATACCTTTATCAAAAATTTAAATCTACTATAATGGCAAAAGTTCTTATCATTGGTGCTGGCGGTGTAAGTCAGGTAGTTACGTTCAAATGTGCTCAATATCCGGAGGTGTTTTCCGACATTATGTTGGCAAGCCGTACAAAGTCGAAATGCGATAAAATTGCGGCTATCATCGAAGAAAAACTTGGCAGAAAGATTCAAACTGCCCAAATCGATGCCGAAGATGTTCCTGCGTTGGTGCAGCTAATCAAGTCGTTCCAACCAAAATTGGTCATCAACGTGGCGTTGCCATATCAAGATTTGTGCATAATGGACGCTTGTTTGGAAGCAGGTGTAAATTACATGGACACAGCCAATTACGAGCCAAAGGACGTGGCTAAGTTTGAATATAGCTGGCAATGGGCATATCAAGATAAATTCAAAGAAAAGGGTTTGACGGCAATTCTCGGTTGCGGTTTCGACCCGGGACAAAGCCAAATCTATACCGCATATTTGGCAAAACACTATTTCGACGAAATCCACTATCTTGACATAGTTGACTGCAACGGTGGCGACCACGGAAAGGCGTTTGCCACGAACTTCAACCCCGAAATCAACATTCGTGAAATTACGCAGAAAGGCCGTTATTGGAAAGACGGCAAATGGGTTGAAACCGAACCACAGGAAATTATGTTCCCGCTTACGTACCCGAACATAGGCGTACGCAAGTCGTATTTGATGTACCACGAAGAATTGGAATCGTTGGTGAAGAATTTCCCGACCATAAAAATGGCTCGTTTCTTTATGACGTTCGGCGACGAATACCTCACGCATCTTCGTGTGATTCAAAACATTGGAATGGCGAGCATTAAACCGATATTATATAAAGGTGTGGAAATTGTACCGTTGCAATTCTTGAAGGAAACCTTGCCTGCTCCAGAAACATTGGGCGAAAATTACACTGGTGAAACTTCAATCGGTTGTCGTGTAAAAGGAATCAAAGATGGCAAAGAAAAAACGGCGTATATTTGGAACAATTGTAGCCATCAGGCGGCATACAATGAAACAGGTGCACAAGGCGTTTCTTACACCACGGGCGTTCCTGCAATGACAGGAGCTATGATGTTCCTCACTGGCAAATGGAGCGGCGCTGGAGTTTTCAACGTAGAAGAATTTGACCCAGATCCATTTATGGAAGTAATTGGTAAACACGGACTTCCGTTCGAGGTAAAAGAAAACATCGACTTGGAGTTGACGTACTAATTTAAATTTAAAAATTAGGATTTATAAATTAATGTAGAGACGCCACATTGTGACGTCTCTACTGCGTTTTGTGGGAACTTTTCTTTTTGTGGATATTATGTGAAAAATCATCATCACATCTTTTTTATAAAACATGATTTTTATCAAAAAAATAATACTTGTTCTGTAACTTTTTTGCCTCGATATTTGTCTTATTGTAAAAACTAATTATTAACTTTTAAATACTAAAAGCGATGAAAAAGATTTTTACTTTTTGGATGATGGCTCTATTGAGTGTCGTCTCCTTGGGACAAAATGAAGAGAAATACATTTATTTAGAACAGCGTGATTTTTACATTAATGTAGGAGAAGAAACGTTTGTTGGCGCTACAATTGTTCCTTATAGTGATTATAACAAGGATGTTTATTTTTGGGGTGAAACTAATGATCGTGATGTTGTAGAGATCGCTCAAGGTGCTAGCGGTACTAGCCAAAGTACTATCCAAGGTATTTTTGTGAGAGGTATAAGTGCTGGTACAGCAACTATAAGAGTATATTCTTCCAATGGTCTTGAAGCAGCGTTTATAATTGATGTCCTATGGGTAGATGCAGAATCTATAAGTGTGACTCCTTATCTTGAACTCGACGAAGGAGAAAGTCAATTAATAGCTACCGAAATCACTCCTTTATCTGTTTCTAATCCAGCTGTTAGTTTTATTATAGAGGATAATAGTACAAATGTTATTACAGTGAATCAAGATGGCTTGGTAACAGGACAAAATGCTGGCTCAGCAACTATAATTGCAAGGACATCTAATGGTCTTGAAGCGAGATGTGAAGTTGTTGTTAGGGGGCCCCTTTCTCCAATTATCGGTTCTGGTAAAGTCCATATTTCTGGTACGGTGTTTTTCGATGAAAACGAAAATGGCATACAGGATGGCGAAGAATATGGGTTGCCGCAACAAAAACTTCTTATCCTTCCCGATAGTGTGTACGCCCAAACCGACAATGCAGGAAAATATTCGTTTTGGTGTGGCGAAGAAACTGTCTATCAAATAATTCCGCAATTGTCCGACAATTGGAAACTTACCACCGAAACAAAGAATGAAATCTCGTTGGGAAAAAATGATGTAACGGGAATTGATTTTGGGATAAAAAATATAAAGGATGAACGAAAACCTGAAATATCAATAACAACATTGGATGAAGGTAGATGTTTTGATGACTTTTTGATGTATTTGTCTTTTAAAAATAATGGAACAGTGTCAGAACAAGGATGCATACAATTAAATTTATTTCATGGAATGCAGGGCATTGTTTCTACTTCACAAGAATACGATTCTATTTCAGTTGATAAAAAAACACTCTATTGGAATGTGAACGTACGCCCATTTGAGAAACTGTCTATAAAACTAATTGGAGAAATGCCTAATTTTAGTTTTATGGGTGATACATTGGAATCTGTCGTTTCATATAAAGATGCACAATCTGTTTTGAGTAGTGATACCACAAACGTTGTGGTGCTTTGCTCTTACGACCCGAACGATAAAACAGTGTTCCCTATGGGAGTTACTGAAGAAAATCTTGTGTTGATGAACGAGCCGTTGTCATATACCATTCGTTTCCAGAATACGGGAAACGACTATGCAAAGAACGTCGTTGTGATCGACACGCTTTCTTCAGCTTTGGATTTGGAAACGTTCGAGGTAGTAGCGGCAAGTCACAACCTCAAGACGAATTACACGAGCGATGGCGTGGTAGAATTCCGATTCGATAACATTATGCTCCTCGACAGCACCACGAACGAGCCAGAAAGTCATGGTTTTGTAAAATATAGAATTAAAGCCAAAAAAGATTTGCCCGACAATACGGTGATTGAAAATACGGCACATATTTACTTCGACTACAATCCTGCCGTTGTTACCAACACCACTATGAATACTATGACGTACACGATTCTGAAAAACGAGGAAAGCACAGCCATAGAAGTTCCATATAACGCAACGGTGAAACTCTATCCGAATCCAATCCGCGACTATTCAGTGTTGGAATTCGACAATGCGGGCAACGATTTGTTCCAACTTACCATAAGCGACGTTACAGGAAAAATAATAAATACTATGCAAACCAGCGGCAACAGTTTTATTGTTGGCAAAGGACTTGACAAAGGCGTATATCTGTATAGCTTGAAGAATACGCAAACAAACCAAGTGTATCGCAATAGTTTTATTGTTGAATAATCAGTAGAGACGTCACAATGTGGCGTCTCTACAATACAACCAACATGTTATGTAAAAAAAAGTGACTACGTTTTTCGTGGTCACTTTTCTTTTTTCTGGAATTTAGATACAATCGATTTCTACAATACTCCGTAAATAATTTATCTTTGTCACAAAATTAGTGTTATGAAGAATTATTACCCAGAAATACCGTCTCCAGCGTTTATTCTTGAAGAAAAAATGCTTCGGAATAATTTGGAGAAACTCTCGTATGTGTCGAAAGAGGCAGGTGTTTCCATTATTTTGGCATTGAAAGGGTATGCGTTGTGGAAATCGTTTCCGCTTGTGCGTCAGTATCTTGCGGGAGCTACGGCGAGTTCGTTGTCTGAGGCGAAATTGTGCGTTGACTATATGGGTTCCAAAGCTCACACGTTCGCACCGGTATATGCTCCCGAAGAATTCGACGAAATTGCACGATGCAGTTCACACATTACGTTTAATTCTCTGTCGCAATTTGAGAAATACAAAGACATCTGCAAACAATATGGCGTTTCGGTTGGATTGCGTGTAAATCCAGGTTACAGCGACGTAACGACTGAAATGTATAATCCGTGTTCACCAAATTCCCGTTTGGGCATTCCTGCGTCGGAATTGGCCGATGGTCTTCCCAACGGTGTTGACGGGATTCATTTTCACGCACTTTGCGAAAATGATTCGTATTCGTTGGAACGTGTTTTGAAATCGTTTGAAGAAAAATTCGGTCACTTGCTTTCGTCGGCAAAATGGGTGAATATGGGAGGTGGTCATTTGATTACGCACAAGGATTACAAGCCCGAACACGTGATTCAGTTGCTTAAAGATTTTAAGAAAAAATACGATGTTGCCGTGATTCTTGAACCAGGCGGAGCGGTTGGTTGGCAGACTGGCGTGCTGAAAGCCCGTGTGCTCGATATTGTGAACTACGGCGAAAATCCTACGGCAATACTTGATGTGTCGTTTGCCGCCCACATGCCCGACACGCTGGAGATGCCATATCGGCCGAATGTTCGTGATGCGTTTTCGGAGAAAACCGAAGGTTGCTATGCGTACCGTTTAGGTGGAAATTCTTGTCTGGCAGGCGATTTTATGATGCCGTATTATTTCAAGGAACAACTCCACGTGGGCGATACCATTATATTAGAAGACATGATGCACTACACAATGGTGAAAACCACCACGTTCAACGGCGTGACGCATCCTTCTATATGGATTGAGCACGAAGACGGACGTGACGAGTGCATACGGGAATTTGGCTATGCCGATTTTCGAGATAGGTTGAGTTAGGAGACAAATTCCTCTGCTTCCTCCTCGTCATCTTCTTCCGCCTTTTTATACAAATATCGAAGTCGGAATAATATTATAACCAAGAATGGGAGAAGTATTATTCGGTATCGTACCAGAGCGCCGAAATTGGCGATTGTCAGTCCAATAAAAAATCCGAATGCGACGACGAACAACGCCAGACTGAGCAAAAAAGCATCATCAATAAAGACGCGGAACAGATTCAGTCTCATTTTAAACAACACAAGCAGAGACAGAACCAACAAGAAAAAATTTTCCACACCAGAAAGCAGCATAAACGGTGTTCGTGCCTCCCACAAAAACGGTCGAAACAATCCCGCCGTCAATGCTTGCGGCGTTTTACTCAGCATTCCTGAAATTGAGGCATCGAATGTACCAATGTCGAAACTGTTGGTACCATAATAATCTCGCTTCAAGTCATCTTGGATTATTACAGCTTGTTCCATCATAGAACCGACCGAGGCATATTTCCCTTCCGCAATATCGCCCATATTGTCGACAAAGACAGCATACATCACAATGACAAACACTGCCACCAACGGGAAAAACGCGACTTGAATCATTTTGTTATTCAGTCTTCTGAGCAATATAAGAGCTATCCATACGACACTTGTGGCAAAAACCGTGTAAAACGCATACGGCCGAATAGACGTCAAAATGTATGCCCAGACAAGGTATCGGAAAATGTTACCAAATACTTTCTTTCTTCGGACAAACACCATCCAGCATGAATAATAAACCGACAACACTCCAACAAGACACCATACGTCTTTCAACAATCCGCTTCCCCAAAAACACACCGACGGTATATAGAATAACGCAAATGCGGCATAATTCTGACTTCGTGGATAAATTCGTATAATCATCCTATAAAAACGCCACATTGGAATGAATAAAAATGCATCCATCATTAGTGTCATTCCCAAATACGAGCCACATCCAAGCAAATAAAACGGTACAGAAAAACGGCATACAGCCCACGAATTGGCATCTTTGAAATACGTAGGCCAACCAGTCGTATAATCAAACAAGGAGCGAAGTTCGGGAGTCCGTTCGCCAGCCATCAGTTGAATAAAGGCAAAAAAATCTTTCTTGGCTATTCTCACGATTGACCGCGCTCCCGTATAATAATATTGCGTATCGCCACCGTCGTAATAGAAAATATACACGCAGGCGAACAACAAACCAAATAGTAATTTAACAAGAACGGCTCTTTTAAAATGAGTATAATAGTGGTACGTTTCTATATTATCTTCTTGAACTTTAGAACAATACAAGTAAATAATAAAAAAAAGAACCAGAACAATAACACCGTCAAAACCTGAAACTAACTCCCGCATCGGTCATTTGAATTTCAGTTTCAAAGATAGTATTTTCTCACTAAAAATAAGCGATAAATGTTATTGATTGTCGTCTGCAAACCATTCGGCATACGAAGTAGGTGTTTCGTAAAGCCTTATGCTATAAAGAGAAACAGAGTCTGGCAGTTTTGACCGGATAATGTTGGCGATGTAGATTGTAAGATTTTCGCAGGTAGGTTGAAACGGAACTTCTATATATTTATCTGTTTCCTGAAATTTTCGTAAATCCTCGAAACCTTTGTTGGCAGGAACGAC
Source organism: Bacteroidales bacterium (assembly GCA_017516865.1). Lineage (GTDB taxonomy): Bacteria > Bacteroidota > Bacteroidia > Bacteroidales > UBA1715 > UBA1715. The sequence goes on from JAFXAU010000031.1 coordinate 270,619, forward strand.
CAAAGCATGGTCGAACACATCGACAATGGGTATCTTTACAATATTCTTTAAATCGCCAAAGTCGAGAACCATGCCGTTCTTTGGAGATGAGCAGTCCTCGCATGGGATACCAATCAATGTGACAAATAATTTATATGTATGGCCGTGAATATTCTTACACTTTCCGTCGTAATTGGAGAGTGCATGAGCCATGTCGAAGACAAATTCTTTTGTAATTCTAATTTTTGTCATTTTTCATAAAAATGTAGAGACGCGATTAATCGCGTCTCTACAAACGTAACAATCTATTTATTCAACAAACGAAATCCAACCGAACGGATCGGCAATGTCTCCATATTGAATGCCGACAAGTGTTTCGTATAGTTCAACGCAGTTTTTGCCCGGATGAACTTGGTCGCCAAACGTGTAGGTTTTGTTTTCGTCAGGGTCATATACTGCCGAAATAGGCGAAATCACTGCTGCCGTTCCGCATTCTGCCGCTTCGTCGCATTCAGCAAGTTCCGTCAATGGAATTTGACGTTTTTCCACTGTCAAACCTTTTTTCTCAGCCAATGCCTGCAAACTCATATTGGTGATTGAAGGCAAAATTGACGTTGATTTTGGCGTGATATATTTGTCGCCCTTGATTGCAAAGAAGTTTGCAGGGCCACATTCGTCAATGTATTTTTTCTCTTTCGGATCCAAATACAAAGCAGCACCGTAGCCCATTTCGTGCGATTTAATCGACATATTCAACGCAGCGGCGTAGTTTCCACCAACTTTCACTGTACCAGTTCCAAGTGGAGCGGCACGGTCGGAACCACGTTCAACAATCACTTTGATAGGTTTGAAACCGCCTTTGTAGTAAGGTCCAACAGGGCTACAGAACAAAATCAACAATACTTCTGTAGAAGCGCTGATGCCAAGACGCGGACTCATACCAATCATCAACGGACGGATGTACAATGATGCGCCTGTTCCGTATGGTGGCACGAAATCGGCATTTTCTTTAACCAACGTGAACAACATTTCTTTGAAAAGTTCCGCTGGAACTTCTGGCATACCAACGCGTGCAGCCGAGCGGTTCAATCGTTTTGAATTTTCTTCCCAACGGAACACGCGGATTTTTCCGTCTTTGCCGCGGTACGCCTTCAAACCTTCGAAACATTCCTGACCGTAGTGAAGACACGTAGCAGCCATGTGCATATTGATGTTTTCGCTTTCGGTAACTTCCATTTTTCCCCATTTGCCTTCGCTATAAAGGCATCGAGTATTTGATTTCGTTTTCAAGTACCCAAATGGTAAATTAGCCCAATCAATCATTTTATTACAATTTAAATATTATTAAACTTTGTTATTTGTTCCTGTAAACATTGTATATGTTTAACTTTCACAGGATTACGAACCTTTCGTGAATAGTCGGTGTAATACGTATGTTCCTGCAAAAATGTAATCTGTCCCTGACACCATTCAAAATCGTTTTCTTTGATTAAATTCATCTCCAACAATTCCTTATACAATTCTTGTGAGATAGGGAAATAATCATCGCGACCAAGATAATCCAAATCGGCGTCACGAATTATTCGTTCAAGAAGATTTTGAGGTTCTTCCGTCAATATTGTACATTCAATCAGGCGACAGATTCTATCTATCTGTTCTTGAGAATATCCTTCGTTTGGCAACATTTGTCGCGCAAGTTCCATTCCTGCGTGTTCGTGGTCTTTGTATGTCTGCATAAAACCAGCATCGTGCAACAATGCCGCCGTTTTCAATATGTGCATGTCTTCGTCGTTTATTCCTTCCGCACGGCCGATGTTTTCCACCTGTTCAACCACGTCCTTCATGTGATTGAGATTATGGTAGTAATATTTTTTCGGAAGCTTCTGCTCGTACATTGAAAACATTCTATCTTTAAAATCTTCAAATCTTGATAATGCAAGTTTAGATGTTATTTCTTTATTTGACAAGAAATTCCCTTGATTTTCCGCAAATTTTTCTTTAAAATTTTCTGCCTGCATATTTTTAATCCTGTCGTCAATCAATTTTTCCACAATTTCGTGTTCTCGGTCAAAACGGGAACGTCGCAATTTTGTTATGCCAAGAATTATAGCAACGATAATTATAATGTAAAACGCAAACGCCCAGCCTGACAACAGAGGGTGCTGTCGCACCTCGAATTCAAACGTCGTTTCTTTCGACGACGCCCCATCGGTACGTCGTGCAATGACATGGAATACGTATTTTCCAGCAGGAAGGTCTGCATATTCTTTTGTCTTTTTATTTTCCCAAATCGAGAATTGATTCATTTCTTCCTCTAATCCTTCTAAATAACACGAATACAATATTTTATCACGATTTTCGTATTCTGGCGAGATAAAATCAAACGTAATAGATTTCAATGTATACGGAAGCGATAGGATTCCGTTGTAATTTCTTGAAACTACAGAATCTCCGTTTATTATAATTCGTTGAACGACAACATCTTCCAACGTCTTTCGGCTAGAAAGTTTGTTAAAATCAACCCTGACCAAACCGTCTGTTCCACCAAGCCACACTATGCCTCCTTTTTCAGGATATATGACTTGCGTGTTTTGCTGATGAACCTTGAAAAATGGAGCCGTCACAAGCGTATAGGTTTCTCCCGTATTCCACGCGACAGCCAATTGACTCTCGCTTATGCCTTTTGTATGAACGGCAAACAACAAATTTCCATCCTCATCTTCGCTTATAGGGCAAACAACTGTTTCACTTTGAAATTGAGAAAGTGGTATTTTTTCGTCTTTGTAAAAATTTTTTTTCGCCACATCACACCGATATAATCCCTGAGACGTAGAAAACAATACGCCCGACGAAGTTTCGTATACATCAATATGTTTTTCGTCTTTCGGCAATCCCTGCCAATCGCACGGAAACATTTCTTTCCAATTGCCATCTTTATTCAAAAGTAACCAAACTCCGTTTGATTGCGTCCCCAAAAACAATAAAGAATCTATTCCGACAAACTTTGCCACTGTCGTTACGTCAAGTTCCTGAAGAATTACAAACGTATTTTCGTGTTCTTCGTGAAACCAAGATGTATTAAAATCTTTTCCGAAAACAAGTATGGTATCTTTAGACATAGACAACTGTTCATACATCATTATTTTATTATGACGGAACTGCGCCTTATAATTTATAAACGAATGAGATTTGAGAGAATACATGCGAGTCTCACCCGTCGACACATTGTTTATCTGCCAGAACAGAGTATCATGCCATGAAAATAACCCCCGGTCGGTTCCGACTTCTAAATTTCCGTTTAGGCGGAAAATCTTCATCACACGTCCCTGCAATCCGTTGTTTTCGTTAAAATATGTGATTGCCGTATTCATTTCGATACGCAAAATCCCTCGGTCGGTCGTAACCCAAACATTACCGTTCTTGTCGGCAAACAGACCGTCAATTTTATTGTCGGCGAATCCGTTTTTGGCATTCAAAGAAAAAATCAGACTACCGTCGGTGTCAATGCAGAACTGGCCTTGCGATTTTGTTCCTATACAGATGTAATCTTCCACGGTTTTTGTCAGACACGAAAACTGACCAGAACGTAAAACCGAATCAATCTCGGTTGTCAAAAATTTCAAAGACTTGTCAGGCGAAATCGTGGCGAGGCCGTTTTCTGTCACCAGCACCCATGCATCGCGGGTTCTCACAGCATCGTTCACACGGACGTTGCCGTTAAAAATCGGAACGTCGGTCTGTAAAACATCAAATAATGCATTATCCGAAGCGACGTACAAGGTATTTCTGTCTTGCATCAATTTTCGAGGAACAAACGGTAATTCAATTTTCTTGAATTCTTTATTTTGTATGACATACAACGAATTTTCCGCGATACAATAAATTTCATTGTTCAACACCGACAATTCCGCAATACGACCGATAGTCTTTGTAGAATCAGAAAAGAACGGAATCAACTTTTTCTCACCCTTGTCGGAAACCGAAATCGTTTGTATTTGATTTGACGTACCTATATATATAGTACCTCTTTTATCGCTGTAGATAGCAGGCGTCACCGAAGTTTCCAACAAATTCCACGATGCGCCGTCGAATACGACAACTCCGTTTTTGTTTACAAAACACAACGCTTTTGTTTTGTCCTGAGCAATTCCGCACCACGGACCATCATATCCTATTTCTTTGGTCGAAATTGTTTCGACATAAGGCATTCCAAGCTCCTTTTTCTGGGCAAAAGAGCACATTGCAAACAAGATTGCAATAAAAAAAAAGCCGATACCTTTTCTCGAAAGCATTTTTTTTCTATTTTTAACACGCTTTTTCAGCATCGGGTGAAAAAGCATTCAAAGTTATCAAAATATTAAAAATATGGAACATTTGCAGAAAACTATTTTAGTCGCTTGGGATTTTTCTAACGTCGCCGAGTATGCGATGCAACATGCCATTCGTTTCGCAGAAACAATAGGCAGTACAATGGTTACAATATTAAATATTGTAGACAGTAAGGATGACATTGAAAATGCCACAAGACAATTAAACATAGTGGCTGAAGATGCACAGAAGAAATACAACTTCAAGCCTGAGGTTCTTGCCGTAGAAGGTGACATTTTCACTACAATTAAAGACGTGGCGAACCAATTGAACAGCCCGTTCGTATTCATGGGAACTCATGGAATAAAAGGTTTGCAAAAAATTACAGGAAGTTGGGCACTTAAAGTTATTGAAGGCTCAAATTGTCCGTTCATTGTTGTACAAAGACCTCCGCAGGACGAACACTTTGGAGACATTGTATGTCCTGTAGAATACAAAAAAGAAGACAAACAAAAAGTTGGTTGGGCAGTGTATCTCAACAAATTCTTCAAATCAAAAATTTATCTCTACGTTCAAAAAAGTAACGACGCGAACTTAAAACGTCAGATTTATTCTAACTTGGTTCACATGAAGTCTGTTTTGGACCAACACAAAATCGAATACACCGAAGTCGAAGGTGCAGGGAAAGACGATTTTGCAGAAGAAGTTATTGAATACGCTCACGCAATCAACGCAAATGCAATTTTGGTTTCGACTTACAAGGAATTAGACTGGGCTGATTATATGTTTGGCGCTAACGAGCAAAAAATCATCGGAAACAAATATGGTATCTCTGCAATTACCGTATTACCGAACCCCGGACGATTAAAAGGATTTAACTAACAAATCAATTAAAGACCACTTTCGGGTGGTCTTTTTTATATACACATATATGAAAAAGATTCTCACGACACTTTTTACTTTTCTTTTTTGTGGCGTTCTCATAAATGCTCAAACTGCCGAATTTAAAGATGGCAGATATAGAATAACGATGAAAGACAAAAACAATTCCCCTTATTCTGTAACAAGACCACAAGAATTTCTCAGTCAGAAAGCCATAGAACGACGCGAAAAATTCAACATTGCCGTTACGGAACAAGACATTCCTGTCACTCCGCAATACTTGTCCACCATTTCAGACCTGGGTGCCGTGCTGTGCAACAGTTCAAAATGGTTCAACTCTGCGATTTTCTACATTGCAACAAAGGAAACGTACAATTTAGTAGCGAAACTTCCATTTGTCAAAGGTATTGACTTCGTCGCTCCAAAACCAGAATACAAAAAGGACAAACATAAATTAAGTGAACAAACGGCTGTAGAACAAACATTGTCTATCTTCTCAGAACCGAGAAAAACCAACGAATCTGCATATTCATATTTAAACAACATTTATGGAAGATCAATTGTACAAAATCTTATGTTAGGCACGATTCAATCTCATTTGGCGGGGCATTACGGTCAAGGAATGACGATAGCCGTTGTCGACGCAGGATTTCTCCATGTAGATTCCGCATCGGTTTTTCAACTGATTCGTGACGAGAAACGTCTTCTATTTACCCGCGACCTTTCGGGAACGGAAAAATTGCTCGACAGCACAAGCATTTACGAAGAAGGCAGCCACGGAATGATGGTTCTTTCTCTTATCGGCGGTTTTGTACCGGGAAAGTTAGTCGGAACCGCACCAGGAGCTAATTTCATACTGCTTCATAGCGAAGAGGGCGAAACAGAATATGTGGTTGAAGAAGACAACTGGGTTGCCGCAGCGGAACTTGCCGACAGTGCCGGTGCCGACATTATTTCGACATCGCTTGGCTACAGCGACTTCGACGACAAATCGCAAAGCCACACATATAAAGAAATGGACGGAAATTCAACCCGAATCACAATCGGAGCCGATATAGCCGCATCCAAAGGGATGCTTCTTGTGAATAGTGCGGGAAATTCGGGTGACGAGCCGTGGAAATATATTACCTCGCCTGCCGATGCCGATAGCATTATTACTGTCGGTGCTTGTAAAGTGAATAAAAAACGGACAAAATTCAGTTCTCTCGGTCCAACATCCGACGGAAGAATCAAACCCGACGTAATGGCTTTGGGATTATTTCCGACTATCGTAACCGCTACAGGAAAAATTGCTAACACAAGCGGAGGAACGTCGTTCTCGTGCCCGCTCGTCGCTGGATGCTGCGCCACACTCTGGCAAGAATTTCCCGATTCTTCGGCACAAGCGATAAAAAAAGCTCTTATCCGCAGCGGCGACAGATATTTTAAGCCAAATGCAAAATACGGACACGGCATTCCAAACATTAACAAGGTTCGGGCGTATTTTTATACAAAAGAATTTTACGACCTTCTTGCCACTAAATACATTTTGCCAGACTATGACAGCTTTTTTGAAATTGTTTGGGATGACGAAAAAGGTTGCAATCTTGTAAAAGATTTTGTCTTTATTGTTGAAACTGGGAACAATTCAGCTCCGTCGTTTATCGTGAAAGACCATCAATATGCGGACATTACCCTTCCCGACATTTCGGAGAAAGGTGGAAAATTGCTCTGTATGGTTGATTTGAAGAAATCTGTCGGTATAAAAATTTATCCACGTTAATGAATACGTTCGACATTATATTATTGTCAATTGGATTGGCCATGGATTGCCTTGCCGTGTCGGTTTCCACGGGAATCAGTTACAAAAAAATTGACACTGCCGAAGCAATAAAAATGCCTGTAATGTTCGGACTATTTCAAGGTTTGATGCCACTTGCGGGATTCTTTTTAACAATTTCATTCGCCGAAATTATCGACTCCGTATCCCATTGGATTGCCCTTGTGATTTTATCGTTCATCGGCATAAAAATGATTTGGGAAGAATTGCACGAGACAGAAGATGAAGTAGAAGAAAAAAAGAATCTTTTTGCATGGAGCAACGTCTTGCTTTTGGCTGTTGCGACAAGCATTGACGCTCTTTCAACGGGAATTATATTCGTACCCGTTCCAGAAAAACTCTATTTTGCCGTGATTATAATCGGAAATACAAGTTTTCTGTTTTCCATTGCAGGACTTTTTGTCGGCAACAAAATACAAAAAGCCGCAAACCTACGATTTGGAATTATCGGCGGGGTCATCCTTATCGCAATCGGGGTGAAATTAGTTGTAGAACAATATTTTACCTAAACGTGTTAATCCCTAAAAAACACCTTTCGTCGATAAAAAAAAGCACTTTAATCTAATATTTTTCATTTCACAAAAAAATGCCATTAGAAATTCAAAATATTTGTTTTTTTTGCAATCGTTTTTAAAAACGAAATCAAACGAAGTATGAACTCACTAACGATAAAAAAGATTGCTGTCGAATTTATTCTCATCGTCGTTTCAGCAGTTTCTGCTCTTGCACAACAAAACACTCTCGACAATATTTTCACAGTTTCGAACGGGAAAGGTGAAAAAACATTATATTTTCATTGGATCAACGAGGAGGAAAATGTTGAAAATTTCACCATCGAAGCCTCAAAAGACGGTTCAAATTATTCGGGCATCGCACAAGTTTCGAATAACGGAGACGAGGATTTTGAATACTCATGGCTCTGCACCATTGAAAATCCCAATACATTATATTTTAGACTAAAACTGAATAAAAAAAGCGGTGAACCAACATATTCCAACGTGGTTTCTCTCAAATTCCAACAGCAAGGAGAAACGTCCCGTCACATTACGACAAACAATGCACTCAAAATGCAAGTCACTCTTGAGGATTGCAGAACATTCGCCCTTAAAAACAACAATAAACTAAAAATTGCGCAAGAAGAAATAAACAAAGCGAACTATGACAAAAAAGCCGCCTTTGCGAATTATCTTCCAAAGGTCTCTGTATCTGGAGTTTATGCTTACAGCAATAACGACATAAAACTTTTAAGCGACGAACAGGACGAAGCGCTCAGAAATCTCGGAACGACAGTCGGCAATGAAGTCGGAGGTTCTTTGCAACAAATGCAGCAAAACGCACTGAACACCGTTCAGCAAATTATGGCAAATCCTGCCGCCGACCCTACTCTATACGGTTTGATTACGTCAAGTCCTACTGTTCAATCTCTGCTCAACCAGATTCAAACGACCGACATTGCCTCTACACTCGGTCCGTCGGCAGCAAATATGAATGCTCTCGGTGCCGACCTTGCAGATAATTTCATACTTGACACACGAAACATTTTTGCAGGAATAATTTCAGTACAAGAGCCGTTGTTTTTGGGCGGTAAAATACTCGCATACAACAAAATAGCAGAAGCAAAGAAAGAACTTGAATCAACAAAATACACCACAGAGGAGTTAGAAACGCAAGTCGAGACAGACAAACTATATTGGCAGATTGTTTCGCTTTCGAACAAACTGAAATTGACGGAAAAATATGTAGACTTACTTCGCACCATGTCAAACAATGTTGATAAAATGGTAGCCGAAGGTGTTGCCACTACGTCGGACAAACTGTCGGTAAAAGTTAAATTGAATCAAGCTGAAACAACGTTGCTGAAAGTTCAAAACGGTCTCGTACTTTCAAAAATGCTTCTTTGTCAGCACTGCGGACTCGACATCAACACCGATCTAACTCTTGCCGACGAGACTTTGGAAGATGTAATTGTTTCGGACTCTGATTTTTCATACACCGAAGACGAAATAATGGAAAACCGTCCCGAACTTAAAAGTCTTAACATCGCAACGCAGATTTATAACCAAAACGTAAATCTTACTCGTTCGGAATACCTTCCAACCGTAGCGGCCTTTGGCAACTACGTTGTTTCAAATCCTTCTTGCTCAAACGGTTTTCAGAATGAATTCGACGGTTTTTGGAACGTCGGCGTGATGGCGACAATTCCAATCCTCCACTGGGGCGAAGGTGCGAACAAAATCCGCAAGGCTAAATCTGACGCTAAAATAGCACAATATAAACTCGACGACACCAAGGAAAAAATCATGCTACAGGTTCATCAATACGAACGTCAGATAGAAGAAGCAAAATCACGTGTAACCATGTCGGAAGAGAAAATGATTGATGCCGAGGAAAATCTCCGCATTGCAACGCTCGGATTCGAAGAAGGCGTAATTCCGTCTTCTGGATTGACCGAAGCACAAACGGCATGGTTGCAGGCTCATTCCGATTATATTGATTCCAAAATCGACTGGATTATGGCAAAAATATATCTTCAAAAAGCAACTGGATTGTTAAATAAATAAAACGAAATAGTTATGACAGACAGACAACAAAACATCACTACGATTCTCGCTCTCACAGTATTAGGATGCGTATTGGCAGTTGTATGTGCCATTGGCATATTCACATTCGGGAAAAATGATGAAATTCTGCAAGGTCAGGCAGAAGCGGCAGAATACCGTGTTTCGAGTAAAATACCCGGCCGTATTCTTGAATTCCGTGTTCACGAAGGACAAAAGGTCAAGGCTGGCGACACGCTTGCTATAATTGAAGCACCCGAAGTTGAAGCGAAAAAAGCTCAGGCTGAAGCGGTAAAAACTGCTGCAGAAGCACAGAACACAAAAGCAGAAAAAGGTGCCCGCAAAGAGCAAATCCAAGCGGCATACGAAATGTGGCAGAAAGCAAAAACCGGCCGAGAAATCATGGAAAAATCATACACGCGTATCAGCAACCTTTACAAAGAAGGCGTTGTGAGCGAACAGAAATATGATGAAATCAAAGCTCAATACGACGCCGCTGTTTCCACCGAAAACGCAGCACGAGCACAATATACCATGGCGGTGAAAGGTGCTCAGGAAGAAGACAAGGAAATGGCTGCCGCACAGGTAAAACAAGCCGAAGGTGTTGTTGCCGAAGTTGATTCCTACATCAGCGAAACAATTCTTACTGCATACGCCGACGGCGAAATTACGGAGATTTATCCGCACGTGGGCGAACTTATTGGAACAGGTGCTCCTATCATGTCTGTCGCAATTATGAACGACATGTGGGCAACGTTCAACGTCCGCGAAGACTATTTGACAAAAATGCCTATCGGAACGGAATTTCAAGCCTACATACCCGCATTGGACACAACGGCGACCATGAAAGTCGATTACATGAAAGATATGGGCGATTTTGCCGCATGGAAAGCAACAAAACAAACAGGGCAATACGATTTGAAAACATTCGAAGTCCGTGCAACTGCAAAATCCGACATTAAAGGACTTCGTCCTGGAATGACCGTTCTTTACAAAATAAACGAATAGGCTCTACAATGTTGAAAAACAGCAAGATATTAGCCGTATCGAAACGAGAAATAAAACGGTTGCTCACTCGGCCGCTTTACGTTTTCTGTATGATTGTGGCTCCTGCGTTCGGATATGTATTCTTCACCACCCTTATGGAAAACGGTCTGCCCGTTGATTTGCCTGTCGGCGTGGTTGACGAAGACAACACGTCCGTCACACGGAACATAATCAGAAATCTTGATGCGTTTCAACAAACAAAAATTGTAGAACAATATCACAACTTTGCCGAAGCCCGCGAAGCCATGCAACGTGGTAAAATCTATGCAATTTACTACATTCCGCAAGGTACGACCAAATTAGCACTGTCGAGCAAACAACCGACTGTTTCGTTTTACACTTCGGCTTCGTATCTCATTCCTGCCTCGTTGGAATATCGCGACATGAAAATGATGTCGGAATACGCTTCGGGGGCAATTGCCCGTGCAACGCTGTATGCCAAAGGTTTCACCGAAGATCAGGCAATGGCAATGCTACAGCCTATCAAAATGGAAATGCATGCCGTAAACAATCCAACGCTGAATTATTCTATATACCTTTCCAACACATTGTTACCGGCGCTTTTAATGTTGCTTATCTTCCAAATAACGATTTACTCTATTTATTCCGAACTCAAGGAAGAAACGTCGAAAGAATGGTTGGCAATTGCCGACAACAACATTTACAAAGCATTGTTTGGTAAATTATTACCACACTTTTTCGTGTGGGTTCTCATGGGCTTGTTCTATTTAGTATGGCTTTACGGTTATTGGAACTTCCCGCTCAACGGCGGATTTTTACCAATGTTCATACTCATGATATTGTTCGTGCTTGTCTGTCAAGCATTTGGAGTATTTCTCTGCGGAGCCGTCCCATCGCTTCGTTGGGCTCTCAGTTTGGCTACATTATGGGGCGTCCTGTCGTTCCCAATCAGCGGATTCTCATTTCCACAAATGGCGTTTCCGCCAGCATTACGTGCATTGTCGTATCTATTCCCGCTTCGTTATTATTTCTTAATTTATGTTGACCAAGCACTCAACGGAATTTCGTTCGGATACACGTGGTTCTATTACGTATGCTTGGCGGCATTCCTCGCACTCCCGTTATTGGTAGTGGGAAGACTAAAGACTTATTTATTGGAATATCACTATCAAATATAAGCAACAAAATATGAGATGGTTCTACAACATATTGGACGTATGGAAAAACGAATTGATTCGCTCGTTGACGGACATCGGAGCACTCGTATTTTTTGTCATTGTGCCGTTGCTCTACCCTCCACTCTACGCATACTTATACAACAATGAATCCGTCCGCGAAGTGCCGACAGTCGTTGTTGACAATTGTCATACGTCGATGAGCCGTGATTTTCTTCGCAAAGCCGACGCAAGCGGTGACGTCAAAATAATCGGTCACTGTGCCGACATGCAGGAAGCAATCGAACTCATTCACGAACACAAAGCATATTGTTTAATCTATATTCCTGCTGAATTTCAAAAAAATATCATCGAAGGGAAACAAGCCATTGTTGAGCTGTACAGCGACATGAGCGGTTTACTTTATTACAAAGCGGTGTTGAGCGCTTGTACCGAAGTCTCACTCGAAATGAACCAGGAGATTAAAGCCCAAAGACTTGTCGGTGCGACGAAAGAACAAGCCGAGGCATTCGCATATCCGATTAAATACGAATATGTTCCTATGTTCAACACACAGAGCGGATTTGCCACGTTCCTTATTCCTGCCGTGCTGATGATGATAATCCAGCAGACAATGCTGCTTGGTATTGGAATGTTGTTAGGCGACGAGCGTGAAAACAAACGAAAAGGAATTATGGCAGAACATTTGAAAGGTAAACGTCCACTGGAAATTCTCATAGGCAAAGCGACTGGATACTTAAACATATACATTCCTGTAGTGGCATATTTAGTCTGCATCATCCCGGTGTTGTTCGGTCATATTCACATCTGGCAATGGAAAGACATGATTGCATTTATGATTCCATTCATATTTGCCTGCATTTTCTTCTGCATGTTTATCTCGACATTTTCATACGACAGAGAGTCGTTCATCGTACTGTTCGTATTCATGTCCGTTCCGCTACTCTTTATGTCGGGGATCTCGTGGCCGGGCTCGGCAATTCCGCCAGTTTGGAAATACATTTCATACCTTTTCCCTGGAACATTCGCCGTAAACGGCTACGTGCGGATGTCGGAAATGGGCGCATTGCTGAAAGACGTACATTGGGAATTTGTTTTCCTCTGGGGTCAGGCAATCGTATACTTCTTTCTGACATGGTTTGCATACAGAAAAATGTATAAAAAATGGAAATGGTTTAAGGCATAAAACCTATCGCCTTATCGAAAACAATTTCATTTTCACACGTAAATTGCTTTCCTAAATTTGAGAAGTATAAAAAAACTCCTAACAAATTGATAATAATTCATTAGGAGCTTATTTTGTTGTCGTACAAGGATTCGAACCTCGACTAACTGGACCAAAACCAGTTGTGCTGCCATTACACCATACGACAGTCCACCCAAACGGGTGTGCAAATATACATTTTTTTATTTTTGTACAAATACTCTAACAAAAAAATATGCAGGATTGATAAAAAAACTTGTGTACCTATCCGTACCCTTTCCCAAAATGGGAAGTTTACAAATTTTCTTTTTGTCTTTATGACAGCAAATTTTACTTTTTTTTACACTTAACTCGCTGTCCAAAATTTGGGGAGTATTATAGTTATCGTAATAATGACGACAAATGATCATACAGTGTCTGCATCGAAGGCAACACTACGTTTGCCCCTGCCGAAGACAAAACGTCATCATTCAAAATACCAGTGTTCAATGCAATAGTGAAAATTTCCGCCCCTACTCCAGCTTGTACGCCCAACGGGGCATTTTCTATCACAACGGCTTCGTTCGGCCGAACACCTGCTTTCTGCAATGCCATCAGATACGGTTCCGGGTTTGGTTTACCATATTTCACATCAAACGACGTGACCATATTTTCGGGAGAAAAAACTCCGGGATACGATTCATTTAGGCGGGAAATAAGACTTTTTTGTCCGCTTCCGGTAACAAGCACGATTTTTTTCCCAGCTGCCTGCAACGCGGTCAACACTTCTTTGGCAAACGGCATAGGATTCGTGCGCGAAATTGACATGAAAATCTCCGCCTTGTCGGCATAAATCTGCTGAATTTCATCATCGGTCGCCTCACGGCGGAATTGTGCGGTAAAAGCCTCATTCACAGTCGTTTTCCCAGTCCGTCCTTCGTTCAGATACACGTCGTATTCGCTAAATTGCACACCCACATGTGCAAATGCCTCTTTCCACGCCTTTGCATGAAACGGCATGGAATCGTACAACACACCATCCATATCAAACAAAAAAGCTTTCGGAGAAAAAGACGGGAAACCTGTCTTTTCCAAATATGACGCAATTGCGGGCTGAAAATCCATTATAAATCTGTTTGACCTTTACGCTTACGCATATACAAAATCGTAACTGCCGATAACAACACGGTAAACGCCAATCCTATGGAATATCCCACCGTTGCCGACAATGCAAAACCTTCGGGTGCCATAAGAATATATGTACTACACACCGACGTCATAAAAATTGCCGGTATCAACGTGATATAAAAGCACTTACCGTTACGGTACAAATAAACCGTAATCGCCCACAACGTGAATATCGACAATGTTTGGTTGAACCATCCGAAATATCTCCAAAGCACCGCAAAATCAACCAACATCAGCACGGCCGAAATAGCAAACAACGGCAACGAAACCGACAATCGTTTCCACACCTTGTCTTGTGGGAAATGTAGAAAATCAGCAGTAATCAAACGAGCAGAACGGAACGCCGTGTCGCCCGACGTGATTGGAGCAGCAACAACGCCAAGAATAGCAAGCACGGCACCAACCTTACCCATCCACGTGTTACAGATAAAACTTACCACATTGGCAGGGTTTGGATACGAAGCAAGTTGGTCGTAGTTGTTGTTACAGAATTTTATTGCAGCGGCAGCCCAAATCAAAGCCACAAAACCTTCGGTAATCATTGCACCGTAAAAAGCGATTCGTCCGTATTTTTCGCTTTTTAAGCAACGAGCCATCATAGGGCTTTGCGTAGCGTGGAAACCGCTAATGGCACCGCAGGCAATCGTTACAAACAAGAACGGGAAAATCGGCAAGCCTTTGGGATGATGCGTATGGAACGCCTCGGTAATTTCGGGCATTGCACCTTCGTTAGTAAAAATACCGAAACAAACTCCCACCGCCATTATCAACAATGCAACACCGAAAATAGGATATATCTTGCCAATCAGTGCATCAATCGGAAGCAAGGTTGCCATAATATAATAGCAGAAGATTACGACACACCAGAACGTTGATGTACCGAAAAATCCCCAGTTTGAAGTCATACTCGATAGCAAACCTGCCGGAGTCGTCACAAACACAGCACCAACCATCACCATAAGTAACAATGCGAACACACGCATAACTTGTCGAACACCTGTTCCCAGCTCGTCGCCAATAATTTCAGGCAACGACGCGCCACCCTTCCGCAACGAAATCATTCCCGAAAGGAAATCGTGCGTAGCTCCTGCAAAAATACAACCAAGAACAATCCACAAGTATGCAGCGGGACCGAACAGAATTCCGCCAATTGCACCGAAGATGGGACCTGTTCCCGCTATGTTCAAGAATTGAATCAAGAAAACTTTCCACAACGGCATAGGTATAAAATCAACACCGTCTTGTTTCGTGACGCCGGCGTTTGTCTGTCTTTGTTTACGCCGAAGATTTTTTCAACTAACGCACCGTAGAATATGTATCCTAAAACCAGTGCCACGATAGAAACTACAAACGTAATCATGAGTCTAAATTTTTACGTGGCAAAAATATAAAATAATGTACAATGCATAATTCACAACGTACAATTTTTAAATTTTAATTTTTAATTCTTAATTATTTGTAGATTTGCCCCGTCTTAAATGAATGGCAATGATAATTGTTCCTACAAATCTTCCTCTAATCGGCAAATTGAACGCTGACGGCTATTGTCTGACGGACAAGAAACAGCCGAATGCCCTCAAAATGTTGATTCTCAATCTCATGCCAGACAAGGAAGATGCCGAAGAAGAACTTTATCACGCCCTGTCTGTTGTTGATGCGACAATAGAAGTTACTCTTGTAAAAATGAGTAATTTATTCTACAAACATACTCCGCAGTCATACATGGACACCTTTTACGTCGACGTAGCGGAAATCATGGAACGCGGAGAGCAATACGACGCCATGATAATCAACGGAGCACCCTTTGAACGATTTGAATACGAAGAGATTGTGTATTGGCGACAGTTATGTGTATTTTTCCGCTGGGCGGACGAACACGTAAAATCGACATTACACATTTGCTGGTCGGCATTTGCTCGAATTTACTACAACTGGAACATTCATTTCAAGAGAAACAGTTTTCAATGGAGCGGCGTATATCCACATACAATTCTTGACAAGACAAATCCGTTGGTAAATCCGCAACACGACAAAATCCTTCTTCCCGTCAGCCGTCCGTGGTACATTGCCCATGACGAACTTGCAGCAGTTTCGGAAGCGACAATCGTTGCCGAATCGCCAGTAACAGGGCCCGGACTTGTTGTTGCATACGGTGGGAAACAAGTATATGCCATTAGTCATCCCGAATATGCTTGCGAGCGTATTCGTGCAGAATTCAACAGAGACCGCAACAGCGGAAAAAATCCAATGTTCCCGTACAATTACTTTGAAAACAACGACGAAAACTGTCCTGTAAACTATTCTTGGAAAACAGACAGAGATTGGATTTTCACCCATTGGGTAAAAGAATATGTAATTGGAGATTAAGCAAACAGACTAATTATACAATGCCATCTTAATTGCAGTGACAGCTGCTTCAACGCCTTTATTGCCGTATTTTCCGCCAGCTCTGTCCATTGCCTGTTCTTTGGTATTAACAGTAAGCAAGCCAAAAATAAATGGCAAATCATACGAGAGATTCAATTCCGTAACGCCGTACGAAACCGATTGACAAATGTATGTAAAATGAGGTGTTTCCCCTTGAATCACTGTTCCGATGACAATAATGGCATCTACGTCGTAGTTTTCGGCCATCACACGTGCCCCGTAAGTCAGTTCAAATGAACCAGGAACGTAATTGATGATGATGTTTTTCTCCAAAACTCCATGTTTTTGCAACGTTTCCACCGCACCTTGCAGAAGTTTGGTGTTTACGTCCATGTTCCATTCTGCAACAACAATACCAATGGAGAGTTCCGAAGCGTTTGGAACAGAGTCAGGATTATATTCCGAAAGATTTTTAAGAGACGTAGCCATTATTTACGCAAGTTTGCACGAGTAATATATTTGTCAATGCTTCCTGCTTCCGAAGAACCGCTATAGTCTTCTTTTATTTTCATGTACATCTTTACTGCTTCGTCGAATTTTCCCATTTCCTCGAAAACAAGACCTGCCTTCTTCAAGAAATACGGGCTCATCTGTTCGCTGTCGGCTTTATCGGCAGCCTTTTGATATTTAGCCACAGCCTTGCTGTATTCTTGCAATTCGCAATATGCATCGCCTAACAAACCAATTGAAAGTGGTTCAAGAATTGGATCATCAGTAGAGAATTTCTTCAAATATTTAACAGCATCTTCGTATTCGCCAAGTTTCATTGCACAGCAGCCTGCATAGTAGCAAGCCGTATTTCCTGCCTTTGTGCGACCAAATTCGCTGATAATGTCAACAAAACCAGTCACATTCTCATTACCATACAATGCTATATGGAAAGAATCTGCACGGAACTGATTTTCAGCTGGGAACATTGCTGCAAGAGCTTTTTCCTGTTGCTTGTTCAAATACAAATTTTTATATGCAAAAAATCCGCAAATAAGTACAGCTATTACTGCAACGACAATCAAAATTGTTTTCTTGTTGTCTTCTACAAATCTTTCTACTTTTGTCAATGAATCACCAATTTTTTCTATTTGATCCTGATTCTGAACTTCTTCTGCCATTATTGTCTATATTTTTTAAAACTTCGTGTGCAAAAATAGAATATTCTTCAAGAAATACCACGGTTTCAATAAAAAATATTCATTATTCATTTATAAAAAATTCATTATTCGGACATGGATTGGAAAAAGCGGGATTCGTAATAAAACTTGAGTCGGACAATGTGAGAAGAAAAGCCTTTAAATCTGCTCGTTCCTCTGGGGTCAGATACGTACCGCCGTGATTGACGTTTATCATCAGCGGATCGACATACGGAGACCGTTTCAATCCTGAATTATAAAATTCCAAAACTTCGTCGAGTGTGGAAAAACTGCCGTCGTGCATGTAGGGAGCGGTAAATTCTATGTTTCGCAACGTAGGTATTCGGTATTTTCCCTTGTCCAATTCGTTTCCCGTCACGGAAGATCGGTCGTTATTGTCGGTGAAATCAACATCTTTCGCATTGTTCATAAACTGATTCGTCGTCCACAGCGGCAACGCCGGCGAGCCATGGCAATGAAAACAATCTGCCCGTTCCGTAGAGAACAAGAAAAAACCTCTCCGTTCCGATTCTGTCAAATTCACTTCGCCACGCATAAATCTGTCGAATTTTGAATTGAACGACACCAAAGAACGGACAAACTGCGCGACTGCCTTCGATACTCTGTCAATCGTAATTTCTTCAGTACCAAACGCTTTTTTGAACATAGGCGGATATAATGAATCGCTTCGAAGCAGTGCAAGTGTTTGTTCTATGTTGCCATTCCCTTCGTGCGGTGCGACAATCATCATCCACACAAAGGACTCCAGATTTTTATAATTAAAACCATATTCTGCCGAAACACCGTATTTATCAGCCTTTTTTTCGTTTGACGCATGAATGAAACCGTTCCACATATATCCTTCGTTCACCCAGACTAAATTAATGAGCGGCATCATATAATGCGGTGTCGGAATCCCTGTCAAGCCGAATGTTTTGCCTCCTTTGAACTTCGGATGGTCAATGCCGCACTCAAACGAGTGTGATTGCCTATGACAAGTGGCACATGACATAAGGCTGTCTTTGTGCGTCCTTCCTGCAAGCCGTCCGTCGTAAAACAAATATCTTCCCAATTCCACACCTTCGACTGTCATTGGATTGTCCCGGGGAATATTAAGGGAATCAGGGAAATACGGGACACCTATCTTGTATGGAGTCGTAGTCCACCCCGAAGATGCATTTCGTTTTGAAACGCACGAAGACACATACGCCAACGTAAACGAAAAACAACACACAGCGACTATCGTCAACACATCACGCCGGTTTTTGTTTATTTGTTTCAAACTAATATGCCTCCAACAATAAGATATTTCTTCGTTTGGGGCTGAATCAAGATTTTTAAATTACACCAAACTGTGCAGTATCAATCCGCTTCGTAGTTTTGGCTCAAACCACGTTGATTTTGGAGGCATTATTTCGCCACTGTCGGCTATGTTCATCAATTGTTCCATAGAAACTGGATACAATGCGAACGCTGCCTGCATCTCGCCAGAATCAACACGTTTCTTCAATTCGCCCAAACCGCGAATACCACCGACAAAGTCAATTCGCTGACTTCGACGCAAGTCTTGTATATCGAATAGCGGAGAAAGAACTTGTTCCGTAAGAATTGTCACATCAAGCACGCCAATCGGGTCAGAATCGTTGTATGTACCTTCTTTTGCCGTCAACGAATACCACTCACCTGCCAGATACATTGAGAAATTGTGCAACTTGTTCGGTTTATAAATCGACGCGCCTTTTTTCTCAACGACAAACGATTTTTCCAATTTCGAAAGCAATTCGTCTGGCGTCATTCCGTTCAAGTCCTTCAACACACGGTTGTAGTCGATAATCGTCAACTGATTAGCAGGGAAATTCACCGACAAGAAATAATTGTATTCCTCATTGCCCGTATGGTTAGGATTTGCCGCACGACGCTCCGCTCCTACTCCAGCAGCAGCCGCAGTTCTGTGGTGACCATCGGCAACGTACAAGCAATCAACCTCGTTGGCGAATAAATATTCAATTCTCTTAATCTTTGCATCGTTGTCGATTACCCACACGTGGTGACCTACGCCGTCTTCCGACACAAAATTATATACAGGATCAACCAAAATCGCATCGTGGATTATCATATCCAACTCCAAATTGTTCTTGAATGCGAAGAACACCGGCTCTGCGTTGAAGTTCGTATGACGAACGTGGTTTCTTCTATCCTCTTCCTTATCGGGACGGGTAAGTTCGTGTTTTTTTATGATATTATTCTCGTAATCAGCAACATACGCACCGCCAACAATACCATATTGCGTACGGCCATTCATTGTTTGTGCATAAATATAATAGCACGGTTTTTCGTCCTGAATAAGCACTTTTTCGTCAATCAATTTCTGCAAATTTGCTTTTGCAGTGTCGTAAACCAACTGCGAATGCAAGTCAACATCGGCTGGCAAGTCAATTTCCGGCTTAATTACGTGATAGAACGAATATTTGTTGTCGCCGGCCTCCGCCTTTGCTTCTTCTGAGTTCAATACATCGTACGGACGTGACGCTATTTTCTTTGCAAATTCTTCGTTACACGGACGAAATCCTTTGAATGGCTTTACTACTGGCATATAAATTAAAATTAAGAATTAGAAATTAAATTTTTATAATATTTGACTTACAATGTCAAGAATAATATCCAACAAATCCGCTGTTTTACAGAAGTTTGAGGGAAATACTCAAGACAATACAAAAGTAGTAAAATTATTGTTATGATACGTATACATATTCAATTAATAATTGCCCAACAAAAATTTCATTAAAAAATCCACTAAATTACCGTACCAATAATTATAGTAAATCAAAACAGATTTTTAGCCTTTTAAATACTTTTGTTCACTCCTTTCTTCACCGACTTCTTTAAGTATATTATCCCTATAGATTAAATTAACATTTGTCATAGAAAAGAAGTTGTCTTTTTATTTACGTATAAATACGTATTTAAAATGTACGTTTTTCAACTATTGTGGAATTTAATGTAAGTCAAGACTTTTGTATGGTAGAATAAAAAATGTACAGATATGGATTATGTCGCTGAATTAGAGAAAGACATTCGTTTCAAAGAGGCGCTACATTCGTGTTTAAACTGCGGTATCTGTTGTGCGGTATGTCCGGCGGCAGAGTTCTACAACTACGATCCAAGAACGATTGTGACGATAGTTCAACGCAGAAACAACGACGAAATAGAACAACTTCTCAAATCAAATACAATTTGGTATTGCGGACAATGTATGTCGTGCAAGACCCGTTGTCCGAGAGGAAACACGGCAGGAATGATTATTCAGGCGCTCCGCTCGTTATCGCAACGATGCGGTTTCTTCACCGAAAGCGAAAAAGGTCGTCAACAATACGGGTTAAAGAAAACCATTGGCGAAAGCATTCTCAAATATGGATATTGCGTACACCCGGCACTTGTCAAACCTGAGTTACACCCGGAACAAGGCGTTGTTTGGGAATGGATTTATCAGAACAAAGAGGCTATTTATGACAGACTTGGAGCCAATTTGTATAAAGACGGAGCTGGTGCAATGAGAAAAATCCATCAAAAAAATTTGGATGAACTGGCAGAAATATTCAAAGTAACGGGCGGAAAAGATTTTTACGAAATCATTGAGGAAGATTCCAAGAAAAAAGCAGAGGAAATGAACATGAGCACCGACGACGACAACAACGAATATTTGTTGCATGTATTGACATATAATAGTAACGAACATCAAGAATAATATGAATACAGAAGCGAAGAAACAAATTTGGAGTTCGTATCAGAAAGAAATTGCCGATAACAATTACTATTATGCCCGTAGTTGTATCAGACAGAATTTCTTTCCAGCATCGGAAGTGACTTTTTTGCGAATTTTGCGTGAAGAGCTGAACAAAAACATCTTCGACGACCCAAATCACACGACCTGTACTGGTATCGGATACCATTCTGACATAGTTCCATTCGATACCATACAGACTGTCGTTGCACGGCATTTTGCTCTAATGACCGAAGCCGGTCTTGAAAATGTAGCAATCTCGTGCGTAACGTCGTTCGGAATGTACACCGAAATACTTGATTTGTGGCATCATTTTCCGGAACAATTGGAAAAAATCCGTGAATATCTCTACAAAGCCACAAAACGAGAATTCAATATTCCGAAAAACATTGCTCACACAAGCGACATAATTTATAAATTCCGCAACGAAATTGCAGAAAAAGCAAAACACAAACTCATTAATGTTCAAACTGGAGAACCATTGAACGTGGTGGAACACATTGGCTGTCACTATGCAAAAATGTTCCCGACCAAAGGCGTGGGCGGTGCGGAATTTCCTCAAGTTCTCAGCGGAATGATTGAATCGTGGGGAGGCAACGTGGTTGATTATCCTGAAAGACGCCACTGTTGCGGATTTGGTTTTAGAAACTATTTAGTTCAGGCAAACCGCGGATATTCTGTTTCCAATACCAAAAAGAAACTTGAATCGATGAAGCCGTACAAACCCGATTTTATTGTTGCAAACTGTCCAGGCTGCGCAATGTTTATGGACAAATGGCAATACACG
This sequence comes from Bacteroidales bacterium, assembly GCA_017516865.1. Lineage (GTDB taxonomy): Bacteria > Bacteroidota > Bacteroidia > Bacteroidales > UBA1715 > UBA1715. The sequence continues at coordinate 292,841 of JAFXAU010000031.1, forward strand.
TTGGCTGAGATGGAAGGTGTGACATACGATGAATTCGGATATGGAATACCCGTTCTCACATACGAGGAAATGGCAGGATTAGTTTTGGGTTACAATCCATGGGATTTGGGATTGCAGATGCACCAAGTTCAATGTGAACCGCTCCTTGATAAATTGGGCATTAAATATGACCCCAAAGCGAAATATTTGGACAAAAATGGCAACCAGATGCCGTTACCGGAAAAACCAAGTTGTTTGAAAGTGTAATTGAAAAAACAGACAAAATTGATATAAAATGATTGATGTTTTAATAATCGGAGGCGGAATTGCAGGAATCGAGACAGCATGCTCCTTGCAAGATTTAGGCTACGAAACAGTAATAGTTGAAAAAGAACGCACAATCGGTGGACATTTGAACAACTGGGACACATTGTTCCCTACCCACCGCCCTGCATCGGAAGTATTGGAATACTATACGGAGGAAACCCGTAAACGTGCACTGACAATCTACTTAAACACATACGTCACCTCCATTATCAAGCTGGACGACGGAACATTTGAAGTTAACACTTCGCGCGACGTGATTTTTCATAGCAAGACTGTTGTCATCGCATCGGGATACTCATTGTTCAATGCAGAACGAAAAGAAGAATACGGATACAAAATTTACGACAACGTACTCACTTCTGCCGACTTGGAGAAAAAACTCAAAACATTGAACGGCGAGTTCAAAACGCCGACCGACAAAGTTCCCGAAAAGATAGCTTTCATTCACTGCGTCGGTTCGCGTGACGAGAAATCGGGCAACCACTATTGTTCAAAACTATGTTGCGTAACTGCCGTTAAACAGGCAATTCACATGAAACAAATTTGTCCGCAAGCCGACATTTTCTGTTGTTATATGGATTTGAGAATGTATGGTCCGGGATTCGAGGAAATGTACCGCGAAGCACAGGAAAAATATCATATTCAATTCATTCGCGGTCGTTTGTCGGAAGTAGGCGAAAATGCCGACGGCACGCTACAACTGAAAGTTGAAGACACCTTGGCTGCCCGTCCGTCAAAAATTAAAGTTGACATGCTTGTATTGATGGTAGGAATGGAATCGCCACAATCAACTGCATTATTCAAGGAAACATGTGGTTTACAATGTGCACCAAACAGATTCATTCAACCAAACGACCATCACATCGGTTCGAACAAAACCAACATTGACGGGCTTTTCACAGCGGGCACCAGCATCGGTCCGATGTCTATTTTCGACACAATCAACCATGCAAAAGCATCGGCAATCACAATTAAAAATTATTTGTCACGAAATTAGCCATGAGAAACTTCGGATTCACGACAACAAAATCAAGAACTATCGATTATGAAAAAATCGACACGAGGCTTATTTCGTACATTTTGCAAAACGAGCCGTCGTTCAACGCATGCCTCTCCTGCGGTTCATGTACGGCAATATGCAGTGCGGGAAATCTAACCTCGTTCAACATACGAAAACTGAGTCTCCAAATAAGACTTGGTGACATTGAAAACACGAAATTGGAAATAGACAAGTGTATGTTGTGCGGGAAATGTCTGTTGGAATGTCCGCGAGGCATCAACACCAGAAACGTCATCATGTTGATTAAGAAAGGATTGAACATTATTGACAAAAACGAAATCTAATGGAAAATTACTTTATACTGCCTTTCACGTTAGGAATGATAACACTATTCGTTATTTTATTCATAAAATACGGATTGTGGATTGCCCGTCTGTCGCACATCGACAAACTAAGAATCATTCAATGTATATTTACAAGAAGAACATGGGACGCTATTGTAGAGAGCGTCATGGAAGGCTTGTTGCACCGAAGCATATTCAAACGGAATCCACTTTTAGGCTATATGCACATGAGTCTTGCATTTGGCTGGTTTCTATTGATTGTTGTTGGTCATATTGAAGGATTCCTCTGTTACGGGACATTCGCAAACGCACCATGGATTCCTATTTTCTTTCAGTATTTTGTCCACTATCAGTTCCCAGGAGAACGAATCATGACGAATTTGATGGATTTTCTGCTGTTGTTCATCCTCAGCGGCGTACTCCTTGCGTATTTCAAACGATTAAACAGCAAAATTTTTGGCATAAAGAAAACGACAAAACTCAAACCGTTCGACAAAATGGCAATGATTGCCTTGTGGTTCATTTTCCCCTTGCGTTTATTTGCCGAAAGTGCCACGGCAGCCCTCTACGGGAACGGAGGTTTTTTGACAAATTCCGTGGCTAACCTATTCATACTGATACACGTAACCCCAACTATGGAATCTATCCTTTGGTGGGCATACTCAATCAGTTTGGGATTGTTTTTCGTGGGAATGCCATTCTCCCGCTACATGCACATTTTGACAGAGGTACTCTTTATTTTCCTTCGCCATTACGGCATAAAACTAAAAAAACAATTCAACTCATATTCACGAATACAAGTCTATTCATGTTCACGTTGCGGTGTCTGCATCGACGTATGTCAAATGCACGTGGCGAACATATCGAACAACCAGTCGGTATACATTCTAAAAAACATTAGAGACCAAAATCTTACCGACCGAAAACTATATAACTGCTTGCTCTGCGGACGATGCGAACAAGTCTGTCCAGTAAAAATCAATCTAAATGACTTACGTATTTCGCAGCGAATTAGAGCGACCAAAGAATACAATTCCGACTACGCATTTTTGCAATCGCTTCCAAACGAAACACCGACGACGGGGAAACAGCCCGAAGTTATTTATTTCGCAGGTTGTATGACGCACATGACCCCAGGAATAAAGAAATCTATCGTAAAAGTTCTTGACAAGGCAAACGTCAATTACATTTTCATGGATAAAGAAAAAGGAGCCTGCTGCGGTCGCCCGCTTATGCTTGCCGGTCAATACGAAGCAGCAAAAAAACTTATTGACTTCAACCGAAAAAAGATATTAGAATCAGGAGCCCCTGTTTTACTAGTATCTTGCCCAATTTGCTACAAAGTTTTCCGCGACGATTACGAATTAGGACAAATTACCATAAAACACCATTCCGAATATTTCTTGGAATTAGTCGAACAGGGACGAATTTCATTGAAAAAATCCAATTCGTCTATAGTTTACCACGATCCATGTGAATTAGGACGCGGCTGCAATGTTTATGAGCAACCGAGAGAATTACTCAAAAAAACGGGAACTTTGCTGTCGGCAAAACAGGAGAAAGTAATGTCGCTCTGCTGTAGCGGTTCATTAGGAGATTTAAGTCTTTCCATGCCAGACAGGAACGTGATAAAAGCAGAGACATTGAAAGTTCTTTTGCAGAAAAATCCAGATGTATTGGCAACAGCCTGCCCGCTTTGTAAGAAAACATTTGTCAAAGGTGTAAACATACAGGTGAAAGACATTGCCGAAATAGTTGCCAATGCGATGGAATAAAATCCAATCAATGAAAAAAATGTAGGGGCGAAAAATTTCGTCCCTACAGCAATTTTGATTATTTTCCCAACAAAATAGCCGGTATTTCGTTCGGTGTTAAATTATCGTCTACTATCGGAAAATCGCCTTTGTAGCACCAATGGGCATTGGCAATATTGTTTTCTTTGAAAATTGCAGCCATATCCTTGTACCAATTCAAGCGCGATTCCTTATTCACAAAATTCGGATATGCACCAAATTCACCGCAATAAACCTGCAAACCAAGTTCTTTTCCTCTATCAACAGCTTTTTTAATTTGCGAGAACATTTTTTCCTTATCCCATACACCGCTCTGTGTTCTATATTCCTGCACAGTTTTTTCATCTTTACCAGCAAAGAATGATGTATCGGTAAGCAAGTTGCCCGGATACGTTACGTTTTCTTTACAATCCTTATAAATTGTCCACGGAGCGCCATAATGCGTTACAAACAACGGATTGTAGTAGTGAAAACTAATTACAAGATGTTTATCATTTTCAGGAACTTGCAAAAACTCCATAGTTTCAACCGACTGTGCCCAGTTTGAACCGACAATGATATAACGGTTTGGCTCTTCCTCACGGATTGCAGCAATCAAACGACCTTCGAGTTGATTTAAAGCTTCGTGAGTTGGAGCAACTGCCTCATTTAGAAGTTCGTAAGCCAATCTGTCGGTAGGATATGATTTTAAAAATTTCTGCAAGTCTTTCCATATTGCCACCATGTGGTCTTGTGCCGAAGTTTCTGTAAATAAAGTATTTGCATCGGCAGTAAGAAAATAATGTGCACGTGTAATATGAAGGTCAACAATAATATTCATATTGTTTTCCAAAGTCCAGTCAATTGCGTTTTTCAACAACGCAAATGCTTCTTCGTCACGATTCAAATTTTCATCGTAAAATTGAACTTCGTCTATCGGCAGGCGTACGTGCTCGAATCCCATTGAAGCAATAGAATCAAAATCCGCCTTTGTAATTTGATTTGCACGTTCTTCACCACGGCGATCAGACTGCGAAAGCCAGTGACTGACATTCACGCCTGTCCCCAATTTAAATCCTTGACATTCAGTTTGTTCATTCTGTGCTGATAAAGAATTGTACGAAAAAAATAGTACCGCCCCAAGAGCGATTGATAATAAAGCAGTAATGTGTTTCATATTAAATAATTTAAAATGTTTATATCGAATGTCAAATGTATCATTTTTTTTGAAAAAACACTCTGCCGATGGCAATAATGTTTTTCCTATATTTGAATGCAAAACAAATTTGATTTGAAACTCTTTGTAAACTATTCAATATGAAGCAATTATTTTTCACAAGTGGTTTATAATGAAACGTGTTTTCCATTCCAACATACCGATTTTTCTGCCACAACTGGCTTGTCCGCACCAGTGCATTTTCTGTAACCAGAACCATATCAGTTCGCAGAACGACGTGCCTACGCCACGTGAAGCTCGCACGATTATAGAACGGAATTTGGCGACAATTCCTCGAAACTACGACATTCAAATTGCGTTTTTCGGCGGAAGTTTCACCTGCTTGCCATTGAAAATACAGGAATCGTATCTACAAGTGGCACAACCGTTTATAGAAAATGGGAGCGTTTCGGGAATCAGAATCTCAACCCGTCCCGACTACATCGACGACGATATTCTCCGTATGCTCAAACGGTACCACGTAACCGACATAGAACTCGGGGCACAGTCAACCAACGACGAGGTTTTGAGAAAATCGGGACGCGGACACGACCGAAACGCAATACAAAACGCAGCAGAAAAAATCAACGCCTACGGCTTCCAACTCGGACTGCAAATGATGCTCGGTCTGCCAGGCGACACGCTCGAAAATTCCCTGCAAACTGCCCGCGACATTATTTCCTTGGGAGCAAAAACAACCCGAATCTACCCCACCTTGGTCGTTGCCGACACGCCATTGGCAAAACTCTACGAACAAGGCAAATACACGCCGCTCTCGCTCGAACAAGCCGTGGAATGGACAAGCAGAATCTACACACTTTTCGTCGAAAACAACGTCACCGTTCTGAAAGTGGGACTGCACCCGAACAAAGATTTCACGTCGAATAAATATCTTTTGGCAGGACCATTCCATCCGTCTTTCAAAGAATTAGTGCTTTCAAACATTTGGAAAGAACGACTCAAACCGATGATGCAAGAAAATTGCGCAAATCAAAATATTACCATCTTTGTCTCAGAAAATGAATTACATAACGCCATTGGCTACAATTCGCAAAACCGTAACGAATTGCTCAAAACATATAAGAATGTGATACTCAGCACAGATTCCGCATTACAAGACTATGAGTACACCTATTGCCATAATTGACGCACGCAGTCCGCGGCAAGCAATTGAAACGCTCGCCAAGCGGTTCACGGTGGTTCCGTTTCTGTCGGAAAACTGCACCTACGAGGCCGTCGCAGGTCACCCCGACGTGTTCATTTCACAAGGCGATACGACCGTCGTAGCACCCAATACGCCAGAAAACATCCTGAAACATCTTCCGCAGTTTCAATTCGGCAAAACGCCAGTGGGGAGCAGCTTGCAGGATTCCACGCCATACAATTGTGTAGTCACCGAGACATACATTATTCACAAGCAAGGATTTACCGACCCGAAAATAATCGAACTCAATCCGTACAAAACCTATATTTCCGTGCCACAGGCATATACACGTTGCAATCTTATAGAAATCACGAAAAACACATTCATCACCTCCGACAAGGGAATTTACAACACGCTGACACAAAACGACTTAGAATGTATGTTCGTCACCCCAGAAGGCATACAACTGCCACCTTACAAATACGGTTTCATTGGCGGCTGTATGGGGAAGTTCGAGAACACAATCTTCATAAACGGTTCGCTTTCAAGCCATTCCGAAGGCGACAAAATTCGTACATTTATCGAAAAACATTCTTTAGAATTAGTGGAACTCCACGACGGAAGTTTATATGACGGAGGAGGAATCCTTTTCCACCAATGATACGTCAAACATTTTGGAGATAATTTATAATGTAAATTGTACTTTGTGCATTTTCCCATACGAAAAACATTTTTCAATCGTTCTTTTATTATTTTTGTACAAAGTTGAATAAATGAAAGCACTAAAAATATTTATATTCATATTCCTTTTCCCCTTTCTTGCGGCATCCCAGACTGCGGACTGGAAAATTTCCTATTCCACGGAAAAAGTCATTAAAAACCATTTCGAAATTGAGATGCTTATAACGATTCCACAAGACTTCCACATGTACAGTTTCGACCAAGTCCCTGGCGGTCCAATTGCGGCAAAAGTTGACTTTGAACTTCCTGACGGAATTGAAAAAGTTGGTGGATTAGTCGTTCGTCGAGGCGTAGTTGAGGAATACTTTGATGATATTTTCGGGATAAACATTCGTCAATTTAACAAACAGACACTTTGGGCACAAGATTTCAAAGTAACCAAAGATATTGAACCAAGTGAAATAAAAGTAACGTATAGCTATCAACTCTGCAAGGACGACGGATATTGTCTGAACCCGTTTCCAGAGGAATTTACGGTGCAAATCCCAGCATATACAATACAGAAAAAGGTTGAAGAAGTTTCCGAAAAGAAAGCAGAACAAATCAACACAACTAAAGTCGATACAATCGTTGAACAGACAGAAAATCAAGACTCTGCATTAGTTTCAGATACGCTCAGTACAATTGAAGAAACGATTACGCAACAAGAAGAAATGCCACAAACGGAATCCCGCTCTTTGTGGATGATTTTCCTATTGGGGTTCTTGGGTGGAATCCTCGCGTTCCTTACTCCATGCATATTTCCAATGGTTCCAATGACAGTGAGCATGTTCTTGAAACGCGACAAACAACACGCCCTCCGCGACGTGCTAATTTATGGATTGTCGATAGTGGTGATTTTCGTCGTACTTGGTTTGTGCATTACGTTGCTTTTCGGCGTTGACGCGCTCAACAAACTTTCCACAAGTCCGGCGTTCAATATGGTGTTCTTCTTTGTGTTCGTCATTTTTGCCATCTCGTTTTTCGGGGTATTTGAACTTATGTTGCCGACAAGTTGGATAAACTATTTCGACCAAAAAGCCGACTCTTCGAAAGGATTTATGAGTATATTCTTTATGGCGTTCACGTTGGTTTTGGTGTCATTCTCCTGCACGGCCATGATAATTGGGACATTACTTGTGGAATCTGTCGTTTCGGGCTCTCTCATAGGACCAATGGTGGGAATGTTGGGGTTTGCTGTTGCACTTTCACTTCCATTCATCGTATTCGCCGCCATGCCATCGCTCCTTTCTTCGCTTGCAAAATCGGGCGATTGGATGAACGACATTAAAATCTCGTTGGGCTTCATTGAATTAGGTTTCGCAATGAAATTCATTTCCAAAGCCGATTTAGTTGCTGGCTGGGGAATATTGCCACGCGATTTATATATCGGTATTTGGATTTTGTTATCAATAATATGGGGATTGTGCATTCTTCGCGTGATTTGTTTAGGTCACTGCACACGAAAGCCGTTGTCAAAACAACGAATCGGATTTGCGGCGCTTATTTTCGCATTCACAATCTATCTTATCCCAGGATTTCTCGGGAAGCCACTTGACCTCATCAGCGGCTGGCTTCCGCCAATGAACACGCAACACATTAATATTCTGTCGGATACGGAAGAAACGAATGTAAACACGAATAAAAAATACGCCGATTTATTCCACTCGCCATACGGGATTGACGGCTACTACGATTACGAAGAAGGACTGGCGCACGCAAAAGCCGAAAACAAACCTATTTTATTGGATTTCACAGGTTTAGGTTGTGAAAACTGTCGAAAAATAGAAATGAACGTTTGGGCAAAACCCGAAATTCTCGAAATTATAAAAAACGACTACGTGCTGATTTCGCTTTATCTTGATTCCCGCGAACCACTTGACAGTTCGCTTGTCCGTGAAGAACAATACGGAGGCAAAACATACAAAATCAGAACCATTGGCGAACATTGGAGCATTTTTATGATGAAAAACTACCACGGTCTTATGCAGCCATACTACGTTTTGCTTTCGCCTGACGGGGAAAAACTCTGTGAGCCAATCACATACGATGAAGCAAAAGATGTAGAAAAATACAAGAAGTTTCTTGATACTGGATTAGAAAAAATGAAAGAGAAATGAAAAAATTTTTTTTACAAATTATATTAATTGTCATGGGTTTATCTTTCTTAAATTCCTCAAGTCCAAGTACTTGCAAGGTTCATAAGGGTACGTCAACTTATAGTAGCGACGTTATCTGCAACCTTAAAGATAGTAAAATATACAAAGGTGATTCTTCCTATTCCAGCGACGTACTTGTAACTATCAGAGACAAAAAGATTTACGAAGGTAATTCCTCGTATAGCAGCGACGTACTTTACACTATTTCCGATGGAAAAGTTTACAAAGGAAACTCCAGTTACAGCAGCGACGTAGTTTGCACAATTCGCAACGGAAAAATGTACAAAGGTAACTCCTCGTATTCGAGCGATATTATTTGCAATTGGAAAGAGGGCAAAGTTTATGAAGGTACGTCGTCCTATTCAAGCGACGTTCTTTACACAATAAGCGACAACGTAAACATTGCCGAATTTATAGCAATCTGGCACGTGGTGAATTATGTATATTAGAAACTTACTTCTCCACCTTCAGTAGCTCGTACATTTTATGTACCTTGTCTTTAGCTTCTTCGATTGACTCGCCACGAGCCAATAGTACCGCCATTCTGCGATGTTCGTGCACCTCGGGTTTTCCGAAAATTCGCATTTGTGTGTCTGGAATAGCCAAAACCTCTTCCAAATTACTGAATTTTACATTGTTACTGTCACCTGTAACTACAACCGCCTTTGATGCCGACGGTCCATGAAACGCTATATTCGGAATAGGAAGTCCTAAAATAGCTCGAACATGAAGTGCAAATTCCGACAAATCCTGCGAAATCATTGTAACCATCCCCGTATCGTGCGGACGTGGAGAGACTTCGCTGAAAATAACCTCGTCGCCTTTCACGAACATTTCCACGCCGAAAATACCCCGACCTCCAAGTGCGTCAGTAATTTTCTTAGCCATTTCCTGTGCTTTCGCCAACGCATTTGGCGTCATAGGCTGTGGTTGCCATGATTCCTGATAATCACCGTCTTTCTGCCAATGACCAATAGGATTCAAGAAACTTGTTCCATCTTTATGACGTACGGTCAACAAAGTAATTTCGTAGTCAAATTTGACAAATGCTTCCACAATCACCTTTCCCGCACCGGCACGACCACCAGCCTGCGAGATTTCCCACGATTTATCTATGTCGGCTTCGGTTTTTACTACGCTCTGTCCGTGTCCTGACGAACTCATAATTGGCTTTACCACGCAAGGAATTCCTATTTTTTGAATAGCCTCGCGATATTCCTGATAATTTGCGGCGAACTGGTACTGCGAGGTTTTCAATCCTAGTTCCTCAGCGGCAAGACGACGGATACCTTCACGATTCATAGTCAAGAATGTCGCACGCGCTGTCGGTATCACATTGAAACCTTCTTTTTCGAGTTCCACTAAGGTCGGCGTGGCAATAGCCTCGACTTCGGGAATAATGTAATCAGGTTTTTCAGCATAAATAATTTCGCGCAATTTCTGACCGTCCAACATCGAAATCACGTACGACTTATGAGCAACTTGCATTGCCGGTGCATTCTCATATCTGTCGACAGCAACAACCTGTATTCCAAGACGTTGTAATTCTATCGCAACTTCTTTTCCTAATTCACCCGAACCACAAAGCAAGGCTTTTTTACCATCTTCTTTGTATATTGTACCAAATTTTTCCATATCACACTTTTTTAGACAACCAAAAATAAAAAATACCTGTCGTACATTTTTAAAATTCATAAAGAAGATATTGACAATTTGCGGTTAATTTTGAGAACGAGAACAAAAAATCTATTTTGTTCATAACTTGTAAATCTTATACGTCGTCTTTTTTTGGTTCAAAACAAAAAATCTTGGAAATTTGAACCGATATGGAATATTGTGAATTTCAAACTGCGACTCGGGGACTTTCCGAAGAAAAGAAAGACATGCTTACGGCAATTCTTTCCGACTTCGGCTTTGAAAGTTTTTACGAAGAAAATGGTTTATATAATGCTTATATTCAGCAAAATAGCTTTACAGAAACTGCATTTCAAACAACAATGTCCGACGCAGAACGATTCCTTGGGAAATTACAATTCTCCATCGCCGAAATTCCATCCACGAACTGGAACCAGACATGGGAAAACACCTTTGATTCTATTCGAATAAGTGACGAAATTCTTATAAAAACTTCCACTTCGAACAATACTGATACTGCAAAACACACAATTGTCATCAATCCGAGAATGGCATTCGGTTCGGGGACACACGAAACCACATCACTCATTTTGCAAGCGATGAAAGACATTGATTTTGACGGGAAAACCGTCGCCGACTGTGGTTGCGGGACAGGCATTCTTGCTATTTTCGCGTCAATGCTCGGTGCAAAAAACATTATTGCTTTCGACTACGACAAATGTAGCGTTGACAACTCCATAGAAAACATAGAATTAAACAACATTCACAATATTTCAGTTTTTCATTCGTCTTTTGAAATAATGGAAAACAAAAAATTCGACATCATTCTGGCGAACATCACCCGAAACATTCTTGTCGAAAATATAAAACAACTTACCAAGTCGCTTAATCCCGACGGCATATTGATTGCAAGCGGATTCTACAGCGACGACATAGAAATAATACGAAAAAATGCCGAATCGACCGGACTTACATTCGTCGGTTCACAAACAAAAAATAATTGGTCAATAACAACATTTATACATAAATAAATATGAAGACACATTTTCAAAAAATCGTTCTTGTTTGCACGTTCTTATGCACTTGTCTACTTTCGAACGCCCAAATCAAACAATTTGCAGATGATGAAGTCCAATATATTCAACAATTGGAGCAATTCTTCTCTAATTCTGCCCAAAGTCAGGATTTGCTGAAATATTTGAAACAGTTCAAAAAATACTGGGAATCGGGAGCTATTGACAGAGACGAAAAAAGCCGTATTGTGGAAACTTCCAATGCATTGTTGAAGAAATACGGGAAACCAAGTCCACATTTCTACAACTATCTGCAAACGGTGGAATTGTTTTTCAACACCGACCATCCGACTGCCAGCTACCACGCGTGGAATGAGGCTTATAGGTATTTATTGAAATCAAAAACGCTGAATGCCGCCGACAAATTTTGTAAAGGAACGCTTTCGCTTCTTTCGGAACATGAATTGTACACCTCGTCAACCGTGACATGGAAATTGATGCGCGTAAAATCTTTCAACTACAAATTTGACAACAACAACGTAAGAATCACCCTTCCTCCGACCGACTTGCAATGTACATCGGCAGGAAACTCATTCATCATCCACCTTGCAAGCGGCTACTTCCTGCCTTTTGAAAACATCTGGGTTGGCGACGGTGGAAAAGTTTTCTGGGAACGTTCGCATCTCAGTAGCGAATCTATTTATGCCGAATTGAGCAACTACAAAATAGACATGACCAAATATACCTACAAGGCTGACTCTGTTTGGTTCTACAACGACATGTACTACTCCGACAAAATTCTCGGTTCTCTCGAAGACAAGACCATGGCAGAGACAAGCGTAAACGAAATATCGTACCCACGCTTTAAATCGTACCAAAACATCTTCATTATAAAAGATATTTATCCAGGCATCGACTACAAAGGCGGTTTCAGTATGAACGGTGCGAAATTCATCGGTTCGGGAACTGTAGAAGAACCTGCTACGTTGGACTTCCGCAACAACGGGAAAAAAATCTTCAAAACTTCTTCTATCGGATATACATTCCAAAAAGAAAGCATCAGTAGCCGTAATGCCGCAGTCAGCATCTACATCGATGCCGATTCAATTTACCACCCAGGATTGTTGTTCCGTTACAACGTGGCGACAAGAACTGTAAACCTTATCCGTAACGGCGATACGGAAAACATGAGCCGAAGCCCCTACTTCAACTCATACCACATGCTCGATATGGATTTCCAACAACTGACATGGCAAATCGACAATCCGGAAATGAAAATGGGCGGTCTCGAAGGAACAAATCTCAGTAAAGCTTCTTTTGAATCATCAAACTATTTCCGTAAAGCACGCTACCAGGAAATCGGCATGTACAATCAAATTCACCCGCTTTTAGCCCTTCGGAAATTGAGCAAAGAAAAAAACACGGAAACTCTGACCGTGAAAGAATATGCAATGTATATGAGAATGCCCGAACCCGACGCCGTGCATCTATGCTTGGACCTTTCGTTCCGTGGTATGATTACGTTTGATTCAAAAACAAACACTTTGCAAATTAAAAAACGTACATACGAATATCTTGACGCAGTTGTCGGTAAAATTGACTACGACGTAATCCGTTTCGATTCGGAACACGATATGAAAGGCATGGCAAATGCTACGTTGGATTTGACGACGAAAGACCTCAACATGGTCGGTGTTTCAAAGATACAAGTATCAGATTCTCAGAATGTTGTATTCTATCCTCGAGGCAGTCAGCTTACAATGTCGAAAAACAGAGACTTCCAGTTTGACGGCGTAATAGAAGCTGGACTTTTCACGTTCTACGGCCGTGGTTTCGACTTTAACTACGAGAACTTTAAAATCAATCTGCAAAACGTTGATTCTTTGAAGATTAAAGTAAAGAGTTTCAAAGAAAATCAATATGGTATAAAGGATTATGTACAAATTAAAAACTCTATAGAACACGTAACAGGTGATATTTTGATCGACGACCCGAACAACAAATCAAGTATCAAAGATTTCCCACAATATCCTATTTTCAATAGTAAACAAACTTCATACGTATACTACGACTATCCAAGCATTTACAATAAAGTATACGACCGAAATAAATTCTACTACAAAGTCGATCCGTTCTCAATTGACAGCGTAAACGACTTCTCAACCGACGCCTTGTTCTTTGAAGGTGAGTTGATTTCTGCCGACATTTTCGAAAACATTCGCGAAAAAATTGTCGTGCGTCCTGATTATTCTTTTGGTTTTGTTCGTGTAACGGGAAAAACTGGATATAAAACCTACAAAGGGAAAGGCACTTTCACCGATACGATTGATTTGAGTTTCAAAGGATTGCGTGGATTCGGAACGTTAGATTACTTAAATGCAAAATCAATTTCGAACCCGAAAGGATTCACTTTCTTCCCTGATTCCACCAACGGTCTTGCAACAAATTTCACCATTAAACAACAAAGTGCCGCACAGGGAACTGAATCCCCGAGCGTAAAAGGCGAAGACATCAAAATTCATTGGGAACCATACGAAAACAGACTGATGGCTGCCGAAACCGGCAAAGTATTCAAAATGTACGGCGACACAACCACATTGGCAGGTGGTTTGATATACGGGCCGAACGGACTTGGTGGATGGGGTAAATATACCTTCAGCGAAGCAATAATCACCTCGCAAAAATTTGAGTTCAAAGAAAAAATCGTCAACGCCGATTCTGCCGACTTTGACTTGAAGACACAAGGCGGAGCTTTAGATGAAATGGCATTCAAAACGAAAAATGTAAAGGCCAATATCGATTTCACAACTCAAAAAGCAAACTTTACATCGAACGACAAGCTTTCGTTGGTTCAATTGCCTAAAAATATGTATGTCTGCTATTTAACCAAATTTACTTGGGACATGAAGACTAAACAAATCGCATTAGGCGACCCGAAAGACATGAATACAGACAAAAGAGACCTACACTTCTATTCTGTTCATCCAAAGCAAGATACGCTTAACTTTGAATCTCCGTATGCTACCTACGACTTAAAGAACCATATAATCGGTGCATACAAAGTTCCGTACATCGACATTGCCGATTCACGTATAATTCCGAACAAAGACAGTATTATTACCGTTAAGAAGGAAGCATTCATGGATACAATTCGTAACGCGAAACTCATTGCCAACCGCGACAATAAATACCATACTATTTACGATGCAACATTCTTCGTAAAAGGACGGAACAATTTCGCCGGACACGGAATGTACGATTTCATTGACGAAAACAAGACGAAACATCCGCTTCCTCTCACAAGAATCAGAGTTGATTCTGCACAACACGTATATGGTAAAGGTAAATTGGAACAAGAACAGAATTTCAAACTTTCATCGGTATATAGTTACTTTGGCGACTACAAAATGTTGTCGACACAACAATACCTGACATTCGATGGTAATGTATTGATTGCCAACGAATGTGCTAAGATAAAACCGTCGTGGTTCAAATTTGCCGGAGAAATCAATCCAGAAGAAATCTTTATTCCTGTCAGCGACAACATGGTTGACATCGATTCCAACTACGTCGGTACGACATTGTTTACAAACATCAGACCGACAGGCGTTTATACGGCATTTTCATCGCCAAAATTCAATAAAAACGACGTTCCGATGTTGAGCGTGAACAACTCATATTTGTTCTACGACAAAAATTCCCGTCGTTACAAAGTTGGTTCAAAGGAAAAAATTCTTGACGAAACCAAGCAAGGTAACCTCATAACATATCATCGGGAATATTGCAACACTTACGGCGAAGGTAAATTAGACCTCGGAACGAATTTCGGTCAGGTAAAAACCGACATTTACGGTACTGTAACACACAACATCAATTCTGACCGTGTCACGTTGGAAACATTCTCAGTAATCACATTCCCATTCGACGCAGGTGTTCTGAAAGCTATTGCCGATACGGTACTTAATCGTACAAATCTTAAAAATGGCAATCTGACCACTCCAGCATTCAAAAAAGGATTTACCGAAGCTCTTGGAAATGCCGAGGCTGATAAATATTTATCGGAACTTCAAACATATTTGGCGTTAAAGAACTTGCCAAAGGCTCTTGAAAAAAGCTGTATTTCGTTCTCGAAACTTGATATGGCATACGATTCGGCGGCTCACGCATATCGTTCGGTGGGACAACTTGGAATTTTCAGTATTGGCAACCGTTTTATAGATAAAACTGTTAACGGATATGTCGAAATAGTAAATCTCTATAAAGATGATATGCTCAATATTTACATTGAGTTAGACAAAACACATTGGTTCTTCTTTACGTATACAGGAGGCGAAATGCAGTTTATTACTACTGACAACGCGATGAATACTGCTATCAACAACATAAAAGAAGCTAAACGTACATCGAATGTGTCTAAGAAAGAAACCCCATACTTCTATAAAGTAGGAACAAGTTCTTACAAGGAACAAATTCATGGAAAATATAGAAGAAATGAACCTTATTACGATGAAAAGCCTCCACTACCAGACCCAGACGAAGTAATGGAAAAACCTCGTAGACAAAAAGAACAGAAGGACGAGGATGACGATTATGATGACTACGAAGACGAATAATTAAATTTCACCAAGGAGTCGGAGCATTTCTCTGACTCCTTTTTATTATTATACATTATGCAATATTTATCACCAGTTCTTTTATTATTTCTTGCCAATATTTTCATGACATTGGCGTGGTATGGTCACCTTAAGTTAAATCAAATGGGCGTATCTACCAATTGGTCTATGATAGCCGTTATTTTGTTCAGTTGGGGAATAGCCTTTGTCGAATATTGTTTCCAAGTTCCTGCTAACAAGATGGGATTTATTGGCAACGGCGGTCCATACACATTGTTACAACTAAAAGTAATTCAGGAAGTGCTTTCCATTACAGTTTTCTGCGTAATTGCCAATATCTTATTTCAAGGAGAAAAAATCGCATGGAACCACATTGCGGCATTTGTTTGTTTGGTATTGGCTGTTGTGTTTGTTTTTTGGAAATCATAAAAAAAGAGACGTTGCACACGCGACGTCTCTACTAATCATTGATATTAAATATAGTAACTTATTCTTCCACTTCGTATTCTGAAACTTTATATACTGTACATCTCATTGTGTAGCAACCTTTGGATTCCTCTGTTGTATACAAAGCAACCTTTTCATCATCTTTTGTCACATCAAATGATTTTGTACGAGCTTCGCGAACGCCGCGTTCTTTTTCGTGGGTGAATTTCACATAATTATCATCAAATAGCGTCAAATCAAAATATACATCTACCCCGTCACGATGTTTTGTACGTCCTGGATCAATCCAGATTTCAATGACTGCCTCATTACCAACACGTATTGTTTTATTTTTTTCATTTTTATATTCGTGTTCCCAATACACGGTGTAATCACCTCTGTCAATCAAATAATACACGCCCCAATCCCAAGAATTACGCAAATCAACCTGCTGTCTATAGCCATCATCATATTCAACATCATACGAAACTCGTATAAACTGAGGTTCACCAACTTCATCACTATAATCAATGCTCAAATACGCATTACCGTCTTCACCCATATTACATGAGACCAATCCGAAAATTGCCGCAGCAAACAAGAAATATAACCGTTTCATAACTTTTAATTTTTAAACAAAAAAGGCATAGCAAAAGCCATGCCATAATTACTGAATTAGTGAATCTTATTCAAAAGACAAACCTAATTTAATCTTTAGATGTTGATTATGAATCTTTTGCTTATCCCATACATCGTATGAGTAATTAATATTTCCCAATACCCATTCACAACCAATCAAGAATTTTGAATAGCGGAAATCCAAGCCGAACGAGTAGTTGAAACCAAGTCCGATACCTGTATCTTCCTCATTTTTTGTTGGAACATAATTTAGAGACGAAGGCATTGCAGAATCATCGTATGATGTTCCATTTACAGCAACTACTTCATATCCACCATATTCAAGGCCTGCATTTCTTCTTTCAAAAATCGGTGAATTTGACGCATATCCCAACTGATAGGCAGGAATTCTAAAATAATTCACAGCAAACGTCGGACATACCTTTGCGGTCAAATCAATATAGAACGATTTTGCAGGACTTATCGTAGCAACAAGACCAGCATTCAAAGAATAATACACATTCAAATCGTTATAGTTTTCCGTATCAGTTGATTTTACACCACCGATAGCACGAGTTGCATCGGGGAAACGGTAATAATCTGCACCCAAGTCAATGAAATCGATACAAAGACCTGCTTTGAAACCTTCTATCAACCAGCCAATCGGGTGAATGTAGAAGTTTGCACCAACAGTCAAAGCGCCGCTGTAGTGATTCAAATCGTCGCCATATTTATTTTTATAATATGTACGAAGATTTTTCGACGATTCATTGTCTACAATCGTTCCATATTTTGAAACAGCACGATTCCACGACAAAGTGAAATACGAATTATTTTTAATGGTTCCTTGCGAAAATGCCGCTGAAGCCACTAACATAAGCACTAAAGGTAAAAGTATACGTTTTCTCATCTTTTAATAATTTTGAATTTCACAAATATATAAAAAATTTATCTTTTTAAAAATTCCGACAATAAATGTTCCGTTTCTTCACATGCACGAGATAAATCATCGTTTACGACAATAGCATCAAATTTTTCTGCGAACTGCATTTCGTATGCCGCTTTATCTAAACGTTGCTGAATTTCTTCCATAGAATCAGTTTTTCTTGCAAGTAAACGTTCACGCAACACGTCGATTGAAGGCACTTTGATAAACAGCGACAACGCCTTGTCGCCGAACAACTTCTTTAAACGCATTCCGCCTGCCACATCGACATCGAACACAATCACATTGCCTTTTCCCCAAATTCGGTCACATTCGGAATGTAATGTTCCATAAAATCTGTTGGCATATACTTCCTCGTATTCCAAGAAATCGCCGTCGGCTATTTTTTTCTTAAATTCATCAACCGAATAAAAATAGTACTCAACTCCATTTTTTTCCGTTCCACGCGGAGCACGGGTTGTTGCAGAAATGGAAAATTCCAAGGGAAAACCCTTTTGCAACAAATAATGAATTATTGTTGATTTACCAGAACCCGAAGGAGCCGACAATATGAGCATTTTGTTTTCTTTCATGCCGTTGTTATAAAACATTCAGAACCTGTTCCTTAATCTTTTCCAAATTGTCTTTCATCTGAACCACAATCCTTTGCATGTCGGCATCGTTCGACTTGGAGCCCATGGTGTTTATCTCGCGTCCCATTTCCTGTGCAATGAAATTGAGTTTCTTACCAGCGAATTCCTCATTGTCCATTGTATCGAGAAAATACTTACAATGCTGAGCAAGACGAACTTTTTCTTCATTTATGTCGAGTTTCTCCAAATAGAAAATCATTTCCTGCTCAAGGCGGTTTTTGTCAATTTTGTCTGATTCAATAAATTCAGCCAAAGAGGTTTCGATTTTTTCGCGAATCTTCACCACACGATTTTTCTCAAACTCTTCAATCGACGCCAATAAATTTAATATTGTCGCAATATTTCCACGCAAATCCTTATCGAGTGCTTCGCCTTCGTGACGACGATACGTCACAATATTTGCCGTTGCTTCCTCAATCGCCTTATACACTTCGTTCCATTCCGACTCCGACGCAAGCGACTGAGTGTCAACCGACCAAACATCAGGCAATTTCAGCACAGCATCTAAAGTCGAAAAATTTTCGGCATGCAATTCCTTTGCAAGCGATTCTATCTTTTTATAATACGATTTTACGACAGATTCCTGTAACACACGTTCGCCGACACCTTCCTTTGTTTCAATATAAACAGAAAAATCGACCTTACCTCTCACCAACTGCGACGACAAGTAATTGCGAATTTCCAAATCCTTGTCCCTATATAGTGAAGCCACTCTAGTATTTACATCCATTTGTTTGCTATTGAGCGACTTAACTTCAACAATTACATTTTTTTCAGGAAGTTTGGCAACCGCCCTTCCGTAACCTGTCATTGACTGAATCATAGATTTCTTATTTTTTCACAAAGAACAAAAAAAAACTTTGAAGTTGTGTAAAAATCTGCCATTTATTTTACAAAACGACCGAAATATGAATTACAATAACTCGTAATTCAAAACCACATAAACAAGAATTAGAGTTTATATCAAGAAAATGTTATTCTTTCTGCATTCCTCTACAATCTCATCGCCCCACAAAGAACTTTGCACTTCGCCAATATGCGCTTTTCGCAGGAAAAACATACACAAACGACTTTGTCCGATTCCACCACCGATGGAAAGAGGCAGTTCGCCGTTCAACAATTTCTTATGGAACAACAGTTCTTTTCTTTCTTCCGCATTGGCTTTCTTCAACTGGTTCTTCATGGCTTCAGCATCTACACGGATTCCCATTGAAGAAATTTCAAAAGAATTTTCCAAAACTGGATTCCACAACAACAAGTCGCCATTTAGAGTCCAATCATCGTAATCGGGAGAACGACCGTCATGTTTTTCGCCATTCGACAAAACATCACCTATTCCGATGAGGAACACAGCTTTATATTGTTTTGTAATTTCATATTCTCGTTCCTTCGGAGTTTTGTCGGGATACATCTGCAACAATTCTTCTGTAGTAATAAATGTAATTTTCTCCGGCAAAATCGGTTTTATTTGAGGATATTCCTCAGAAACGACATATTCCGTATGTTTTAAAACGTCATAGATACGTTTAACAATCAATCGAAGAAAAGACAAATTTCTATCTTCGGCAGTTATCACCCGTTCCCAATCCCACTGGTCCACATATAAAGAATGGATATTATCCAAATCTTCGTCGGGACGAATTGCATTCATATCCGTCAGCACGCCATAGCCTGGCTTTACATTATATTTTGCCAGCGCCATCCGTTTCCATTTTGCAAGCGAATTGACAACTTCAGCCTGCTTGTCGTCCAATGCTTTTACGGGGAATGTAACCTTACGTTCAACGCCGTTCAAATCATCGTTGATACCAGTACCTTTCAGCACGAACAACGGTGCAGTCACACGACGCAGACACAAACCTACAGAAAGATTATGCTCAAAAGTGTCCTTTATCAATTTTATAGCCAGTTCCGTCTGTTGCAAATCCAACAACGAAGAATAATTTTTAGGGACAAAAACTGATTGTTTCATATACCTCGATTAAAAACTGACACAAAAATACAAATTTTTCTTAAAAAACGAAAAGCGTTCAGCAAAAATCCCTTAAAAATTGAAAGTAGAGACAAAAAATCTGTCTCTACTTTTGTCTATTACACAAAGTCGTCTCAAAAACTTATTCCTGTCGTTTTGCTTCAAGAACCTTTTCCAATTTGATTCTTTTTTCACGCAATTGCGACGCGCGTTCATATTCCTGTTCCTTGCAAAGGTCGCAGATTTGTTGATTAAGTGTTTCGATTTCTTTTTCCAATTCATTGATACTCATTGAAGAGAACACTTTTTCGTCAAACCAAGAAATAGCCACATCGTCATTAAAAGCAAAGTTGCCGACATTTGTAGATTTTGACAGAATGACCGACTTCAAATCCTCGCAATTCTTAAACGCATAGTCTCCGATTTCTTCAACCGACGTTGGAATAATCACACTTGCGAGTTTTTCGCAATTCCAGAACGCACCTTCGCCAATTTTCGCAATTGAATTGGAAAGCGTCAGTTTACTTAGTTTTTTGCAGTAATCAAACGCATAATTTTTGATTTCCACAACCGAATCAGCCATAGTCACACTTGTCAAATTAGAACAACAGAGAAACGCGCACTCGCCAATCTCCGTAACAGAATTTGGAATATCAACGCTTGCGAGCGCTTCGCATCCTGCAAATGCCTCGGTGTCGATTTTGGTAACCGAATCTGGTATAGTTATGCTTGTCAGGTTTTTACAGCACGCAAACATTCTATTGCCAATTTCCGTCAATGAATTTGGCAAAACCACACTTGTGAGGTTTTCGCAGTTCATAAACAACTGAATCCCATCAAGGTTAGTCACCGAATCGGGAATAGTTATACTTTTTAGATTTTTGCACCTCGAAAATGTAGCACGTCCTATTTTCGTAACGGAATTTGGTATCACCACGTTTGTTATTCCGCTATCATAAAACGCACCATCAATTTCCGTAACAGAATCAGGAATAGTAACATTTGTAAGGTTTTGGCAACGACCAAACGACCAAGGTCCAATTTTCCTTATCGAATTTGGAATTGTAACACTTGACAATTCCACACAGAAACCAAATACATTTTTTCCAATTTCCGTAAGGGAATGAGACAATGTCACACTTTTCAGCTTTTTACAAGAGGAGAACGCACCTTCTTCTATTTCCGTTACGGAATCTGGGATTGCCACACTTGCTAAATTCTCACAAAAGTAAAATGCTTCCTTTCCGATTTTCGTCACCGAATTCGGAATCGACACGCTTGTTAGGTTAGTGCAAAAGTAAAATACATGTACTTTGATTTCCGTAACGGATTCAGGAATTTTCAGTTCTATCAACCCTTCACAGAATGCAAACGCACCTTCCCCGATTGTCGTAACCGAATCAGGAATAACGAGGTCTGTTAAATTTTTGCAACGTTGAAACGCATGTTCTCCAATTTCTGTCACAGAATCGGGAATGACAACATTTGTTAATCTCCTACAATATTGAAACGCCTCCTTTCCGATTTTCGTCACTCCCTTGGGGATTTCATACGATTCAGGCACCAATGCACGAGTAGCACCGACCAATGTAATTCCATTTTCGTCTTGTTCAAATGATACGCCATGCGCATCTTTCCATTTTCTTGTTTCTACCATTTCTATTATTTTTAAAGATTATACATTTATTCCACATCCTTCACCAAACGGACAAATAGTTGCTCGCAACGCTTGAAGCAAGTCATTGCAACATTATCGCAGTATAAGCAATCACAACTTTCGTCGTAACTCAAGTAACCGCCATTTGCCTCGAATTCCATGGCACATGCATATTCATCGTCGTATCCCGAAGTTGACCAATATCGTCCATAGAACTCGGCGTTGAGCGTCTCGACAGGAAGAAAAACGGCTCCTTTTTCCTCCATTTTTGCCCATCCTTCGGGCGTGAACTCATTTTCAAAAAAATATGCAGCCCGCGGTGAAAACGACGAAGGAGGAAGTTTGGTAAGACCGTCGCAAGGCGGCAACGCAATCAAGCGTTCTGCGTTTTCTTTCACGCGATAATCCGCTCTTGAACCTTTGAAGTAATAATCATCGGGCAACAAAATCAAACCGTTTACTTCGCCTACGCAACCTATTGAATAGAGACGTTCGGCATCATCTCGCATAAAAATCAAATATTCCCATTCATTTCTCGTCAGCGTACGCCACAATCCCGGCTGGTTTCCTCCGTTTGTGATTTTGTTATACACGCCCCAGTCGGCATTGGCAAACTCGCCAACAAGTTTGATTTTTCCTGAACCGCCTGGAAGATAGTCTTTGCAATCTTCACTGTAACTATTTGGTTTATATACTTTTGCACCACTGTTCCATCCCGACGTTCCCCAGCCAAACAAATCCATCCTACAATCGGTATCCTCCGCGGCCTCATAATTTTCATCGCCAAGCGCATCATACTGATGTTCGGCAAAACGCCACAAGCCCGTACTGACCTGATACTGCAAATTACCTTGCGAAAAATACACTTTTTTGTCATTGGCGACCGAAAACACGCCATTTGTCAAAACGCCATCTTTTTTGTCCATACTACTCGTTTTTTTATAGTAAACAACCTATTATTTTCTTTGAAACAAAGAAAGAAAACGAGTATGCGAGATTTTCGCAGAATGAAGATTTTTTGGAAGAATTTTTGAGGGGGGAAAATAAAAAACGACTCAAATCAAAATATTATACGATTTGAGCCGTCGTTGTAAATAAGTGTTTTTCTGAATGCTACAGATGAAAAACTAATTATTATACTTCTTTAAAATCTTTTCGTGTATTTTCTGCTTTATCATGTTCATCTTGTTGCCTCCAGATAGTGATTTTATCAAAAAAAGTAGGCTTTTCTGGACAAGTTTTCCCTTTTGGATATACGCCAAATCTACGCGCAGACTCGTACTGAAGCATTTCTTTTACTGCCTGTTTATAGTCAGTAAGCCCTGCTATTGCTGTTGGGACAAGCACCAAATTGAAAACACTTGTATGATAGCGTGCATCGTAGCATGTAGAATCCCAAATATGACAAACCATATAATCAGAAAACTTACCTTTTACGGATAAAGATTTTTTTATCGCTGTCTTAATTGCCAGATTGGCCATTGTATTGTTATCCAGAATAACACCGTCCTCATCACTTTCTCTAATTTTTTTACCGTCTGTTTTGTCTTTTGAACTAATACGTCTATACTTATTGTTATACCATGAATATGTATTACTTTTTTTACGCACTTCCTTAGCGACATCTATAGTACAAAACAATGCATTCTTTGCAATTAGTTGACAATATAAATCATCCGATGATTTATCTATAGAAAGCCACGTGTTAGCTTGGTATTGTCCAATTATCCATTTTGCAAAAGACAAATAATTGGAGCGATGATTATCATTAATATTACGAGCTTTTCCAGCAGAATCTTTATAACTACTACCTTCTTTCTTTAAATTCGTATCAAAAACTGATTTTACTTTTTCTATGGGGGTTTTATCCTTCATTGCGTCTTCAACCCATTTGATACATTTTCCACCAATCCAAATATCTACAGCCTTAAGTCTGGAAGGATAATCATTTAAGGATCCGTTCTTCAGCAAACCATATCTTTTCATATCCTTAATATAGTTATCTACGATTTTATCGAAATCAACTTCTACCTTTGATTTTGCCATATGTCTAATTTTTAAATTCATAAATTATTTTCAATATAATAAACAACCTATTATTTTCTTTGAAACAAAGAAAGAAAACGAGTATGCGAGATTTTCGCAGAATGAATTTTTTTTTTGGAAAATTTTTGAGGGGGGGGGAAATAAAAAACGACTCAAATCAAAAAAATTACGATTTGAGTCGTCTTTTATATAAATGTTATATTCTATGTATTACTTCATACGTTAGAATATAACCGATAAACAAAATGTCTTTCTATGGGAATACGTATTTTTTTACAAATACAAATAAATTTATACCAATTCAATGTACCATTTTGTCTAAATTGAGTGAATGTATGGACAGCGATTTTATCGCTTGTGCACATATCTATATTTTTATATCGACTTTTACCTATTTTATCATTTACAAATCCCTTAAAAATATCTTTTAATTCTTTATATGAAGTTACTGGATTTTTTTTCATATATATCTTAACAACTTCTTCAACAACGCCACACATTGAGTTACACGTTTTAGGGGTTTTCTTCCCCACAATATAACATGACTTTTTAAAATCTATAACTTTTAACTCTTCTTTATCTGGATCTACAAATATTCCAAGAATACTTGCTTTGGAATTAACCTTTCTTAACAATTCATAACAATAGTGTAAAAATTTTTCACATTCTGGTTTTCCATTTCTGGTATCTGGATACAATATAGCCACATAATTTATTGGCGAATTCAATCCCCACAATACTAATCTAGACAAAAACTTTTTTGCTACTTGGTCTGCACGGGTAGTATCTATTTCTATCACAATATGTTCAGATTGACAATGGATATCTATTGCATCTCTCTCGGGACGTAATGAATGCTTATCTTCGTCAGCCCAGTCGTCTTTTGTTAACTTTAAGTCATTTAAGTAACTCATTAACTTTATTTGAAAAGCTTTTACATTGCGAGGCTTTTTTAGAGGTGCAATACTATCTAATATTGCCTTACATAAGATTTCTTCACTAATCATAATTTTTCTACATTACATTTATGAAACTTCTGTTTTCTACATTATTCTCAGATTAATCGAAATCATATAACAAAATCCAAGAATTTGAATTGTGTAAAGTTACGAAATTTTTCGAAACAAGTGAAGATGATTTGTGAAAAATGCTTTTTGCTAAAACATGTTTTAGATTTACTATCTTCATATTTCTTCAGCACTCCCTTGTATTTATCTTTTTTTGCATTATATATCAGCAATTTTTTATCAACAAACACCTTAACCTGTTTGTCGAAATCACTCTTGGAATACAGGAAATCGTTTATTTTATTATCGTCAATATATTTCTTAAATTCTTTTATATATGAAACAAGCTCAACATCAGTGAGGTCCTTTGTCTTTGCCTTTTCACTATAATCATACTTTAGTATATTTGTTATATTCCAAAGTTTTATTAAATCCTTAAAAATCCTATTCGTTATCGTTGTCTTTGCATCAGAAGACACATGTAATTGTATATTGTGAGCATTTACACATATCCCACATCCTTCCTTTGTCAATGCGATAAATGCACCCTCATTGTTACCCCGGAAATAACATCCATTATCTATTCCACCACCTTTGTAGAGGGGGCGAGTTCTAAAACCACAATAAAAACCAGGAATTTCTTTTCTAATTTTCTCTGCTATTTCTAAAGCTCTGATATGTAGTTTATTGTCCATAATTTATAGGAGACTTCTAAATTCACATTATCTCAGATTAAGCGAAGTCCATAAAACAAAATCCGAGAAATTGGATTATTAAAAGTTACTAAGTCTTTCGAAACTTGTTTTAAATTTTTCTGCCAACGTCGTTCTCTAAATATGCACCTCTGTCTGCACAATAAACCTCTTAGGATCAAGCAAGAGACCATATTGAAACGGCATACAGCATTTTGAAAAAAGCACATACATCAAATAACAGATGCGGTGGTCGTTGAACGAAGGTTGACTGAGTTCATCAATGTTCCAACTCCATTCGTTCAAAGGGTCTTTGTCCATGTCGGGACGGGTGTTCCAAGCTGTCTTGAGTTTTTCATAGGCAAAATCAACGAGTTCATTTCCCAATGTGTTTTCTTCATCAACATAGAAATCATAGTAGATATACGTTTCAATGTCAGAGTTTATATAGTTCGTCTTACCGCTTGCACACAGGAATTTTATATCACGCTCTACTTCATCATGTTTCTTTCGTGCTTCATCCATCAGTTTTGCAAGTGTGTCGTTGAGTTCCAACAACTTACGCACGTTTTCCTCTGTCCAGACAAAGGTTTCGTTCATTTTGGTCTGGCGAAGCTGTAATTTTTCCCGTATTGTTTTAAGATTTTTTGCTCTGCTTTTGGCATTGCTACTTGATCTACGCGGCCAACCCGTAGTGGAATGACTTTCTTCCCTATCGATGTAATATTCGTTGTAATTATTGCACTTAATACTGATGCCGAACGAATCGTAAATATCCTTAAGATGATCACGGAATGTTCGTTCCGCATACGGTTTGCAGTCGCAATTGAGCGAACATTTATCCCATTTACCTTGAATTTCCTTAAACGTAATTGGTTCATAATCAGAGATTACCTCCATGAGCCACTGCAATCGTTGAATTTGAACTGATGACATTTTCTTAGAATTTTAAAGTTTATTTTTCTTATTACAATGCAAATATATATAATAGATGTGCGAAATCTTTGCACAGTAAAATTTATTTTTTTACTGCATCCTTCAGTTTTTCCCAAACTTTCACCATTGCCAAGGTATCGAGTTTGCAATATTCAAGCAATGCTTCTCGAGCGTTCTTCTGTTCTTCGGGCGGCATATCCTTTATTTTCGGGAAAATATTCATCGCGTCGCCACCATTTTGCACTCGTTCGTCCAAATTGTGATAATTCAGACTCGGATCATCTGGGAACAAGGCAGGTAACACGCTTTTAATTGAAAATGAACCACCCATTTCCTTTACATAATAATTACCCTTTTGAAACGGCACCAATAAATCAACGATATGCTCTTTTATGTTTAACAAATGATCTGCTAAATCAGGGAACAACTCGGCAAGTTCATTTATCCTCGAACATTCAAAAGTCTTGTTATACGCAATTGTGCAGACATTCTTAGGTATATCCTGACACAACCGTTCAGCAATGTCGCGAAGCGGATTTTTCCCAGATTCGGCAAGAAAATCTTTATGTTTCAGTTCTCCGCCTTCGTTTTCTATATAGTGAAGCGAATATTGAAACGGAATTTGCTGATATGGTCTTGTACCCACAATGTCGGGCACCGTCTGTTGCATCGTTTCGAAATCAAGAAAATAAAGCGGATAAGACAATGTTTTCAAAAAATCGGAAATTCCGTCATTATTTATAAAAGTTTTGTCATTCAACGCACCTTCCAATTGCATAATATGTATCGGATTCTCAATGCGTTTTGACTTTTGCAAATCTTCGTACGAAATCAGTCCTTCTCTATAATATGCTATTTTTTTCGAAAAATGCACTCTGTATAAATCAAATACTGACGGATTTGGCACGTGTTTCGCACAATAGCCCCAAAACTCGCAACCGCAGCAGTTTTCGTCAATATCTTTTACCGGTTCTTCTTCATTTGCAACTATTTTTAATGCAGCAGGCAAAAGAGTGGGAACTTTTAGATATTCGTTTTCCATTCGTTCCGCAACATCTTCAACAACAAACAATTTGGCAACATCAAGCGTTCCATCAAAGACATAGGAATTGTCAATGTGAACGATGTATGTTCCGGTAACCTTCATGCCACATTTTTCGAGAACATATTTTTGATATGCAATGTCCGTCAAATGATAATCTTTTACTTCAGTGGAACTTTTCACCTCATAAATGGCATATCCGCCTTTTTCTTTTCTAAGAATATCTACGGCACAATAACAGCCGTGGTAACTGAATGACGCCTCACAGATATTGTTGCAACCTTCATCCAAGCATTTCCGAGTATCCTCGAGCATTTTTTTGAGATTGAGCGAACCGTCATCATTCTTTGCCGTTACCTCTACAAAATCGCCAAACAACTGCATGGCAAGGTCACCAACTTCGTTCCCTGTTTCCATCCGTGCCATCGATGCGTCATCAACTACGGCAAGTTCCGATTTATACACCCGTAACCATAACAATTTTTCGCACGAGCAAAACGCCACGTATTTTGACTTTGATAATCCCTTGTGTGCCATATTTCCCCTCAATTTATAGTTTT
Organism: Bacteroidales bacterium; assembly: GCA_017516865.1. Lineage (GTDB taxonomy): Bacteria > Bacteroidota > Bacteroidia > Bacteroidales > UBA1715 > UBA1715. The sequence goes on from JAFXAU010000031.1 coordinate 321,297, forward strand.
CAAAGATAGAAAAGAATGTTAATTCATCCTTTTGCATTACATTTATTTTTTTGATTACAATGCAAAAAATAAAGCGAGTATGCGAAATCTTCGCATAATAGTATATTATTTTTGTTCAAATTCTATTTGATAATATGTTTCACAAAGAAAATTTATTTCCCATGAGAAAAAACTTTACAATCGATGATTTGCAGTATGAGCAATTAACGGATAATACAGTACGAGTAGCATCTTGTAAAAATAAAAACCTTACTTCTATTGCAATCCCTAATCAAATTACCGTAAAAGGATTTTTAGGGTTCAACCCCAAAACCTACAAGGTTACAGATATTAGTATCTCGGCTTTTAAGGATTGTACAAATCTAAAAAAAGTCGTTCTATCAGAAGGAATAACGGAAATTTCTTCCTTTGCATTCGAAGGTTGTACTGCATTAACAGAGGTTTCTCTTCCATCATCGTTGACATATATTAGGGGAAATGCATTCAAAGACTGTAAAAATCTGACAAACATCAAAATACCCGAAACCACCCGACATATTAGGAAAAATGTCTTTGAGGGTGATGATACACTATTGTATTCCGAGAATAATTTGTTGTTGTACAAAGATGGCTCAATCTGCTTTGGGCTCGCCGACAAAAAAAATTGTCCTTCGGAGATTGTCATTCCCGATTCTGTAAAAATCATAGCTGCAGAAGCTTTTCTCAACTGCAATAAGCTAAAAAAAGTTACGTTTTCAAAAATTCTCACAACAATCGGTGACGAAGCATTCCGCTATTGTGAGAATCTTACCGAACTCATTTGTCCGCCCCAATTGGAAGAAATTGGCATGGCTGCATTTGAACAATGTTACGGACTTACAAAGGTTGTTTTTTCAGAAACACTTATAAATATTGGAGAAGATGCTTTTTTCCGATGCCCTAAAATTTCAGGGATACGATTGCCCGATTCTGTCGTTGACATTGGTTATATGGGTCTCGACGAATGCAGTCCGTATTGTTCTTGGGAAGTACATATCAGCCCCAACCATCCTTTACGCGAAGAATTAGAATATTTGGACGACCGATTGGTTGTTGGCGACGAGGAAGACTATGACAGGGACGACGAAGGTCTTGCGAAATTAAAGGCGAAAAGCGAACAAGGCGATGCCAAAGCACAAGATGAATTAGGTTATTATTATTGGATGGAAGAAGACGATGCGGAACAGGCATTCTATTGGTACAAAAAAGCTGCCGAGCAAGAATATCCGCCAGCAATGGCCGATTTAGGAAGATGTTATACGGGAGCATACGACGACGCTCAAATTGATTATTCCAAAGCCATTCTGCTTTTTACCAAGGCCGCAAATCTCGGTTGCGGCAATGGTTACTATGGCTTAAGCGAATGCTACGCAAACGGTTGGGGCGTTGAGAAAAATTTGGAAAAAGCAAAAGAATACTTCGCAAAAGCGATGGAGTTAGGTTGCGAAAGCGATGAACCGCCATATGAGGAGGAAGATTAAATTTGAGGCGGAGTTTCACTTCACCACAATTTTTCCCCCATTAGGCATTGCGCGGAACTGAATGTATGTGTCGGTTTGTTTGTCAATGGGAATTGCCGTACCGTTTTGCACAACCGTCGTCCATTTTTTGTCGGTATAAATTTTTATCGTCAACGGAACCATTAAACTTTGGGGAATCAAATCTCGAAATTCCAAATTCGTGATGGTGAGTTTTGCTTCTATAGAATCGTCTCGTTCTTGTACTCGAAGTTTTGCGCATAGTGCCTCGCGATGATACAGAAGCGCATGCAAAACGTAGATTGAATAGTGTTGTGTTTCACAAGTATATACAAAAAAAGTCCGCCAGTTTCCTGACGGACTCTCTTAAAAAAAAGAGGCGGCACCTACTCTCCCGGTTGTTGCCCAGTACCATCGGCGCTTCCGGTCTTAACTTCTCTGTTCGGTATGGGAAGAGGTGTGACACCGGAGCAATAGCCACCCAAGTCTTCTGTGTCCTTCATCGACACTC